>JADJYC010000020.1 GCA_016719925.1 Crocinitomicaceae bacterium | reverse complement strand
TGAATTATTTTATAATAATAAAATGATCCATAGCTGGAAATTTCACTGAAACTGACCCCCTTTTTTCACTCGAAACTGACCCCACTTTTTCACTCGAAACTGACCCCACTTTTTCAGTGTAAATTGACCCCTCAAAATTAAGTCGCTGGTCATACTGTTTTAGAACCATGTTTCTTTAGGTTTTTGGATAAAAAAATCCAGAGCTAAATCTACTCAAACATGGCAAACAAAACAATTAGTATGAGCAAATTAAAACAAATCATCAAGCTTCATTGTCAGGGCACTGGCAAAAGAACAATAGGCGAAACGCTTGGAATATCAAAGAATACAGCCAAGGCATACATTGAAATTTTCAGATCACTAAAAATAACTTGGGATGAGTTATCAAAAATGAGTGACCATGAAGTGGACCGACTTTTTCATCCTGAAAAAACGGTTGATCAACCTGAGAAACTAAAAACACTGTACGAGTTTTTTCCATACGCAGAAAAGAAGCTGCGGCAGCGCGGTGTTACGATTCACATGATGTGGGAAGAATATTTTAATAAAAATCCTGATGGTTACAAAGCCACACACTTTAATAATTTATTCAAAGCTTATCGAAGGCGAGTTACTCCTTCCATGCACATGGATCACAAAGCAGGAGATAAAATGTATGTTGATTTTACTGGAGAGAAATTGAGCATCGTAGATCCGCAAACAGCTGAAATAATAATGCTTGAAGTTTTTGTAGCTGTGCTTGGAGCAAGTCAATACACTTATGTTGAAGCAGTAGAATCACAAACTGTTGAAGACTTTATAAGCTGTTGTGAAAACGCGCTTCATTTTTCGGTGGTTCGCCCAGGGCAATTGTTCCTGACAACCTCAAATCGGCAGTGATAAAAGTAGCAAGTATGAACCCACAATCAATACCAACTTTGAACGTTTTGCAGATCATTATTCAATGGCTGTTGTTCCTGCACGAGCATATAAACCAAAGGACAAAGCATTGGTTGAAGGAGCAGTGAAAATTGTTTACACCCGAATTTTTACACGACTCAGTCAAGACAAGTACACCTCTGTTTCATCGATCAACAAAGCCATTTATCCTTTTCTCTATGATCACAACGCACGTTCATTTAAAGGCAGGGCATACTCACGTTTGCAACAGTTCGAAGAAATGGAAAAGCCTGCACTGGAGCCGCTACCAGAAAAGCGTTTTGAGATGCGCAAGCAATTGGATTTAACCGTGATGAAAAACGGTCACGTGCACCTTGGACCAGATAGACATTATTACAGTGTACCTTATTCTTACATTGGTAAAAAGGTGCGATTGTTATTCTCAAAATCTTTTGTAGAAATCTATCACCGTCATGAACTCATTGCCTCTCATCCTCGCGTAAAGTCCCCGCACAATTACACAACAGATCCCGCCCACATGGCCTCGCAACATCAATTTGTGAGTGATTGGTCACCGGATTATTTTTTAAAACAAGCGCGTGAAATATCCCCAGATGTTGAGTTCTATATTGCACAAGTTCTCTTGAAAAAATTCATCCCGAACAAGCTTACCGAACCTGTCGTGGAATTTTAAACTATGCAAAACGGGTCGGTAAACAAAGGCTTATCCGCGCTTGTAACCGCGCACATAGTTATGGTCTTTACCATTACAATATCATAGAAACTATTCTTCAGCGCGGTCTTGATCAGTATGATGAAGATGATACACAAGAAGAACTTCCGTTCACTTCGCACGAGAATATCCGCGGAGAAGATTATTATCAGTAGTAACAATTAAAAACAAATATCATGAATGAATCATCATTAGAAAAATTAAGACAAATGCATTTGTACGGGATGCTCAAAGCATTGCGTACAAATATTGAAACAGACAAAAATGAAAAGCTAACACCCGATGAGCTGGTGTCATTTTTAGTAGACTCAGAATGGGATGAACGCTATAACCGAAAGCTTAGCCGCACAATCTCCAACGCAAAGTTCCGCTACAAGGCATCCATTGAGCAACTTACTTTTGAAGACAATCGGTTCAACAAAAATCAAGTCATGCGCGTTGCAAATTGCGAGTTTATCAAGAAAAAAGAAAATCTGATTATTACAGGCAGTACAGGAATCGGAAAAAGTTTTCTTGCATCAGCAGTCGGTCACGAAGCGTGTTCACAAGGATATAAAGTTTTGTATCAGCACAGCACCAAACTTTTTGCAAAACTGAAAATGGCAAAAGCTGACGGGTCGTACTTAAAGGAACTTGCTAAAATAGAAAAGCAAGATCTGCTCATTATTGATGACTTTGGAATCCAGCCACTCGACGCACAAAGCCGCGCATCTCTCATGGAAATTATCGAAGACCGCCACGCCAAGGCCTCCACGCTACTGACCTCGCAATTACCAGTAAACAAATGGCACGAAGCAATCGGCGAACAAACTATTGCCGATGCGATTCTTGACAGAATCGTTCACGACGCGCATCGCCTGGAACTAAAAGGAGAATCTATGCGTAAGAAAAGACAACTAAAAGAAGATCTTGTAAACGAGAAGTAAATTAACTAAATTTGATAACCACTAAAACAGAAAAATGACCGCAAAAAAGCAACTTAGAAATGAGGGGTCAATTTAGAGTGAAAAAGTGGGGTCAGGTTGAGTGAAATATCCAATTTACAGCTTCTCAAATATAATCAAAAAAACATCTTTTTGAATTTATTTGATTGAATATCAGAATCTCTGGACACAAATTGATCCAACGACGTGATAGGTGAAGTACTCCTTCGCCGCCATTTCAGCATCAATTTTCAAGTAGCGTATGACCGCTCTTTCGGTTTTGTGTCCGCTGAATTTCATGATCACCTGGGCGGACATTTGATCTAAATAATTGAACGTGCAAAAAGTTCTTCTGCAGGTGTGCGATTATACTAACAGAAATGTACTCTAAAGCACGAAACGCAAATTCAATTAAACATATATAGCATCATGCTAATCATTTATTTCTATCAACCAATTGAAGACATTCAGATGTTTAATTCCGCTTCTGTTTTGCGTAAACGAATCGGTTGTGAGCAAATATTTTGGGTAGTTATCTTTGATTTTTTCCAATGATCCAAATTCTCTTTCAATCGTATTTTCTGTTGCTAATTGCCACGCTACTTGATAGTATTCAATATCACCGGTTGGGGTTTTGCATACAAAATCTACTTCGTTATTTCGTGCGGTGCCAGTCCAAATTTTATTGCCTCTGCGCAGCAGCTCCAAATAGACAATGTTTTCAAGAATATGGCCTCTATCTGTTATCCGTTCTTTGCCAGCCATGATATTTAGTAAACCTACATCTACCAAATAATATTTTTCTTGAGTGGCCAGTTGCTTTTTGCCTTTCAGATCAAAGCGATTTACTCTATAGAATACAAAACTTTCTACCAAATATTCTAGGTACTTTTCTACTGTGGCGTGATGTATATTTTGCCCATCTTGCTTAAGTATTTTAGAAATATTACCTGGAGAAAGTGCGCTTCCAATATTGGATGCAATGAACTTGGCAATGTTCGCAAAAGCGCGTTTGTCATTTATCTGGTGCCGTTGAGTGATGTCTTTCTCGATTATTGTCTTGTAAATTGCCTCCAGATATTCGTAAATAATATCAAATCCGTCTTCACGCAGCTCAACACCTTTGGGCAGGGAGGTTTCGTTGACATAATCAAAAAACAATGCTTCATAATTGAGATACTTATTACTTGTATCAATTTTACGCGCAGAAAGGTATTCATGAAAGGAAAAAGGTAAAATAGAAACCTCAATGTATCGACCACTCAATAAAGTGGCCAATTCACTACTGAGTAAAAAGGCATTTGAACCTGTAATGTAGACATCCGTGTTTTCAGTTGCAAATAGTCCATCTACCAATTTTTCAAACTGAGGTATATTTTGTACTTCGTCCAAAAAAATGTAGTTGACTTTATCAACGAGCAATTTTTTCTTGATTTCAAAATAAAGATCACTCCAGGTTTTGTTCAAGTAATTTTCTGGTAATTCAAAATTATAAGATTGGATTTGTCTCTTTCCAATGCCTTGTTTTTGGAGTTCATTGCGGTAAAGTTCGAGCAAAGTACTTTTGCCTGCCCTCCTCAATCCACTAACAACTTTAATTAGGTCCTTATCCTTGTAGGAGAGCAGTTTGCCTAAGTATTCCTTGCGACTTGTGTACTTTAACATAAGTCAAATATAGAGAATAAATTATCACAAATTACCATTTTTGCAAGTTTTGATAATTTATATTAGCCCGATTTATTTTAAAATATAGCCACCAACATTGAAATTTATTCTTGTGAACGGCGCTAAAACCATCGTTATGCAACTGTATAACAAATTAGAAATTGCCCGTATTCGCGGGGATTAATTTAACGTTTACTTAAAAAACTGCTTATACTGCCTAGCCGCCATTTCAGCATCAATTTTCAAGTATCGCATGAACGCTCTTTCAGTTTTGTGCCTGCTGAATTTCATGATCACCTGGGCGGGCATTTGATCTAAAAATTTGAGCGTGCAAAAAGTTCTTCGGCAGGTGTAGGAGGATACCAACTGAAATGTTTCAATCTATAGTCCACATTATGCTGACAATTTACAGATAGATCATTGTTAATGTATTCAAAAATCTTTTCTGAATACTTTTTTGAATCAAATCCGGATCAAAATTTGATTCCGAATAACGAGAAGGAATTTGACCATATTTCAAAATGAACTGCACATCTGCAGGTCCGCGATGCCCCTCATATTGCAGAATATGTTGAATGCCTTCAATTTTATCATTGCCATTTTTTTGCTGAAGAGAAAGTATTTCATTAATCATAGGAACAAATATAAATGATTAGTGTGCAATTATATTGTACAGAATAAATTTGATACGGATTATTCCTGCACACTCTTATCTAACTCCGTTAAATAAAACTCATTTTGTTGTTATAGTGGACTCATTTGCCTTAAATTCACTCATCTGTAATTTAGAATAACTATGAAAAAAGCTTTACTAATTTTATTTATGCTGCCGTTAGGATTAATGGCAACCACATTAACCGTAACTAATCTCAATGACTTTGGATTTGGATCTCTCAGACAGGCAATCATTAATGCCAGTTCAGGAGACACGATTGATTTTGATGTTATGTTATTCAGCAATGGAAATGATACGCTGAAACTTGCTTCAGAAATTTCATTTAATAAATCACTCGTGATAAATGGTTTTCATACCTCGTATGATACACTTTTTATCAGCGGTGAAAATACAAGCCGCATATTTAATATCACTGGTGGCACGGTTGAATTAAACCGGATGACATTTATTTATGGAAATTCTGTAAACGGCGGCGCCATTTATTCATCAGCAAATCTTGAAATGAATGATTGTAATTTTATGCATAACTACACTTCAGGTTATGGTGGTGCATTATACAAATCCAGCGGAAATTTACTGATCAATGATTGTCAGTTTTTTCATAATGAAGCGCTGGATTACGGCGGTGCAATTTATCTTCCTCCCGGTTCTGGAAATGTTATTCAGCATTCTACATTCTATGACAATTATACAAGCACCAGCGGAGGCGCCTTATATGGATTTGTTGCAAACGTAGATTTTTACAATTGTACATTTACAGGTAACACTGCCGTTTCTGAAGGTGGCGCAATTTACGACTGGGGATCAGTTGTAATCATCAATCTTGTTAACTGTACGGTAGTTGGAAATTCAGCTTCACAAGCCGGCGGAATTGATCATTGGGGCTCAAGCATTGAATTCACCACTACAGGTTCAATCATTACCGGAAATACCGGTTCACCTAATCTCGATATCTGGGGAGCAGGCGCACTTTTAATGTCCGGCGGATATAACATCATTGGTGATGCAACGTACAGCGGAAGCACAGGTACAGATCAGTTAAATGTTTCAGCTGGTTCAGTAAATCTTGGAACACTTGGAGATAATGGTGAGCAAACTTTTACCATGATGCCGGATGCTGCAAGTCCTGCTGTTGATGCAGGTGATCCGGCAGATTTATCAGATGCACAAAACGGACCTGTCACTGATGGTATCCGCGACGCAGGCGCTGCTGAATTTTATACCTGCCCGGATATTGAATCATCTTATTTTGTTATCGAATGTTCAGCGTATACTGTTCCAAGCGGAGATGAAACTTATTCAGCACAAGGACTGACAATTGCTCACGATACCATTCAAACCGTTTGCGGTGCAGACAGTTTAATGACCATTTATATCTTCATTGATGATGCTAGTGTGCCTGTTCCGGATGTTGCTTCATTATCTGATGCATCATTTGACTGCAGTGCAACTCCAACTGCACCAACTGCCACCGATGCCTGCTCAGGAACAATTGTTGGAACAACAACTACCACATTTCCGATTACTACTATTGGCACAACAACAGTAACCTGGACGTACGATGACGGTGTTGGAAATATCTCCACACAAGATCAGGACATTATTGTAAATACAATTCCTTTGGATATTACGGTTAATCAATCGGGGTTTTCTCTGACAGCAAATGAAACCGCAGACAGTTATGTTTGGTTAGATTGCAATGACAGTTATAATCTGGTTCCGTTTGCAACATCACAGACTTTCAATTTTCTTGCTGATGGAAATTACGCCTGTGAAATAACTGTAGGTGGATGTGTTGACACAACAGATTGTTACATCATATCAGGAATCGGATTTGAAGAAAATGAAAAAATGAATCTGGCAGTTTATCCGAATCCAACATCAGGTATTTTTACAATTACCGGAATTACAAGTGATGGAATAATCACTATTTATGCTGCAGACGGAAAATTAGTTCTGACAAAAAAATCAATCAGCGATGAAAATTCACAAATCGATCTGAGCGGTTTTGAACGCGGAATTTATCTGGTGAAATTTAAAAATGATGAATAAGAAAAAACCATAAGAGTTGTTCTTCAATAAAAATGATTTGAATAATTTAAAAGAGTCCGGGCAACCGGACTTTTTTTTTTGATGAAAGAATAAGGTTCAATTATTCAGATTTTTATTTGATCAAACCGATTATTACAATTCAATCAAACTTCCAGGAGGCCCGGGGAAGAAATTCAGACACGGAAATAATTCAACCGAACCAGCACAAAAATAAGCGTTGACAAAAGTATCAACGCACCCAACTGATGAATAACACCCAGAGAAACAGGTACCAGATTCATCAGTGTTACAACTCCCAAAACAAACTGAATCACCACAACAACGGGTACAAGAATAAGCGAATTTTTCTGAAATTTTTCCAGATTGAGTTTGCGTGATTTGAAATATAAAACCGCAGAAAAAATAACAACCACAGCCGCCAGCCAGCGGTGAATAAACTGAACCACATACGGTGAGTTGGTAATTCCTCCGTCAGAAAAAGAATCAGTGACTGTTGCCGGAATCCATTCTGTTCCCATTTTTGGCCACGTTGGATAAAAAAATCCCGCTTTTAAACCTGCAACAAATGCGCCATAAATAATTTGCAGAATGACAACAGCAGTCAGCGAATAAAAAATCCACTTTAGTTTTTTTCCGTCAGTGACAGATTTCATTTTATCCGGAGAAACTATTGGTAATGCAACAATCATTATGTAAACGAATAAACTCAATGCCGTACACAAGTGCAATGCAAGCCGGTAATGACTCACTGAAGGTCTGTCAACCAATCCGCTTGCAACCATCAGCCAGCCTACCAATCCCTGAAGCGCACCTAATAAAAAAATGATGATGAGATTGAATCGTAATTTTCTGTCCGTTATCTTTTTTCTAATCAGAAAATAAACAAACGGAATGATGAACACTAAACCCAAAACTCTTCCTAAAACCCGGTGATAAAATTCTGGCCAGTAAATTTCTTTGAATTCTTCCAGCGTAAAATGATAATTACGCAATTTGTATTCAGGACTTGTTTGATATTGTTCAAATTCAACAGCCCATTCAGCGTCATTCATTGGCGGAATACATCCGGTAACCGGTTTCCAGGTTACCATGTACAAACCCGAATGTGATAGCCGTGTATAACCACCAACAATCAACAGAATAATTACAAGTACTGCACCGGTGATCAGCCAGTATCCTACTGCTTTTGAAACGGATCCTGAATTTTTAATTTCTGTGTTCATTGAATAGTTACAATTAACTTTTGCCGCTTAATACAAGAAACACCTGAACCTGTTTTTGTTCAACTATATCTGTGTACACAATGGTATAACAAAGTTATAAAATTTCAACGGGTAAAAAGGATGCAAACAGGACTCGTTAAAACTCCTGTCTGATGATTGAAACGGGATGCCGTTTTTAGAAGAAATAGTTTCCGGCTTCTTTGGCGTTCAAAACCATTACAGGCACTCCTTCTTTATTGGTGATGAGGCTTTGGGCAAAGGTATCAAACTGCGGAAGCAAACTGTCACTGTGATATGCAAACGCAATAAGATTAGCTTTTTCTTTCACTGCGTAATTGACGATATCAGTAGAATAACCTTTCACCTTTGTGAGAACAACAGGTGTATATTTTATTCCCTTTTCTTTGAACTGTTTTGAAATCAATCCGCTGTGAACTGCGCATTTCAGTTTAAGATTGCTGTCTATTTTTTTCTCCGTCAGAATGTGAATTTCAGACTTTGTCATACCGGCAAGACCACTGGTTACCTGCTCTATCTGCAGGCTCTCTTGTGACTCATCAATTGGCACAACAATTTTACTCAGGTCAGTGCCTGTATGTTTCTGCTGCACAACCAGAAATGGAACAAATGTGCTTGTGATTACTTTAATTGCAAAACTCCCGAATAATTTTTGCATTCCTACTGCTCCATGCGTACCCATTATTATAAGTGATGAGCCAAGTTCCGCTGCTTTCGATGCTATATCTGTAAAAATTGTACCGGATTTAATATGGAAGTTCACCGCAACCTCAGCCGGTTTGTCTTTCAAACCTGAAATAATTTTTTCACATTGCGCAGTAGCCTTTGACCGCTCCTTCTCATCTTTTACCACATGCAGAATGTCCACGTTGGCTTTAATTGTCTTAGCAAGATTAATTGCATAAGCCAATGCATTATCACCGACAGCGGTAAAATCATGAGGTACCAGAATTGAACGACGATCCATAGTCTTGAGTTAATTTGATTTGGTAAAGATAGTAAAAAGAAAAAAATGCAATTCAGATAGTAATCAGCAAGTTATATAATTCTTCCAATCCTTTGAAGATTGCTATTTGACCTCCGTAGTAACAGAAATTTGTTTGGTTTTATTTTTAATATTGGAATAAATGATGAGTTTTCTAACTGTTAAACCAGATTGTGTGGCGGTGTCCAATATGACTTTAATTGTTGCGGTTTCTCCCGGTTTCAGATTCATCGCACTGATTTCATAGGAAAAACATCCGCAATCAGATTCGATTTTCTCGATAATCAATTCTTCATCACCTGTATTGGTAAATGTAAATTCATACGTTAGTAAATTCCCTTTTTGAGATGCACCAAAATCATGAATCTCTTTCTGAAATTTCATTTCAGCATAACTGGAATCTTTTTTCACCAGACTGACACTTTGAATTTCAATTTTTCTCTCCAATTGCAGCTTTTCTGCTATAAACAAGAATTCTTGGTGTCATTCACGTTATCTGAAATAAGAATGTCTGCAGTATACTCTCCAAAAGGTATCTGAACAAAAGTTAAACTGCCTCCGTTTGGAGCAGTACCGTTAAGGTATTTATTGAATTCACCCGTTCCATATTCACGCAGATAATTGACAAGACTTGAAATTCTTCTTTTGGTCAAATTCACATTATAATCTGTTTTTGCAAGCGGACTTGCAAATCCTTTTATCGTCACTTCAATATCATATCCCTTATCCAGTTCCAGAATTAACAGCCGGGTGAATTCCTGCAGATCAATCACTCCCTGTTCAACATACTGAACAAAAAAATCATCAATATCTTCTTTTGCTTCTTCTGCTTCATCACCGGTTAACCCAGAGGCATATTCTTTATGATAAGTTGGTTTGAGCTTCACGTAATCATTATACGTTCTCATGTAATTGAGATTGGTGACGGTGTCCCAGTTACGCGGATTTGGTTCATCATTGTGGAAGTAAAGTACAACGGGTAATTTTTTATTGAGATCTTCGAGTGTTTCAAAACGGGTTGGCGGCGGAATAATTTTTGGAAGACCGGCAACAAATATATCATTGCAGCAGGTTGGGTTTTTTGCATAATTCACTCCTTCCCTGTTGCTTGAAAAATAAAAATTATCATCTTTATAATTCAAAACAAGATACGTATCATTCTTTGGAGAATTCACAGGAATTCCCATGTTTACCGGAGCAGAAAAATTCAAATCACGGTTTACATTTTCGGTGTAAAAAACATCTTGCCCGCCATACCCTTCATGCCAGGATGAACTGAAATAAAGACGGTTCGATATTGTATCATAAAAAGGAGAAATGTCATCATCCATGGTATTAATTCCGGGACCTAAATTTTTTGGAAGTGAATACTTATTTCCATTAGTTACCACCGTGTACCAGATATCCAATCCGCCATAATTGTGTTTGATGGTCGAGCAGAAAAATAAAATTTCTTTTCCATCAACCATAGCAGAAAATGGCATGGTTGAAATGTATCCGGGTTCATTGATAATGTCTCCCAAACTGTCAATGTCTGTAATTTTATCACCCTCTACTTTGCCAACAAAAATTTTGCATTCATAATCTGAATTACAACGTGAAAAATAAAATCTTTTTCCATCCGGACTAAATGATCCGTTTGCTGAATGTAATCCCTGAATATACACATCCCGAATTCTGGTAAGGTCATTAAAAATACTGTCCTGTTGTTCGACACTGTAGATCTGCAAAGAGTATTCATCTGAATAAATCTCTTCAGCAAAATTGATTGAATCTGCTTTCAGAGAAGTAAAGTACATTTTATTATCATGAAAAAAAGGAGCAAATTCTGCATCTTTTGAATTGACCGGTTCAGGCAAATGATCCAGTAAATAATCCGTTGTATCCCGCACAGCTTTAGAAGCCCAGAGACAACTTTTAATTTCCTGCTGTGATTTTAAATAGAGGTAACCTTCACGGTCTTTTTTATACACTTTTTTAGCTTCTTTCCAATGTTCCATGGATAACAGATATTTTCCGTTAATATGCTCCATTGAAGCCAGCCAGAAAATACTCATAGGGTAAATTTTTGCTTCTTCTTTTTTGTAAACTTTCAGATAATAATTTTCTGCCTTCGGATAGTCTTTATACATTCTGAGTGCCTCAGCATATTTCCATAAAACTTCCACCGAATTGGAATCAATTTTCATGGCCTGATCATAATACTGAATGGCATAATAGTAATCACCTTCAGCTACTTTCTGATCAGCAAAATCCATGAGCTGTGTGAAAGATTGTGAATGACCATTAAAAGATAAAAACAGCAGCGAATAGAAAAATACAACAGCAGAAAATCTGAAAGGCTTTACAAAAAATGAGATGAAATTCTGTGAGCTGCTCATTACAAATAATCAGGACAAATTCTGTGCATTATTTCTTTTGGTTTGAAGAGGTGTAAAACATATTGAACTGAAAATTCCAGCCCTCCTCTTACATTACTTGCAGGCACTAATTTAGACACATTAAAGTCATAACTTATTCCGGCAATCCAATCATTGTAATACATACCTGCAACCAGATAAGCAGCGTCCCGGTTTCTGAACCAGACACCTCCGTACGGTGCAATGTACTCCCCTTTTTATCCTTGATGATATAACGTGCGTTTGATCCAAAAATAATTTCCTTGTAATCTCCCTGAAATTGTAAAAATATTCCGGGCTGAAGATCCCATTCAAAATTAAGTTCATAGACACCGTTTGCATGAAATACATAGCGGAAATCTCTTTTGATTAAATCATTACCGTATAAACTTTGTTTCATCTGCGGGATATTGAACATCGCAAGTCCTGCAACTACTTCTTTCCTGTATGCCGGGCGCCAGGCATACATCACGCCGATATTAAAATTCAAACCGGTGCGGCTTGCCGAACCAAACGCCTCATTGTTTGGTAAAGTGGGATCATAATAACTGCCGTTAAACTGACTGTCAAAATTCAGTTTGCTGAAATCAGTTGTTCTGTTATTTACACCTAGCTGCAATCCGGGTGTAATGGAATGCAAAGAATCATTGTCAAGATAAATGCGATATGCAGTTGACACATTAAATTCTGTTGTGCGGTAATTTCCGTCTCCTGCAACATCATGAAATAAATTCACCGCGTGATACATGCCCGGCAAAAGACGCTCTTCATTATTTTCTGCAGACAATGCAATGGTGTTGTATGGACGTGAAACAGATCTCCACTGACTTCTTTGATTACCGGTAAAACGCCATTCTCCTTCATAATTTCCAGTGAGGCAGGATTCAGGTAAACAAGTTCATGTGGAACTGTGAGAAATGTATATCCTGTGAAATTGAAGCAAGAGGTTGCAGCAAGAATAAGAGAAGGAATAATATGGAATAAAGGCTTCGCATTTTATTATCGCATCAATGTGATATTTCCTTTAACCAGATTTTCCTGTCCGTCAAAACAAATTACACGCAAATGATAAACATACACATCCGGATCTACTTTTTCACCTTTATATGTTCCGTCCCAACCAACTGCCTGATCTGTTGTAGCGAAAACCAATTCTCCCCACCGGTCAAAAATTTTAAAATCAATTTCTTCCAGATTTTCACCCCGGACATACATCACTTCATTCACATTATCTCCGTTTGGTGAAAATGCATTTGGTACAAAAATGAAAACATCGCCGCACACATATTCTTTGGTGTAAACTGTAACCGTAGTTTTTGCTGAACAAGCGCCTTGTGAAATGGTTACTTCATAGGTAGATGTTTCTTCAACTGTAGCAGTTACACTTTGTCCGGTGATACTGCTTAATCCGTCAGGCGGACTCCAGAGATAACTGAATCCTGCAGGAAAAGCAGTGAGTATACTTGTTCCTCCTTCAGGAATTGTATCCGGTGATGCAGTTGCAGAAATCATTCCTGAATTCAGGTTTATGACATTCACAAAAACAGAATCAGTAAATGAACATCCAAGATCAGTAGTTGCGGTTACATAAAAATACATGGAAGAAGATGGAGATGCAGTTGCCGTTGAACCAGATTCAGAATCGAGCTGACTGTTTGGACTCCAGTCAAAAGTCATGTTTACTGAAGGCACCAGATTTTCAGCATGTAAAAAAACAAAACTGTTCATACAAACTGTTGTATCATCCATGACATCAATGGCACCATCTACAAAAAACACCTGAACTGAATCAACTATATCACAAAGCGGCCAGCCATTTGTTGCAGTAATATAATACGTAGTTTGTGTGCCGGGAGAAACAGTAATTGTTGAATCCATTCCGCTCGCAAGCGGACTGCTGAAATCAGAATCATCATCCCAGATAAAACCTGTTGCCGTTCCGTAAGAATTTGCAATCAGATCAAAAGTAGATGAGGTACATAAAACGGTATCATTTGGAATATCAAGTACAAGTGCTTCATAAACCGTCACAACTTTTACCGCAGTATCAGTAAGATTACAAATGGTATCCGTAATAGACAGATAAATATTATACGTGCCCGGATCTGTGAAAAGAATTGTTGGATTTGCTCCACCGCTTAAAACAACTGCTTCCGGCGGAAAAGACCATACTGAGTTAACCGTGTCATTACTTTCATTATCCAGATCAAGTGTCAAAGGTGCACATCCAACCAATTGGCTGATTTGAAAATCTGCAATGGGAACAATTTCGAAATCGAATTTGAATAATAAATTATTACACCCATTATTATCCAAATTTAAAGCAGACCATGCGCCCGGTGAAGTTGGAAAATCACTATTACCCCAACAACCACCGCAGACCGATTGATAAATTACGCCGTATTTATCAAATCTTGATGTCCCCCCATCAACGTGTTCATGGGAAGTGCCACCGCCAAGATAACTGCCGTATAACATGCTTTCTGCATCTCTTTCCAAAACAAACAGGTAAAAATTATATCCGTCACCATTTGTAGGTTGCAAAGCATCGGGGGTTGTTGGCATACCATTCAAAGGCGCTCCGGTAATTAGAATGTTTGCACCCCAGCCGGAAATATAAACGTTACTACAAACATCAACCAGAAATGCGGATGGTGAAATATCCGGGTTTCCGTCACCATTACCGATTCGGGTGGAATAAATAATCGATGATAAATCCGGATTTAACTTAGTGATAAATTGTCCGCTGTTGGGGTTGGAATATGTTGCATTTACGATCGGAATATTGCCATTTGTTTGACCGTAGATATAAATATTATCCCAGCGATCTATTTCAACAAAATAAGTCTGGTCATAGGAATTTGTTCCGAAATAAGTGGTGCGGATCACAGAACTGCCGTCCGGAGTAATTTTAGCAACATAGCCATCTGCTTTACCTCCTTGATATGCGGGGTATAGCGCTCCTGTAGTATTCGGGAGATTAACGGAAGCTGTCCCTCCCGCCAGAATAATATTGTTGCTTGAATCAATTTTAACCGAATAACTTGCGTCATTCTGGGATCCTCCGAAATAAGTTGACCAAAGTAGCGTCGAGAGATTGTTAGATAACTTAAAGAGAACACCATCTTGTTGCCCTGCATTTGTCGACTGAAAGCTGTTGAGGACTGGAAAATCTGTAGATCTAGTACTTGACGCCACCATTACATTAAACGCAGAATCAAGCATAATTTCTCCCCTGAACTGATCACCATAATTTGTTGTCAATGAATCGTACCAACCAGCACTTCCATAGTTATTAGCGTAGGCTGTCACATTGTAATTCACCCCGTCATTACCTGAGCCTCCAATAAATGTGGAAGCCAGTAACTGCGTACCATCCGAACTTAGTTTCGCTACATAAATATCTGTTCCCTGATTCGTATAGTACACACCGTTCTGTAAAAAATTTCCTCCGGGAGCACCCCCTGCGTGGGTTCCTTGAAAAGGGTTTTGCATTGGAAAATCCGGACTTGAGGTTGCGCCGTAGAGATAAATATTATTTAATGTATCACAAATAAGGCTGTGTACGGTCTCTGTACCATTAAACCCATCTCCACCACCTAAAAAGTTGGTCCAGATCATACTCGTCCCATCGGAAGAATATTTCGAGATGAAAACATCCGTGATTCCGTAGGCCGTAGGAAATGGATTTGGATTTTCAACCCAGGTAAAATTTGAAGTAGTATTATAGGCACCGGCGAAAGGCACCGGATAAGCATTTCCATAAATGGTTCCCCCACTGTACCCGTCGCTGTTATAGGCATAAGTACCTGTCATACCAAAATTGTCAGTTGGTGAACCACTGTAGGTTGCAAAAATCAATACCGGATCGACTATCAGATCTAGCGTTTTATCATATTTTTCAATGTTGAATGAAAGAACATCCCCGTTGAGTTGATAATCACATTCAATGTCGATGATTTTGCCATTTTTTATCTGATAGACATATGGTTTTTCCTCGATAATTTGACCCAATGAAGTTTCAATTATCAATTCACCATTTGCCGCGATCCGAATTCTATCTTCTCCGTAATATTTGATTTGAATATCCTCTGGCCTTCCTCCCTCATGAATGACATACTCATACTTCAATTGATCACTGTGTTCATAAAACATGAGGTCAATCTGGTTATATAAGTTTTGATAGGTGATTTCTTTATAACCATGCACATCTGACGCCCATTTACTTTTGTCATTACCTAAAAAGAAGTTGTAATATTCAGAAGTCTGGTCTTTTTCGACAGTCACAAAGCTCTCGTTGGCACCAACAAAATGAGCGAACAAAAAGTCCTGGACTACCTTTGGTTGCTCCCCAACTTTAAGCTCAGTACCCGCGTGGTGGAATTCCCCAAAATTATTGAACTGATATAAGATTCCTTGTTTTTCAAGCCATATGTGGCCACCCTGAACATCTCCTCGGTAATTCACATTTTGCGGCCATTGACCTTTGTTGTCAAGGAATTTATATGAGCCAGATTGGTGTTCAGTGTTCTGAGCATAGCCCTGAAAAACCACACCTATGAACACAGTGTAAAACCTCAATAATTTCATAATGTGAACAATTTATAAAATCTAGACGAATAAATTCAACAAATGTTGATAGCAAGAGAAAACAGCGATTCTATTCTTAGTGCTTAATTATTTTCTCTTTCAGGGTAGCTCCATCATCAAATACAATATTTACAAAATAGACCCCACAAGCAATTCCTTTCAAATTGAGGATAATTTCATCCGATTCGACCAATTCCAAATTTATAATCAGTTTACCCCTGCTGTCGTAGCATCGTACTGCAGTAATTTTTGAGTCAGACTTTATATAGAGGTTTTCGGAAACCGGATTTGGATAAACCGAAATCAACTTAACATCATTATTATTTTCAAAAGACAAATATTCCTCAGTAACCAAAAATGAACTGGTGTCAGCACAGGATATTGTATCAATATCGGCAACATAACAGGTCGGACAATCAAATTTAAGTTGTGGTCCCGTGCAAATAGGAAGATTCGTTTCACATGTATCTCCTTGCTGATCTACATCGGGGTAAACCAACTTTGTTTCAATCAGGTGAGGTAAAGGTACATCATCTGTATTATACTGAAAGAAAATTGAATCCCAAGACATATCGAATGCAAAAAAGAGACACGGTGGATTAAATTGATTCGGGTAAATCCACGCATCGACTGACAGATCATAGACGTACAATGCTGGGTCATAGGGATTCCCCGTAAGATTGCTTATCGCAGAAGGATAACCTATAAGCGCATACCTAATCTGATCAGCGGCACCCATATTAATAATTTCCCGGACAACATGTGTAACTGAACTGACGCTAGGAACGATTGCACATTCACAACAGTCCACAGTATCAATCACGTGATTATAATTACAATAACATCCATTCTGATTAGCTATAGTTGCAATATATACTCCGTTTGGACATGAAGATGACACGGAGGCTGGGAATGAAGCCATTGCAATTTCACCAGGATTCAGAATGGTACTTCCACTGACCAAAAGCAGCTGAGAACTTAAAAATAAATCAATAAACGGATCAAAAATTCCATTATCATCCGTGTCACAAAATAATTCGACATAAAGACTATCATAGGCTACTGTATCTGAATTCAACACTTCAACGAAAACATCTGGTGTTTTGTCAATTGACTCACAGGCGGTTGGCGAAATCTCCATAGAAATCTGGAGGTTATCAATTGGTGGGATAAAATCAATGAGTGTGCTGAGATCGATGCTAATAGGTTCCCCGCAATTTGTAAGTCCAGATACTTTAAATTGCAACGGTGTCGAAATATCATAATCGCAATCGACCTGAAAATCCAATTTTACATGATAAAAATTATAGAGGTTGATGCCATCATTAGACAAAAAACCATTCAATGTTGCCTGAGCGTCTAATCCGTCGTTGTAGAATCCATAACCTGAATTAATAGCCGAAGAAGTTGCACCTGGTATCAACAAATAGTCCATCGGATCAACCATGCTCCAAGCAAATAAGCCCGGGTCAAAATACTCTCCGGTTTGAATTGGATAGTGATAAGAGGTAGAGAGCAAGGTAAGACCAGGTGTAGAAGGATGCTGTAATTCGAGATCAGTAATATTGGCCTTCTCATCGTTATATATCTGCAACACTACTGAAAACTTACCATCGCAATGATCAACAGGTTCTGATGGAGAAAATGAGGTAAACAAATCAACGTTCAGATTAGAACGTAAAATGGTTAATTGGAGCGTATCTGTTTGATCAGGGCAATAATCTCCCGAAATAAACGATCCAGGTGAAGTTGGGTATCCTGTACAATGATAACCACTTTCAACAACGACCTCCGTAATCTGTTCAACATCGCAATTTAAAGGACTAACAGAAATAAAATCGGTAAGTGTTGTAAAAGCAGGTACTCCAGTAATCTCAACATAGAGTTGACCTGGAGACCATGCATACGATGTAAAAGATGGCACTGTAACTGACACGACGGCGGGATCATATGTAATCAGCATGTAGGGATAGTTTGCGCTAAATGATGACAAATTGGCGACGTTAAAATCAAACTCTGTAGTTGGACTGAAGGCATCCTGAACAGGATTCAGAAAAGAAAAATTCAAATTTGGCGACGAAAACGGATGGATAATTGAACTTGTCAAAGCAACTTCTTCATTACAAGCGCCATCAGAATAGATGAATTTATCATAGTGTACATAATTGTCAAATAAGGTAACAGGACCAGCATTTTCACAATTTACCTCAATCAGCATTTCGAGTTGATAATAATTCGTAAATGAATTTTTATCATACACCGGCCAAGTTCCAGTTGTTGGCTCTATGGTAATAAAAGCACCCGTTTGACTTACGGTCAATGGTGTAGACGAAATTGATGCGCCAATAACAAAACATTTCCAATGTTGGCAGGATTCGTTAGCTCGTAAACCAAACTGTCAAGGAATATACTGAATGGTCTGAATTCATTTGGAAACTCATCACCGCTCGTTCCTCCCTGATAGCCTAAATATAATTTTGGTATCTCTGAATTGGTTCCACAGTTTAGTGAAAAGGTAGGTTCAAATATATATGGTAATACCTTATAAAAATTAAAATCTAACCTTGGGTATAAACACTGATCATTAAGCCCTTCTTCAAACGAACTTCCATTAGACCCTGAAGGACTAGCCCCACCAACCCAAGGAGTATCAGTAAAAAATGCACCCGTTATTTCTGAGATCAAATGAAACGGGAAAGGGTGCCAGAGATAACGGGTTTTGAAACGACAAAAAAGCTTCTAACTCCAACGTCGTGGCATCAACAAAAGGCCCACTTTCCGTTTCAAATTCTATAAGCCAAAACGTTCCCATATCAACAGATGAAACAACAGTTGTTCCGGTTATTGTACCATTAATATTGATTTGAGCGTTTGCTAAATCCAATAGTGCACCCGTAACTCCAGCAGGCTTTTCATAGGCAATGGAAGGGGTAAAACTATCTACTCCCCCACAAACCACTCCTTCGAGCAATACGCGAATGGTGTCGCAAGCATATGCGCCAGCCGTGTTATACAAACCCGGATTTATATCAACATTCGATTGCGTTAATTTTGTAGTCATTGCAGAGCTTGTCCAGCCAAAACTGGTGCGGTTAACTTCAAATCCCGTGTGATTGATTCTGCCTAAAGCGGAGCAATCAACCACTGCTTCACAATCTGTACAGAAACTTATTGTCTCACATGACCAGTTATGAATTGCAGAACAGTTTTCAAATGTTCCGTATGCGTTATAGAAAATGGATGCAGGAGACGAACACGTGTCACAAGCATAAGTGGTCTCTAAAATTAAACAACCATTTATGTGATTAGATGTTATGGGAATTTGTCCAGGGACTGATTCAAAATTAACCAGCGTACCTGCGCCTGAAGCGGTGGTTCCGATTACAACAGGAATCGTACCTCCCGAAGCAAATTCCCAAATTGCACTTGTTGGGTTTACTAAATCCATCCCACACGGGAGTAATATATTAGCACCCGCCAAAATCTCATCATCTAGGACAATCTGACCAATACCAGGAGTACCGCTTTCAAAAATAAACCGGTCAATGCAAAATTCGATTGTTTGAGAAGTCCCGTCCGCAATTGTACCTATAACATTGATCGAAGGAGGGGCGAAGTTATTGTTGCTGTATGAATTACTAAAGCTCGGAGTCGTTATCAGTGGCGCTGCTGTACAATTTGTCTGATAATATCGGATATTGCCAAAAATCTGGTTACCCGAAAAGCTACCAGGGCAATCAGCCAATTTAGAAGAATCTAATAAAAGATCAAATGTTATAATAATTGTATCACCTGGAGCAATTTCACCAAAAACGCCATCTCCATTATAATCCTGCAAAACGTGTCCTGATGAGGTGTTGAGATTATTGAGCATAAACAATAAGGTGCCAGTCGATGCACCTGGTAACCCAGAAATAACAGATTCTCCGTTCACCTGAAAGTTCGAATAACTATTAAGATTACTAAGTATCAAATACAAATACGGATTATACATGGTATAACCAGAAATGTCAGCATTCACCAATGTTAAGGATACTTCAGACGTGTTATTGCAATAGTCTCCGGTTGAAGTAAATAAAACATCAAGATCAATTACGGGAGGTGCTTGAAGTAAATTCACATATCCCAAATCATTGTCAAAATAACAAGGTAATCCAAAACAATCAATGCCGCTATAGTAACTTAGCTGGACAGAAGTCAGACATTCAGGAGAAAAATTATAATATACAAATATTACATCTCCAGAAGAAAAGTCAGCTAATCCGAGTGCGCTGGCATTTAAGTCTGTTCCATAAGTTGAGCCGGAAATCAAAGTGGGATTTACAAAACCACTTAAATTAACTCCGTTTACAATAACCGAATCAATTTGATTGAAAGTTAATCCAGCAGGTAATTCAAAATAAAGAAAAAATTGATCCAAATCCGAGTTTCCTGAAACATCGTAACGAACTTCTTGACTAAAAGGGTCATAGTCATTAGGAACAGTAATCGTCAAATTAAAAGCAGATACGGTAGTTTTAATGTTGGCCTGTGCTATATTAAAACTTAAAGTTGATCCGCTTAAGATTCCAGGAGAACCGCCAATGGAATAATTAAAATCCAAATCAGCAACCACATCTAAAGTATTTCCAGAAGTGTTGTCGAGCAAATCGAAAATATCACAGGTAGCACTCAATTCCAATTTTATCTTAGAAAAAGAACCTGCCGCTTGTGTCGAGGACATGGAATAGCTATATGTGTTGGTCAGGGAATTATAGGTGAGGAAAGTATAATCCGCAGAATTAAAAGAAACAACTGAAATCCCAACTGGAAGCTGTACATCAAGAACACTTCCCGCGTCAAAAGGCAATGCTGTGATATTTGTAACTAAAATTACTAAGGTGTCATTGTTTCCACAGGCCTTCAAATTATTAGGATTTGTATAACTTATCGATACATCCGGATTACTTAAGGTTTGGCCATAAGCAGAAACGGCAAAAAGACCAAGAAACAAACCGATAATTATAGAACTAGTGATGTTTTTCATATTGGGCATTATTTTCAACTGAAGAAATATAAGTATTTTCACCGACACCAATTCAGAACCAACCTAAAATCGTATTTCGCGTCCAACTTTTAGGTGCTAATTCAAAAAACTAAATAAATTTGCTCCTGATTCGTAAAAAGGATAAAATTATGTCAGCAAAATACAAAGCTCAGATAGATGAGTTTATGAAAAAAGTAAAAGCTAAAAATGGTCATGAACCAGAGTTTTTACAAGCAGTACACGAAGTTGCAGAAGCTGTAATTCCGTACATCGCAGATAAACCAAAATATGCAAAGGCAAATATTCTGGAGCGTATCGTAGAACCAGAGCGCACAATTATGTTCCGTGTGTCATGGGTTGATGACAAAGGAAATATTCAGGTTAACAGAGGATTCAGAGTTCAGTACAACTCAGCAATCGGGCCATACAAAGGCGGATTCAGATTCCACCCGACTGTTAACCTTTCAGTTCTGAAATTTTTAGGTTTCGAACAAACATTTAAAAACTCACTTACTACTTTGCCAATGGGCGGTGGTAAAGGAGGATCAGATTTTGATCCAAAAGGAAAATCAGACAACGAAGTAATGCGTTTCTGCCAGTCATTTATGACAGAACTTTTCCGTCACATCGGACCAGATACAGACGTACCTGCAGGTGATATCGGAGTTGGCGGACGCGAGATTGGATTCTTGTTTGGTCAATATAAAAGATTAGCAAATGAATTTACAGGAGTATTAACCGGTAAAGGCCGTAACTGGGGTGGATCATTGATCCGTCCGGAAGCTACAGGATATGGAACTGTATACTTCGCTAAAGAAATGCTTGCTACCAAAAAAGATTCTTTCAAAGGAAAAACAGTTGTTGTTTCAGGATCTGGAAACGTAGCTCAATATGCGATTCAAAAAGCAACAGAATTCGGTGCTAAAGTTGTTACAGCATCTGACTCTGACGGATATATTTATGATTCAGCCGGAATTGACGCTAAGAAATTAGAGTTCATCATGGAACTGAAAAACGTAAAACGCGGACGTATTGAAGAGTATGCAAAAAAATTCAAAACAGCGAAATACGTAAAAGGTAAAAAACCTTGGGAAGTAAAATGTCACATTGCTCTTCCTTGCGCAACTCAAAATGAGCTTGACGGAAAAGCAGCTGCTTTACTTTTGAAAAACGGTTGTAAATGTGTAGCTGAAGGAGCAAACATGCCTTCAACTCCTGAAGCAATTGCTGCATTCCACAAAGCAAAAATTCTTTTCTCTCCGGGTAAAGCATCAAATGCAGGTGGTGTTGCAACATCAGGACTTGAAATGTCACAAAACTCTTTACGTCTGTCATGGACAGCAAAAGAAGTGGATGAGCGTCTGCATAACATCATGATCAACATTCACGCAGCTTGTGTGAAATACGGAAAAGACGGAAACTATGTTGACTATGTAAAAGGAGCTAACATTGCAGGTTTCGTAAAAGTTGCCGATTCAATGATTGATCAGGGAGCAGTGTAATGCTCACTTCGGCTTCGCTCAGTGAGCCTTCAGGGGCTTTGCTCAGTGAGCTGAAACAACTCATATCAGCGAGTTATAAAGATTCGATAAAAAACAAAAAGGAACTCTTCGGGGTTCCTTTTTTGTTAAGTATCATGAAGATCTTTTATAACCGGATTTGTGAAACTCTTTTCACTTGCTGAGCGAAGCCACATTTAGCTCACTGAGCGAACCGGCATTTAGCTCACTGAGCGAAGCCGAAGTGAGTAACAAAAAATCAGAACTTTTTATTCCGGTAAATCTTCCAGTCGTCCCAAAAAATTTCAAGATTTTTATTTCCCGCTTTCATGTAGTTGATCACTTCATCAGACGTATACATTTTCATCGGTTGAAAATGGGTGAAACCATCCGGACATTTTTCATTTTCATGATGTGTGCGGTTGGCAATGTCAAACAAAACTGTTTTGGTTCCACCTTCAGGAGTTACTGACATATAAAATCGTCCATTATTTTCATCTCCCTCAAGCAGGTACAATTCAAGTTCCATCCACTCACCAAAAGGAACAGAAAAATTTTGCGCCTCTTCTTCCCAATCATGTTTCCATTCACACACGTTACATTTCTGATGATCCGATTTTGCATGAAAATGAATTTCATCTACGGGACCTTCTGAATCTTTAAATAAATTAACAGTTACTCTGAAAGTTTTCTTTTCATTTGACCATGTGGCGTTGTTCCAGAATTCAAATAAAGTAAACCACGGCATGCGCTGGTCCCATTCTTTCAGGTAAGCCATATCCGGATGCAATTTCAACCGAACAGTTTGATAAATTTCTTTGATGCATTGATTATCATTCACACTTAATTGCACCCTGCCTTTTTGATGTGAACCTTCTTTAATATGCGGTTCATTGATTTTAAAACTCAGTACTTTATTTCCTGCAGAGTCCGGGTCATCTTTGATTGAAGCAATACGTTGATTGTCGTCACCGTCTTCATATCCTATTTCAACATATCCAACCGACGGATTGTTTACAAAATCTGTCCAGTTATTGTGGTCTGCAAGCTCTGTGTCAATTCCTGAGAATTCAACGTTCTTGTATTCACCATTTGTGAGAGTTGTTCCGTTAAATCCTGTTTGAAAAAGTAATTCTTCTGCTGAATCACATTCTACTCCGCAATTGATACTTTTTTTATCGCAGGAAAATAAAAATGCAATGACGAAAAAAGAGAAAATTAGAGATATTTTCATGACTTCAAAAAATCCTTAACCCGAAAAAAGATATTCTCCTACTTAACCCCAACATACTTCTTAATTTCATTGAGTTTCATCAATGCTTCAACCGGAGTGAGTGTATTTATATCAATGCTTTCAATTTGCTCTTTGATTTGCATAAGAACCGGATCATCCAACTGGAAAAAGCTCAATTGCATTTTTGCATCGGCAGCAATTTCTTTGGCGCCATTTTTCAGATCACTTCCGTGATTTTTTTCAAGCTGTAATAAAACCTGATCTGCTCTTGGAAATAACTTCTTTTGGCATACCGGCCATGCGCGCCACGTGAATACCAAAACTGTGATTGCTTCCGCCCGGCATAAGTTTACGCATAAAAATCACTTTGTTCCCAATTTCTTTCACGGCAACATTGAAATTTTTAATGCGGTCAAAGCTGGTGCACATTTCATTCAGTTCATGATAATGTGTTGCAAACATGGTTTTTGGCCGCGCAATTTTATTTTGATGCAGGTATTCTGTAATTGCCCAGGCAATTGAAATTCCGTCGTAGGTACTTGTACCTCTTCCAATCTCATCCAGAATAATTAGACTTCTTTCAGAAAGATTATTCAGAATACTTGCTGTTTCGTTCATCTCAACCATGAAGGTTGATTCACCGGATGAGATATTATCAGACGCTCCTACTCGTGTAAATACTTTGTCAACGATTCCTAGTTTTGCTGATTTGGCCGGAACAAAGGATCCCATCTGAGCCATCAGGGAAATGATTGCAGTTTGACGCAGCAAAGCAGATTTACCACTCATGTTTGGACCGGTAATCATCATCACTTGCTGCGAATGATTATCGAGATAAAGGTCATTTGAAATATAAACTTCACCTGCCGGCAATTGTTTTTCAATAACCGGGTGACGACCTTCTTTGATATCAATAACAAGACTTTGATTGACTTCAGGTCTGACATAATTATTTGCAATGGCAACAGATGCAAATGCATGCAGACAATCTAATTTTGCGAGTTGAATAGCATTGTGCTGAACCGGAAGAATATAATCTGACATAGCATAAATCAGATCATTCAACAGTTTAGTTTCAAGCACATGAATTTTTTCTTCAGCTCCTAAGCATTGACCAGTGTTTGTTTCCGGATCCAGGTTGCAGGAACTTTATCTTTATGCGTATTGGTTACTTCAAGGTAATAACCAAACACATTATTGAATGAAATTTTAATACTGGAAATTCCGGTTGCTTCAATTTCACGCTGTCGGATATTTTCTAAATATTCTTTTCCTGAAGTTTGTAATCTTCTGAGTTCATCCAGCTCAGCGTTTACACGATCAGCAATTACCTGGCCTTTTCCAACAGAAATGGCTGCATCTTCGTGAATTTCATTTTCAATTCTGCCACGAAGCACATCGCATAAATTCAAATGATCAGCAATACTTTTCAGTTGGCTGTTACCGGATTCAGCGCAAGCCTTTTTAATGGGAGCAAGTGCCCGCAAAGCACGGGAAAGCTGCAGAATTTCTTTTGGATTAATTCTGCCTGTGGCTACTTTTGAAATGATGCGTTCCAGATCTCCGATTTCTTTCAGATGACTGCTTAATATTTCTCTGAAGTTTTCATTTTCAGTAAAGAACGAAACAATTTCATGCCGCTCATTAATCGGTGTTACTTCTTTCAGTGGAAGCACCATCCATCGACGCATCATGCGGCTTCCGGGAGGTGTAATGGTTTGATCCAAAACCTGAATCAGCGTGGTAGCATTTTCATTTTGTGAATGCAGTAATTCCAGATTACGAACTGTAAACCGATCCAGCCAGACGTAGTTATCTTCTTCAATTCTGGAGATATTTTTAATATGACCCAGTTTGTCATGTTGTGTATCACTCAGATAATACAAAACTGCGCTTGCAGCCACAACGGCCTGAGTCATGGAATCAACTCCAAAACCTTTCAGTGATTTTACTTCAAAATGTTTCTGCAGATTTTCAAGCGCAAAGTCGTCTGAAAAAATCCAGTCTTCCAATTTGAAAGTGTATGCATTTCCTGAAATAGTATCAGCATATAATTTTTGTTTACCTTTTTGAAAGAGAATTTCTTTGGGTTGAAATCCCTGAATGAGTTTATCTAAATATTCAGCATTTCCTTCAGCAACTAAAAACTCACCGGTTGAAACATCTAAAAAAGCAACACCGTTTTTTTTATCTCCGAAATGTACTGCAGCTAAAAAATTATTTTCACGGCCATCCAGTACTTTGTCATTGTAAGAAACGCCCGGCGTGACTAACTCAGTAACTCCACGTTTGACAATTGTCTTTGTCATTTTAGGATCTTCCAGCTGATCACAAATTGCAACCCGCATGCCAGCGCGAACTAATTTTGGAAGATAGTTATCCAGTGAGTGATACGGAAATCCTGCCAGAAAAATTTCAGACGGAGAATCTTTTCCTCTTTTTGTCAAAACGATGTTGAGAATGTTTGCAGTTTTAACCGCATCATCACCGAAGGTTTCATAAAAATCACCTACACGAAAAAGCAGCAAAGCATCCGGATATTTCGCTTTAATCTGGTTGTACTGTTTCATGAGCGGAGTTTCCGCCGGTTCATTCGATGTTTTTTTACTGCCACGTTCCCTCCTTTATTAGACCCACGAATGTACTGATCCCCCACGGTTTACACCACGGTTGCCCTGTCCTTTTTTTTAACATTTTGCCATGCCCTGTTTTTATGGGATTTTGAAGGTAAAAGAGAATCTGAAGTTGAAACATTTTATCTTTACGCAGCCATGCGAAAAATCCTCACATCTCTTTGGTTTCTTGGAATTTCTACACTGCTCCTGTTTCCTTTGCTGGCTTGGCTGGTAATTTTTTTATCCGGCGGTGATTTTTTCAGTTTATTTCAGATCGAATGGAAACAGATGATTTCAGTGCCGGCCTTTATTTCAACCGGAATCATATTTGGATTATTTGTAATTTATCTGACTGATCTGCCTTACTTTGACAAATCACTTTCAAAATACAGAAACCTGTTATCAGATTTAAAAATTACCCGGTTTCAGGCTTTCTTTCTTTCATTTGCAGCCGGATTCGGGGAAGAGATTTTTTTCAGGGGTGCTGTTCAGCCCTGGCTGGGCATCTGGATTACGGCTTTTCTTTTTGTGGCCATTCACGGATACTTTTCACTCAAAAATATGCCTGTCAATATTTTTGCTTTGGGTCTTACTCTTTTTATCGCCTTAATAGGATGGGCAGCTGTTCATTTTTCAATCTGGCATGCTGTTGCAGCGCATTTCAGTTATGATCTGGTATTGTTACTTTATCACCGCAGAACATCAATATACAAATAATTGAATCTGTCAGAATTTTCTGCGGATCATTTTTCCGTTATCCGTTCTTTCAATTTTATTTACGCAGATAATTTCAGCTATTGCGTGATACTCCGGCAGCTGTTCTTTGAGTTTTTGAAGAAGTTCCAGGTCATGATCTGGTTTTTGATCTGATTCCAGAATCAAAACAACTTTCTCACCCAAACGGTCATCTTTTTTTGAAGTGACATAAAAAGGTGACTGAATTAAATGAACTATTTTTTGTTCAATGACCTCCGGTTGTATTTTTATTCCGCCCGAATTAATGAGATTATCAGAACGCCCCAGCCAGCGGAAAGAATTTTTGCCGAGGAGTTCAACTATGTCATGTGATATAATTTTTTCACGCACAATTTCATTCGGGTGGATGCAAATGCAATTATTTTCATTGACCGAAATTTCAACGCCTGGTAAATAGGTATAATAATCCGTTTTTCCATCAACCGGTCTGATCGCAAAGTGAGTCAGCGTTTCAGTCATTCCAAAACTGGCAAAAGATTTTGGATTTTGTATGGCGATTTTTTCTTCCAGATTTTTAGACAAGACTCCGCCACCAATTAATACATTTTCAATCTGATTAAAAATGCGCAATGAATTTTCATTTGAAAAAATTTCATGGATCTGCACAGGTACAAACGCCGCCAGTTTTATTCTGCATGGTAACTCCTTTATTTCCGTAAACGGATCTGATTTTAACGGAGCAACCACCAGTTTCATATCATGTACAATTGCTCTGACAATCATTAGTTTTCCGGCAACATAATCAGGAGACAGATTTAATAAAAGAGATTCTCCCGGTTTGAAATCAAAGAAACGACCCGTCATTTTTGCAGATGCTTCCAGTTGTTTTTTATTGAACTTAAAGGATTTTGGTGCACCGGTAGTGCCAGAAGTTTTCAGTTCAATTTCCATGGAATAGGAATCCCATTCACGGATAAATCTGAATACAGATTCTTTAAAAGAATCCTCCACACCTTCTGTAAATACAATATCTTTAAACAACGGAATAAAATTTGCAGCAAGTTAAATATTATTCACCCAAAACAGAATTGAATAAAACAAACAACTATGAAAAAAATCATTGCAATGACACTGCTGGCGTTGGCCGGATTAAATCTTCAGGCTGGATCGCCAAAACCATATTTTCACACAACTGAATCTGAAGCAACCGAAACGGGCATAAAATTCTTTGAAGGAACATGGACTGAAGTACTTGCCAAAGCGGCAGAAGATAAAAAAATTATTTTTCTGGATGCCTATGCATCCTGGTGCGGGCCATGCAAAAGAATGGCAGCCTATACATTTACGGATGAAAAAGTAGGGACTTATTTCAACGAACATTTTATCAGCTATAAAATGGACATGGAAAAACATGCAGAGGGGCCGCGTTTAAGCCAGAAATACAGTCTTACTGCTTATCCTACGCTTTACTTTATAAACAGTGACGAATCCATTGCGCATCAGACGCTGGGTTATCATGAACCTGCCAAACTCATTGCAGTGGGAGAAACAGTAGTTGCTTCCAGCAAATAAAAACAACTCAAAAAAAAAACGAAGACCACTTTAATTTTGGTCTTCGTTTTTTTTATGCCTCTTTAGGCTTCTGGGCAAATTCCTTCAAGTATGGTTTCAAACTCTTCAAACCATGCGTCGTCCCCTTCATGCTCAGCTTCAATTTTGTTTTCCAGATCGTTAAGCTCCTGCTCAAGTAATTCTTTATCTGCTTCTGAGGCTTCTTCCACTTCCTGCATTTTATTACAGAACGTATTTGCAGCATTTTGTGGAGTATCAATAGGACTGCCTGTTAAAACTTCTTCAGTCTCCGGCTCCGTTACTGTTGAACTGGTTGTGTCAGTTGATTCACCTGTTGTACTTGTTTCTTCTGTTGATCCTCCGCATGCAAAAAGGAATGCAGCTGATAAAATTAAAATTGACTTTTTCATAGTATACATTTTAGTGTTAAACAATGAATAAAGGTATCAATTAAAAAAAGTATAAAACAAAAACCCCGGAAACAATTCCCGGGGTTTATAAAAAATTCTCAGTTTTTAAATCAGATATTATCCAGTTTAAATCCTTTATCTGTTTCCACTTTCGCAAGTGATTCAGATTGATATTTTCCGCTTTCCAAACCTTCTTTCAGTTTCTTGAAAGTTTCAATAGTATATTGTACATCCTCCAATGTGTGAACTGCAGTTGGAATAATTCTCAACATGATTACTCCTTTAGGAATCACCGGATAAACAACTATTGAACAGAAGATTCCATAATTTTCACGTAAATCAAACGTCAGGTTGGTAGCTTCAGCAAGTGTTCCGCTTAAGAATACAGGAGTAACCATGGTATTTGTTCTTCCAAGATTAAACCCTGCCTCTTTCAAACCTTTTTGCAGCGCATTAGCAATTGTCCAGAGTTTATTTTTCAGTTCCGGTTGTGTTCTCAAAAGCTCAAGTCTTTTTCTTGCACCAACCACAATTGGCATTGGTAAAGATTTGGCAAACATTTGTGAACGCATGTTATAGCGCATAAATTCAATCACATCTTCCGTAGAAGAAATAAATGCTCCGATAGAAGCCATTGATTTTGCAAATGTTCCGAAAAGGATATCAATTTCTCCCTGAACGCCTTGTTCTTCTCCAGTACCGGCACCGGTTTTACCCATAGTACCAAAACCATGTGCATCATCAACAAATAATCTGAATTTATATTTTCCGGATTTACGGAATTCAACAATATCTTTCAGTGTTCCCTGATCACCAGCCATTCCAAATACACCCTCAGTGATAACAAGAATACCACCACCTGTTTCTTCAGCTAATTTGGTTGCTCTTTCCATTTGTTTATCGAAGCTGGCCATATCGTTATGCTGGAAAACAAAACGTTTACCGGCATGCAAACGAACACCATCAATAATACATGCATGTGATTCGCTGTCATATACAATTACATCTTTACGGTCAACAATTGCATCAATAGCTGACAACATTCCCTGATAACCAAAGTTTACCAAAATTGTATCTTCTTTACCTACAAAGTCTGACAACTCTGCTTCCAGCGCTTCATGCTCATTTGTCTGACCAGTCATCATTCTGGCACCCATTGGGTAAGCCATTCCCCATTTTGCAGCAGCGTCTGCATCTGCTTTGCGCACTTCAGGGTGATTTGCAAGTCCTAAATAATTATTAATACTCCAGATAAGACATTCCTTACCGCGGAAAGTCATCTTTCTTCCCAAATCTCCTTCCAGTTTCGGAAATGTAAAATATCCGTGCACTCCTTTAGCGTGTTGTCCTATTGGACCTCTGTTCGCTCTGATCTTTTCAAATATATCTAATGCCATAGTGTTTATTTTAACCCCTTGTTGATACGGGTTGAATATGCGAAATTAGCCTGAAATTCCAATTTTTACTCAATTCCGTTGAAATTTTATCCACATTCCTGCGTTCTGCTTATTTGAATTTTGACCTATTTTAACAATTACCCCATTATCTTTGCTGACCGAATAATTTATGAAGGCACTTAAACAAATCATTTTCTTAAACTCTTTTGTCTGGCTGGCAATCACATTTTCAGGATGTTCTGAATTCAATAAAGTAGTCAAAAGCAATGACAATGAACTGAAGCGGGTTAAGGCGCTGGAATATTATGAGCAGGGAGAATATTTAAAATCTGTCACCCTGCTGGAAGAAATTTTACCTTTTTACTCCATGACTCCGGAAGGAGAAAAGATGTATTTCTACTATTGCATGGCTAATTATAAGATGGGTGATTATTATCTGTCAGGTTATTATTTCAGCAGATTCATTTATAAATATCCAAGAAGCATTTATTGTGAAGAAGCGATGTTTCTGAGTGCGCTGTGCTCAGTTCACAATTCGCCGGACTATACGCTGGACCAGACAGAAACTTACAATGCTCTTGACGGACTTCAGGTGTTTATTGACATGTATCCGAACAGCGCACGAATTGACACCTGCAATGTTATTATGGACAATCTGCGTGCTAAACTGGAAAAGAAACAATTTGAATACGCCAAACTTTATTACCGCACTGAAAACTACAAGGCGGCTGTAGTAGCATTAAATTCAACACTGGAGAAGTTTCCTGAATCTGTCTATGAAGAAGAAATCCTTTATTTGCTGGTTCTCAGCAATTTTGAGCTGGCCATCAATAGTATTTCCACTAAAAAAATGGAACGATTGAATGAAACATTAAAAAGTTATCGTAGATTTGTGGCCGAATTTCCCAATTCTGAAAGGCTGAAAGAGCTGGAAGGCGTGAAAGAAAAAACGGATAAAGAAATTCAGATTTTGTCGGAACAAACCGCCAATTAAACAGGTAAAATTATGAGTCAGAATTATAAAGTGAGCGTTGCTGAAAGAACTACTGTTACAAGAGATTTAGACCAGATTGCAAATAAATCAGGTAATATCTATAAATCGTTGAATGCAATTGCAAAAAGAAGTAATCAGATCAGTGCAGATATGCGTGAAGAACTCACTAAAAAACTGGCTGAATTTGCTTCCAGCACTGATAATCTGGAGGAGATTTTCGAAAACCGTGAACAAATCGAAATTTCAAAATATTACGAAAGTCTTCCAAAACCTGTGTCTATTGCTATTCAGGAATACATGGACGATAAAGTTTATGTAAGAGAAACTGAAGTTGCCGCTTCAGCAGAAATCTAATTTTTCTATATGCTGACAGGAAAAAAAATCCTGGTTGGTGTTACCGGCAGCATTGCTGCTTATAAATCTGCTTATTTAGTCCGTGAACTGATTCGTCTTGGTGCTGATGTGCGCTGTATTCTGACACCTGCAGCCCGCGAATTCATTACACCATTAACGTTATCTACTTTATCAAAAAATCCCGTTGCGGTTGATTTTGTAAAACCGGAAAAAGAGGGTAAAGCCGGTGAATGGGAAAACCATGTAAAACTTGGTATGTGGGCTGATCTTTTTATCATTGCACCACTTTCAGCCAATACACTCTCCAAACTGGTAACCGGCAATTGCGATAATCTTTTAATGGCGGTTTACCTCAGCGCAAAATGCCCGGTTTGGATTGCTCCCGCTATGGACCTGGATATGTATAATCATTTCTCCACCAAAGAAAATCTGGACAAACTTAAATCCAAAGGAATTAAAATTCTTGATGCAAAAGACGGAGAACTTGCAAGCGGACTTGAAGGAAAAGGAAGAATGGAAGAGCCGTATGAAATAGCAAAAGAGATTGACGCATTTTTCAATCCGCAATCAAAACTCAAAGGAAAAAAAATTCTGATTACCGGTGGCCCAACCTATGAAGCAATTGACCCTGTCAGATTTATCGGAAATCATTCCAGCGGAAAAACAGGAGTACTGCTGGCAGACGCCTGTGCAGCACGAGGTGCAGAAGTTTTCCTGATTACCGGGCCGACAAGAGAGAAAGTAAAAAATCCTTACGTCCGGGTTTTACATGTTCAATCTGCAGATGAAATGATGTCTGCAGTAGAACACAACTGGTTTGATTTTGATGCAGGAATTTTTTCTGCAGCCGTTGCAGATTACCGCCCTGAAAATAAAGCTCCGGAAAAAATTAAAAAAAGTGATGACCGTATAACGCTTAATCTGATTAAAAATCCTGACATTTTAAAATGGGCAGGCCTGAATAAAAAAGCTCATCAGCGTGTGATAGGATTTGCTTTGGAGACAGAGAATGAAATTGAAAATGCACAAAAAAAACTGGAACAAAAAAGAGCGGATCTGATAGTACTGAATTCACTGAAGGACGAAGGAGCCGGTTTTGGTCACGATACCAACAAAGTTACATTTGTTCAGGCAAATAATAAAATACGTAATTTTGAGTTATCACAGAAATCAGTTTTGATGAGCCAGCTGCTGGACGAATTAGAGCAAATGCTTTCATGAAAAAAATAATATTACTTACGGCTTTTGTTTTTTCACTCGTAAAAAATTACGCGCAGGAACTCCATTGTCAGGTATCCATAATTGCCGCACCGGGTTTACAGATTGGTCCGGTTGAAAAAGAAATTTTCACAGAACTTGAAGCATCTATTTATGACTTCATGAATAATACAAGATGGACAACCGATGTGTTTGAAATTGAAGAGCGGATCAACTGCAATGTGCTGCTTACTATCAGTGAAATGCCTTCCACCACCACGTTTTCAGGCAAGGTACAAATTCAGTCATCACGTCCGGTATACAATACAGGATACAATACAGTGCTGTTTAATTTTGAAGACAACGATGTCACATTTAACTATGTGAGAAACTCTGCGCTATTATTTTCTATTGATCAGTACAGAGACAATCTGACTTCTATTCTGGCATTTTATGCCTATATGATTCTTGCTTATGATTATGACAGTTTTGAATTAAAAGGAGGAACCAAATATTTCAACAAAGCGCAAATCATTGCCAGCAATGCTAAAAACTCCGGAGATCCGGGATGGTCAGCATCAGCAGGAAAAAAGAATAACCGTTACTGGATGGTGGATAATGCAATACAATCTGTATTTGAACCAATACGTGTAACCTATTATAATTATCACCGGTTGGGATTTGATATCATGTATGATGATATTGTCGGGGGGAGAAAAGCTGTTCTTGAAAGTTTACAACTGCTGGACAAAGTTCAGCGGGCAAGACCCGGTTCACTGAATCTTCAGATTTTTCTGACCAGCAAAAGTGATGAACTTGTCAACCTGTTTTCACAGGCAGAAATCACAGAAAAAAACGCCGTGGTCAGTGTCCTGAAAAAATTAGATCCAACCAACTCTTCAAAATATCAGGAAATACTAAATTAGCGGTATGTTGTGCCGGCTTGAAGTATCCAATTACGCTCTGATTGAAAATGTTGACCTGACTCTGGAAAAAGGTTTTACTGTTATTACAGGTGAAACCGGAGCAGGTAAATCCATCCTTTTAAAAGCATTGCAATTACTTTTGGGTGAGCGGTCTGATTCAGGTGTTCTGAAAAATTCTGAAAAAAAATGTTTTCTGGAAGCCACTTTTGATGTGAGCGCATTAAAACTGGAAAGTTTTTTTGAAGAACATGAACTTGATTTTGACAAACGATGTATAATTCGCCGCGAATTTTCTTCAGCCGGAAAATCAAGATGCTTTATTAATGATACGCCGGTTCAGCTGAATATTCTGAAGACGCTTGGTGAAAATCTGATCTCCATTCATTCTCAACACGAAACACTTTCATTATTTGATACCGGTTTTCAGTTTGATGTGGTTGATTATTTTGCAGGAATTCAAAATGAAGTTTCTGCATACAAAAAAAATTACCGGCAATATAAAGAACTGCTCCGTCAGCTGGAAATACTGGAAGATACAGAAGCCAGAAACAGAAAAGAAAGAGACTTCAAATCATTTCTGTTAAAATGAACTGACTGAAGCAAATCTGGAAAAACCAACTGGAATAAATTACAGGAAGATTTCATTCAGCTTCAGCATCACGAAAAAATCAATGAACTGATCAGTCAATCAGTTCAGATTCTTGAAAGTGAAAGTCACAATCCATCCAAGCAAATCAGAGCACTTATAATTGCCTTTGATGAACTGAAAAATATTAATCCGTCATACACAGATATCTGCTCCCGTTTGAAAAGTCTGCAGATAGAACTGGATGACGTGAGCAAAGAAATTGAAAATCTTTCCGGAGGCACAGAATTCACAGCTTCAGAAGCACAGATTATACGTGAAAAGACAGATCTGTTCCAGACATTGGTTTATAAACACAATGTGCAGACAGCTGATCAGCTTATTGAAGTAAGAGAGAAACTAACGCATGAACTCACCGAAATTGAATCAGTAGAAAATGCAGTTGGACAAACAAAAAAAGAAATTGATAAATTATTTACGCAACTGAAAAAAGCAGCCACAACAATTTCTGAAAAAAGAAAAGTGGAAGCCAAAGCTCTTGAAAAAACTATCCGTTCAATTCTCATTAACCTGTCTATGGCAGATGCTGAACTTCACATTGACTTATCTGACAGTGATGAATTGAATCCGTTTGGACAGAATGAGATAGAATTTCAGTTTAAAACAAACCGGGGTGGTCAGTTTCTTCCGCTGAAAAAAATTGCATCAGGTGGTGAAATGAGCAGATTGATGCTCGCTATTTTATCTACCCTTGCTGCAACCAAAAATCTGCCGGCACTTATTTTTGATGAAATTGATACCGGAGTTTCAGGAGAAGTTGCATCAAGAATTGCTTCTGAATTTGCGCGTATGGGAAAAAATCTGCAGCTGATTGCAATCACCCATCTCCCTCAGGTAGCAGGCCGTGGTACACATCATTTACACGTTGCCAAAGAAACAGAAGGAAACAAAACAAAAACGTTCATTAAAAAACTGAACAGAAAAGAACGGATTCAGGAATTAGCAAAAATGATCAGCGGAGAAAAAGTCACAGATGCCGCTATTGAAAACGCAGAAAACCTGTTAAATTTTTCTTAATTCAAAATATTGGCACAACACTTGCCAAAGGCTAAACACTAATTTATAATAAAACCACTATGAAACATTTATTACTCCTTTTACTTATTGTTACCGGAATCCACAGCATCGCACAAAGAAGCGGCGAGGTTGTGATCTATTCCAATTCCGGCGAAAAATTTTATGTTGTATTAAACGGTGTTCGTCAGAACATCAATCCCGAAACTAACGTGAAAGTTACCGGATTGACCAATGACTGGTATGGCTGCAAAGTCATTTCATCCACCAACAGTTTTGAACTGGAAAAAAATATTCCGGTAAAAAAAGATACACTGATTACATTTCAGATCACCGGAAAAAAAGGAAAATACAAACTGCGTTATTTTTCTGAAACACCTTTAATTTCTGCACCAACAACCACCGGCGGACAAACCGTTGTCGTTTATTCACCAACCGGCACTACTACCGGCACAACAGGAACCACCACAACTGTTGGAAACGGAGGAAACACAACCACCACTACCAATGTTGGTACAACTGGAACAACAACGACAACCAATGTCGGAACAACCGGAACAACAACTACTGTTGGAACAACCGGCACTACAGGAACTACCGGTGTAACAACAACAGTAGGTACTACGGGAACCACTGGAACAACAGGAACCACAGGCGTTACAACAACAGTTGGAACGACAGGTACAACAAACACAACTGGAACTGGAACTACAACTACCACCACAACATCCGGAACAAACGGAAACGGAAATCCTGAAAGTGTAAACATCAATATCAGTGTCAGCGAAAACGGAATGAACATGAACATGAGCGGAACAGGAACAGGAACCACAACTACAACCGGAGGCACTGCAACAGGAGGTACTACAACCACTACAACTTCTACTACTACAACCAGTTCATCAGGTGGAAACGGAACCACAACTTACTACGAAGAAACAACTACAACTACCACAACTTCAACCGGTGGAAATACCATGTATGCTGATCCGGACATGACGGTTACAATGACTACAACAGGAACCGGAACAGGTACCACAGGAACAACCACCACTACCGGAACAACTGGTACAACCGGAACAACGACAACAACATCAGGCAACACCTATGGGAATACCGGTGGCAATACTTCTTATTATTACAACGGAAATTGTCTGATGTCAGATGATGATCTTGCTGTGCTGAAAAAATCAGTTGAAGCCGAATCGTTCGCAGAAGATAAAGTACGTGTTGCAAACATGGCCGCAAAAAACAAATGCATGAGTGTTGCGCAGATTAAATCAATTCTTGGTTTATTTTCTTTTGCTGAAGATCAGCTGTCATTTGCAAAAACAGCGTATGACAACTGCAGTAACAAAGGAGATTATTACCAGGTAATGGAAATGTTTACTTTCAGCGAAGACAAAGCTGAACTGGAACAATACATCAACGCAAGAAACTAATTAATCAAACCCTGAAAGAAAATCCGCAGTGAAAATTCATTGCGGATTTTTTTTATTGATTTTTTTGAAAGTTATGTTGAATAGTTACCAGAAAAATGGACCTTGCATTATCTTTGAATCATGTCGAAAAATTTAATAATTACTGCTTCGGTTATTTTACTCACCGCTATTATTCTGGGTGCAGTTGCAGCACACGCACTTGAAAAAATTTTAAGTACGGAGTTAATTGAAACTTTCGAAAAAGGAGTCAGGTATCAGTTTTATGGGGGATTTGCCCTGCTTATTGTTGGAGCCGTTGCAGAAAAATTCAACTTTTCTTTGCGTTGGTTTACAATATTGACCTTACTTGGTATTCTTCTTTTTTCTGTTTGCATTTACGGCTTTTGTTTTCACACCCAAGTTCCATCTCTAAAACCTTTAGTTTATATAGTTCCGGTTGGTGGATTCAGCATGATTTCGGCCTGGCTGGTGCTTATCATTCAATTAATCCGGTTTCAGAAATAAGTCTGAACCGGCACTTTTCAGAAATTAAGAATTCAATCTCAAACCCCTTTCATTATCTGAACGTTATTCGTTTTAGGTATATTTACTTACCGAAACAAAAACCATGAGATTATTTTTATCAGCATTGCTTTTCATTTCTGTTTTGAAAAGTTTTGCGCAAGACACAATTTCTGTTCAGACATTTACTTACGATTCCATAACAACCCGCCGGGCAATTTTCAGTTTTCCGCCTGAACTGGAAAGTATGGAATTTGAAAAAGTGCTGATGTATTACAATCTGAAATGTGATCCGCTCACCACCTGGGACAGTTACAACTGCGGTGAATGGGATTATCTGGTTTATTCACAGATTTGGGATCACACAGGAATTATGGACAGCAATAACGTTACCACACCTCAATATCTGGTGAATGGTGAAAGTCCGCTGACAATACCTTACGTCAATAATCCATATTATCATTATTATCAGAATTATCAGAAATTTATAACCTACACATCTGAAACAGATAATAATTATCAGATTGGAAACGGAACACAAATTTCATCTTTTCCATTTGGTGCAGATAATGCAACACAACGTACACAGATTTTATGGACATCATCTGAATTAAATGCTGCCGGAGTTACTGCCGGAGAAATTTCCAAATTAAGATGTGATGTTGCATCCCTCGGCTCTTCAATGGGTCATCTGACTATTCGTATAAAACATACTTCTGTTAGTGAAGTTACTTCATTTGATGAAACAGGATGGACCAATGTGTATGATCTGAATACTGAATTTTCAAATACCGGAATTCAAACAATCAACCTGACATATCCGTTTTTATATGACGGCAGTTCTTCCCTTCTGGTGGAGTTTCAATTCGATAATGCAATTGATAATGGAATCACGAATGACGTTTTTTCAGAAATAACTTCTGTTAATACAGTTGCAACTTCTTCAGAAAGAAACGGACATTTGAACGTAGAAGCAGGAGAATTTCTGGAAGTGGATCTGACTGATTATGATTTTCAGAATGAAATTACCATTGCCTTCTGGGCAAAAGGAGATCCTGCTTATCTCCCAGCAAATACCTCTGTCGTAGAAGCATTTGACAGTTTAAATAACCGTGTTGAAAATATTCATTTCCCCTGGTCAAACTCAAGTATTTATTGGGATTGTGGTAAAGGAAGCGGATATGACCGAATTGACAAAGCGGCAACAGTATCAGAATTTGAAGGAGAATGGCATCACTGGGCATTTACTAAAAATGCAACCGATGGCACCATGGAAATTTATAAAGACGGAACCTTATGGCATTCAGGAACCGGTAAAAATCAGGAAGCAGGTATTGTCAATAAATTCAGAATAGGAAATTCCCTGGGAGGAAATTTATTCTGGGCCGGAAAAATTGATGAGTTCTCTGTGTGGAATACTGAAATTTCACAAGCAGACATTGCGGCATGGATGAATGAAAAAATTACAGCATCACATCCTGATTACAGCAATCTGGTTTTGTATTATGATTTTGATAATGATTCTTCAGTGCATGATGTTTCTGCAAATAATCATCACGCCATGATGACAGAACCTGGCATGATCAGTTATAATGAAAACTGGAATTCCGGATTTGAAATTTTTAATGTTAGACCTAATATTCAGTTTGTTCAGGGAACATACACATCAACCGTTGATTCAGTTCTTGTTGTTGATTCTGCATTGGTTGAAGCAATTGATATAATCGAATATCAGGTGGATGGTCAGAAATTTACGATTGCATCCGTTGAGAATAAATGGCCGGTTGGATATTCATACATCTACAATCACCTGGGAGAGAAATTAGATTCAGTTTTATATAACGCCGATGGATATTATACAAATGAATTATCAGGATCCTTTTGAAATAATTATTCCTTTTGAAATAGGCAGATACATTACTCCTTACGGAATTGGATTTGATCTGGGACCAAATGGTTTTACCTATGTTTATGATGTGACAGATTATCAATCCATGCTCACCGGTGATGTGGATTTCAGCGCGCACAACACACAGGAACTGATTGATGTAAAATTTGTCTTCATACAGGAACACCGCCAAGAGATGTTTTATCTGTTGACCAATTATGGGATGGATTGCAAAGTTATTCTTACTCAGGTTTGGATAATGATTTAAATCTTGCCGCACAAACGGTATCACTTGACGCAAGCGGCGACATGTTTAAAATCCGTACACGTATAACAGGACATGGCCACAACGGATCAAATAATTGTTGTGAATGGGGCAATGGACAAGGACGTGAACATGAATTAATAGTTGACGGCATTTCAAGATATCTCTGGGATATCTGGCAGGAAACAGAATGTGGTGACAACCCAAATACAGGACAGGGCGGAACATGGCCATATGCCAGAGAAGGATGGTGTCCGGGGGACAAGGTAACCGATTATGAATTTGACATTACGCCTTATGTTACTGCAGGGACAGATGCAAGTATCGATTATGATATTGAAGATGTTCCGGTTTCTGATCCTGCTCAAGGGAATGGAAATTATGTAATGAGTATGCATCTCATTACTTATGGTGCGCCAAATTTTTCAGTGGATGCTGCTATAGTTGATGTGCTGAATCCAAACGACTGGGAATATTACAGCAAGTTTAATCCAACCTGTCAGCACCCACGGGTGATTTTGAAAAACACGGGATCAACTACATTGACAAGTGCTGAAATAAATGTGTGGGTTGGTGAATTTGGAAGCAACGTCATAACATTCAACTGGACCGGCAGTTTAGAATTTCTGGAAGAAGAAGTGGTGGAAATTCCGGTTGACGGATCCTGGTGGTATGATTACAACGGGGAAAATTATTTTAACGCACGTGTGTACAAAGCAAACGGAATTTTTGATGAATACGCAAACAACAATAAGTTTACCACCACTTTTACTCCTTCGGTTTCAATCAATGATCCATTTTATATCTGGTACAAATCCAACAACAAAGCATCAGAAAATGATCTTTATCTGAGAGATGCAGACGGAAATCTAATCTGGTCAAAAACGGACGCAACAAATACAACTGAATACAAAGACACGCTATATCTGAATGCAGGTTGTTATTCACTGGAGATTACAGATTCAGATCATGACGGACTTGGTTTCTGGTATTCGGCAATTCCGGTAAGCAGCGGGGGTGAAGGTGAAACATCTGGATTTTTAAGAGTGCGTAAAGTAGGAGGTGGAACGATCTATACTTTTGATACAGATTTCGGACACTATTCAAAATTCAATTTCAGTGTGGGATATACATTGGGTAATAGTCAGGTTGAATCAACTTATTTTGTTTCTGTTTTTCCAAATCCATCATCCGGAATCTACAATTTATTTTTAGATAATTTTACGGGAGACAATCTTTCATTAACTATTTACAATGAACTTGGTTCATTGGTTTATTCAGATCAGCAGATTGAAAATAATCCGGAAGGATATCTGCAGGAACAAATTGATCTGAGTTCACTTCAAAATGGAATTTATTTTGTCACCATCACCTCAGAAAATCATACACATACTGAACGTATTATTAAACATTGATTTTTATGTCACAATTTGAATCTATTGGCGGAGTTTCACTGAAGCAATATGCAAAGCTTTGTGCTTTGATGTCAAAAACGCAGCCTGCAGAAACAGACAAACATGCACAAATTGCTTCAGAAAACGGCGTGACAAATGAAAACTGGGAAAAAGCAAAATCAGGGTGGACAGCCATGATGATGAATCCGCAGCATGCCATGGCTATTCAGCAGGAATTTATGCCGGAGTATCAGCGTTGCCTTGCTGAATTATCCGGAGACAAAGAACCATGCTCACTGGAAGATTATGCCAGAATAAAAGCAGCCATGATGTTTGAAAAAGATGAAGCAGGTAACAAAGTGAATTTTGAAATTATTCTTGCCGGAGACAACTATAAAACTACTGAATGGGGAACCATCGAATCATATTGGTCCTGCATAATTGGCCAGGATGCTCATGGAAGAATACTCGATAAATTTGATGCAGTAAAGGCACAGAAATACCGCGAACTTGTTCAGCAGCACTCAGACCGGTACAATAAAATTGATCGTTAGTAAATCAGACTATCAGAAATCGTTTTGGTTTTTCACCACCGTTCTCTTCACTGATCATTCTTTTAAAAAGCCATTCACGGGCATCTTCCATTTTGGAGAAAATTTTGATGTGACGTTCTCCTTTAACAAAACGAAGAAAAATATTTCCCATTAAACGGGTTGCCAGATCATGCACAATAATTGCCTGCGCTTTCACTCTTGTTTTGAAAACAGATTTATTGATGTAATCATAAATTTCATCATCTGATGTAGATCCAACACCGGCATCCACCAATATAAAAACCGGCCCTTCAGGTAATAATTCAACCATGATGCGCTGTGATTCTTTAACTGTTTCAACCGTAGAATTGGATTGATTTTTCATTTGCACATAAAAATATCTTTCAGGCATCAGTGTGATATACCCGGCACCGTATTCTACTTTTGGATAATTGTTTTTATGACTCATAAAATCTGCTTATCAAAGATAAAAGAAATCAGCTTTAAAAAACGTTCACTCAACGATTGAGGTGGAAACCCTGACTTAACACGGTTTAGCAAGCCCTGTCAAATCTGATTTTTTGCTCTGCGCGCATCAGAATTTCAGAAATCTTTCTAAAGCTAATCCAAAACCGGATTCAATTCTTATACAATAAACTCCCGGAACCAAATCCGAAATTTCTATCTCCGAGTCATTTTTTCCGGTCAAAAAAATCTGACCCTGAAGATCAATAACTGAATAAGAAAAATCATTACTTAAAAAATTTCCGCTCAGATATATTTTATTTGTTGCGGGATTTGGAAAAATCAGAAAATCTGAATTTTTTTCTTCTGCGTTCAAGGTGCCCGTTCTGTATCTCATATAAATTTCAAATACTCCGGTTGAGTTTTTCTGATGATAATAGATTTTAGATTTGTCATTAGTCACTGTGATAGCTTCAGGTACAAAACCATTATTAGAATAAATAACCTGTGGTAAACTAAATGTATCAGTTGCTGTTTCTCTTACTGAAACACATAATTCAGAATTTACAGTTCCGTCTAAAATTCGGGTATAATACATTTCTTTTCCATCTATAGAAAGCTGCGGCGCATAAACAATATAATCAGCGTCATTGATGTTTGAGAAAATTCCGTCAGTATTGGAAAGTTTATTGAAGGTGGTATCATTCACTTTTTGTGCAACACCAATACTCGCATCACAGGGCATTCCAAAAGCGCATGAATTAAAATATGCATTAACATAATAAAGAAAATCGCCGTCATAACTGATAGCAGCATCCATGATCAGCCAGCCAGGCAGATAAACATTAAAATCACCATACGTATGTTTGATGTTATTTACAGATGTACCGCTCAAATCAGAATTAAGAAGATTTTCATAAATGGTTGGATAGTCTCTTAGAGACACCCAGAAAAAACGATCATTCATATCCAATGAAGGAACTCCGTCAAGATGTGACGGCGCCGGATCAAATGTATTTCCTACAAGTCCCTGATAAGTGAAAGTTGTGTCATCTACTCTTGTTGCATAATACAAATTGGTATTTCCGCCGGAGTTAAGTGAATTAAAATATAATGTCTGTTCGTCTGCTGAAATAAAAGGTTCCATGGCATCATGTGTGATACCCGTTATGGTGACTTTTTTCTCAGCACCGAATTGAGGATAGGATTGTGAAAAAATAACAGACTCAATATTTATCAAGAAAGAGATTAAAATTCCTGCGGGCAGTATTGCAGATTTAAGTTTCATATTAAATAGAATTATCATCATTTGAGTTCAAAGCCATTTCACGTTGTTCTTTCAGAACAGGTTCAAGCCAATCAGGCTTTGGTTTGGTTTCTTCAGCAAGATCAAAGTACTTTAATGCACTTTCGAAATTACCAATTCTGCGATACAGTTCACCAACCAAATAATACTCCACCGCATACATTTCTTTCTTTTCATATTCCTTACCATCTATTGCCAAGAGGGTATAGTCAATACATAGTTGCTGTAACTCCTTCCGTTTTTCCTGTCTGTCCTCCACTCCTTTGAGAAAATAGGATGCCATCAGGTACAGCCAGGCAATCTCATTCATAGGTTTTTTCCAATGTAAATAAAGTTGAACAGCAATTTCATTTTCCATGACGTCATCCGGTTTTTCACTTTCAAAAGGCTGAAGCAGGTTTAATAATATACCTGTTTCATCTTTCGTAAAACTGGTATCAAAATCAGAAACATAACCTGAGTAATGGCAATTCGGACAAGAAACTACTGAACTTTCATATAAATCTCCGATGTAACCCTGTTTCTGAAAATCTTTCAGTGTATTTGTAGTAGTATAACTGCCGGTGATGTAAATATCAAATTTTTTCCCATCCAACGGGCATTTGATTTCTGATTTATAGGATGTATGAGCAACCGCATTCATTGAAACAATCAGCGGCAGCATTGAAAAGAATCTAATCATAAGTATGGCAGTTTTGTTGAAATTTACAAAAACATTATTTAAAAAAAAAACACTGCAACCTGAATTGCAGTGTCCATGTATTGATTGGATTAAAATTTCAGCTTTTCAAATTTACACCAGTTAGATGGCTGCGCTCTCAGTTGGAAACGCCCGATCCACTTTTTGAAATAATCCCTGTAAAACTTTGCCAGGCCCTACTTCAACAACAGATGTACATCCGTCAGCAATCATCTGATTCATAATTTGTGTCCATTTTACCGGAGCTGTTAACTGAGCAACCAGATTTTTTTTGATTTCTGCCGGATCAGTAACCGCTTTTGCATTTACATTCTGATAAACCGGGCAAACAGGATTTCCAAAATGAGTTGCTTCAATTGCTGCCGCAAGTTCTTCTCTTGCAGGCTCCATAAGCGGAGAATGGAATGCGCCACCCACCGGTAAAATCATGGCGCGTTTTGCACCGGCTTCTGTCAGTTTTGCACAGGCAGCCTCAACTGCAGGTATTGCACCTGAAATCACTAATTGTCCCGGTGAGTTATAATTTGCCGGAACCACTACTCCATCTATTGTCGCACAAATTTTTTCAATCACTTCATCTTCCAGACTTAAAATTGCGGCCATGGTGGAAGGAACAGCTTCACAAGCTTTCTGCATTGCAAGCGCACGTTTGGAAACTAATTTTAATCCGTCTTCAAACTGCAATACTCCGTTTGCAACCAATGCAGACAATTCACCCAACGAGTGCCCTGCAACCATTTGCGGCTGAAATTTATCTCCAAGTACTTTTGCAAGAATAACAGAATGTAAAAAAACCGCCGGCTGAGTAACTTTAGTTTGTTTCAAGTCTTCTTCCGTTCCTGAAAACATAATATCCGTAATTCTGAATCCAAGAATTTCATTTGCTTTTTCAAAAAGTTCTTTTGCAAGTGGTGAATTATCATAGAGATCTTTTCCCATTCCTGGAAACTGAGCACCCTGACCCGGAAAAACGTATGCTTTCATGTTGTCTAATTTTTTGTTTGAGGTGTAAATTTAATAAGATTTGTTTTCTAGTATATTAATTCCTGAGGATCTGACTTATCTGCAAATTTCATGGGTTATGCCAATTTAGGAATCTCAGAATAGCCGGTTTGTTTTTTTAACAGTAAATATTCAAACTGTATTTTTCCATACCTTCAAGGTCTCAAAAAAACGTACCATGAAAAATTGCTTTACACTTATTATTGGTGTTTTAATTGGATCATTTTCTTTTGCCCAGACAACCAGCTTAGGCGGTCCCTTTGGATGGAAAGACAAATTTGTTCCCTCAAAAAATCCGGATGTTCATGTGATGGCCGGATTTGATATGCAGCAAATTGCAATTGAAGATTCAATTAATGATATTGAAAAAAATTCACCCTGGAGATTTGGTTATAAATATGAGACCAATTTTAATCTTGAAAATTCAGGTGAGTGGATTACAACCGGAAATGGAAACCGTATCTGGCAGATTGAATTAATTTGCGGAGATGCGATCACGGTCAATGTGATTTTTGAAAATCTCAACATTCCTGAAGGCGCATATATCTATTTATACGACAAAGAAAAAACAAACCGTGTTGGCGCATACACCAGCCGGAATAATAATGCTGAGCACATGCTTGGAACAGAATTGGTGCATGGCAGTCACATTGTGGTAGAATATTTTGAACCTGCAGCAGTTGCCGGTCAGGGATCACTCACAATTGCCAATGTAATTCACGGATACAGAAGTTTAGATACCGTACAGAAAAATCTGATGAAAGCATTTGAAAGTTCTGAAGATTGTAATATTGATGTAAACTGTCCGCTGGGTGCGGGATGGGAAGATCAGATAAGATCAGTTGCCATGATTGTTGTGGGTGGAAGCGGAATTTGTACTGGTGCATTAATTAATAATACATGCGATGATGGTACTCCTTATTTCCTGACTGCAAACCATTGTGTAGATGGTCAAAATCTTGCTACCTGGGCATTCCGTTTCAACTGGGAAAGTCCTCCTGGAACTGAAGTGTGTGCAACGGTTGCAGTGAGCACAGATCCCGGTTCACCTTATGATCAGACCGCCAACGGAGCAACAGAATTATTTGCAAGTGCGGCTTCAGATGTTGCATTAATTGAAATCAACAACATGACATTAACAGATGCACAAAACTGGGGATGTTTTTATGCAGGATGGGACAATTCAGATGCACTTACTGTTACACAGGCAACCGGTATTCACCATCCTTCAGGAGATTTGAAAAAAATATGCCGTGAAGACAATCCACCAACACATCAGTCATGGGGCGGCGCAGCATGCTGGCGAATTGCAAACTGGGATCAGGGAGTGACTGAACCCGGTTCATCCGGATCACCACTTTTTGATCAGAATCACCGGATCATCGGACAATTATACGGAGGAACTGCTGCCTGCTCAGGAACTAACGACAACAGTCAGCCGGATTATTATGGAAGATTTGGAGTATCCTGGCCAAATTTAGATACGTGGCTTGCGCCGGGAACATGCGGATCTGCACCAACAACTAATGACGGATGGGATCCGGTTGCACCTCCATCAAATGATGATGCCGGAATTACTTCTGTTCAATCTCCAACCGGAAATTATTGTACAGATACGTTTGATCCGGAAGTTACATTACATAATTACGGTGCAAACAATCTAACGTCTGCCACAATCAATTACAACATTGACGGCGGAACAAACAATACATTCAACTGGACCGGTACACTTGCTCCCGGAGCATCTGCGACGGTGACACTTGCTTCTATGACTGCAACTGCAGGCGCACATACTTTTAATGTTTACACCACAAATCCAAACAGTACAGCAGATACCAATCCGGCAAATGATGATGCAGCTTCATCTTTCAATACAACCATCGGTGGTGAACTTATTACACTTACTTTAAACATAGATTTCTGGGGGTATGAAACAGCCTGGCAGAGTTTAGATGCAGGAAATAATGTAGTATTTGAAGGCGGGAATTTATCAGTCATTCCGGGTGGAATTCAAAATGCTGATTCCGGAGATCCGGGAGCGTATGCAGATGAGCAACCATTGTAGAAAATTTCTGCATGGCTGTTGGATGTTATGATATGGTTATTTATGATGACTGGGGAGACGGACTTGAAGGAACTTCTGGCTGCGGAATGGATGGTGATTATGAAATTACTGATGGAATCGGAACCGTTCTTGCTTCACTGAGTACTGTAAATTTTGGTGAATCAGAAACTGCCAACTTCTGTGTTGAATCAGCTTGTACAGGAACAGTAGATGCAGCAACTTCAGAAGAAACATGTTTTGATGATTGCAACGGTGAAATTACTTTAACACCTTCAGGCGGAACTGGTCCATATACCTATGATATTGGAAGCGGCGCTCAAGCATCATCCACATTTACCGGATTATGTCAGGGCACTTATAATATTACTGTCGTTGACGGATTAAGCTGTACTCAAGTAGTTTCAGTTACGCTGAATGGTCCTGCAGAAGTTACAGGCAGTGCAACATCAACTGATGAAATGACCGGGAATGATGGTTCAGTTAATTTAACAGCAACCGGAGGAACCGGAACATTAGATTATGCCTGGACCGGCCCAGGTGGATTTACTTCATCAACACAAGATATTTCAGGGCTTGCTGCCGGAGATTATTCTGTTACAATTACAGATGACAACGGTTGTTCTGCAGTAGTAAATGTTACGGTAGATTCTCAGTTAAGTTTGGAAGAAGATACAGAAAACAGCTGGTCAGTTTATCCAAATCCAACCAACGGAAATCTCTGCATCATTTCTTCAGAAATAAATAATGGCGGCACCCGTTTAATTCTGACGGATGTAACCGGAAGAATTATAATGACTGAAACGCTGACAAATATTAACGGAACAGTTTTCAATATGTCAAACTTTTCAAACGGAACCTATTATTTAAAAGTCCTTTCAGATAACCGTCAGACAATTTTTACAGTAATAAAAACAAATTAAAATCCAAAGACCGTTTACAGAAAGCCGTTCTCACAAAAATGAGGGCGGTTTTTTTTATTCTGATTTACACTAAATTTACTTTTGCGAAATGGGAATTAAAATTGACAGAAATCATTTGACAGAAATCGCGTCATTCAACAGTGGCTTTGTCAGCGGAGGTATTGATTATTGGACTATCTATCTGCACTTAGAATTCCCTGATTTGATTTTCATTCACTCTGAAGGAAGCAATTTTGGCTGGGAGTATGACACCTGGGAATATTGTAAAAAATCCGGCGATGAACTTTTGAATTTTCTGCAATCAGAAAAAGAAAATAACGTTGAAAAATGTCAGCGAATCATTGAAACTGAAAGATTTTCTGTGCATGATCTGGGATTATCCTATCCTTAGTTCCGGGTTTCTATCTTTAAATTTTCTCGCGAAGTCGCGAAGTACGCAATCTGTTACTTAAAAAACTTTTTCTGTAAAAAATTACTGCCAGACTCAGAATTATAAAAGGCAAAACTGATACTATAATTTTCCAGCTGCCTGCAAAGATTCCGATAAAGGACATAAATAAAAAGAGAACAGCAAGACAACCAATTCCGGAAAGCACCAGCCAGAAATTAGGATGTTTCTGAAATAAGACAAAAATCAAAATCAACTGACCCGCCAGCGGAATAACTGTAAATGGATGCAAAACAGATTTTGAGTCAGTCAATATTTTTGAAAAAAATTCTATTTCAACCTGATACAAAAAAGCATGATAACCTTGACCCCACTCCAAATACCCAAAAAGTGAAGAAATCACTATTGATCCAATTAAAATTTTTAAATACATAAATTTATTTTTACTGTTTCAAAAAATCTGATTGGTTTCAAATCACTTATTCCAAAGCCAATTTTTTACCAGTTCATTTTTAAATAGTCAACTCCTTCACCTGAATTGGCAACAAAAATATAGTCACCAATCAGAATGGCATCTTTTGCATTTTTGTTGAGATACGGACCGTTTTGTTCCAGAGGCATAATATTAAATCTGCCGGATCCTTTGTCATTCAGAAAAATTAATCCTGGATTTGCGTCATAACGCGGTGTTTCAATTCTGCTTCGTATTTATTTCCCAAAGCAATAAAATCCATAAATCCATCCTGATTCAAATCCTTCTGAATAAATTTATTGATGCATCCAATTTGTCCCATTGGAATAAAAGGAGCAAAAGACAATTTTTCTTCCGAAAGAAATAAGAATCCATTAGAAAATTCACTGGCATTTTGCGGATCTGTGGTAAAATTAAATAGTTGATCCAAAGGAGTTTTTGCGAATTCATCATAGGTTTTGAATCGTTCTTTCACTGATGGAATTTGATCAGACAAACAGCCTCTTCCGCGCACAGGATGCAGCACACCGTTAAAATATTTGGTAAGAATTAAATCAAATGTTCCGTTCTTATCCAGGTCTTCTAAACTTGCAGAAAGCGGAAATTCAGGAGTGGGATGAAATTTATTATTCCGGCCCGCATTCCCTAAAAGATATTCAGATATGCCATCGTTATTGATGTCCGTTTCTTCAATGGTGTTCCACCATCCGTAAAGACGTTCGCAATAATTTATTTCTTCCGAAATTGAAAAAATGGAATTGTTATTATTAAAATAAAGAGGCTTCATCCATTCGCCAACTACAATCATATCTTTATCATTGTCTTTATCCCAATCCGTCAAAACAGCATCAGTAATCATTCCTGCAAACTGAAGTTCGGGTGCAAGCTCTTTCGTTTTGTTTTCAAATTTTCCTTTATCATTTATTAAAACATAAGACTCCGGTTTGAGTAAATAAAATCCAGGCACTTGTCTTCCAAAACGAATAATATCCTGATCACCGTCAGCATCAATATCATGCGCAAGTACTTTTTGTCCGCTGGACAAAATTTCAGGCAATGCTGAAAAATTGCGCGTAAAATTTCCCTTACCGTCATTTATATAAAGTCTGTCCTGATAATAAGCTGTGTTTGTTTTATATTCATTTCCACCACTCACTACATACAAATCCTGATCACCATCGTTATCTGCATCAAAAAAAACGGAACCGGCATCTTCATACATGGAATCTTTATCAATAGCCGGCTGATGAGTGAGAATAAATTCTTCATTCGTTTGCATATACAATCTTCCCTTTCTGTTTCTTGAACCACCTGCATAAAAATCTTCCAGTCCGTCACCAACAATGTCTCCTTTTGAAAAGAACGGACCTAGCTCAGACATTTTATGAGGCAATAAAACTTCCGTTGCATAATCATCAAATGGTTCTTCTTTCATTTTAAAAAGATTTTTACTCTCAGCCGGCGGAAGATAAAGCGGCGAATTATTATCCTTCTTAACATCCGTATATTTCACTTCCAATGTTCCGTTATGCGGGATGTTCTGATTGATATAACTAATCTCCCGTGAATTCCAGATCACCTCAACAGACTCAATTTTGAGATTGGGAAATACACCAAATAAAAGCAATGGTTCTGATGATGATGCATATCCTCTGGACGGATATAACTCCTGTGTAATTGACGGATAATTATCACCAAATCTTACAATTACTTTTGCTCCATAAGCAAATGGATTTGAATCTGGTCCGGTTAATTTTACTTTCAGATAATTTTTAGATTCTGTGGCCAGATTATTTTGTAAAATCTGTGCGGGTTCATTGAGATTATTGATCACAAGGTCAATGTCTCCGTCCAGATCCAGATCACCTGCCACCGCGCCGTGAGAATTTGTTCCTCCATTAATTCCCCAATTAGTTGTATTATCTCTAAACTCTAATCCTCCTGCATTTTTAAAAAAGTAATTTACTTCTTTCGTCTGCGGAATCATCGAGAGCATTTTCATGCAATCAAATTTTTCCGGTTTAGTTGCCATATATTCCTTCAGAATTTTTGTAAAATCCTGATCACGCACATCTCTGAAATAACCATTTGTGGCAAACAAATCTTTTAAACCGTCCTGATCAAAATCAATAAGCAAAGGCGCCCAGCTCCAGTCAGTACTGGCAATACCAGCCATGTGACCTATTTCAGAAAAATAACCTGAACCCAGATTCAACTGCAAAGTATTGTACATGTATTGATAATTATATCCTTTGGCAACATTGTCCCAGAAAGTGGGAATATTCATGCTGCCCATGTTTGTTTTTGATTTCGCGTAGTCTTTGTTTGACATATCGAGCACACACACATCTGCAAAAGATCATTGTTAAAATCAGCAATATCCAACCCCATCGAATAATGAGAGGCGTGACGTAATCTTTCACGTGCTTCATTTTTAAATTTTCCGTTCTGCTGATTGATAAAAAGAAAATCAGGCAGACCGTAATCGCTTGTTACATAAATATCCGCCAGCCGTCGTTATTCAAATCTCCTACTGATGAAGCCAGACAAAAACCAAATGAAAGTACACCCGATGCTTTTGTTACTTCGGTAAATTTATCTCCGTCGTTCCGGTACAAACGGTTTGAATGAAAAAGTTCTTTGTATGGTTTTTGAAAATACTGATCCATGATACAGGTATTTTCACGGTGATTTGTGACAAATAAATCCAGATCACCGTCCTGATCATAATCCAAAAAATCAGCATCAATCGAACGTCCGGGATCATCAATGCCGTACTCTTTTGCTTTTTCAGTGAATGTATTGTCGCGGTTATTGATGTAAAGCAGATTTCTGTAATTTACTTTGTCAGTTTGACCTAATCCGTGTTTACAAACATAAATATCGAGCCAGCCATCTGCATTGACATCAGCCATAGAAACAGCGGTATGCCAGTCAGACCTGTCCTGATTTGCAAATGCAGTTTCAGTAATATTTTTGAATTTCATTTTACCCTTGTTCAGATAAAGCTGATCAGCACCCAGGTTAGAAACAAAATATAAATCCGGCAATCCGTCATTGTTGATATCACCCATTGCCAGACCTGCTCCGTTATAAAGATTATCGTAATAAAAAATAATTCAGTGTATCGTTTTCAATCAGGATATTCTGAAAATCAACTTTTGTTTTTTTAGGATCAAGAGATGTAAAAAGAGGATTTTGCTGCGCAGACAATTTGGTGCAGATAAAAAACAAAACAGAAAATGAAATAAAAATCCGGCGCATAAAGTAGATTGAGGCAGAATCAAATATACGAAATAACGGCGGATGGGCGTCACCGTAGGCGTCCCAATGGGACGACCTGCGCCCACGGTGACACGACCTGCGCCTACGTTCACGTTAATGGTCACGTTGCCGATTGCAAAAAATCCGAAATCAGCGTATGAAAATGATGCACACCTTTTTCCATTTTTGGAGAATATCTTCCTTTACCATACAACCGGGATGAAATTCCCTTCTGAACATTTTCCACAATCGCTTCATCTTCTCTTTCAACACGATCAAGCAAAGCACCGGCACACTGCATCAATTTTTGAATAATCCCAGACAAATGATCTGAAAATTACCTTTGTAAGATTATGCTGTAATGGTCTGATAATATTTAACGACAATCCCCACGGATAAAAATTAAACATGATGTTTGGGAACAACCAATAATAATAAGCTGCAATTCGCTGCCCATAATCAGGAGAATCTTTTGGCAGGTCAAATGCCATTTCACCTCCCTTTGCAACACCTAACTGAAGATTTGAATATTTATAAATTTCACTCTGATATCCGTCATAATCCAATGCCTTTGCAAGATCTTTATGAATATAAGGAATATGAAAACCTTCCAGGTAATTATCACAGTACAAAGCCCAGTTTGCTTTAACCAGATATTCACGGGAACGATTTGGATCAAAAATAAAATTCTCCACCGGCATCCATCCGATTCTTTTCTGCATCGGGGCAATCATTTCATCAAAATCAATAGCAGGATCAAGGGAGGTAAATAAAAACTGTTTCCATTTTTTTAAAGGTGTTTTTCAAGATTATCTCTTTCTGAAGGAAAATCTTTCATTCCGTCAGTCTCCGGCATGGCTTTAAAACAACCGTCGGTTCCAAATCTTCTGCCGTGATAGCTGCATGAAATTCCGCCTGATAAAATACAGGGATTATTTACCAGAATATTTCCCCGATGTGTACACACGTTAGACATGCAATGCAAATTATCTTCTTTATCACGTGTCAGCAATAATGGCTCAGTGATAAACCCGTCCATAAATTCAAACGGATACGCTGCCTGCGGAACTTTCACCAGATCTTCTTCACCGATAACCTGCCAGCTGCGCTCAAATAATTTTGACTTGCTTTCCTCCAGCTTTTCAGCTGAATTATAAAATGTGCCATCCAACGTGGATGCAATGTGTATGTCTTTGTCAATTTTCATTAATCTTTAAGCAGGGTCTTTAATTCTTCTAACTCCATCATCATTAATTCTACCAGTTCCTCATCACCGTTATCTCTGACAACTTGAATTTCCTCTTCCAGTTCTTTGATTTTTGATTGATTTCTTCTTTGTTCATGCTGCGGATTCTTATTTAAAGCTACTAAAAATATGGAAAAAGACATAAAAAAATCTAAAGGTCTAAAAATCCTAAAATGAAAAATTCAGAAAAATAAAAATTCGGATTTTTTTTCGCGTTGAATTGTGATTAGCGGGACGAGGTGAACTCGTCCCGTGCACTGCACATCCCCTGCCGGCGATTTTTTTCCTGGGGATCCGTCAATCCAACGTATCTCGTTTTTGTTCGAATTTGACAGGAAATTTTCGGTACGCAATAACAACGGCAAAAATATCCATTGGAAAACTCACCAGCATGATGTACACATAATTCTGATCCACTCTGAAATACAAATAAAATGAAAGGGCAAAAACGGCAATTGGAACCAGCGCAAGCCAGTTTTGCAAGAGGAATTCAAGTTATTTGGATTGGGCTGATTGTTACTCTTTGATCTGGCAAAAAAATTCAGGCTCAGATACAGGATAAAATAGG
>JADJYC010000019.1 GCA_016719925.1 Crocinitomicaceae bacterium | reverse complement strand
ACAGATTGCAAAGGCTCTTGGGCATCCCGCGCGCATTGCAATCATTGAATATCTGCTCAAAGCTGAATCATGTATCTGCGGAGATATTGTCAATGAATTACCACTGGCACAACCCACTGTTTCACAACATCTGAAAGAACTTAAAAATGCAGACATCATTCAGGGTTCTATAGAAGGTACTGCCATCTGTTATTACATCAATCCAAAAGTGATAAAAAATTCAAAAATTACATTGAAACCATTTCCGGAAAAATAGAAAAACAAAAAATTCATGCTGCTAAAACTTTACCTATGAAATTATCAGAATTCAGAAATCATCTAAGCCATCTTTCATCCATACATTTTGTATTGGAAAACGGTGAAGAAGTCCCGCAGCACTTCCATGTGACAGAAGTTGGCCAAATCAACAAAAAATTCATTGACTGCGGAGGCACTCTGCGGGATGAAATAAAAATCAACTTCCAATTGTGGCAGGCCAGCGATTATGACCACAGACTATCAGCAGAAAAATTAAATAAAATTATTCTGCTGTCTATTGAAAAACTGAATCTGGCAGATGCTGAAATAGAAGTGGAATATCAGAGAGAAACCATTGGTAAATATGCAATTTCATTCAACAATGGTAAATTCATTTTGATGAATACTCTGACTGACTGCCTTGCTCAGGATAAATGTGGGAATTCCGGTAACAAAACAAAAAATCAGATTAAGTGAACTAAACGTCGGTTCAGGTTCATGCTGTGAACCAGGTTCTAAATGCTGCTGAGAAATTTATGAATACAAAAGTCAGAGAATTTGTGGAGCAGCTGCAAACCGAATTTGATCAGATTGCTGAGCCAAGAAAAAAAGTTCTTCAGGAAATTTCAAATTACATTTCCGGAGTAAAAAATAAAAACAAAATTCCATCATTAGTCTATATCTGCATACATAATTCCAGAAGAAGTCACTTTGGAAATATTGCCTGTGCAATTGCTTCAGAACATTTTAAAATACCGGTCAGTTCATTTTCAGGCGGAACAGAAGTGACAACCTTCCATCCCAATGCAGTCAATGCACTCCGTCAGATTGGTTTGGACATAACACAGGCAGATCAGGGAACAAATCCAACGTATCAGGTAAAAAAATTTCTGCAGAAAAAACGCTCACCTGCTTTTCAAAAATATACGATGATGCTTTCAATCCGCAAAAAGAATTTGCAGCTATCATGATGTGCAGTGAAGCAGAACAAAACTGTCCTTTTATTCCAAATGCCGATAAAAAATTCAGCACACCTTATGAAGATCCGAAATCATCTGACGGAAGCGGAACTGAACAAAAAGTCTACGGTCAGCGATTTGCGGAGATTTTGCGTGAAACTCTTTATCTGTTTTCAATAATAAAAAAGTAACGAATATGTCAGCTAACAATTGTACACCTGCCTCACCAAAAAAATTAAGTTTTCTGGACAGGTATTTAACAATTTGGATATTTGCCGCTATGGTTATTGGTGTTGCACTTGGCTATTTTGTTCCGGCAGTTGCAATAACCATCGACAACATGTCAAGCGGAACAACAAATATTCCTCTTGCAATAGGATTAATTCTGATGATGTATCCACCCCTGACTAAGGTCAGGTATGAAAAAATTCCAACCATTTTTAAAAATGTAAAGCTGGTTTTAGTTTCTCTTTTTATAACGTGGGTAATTGCACCATTTTTCATGTTTTTGCTGGCATGGTTGTTTATGAGTGAGAATCCTGAATACATGACAGGACTTATTCTGATTGAATTGCACCATGTATTGCAATGGTTATTGTTTGGAATGAACTGGCAGAAGGGAACCGCGAATTGATTGCCGGTCTGGTTGGACTAAATAGTTTGCTGCAGGTTCTTCTATACTCCTCTTACTCCTATTTTTATCTGACTGAAATGCCGGTACTTTTTGGAATGAAAAGTTTGGATATTTCAATCACTATGTCACAAATAGCTGAGAGTGTTTTCATTTATCTGGGTATTCCGTTTATTGCAGGAATCATCAGTCGTTACAGTCTGATCAAACTAAAAGGCATTACGTGGTATGAGACTAAATTCATTCCTTTTATCTCACCTATTACTCTGGTGGCCCTGTTATTTACAATTATCGTGATGTTCAGTCTGAAAGGTGAATTAATTGTTCAGATACCGGGTGATGTATTACTCATTGCTGTTCCTTTGGTGATTTATTTTGCAGTGATGTTTGTGATTACTTTTTTTATTGCGAAAAAAATGGGAGCAGATTATTCAACCAATGCCGCATTATCATTCACCGCTACTGGCAATAATTTTGAACTTGCGATTGCTGTTGCTATAGGTGTTTTTGGAATCAACAGCGGTCAGGCTTTTGCAGGGGTTATTGGTCCGCTGGTAGAAGTACCGGCATTGATTGCTCTGGTCAAATTGATTTTCTGGTTTCGAAAAAAGTATTATCCTGTTAACGCAAAAAATTAACCTGCCACAACCTCCACCATCATCTCACGCAGATAATATTTATTTGCCAGGTCACGCAATTCAGCAGCAGTATATTTATTGATTGACTGAATAAAACGGATATAATAATCTTCAGGTAATTGATTAAACCAGATATTTTTAAAACTTTCCATCATTGCTCCGGGTCCGTCCATCTGTCTGAGAAATTCACCCAGCATGTAATTTTTTACACGCTCTAACTCATCTTCCGGAATCAATTCATTTTTAATCTGTCTAATTCGAAATAAATTTCTTTGATGGTATTTTCCTTTACTTCTTTTGCAACTTCTGTAGAAATGAAAAAATATGCTGCATCATCCAATACCGCAAATGCACTTCCTATTCCGTATGTATATCCTTTATCTTCCCGGATATTTGCCATGAGCCGGCTTCCAAAATATCCGCCCAGAATGGTATCCAGAATCTGCAAACCAAAATAATCCGGATGTTTTTTATCCACACAGGTCCGTCCAATTCTGATAGCTGTTTGAATGGCATCTTTTTTTTCTACTTCTGTTCTGCCGGTTTTTGATTTTATTTCTTGTTTTACCGGAGTTGATTTCTGACCTGAAAGATGTGACGACCATTTTCTGATTTCTTCTATCACATCTTCCCCAACATTACCTAAAAGAAAAAGTACCGGTTTGGAACCGAGGTAGAATTTTTTATGAAACTCCGTCAGATCTGTTCTGCTCAGAGCCAGAAAATCAGGTTCCAATGCCATCTGGCCATAGGGTGTATTTTCTCCAAACAAAGCGGCATTGAATGTTCGCTGGCAAACATACTTTACTTTTTCTGAATCAATTTTAAATTTAGAAAGTGTAATGTTGCGTTCATCCTCAAAATCCTTTTCAGGAAAGTACATGTGAGCATTGATTCACTGAAAACAGAAAAATATTTTTTGAAATTTTCTCTCAAACCATACAAGGTCACCCCGGAATGATCTTTATCACAATCATCCTGAACAAAGCCACCGTAAAAATCTATTTCAGCGGCAATTTCTCTGGCAGATTTTTTTCATTTCCGGATAAAAGCAATTTATTGGTAAATCCGGCAACCAGTTTTTTAGTCTGATATTTTGTACCGGCAAACCATTCAATATCCAGTCTGACTGAATCATCTTTTACATCTTTTATCCAATAAAGTGAAATATCATTGGCTAAAACTATTTTTTGCGGAATAACCAGTTCAATCCTGTCCGCCTGTTTAAATTCCGGTGCGCTGGTTCTATTCATTTTTTGATTTAATAAACAAGGTGGATAAATTATTTTTTACAAAAGTCTTTTTACAGAATTGCTGAATGGATTCAGCAGAAACTGCGTCATACTTTTTCAGTTCATCATTGATCTCTCCGGCCTTATCCATCATTTCAAAAAACGCAATATTCATCACCCGGTTCATCAGACTTTGTTCAGAAAAACTTTTGCTGTTTTGAATTTATTTTTGACTTTGATCAGTTCATTTTTTTCAATCGCGTGGTCTGAAATTTTCGTCAGCTCAAGCCAGATTGCGTTCTTTGCATCTTCATAGGAAACTCCTTTATTCAGATTTCCCGAGACAACAAATAATCCATCTTCCCATCCACCTGAAATGTATGCAGAGATACTTGTAAAAAGTTGTTTTTTTGTAATCAGTTCTTCATACAACCGGGAAGATTTTCCCCTGGACAAAATATCAGAAGCCAGATCTCCGGTATAATGATCCGGATGCATTCTCTCACCCATTCTGAAAACCATATACACTGCATCAGCCGGAACATCACGTTCAACTTTCAGCTCGCGTTCTTCCTGTTGCGCAGGTTCAGGTTTTAAATTACGCTGATTCGCTCCGCGTGAAGGAATATCTCCAAACCATTTTTCAGAAAGTGATTTTATATTTTCAAGTGTAGTATTTCCCCCAACAACCAGCACGGCATTATCCGGTGCATAATATTTATAGAAGAATGACTTTACATCTTCCATAGTTGCATTTTCAATATGACTGATTTCTTTACCAATTGTAGCCCATTGATACGGATGTGTTTTATAAACAAGAGGTCTTAGCAGTAACCAAACATCACCATAAGGTTGATTCAGGTAACGTTGCTTGAATTCTTCTATTACTACATTACGCTGTACTTCCAGACTTTTTGGAGTAAATGCAAGTTCAAGCATGCGGTCACTTTCCAGCCAGAAAGCAGTTTCCAGATTTTGTACCGGAAGAATATCATAATAATTGGTGATATCATTATTGGTAAATGCATTGCACTCACCTCCGGCAAGCTGAAGCGGATTGTCAAAACTTTCAATGTTTTTAGAACCGCCAAACATAAGGTGTTCAAACAAATGTGCAAATCCGGTCTTATCTGGATTTTCATCACGTGCACCAACATTGTATAAAATATTGACAACTGCAAGCGGTGTAGTTTCATCTTTGTGAAACAAAACACGCAAGCCGTTTTTTAATGTAAACTTTTCAAATGTGATCATTCAAATTGGTATTGTTTACCGGTGAGTTCTTTTAATGCCTGATGATATTCTGAGATAATTTCCCTGACAATTTCTGCAGCAGGTAAAATTTCTTTTATGACGGATGCAATCTGACCTATTTCAAGTTCACCTTCGGTCAGATCTCCTTCAAACATTCCTTTTTTTGCTCTGCCCCTGCCTAATAAATTTTTCAATTCTTCAACCGACGCTTTATTCTGATACGCGCCCTGAACTTTATTAAAAAAATCATTTTTAATTAATCTAACCGGCGTAAGCTCTTTTAGTGTTAACTGAGTTCCACCGTCAGGAGTATTGATAACTGTCTTTTTAAAATTTTCATGTGCCGATGATTCCAGAGAAGCTACAAACCGGCTTCCTATCTGAACTCCGTCAGCTCCAAGTGCCATAGCCGCAAGCATTCCTCTGCCCGTTGCAATTCCGCCGGCAGCAATTAAAGGAATTGTAATAGCCTGTCTTACCGCAGGAATTAAAGTCATGGTTGTTGTTTCATCAATTCCATTGTGTCCGCCCGCTTCAAAACCTTCGGCAACTACAGCATCAACACCGGCTTCCTGTGCTTTTAAAGCAAATTTTACACTTGCAGTTACATGAACTACTTTGATTCCGGCATCTTTCAGTTTTGATGTCCATGTTTTTGGATTTCCTGCTGAAGTAAAAACCACCGGAACCTTATGTTTCAGAACAAGTTCAACGTGTTTATCGATGTCAGGATAAATCATTGGAAGATTTACAGCAAACGGTTTATCCGTTGCCTTTTTACATTTCTGAAGATGTTCATCCAGCACATCCGGATACATGGAGCCTGATCCAATTATTCCAAGTCCGCCCGCATTGCTTACAGCAGCTGCCAGTTTATAACCTGAACACCAGATCATACCTGCCTGAATAAGCGGATATTTTATACCAAAAAGCTGTGTTATTCTGTTTTCACTCATGGCGGTTATCAAAGGTTCACGAAGGTAAGAATAAAAAAGCGTTTGCGGGGTTCATCTTTTTTTCCTACTTTTATGCTTTCGTATAAAAACTACATTACTTAAGAAACTGATGAAAATGAAGAAATTAATTCTGATTCTCATCCTGGGATGTGCGGTTCAGTTTGCATCAGCCCAACGTTATAACCTGGGCTTTGGCTGGAGAGCAGGTGTCTCTAATTATCTTGGAGACATTGGAGGCGGAGGTATTTCCAGAAACTTTGTTTACAATCTTGAATTAAAAGATACCCGCTGGGCAACAGGACCAACCATTAACTGGCGTTTTCACCCGATGTTTGCCCTGCAGGGCGGCATCACTTATGCACGTTTGCGCGGAGAAGACAATGAAGCTGAATGGCGCACACGCAAAGGGCGTAACCTGAATTTCAGAAACGACGTTTTTGAAATGAGCTGCAAATTTGAAATCTACCCACAAATACTTTCTCTTTCAGATGTTGGATACAGAGGCCGTTACCGCGTAGATTACCAGACTTATTTCTTTTTTGGATTAGGTGCAGTATATCACAGCCCGAAAGCCTATTTAAATTCATCCGGAGATACCAAAGAGTATTACAAACTCCGTCCGTTAATGACAGAGGGGCAAAAATATTCGCCGGTAGTTATCACTGCGCCTTTTGGAGGCGGATTCTTTTTTACCTACAAACGTCAGCACCGTTTTGGATTTGAATTCCAGTGGAGCTGGGTTTTCACAGATTATTTAGATGATGTACACGATCTTTATGTAGATCCATCGATGATGGCATCAGATCCTATGGCGCCGCTTCTTGCAAATCAATATATAGATCAGCCCGGAGTTCCCGGACCACAAAATTATGGTAATCCCGGCAATTTAAGAGGAGACCCGACTGACCGTGACAACTACATGTTTATGACGGTTTCTTATCATTTTCTGATCAGAACAAGAGGAGGTTTCTACCGTTCAAACTATTCATGGATGTACGGCCGCCACAGGAAGTGGGGAGGGACTAAGGCGAAGTTTTAGGAAAAATATCAAGGGGCTTATGCCCTTTTTTTTATTTCAATAAATCCGTAATACCCTCTTCGATAGATATGTTTGGATTCCAGTCAAATATTTCTTTTGCTTTTGAAATATCTGCCCGTGTATCCATTATCTCATTCAGTCTAACTTCGTCTGAAGAATAGACACTTGTTTTTCTTCCGCCAGCTTTGAAAATTACTTCAATTAATTCCTGAACGCTGATTGATTTACCTGAACCTGCATTAAAAATCTGAAATCCGTTAAACCTGTCAACGGATTTTAATATCAAACTTATTAAATCATCTACATGGAGATAATCTCGTTTGGGTTTCAGATCTTTTACTTCTATTTTGTTTTCGGACTTAAACTGCCGGATCAAAATAGGAATGAGAAATTTGTCAGACTGACCGGGACCATAAATATTAAAAACGCGAATCACATTACTTGAAACACCAAAAAATCTGTAATAATATTCCAGAATTTGTTCACCGAGCAGCTTTGATGCCGAATAAGGATTTAACGGACTAACGGAATTGTTTTCATTGATAGGTATTACAATTGGATTTCCATAAACGAACGTGCTCAGATAAATAACACTTGATTTGGTAATTCTAGCCGCCTCAGCAACATGAAGCATTCCTGTTGAATTAATTTTGAAGAATTCATCCGGATTATTCCAACTGTCAGGAACAAAAGATTTTCCGGCAGCCACAATAATCACATCTGGTTTGATACTGATTATCTCTTCAATTATAGTCCTTTCACTTACGTCTCTTTTGCTGTCAAATCCGGTGATCTGAAACTGACTATATTCATTTTGTAATTTCAGACAAAGTTTTTTACCTATAAAACCGGTTGCCCCCAATACAAGAATGTGTTTACTTTTCATGCATGAAAATATTTTTCATTGATTCAAATTCTTCAATCGCCTGCATGTAATCATCGGGTCTGCCAATATCAAGCCAATAACCATTAAACTCATCAACATAAACATCTTTTTGCTCCTCGAGAAAATTAAGCATTAGATGATCAAATCCAAAACTTTGATTTTCCGGAATTGACTTCAAAGTTTCTTTGTTTACCATATAAATCCCCATACTTACCAAAAAAGAATGTTTGGGTTTTTCAAAGAAACCTGTCAGATGATTAGCATTGTTTTTTTCCAGTACACCGTAAAGATTTACCTGTTCACGGCGGGCAGCAGAAATTGAAAAAAGAGATTTACGCTTTACATGTTCTGAATAGAATTGTGCAAAATCAAGATCAGTGAGAATATCACCGTTCATTACCAGAAAATTTTCAGGAAGATCAGGAATTAAGGTGAGTGGCCCCATTGTACTTAATGGTTTATCTTCTAAAGAATAATCAATTTTAATATTCCACTTTTCACCGTTACCAAAAAAAGACCTGATCAAATCAGCCTGATGATTCACAGTAATAGTTATTCTGTTAAATCCAAAATGTGCCAGCTGACGTATTATTACTTCCAATATCGGATATTCGCCGACAGGCATCAGTGGCTTTGGTAATACTACTGTGTACGGACGTAATCGTGTACCTTTTCCGCCGGCAAGTATAACGGCTCTTTTTTCAGACATTGTAAATGTGCGTTTTATAATTCTTTAAATTCTCCGGATTTTGAAACCAATCAATTGTTTTTTTCAAACCACTTTCCAAACTATGTTTTGGAGAAAACCCGGTCAGGTTTTTTATCAGCGTATTATCTCCCCACAACCTGAATACTTCAGAGTTTTTTGGTCTGATGCGTGATGCATCCTGAATAAATTTTACATCAGAATTCATGAGTTTTCTGACTAATAAAAATGTATCCTCAACTGAAACCTCAAAATTGGAAGAAACATTCACACTCTTTCCAATTGCTTCATCACATTTTGCAAGCGCAATAAATCCATCGCAGGTATCTTCTACATAATTAAAATCACGAGTTGGCGTGATATCTCCAACCTGAATTTCTTTTTTTCCGGCAGCTATCTGAGAAATAATAGTTGGAATAATCGCTCTGGCAGATTGCCTTGGCCCGTAAGTATTAAATGGTCGTGCGATAACAAGAGGTAACTCAAAACTCAGGAAAAAACTCATTGCCATTGCATCTGCACCAATTTTGCTTGCACTATAAGGAGACTGAGGCTGCAGCGGATGCTTTTCATCAATAGGCACATACAGGGCGGTTCCATACACTTCAGATGTAGAAGTATGTATTACACGTTGCACTCCATTTTCTTTTGCTGCCTGACAAATGTTAAGCGTACCTTTCACATTTGTATCAACGTAACTATCTGGTGCAACATATGAGTATGGAATAGCGATTAATGCAGCCAGATGAAAAACCACATCCGTATTCTTTGTAATTTCTTTACAGAAATGGGGATCACGAATATCACCAGAAATAACTTCCAGCAGCGGATTTGGTTTTATCTGCTCAAGCCATCCCCAGTAATTAAATGAATTGTAATAACTCAAAGCTCTTACCCTGCATCCTTCAGCCAATAATTTTTCTACCAGATGTGAACCGATGAATCCATCTGCTCCGGTAACAAGAATATTTTTATTTTTTAATTCCATTTTCTATTGTTTTCATTACGATCTGACTAAAAATTCTGCCCTGACTCTCCCTTGAATATGAACCTTGCATTTTTTTGTACGCATTGGAAATCAAACTCATCCGGAGTGCATTGTCAGTTAATAATAACCGCATGTTTTGTACGAGACTTTGCAGGGAATTGTTATCATCTATAAACAATGCCTCTTCTTTTGTAAACAACTCCTTGACTACGGGAGTTTCAGGCGCAATGATAGCAATTGATGATTGTGCATATTCAAACAATTTCAGCGGACTTCCATACCAATTGGATCCGGGCATGACACCAATGGTCAACTTTTTTTTATATTCATTGAGCATTTGCTCATTGACAAAACCCGGCATTTCAACGCAGTCATTCATTCCAAAATCATGCACCTGTTTTTTTATTCTTTCCCACTCAACTCCATAACCAATTAATACCAATCGCACATCTGGAAACTTAACATGAATTTCTTTGAAGGCACTGACCAATAGTTCAACTTTATGCCAGCTTAAGAAAGAACCTATAAAACCAATTAAAGGTGATTTATTTACTTTATCTTCAGTGTTAAATTGATCTGACTGATTCTTATAAATAATACACGGAAAAACATTCACTTTACCACTAATCTTATATTTTTCAGATACGAAACGACTCATTGTTTCAGAATAGCAAATTATACTATCAGCAGACTCAATACTCAAACGCTCAAAATCATCTATTTTTTTTCCGGCAGTAAAAGCTCTGCCATACATATCTTGAAACTGCTCCCGTAAAGGAGAATCCATAATAATCAAGAGTGGTTTTTTCCAGATTTTTTTTAGCTCAAAACCGGTTTTTGAGCCGGCAGTTAAAAATTCTATGATCAGATCCGGCGCTTCATTACATCTAATCTCTCTTAGTAATTTTTCAGATGCTTTAATTTTAGAACGTATAATCAGATCATTATAAATTGAGGGCAAAAGCGCCTTAAATAGTTTTTTCAGTACCTGAAATCTTACTGGTTGCATCTTGGATTCAGTAAAAGCACCTTTTCTTTCCGAAGACGGAAAAGTTTTAACCTGAAACCCGTCTTTTTCCAGGTTATCCTTCAAACTCAAAAGGTAATTGGCCACCGCAGAATTCAAATTTGAAAAAGAAAACTGACTATCAGAAATGATAACAAAAATTGTTCTATTTTTTTTCATTCACCTCTTGAGTAAGTTTTACTATTTCATTTACAATTCTTTCTATATCAAAACTCGAAATATTCACATTTTTGGCCGCATCATGAAAATAATTGCCATCCATAAAATCTTCCAGTCTTGAAGCATCAAATTTACCAGGAACATAAGAGTAAACTGGTCTTTTGCTCAAACAATAATCAATCATTTTACTTGGAGAATGTTCGTCAACAGTATTGGAAATATTTACAAGAAAATCAGCCCCACTCAACTCAAATATGCATGTATCCCGTTCTAAGAGATCTCTTACAATAAATCTTTTTTCATCATGATTTAAATAGGGATGGAGAAATGACATATTTACCTGGTCATTGACATTTGTATAAATTGTAAATTGAAATTGTCTTTCTGAAGTTTTCAGAAAATCAAGAATTTCTGATGGTTCACGCACCCCTGTATAAAAATTACCGGCAAATATAAAATGAGGAATCGTTCCTTTACTTTCATACTTTTTCAGTTTTATATCCTTCTGCCGCACACCCTGCGGTATGATTTTAATCTGTTCTTCTTTTTTAAAATACAGAAAAGACGGGATTGCTTTTTCAGTTGGTATCAGAATAAAATCAAATTTTTTCAGCATTCGTTTTTCCATAAAACGATGCCATTTGGGAGGACGAATTATTTTACTGAATGAATATGGATCTCCATAATCTGCCATTAAAACCGCCCTGTGCTGTTTTTTGTTTATCGCCCGGCTTACGGCTAAATGCGAATTAACCGGTAAACCAATAGAAATTATCAGATCAAAATCAGCAACAGATTTTTTAAGTTGTCTGGAAGCAGTAAACGCAAATTCAAAATTGAAACCACCGGGATAAAAATTCCGGACAAACCAGTACTTCATTTTGCAATTATCCCTTTTTTCTATCACCTCCAGTACCTGAAACAGGATGTAAACCTTTTTTTTCTGCATGAACGTCTGGCCTGGCAATTCTTTTTTTCGAATTCAGAAAAAAACCCGGCTCAACAGCGACGACATTAAAGCCAAAGGAACTTTTGTATGCTGAATAATCATACTCCAGGTCCGGCACATATACTGTTGTATCATTATTTGCTGACGCAAACTCCCTTGCCAATTCAAAAGCTCTGAAAGACCTGGGGTTTATAACTGGCTTAAAATAATATGTAACAATTGCAACTTTCAGATATTTCTGTTTTCACTCAAAGTATTTCATTGCATATTTTAAGAATTCTTTCAGTGGCACTGCCGTCCCACAATTCCGGAATTTCACCTTTTTTAAATTTACCATTACAAACAGATTCTACGTGTTCCAATATCATCTGAACATCAAACTCAGTAAGGATGTTACTTCCAACGTCAATTGTAACTGGTCTTTCTGTTGAGTCCCTAACTGTCAGACATGGCACTTTTCTGTACGTGGTTTCTTCTTGAATTCCACCGCTGTCTGTAATGACGAGTGTACAATCTTTTACAAGTCTCTGGAACTCAATATAACCTAGCGGATCAATAATCAGCAGGTTACTCAGATCAGCAATCCTTTCATCGAGGCCAAATTCTTTCAACCTGTACTTTGTTCTGGGATGGACAGGAAATACAACCTTGAATTTTTCTGTAAGTGATTCAAACATTTCAATCAGCTTTTTCAGACCGTTAAAATTATCAACTGTGGCTGGTCTGTGAAAAGTTGAAAGAATAAAAGGTTCACTAATTTGAAGTTTTGCTTTTATATCTGAATTCACAATATTTTCTTCCTGATCAACCAATGTGTCAATCATTGTATTTCCGACAAAATAAATCTCACCTTTTTTGCCTTCTGCTTTCAGGTTTGCAATAGCTGAGCGCTCTGTTACAAAATAGTAATCAGCCAGTTCATCCGCAATAACACGATTAATTTCCTCAGGCATTGACCTGTCAAACGACCTCAGTCCTGATTCAAGATGTGCCAGTTTAATATTCAATTTATTGGCGGCAATAGACACGGCTAATGTAGAATTTACATCACCCGGAGTAATAATAAGATCAGGGGAATAGTTTGTTAAAATAATATTTTCCAGTGAAATCATTATTTCTCCAATCTGACTTAAAGGTGTTTTGGCTTTTATATCCAGAAAAAATCAGGTTTGAGGTTAAACTGTTCAAAGAAAACACCTGCCATATTTTCATCTGAATGCTGTCCGGTGTGTGCAATTTTAATTTCAAGATTTTTATAATCTCTTTTTGCAACACCGACAAATCGGGTTATTTTAATAAAATTTGGCCGGGTTCCAACAACTATAAGAATTTTTTTCATTGATGTACAAGGGATATTGCAGACTCAAAGTTAACAAAATTGCAACAGTTATTTCCCTGTACTGTTTAGTTCAGGTACGGCATACTCCTTTGAATTATTAATTTCTTTTACCTTTGAGATTATCTGCTTATTAAAAATTCAGCCTTGAAGTCAAAATTCTGGTTTATTGTCATAACCTTCTTTTTGCTGGTCACCATTATATCAGGACTAAATATTTATACAAATACTTACGGACTATTTTCAGATTATCAGCTTTCATATAAAGAAGTACACAATGACCGTATTTCGAAATTTAACTGGGCAATTAGTCAATCTAACCAACCTCAGGCATATATTTTCGGATCATCTAATTCTATGAGATTTGATCCTGACTCAATAGCTGCATATACAGGGCTTACAAGTATTAACTTTGGTTTATTTCATGCAAGATCTGAGGACTACTGGTGCATGACCAATGCTTTAATCAGTGAATTAAATGAACCTCCAAAGTTAATCGTTTTCTGTTTGGATGACTGGAACTTTTGTGATGAACCGGCCCCATCTGATGAGGTTTTTAAAGGGACAGAGAAACGACTCGCAGTAAAATCTGATTTTTCAAAATATCTGGATGATTTCTCTTACAACAAATTAATCTGGTCACAATTTAAATTCTCATTGTCCTATGAACATCTGAAAAGTTCTGTGAATGCTGTTCATTATTCATTGACTGATTCATTAGGTTTCAAAAAATCCATCGCTGTAATGACTGAAACTTTTTATGAAGATGGGACAAGAAGAGTTTATGGGAGAATTGATGAAAAACCAGGAGACCTTACTGACACTTGTGAATCGGAACATTTAATGTGTCTCAGTATTTGTATGAAATAGATTCAGCCTGGAAGCATTTTCCGACAACCAAAAATGGTATTCTGGATAAGAGTCATGAGAATTTCAAATGGTTTTCATACCGACGTTTAGATTTATTTGAACGGACAATTTCATTGTTATCAGAAAACAACTGTAAAGTAGTTTTTAACATCATGCCTAATCAACCCTACTTTAAAAAAATTCTCGAAGAACAAACAAATTATCTCCAGCGTCTTTCATATCTGAAAAGTTTCCTTCATTATCTTCAGTTGAAATATCCTAATGTGATTGCAATAAAAGACAACAGCGACATATCAAATTTTAAAGGGTTTGAGAACCACTTTTTCGATTATATGCATCCAACATCGGTGAACAGTGCACTTATGATGGTTACTTTCAAAAAAGAACTGGAAAGTTATGCTTTTTAACAGCATTGTATTCATACTGTTTTTTCTACCGGTTTTTCTCATACTCTGGTATGCACTTAAACCTGTAAAAATGAAGCTCTTTGTGCTCACAGCAATGAGTTTTTTATTTTATGGATATTGGGATTACCGTTTCCTTGGTTTGATGGTAATATCAATTTTAATTGACTACTATAGCGGGGAAAAGATATCTTATTTCATTCAAAAAATCAAAAAAGAATGCAAAAAAATGGATGTATTTTTCAATAATTTCCAATCTGTCCATACTTGGTTTTTTAAGTATTTCAATTTTTTTACTGACAGCCTTTTCGCCATTCTGCCGGATTCATTTCTGGAGTCTAAACCGGCAATTGAAATTGTTTTGCCGGTTGGTATATCATTCTATACATTCCAAACCATGACGTATTCCATAGACTTGTATAGGGGTGAAGCCAGAAAAGTTGATTCTTTCTTACACTTCAGTGCATACGTTTCCATGTTCCCGCAATTAATTGCAGGACCGATTGTACGCTATTCTGACGTAGACGAGCAATTGGCAAATATTCAGAGTAAAATAAACTATCAGAAATTTATAGAAGGAGTTCAATATTTTACCATAGGTTTATTCAGAAAGCTATTCATTGCAGATTTCTTTGCAGGTTATGCTGATCTTTTTCTCAGGAAGTTATGAATTCAAATTTATTGGTGCATGGATTGGGCTGCTCTCATATACTTTTCAGATCTATTTTGATTTTTCTGCCTATTCTGAAATGGCTATTGGTTTGGGTAAAATGTTTGGATTTGAATTTCCGATTAACTTTAATTCTCCCTACAAAGCTAAATCCTTCAGTGATTTCTGGAACCGGTGGCACATTACATTATCCCGTTTTTTAAGAGATTATCTTTATATACCATTAGGCGGAAACCGAAACGGTAATGTTAAAACTTATGTGAACCTTTCTCTTACAATGCTTATCGGAGGACTGTGGCACGGTGCCAGCTGGCTGTTTGTTATATGGGGCGCACTGCATGGTTTATACCTTACGCTGGAAAGATTAATTTCCAGAGAACGTCTTGAGTCAATTTTTGGTTACCGGATTATTGTTTTTATTGCCGTTTGTATTGCGTGGATTTTTTTCAGAAGTGAAAATCTGGATTTTGCGCTTAAAGTACTAGAATCTTGTTTTCTCATGAACGGAATTGAAAGTATGGAAAGCTCCTATACTGTAATGTCTTTTGGAATTCCTGAATTTGTAAGAACATATGGCGGTTTTGCTGTTCTGGCTGCTATTTCAGGAACACTCATTCTTGTAAACTTTTTCCCCAACGCCGCCCAAATTAAATCTAGAACTGGCTACCTGTATCTGTTCTGCATGACCTTGATTCTGGTATATTGTTTACTGCATGTAGATAAACCAAGTCCGTTTTATATTTCCAATTCTGAAAATTAAACAGCGGCCAATTTTAATCTTTCAGCAAATTTTTTGTAATTCTCTTTGGTGGAAAAAACTATTTAATGAATTTATTACTCTATTTTATGAAGAAATAATCAAATCAAATTGCAACAAATTTGCTTTTATAATTTAAGATTTTCTTCTCAACAAAATAATATGATAATAATGTCAAAATTATAAGAGCTATCAGATTTAATGGAAACTTTTGAAATGTCAATTTACCCTGGCCCTGTTCGAGAAAAAACCTTGATAAACATATAATCCATAAGATATTTTGCCAATGAAGGCAAGCGGTGCAAATTCAAAAACTTGACCATTAGAGATCCTGATTATAATAAATCCAATCAATAAAATCCGACACTCACAAGCCAATATCTGAAAAAATCTCGAAATCTTCAGGAATTATAATTTGATAAATACAATATAAAAAATGTAACCAAATAAGTAGGTTTAAATTACTCTTTTGAGAGCTTGTCATCAAAATAAAAACAAAAGCAAACGCTAAGAGTATGAACCATCGCTCAATGAAAGCCCCCCTAATTATGTAATGAATGTCATTAAGACCTATAGCAATTAAATCTAAATACCAAACCAAAGCCAAGATTAAGACATTGAGGCACAACTCGGTTTGAAATTTGGTCAATCACAAAAGGCCAAAAAAAATATGTCGCTAATAACAAGAAATATAATTTACCATTTCTCTTTTTTCATTCAGTTGACTAAGGAATCCACTAATGAAAAAATAAGTACCCCAGTTTGTCCTGAAATCAAATAGTAGTTTTCTGAGAAAACTGCCTTTGCAGGGCAAAAAGCCGAAATGAGTTGTTAAAAAAATAATTGAAATAGCACGAATCCGTTAAACCTTTTGCAAAGTTCATGATTCCATTTTTTATAATTCGTTATTAACTCATGAAGCTCAATACCTTGGTTCTGAATGGAAGATTTATTCACACTCCTCTCATGTCTTCGCACCTCTTCATTGTTATAAAGGATCTTCGCGTTGACTATACATTGGGCAATCAATTTAGGACCTGATTCTTGGAACTTCAATACAATATTCCGGATTAATCATCTTTAACCGCACCTCCAGGATAAAGTATTCCAGGAATGCCAAAACTAAATGCCTCAACTATTGCCATTCCGAAACCCTCAGAGGAACTCAAATGTATGAAGGCATCAACTTTATTATTTCTATAATAGTTCAATATATCTTCATTACTGCGCCCTCCAGCAAGTTCAACTTTAACATTTGAAGGCAAAGTGTCCACAATCTCAAGTACTCTGTGCATCTCTTCACCATCGCCAAAATGAACCCATTTGATAGGAAATTCAATGTGCGACAAGCTCTCAGCAATCAATGGAACTCTCTTCACCGGAGACATGAAAGAACATGAAACAATAGTAAATATATCTGTATTTTGGCCAAATAATTCACCTTTCGCAACTCCGTAAAACCCCCCTGTGGGGAACCCCACCTTTCAGAATTGTACCCTGTTTCGAAACTGAATGAAAGGAAAATGAATTTACGATGAAAATTATTCGTGCGCCTTTCATCAAATAAATCATAACCCTTATTTTAAATGAAAAATTTAATATTTTCTTTCTATGAAATAGGATTGATAAAGCAAGCGCCCATTCATTCATCCAATTCGAATAAAAAAAGCAATTGTCTTTGTCACGTTTTGAAATCTCTCGTAGGAAACTTTCACTAAGCTCAATTGCTTTCAATATTTCAACCAACCTACCACGTATTCCAAAGAAAAATTTTAAACCATTCTGAGAATTTAAATCCGAAAATAGTATTCTTAAAACCAAATGAAGTTCCTAAATAATGTCGACTTTTTATAACTCTCTTCGCCTTTAATATTCAATACAATCAGATTTGACGGCATTTTTTCCTTTCTCATCAGATAATATCAACGGAATCAACTTGGTTACAAAAAAATTTAATCTATCAATTCCTGCGTCAATGGTCTTTAGAAATTCGGACGTGCAGTACCAAATTTTTTTTCATTAACCTTCGTGCTAGTCTCTTGAAAATGTCGGATGATTGTTCTTTATATTCCTGAACTGCAAATTTTTTCACAGGGTTTCTTTGTAAGTTTAAATTTAAAGATTCTAATAATTGGAAAGATTTATTGATATGAGTATCAGTAGCCCTGTTAAATTCCAGATTGTTTTAAACAAATTTAAATTTCTGGATCGGAATACTCTAGTTTTGTTTCAATAATTTTTTATAACGCACTATAATCTTTTCAAAACTGTTAGTCAATTCCATTTTTCTTGATTTATATCTAGATTTTCATTCCCATAATCTTTTTTTCGATAATTGTAAAGACAGAAATTAAGATTAGCTTTTTGTATTTGTTAAAGATTTCCTTCATCCTGTAAAACAAATCATAATCTTCCATCCTCCAAAAAGTATTTTCATAACGAATGTTATTCTCTTTGAGCACAGCCATTCTAAAAATCGAAGATGCGTGACCTATGCCATGTCCAAAGATCAGTTTTTGCCTTATTCATTTCTGGATCTGATTCAAAATGCCAGACTTCATCACTGATTCCAAATGTTTTGATATCTGAACTGCACACTCAATTTCAGGATTATTTTCCATAAAATCAACCAGTTTTCAAAACGGTTCAGGGCACGATATCATCACCGTCCATGCGGATCATGTATTTTGAATCAATCACCTCAAGTCCTGCATTAAGCGCATCAACAATACCTGAATTAATTTGTTTTTGATTACATGTAATTTAAGTTCTTTGTATTCATTCAAAATTTCAACACTGCCATCTGTTGAACAATCATCTACAAAAACAAGTGTGAAATCTTTGAAGGTCTGATCGCGTAAACTATCCAGACACTCCCTGAGATAAGGAGCATTGTTATAATTTGGCAATAAAACAGAAACAAGTGACATCTGACAATCAAAGATAATTCATCAAAATTTACTTGTACGGCAAATTCTATTGAAAGGTGACCTGAAGTGAAAGAATGATAACTTTTTATTCTGATATGCGTATCTGATAAAGGTTTCTGTTAATCAGAAAAACAAAAAAGATGAAGCACACCACATGGGATTCAGTAATTGAGCCCAAAAGCAGTTTATTTGATTTGCGCCTGAAGAACTCTGGCGTTACCGTGACCTGCTTGTTCTTTTTGTACGCAGAGATTTTGTATCCATATACAAACAAACCATTTTAGGACCTCTCTGGTTTTTTATTCAGCCCATACTCACCACTATTATATTTTCAATCATTTTTGGGGTTTTTGCCAACATCAGCACGGATGGCGCCCCAAGGGTACTGTTCTATCTTGGTGGCTTATCTTTATGGAATTATTTTGCAGATTGTCTTACCAAAACGTCTGAAACATTTATTCAAAACCAGAACCTGTTTGGCAAAGTTTATTTTCCAAGACTAATTGTGCCGCTGTCAGTTATTATATCCAACCTGCTGAAATTTTTTATTCAGTTTTCGTTGTTCATTATAGTGTGGATTTATTTTCTTTCAAATAATACCAGCGGCGTCAATCCAAATACCGCAATTCTTCTGTTCCCGGCGCTTGTCCTTCTGACGTCGGTTTTAAGTCTTTCATTTGGAATTCTGTTCTCTGCCCTGACAACAAAATACAGAGACATGCGGTTTTTACTGCAGTTTGGAGTTCAGTTATTCATGTATGTTTCATCGGTTGTCATTCCTTTGTCAGAAATACCTGAAAAATATCAATGGATTTTTAAATTAAATCCGCTGGTGCCTATCATTGAAACTTTTAAATACGGATTTCTAGGAACAGGTGTTTTTAGCTGGGCAGATTTACTTTATGCAGCATCATTCACATTTGTAATTCTGATTTTTTCAGTAATCATTTTTAACCGGGTTGAACGCTCATTTATGGATACGGTATGAGTATAGTGATGGATGTTAAAAATATTTCCAAACAATACCGGCTGGGTCAGGTTGGAACCGGTACGCTTATTCATGATATCAGAAGGGCCTGGTATTTAATGCGAAAAAAAGAAGATCCATATCTGAAACTGGGAACAATCAATGACCGGGAGTCAGATCAGAAATCAGATTATGTGTGGGCATTGAAAAACATCAATTTTGAAATTGAACAGGGTGATCTGGTTGGAATCATTGGCAGAAACGGAGCAGGCAAATCTACCCTGCTAAAAATATTATCTCAGATTACGGCGCCAACTACCGGAACAATAAAAATAAAAGGGAGAGTTGCTTCTTTACTTGAAGTAGGTACAGGATTTCATCCGGACCTGACCGGAAGAGAAAATATTTTTCTCAATGGTGCAATTTTGGGAATGAGCAAAGCTGATATCAAAAAAAGGCTGGATGAAATTATCTCCTTTTCAGGTTGTCAGTTGTTTATTGATACTCCTGTAAAACGGTATTCATCAGGGATGCTGGTAAGACTTGGTTTTGCTGTTGCCGCCCATCTTGAACCAGACATTTTAATAGTGGACGAAGTATTGGCAGTAGGCGATTCTGAATTTCAGGAAAAATGTATTGGAAAAATGAAAGACATTGGCGGACAGGGAAGAACTGTTTTATTTGTCAGTCATAATATGGCGTCTATGAAATCTCTTTGTAAAAAGGGAATTTTAATGGACAAAGGCGGCATTTCATTTCAGGGTTCAATGAGTGAAACCGTAGAATATTATCTTTCAAGCAAAACAAAATTTGTTTCAGACGGAACTATTGAAAGAGGATTGTCTTCTATTAATACCAATCAGGTAAAATATACACGAGCCTTACTGAAAGATAAAAACGGTAACAATACCGATACAGTTTTTTATTTATCCCCTGTGCAGATTGAACTTGAAATTGAATCTGATGAAGAATTCAGAGATGTTATTATGGACATCCGTATTGTCAGTTTTGACGGAATTGAAATTGCGCATACCATGAACAAGTATCAGGCTGATTTGTCTCCTTCTCTGAAAAAAGGGAATTCTGTCTATCAATGCAAAATAGACAACATGCTTCAACCAGGAAACTATTCATTAACACTGGGAATTCATCTTCCAAATGGCAAAACACTTGAATATGTAGAGAATGTTTGTCCCTTTAATGTTTCAAGATTGGGTGAAGAAGGAAAAGAGAACTTCCATTTTGACTTTTCACTGGCTTATGTCAGATTTAATTCCACCTGGTGATTAATTTAATTATTTGAACTATGAGACCTTTTATCCCTTTGGCAAGTCCTGATATCCGGGATGAAGACATTGCTGAAGTAACATCAGTACTTAAATCAGGCATGCTTGTGCAGGGGGCCAAAGTTGAAGCCCTTGAAAAAACTTGCAATGAATATCTCAATACTCAGCATGCAATTGTTGTTTCAAACGGAACCGCATCCCTTCACCTTGCTTAATAGCTCTTCAAATTGGACCGGGTGACGAGGTGATAGTACCGGCTTTCTCATACATAGCCACGGCAAATGTAGTTGAGCTTGTAGGAGCGAAACCCGTTTTTGTAGATATTGATCTTGCAACATTTAACATCAGTGCAGATAAAATTGAAGCAAAAATCACTGCTAAAACAAAAGCAATAATTCCGGTACATGAATTTGGATTGTGTTCAGACATGCCAATGATAATGGAGATTGCCACTAAATATAAATTAGTTGTTATTGAAGATGCTGCATGCGCACTGGGAGCAAAATTGAAAATAAATTTGCAGGTACATTTGGCGCTTTTGGTTCATTCTCGCTGCATCCCAGAAAAGCTATTACATCAGGGGAAGGCGGAATACTTGTAACTGAAAATGATACACTTGATTCAAAAATCAGAATACTCAGAAATCATGGAATTCAAGTAGAAAATTCCAAAATGGAATTTATTGAAGCAGGATTCAACTACAGAATGACCGATTTTCAGGCAGCACTTGTAAACAGTCAGATGAAAAGACTGAATTCAATTCTGGAATATAAAAACGAGCTGGCACAAATCTATAATCAGGAAATTAAAAATCCGCTTATTATAAAGCCACATGTGCCATCAGACCGCAACCATACCTGGCAGACATATCACGTTATTCTGGACAAAAAAATCAGCAGAGATAAAACCATTGAAACATTGAAACAAGAAGGTATAGGCACAAATTATGGTGCGCAATGTATCCCATATCAGAAATATTATCAGAAAAATACGCTTTAAATTGCATTGTAGAATTCCCAAATGCCCTGATGTCATTTGAACAGGGACTTGCCATACCCATTTATGAAAAACTTAAACAGGCAGATATTTCGTATATTTCGGAAAAATTAAACAACCTCGGATAACATGGAAGGAAAGAAAATTTTTTATTACTGGTGGAGCAGGATTTATAGCAAACACCCTTATTCAAAAATTAATTGACAAAAATAAAATTGTTGTTTACGACAATTTTCACAGAGATACTTTAACAGCAAGTGGATTTGCCAATCATCCAAATCTTGAAATAATTAAAGGAGATGTACTGGATCTGGAATTTCTGACCCAATCGATGAAAGGCTGTCAGGTTGTTGTGCATGCAGCCGGTATTGCAGGAATCGACACAGTAATCAAAGATCCGGTTAAGACAATGCGTGTCAATATGATTGGTACGGCTAATGCACTTGAAGCTGCAAAGATTAATAATGTGACGGACCGGTTTATTGATTTTTCTACTTCAGAAGTTTTTGGCTCCATGGCATTCAAATCTTCTGAAAATGATCAGACCGTTGCAGGTTCAGCCGGTGAAGCCCGCTGGACCTATGCAGTAAGTAAACTTGCAGGTGAGCATCTGGCTCACGCTTATTATAAACAATTCAACTTACCCGTTGTAACCATTCGTCCGTTTAATGTTTACGGACCCGGACAAACCGGAGAAGGTGCAATTCAGATTTTTATCAAGAAGGCACTCAAAAATGAAGACATTCATATTGACGGTGACGGAAATCAAATAAGAGCGTGGTGTTTTGTAGATGATTTTGTTGATTGTCTGTTCAGATGTCTTCATGAAAAAGCGGCAATTGGAGAAAGTTTTAACATTGGTAATGCAAGAGCGGTAATAACCATTTTAGGATTAGCACAAACTGTTTGCAGGGTGCTTGACTCGAAATCTAAAATTGTTTTTGATCCACCTTTGTCAGCTGATATTGCTTTGAGGATTCCGTCAGTTAAAAAGGCTGAAACAATTCTTGGTTTCAAAGCAAAAACCGATTTGGAAGAAGGTATACTCGCTACTGCCAAATGGATGAATCTGCATTTACAAACTGCAGCAAAATAACATGGACAGAAAATCTGTTTTATCAGGTAAAAAGGCAGAGAAAATTTTTAACGATCTGCAGGAATTGTATGGTGAACTGGATGATCAATTCAAGAAAAAGTTCGACCGTTCCTTGCCATTTTCGGAAAGTATTTTTGACCGCTGGGAGAGAGCAAAAAAAAGGTTGGGGCGATGAAACATCAGTCTATGACAGTTCATTTATTTTTGGTGACGTTCAGGTTGGAAAAAAATGCTGGATTGGTCCCTTCACTATTATTGACGGATCAGGAGGCCTGAAAATCGGAGACAATTGCACAATTTCTGCAGGTACACATATTTATTCGCATGATAACATCAAACAGACTTTAAGCGGAGGCAAAATACCCATCGAAAAACAACCTGTTTCAATTGGATCTAACACTTATATCTCTCCGAATGTGATTGTTACAAAAGGAGTAACTATTGGCAACTGTTGTCTTGTTGGTGCAAACTCCCTGGTAAAAAATGATTTTCCTGACTATTCAATTATTGCGGGGAATCCGGCAAAAAAAATTGGTACTGTTCAAATAGAAAATGATCAGATTAAATTAATTTATTCAAAATGATTGCAGTCATCGATTACGGCATGGGCAACATTGCTTCTATTCTTAACATCTACAAGAGAATTGACAGAAGAGATGTTTATTTGACAAAAGATCCGGCAGTAATCAGAAACGCCGAAAAAATTATTTTACCAGGTGTTGGAGCATTTGATAATGGAATGAAAAATCTTCATGAATCAGGTTTGATTCCTTTATTGAATGAACGCGTATTAAAGGAAAGAATTCCGGTACTTGGAATATGTCTTGGCATGCAATTATTGTTTGATAAAAGTGAAGAAGGAAAAGAAGCGGGATTAGGGGTGGATTGAGGGTGAAGTATGCAAATTTCAACAGAATGAAACCAACTCACTTAAAATACCGCACATGGGTTGGAACTACATCACACCTGTAAATTCAAGTCCGCTTTTTGATCCTGAATCAAAAATGAAATTTTATTTTGTACACTCTTATTACGCCCGATGTAAAAATGTTGAAAATGTAATTGCTACTTGTGACTATAACGGGAAATTTGACTGTGCGGTTCAGAAAGGAAACATTTATGGTGTTCAATTTCATCCGGAGAAAAGTCACAAATTCGGAATGGAATTACTTGATCGTTTTTCAAAAATCTGACACATGGTTCTAAAACGCATAATGCCTTGCCTGCTGTATAACGGCAGAGGACTGGTTAAAACCAAAATGTTCAGTAACCCGGATTATGTGGGTGACCCCATTAATGCCATAAAAATTTATAATGAAAAAGAAGTTGACGAATTGATACTGATTGACATTTGTGCGTCAAAAGAAAACCGTGAGCCAAAATTTGACAAAATCAGCGAATTTGCTTCTGAATGCTTTATGCCGTTCACTTACGGCGGAGGCGTAAAATCACTGGATCATTTCAAAAAATTGTATGCGATTGGTGTGGAAAAAGTAGCAATCAACACCCTCATTCACAATAATCCACAGCTGGTTAAAGAAGCCGTTTCTTTGTTTGGATCACAGGCTATAATAGCCGTTATGGATTTGAAGGCTGACAAACAAGGCAAATATCAGGTTTACAATTATCACAATGGTAAAACAGACTCGCGAACATTACCAGATTATCTTGATTTTCTGCAAAACGAATTGGGTGTTGGAGAAATACTGATTCAAAATGTTTCAAGAGAAGGTACCTGGAGCGGATTTGATCACGGGCTGATAAAAGAACTGCTGGGGAAAACCAAAGTACCTGTAATTTCTTTAGGTGGCGCTAAAAACACAGATGATATTGTCAGAATGTTATACGACACCGGAGCAGATGCAGCTGCAATTGGCAGTATGGCTGTTTATCAGAAAAAGACATGGGCGTATTGATTCGGTTTCCCAAACGTGAACATATTATTACTGAATGATGGAAGAAGCCTCAACATTTCAAATTTGTTCAAGGTGTATTTATGACACCCACATTCCTTATATTTCATTTGACCATGAGGGAATTTGTAATTATTGCAGGCAATATGAACAGATGAACCGTGAATATCCAACCGGATCAGAAGGACGAAAAATTCTGGAAACCTACGTTGAAAAAATGAAGGAAGACGGAAAAGGAAAACCGTACGATGTTGTTATTGGAGTCAGTGGCGGTTGTGATTCATCTTATATGCTGCATCTCGCTAAAAAAGAATTTGGATTGCGGGTTCTTGCAGCGCATTTTGACAATACTTTTAATTCAAGAATTGCTGTTGAGAATATTGATATTGTACTAGAAAAACTCGATATTGATTTATATACCCATGTTGTGGACAATGAAGAGTATCAGCGAATTTACAAATCATTTTTTCTGCCTCAGTTCCTGAAATAGATACTCCAACCGACATTTCTCTTGCAACGGTGCACTATATGGCAGCTGCAAGATACGGTGTGAAACATATCTGGGAAGGACATTCATTCAGAACAGAAGGAATTTCTCCGCCAGGCTGGTTTTATATGGATGCAAAATACGTTCAGACGATTCATACAAAATTTGGTGACGGAAAAATTGAAACTCTTCCGGTTTTATATATGAGTAAATGGCTGAAATGGATGATAATTAATGGAATAAAAAAATTCAGACCACTCTATTATTTTGATTACGATAAACAGAAAACGAAAGAGTTTTTGGCAGCCGAATACGGCTGGCAATGGTACGGTGGACATCACATGGAAAACAGGACAGCCTATTTCGTAAACAATTATTACCTGCCAAAAAAATTCAATATAGACCTGAGGTATTCAGAATTCTCAGCGCTGATCAGATCAGGTCAGACAGACAGAAACTCAGCACTCGAAAAAATCAAAGAAGACAAACCATTTGATCAGGATATCCTTGCTGAAATTAAAAAGCGGCTTGGTTTTTCAGACGCAGATTTTGAAAAAATAATGAATGATAAACCATTGCATTATACACATTTTAAGACATACAAACAGACTTTTGAATTATTGCGTCCATTTTTCTACCTGCTTTATAAATCAGGCTATGTAACCAAAAGTTTTTATTTGAAGTATTGCGTACTTAAGGAGAAAAAGAAAGAATTATGATATTCATTCTTCTCAGCCTTATTTTAATTTTGACCTTTATTGTCAGGGCTTACCCGCGTTTTATTTTACCGCATGCAATTGCCTCTGACACTTTTTTCCATTTATATTTTGCGCAGTTAATTCGAAAAAACAAAGGTATTTGTCCCAAAACAGACACGAGGTTTTTACTCAACGGTGAATGTAATTATCCGTTTTTTTATCATACTCTTTTAGCTGCATTTGGCAATCGTGGTCTTTTCTTTGCAGAAAGATACAGTTCAGCATTTTTTGATGTATTAAACAATCTTTTGGTATTTGCAATCGGGTATAATTATTTTTTGAGTGCAGGTATACCAGTAATCAATTCACTTTTTCCAGTCTTGATATACTCACTTCTTCCGGTACTTATAAAAACCGGAGATGAACCCAGAGTTCAAAATGGCTCCAGCCGTGTACTTGCCCAAACCCTTTATCTGCTGCACATGTACAGCCTTTTTATGTATATGGGAAATACTGAATTGTCATACCTCATTATAAGCGCCGTTTCAGCTTCTTTTATTTTTTTTACAACTGTGTTTGGAATTCAGGTATTGCTTTTTTTTGGAATTATCATAAGTATTTTTTATCCCTGGTATTTGTTTATTATTATCAGCGCTTTTGCTATGAGCCTGATATTAACATTCGGTAAAACATGGAACATACTGAAAACAAACTTTATGCATTCTGTTTTTCTGTTCAAAAGCAAATTGTATTATCAGAAACTTTCACCCAAAACAGATGTGGTGAATTATCTACGGTTTATCAAAAAATTAATTGTTCTTTTTTTTGCCGGTAAAATCAAATCATTTCTGCATGAATTCTATTTCAATCAAACCCCGATTCATTTTCTTGTAACTTCATTTCACTTTTTCCTGGTTATTTTTTTCTTTTTTGAATTTGAAGCGAGTGGCTTATTACTGATTTGGTTAATTTGTTCAATTACCTTGTTTTTTCTGACTAAAATTCCTCATTTGCGATTCATTGGAAAAGCAGAAAGATATTTTGAGTTTGGTTTTGCTCCCGCATTGATTTTATCGGTTTCACTGCTTTACCGGTTTAATGATCTATGGCCATTTTTTACAGTTTATCTCATCTGGTGCGTTACCGGTATTTTGTTGTATAATCAGGAATACATTAAATCCCAGAAAATAAATGATGTTGAATTCGGACCAACAGAAAAACACTGAAGCATTTCACTGATTCGTTTGAAAGTGGAATCATCTGGACGGTACATCCTTTTTTATACAAATACATGTTCTTTACAAAATTTCCGGTACTTGGTTATTTTGCAGGAACAATCAACAAGAAAAAATCACGAGAAGAAGAAATTTCAGACATGACTGGAAATTATCCATACCCGTCTTTTAATTTGAAGCATATATTGGAACATTACAATGTGAAATATATAATTACCAATCCTCTTTATTTTAACAACTATCTCACCGCAGGTAACATAGATCTGAATTCCATTACTGAAATAAAATTAATTTCTGAAAACTCTTCTGTTGTGATTTATAAAATTGAAAAATCTATTTGATTACAGAACTTTCTTCATTTCCGTCAAACTGCATTGACTGATATTTTTTTCAGTTCTAAAAGCAGCAATTCCATCTCTTTCCTTTTTTCTGCAACAACAACAATTCATTATTGAGGTGAATGATCTGTTCATTTTGAACCCTCAATTCTTCAGTTCTTATGTAGAGAGCTTTTAACAAAACAAGATTCAGTCCGTCAAAATCTCCTGAATTTATAGATGTGGAATCATTACCAAAATTAAAAACCTCATAAAAATCCTGTGCCATTGGACCAATGTGAATAATACTGCTGTCCTGGCTCTTATAACTCCAACTATAAACATCAATAGAATCTAATAAAGAAAGATAATTCATCGGATCAGCATAGACGATATTTTCTTTGGAATTTCTGTCAGACAGAGTAGACCAGGAACCACCACCTGCCGGCAAAGTTACTCCGGTAGCAAGTGTGGAATTAGTATAAAAAATAAATCCACCGGAAGCTTTTGCCATAAATTGGTTTGCAGCTGTTGAAGGCGTATTTGCAAGCGGAGTTGATTCATCTGAGAATACAAATGCTCCGGGGTGAATTGCCTGTGCATGATATCCCATAGCAACTCCATTGGTACCGGTTACCAAAACATAATTACCGAACCCAAGTCCATAACTGGCGTAAACCTCCGGATGATATCCGATGGCGACAGCACCCAATGCATTTGCTTTTCCTCCTCTTCCAATAGCAACACCATAACTACCGGTTGCTTCAGGGTTTTCACCTGCTGCAAAAGAATAAAGACCTGATGATATTGTTCCTTTGCCCGCAGCGAAAGATCCTTCTCCTGATGCACTGCAGGCCTGTCCAAATGACACTGAATAAAGACCGCTTGCTATCGTATTATAACCGGCCGCGAATGAGTACTGACCAACACTTCCATTATCCCATTGAACAGATGCTACATATCCTGCACGAAATGCACTTTTTCCCGGATACCACATCATTCTGCTGCCAGCACCTGATACAGGTATAGTACCAGTACCGTGTGTGCCGGTAAATGCAAAACCATTAGCATTGGTTACGTGAAATCCAACAAGAGGTGTTGAAGTACCTATTCCAATTCTGCCATTCGCTTTAATTCTCATTCGCTCCGTTCCGTAAGACTTGAAAACCATGTCCACAGAATCTGTGGTTCCTAAAAAATTGGTTGAAGGATTTGTAGATGAATTACCCAAAAGTCCCCAATTACCTAAAGAATATAGTGAAATGTCAGCGGTGTCACTGTAATCAGAAAAATCAGATGAGTCAGCATAAGCAGCGTTGGCAGCATACTGGGCAGAATCTGAATAAAAAGCAAAACCAGCCGTATCAACATATCCAACAGAAACACAATTTAGTGCATACAGGGCAGTATCAGAATAAACTGAATTTTGAGCGTTAAAAGCATAATCAACCGTATCACAAGCAACAGCAATTTCATCAGGTGCACTTATCCAGGTGGTTCCATTCCATTTCAAAACATGTCCAACCTGAATTCCTGTTGTATCCACATCCTGTAGTTGAGACAATGCATATTGCTGAGAGGTGGTTTTGCTATGGTACGCATAGGGCACGGCCATAAATTGCTGCACCATAATTGAGTTGTAAACTGAAGTATTCAATTCATCAACCAATAACTCAATAAAATAAGATCCGGTTGACCAGTTGATGTCAGAAAATAAAACAACTGATCCTGCACCTGTTGAAACACCTTCACCCACATTTACAGAAAAATGCCCCAAATCATTAACATTAACAGCATGATCCTCTTGCCAGATAATTGGACCTGAAATTGAAGTTTGCCTGATATTAAATCTAACTCCAACATTTACATTAGAAAGGATGCCACCAGACTGACTTAAAATTTGCGCCTGAAAAGGAATCCCTTCAGGAAATCCTGACCTAAGCCTGAAAACCCAAGCAAAATGGTCAAAGCACTAACGATTAGTATTTTCATAAAGTTCTTTTATTCTGTTTTCCAATAATTCATATTCATTGAATTCCGAATGTATCAGATTATTCAATGAGTCAACTTCTGTTTTTTTATCAATGACATTCAATTCAGAGTGGAGCGATTTTATACCCCAAAAAGTTATTCCGTCAATGTCAATCATATTTATATAATTAGGTAATTCACCAACTCCAAACAAGGAATTAAAATCTTGTGCCATTGGTCCGATATGCACCAAATCCTGTTCTTTATAAGTCCAAGTAAAAAGGTCAAGATATTTGAATTGATCAGAAAATTTTGAGACAGAAAGAAGATTAATATTCTCTTTTTTATTTCTGTCAGATATCATTGACCAGCTGCCTGCTCCCGGCAGCAATTCAACCCCCATAGACAAGTCTGATGCTGTATAGAAAACGGTACCTCCGCTTGCTCTCACCATAAACTGATACTGCGCTGTGTTTGAAACAATAGAAGCGGTTGAACTATCACCATAAAGAAAACAACCTCTGAAGCCGTTGCTGCTTGCATTAGTTCCTAAAACTGTACTGAAATGACCGTTTGCAGTAACGTTGAGACCAGCAGCCCATGCCGTTGCTCCGACAGAAATTACGTTAGTACCAATGCCAACTGAAGAAGACTGAATACCTGCATAAACATTTTTACCAATTGCTACATTTCGTATATAATCTGTTCTTGCACTATCTCCAATAGCCACAGAATAAAGTGAAGAAACACAGTTTCTGCCCATTGTAAAACTAGCATCGGCAGAATATCCTATTCCGGCAATCCAGGATGAGTCTCCATGATTATTCAATCCAAACATGACAGAATAAATTGCATTACCGGAATTATTTTCACCCCAGCTTATGCTGTATTGCCTCATTGTTGTATCTAATCCGTAATCATGTTTTCCACCGGAAAAAGCACTTTTCTGTCCGTCAAAATAAAGAAATGATCCACCTAAAGATGATAAACCAGGCATCGCTACAGAAGGTTGAAAAAGAGCACCGGATGTAGAAGTAAAAGTAAATCCACTGTTTCCGGCAATAAGATTTCCGTTGTAATAATTCCCGGAAGGAGTAATTGTAAGGCGCTTACTTCCATTAGTTCTTAAAATAAAATCAACTGAATCAGTGGTTCCAATATAGTTGACAGCAGTTGTCCCGGTGTTGCCTGTCTTACTCCAGTTTCCAAGGGATAAAAAAGAGACATTTGCGGTATCACTGTAAATTGAATTTTCAGCATAATCGGCTTGTTGAGCTGATTGGGCAAATTGTGAAGAGTCTGAATAAAATGAATACAAGGCAGAATCATTCACGCCTCCAATGAAGTCAGCAGCAACCAGAGCGGTATCAGAATTTAAAGAATTTACACTGATGAATGCAAACTCAGCAGTGTCACTGAGCATATCAGAAGCTACATAAAACTGAACGCCGTCAAATTTTAATAAAAAAGTATTCACGATTCCGGAAGTATTAACATCTGTCAAATTAATTACAAACGGCGACGTTAGATTTGTCAAACTATGAAATGAATAAGGAACCGGTAATGAATTTACAGTTGCAACAATATGATTTAATGCTCCGGTTATATTATAAATCTTCACTTCAGAAACGTTGAGCCAATTAATTTGACTGAAGTCGGCAATACTGCCTCCGCTATTTACCCCACCACCAAGCTGCAAGTGAAACACTCCTTGATTATGAAGCGTTACATTATTATGTATTTCGGACCACAATAAATTTGAACCGCTGTCATATATTTTAAATTCAAGATCTAATGAAGATACCGCGGCATCAGGGAGCTGACCCTGAATATTTATGTAATTATATGCGTCCGGCTGAGCAGTTGAAATCAGAACTGAAAATAAGAAAGAGAGTAATACAAGTCTTTGGATCATTAACGTTTAATATATAATTATTTGTTTAGAACCTGTCATGCTTCCGTCAGTAATTACCGATACCAAATAGGATCCTTCAGATATATCAGAAATGTCAAACTCATAGTAGTTATAATTTAGACCCAACAGTTGGAATGATTTTACAATTCTTCCGGAAACATCATGAATCAAAAGTTCAGAACCTTTGAAAATATTTGAATTGAACACAACGTATATTTTTTCTGAGGCCGGTACCGGAAAAATTCTGAAGATATTTTCATACTCCTGAATTGCAAGCAAACTATAATCAAGCGGCAAATATCCAATAAAAGATTCCGTTGAGTTATCAAATCCGGCTGAAGGCTGACCACCACAAAAAAGTATACTGTCATTCAGCCCTGAAATTTGAAAGGAAGATACACTATACCTATTTACTGTTTGAGAACGGGCGGAATAATGAAGTATAAACAATAAAACAAATACCCCGGTTTTTAAATAGTTACTTTTCATTTGAATGGCCCATCGACACTACCAAATATAAGTAAATTTTAAAAAACAGCAACCCACATTGCATTTGAAAGTCTTCAATGTTCGCTTTCGTTTTGCTGATAATTTTCATAGCCGTAGTTATTTCCATAACCATAACCATAATTATATCCGTAAGAATATTTGTAGGTATATTTAGAATAGTAATAACTGAATCGGGTTTCTTTGATGTTATTCAAAACAACTCCCTTTTCAATGTTATCCAGTTTTGCAATTAGCTCTTCAACTCTTAAAATCCCTCTTTTTCTGGTATAATTTGTATTCATAATAACCAAAAAAACATCACAGTATCTGCAAAGTTCCATCGTATCATTTAATAGTCCAAACGGTGGGGGTATCAACAATAATGTAATCGTATTTCAATTCCGCAATATCGAATAGTTCTTTGACTTTAGTTCGAAGAATCAATTCAGATGGATTAGGCGCCAGAATACCACAGGTAATGATATCAAGATTAGTCAACACATTTCTTTGAACGATATCTTCAAATTCAGCTTTGCCAATTAAATAATTGGTCATTCCAGAACTATTTTCCACACCAAATGACTTATGTACTTTAGGTCTGTGTAAGTCAAAATCAATTATGAGTGTTTTTTTGTCCGCTCTTGCAAGAATGGCGGCCAGATTAGTGGAACAATAAGTCTTGCCCTCTCCAGGGAAAAATGAAGAAACAATCACTTTTTTTGCTTTATCATTTTGCGTCCCCATAAACGATAGATTTGTTCTGAGGGTTCTGAAACTTTCTGTAACATTAGACTTAGGTTTGGTTTCAATTACAATTGTCGAATTTTCGATCTTTGTTTTTGGAATACCTCCTACAATATTCATACTTGTAATTTCTGATAACCCCTGAACATTTTCTACACGTTCAAAGATTAATTTTCTCAGAGCAGCAATAACTAAAGCAATCACAAATCCTGCCAGCACAAAAAGTCTGATTAATTTTTTCTTATCAGGTTCAACAACGCCCATAAGCGGGGGAGTTTCAATCACACTAACCTGAGGAATAATACCAGCACGAGTAATCAGCGTATTTGTCTTTTTTTCTAATAAGAACAAATACATTTTGTTATTAACATCCAGTTCACGTTGTATATTCAGAATATCCTGAGCAGATTTTGGTAAACTCTTGATATCCGATTCGTACTCTTTTACATGACCTTCGATCACTTTTATTTCAGTCTCAATTGCAACCAGGAGATTAACCAAATAACTTCTCACATCTTTTTTTAATAATGCGATTTCCTTTTTAAGATTTATAATGTTTGGACTTTCTTCATATTCCTGTGATCTTTTTACCTCCAGGTTAATCTGTTTTGATCTGATTTTAGGAATTGCATCATTCAGGTAAGAATCGCTTTGCTCGATCAAAAAATATGGTGGTAATAATCTGTCATCCTGCGATTCCTTTAAATAACCATCTAAAGAAATTACTGAGTTCTTTTTTTGTTCCAGTTCACGTCTCAGATTGGTATAGAAAACGTATTGTTTGAAAAACTCATCTTCCTGCTTATCCAGATTTAAAACAGCATTCTGATCTTTATAGTTGAGTAACTCATATTCCTTTTCCTTAATAAAAGAGTCAATTGTATCAATTTGTTTTTCAATATTTTCGAGAGTATTCTGATTTACTTCCAGTTGAATATCCTTTGAGTTTTCAATATATACTGCAGTCAGGGTATCCAAAAACACCTTTGCTCTTTGCTGCAACTCGTCTGAAATATATACATCAAGAACTGAAGTATGTTCAAGATTTTCAATTTCCAACGAATTCTGATATTTACTTATCAGGTAGTCCCTGTCATGAAAAACAATTTCATAATCTGATGCCATTATAATTTTTAGAGTAGCTTCATCATAGGTGTATTGTTTTGAGACTGTTAGTATACAATGAGAATTCTCAAACTCCTTATCGAATTCATGAATAATGTTATAAGTCTCGCCGTCCAGAATATAACTGATTTCATATTGGTTTGAATTCAATATTTCTACTTCAATCGGTATTTCAAAAAGAGAAGGATTCAGCACAACTGCATTTGCCCTAAATGGAAGTGTTTCAAAAACTTCTTTTTTGGTTAATCTTCCCACAACATAATAGGAAGTGTTTATTTTCAGTCTGTCTATGACTTCACCTATCAGATCTTTTGATTTAATAATTCTCATCTGATTCTGTACGTCCATATAAACCCCATACGCCCCAAGTCCGTCATAAATCGGATCCTGATAATCATACGTATCATCTGACTTCAAAAGCAATTGAACTTTTGCACCATATATGTTGTTCAATCGATATGTGTATATGTAACCGAATGCATAAGCAAGAAAAGGAATCAGAATCAGAATTAACAAATTCCCTGTTATCAGCTTCCAGATGAAGAGTAGGTCCTTGATATCAAGAAGTTTATTATTATTTGATTTATTTTTTTCCATAACGGAAATATTTGCTTTTCTGTTGTTCAATATTCTTTCCTACTACGTTCGGGATATTAAAAGGTTTCTGACAAAAATGCAACACAGCCAAAGAAATTGACATAACCCTCCAATTCGAATGATCAGCCGGTATTGGTGACTTTTTTTTTACTAACGCAAAACATGATTAATTTTTCCAGAAATTCAGGTTTATTGCTCATAAATAAAAAAGACGTATATTAGACCTGATTTATCTTTCATGTCTATGAAAAACTTTCTCCATTTCCGTATAATCAGTGCCTTATTTATTTGTTGTCTGATTTTTGAAAATTATTCATTTAACCAAACCGGTGCAGCCGGGGTTGGAAACAGTGTTTCGAATATTGTTTGGTTGGATGCAAATTCTTTAGGATTGGCTAATGGTGCAACAGTATCTTCATTCACGGATCTTTCCGGAAATGGAAATCATTTTACGCAAGGAACTGGATCTAAAAGACCTGTTTATAATACAGGTATAGTCAATTCATTACCGGCAATTCATTTTGACGGTGTTGATGATGCGCTTACAACAGGGAGTATTTCCTCAATGGTTTCCGCAAACGTGACCTATTTTATCGTTTTCCAAAGAACGCCTAATGTTCAACAATTCCTTCTGGGTGCGAATTATGTTGGTGAAATCAAAAAATGGCAGACCTACTGTAATAATGGTTCTAACTCATTGGTTTCTGCTCAATATTCTCCAGCTATCAACCACGTAAGTTATGTTGATCCGGGGGCATTCACTTTTACGTCAACACATATTACCCCTACAAACATGTTTTTATATAAGCAGGAACATTGCAAATGACCAAAGTTGCTGCATATACTATGCCCACTGCCCATTCCAACTTAACACTTGGGAATGCGCAATATCCTGCGGCAAGTAATTGTACCTTGAATGGTTACATCGCTGAAGTAATTATTTACAACAAAGCACTCAACAATCTACAAAGAAGATTAATAGAAAACTACCTTGGAGCCAAATACAATATGGCAATTGCAACAGATTTATATGCATATGAAGCAACACATAATATAGGTTTAATTGGGTTGGGAAATGACGGTTTAAATGTTCAGGGTTCTGCAAGAGGTGCAGGTATACTCGAACTTTCGGGGTCTACTGATATGACTGGAGGTGAGTATTTTCTAGTGGCCCATACTGCTGATCCATTATCCAGTATGACTACAACGGATCTGCCAGCCTCTATTCCAACTCATTCCAGATTTACAAGAACCTGGAAACTAGATGAAACAGGCAGTACAGGGAATACAACATTGACCTTTTACCTCAGCGGTGGTTACAATTTTGGTACTTCAAGCTCTTACAGATTATTGGTTGATAATGACGGTGTTTTTTCTGATGCTACGGTTATTAGTGGCACTTATAACTCAACAAATCAAACTGTCACTTTTGTAACTGATATAGCTGACGGTCAATATTTCACGCTTGCCGGATTAGAACAACCTCTGGATATTTATTCAGTTACAAGCGGTTCATGGAGCAACCCAAACACTTGGGATTGTACCTGTGTACCAACCTTAAATGACAATGTTTTTATCAATGCGTTTCATACTGTTTCTGTTGATGTTAATGCAGAAACAAAAAATCTGTCTGTTGAACCAAATGGCACGCTTGAGATGTCTGCAAACGTCAATCTTGATATTTACGGCAACTGGGATGTTATTGGAACGACCTCCCTCACAGCTGGTAGAATTGCTATGAAAGGCGTTACTGCACAATATATTGACTGTGGAGGTGGTAGCATTGATTTTGTTGAGCTTGAAATTAATAATATTGGTGGGGCTCCAATAACGATTTATGAAGGAACACATACCCTTTCCGGAACCTTGTATCCAATTGCAGGTTCGATGATATTGGATCCTGCTCCAGGAAATACATTTACTTTCCTTTCAACTTCCAATAATCAAACTGCTAGAATAGATCAGGTGCCTGGTGGTTTCACATTTAGTGGTACTTACACTGTGCAGCGATATATTGATCCAGGAACTGCTGATTATAGAAATTTATGTTCACCTGTAACAGGTGCCAAACTAAGTGAGTGGGATGCGGACATCTATATAAGTGGAACAGGATTCCCTGATGGTTGCGCAACCGATGGCAGCGGATGTTTTTATTCATGTAGATATTACACCAACGGAATTTCCTACAATGTTACAAGCATTACTCATACTCTGGTAAATGGAAAAGGGTATGAAATTTTTCTGGGAGATGACTTAAATGTTTTCTCTGGAGTTACACTTAAAAATACCGGGACTCTTGAAAGTTCGGCTGGTGTTAGCATGTCGTTAAACACCGGTTGGCATACTATTGGTAACCCGTTTGTTTCTCCTGTTTTATATTCTCAGACAACCCGCACAAGTCAGATCAGCAATTATTTTTATGTTTATGACGCAGCTTTGGGCGACTATCAATATTATGACGGAGTTTCTGGTTTAGGAAGTATTCCTGATCTTGATAATGGATTAATGTCTGTGGGACAAGGAGTATGGATTTATGTTACCAGTCTTGGTTCAATTACTTTTGAACAAAGTGATAAATCCTCTTCTAATGCAATGTTTATTCGCTCTGAAGAAGTTATTGATGAATTCAAATTAACTCTTTCAGAAAACAGTAGCACATATCGCTCAACTATTATTCTCTCACATGATATCTTTGCTACTGATGGGATGGATACCATCGCAGATATGAGACAACTCTACTCTGGATTTGAAGCAGGTCCGAGAGCAGCGTTTAATATTGAAAATAATTTGCTCAGGAAAAATGCCATCAGTACTTCCAACTCTGACAAAGCATTCGATATTCATACAATAATTAAAAATTCAGGATACTATACTTTTAGCGCTGAGAATTTGGAGGTTTTCAATGATTACAAGTTCATATACCTTTTTGATAAGCAGACTAATGAAATTATCAACCTTAAAACTAATTCTCAATTTACATTTTATAGCGATGAATTTGATGGTGTTCGATTCACTTTATTTTTGAGTAATGGTGAATTGAATCCGGCTGATGCAAATAGTGCAGGAGTTGATGAAAATTCTGAAGAAATAACGATCAATCAAATGGGAATGTGATTACAGTCATAGTACCAGAGCAGTTATCCGGCACCCCTGTAAGTTTTCAACTCACCAATATTTTAGGGCAAGAAACTTATTATTCACTAAATACAGAATTTCAAACTGGTCAAAATTTATTAACTTTGCCATCAGAATTAAACGGAATTTATCTTTTTACGGTAAAAGTAATGAATTCACGATAACAAAAAAATTATTGTTTTAAGCTTTTATTATAAATGAAAAAATTAATTTTTATTCTGGTCTTTGGTTACCTGATTTCTAATTCAGGTTTCTCAATGCCGGCGGCCCCTCCAGGAGGAACTCCTGTAACAGGATCACCTCCAGCTGGAGGACCACCCTGCTGGAATCCTCCTTGCGTTCCCATAGACGGAGGCATTGGAATACTGCTTGTAGCCGGAGCATTCATTGGAGCTAGAAAAATATATAAAGGAACACGGTAATACGTGTTCTTTCTTTTTATGCCGGAATTTCTTAAACATCCAGCTGTAAAATTTCTCTTAACCGGAGGTGTACTCTATGGAATCTGGTTGCTGATCTATTATTTTTTCATTAAGGTTTATACGGATTGGGATTATTATCTGGATCTGAACATCGTTTGGTTTTCACATCAGTTTTTGGATTTAATGGGTGTGCAGACTGTGATTGAAATTGACAGCGATCATGTTATTTTGATGATGGAAAAAACTATTAACACCGGAGTATGGGTAGGTGATGAATGTAACGGTTTCAAACTTTTTTCCATCTTCTCCATTTTTATCATTGCCTTTCCAGGAAGAATAAAAGACAAACTGTGGTTTATTCCTTTGGGTATGATTGCTATTCATCTGGCTAATATTATTCGTGTAATCAGTCTGTTGCTTATTTACGAGTCCTACCCGACTTCACTGGATTTTAATCACCTTTAAACATTTACCATTTTTGTGTATTCCATCATATTTATTTTCTGGTGGTGGTGGGCTAAAAAATACGGACGTGTCATCAAAAATTAAATTATCTGCCCTCGTAGTTTTTATTATCTCTCTCGGTTTTATACGGGATTATTTTTTTGTCAATATCAACTGGATTCTGATGACCATCACCAACGGAAGAAGAAATCAGGCGCTTGATGAATTTCATTTTCTGCTTAACTGGACACCGGATGAAATCAATAACCTGAAATGGGTTCTGACTTTTGTTTTCAGCGGACTGTTTATGGCTGTCACTTATCTGATTGTCCGTATTAGTTTTCAAAATAAATTATTCAACCGCATTACCGTTTACAGTTATCTGGGAATTTTATTCTTTGCATTTGGACTCTATTTTCTGAGTTTTCTTGTTGGTATGACAGATAATCTATACGGCATAATCCGCACGATCATGGGAATTGCGCAATCTTTTATGCCGCTCATGATTCTTTACATCTTGTTCAAATTTTTACCAGATTCTAAGAAGGATAATCTGGCTTAGCGGTTAAATTTGACAAAAAATAAATCCTATGTCAGATAAAGCCATCTTTGATCTTATCCAAAAAGAAAAAGAACGTCAATTACACAGAATTGAGCTGATTGCCTCAGAAAATTTTGTCAGTCAGCAGGTATTGGACGCAATGGGTTCAATTCTGACTAATAAATATGCAGAAGGATTACCTCACAAAAGATATTATGGCGGATGTGAAGTAGTAGATCTGATTGAAGATCTGGCGATCGAAAGACTAAAAAATTATTTGGTGCAGCCTGGGCCAATGTACAACCTCATTCCGGTTCACAGGCAAATGCCGCTGTGATGCTTGCATGTCTTAATCCGGGAGATAAAATTCTTGGATTTGATTTGTCACACGGTGGTCACCTCACTCATGGATCTCCGGTAAATTTTTCAGGTAAACTTTATAAAACATCTTTTTACGGAGTAAATAAAGAAACGGGCAGAATTGATTATGATGCCATGGAAAAAACGGCTATTGCAGAAAAACCAAAAATGATAATCTGCGGTGCCTCTGCCTATTCACGCGACTGGGATTATGCCCGAATCAGAAAAATTGCTGATGCTGTAGGTGCATTAATTCTTGCAGATATTTCACACCCGGCCGGATTAATTGCAACGAAAATTCTGAATGACCCGTTTGATCATTGTCATATCATTACCACAACTACTCACAAAACATTACGCGGACCAAGAGGCGGTGTAATTATGATGCGGCATGATTTTGAAAATCCGTGGGGACACAAAACGCCAAAAGGTGAAATAAAAATGATGTCTGCTTTATTGGATGCCGCTGTATTTCCAGGAACTCAGGGAGGTCCGCTTGAACATGTAATTGGTGCAAAAGCCGTTGCTTTTGGTGAAGCGCTGGATCCAAAATTTACCATTTACAATCAGCAGGTTCAGAAAAATGCCAGAGCCATGGCTGAAGAATTTTTGAAACGCGGATATAACATAGTTTCAGGCGGAACAGACAATCATTGTATGCTGATTGATCTGCGCACAAAAAACATTACCGGAAAAGATGCCGAAAATGCGTTGGTTAAATCAGACATTACCGTAAATAAAAACATGGTTCCCTTTGATGACAAATCTCCTTTTGTTACTTCAGGATTCAGAGTTGGAACGGCAGCTATTACCACCAGAGGAATAAAGGAAAATCAGATTACTGCAATTGTTGAATTAGTTGATCAGGCGTTGATGAATAAAGACAATGATACCCGATTGAGTCAGATTAAATCGGATGTTCAGAAATTGGTGAGGGATTTACCGTTGTTTGGGTGGTAAACTTCAAATATATCCATTAATTTATTCTGAACAGATGTAATTGCCAATGGCCAATACATCCAATTTACCTTCAAGAAAACCATCAATTGCATCATCCGGAGTGTAAATAATTGGTTGTTCGTGTATATTAAAACTCGTATTTAAAACAACTGGTACATTAGTTATTTTAGCAAATTCCTGAATGATTTTATAGTAGGACGGATTAGTGCTCTTTCTAACTATCTGAGGACGTGCAGTATTATCAACGTGAACCACCGCTGGAATTTCGTGCTTTTTATGCTCAAAAACGTTATATGTAATTGTCATATAATCAGCTGCAACTTGATCACTTTTGTAGTTTTCAAAATAATCCGCCGCAACATCCTCCAAAACACTTGGAGCAAAAGGCATAAACTCCGTTCTGTTCAAACGCTTATTTAGCCAATCATTGATGCTTGGATCAAAAGGAGCTGCAATTATCGACCTATTGCCAAGAGATCTTGGGCCATATTCCATTTTACCATTAAATCTGCCTACAACTTTTCCTTCAGCAAGAAGCTTAGCTATTTCTGACTCGACCTCATCATATTTTTTAAATGAAATATTTCGTCTCTTTAATGCGGATTCAATTTCTTCATTTGAAAATTCACCTCCTTTATAAATATCAGATATTATTGATTTTGATTTTGATTTAATTCCGGGTTGACTGTAATAACAATAAAGAGCTGCTCCTCCGGATAATCCGTCATCTCCCATTGCTGGATAGACAAAAACATTTTCAACTTCCTTCAGTTCTAAAATTCTCTGGTTAAGTTTTACGTTTGCAAAACATCCACCGGCCAGACAGATCTTGGAGAAATTATAACCCTTATTTTTTGCTACTGAAATTGCATCCTCTACATATTTCAAAGTCTCCCTTTCCAACAAGATCTGTGCGGCGAATGCCAGATCCTCTTTAGAAAATTTTGACAGTAGCGGGCCAAAATAATTTGATAATCCGTTCAGATCTCGATGATGCTTAGCAACTTTTCTGCTAATAAATCTATGTTTTTTCGTATTATATTTTATAAGATCATCCAACCCTATTTCAATCAGATCCGGATTACCATATGCGGCCAAACCTGTAATCTTACCTTCATGCCTGTGTCTTTTAAATCCAAGATCACTTGTGATTCCAGAATACATAGTTCCAGGTGATTGAAAGTGCGGTACTTCAAATAATTTAATCAATTTTGTTTCGACGCCAGCAAAAACAGCGCCATCCAAGCCATCACCTCCGCCATCCAAAGTAATAACCAGCGCCTCATCAAACGGGGGGAACAATAATAAGCACCTGCCGCATGTGCAGAATGATGTTCAACATATTTTAATTCAAAATTTTTGCCCTTTAAGTTAAAAGTGTGTTGTTTTGGCGATTTTAACTTATTATAAAGGGTGAAATATGTAAAATCAAATATGCGTTTGCGAAGAAAAACCCCAGTATCAAAAAATGTGCTCCATGCAGCTTTAAGATATTTATAGTTACCCTTAACAGGATGCAAAAAAGGGACGGCGATTGCATCTATATCATTTATGCTCAGTTGTTCACGAAATAATACTTCATCAATAGCTGTGTGTGGAAATTTGCCATCAAGTTTAATTCTTGAAATTCTTTCCTCAGCAATACAAGTGCGTAATTCTCCTTCTTTAATAAAAGAAACACTTGCCTCATTCGCCTCTCCACTTGGATTCAGGAAATTTGCTTCAATTCCAAGAATATTTTTCATACTTCGTATAAATAAAAACTAAAGTTAGCATATTATTATCTGCACTATTCACCTACAAAGCCGCCAGCAGCAACTCAATATTTTTAAACGGAAGATCAAATACTTTACCCAAGATTTCACTGGTAAGTTTTCCTTTGTAGATATAGACACCTGCTCTGAAGCCGGGATCTCGTTTGATCATTTCCTTGGTGCCGCCCATTTCTCCCATTTCCAAAAGCATTGGTGAAAATATATTGCTCAATGCAATGGATGCAGTTCTTGACACGCGTGATGCAACATTGGGAACACAATAGTGAATCACATCGTGTTCAACAAAAGTTGGTTTGGTGTGATTGGTAACACGAGAGGTTTCAAAACAGCCTCCCTGATCAATACTTACATCCACAATAACTGAACCTGCCTTCATCTGCCTTACCATCTCTTCAGTAACAATACACGGCGTTCTTCCAAACGGAGCACGCACTGCACCGATAACAACATCAGCGCGCATGATTGCTTTTTCAAGAAGTTTTGGCTGAATAACCGAAGTAAAAATACGCTGTCCGATATCATTCTGCAATCTTCTTAATTTGGAAATCGAATTATCAAATACTTTTACTGAACTTCCTAATCCGATTGCTGTTCTGCAGGCATACTCCCCTACTGTTCCGGCACCAAGAATAACCACTTCAGTTGGTTGTACCCCTGCAACACCGCCCATCATAATTCCCTTACCAGTTTTATAGTTAGATAATAATTCTGCCGCAATTAATATAGATGTATTACCAGCAATTTCTCCCATGGCTCGCACCACCGGAAAAATCTGATGTTCATCCTGAATATAATCCCAAGCAATGGCCGTGATTTTTTTATTCATCAGTGCCACCAGCGTTTTTTTAGGATGTAAAGTAAGTTGTAATGCTGAAATCAAAGTCTGATTTCCGGGCATCAGTTCTATTTCTTCATCAGATGGCGGAGCGACTTTAATAATGATATTGGCCTTAAAAACGGATGCTTTATCATAAGCAATTTCTGCACCGGCCTCAGAATAATCAACATCACTGTATCGCGCACTTTCACCCGCTTTAGATTCAACAAGAATACTATGTCCATTGCTTACCAGAAACTGAACAGCCTCTGGTGTAAGAGCCACGCGATTTTCCTGATAAGTGGTCTCACGGGGAATACCGATTACAAGTTTTCCCTTTTTACGGCCAATGGCCAGCATCTCTTCCTGTGGTAAAAGACTTCCTTCTTTAATAAGTGACTTTAATGCGTCCGGATCAGTTATCATACTTTCGCTTCTATTATTCTTCTTCCGTTTTGATCAGTAATTTTTACGTTTACGCAGCCCAAGGGTAAAAGGTTACCGAGTTTTTCAGGCCACTCAAAAAAACACCAGTTTCCGCCGTCCAGAATTTCTTCAATACCCAAATCAAAAGCCTCACGCTCATTTTTCAACCGATAGAAATCACAATGATAAATGGTTCCTGATTCTTTTGATTCATATTGATTAATCAATGCAAATGTTGGAGAAGACACATGTTCATTCACTCCCATTTTTCCCAGAACCGATGCAATAAAAGTTGTCTTTCCGGCACCCATTTCACCGTAAAATGCAACTCGTTTTTCGCTTTGACTTTTTAAAAACTGAGCAAAATTTTCAGCTGCATTTTGAATCTCTGAAAGACTATTCAATTCATATTTAAAAAAATCCGGCATAAATTATTTTGCAGACAATTCAATAAATGGAATAATCATTTCTTCCATTGAAATTCCGCCGTGCTGAAAGGTATCACTGTAATAATTTACATAATGATTGTAGTTGTTCGGATAAGCAAAAAAGTCATTCTCTTTTGCAAAAATGAAGGATGAACTCACATTTTCCTTTGGCAGTTTTATATCTTCAGGATTTGAAGAAACCAGTACTTCTTTAGCGTTGTAATCCAGATTTTTTCCAACCTTGTATCGCAGATTGGTATTGGTATTTTTATCACCTACCACTTTGACTGGATTATCTACTCTGATTGTTCCGTGATCTGTGGTAATAAATGTTCTGATTTTTTTCTCCGAGATTTTTTTAAGAATATCTTTCAGCGGTGAGTGATTAAACCAGGAAGCCGTCAGTGACCGGTAAGCAGATTCATCATCTGCAAGTTCTTTAATGACATCCATTTCTGTTCTTGCATGTGACAGCATATCTACAAAATTATAGACAATAACATTGAGATTATTGGTCAGCAGTTCATTGAATTTATCCACCAGTCTTTTGGCAAAATCCATTTTAATAACCTTGTGGTAAGACATTTTTACCTGTTTGTTATTCCGCTTCAGATTTGCTTCCAGAAATTCTGCTTCATGCATGTTTTTTCCGCCCTCATCGTTTTCATTCAGCCAGAGTGACGGGAATTTTTTAGAAATTTCCAGAGGCATCATTCCCGCAAACAGCGCATTTCTTGCATAATGCGTTGCAGTGGGTAAAATGGAATAAAAAAGTTCTTCTTTCTCTACATTAAAATATTCATTAATCAACGGCTGAAGAATTTTCCACTGATCATATCTCAGATTATCAATGACAATCAAAAAAACTGGTTCTTTTCCAACAAACGGAAAAACTTTTTTCATCAGCAGCTGATGTGAAAGCAACGGAGCATCTTCATCACCATTCAGCCAGTCACGGTAATTCTTATCCACATATCTGCAAAACTGCGCATTGGCTTCGCGTTTCTGCATATTGAAAACTTCTTTCATTCCGTCATCGTTCGACTTCTCCAGCTTCAGTTCCCAGCTCACCAGTTCCTTATAAATATCCTGCCATTCTCCGGCATCCGGACGATCATTGATTCTCATACCAAGTTGTCTGAATTCACTTTGATAATCACTGGTAGTTTTCTGACTGACTAGATCTTTGGTTTTAAGATTTTTTTTCAGTGAAAGCAAAATCTGATTTGGATTAACCGGTTTGATCAGATAATCTGAAATCTGACCTCCAATAGCCTCTTCCATGATATGTTCTTCTTCACTTTTGGTAATCATGATAACCGGAACATTGGGTTTTTTTACCTTAATCCGCGATAAAGTTTCAAGTCCGGTAAGGCCTGGCATATTCTCATCCAGAAAAATAATATCATAGTGGGTATCATCACTCATATCAACGGCATCAGAGCCGTTATTGGCAGTATCAATTTTATATCCTTTTGATTCAAGGAATAAAATATGTGGTTTTAAAAGGTCAATTTCATCATCAGCCCATAAAATTCTTGCTTCCATCTGTTGATTTTTAATTAGTTTTGAGCCCTGATTGAGCAGGGATAAATTTAGTCAAATTGCAGGTGCGAACAACGTCACACAATAAAAGAAAAATCATTAACGATCCGGTACACGGTTTTATTACCATACCGCATGAATTGATTTATGATATCATTGAACATCCTTATTTTCAGAGATTGCGGAGAATAAAGCAGCTTGGACTTTCACATCTTGTTTATCCGGGAGCCAATCACACACGTTTCCATCACGCACTTGGAGCCATGCATCTGATGGTAAAAGCAATTGATGTATTGAGAAATAAAGGTGTAGATATAAATGAAGAAGAAAGACTGGGAGCGATTGCCGCAATTCTGTTACATGATGTGGGACATGGACCATTTTCTCACACACTCGAGCATTCTTTACTTGAAAAAGTGCATCATGAAGAAATGTCTCTGCTGTTTTATGGAAGAACTCAATAAACAGTTCAGCGGGCAACTCATTGGCTATTGAAATCTTTTCAAACCGTTATTCCAAAAAATTTCTTCATCAGATGGTATCCGGTCAGCTGGATATGGATCGTCTGGATTATTTGCAGCGTGACAGTTATTTTACCGGTGTTGAAGAAGGTGTAATTGGAAGTGAAAGAATAATAAAGATGCTGGATGTGGTTAACGGGAATCTGGTAGTAGAGGAAAAAGGAATTTACAGCATTGAAAATTTTATTGGAGCAAGACGAATCATGTACTGGCAGGTGTATATGCATAAAACAGTGGTTGCTTCTGAATATATGCTGACCTCTATTTTAAAAAGGGCTAAATTTTTATATCAGCAGGGAAAAGATCTTTTTGCCAGTCCGAGTCTGAAAGTTTTTCTACAAAATGAAATCACGTTAAATGATTTTAAAAAAAGTCCTGAACAACTGCGGCATTTTTCCATGATTGATGACAATGACATCATTACGTCCATCAAGGTTTGGCAGACAGATGAAGACATCATTTTGTCCAAACTCTGCTCGATGATTTTATCGCGGAAACTATTCAAAACAGAAATCAGTAAAACACCTTTTTCAGCAGAAAAAATCAACGGTCAAAAACAAAAAATTGCAGATAGTCTTAAAATAAGTTCAGAAGACACTGCCTACTTTGCAATTTCTGAAACTCTGGTCAACAGCGCTTATGATGAAAAAGACAAACAAATTCTGATTCTTTCGCGCAAAGGTGGTACGCAGGATATTGTTGCCGCGTCAGACAATCTCAACATTCTTGCACTTACAAAACCGGTTGAAAAGCACTGTTTTTGTTATGCAAATCTTTAATGAAGCAATATAATTTGATTATAAACGTCATAAATGATGTAAATTTGAGTTAACCAAAACTAAGATTTATGGTTATGATAATTAAACGAGGTGCCAGTAAACGCGTCCTTCAGAATATTTTCAAAGAACTGGAAGAAAAAGGTGCCAAAGGAATTGACACAAGGAAATATTGCGGTAAAATAAAATTGAAAAAAGATTCGCTTAAACTTCAGAAAGAACTAAGGGATGAGTGGAACTAAATTATTCGTCGACACAAACATCATCCTGTCTTTGTTGAATGGTGACGAAACGTTGTCTGAGTTTTTAAATGGAAGGCAATTTTATATTTCTTTTGTAACTGAATTGGAGTTGTTGGGTTTTCCAGGATTAAGCGAAAAAGAAAGAAAAACAATCCAGTCATTTTTGAGTCATTGTAAAATAACAGACCTGAACAAATCAATTAAAGAAGAAGTGATAAGATTACGTTCTGCCTATAAACTGAAACTTCCGGATGCCATAGTATTGGCAAGTGCAATTTATCATGACCTTCCATTAATAACAGCAGATAAAGACTTCAAAAAAGCAGAATCTGAACTGAATCTGATATATTATTCACGCTGATCTGGCATCTGAGAATATTCAATTCCAGTAACAATCATGTGGTTTTTTATTATCCAAATCTTTAATGATTGTTAACAATTCCCAGCCATTCCCTCAAACGCTTTGTGGAAAACTTCGTCAAGTACTGTAAACAGGCAGATTTTTTATATTAATTTTGAAGGATGGAATTTTCGGCGCAGCAAATTGCCGCAATCATAAACGGACAAATTGAGGGTAACCCAAATGCAACCGTATCGGGTCTTTCCAAAATCGAAGAAGGAAAGCCGGGTACATTGTCATTTCTGGCAAACCCAAAATATGAAGAACATATCTATACCACCGGCGCTACGCTGGTGATAGTAAATAAGACATTTGTTCCGCAAAAACCATTACCTGAAAACTGTACGCTC
>JADJYC010000018.1 GCA_016719925.1 Crocinitomicaceae bacterium | reverse complement strand
AAATTAAAGCAACAGTTGGCCCAACCGTGACGCTCTATGAAATTGTACCTGCGCCGGGCGTACGCATTTCGAAAATTAAAAATCTTTCAGATGATATAGCCCTATCTCTGGCAGCAAATGGAATAAGGATAATAGCACCTATTCCGGGAAAAGGAACAATTGGAATAGAAGTTCCAAACTCCAAACCAGACATGGTTTCGATGAGGGCTTTAATTTCCTCAGAAAAATTTCAGAATTCAGACATGGAATTACCAGTTGTACTTGGTAAAACAATTTCAAATGAAACCTTCATGTTTGATCTGGCAAAAGCGCCTCACCTGCTTTGCGCCGGAGCTACCGGACAGGGAAAATCAGTTGGTTTGAACGCAATTCTTGTTTCATTGCTTTACAAAAAACATCCTGCACAAATCAAATTTGTGATGGTGGATCCTAAAAAAGTTGAGCTCACATTATATCAAAAAATTGAACGTCATTTTCTGGCAAAACTTCCTGACTCGGGTGAAGCAATTATTACTGATACAAGTAAAGTTGTCAATACAATGAAATCGTTGTGTATTGAGATGGATGACCGGTATGAACTTTTGAAAAACGCACAGGTAAGAGACATTAAAGAATACAATAAAAAATTCATTGCACGTAAACTGAATCCGGAAAAAGGACATCGATATCTCCCCTACATTGTAGTTGTAATTGATGAGTTTGCAGATTTGATTATGATAGCAGGAAAAGAAATTGAACATCCGATTGCGCGCCTTGCCCAGCTTGCGAGAGCTATCGGTATTCACCTGATTGTTGCCACACAGCGTCCGTCTGTTAATGTAATTACCGGTATGATCAAAGCCAATTTTCCGGCACGGATTGCATTCAAAGTATCTTCAAAAATTGATTCTCGGACAATTCTTGATCAGACAGGTGCAGATCAGCTGATTGGCCGAGGTGATATGCTTATTTCGTTTGGAAATGATCTGACCAGATTGCAGTGCGGATTTGTTGATACCGGAGAAGTAGAACGTATATGTGATTTTATAGGTAATCAACGAGGATACGAAAGTGCATTTCTGTTGCCTGAATACGTAGGTGAAGAAGGTGAAAGTGAACTTGATGTGGACTTGAGTCAAAAAGATTCGCTTTTCGAAGAGTCAGCTAAAATGGTTGTTACACATCAACAAGGTTCAGCATCTTTATTGCAAAGAAAACTCAGCATTGGTTATAATCGTGCGGGAAGAATTATTGATCAGCTTGAAGCTGCAGGAATTATAGGACCATTCAAAGGGAGCAAAGCCAGAGAAGTATTAATCACCGACTTATCTGTCCTGGAAGAGTTTTTAAGAAAACTCCCGTGATTTTGGCATAAGTTTTGGATATTTGCATTACAAAACCAAGGAATATGAAAACCATACTGAGCTTATTTATTCTTACAACCTTCTCATTAAACCTGTTCAGTCAGGATGAAAAGGCAAAAAAAATACTCGACGAAATAAGCATTAAAACCAAAGCTTACGAAACCATGTATTTTGAATTTACTGTTGTTGTTGCTGTTCCTGGAGAAGAACCCATCACACAATCAGGTAAAGTCTATATTAAAGATGAGAAATATTTTCTCTCATTAACAGAACAAGAAGTGTATTGTGACGCAACTACTATCACTACATTTTTGAAGGAAGACAACGAGTGCTATACACGCTCAGTAGAAGATGTTGAAGATGGAGAAATAGTATCACCAAGTCAGCTGCTGACAGTTTGGGAAGATGGATATAAATACAAATATGTGCAGGAAACAACTTACGCAGACAGACCTGCGCATGAAATTCATTTATACCCTAAAGATCCCTCAAACAGTAAATTTCACACCATTATTCTGAAAATTGATGCTGAAAAAAATGAGGTTGTCTTCTTTATGGTAAAGGGAAAAGATGGAACGAATACCAAATACAAAATCTCAAAATTTGATAAGAATATAGATATCTCTGACAGCAAGTTTGTCTTTGACAGAGCCAAACACCCGGGCGTAGTTTGTCAGGAGGAGTAATCAGAAATTGTAATCATAAATCGAAAAAGCCATCGTATTGCGGTGGCTTTTTTTATTTCTCCAAGAATATTTTTCCAGGATTCAAAATTCCATTTGGGTCAAAAAGTTTTTAATTCCGCGCATCAGATCAAGTTCTGCGTTGCCAAAAGGAATGTCCATAAAATGTTTCTGAACGTAACCAATTCCGTGCTCCCCAGAAATGGTTCCTCCAAGAGAAACTGTCAATTCAAATATTTCACGAATTGCAATTGGCAACTGATTTTTCCAAACATCGTCACTCAGATTTCCCTTAACTATATTGATGTGCAGGTTACCATCACCGGCATGACCGTAACAAACCGACTGAAATCCAAATCTGCCTCCGATTTCTTTCACACCACGCAACAATTTTGGAAGTTCAAATCTTGGAACAACAGTATCTTCCTCTTTATAAACCGAATTTGACTTTACCGCCTCCCCTACTTTTCTTCTCAGATTCCAGAGTTTATCTTTCTGCGCCTGTGATTCAGCGAAGAGTACTTCATCTGTTTTAAAATTTTCAACTACCCCTAAAATGGATTCACATTCTTTCATCAAAACTTCTTCATCATTACCATCTACCTCAATGAGCAAATGTGCCTCAATGTGATCAGGAATTTTTACTGATTCATCTCCAATAAAACGTGCAGTCCAGATCAGTGCATCTCTTTCCATAAATTCCAAACCACTTGGCGTTATTCCCTGCTGAAATATTGCTGCTACCGCCTGACAAGCCTGTTCAGCCTGATGAAACGGAACAAGCATCAGCATGTTTTTTTTAGGAAGTGGTAAAAGTTTTAATACCGCTTTAGTAATGATTGCCAGCGTACCCTCAGAGCCAACAATCAATTGAGTGAGGTTATAGCCGGTTGCATTTTTCAACACATTAGCGCCAGTCCAAATTACAGAACCATCAGCCAATACCACTTCCAGATTGAGTACATATTCATTGGTAACGCCATACTTCACTGCTTTTGGACCGCCCGAATTTTCAGCCAGATTTCCACCAATGAAACATGACCCTTTACTTGCAGGATCAGGAGGATAAAACAGATTTTTTTCAGCCACAGCATTTTGCAATACCTGAGTAATTACAGCCGGTTCAACTACTACCTGTCCGTTATTGGTATCAATAGAAATTATTTTATTGAATTTTTCCATGGATAAAGCCACGCCACCATGGATTGGGAGTGCCCCTCCGCTAAGGCCGGTGCGCGCTCCCTGAGCCGTAACAGCAATAATTTTCTGATTACAATATGAAAGGATTTGAGAAACTTGATTTGTGTTTTCAGGCTTAAGGATTATCTCCGGTTGAAAAACAAAATCTTCCGTATGATCACTGGCGTATTTGAGTTTGTTCTCCTGATCAATGAACACCTGATTTTCATTCAGAATTGAACGAAAAAAGTCAATGTCAGCCTGAGAAATTTTGTGATAAGAGATATCTGAAGACATCAGAAAAAAGCATTAGCCAAGAATCATTTCTTCAGCCTGTTTACCATTTGATGCAATATTCAGAACATTGGTTAACTGAGAAATTTCTACCAATTTTTGCACATTTGGCTGCAAACCGGTAAGAATAAATTTTCCACCAGAATCTTTGCATAGCCTGTTTCCAATAAGTATTGCACTTAACCCTGAAGAATCACAATATCTGGATTTAGTCATGTCAAGGATAATATTATTGACAGATTTTTTGTTGATCATGACCAATTCAGACTTTAATTCAGGAGAATTGGTAGAATCGAGTTTTTCAACATTAGAAGTTACAAGGGTGTATTTATCTTTTGCTTCTTTTGAGAAATTCATATCGTGGGTCTGTTTGGCTATTGTTTGCTAATCAACTGTGAACCAGAATTGAATTGGTTAATATCCAGATCTGACCATCAGCTAACTCACCAAATTTATAATTTAATTTCATAAAACTGTTAAGGCGTGGATAAATATGTATGAATTGTGAAAAACCGGCCTTTTACTCTTTCAGAAAAAGTATGGTCGCTTTTAAATTGTTTTTATTGATTTTGAATGTGAAATTCAATGATGACATAAAAAATCAAAAAGCAAATCAGTTTCTTTCAATTTTAGAAGCCAGCAGATAGATGATTGCCATTCTCACTGCAACACCGTTTTCTACCTGTTGAAGAATAATTGACTGATCAGAATCAGCGACATCTGAAGTTATCTCAACACCGCGGTTGATTGGACCCGGGTGCATGATCGTGATTTTTTTATTGAGACTGTCAAGGAGTTTTTTGTCCAAACCAAAAAGCATGGAGTATTCCCGGAGTGAAGGAAAATATTGAATATCCTGTCTTTCCAGCTGAATACGCAGCATATTTGCAACATCACACCATTCCAGTGCTTTTCTGAGATTGTGCTCAACTTTTACACCTAATTCACCAATAAACTTTGGAATAAGGGTTGTTGGACCACACACCATCACTTCTGCTCCCAATTTTTGCAGACAGAAAATATTTGAGAGTGCTACTCTGGAGTGAGTGATATCACCAACAATTACTACTTTTTTCCTGTAAAATCATCACCGTGTTTTTCTCTGATCGAATAAGCATCAAGCAAAGCCTGCGTAGGATGTTCATGTGTACCATCTCCGGCATTGACAACACGTGCATTTATTCTTTCCGATAAAAATTTAGCTGCTCCTGGATTGGGATGACGCATCACCACCAGATCCACTTTCATAGCAAGAATATTGTTGACTGTATCAATTAAAGTTTCACCCTTTTTCACGGATGAACCGGAAGCGGCAAAGTTGATCACATCAGCAGAAAGTCTTTTCTCTGCAAGTTCAAAAGAGAGTTTTGTGCGGGTTGAATTTTCAAAAAATAAATTGGCAATGGTAATATCTCTCAGTGAAGGAACTTTTTTGATGGGACGATTAATTACCTGTTTGAAACTATCAGCAGTTTTGAGAATTAATTCAATGTCCTGCTTCGAGAGGTCTTTAATGCCTATTAAATGATCTACGCTGAGATTATTCATTTTTATTTTCCTGTGTAAATAAAACTACTTTATCTTCTCCTTCAATTTCTTTCCATTCAACTGAAACACGCTGACTTGAAAGGGTGTCAACAATTTTACCGGTGTAATCAGGCTGAATGGGTAAATGTCTTTCAAAATGCCGGTCAATAAACGCCAGCAACTCTACTTTTTTTGGTCTTCCGAAAGCAAGCAGAGCATCTAATCCTGAACGGATGGTACGTCCTGAAAAAAGAACATCATCGATCAGTACCACGTTTTTATTTTCAATAATAAAATCAATGTTGGTAACACTTGGTATGATTGGCTGCTCCCTTCTTCTGAAATCATCCCGGTAGAAAGTTATGTCCAATTGTCCGCAGGTTAGTTCTTTTTTCAAATCGTCTTCCAGAATTTTTTTTAATCTGGACAACACATGAATACCTCTTGGCTGCAAACCAATTAGAACCGTATTTTCAAACAAATGATGATTTTCTTTTAACTGACTGGCCAGACGCTTAAGCGTGATTTCAAAATGCCGGCTGTTTAAGATGATCCGTTTCTCCATTTTGGAAGGGTTGGACAAAGTTAATGAATTGTCTGAAACTGCGAAATGTGTTTATAAATAAGTTGAACTGTTAATAGCAGATAGCCAAACTGGAAAATCTGACGTGACATTTAAACCGGTTTGATTATTTTCGCAAAATGGCCGAAAGGATCACATACTTTGCTGACATCATACTTCCGCTTAGTATTCCCAACACATATACATACCGCATACCGTTTGATCTCAATCATCTTGCAGATCCCGGAAAACGCGTGGTTGTTCCTTTTGGAAAATCAAAGTACTATACCGGTATCATCAGAAGAGTTCATGAAGAGGTTCCCAAAGAGTATCAGGTAAAATATATTGAAGGCATTCTGGATGATCAGCCAATACTTACGCAAAAACAATTCAGGTTGTGGGAGTGGATTGCAGAATACTACATGGCAAACATTGGAGATGTGATGAATGCTGCATTACCGGCCAATTTTAAACTGGCCAGTGAAACTAAAATCAGTATTCATCCTGAATTTGACCGTAACACAGATGGCCTTTCAGAAAAAGAATTAGTGGTTACAGAAGCGCTTCAGCTTCAGGACTCACTTACGCTGAAAGAAATTTCTGAACTCACTAAAATCAAAACGGTTCAGCCGCTGATTAAAAAACTGATCGAGAAAAAAATTGTTCTTGTATCAGAAGAACTGAATGCAAAATACTCTCCGCGTTATCAGTCATTTGTTGAGATTTCTGAACATATCACATCATCAGAAAAAATTGAAAACCTGCTTAACGAACTGGAGGCAAACAGAAAAAATGAAAAACAAGTAGCCGCTTTGCTTCGGATTCTTGATCTGGTTAAATGGAAAGAAGGAAGTCAGATTCCGGTTCCAAAAAAACAAATTATTGAAAATGATATAACTGAATCGGTACTCCAGACACTTTCAAAAAAGGGAGTAATCACACTGTTTCAGGCTGAAGTTACGCGGTTATCTTCAAAACTGGGTGAATCAAAAGAAATTAAAACATTATCTGATCAGCAACAAACCGCCATTGATTCCATCAGAAATCAATTTAAGGAGAAAGATGTTGTTTTGCTTCACGGAGTAACGTCCAGTGGAAAGACAGAAATTTATGTCAGTCTTATTCAGGAAATTCTTGAACAAGGCAAACAAGTATTGTTTTTATTGCCGGAGATTGCACTTACAACTCAACTCATCAGCCGGCTGCAGCAATATTTTGGAAATCTGGTAGGTGTTTATCACAGCCGTTTTAATCAGAATGAGCGAATTGAAATCTGGAACGAAGTATTAAATAACACAGGTAAATTCAGAATAATTCTTGGAGCACGTTCTTCTGTTTTTCTGCCATTTCAAAATCTGGGATTAATTATTGTAGATGAAGAACATGAAAATTCATTTAAACAATTTGATCCTTCACCAAGATATAATGCCAGGGATACAAGTATTGTTCTTGCACAGCTTCACAAATCAAAACTTCTACTGGGTTCAGCTACACCTTCAATAGAAACCTATTACAACGCTAAAGAAGGTAGATTTGGTCTGACAGAATTAAACGAGCGTTTTGGCGGAGTAAAAATGCCGGAGATTCAGTGTGCAGATCTTCAAAAAGAAACAAGACAGAAAACATTAAAATCACATTTTTCATCTTTGCTGATTGAACAAATGGAAGAGGCATTCAAAAACAAAGAGCAGGTGATTTTGTTTCAGAACAGAAGAGGATATTCACCCTTATGGACCTGTGAAATGTGCGGCTGGACACCGGTTTGTAAGAACTGCGACGTATCCTTAACCTATCACAAATCTTCCAACGCATTAAAATGTCATTACTGCGGCTATTTTGTGTCACCGCCTGCAACGTGTGGTGGATGCGGAAGTAAAAAATTAAAAATGATTGGTTTTGGTACTGAAAAAATTGAAGATGAGCTAGCAATCATTTTCCCGAAAATAGTCATCAAAAGAATGGATCTGGATACAACACGCGCCAAAGATTCTTATCAGAAAATTATTTCAGATTTTGAAAACCGAAACATCGATGTTCTTGTGGGAACCCAAATGGTGACCAAAGGACTTGATTTTGATAATGTAGGACTAGTGGGAATAATGAGCGCTGATCAGCTGCTGAATTATCCTGATTTCAGATCATTTGAAAGATCATATCAGCTGATGAGTCAGGTTGCAGGAAGAGCAGGCAGAAAAAACAAACGCGGTAAAGTTATTATTCAGAGTTTTAATCCGCATCACTGGATAATTCTTAAAGTGATGGAACATGATTATGAAGGTTTGTACAAACAGGAATTGCTGGAACGTAAAAATTTCAGTTATCCGCCTTTTTTCAGAATCATTTCTCTCAGCTTAAAACACAAGGACAACCAAATTCTGGAAATGGCTGCATCATCGCTTGCCAAACACCTCAAAGCAGTATTTAATGACAGAATGCTTGGGCCGGAAACTCCTTCAGTTTCGCGAATCAAAAACTTATTTATCAAAAATATCACCATCAAATTTGAGCGTGAAGCTTCACCTAAAAAAGTGAAAGATGTTATTCATGAAAAAATCAATTTAATACTTGCCATGCATGATTTCAGATCAGTGAGAATTGATATAGATGTAGATCCGCAATAAAAAATATGAGAGCAATAATTTCCATAATCAGAATTACCATTTTCGCGATTTGGTCCTTATTCTGCATTTTTTTTGCTTCATTCTGCTGTTTATTAATTTTAAGCAACAAACCGACCTTGTTTTTTGCTAAACACATGTGGTCTCCCGTTGCTCTTTTCATCATGGGAGGACGGTTGGAAATCATTGGAAAAGAAAAAATAGTCGAGGATAAACCATGTGTGGTTATGTCCAATCATTGTTCATATCTGGATATTCCGGCGTTATTTATTGCCATGCCGTTCAAATTGTATTTTATTGCCAAAAAAGAATTAAAAAGAATGCCCTTTCTTGGCTGGTTTATTGCACTGTCCGGAGCTATTTTTATTGACAGAAAAAATACAGCAAAGGCAAAAGAAAGTCTGGCTGAAGCTGCAAAGTTAATTGCCAATGGAAAAAACATTGTGGTTTTTCCTGAAGGAACGGCATCTAAAAATGGTGTCATAGCAGAATTTAAAAAGGGAGGATTTCATCTGGCCAATGACGCCGGAGTCAATATACTGCCTGTAAAAATAGAAGGCACTTATCATGTATGGCCTTCTGGGAACAAACTCAACGTGCGCCGGGGAATAATAACTGTCATTATTGGAGATCCCATTCTGCCTGAAAAATTTGAAAAATCACAACTCGATTCAAAAATTGATTTTGTAAGAAATACCATTCTCAATCTTAAAAAATGAAAGGCGAAAAATCTCATCTTTTTTTACTGACTTACTTGCCTCTGTTGGGCTTTGCGGTTTACAGTATTCTGACAGGTTTTGACAACCCGTTGTTTCTGCCAATTTATTTATCCGGATGGATTGTTCTTGCAATTTACCAGACTATCTTGGCCGCTGTTTACACTCCGCCACAAAATGTTTTTTTATCCATCATTGCTTTGTTTATTCCACTCATTTTTTGATGTTCAATTCATGGTATTTTAAACAGGATTATTCGGTCATCTTTATTGAACTTGCCGCCGTTGATATGATGGGAATTATCATTGGTCTGATTTACGCATTTGCACATAAAGCAATTGTTTCAGGAACCAAAGATGCTCCGGTTTTTGCCGTACTATTTACCATCGGTATTATAGGAACGGCCGGCTTTTATCTGGCAAAACTTTTCATCCGCTTTTTTGAGACACAGAATTTTGACTGGATTGTTATCACAGTAATATTACTTGCTGTTTCCAGGAGTGTTTTTTTCTTTGCATCAAGACTCGCGGCCATAACAATCAGAATGTCGAAATCATCAGAAGTAAAAAATTCAGGTGTGCAAAAAGAAGCCTCAGTTTCTACTATTTTAATCTCAACCGGAATTTGGATTTTGGGTGTCCCCTTTTTAGTATGGATAACATCAATGCTTATTCCGCATCAATAAGCATGGTGACAAAACCGCGGTAATCGTATTTTTTATTTTCGCGGTCATTGAACTGAAGATGGTAAACATAGGTTCCTTCCGGTGCCAGATTATTAAAATCGCTTTCACCATTCCAGCCCTCACTCCGGTCGTCAGTCTGAAAAACTATTCCGCCCCAGCGATCATAGATCGTAAGCAGATACGAATCAAAATCATAAAGTGAAACAACCGGCAGAAAAACCGGATTTTCTCCATTAACAATAAATGCATTTGGAATATAAACAACAGGGTCAATAATCGCGCATGCAGAATTTGAAAAAGCAGTTTCAGCCAAATTGTAACTGTTCAATGATTCAACCGCTTCAACGCGATAACAAAACTGGCCTTCACTTTGCATAAATGCAGAAACATCATCTTCAAAAGACCTTACTCCCGGAAGAGTAACAGCAAGCGGACTGGAATCAAAAACTCCGTTTACTCCCCTGTAAACCCTGTATTCAATAATGTTGCCATCAAAACCACTGTATGCTGACCAGCTTAATGTATTGATCATTCTTACATGATCTGTGCTGATCTGAAGAAAAACTGTTCTTGCCACATTGGTTACAAAACCAACATGACCGCATGAGTCAATTAAATTAATGCGGTATTCATACGCACCTCTGTCAGGTAATACTGAGCCATCATTGTAATAAATAAAATCAGTCCCATTAGGTGTAATAGAAGATAAAAGAGAAAATACGGAATCATTCGGCCCCTTTACTTCGACTTCGTATCCCTGCACCGATGCTGAACCATCCGTATAACAAATCAGTTCAACCTGATCAGCCAAGTTATAAGATGCAGTTGCCAAATAGTGAAAATTTGCCTGACTCGGACTTTGAGTATACCGGCAGCTTCTGTTTGAATAAGAAATGGAATCGTTGTTAGAAACAGCGCGGATGTAATAGCAATAATCTGCATCATAAAATACGTTGCTGTGACTGTATGATGTAGCAGTGGAAGAAAGGGTTGCGATAATTTCAAACGGAGACCCGGCAATACTGACAATTACTTCATAACGGTTAACGCCTTCAGTCCATCCCATGTATGGTGTCCAGGAAAGATCAACCGATTTCTCACAAGGATCAAAAACATTTTGAGTAAAAATTGTAGTGTGAGGCTGACTCAATGCTGATGTCTGATAGGTCTGAGGAAAAGAAGAAGTCAGACATGAATCAAATGCAGCAATCCGATATGTTTCAGCTTGATTTGCAGAGTTTGTCAATGTGTAAGTGAAGGTTGTATTTGAAATTCCGTAAACCGTATCAACCGGTACCCAGAATCCTCCGATAAGAGCATAAACAATGTATCCATAAGTATCTTCGGACGGATTCATGTTCCAGCTCAAATCAACAAAATCAGTAGTCGTATCAATTGTTACCCAATTTAAAACAGGAATATCCGGCTCAATAATATCCTGTAAAATCATTCCTGGCTGGTTGGAAGTAGAACACAACCCGCACTGTTCTGAACACGAATTTCATAACTCTGAAAAGCAGAACAAATATCTATTGTATCAATGAAAAAATTTGTATTTCCAAAATTGCTTGTGCCACGCAAAGTCCATGTTCCTAAAGGAAATTCACGATAGATTTCATACACCGGATTATCCCCGTTATTTGCAGGTACATGTATATCATTCCAGCTCAGAGAAATTCTGCCGTCTGCAAGATCAACCATCGTTAAATAGATTGTAGAAAGTGTATCTGAGCTGATTGAATTATTTCCGTTACAACCAAAATTTGTCAGCACATAATAGTGCTTCGGACCCAAGTCAGCATTAGCACCAACAACTGTATAATTTGACGTTCCTACAACAGGTATAGATGCAATAAATCCATCTTCCAGCGACCAGATTTCATAATCAATGAATGATGAACCCGAAATATCCACAGTGGGTTCCCAGGTCAGATCAACATCACCATTTGCCAAAACATCCACACAATGCAAATCTGCTGCGGGCAGCATTTCTTTATTCTTCAAAGTGATTGCTACTGTTTCAAAAGAACGGCCGGGAACTGTACAATAATCATCCTGCGCATTGAGAACAAAATAGTATGTCACTTCTGCCTGTTGAACTCCATTTGCGTCAAGCAAATGATCACACGATGTCTGCCAGTTGAATGTAGTTGTCAATCCCTGAACCCCCTGTATGATTGGCGCAGTGCTTAAGTTGCACACGGAGTATAATCACATCCCGCCAGCGGATTTGTAAAACCTGTTCCAAAATAATTTCCGGATGGAGTTAAGGTGACTGTTTGCGGAACACCATTCTGAAGTAATTCCAAATCAGAAATGTCAATATTAAAATTGATGAGATCACCTGCAAAAAAAGTTTCTGAAAAACTTGTACCACCCATCAGCGGAGGATCAATTACCGGAGGATTGTTGTTATACCCCGGGCAGGCAATAACGATCATTTGAATTTCACGGTTCACAGTTGAAATAAGCTGACCGTTACGGTAAGAATCTATTTTTTGAACCAAACCAAAATTTCCAAGTGTGTTTGAGAGAAATGAAATATTTCCGCTTGCTGGATCCATTACTGCCGGAATATTTCCACCGGCAAAACTGGCATCAGGCGTAGGATTATTGAATGAATATCCGGCAACAAACGGAACTGGAGCCGGATTTACCGGCGGATTAAATGCACCTGAAACAAATTGATCTAAAGGCACTCCCCATGAATAAACCAATGAATCATTGTCAGGATCATAGGCACTTGAATTAAATTGAAAATCTGTTCCTGCGCACATCAGCACATAAGGATCCTGAGCAAACTGAGGTGAAGAATCTGAACATGGATTAGCATTTCCTCCATTAACAGGATACATAATTGCAGACAACGTAATTCCATAACTGAAAGGAGTCATAATATTACTCAGATCCCAGTTTCTGGAAAAAGAATCATAGGTAAAAGCCCATCCCGAAGAAGGAGGAATTCCGCTCAAAAAAACAGGAGCTGACTGATACAAAAATTTCTGTATTGCACCTGCACCATTTCCGCCTCCTGTACCTGAACCACAGTCAAGTTCTGGTGGACCTCCTCCAACCTGCGTACATTCAGGACTCAGGTCAACTGATGAAACAAGATTACAGGTAATTGAAGAAACAGTTGAATGTCCCCAAACTTCAATATTCAATGCCGGATCAACCAAAGCCAATCCATTGCAGTCACGGTAAAGAACAAGATTAAACTGATAATTGCCACCACCTAAACATGTCCACGTTATCTCTCCGCCCATGATATGAGAAGCCTTTGCCGGCATCTGAGGCAGCAGAAAAAAAGAGAATATGAAAAGGTATTTAAGTTTCACTTAAATAAGAACGAAAAAAAACGACATTTATTTGAATACGTTAAAAACGGGCTAAAGTTGCCTGATATCAAGTCGTTCTAAGGAACAGAGAAAATTCATCGATTGAAAGGCAAAAGGTGTAAAAGCCCTTATTGAAAACCAAATTCAACAGCCGTGTAAAACAGCTCTGTTCCTTTGCTGATGTTGGTTGTATCTGTATTCAGGATATCCAGATCCTTTCTGACTTTTAAAATACGGCCGTAATTAGCGGCATAAATATCATACTGTCTTTTGTATTCAATAAAATTGAGTTCATTCTGAATTTCAACTACAACTGTTGAATCAAATTCAATTCCCCCCAAAGTGATTGGTTCATAAATTTTATCATATCTGGCATTGGTTGCTTCATCTTCATTCAGCGCGTTGTAATTCCAGATCTGATCATAGGAAATTGAAAACGCAAGATTAATTCTTCGTTTGTTTTCTTCAAGTGTTTCAGCTGTTGTACTTGTTCTCTTGATAGTCCAGACATCTTTCAAAGACCAGTCAAGTGTATCTGACAAGCGAATAAACCGGTAAAGTTTCTGATAGGGTTGTCCTTCACCGTCGAGTTCTTCTTCTCCAATCACTTCTTTTATCTGATAGTAATCAGTATCATGTGCAGGTAAAAGCGCCACGTCATGAAAAATATCCACCACATCAAAAACAGTGTATTGACCTTTTGCCATTGGAAAATAGTGATACCCGTATATAATCGGATCATCATCTTTCTTGCATGAAGCAATCAAAGCAGTAACTGAAATGATGAGAAAGAATTTTTTCATTACTTATTTAGACGTAATTACCGGTACAAAAGTTTGTTAAGACATTCTTTTAACCTGCGCTCCGTAAAGTGAACAAAACAAAATCCCAAAAACGACATTGAAAATAATTCCGAAATTGATCAAAAATCCAGTTTCAAAAAAGATCAGCGTAATTACTATTGGCAGAATGGAATAAGCAATGTAGAGATAATATCCTTTCTTACGGAGTTTATACATCATAAAAACTGCAAGAAAACCAATTCCGATATTTGCCAGATTCAGGAACTGAATAGTATAAAAGTATTCATTGCTGATTTCAAGAATTGATATGGTACTGGTTATATAATCTTCTCCAAAAACTTCAATTACTTCAGGAGTTGCTGTTTCCAGTATTTTAACTTTTCTTCTTCCATTTCTTCAGCAGATTTTTTTCCATCCGCAATTGAAATAAATAAAGTTATTACTGTGAATCCAATCCAGATCCATGAAAGAACAGCAAGAACTATTAAAGTTGTTCCTCTTCTTTCTTTTAACAGATGCGAGTCATCAAGCAATTCAGACATACGATTTTATTTTTTTAATGAAGTTTACTGACTTTTCAATTTCCGGATGAAGATACTTATCTTCCTGAACAAAACTTACCATTTTTCTATAATCGGCAAGAAGTGTTTCCAATTGTTTGCTAGTTTTCAATGGTCTTCTAAACTCTATTGCCTGAGCTGCATTTAGCAATTCAATTGCAAGAATTCTGGAAAGATTTTCTACAATACGGTATGTTTTTGTTGCGGCATTTGCGCCCATACTCACATGATCTTCTTGTCCGTTTGATGAAACAATTGAATCAACTGAAGCAGGCGTTGCCAGTTGTTTATTCTGACTTGCAATAGATGCTGCGGTATATTGAGGAATCATAAATCCGGAATTCAAACCCGGCTCAGCAACTAAAAACGGAGGTAAATTTCTGGTACCGCTGATGAGAAGATAGGTCCTGCGTTCAGAAATACTTCCTAATTCTGCAAGAGCAATTCCAAGCAGATCAAGTGCAATTGCAAGCGGCTGACCATGAAAATTTCCTGCTGAAATAATTTCATCGGTATCCGGAAAAATAGTCGGATTATCTGTGACCGCATTTATCTCTCTTTCCAGCACGTCATGCACATATTGAATTGCATCTTTAGAAGCACCATGCACCTGAGGAATACAGCGGAAAGAATAAGGATCCTGTACATGTACTTTTTCTTTTTGAATCATTTCACTTCCGGCTAAAATTCTTCTGAAATTTTCTGCTGTTTTTATTTGACCGATCTGATTACGAATATCATTTACGTTCTGATAAAACGGATTTAATCTGCCATCATAACCTTCCAGTGAAAGTGCACCAATAAGATCTGCCCCATCTGATAAATTCTCTGCCTGAATCAAACACCAAACACCGTAAGAGCTCATGAACTGAGTACCATTTAACAGTGCCAGACCTTCTTTTGATTTCAATGAAATTTTATTCCACTTCATCAATGAAAGCATTTCAGAAGATTTCATTTTATCACCTCCAAAATACACTTCTCCTTCACCAATTAATGGTAGAGACAAATGTGCCAAAGGAGCCAGATCACCAGATGCTCCTAATGATCCCTGCTGATAAATAACGGGGGTAATATCCTGATTGTAAAAATCAATCAGTCTCTGAACAGTTTCAACCTGTACTCCTGAATGTCCGTACGAAAGTCCCTGAATTTTCAGTAGCAACATCAATCTGACAATAGCTTTCGGAACTTCATCACCACAACCACAGGCATGTGAAAGAACCAAATTTCTCTGAAGTTTTTCGAGATCTTCATTGGAAATAACTGTATTGCACAATGAGCCAAAACCGGTATTGATTCCATAATGAACTTCACCTTCAACACTCATTTTTTTATCCAGATAATCGCGGCATTTCTGGATTCTGTTTTTAGCAGACTCACTTAATTCCAGTTTCAGGTTCTGATCAATAATATTTCTGATCTGAGTTATACTTAAATGTTCGGTTGAAATTGAATGCTTCATTTTATAACCTGAATTTTGTGATTTGTTTTTCTTAGAATACGCTATTTAATTCTGGAAATAAGATCCTCTGGTTTACCGGAAAACTGTTCGCCGCTATTCATATCTTTAAATGTAATGAGACCTGAATCCATTTCCTTAGAACCAATCATCACCACAAACGGAACTTTTTTATCATTGGCATATTTCATTTGTTTAGCCATCTTCACTGATGAAGGATAAACTTCACAGGCAATTCCTTTTTTTCTAAAATCTGAAGCTATTTTCATTGAATAAAATTGTTCAGCTTCTCCAAAATTGATGAAGAGTACTTTTGTTGATGCAAGTACTGAGTCCGGAAATAAATTCAATTCATTCATCACATCATAAATCCGGTCAGCACCAAACGAAATTCCAACGCCGGACATTCCTTTTAAACCAAACAAACCCGTTAGGTCATCATATCGTCCGCCACCGGTAATACTTCCCATTTGTACATTATTTGCCTTAACCTCAAAAATTGCTCCGGTATAATAATTCAGACCACGAGCAAGTGTCACGTCAAATTCAATATTGGCCTTTCCTACTCCAATTTTATTTACATTCTCAAGAACATATGAGAGTTCTTCAATGCCTTTTAAACCGGTTTCAGATAATTCCAAAAAGGTGCTCAGACTTCTTAATTTTTCTTCGTTTGACCCGTTCAATGCAAACAACGGATCCATTTTCTGAATGGCATTTTCACTTACACCTTTTTCGCGGAGTTCTTTGATAACCCCATCTATTCCGATTTTATCCAATTTATCTATTGCAACCGTAATTGCTACCAGTTTTTCTTTTTCACCACACACCTCAGCAATTCCTGAAAGTATTTTCAGGTTGTTGAGTTTAATGGTAACATCTGTCAAACCTAATTTTGACAATACCTCATCAATGATCAGAACAAGTTCAATTTCATGAATCAGTGAATCACTTCCAACCACATCCACATCGCATTGAAAAAATTCACGGTATCTTCCTTTTTGAGGTTTATCCGCACGCCACACGGGCTGGATCTGATATCGTTTAAACGGAAATGAAAGTTCATTCTGATTTTGAACTACAAACCTTGCAAACGGAACAGTCAAATCATATCTTAATGCTTTCTCTGTAAGTATTTCAGAGTTTCTGGATTTTTCAAGACTCAATTCAAATTCACTTCTGAGCTGATCTTTTTTATTTGATTCATGGATGCGTGAATTCAGAATCTTGAAGAGCAACTGATCTCCTTCCTCACCATACTTGCCGGTAAGTGTAGAAAGATTTTCCATGGAGGGGGTTTCAATGGGCAAAAAACCATACTTCTCAAAAACCGTTCGAATGGTTGAGAAAATATAATTACGTTTTACCATGACTTCCGGTAAAAAGTCGCGGGTTCCTTTTGGAATTGAAGGTTTTGAACTCATGTTTTCAAGTGAAGTACAAATGTACATTTTTATGTGTTTGTGAAACCCGTTGCATTGTTTAACTTCGCATAAAATTTTAAGACTCTGGACAAATTCAAAAACAGACTGCGTTATTATATGGTTGGTTTATCCATCGGCCTTATTGTAATGTTTATGATGTTTGGAAACAGGGGCTGTTCATGGATGCCCGGTAACCGGGTGAAAAACATGATTGCTGAAAAAGAAATTCTTGCCGGCGATAGTTTATATGAAGTCATGAATTGTGCAGGTTTCACTAATAAAGATGTTTACCGGATTCTTAACGATGACGGAGATGTCAATTTTTCACAAAGTTCAACAAGGTCTTATCCAAAAAAATATCTGTTTGATTCAGAAATCAATGACAAACCGGTTTCAATAACATTTGCGCTTTATGATTCCCTGGTTGAAATAACTGATTTTAATATGGAGGGAAAAGCAAATTGCCATTCAGATAAATCAAATCAGAAAAAAGTAATTGTTCCGCTGCCGGATGAAGATGTCCGCCAGATCATTGAATCACATGAACTGCGTATTCTTAACCGTGCTTATTGTCAGATGGATTGTTTGAAATTAGATGAAAAAGAGATTCTGGAATTTTATAAAACAGCCACTTTCAATGCTGAAAAATCAAGACCGAGACTTTATCCAAATCCTGAATATGTAATGCAGGGGCAGATTGATACCGGCTTTTATTACATCACTTACGTAATAGGAGATAACCGTTCGCGCATTGCAGATATCTTTCCCTGCAATTGTGATTGCAAGGATTGATTACATGTGTTTGCTCATGTAACTTCTGTCACCATACATTCATTTTGTCTTCCCGAACTTTGTCTCATCAAATTAAAAATTTATGGGATTATTTTCATCATTATTAGGAGGCGGATCAAAACAAAATGTCCGCGAAATGATTACAAACGGAGCCGTTGTGATTGACGTAAGATCACCACAGGAATTTAAAAACGGAAACTTCAGAGGTTCAAAAAACATTCCGCTTGACCGGATAGAATCAGAAGCAAAAAAAATCAAAGCGATGAATAAACCGGTTGTGGTTTGTTGTGCAAGCGGTATGAGAAGCAGTCAGGCAAAATCTATACTTCAAAAACATGGAATTGAAGTAGAAAACGGCGGTGGCTGGACTTCACTTTAAAAGAAAACTTTCATTCTGAACGACTGCTCTTCTGCACATTAATTTCTGATCAGGTTTTGGGTTACTGATAGCAAATTTTGAAGGGCAGTCGTTTTTTTATTGTTGTGTTTTCATGACCAAAAGTGATGCATTACCTTCTATCCCTTCATTGGTTATAACCATGGAGTTGTCTTTCAAAAAAGTAATTCCTTCAGGTTTCGGATACAGTTTTTTATCCAGCAGATAAACATCTTTCAGGCTTCCTTTCTGATTAAAAACAGAAATAGCAAAATCTTCGGCCGAGAGAATATAAATTTCCTGTGTTACAGGATGAACAGCTATCGATGATGGTCTGAAATTTTTAATTCCATTCATTGAATTATTTTTTGTCAAAGCTATTTGATTTATTTCTGAAATTCTGAAATAAAACAGCGGTTCCATTTCCATTTGTTTGGTGTCCAGATTGAAAATATAGACCGCTCTTAAATCCTTGAATTCAGATCCTTTTCCGATTTTACTTTTGGGAGCGATTAAAAGTCTGTTGTTCTTTTCATCATAACAAAGTCCCTCATTATCAGCAGCGGGCAAATTCAGTTGATATGATTTTGTTTTTCTTTTGCGTTTCAGGTTTGTTTCATAAAGGTGTCCATTACTAGCAAGAACGTAAAGCGTATTCCCTACCCGGGTAAGACCTTCATAATCTCCCGCATCAGAAAAAACAATTTCCTGTTCAATTCTGCCAGCCAGAAAATCAAAAATAAATATACTGCCTTTTTCATCCTGAACGCAGGCAATTTGATCATACGATACATCTGTCAAACCACTTATTTCATACAATTCATCAGGCAATTCAATTTTCAGGTCAGGATTATTGAAATCATAGTTAGTACTGAATTGCTTTACTTCTTCACCTGCAGAAAATGTTATAAAACCAATCACAACTGATGTTAGCGCCAGCGTATTATATCTGAAAATTTTCATCTTTTTTTTGAATTACGTTCTGTGTTTGACTGCTGAAGGGAGAGAAGGTTTAGTGGAGAGAATGAAAACAGAGCGGGAAACAGAACGAGAATGAAATCAGAATGAGAAACAGAATGAGAGTGAATTCAGAACGGGAAACAGAATGAGAATGAATTCAGAGCGGGAAACAGAATGAGAATGAAATCAGAACGGGAAACAGAATGAGAATGTGGAAAAAATCAGAGCATTCAACATCGCTCTCGCTCTGTTTCCGCTCTGATTTTTGTGCCCAAGACTGGACTTCCCGACACTCCACTTCGTTACGGTCGGGATAAACTTCTCATCCAGTCTGAATGGATAAAAAAAATCCTGACTGAAAAAGTCAGGATTGAAAACTGTGCCCAAGACTGGACTCGAACCAGCACGCACGTAGTACACCACCCCCTCAAGATGGCCTGTCTACCAATTTCAGCACTTGGGCTTACTAAAGAAAATCTTCAGTTGAGTTGATTGCAAAAGTAATGTTTCCTGATTGAATACAGGCAAGAAGTAACTACAAAAATTAAGGCAATTGAACAGGTTCACATTCTCCTGCGTGGATAGAAACAAACCCTTCATAGATTGTTGCGTAAGCTAATCCTTTAACCTTGTATTTATAGGTATGTTTTTCACTTCCGGGAAATTCACGGTTAATTTTCATTGTTCCTCCTGTTGCACATTCCCCGTCAGCAGAAACCAATCCTGATGTTGCCATAGAATCAAGCATTTCACCGTCTAATTCAAAACGAAGCATTTCATGTCCAAGCAGAATCAGCGAATCAGCAACACCTGTCTTTGCCCAAAAAACCACATTGCCGTTGTACTGACAACTGTTATCAGCAGAATTTGCATCACTGTTATAATTATCTGCGTCCGGATCCATACATCCAGGTTTATAACAAGCAGTGATTGATAATGCCACAAGAATCAAAGAGAATATTTTAACAAATAATTTCATAAATCTGACAATACTTGGTTTTTAATAATAACGTATTTTTTTCGTGAAGGTTGAAAACCGAATCTAAAGTTAAATGATTCCTACAGTTTCTTCCAAATTAAAACGGATTTAAGCAAAAAATAAAATGCCCGCTACTTTGTTAGTAACAGGCATTATCTGTGATCCCGCTGGGATTCGAACCCAGGACCCTATCCTTAAAAGGGATATGCTCTACCAGCTGAGCTACGGAATCTTGTCCGATTGCGGGTGCAAATATAGCCTGTTTATTTTATTCTGCAACACATTTATAAAAAAAAGCAAATTTTTGTTGAAAGCTTCTCAGTCTCAGTTTACCAAACTATTTTTGAGCATGAACATTTTTATAATCGGATTCATGGGCAGCGGTAAATCAACCGTTGGAAAAAAACTTGCCTCCAAGCTTGGGTTTTCATTTTTGGATATGGACAGAGAGATTGAAAAAAATGAAAATAAATCCATTGCTGTCATGTTTAAGGAATTTGGAGAAAATTATTTCAGAGAAAAAGAAACCCAATGGCTGGAAAATCTGAAAAGTGATAATCTGGTTATTTCTACAGGTGGAGGCAGTCCATGTTTTGGAAAAAATATGGAACTGATGAAGCATAAAGGAAAAGTAGTTTTTTTAAATGCTTCACCAGGCGTACTTGCTTCACGCCTGTTTACCGGAGGAACAGAAAGACCGCTGCTTGAAAAATATGTTCAGAATAAAGAACAGCTGGAAAATTACATTGGTCAGAAATTAAAAGAACGTCTTCCTGTTTATGAAAAAGCAGATATCATAGTTGATTCTGCAGATCTTGATTCAAAAGATTAAATGAGTTGGCTGAATCACTTATTAAATAATCATCAAGATTGCAGATACTTCAGGAGATTGTGTAATTTTAGAATCAGGATGAACAAATTTATTTTAACTCAGTTACTGATCTTATTTTTCTCTGGAAATTTAATTGCCTCAGAAGTAACTATATCAACAATATCATTTGAAGTACCGGCCGAAGCAGCATCAGGCAATAAAGTTATTTTGAGTACAGATGGAATGAGTACTTATGCATGGAACAGACTAAGACAAGACAGTGCGTCTTATTATTATTCCTATTCTTTCAAATTAGATAATGCACTTTTTGAATTCAGAGAATGTCACCGTGTAGATATTTATGAAGGATACGAAACCTTTTACAAACCTAAATTTGCACAGAGTAAAGAAGCTAAAAATTTTCAGATTTCCCGATTTTTAAATACACCGAATGAATTTCTGAGTAAATCATTTTCAAGCGCAGTTGTTGAATATGATCAGGGCATGCGGAAACTCATTTTGTTTTATACCATCGATCAAACCGGATTATTTCTTGTTTCTGTCAAAACAAAATATCCGGTTGAAACTTTTCTTAAAGCGCAGGAAACACTTGATTCAATTTTAATAACAGCAAAACATATTGTTCCGGAATTACCGGCAAAAGAAACTATTGTTCAGAAAGGTGAAATTGCCGGAAGAACCAAACATTTGGCTGTGGAGCTTCCTGTTTATGTTTCCAATGACTTTAATAATCCGGTAGTTGCCGCACATCCCGGCGGCTCATTTGTAGTGGCATTTGCCCATGCAACCGGCACAGAACTCTTTAAAATTAATGCAGGAATGTCTGTTGAATGGCATACACATCATGATAAAATCATCCATGACATTGCTATTTCAGAAAAAGGATTTTTTTCACTTTCATCCACTGATTACAACATGCTGAGTAATGGAGTTTACCCAAGTCTTTACTTAAACAAACATAATTGGGACGGAACGGTGAATGAATCACAGGTAGTATTCAAAAAAAATGATTTGAAGCGTCCGGGCAATCAGGTATTTGATTTTTATTCCAGAGATAATGTTTGTTTGGAAATTTCAGACACGTTTGGAATTATTTATATGAATTCAGAGAAGCGGTTTAAGGATTTGAAAATTCTGCAGTCAGGTGCTTATAAGACTTTCTCACTTGAAAACGGTATTCTCAAAAAGGAAATCAGGATCCGTTTCACCTGAGTCACTGCTTTGCTCAGGCAAGTGTTGCCGATTCAAAATATGCTTATCTGGTAAGTTTAAGTGATGGTATTCCCCGTGGAATTTGTCTTTCCAAAATTGATATTGCAGTTGAACAGGATTCTACCGATACCACTTCTTTTTATCATCATCTGCTCTATAAAATTGATGGAGGAGCGGGAGACAATTATGTAGGTGATACACACATCAGTGAACCTGTTTTGTACAACAATTATATCTATGTCATTATTGAAACAGAGCAAGGCGCAAGAGCTGACATAGACAATAACGAACTTTCAACCAACCGCGGACACAACGACCTTTTTCTTTGTTAAATGTGAACTTAACACAAAAGAACTGGTTGTCAAACAAATCACAAAAACGGATAAGATTGAAGAGTTAAATCCCAAATTATGCAAATTGAAAGATGAACTTTTGCTTATTTACACTGAAGCAAAATTTGACAAGCAAACCAGTAAATACCATTTAACAGACAAATATATTTTATTGGATGAACGCGGAGGAAAACAAAGTTTTCTGGAAGAATTTGACTCCTATTATCAAAATGAAAAAAGAGAAAACTATAAAATGCCTGACGGACCATTAAACCGTGATGGAAGCAATCTCGTGACACTATCTGACGGCAGCGTGATCTGGGTAAGGTTACTTAAAAATTCAAGAGAAATTGAAGTGGTGAAGTTTGAGTAGGGCAAAGGGAAAAGCCCTAAGCCAAAAGGCAATAGGGATCTTTTTTAGGATTTTTAGACCTTTAGGATTTTGAACATTGTAGGACAAAGGATAGAGGACAAAGGGAAAAGCCAAAAGGAAAAAGGGATCTTTTTTAGGATTTTTAGACTCCGTCTTCACTTCGTTGTGCCGGACAGGCTTTAGGATTTTTAACGTTGTAGGAAAGAGGACAAAGGACAAAGGACAGAGGATAGAGTGAAAAGCCAAAAGGAAAAAGGGATCTTTTTTAGGATTTTTAGACCTTTAGGATTTTTAGGATTTTTTTTCACCCCACTACGGTATCCATTTGATGTTTTTGAAATTTGGTTTTCTCTTTTCAAGAAACGCATTTCTGCCTTCAACTGCTTCTTCTGTCATATAGGCAAGACGTGTTGCTTCACCGGCAAAAACCTGCTGACCAACCATTCCGTCATCTGTCAGATTCATGGCAAACTTGAGCATTTTAATTGATGTTGGAGATTTTTCAAGAATTTCCTGAGCCCACTGATACGCTGTGCTTTCAAGCTCTGCATGAGGTATTACAGCATTTACCATTCCCATATCAAAAGCATCCTGTGCTGAATAATTTCTTCCAAGAAAAAATATCTCTCTGGCTTTTTTCTGTCCAACCATTTTTGCCAGATAGGCAGATCCGTATCCACCATCAAAACTGGTCACATCAGCATCTGTTTGTTTGAAAATTGCATGTTCTTTGCTGGCCAGTGTCAAATCACAAACAACATGTAAACTATGCCCTCCTCCTACTGCCCAGCCTGGCACAACCGCAATTACCACCTTTGGCATAAAACGGATTAATCGTTGTACTTCAAGAATATTCAGACGATGCATACCATCATCACCAACATATCCCTGATGACCCCTTGCCTTTTGATCTCCGCCGCTGCAAAATGACCATATTCCATCTTTTGTTGAAGGACCTTCACCGGAAAGCAATACAACTCCAATTGAAGTATCTTCCTGTGCATCATAAAATGCTTTGTATAATTCCGCTGTGGTTTTAGGTCTGAATGCATTTCTGACATTTGGCCGGTTAAAGGCAATACGCGCAACACCGTTGCATTTTTTGTAGGTGATATCTTCAAATTCAATTGCAGTCTTCCAGTTGATTTCAGCCATGATTATTTTTTTTCAAAGATAGTAAGAAAGGAAATGGATGGAGATTTTAATTCCAATTTCAAAATTCAAAAATTAAAATTGAAATACTTTTAGGATAAGTACCGAGTTGTCTTAAGGCTTAAACTTTAAAGTTCATTATTCCTTTTTGGATATTTATTATTTCAATCTAAACACCAAATATTAAATAAGGAATGTAAAATGTAAAAGTTTAATTCAACTTATATGATCTGAACTACATTGAAATAATGATAAACTCAGTTCTTCTGTTTTCCTGATGTTTTGCATCCGGACAGGTCACACCATCCGTACATTCATTGGTAATTTTTGACTCACCATATCCTACAAATGTAATTCGGGTTGGATTTGTGATTCGTGCTTTGATATAGTCTGCAGAAGATTTTGCTCTTTTTTGTGACAGTGTCTGATTGGATGTTGAACTTCCTCGGGCATCTGTGTGAGATCCCAGCTCAATAATCATGGATGGATTATCATTCATCACCTTGACAATTTTATCCAATTCTGTTGCAGCATCCGGTCTGATATTCCATTTTCCGGAATCAAAATAAATTGGTTTCAGTTCAATAATTTTTGAAAGATCCTGACCGACAATTGCTGCTTCCAGATCAATATCCATAAACTCATGTACATTGTATTTTCCTTCTTTATCAAAAAGGACATTGTACGTTATTGTTTTTGTGAGATATCCTTTTTTCTCAATGGTGAAATTGTAACTACCACGGTCGTTGAGTTTTTTGTCATTTAATGGTCTTAAATAATCTCCCGTAAGTGAGGTCATGGTTGAATCTTTGTAATCCGTCATGTTATCAACCAGTTTTATTTTCACACTGTCAATTGGCTCTCCGGTAGTTTTATCTATGACTAAGAGATATAAAGAGAGTCCCGGATCTTTTTCAAGAATCAGACCTGCAACATAAAACATCCTTCCTCACCTAAAGTTTTAACTTATGTTTGTCCGTCAAAATATTTTTCTTTCATTCCAATAATTGTAAATTCTTTATCAGGATCAACCAGAAAGTAAATTTTCCCATTTCGTCGGTAGTGACATAACGGTCAACATTTGTGGCAATATCTTTCAGCTCAATAGTCGCTGCAGAAAGTAGATTTCCATTTTTATCTATTGCTGTTCCGGTAATGGTTTTCTTTACCATTCCAAACGAATAAATATCCATTCCTCCAAAACCTCCTGCTCTGTTTGATGAAAAAAAACCTCCTCTGCCATCTTCATACCATGTGATGTAAATATCATCACCTGCAGAGTTCATAGGGTACCCCATATTTACCGGCGTTGTCCATTCTCCATTCACCAGTTTGAAACAAAAAATCATAACCACCGGATGTGTTGTGTCCTTTTGAAGAAAAATAAAGTGTATTGCCGTCTTTGCATAAATAAGGCCCGTCTTCATCAAATCCACTATTCACTCTGTTGCTCAGCGGAACCGGAACTGACCAAAGTGTACCGTCAAAATAACTCACATATAAATCAAGGTTATCATTCTCCGCTTTAGCACTGAAAATAAATGTTTTGTTATCCCCTGAAAAAGTTCCGTGCGGCTGAAAATAATATCCGTTTAGAGGCACAGGCAACGAAACTAAGACTCTTTAAACGATCAGCCCCAAATGAAGAAAACCAGAGCGTATTTTTGTAGCAGACCAGAATGGTATCTCCACCGTACGTTCTGCTAACTACAGCTACGTGATTTTTCTGATCTATTTCAGGATTAAATGTTGACGCAACACTTTCATTGAGATCAAAATAATAGATGTTTTCAAAATATTTATTGTCTTCTGACATGAGTTCTGCATCATAATCTTTATACCGGGCATTATACAATAGCAAACTTTCAGATTCTATAAATACCGGCGTATATTCTCGCTCAATGGAATTGATAAAAAACCCCATGTTCTCGACGGCATAAGGCTCGTAAATAGCTTCTTGATTGTTTAAGGCATTTTGGCAATAAGCAATACTGACATGTCATTGCATGATTAATTGCTGATTTAATTTTCATTTTTTCCAGTATGTTTTACAGAGGTAATAATGCTTGAAAGCTTCATTGTGATGTTCCATCATGCGCAAACAATCAGCATATTTAAAAAAGCAAGATAATTGGTGTCAGCTTTAAGCATTTGACTCTGTTCGCAGATAGACTTTGCCGAATCATAGAGCTCATAATCATACATGTAGATATCAATGATAGATTCCAGCGCATGCGTATTTTGCGCGTCAACTGTAAAAACTTCTTTATAAAGTTTAAGCGATTTTGAAAAATTATAGGCTAGTTTATTTTTATCGGCATTAACCAAATTGGTTTTACACTTACCTGAGCAATCAGATTCTGGTTAAAATGGAAAATAAATGCCAACAAAAAAGGTAGAATGACTTTGTAAAACTAACATTACGCCCCCAGATATTTTTTCTGATTTAACTGAAAGATAACATTTTTTAAAAGAGTACAAAATGTATCAGGTCCTTTGGTTTTAGGTCTATTCTAAACCATTACGTTAAAGTCATTATACCGGCTTTAAAGTTCATTGACTTAATTCGCATAGAATAATCACCGGCCTTCTGTAACAGTATTTTTTTTGAATTTGAAGGCTGTCAAAGTAGTTTTCTGTTGATTTCAGATTTGACTCCAAAAGATGGCATGCTCTGGATTTGCTGAACGGCTGCCTTAAGTTTGTTTGACGTCAGATGAAATGGAAAAATGTGCACACCGATTGTATCTGACCGTTATTTTTGGCAAGGCGGCAAAGAATATAAACTTCTTTAATAACTTGTCATGTTAGTGGGATACAGCCAATTGTAGCACAATCGCCATGAAAGTAAATTCCATCTCCTTTGTCGGCGGCGGACGTTTTTAATATATCGGCTTGTTGGGATAAGTTATTCACCAGCGACAAGAAAAAGACTGTAAGGATTAAAATGATTGATATAATAATAACCTTCCCGGAACCTGCATATCACCTTGCTCTTACTTTTGGACCTAAAGTGCCACTCGACGAACAAAACTCAGTGTGTCATACTCCAGCCATTGATCCTCCATTTTATTCCGCACAAAAACAAGCAACTCCTCTTCATACTTATAAGCTTTGAGAAGAACTTCAAACTGACTAATTTCAAGGTCAAGATTCTAGTTTTGAAAGGATAATTTCATATTTTTCATCGTAAGCAATTTTTAACCGGCTTATAAGAAAGCTGTTCATCAATGAAGCCGGCATAATTATTGAGGGATGTTAACAAAAATAAGAAAACAAGACTGATTTTTTTAATATTTTCGCAAATGATCTTCAGTCATATAAATTATCTGTAACAAGAACAATACCAACCCACTAAAAAAGTAACACATATTATGAAACATATTCTTTCAATCTCATCATCACGTTTTCCTTTTCAACCTCTTTCCTCAGCAAAAGGAAATGAAACAACCGGAAAATTTGAAGAAGTTTTCAATTATCTGAGCTCCTATTACGTGGATGAATTTGATGGCGCAGCTATTACGGATGCAGCTATAGTTGCTATGCTCAAGGAACTGGACCCGCACAGCTACCTTATTAGCAAAGAAGAAGTGCAAGGTGCCAATGAAAAAATTGACGGTAGTTTTGTGGGAGTCGGAATCCGTTTTGACATTATTGATGACACACTCACCGTGGTGAATACCATTGAAGGAGGTCCGTGTGAACTGGTTGGTGTGCGTGCCGGAGATAAAATTGTGGTCATTGACGGAGAGACTGTAGCAGGCGTTGGCCTTCAAACTCCTGGTGTTCGCGAACGACTGATGGGAACAAAAGGTTCTTTAGTCGTACTTGGAATCAAACGCAGAGGTGAAAATGAGATTTTGAGTTACGATGTTCGCCGCGACAAAATTCCATTGTTCAGTGTTGCCAGCTCATATATGGTGACTGAAAAAACAGGCTACATCAAGGTGACCAGTTTCGCCAGAACAACCATGGATGAATTCAAGGAAGCTCTTTTGAAATTGAAAAAAGCAGGAATGAAAAATCTGATTCTTGATTTACAGGAAAATCCCGGAGGATTATTGCATGTTGCAAAATACATGGTAGATCAATTTCTTAGCAAACGACAATTTGATTGTTTACTCTGAAGGTCGCGCACAACCAAGTCAGAACATGGTTGCGGATAACAAAGACAGTAACGGTCAATATTATACGACGAAACAAAGAGCGGACATTTTGAAAAAGGAAAATTAGTAGTACTGGTTAATGAAAATTCTGCTTCTGCCTCTGAAATTGTTGCCGGTGCTATTCAGGACTGGGACCGAGGATTGATTGTAGGAAGAAGAACTTTTGGAAAGGACTGGTACAACGTCCTTACAAATTAAGTGACGGATCAGAGGTCAGAATTACCATTGCTCGTTACTACACTCCTTCCGGAAGATTTATTCAATCACCTTATGATGATGGCGTAGATGCCTATTTTCAAGCTGATTTGAACCGATATCTGAGTGGTGAACTAATGCATCAGGACAGTATTAAATTCCCTGATTCCTTGCAATATCAAACTTTAAAACTTAAAAGAATTGTTTATGGCGGCGGTGGTGTAATGCCGGATTTTTTGTTCCGATTGACACCATGGAAATTTCCAAGATGTATCGTGATATCAGCAGAAAAGGATCTATCAGTACATACGCTTTCAGCTATGTAGACAACAACCGCGATAAACTAAATGCAGCTTACCCTACTTTTTGAAAAATTCAGATCTGATTTTGACATTGAAAAAGAAGCCATGCCTGGATTCTGGGAACAGGTGAAAGCAGGATGGAATTCCTCAGAATCAGATTATTTAACTTCAAAAAACTAATTCACACCTTGATCAAAGCACGGATTGCATCTAATTTGGGATTTTGCCAAGTTTTATGAGATATACAACATCAATGAGAATGAAGCTTTCATTAAAGGACTTGAACTCATTGAAGGAAAAAGAATTGAAGAATTGGGATTGGATTATTAATTTTGTGATGAACTGAAAAACACATGTGTATTATGAACAGAACATGGATAATACTTACTTCGTTTGCATTTTTTGCCTGCGGATCAGATAATGAAAACGGAACAGAACTGAATGACGGAGATCAGAGTTCAGTAGTTGCCACAACAAATCCTGAGCAAAGTGATAACAAAGTAAACAATGATAAAAACAACGGAGCAAACGGATCAGCAAGTGACAAGATAACTACTATCGAGTACTTTGAAACATCTCACAATTTTGGAAATGTTTTTTATCCGAGTGAAAATAAATTCACATTCAAATTCAAAAATACCGGAAATCATCCGCTGATTATTGACGAGGCTACAGCTTCCTGCGGGTGCACGGTTCCAAACAAACCAGACAAACCAATTGCTCCCCGGAGAAGTGGGTGAACTGGATGTGATTTTCAGACCAAAAGAAGGTCAGGTTGGACAAACCGTTACAAAAAATATTACGGTAAAAGCCAATACAGTTCCTTCTGAATCACATCTGGAAATTACAGCAACTGTTCTGGAAGGAATGTAATTTTTGAAAACTATTTTCAGAAATTTTCTCTTAACCACTTTTCTGTAATAAATACAGTAAAGAGATCATTGTAGCCAAGCCATTTGGAATTCTGTCTGAAGTTTTTTACCGCATGCTGAAATTTATTTCTGTCTAGAATTCCCATTTCTGCAAGAATCGATTTTTCATTAAAATAATCCGCCACAAATTTTCCAAGCGCACCTTCAAACCACTTTTCTTCGGGAGTTACAAATCCCTGTTTGTCTTTTCTCCACCGGATCTGTTCTGGTAATTCTGTCACGGTATCGCGCAATAAATATTTTGTCCATCCACCTTTGAGTTTGTCTTCAACGGGCGCATGCACCAGAAAATTTACAAGCCTGTAATCCATAAAGGGTAATCGTACTTCTAAGTGACAGACCATCGAATTACGGTCTTCATAGTGTGCCAGCTGCGGGATTGAAAATGATTGATATCCTGAATCTGACGATCAGTAATTGAATCAAATTGCCAGATTGCATCCTGCTGCAAACTTCTGGTAAAATAATCTCTTCCTCTGTTTGTTCTGCCCGGTAAATAACGTTTAGCCTGTTTCCAGGTAAATTGTTTTACGGATATTCCTTTTAACAAGGATGAAAAAACCTGCCCTCCTAGTTTAAAATACCTGTGATTTTTTTTGAGTTGCTGCAGATAGAAGAAAAAATATTTATGATATCCCAGTAAAACTTCATCTGCGCCCTGACCGCTCAGTAAAACAGTAATGTTTGCTTCTTTTTTTATTTTCTCAAAAAGGAGATATTGGGCAACAACAGACAAAGAACCAAACGGTTCATCCTGAATTTGTAAAACACGGTCAATATTTTCCAGTGCGTCTTCTGGTCTGAAAAGGAGCTTGTTGTTATGAATTGATTTTTGTTTTACCAGTAAATCAACAAAACTTTCTTCTGAATATCCGCGTTCATCAGACACTACTGAAAAAGACTGAACATCTTTATTGATGTGATCATGAATCAAAGCAGTAATAGCACTTGAATCAAGCCCGCCGCTCAATAAAGTTCCAAGCGGAACGTCACTTCTCAATCTCAGTTTAAGCGAATCAAGAAGCAAATTTCTGAAAACTTCTTTACGGTCTCCATATGCAGCAGGCATCTCCGGCATCGAAAAATTCCAGTATCGCTGATCAGTAGTTTTTCCTGTTTTCAGATCAATTTCCCGCGCAGTCATGGCCGGAAAAATTTTTATCTCATTATAAAAAGTACTGAGTGAAGTATCAATCAGCATCTGATTCAGAAAACGCTCAACTGAATTCACATCAGGTGATAAACTCAAACCGCATTTTTTCAGTGCTTTGATTTCTGAAGACAAAAGAATGGTTCCGTTATTTTCAACTATGTAAAGCGGCTTGATTGAAAACCGGTCACGTGAAATAATAATTTTCTTTCTGATCGAATCATAAATCACAAACGCCCACATCCCGTTGAATTTCTCAAAGCCGGCAATTCCATGTTTGCGATAATACTGTAAAATGACTTCGGTATCTGAATTGGTTCTGAATTGATATTCATTGCCCAGTTCATTTCTCAGTTCAAGATAATTGAAAATCTCACCATTGAAAATAATATGCAAACCGTCTGATTCAAACGGCTGGTTCGATGAAACATCCAGATCAATAATTGACAAACGTCTGTGCCCGAAAAATAAATTGAAACTGATCAGAAGAAGATTTAAATGAAAAAATTTCAGATTTACCGGCGTCCGGACCACGATGCGCCATGGAATTCAACGCTGCATCAAAGTCAATCCGTCTCTTTTGTTCAAAAGGGCGCTCAACAGAAATGGCCGCGAATATTCCGCACATGTGTTCTAAAAGATTTACTTAAGCTGTTCAGTAATGTAAAAGTAACGCAATATTTCTAAAATAAGAGCATCAGACAATTTTCATTTGCCTGAGCAGAAATGAAGCATTCATGTTTTTGCAAACTCCTTTTTTCATCAGATAATCAAAATGAAGTTTATCCCCTGAAATTTCTGCATCAAAATAATAGTTCTCAATCTGATTATTTTCTTTTTCCAGTTCACACAGACTCAGGTCATGCGTTGCAATTAAACCTGAGGACTTTGTGGAGACAAGGCGTTGTAAAATTTGCGTGAGCCGTCTTCTTTGTCTTTGCTGTTTGTACCTTTCAGAATTTCATCCAGTATAATAAAATACGAATCTGTTTCAATAGTATCAACGATCATTTTCAGACGTTTCAGTTCTGCAAAAAAATAGGATTCATCATTAACGAGTGAATCTGAACTGCGCATGCTTGAAATTAATTTGACGGGCTTGTATATAAAATGTTCAGCGCAAACCGGAAGACCGGCATTGGCCATAATAATTGAAATTCCGGCAGATCTTAAAAATGTACTTTTTCCAGCCATATTTGCGCCGGTAATTATTAAAAAATTATTCTCTCTGATTTGAAAATCATTCTTCACGCATTTCTTTGAACCCAGCAAAGGATGCCCTAATCCTGTTGCTTCTATCTGGAACTGACCATTCTGAACAACTGCCGGAAAAGCAAAATGCGGATGTGTAAATGCATAATTTCCCATTGACACCAATGCATCAGTTTTATTAATCAGCAAACAAAGATCTTCCAGTTCATGACTGTTTTTTAATATCCAGTTTTCAGCACGGCAGGCATGTCTCAGTGTCCAAAGAAAAAAACCGTTTGCAAACAGGGCAAAGAAAATATTGTTCCCCTGATCAAGTGCGCTGATTATTGCTTTGAACTGTCTGATTGAACCTGATTTTTTTTCTGTCTGATTTATTTTGAGATCTGATTCATTTTCAATTTTCTCCAGCGCATCTGAAATTCCATCCAAACTGCCTGAAATTTTACCTGATTTTAATTGTATTTTTCCGGTATTTTTCAAATATAAACCCGTGATTGCAAGACCTGCAAAAAAAGGAATCAGCAACATTTGCCAGGTTATCAGATTAATAAAAACCAACAAAAAAAGCAGAACAGAAACTACTCCATAAATTAATGAAATCAAAGCAGCTTTTTCCGGAATCAATCTTGTATAATTTCTGATCCCTGCCAGAAAATCTTCCTGATTAAACGGTTCATCTATTGATTTCAAAGCAACCCTGTAATTCAGACAGAATTCTGGTTTATTTTGAAATTGTTTTACTTCGTTTTGTTTCTCAGAAATATTTCCAGCTGAATTTTCCAAAAACAAATCAGCCAGGTATTTTTCACTTTCAGATAAAGATGTACGGTTGATGGATTGAAAAAATGATTTTTTTCCAAAAAAATCCATGTCGTAGCTGAAAACGTGCTGAGGGTTAATCAAAGCGTCTGCGCCTGAAAATTCTGAATAATCTCCATCTAATGCACGAATTTCATCTGCACACAATTTCCTTTTTATCTCCCACTTTTTTTCCTGATTTTCAAATCTGTATACCGGCTTACAAGAAAATAAAAAATGCCAGAAATGAAACACAAATCACCGTGCCAATCCACATTGGAATTTCTTTGAAAAAAACGGAGTAAACGCCGTACAAAAAAGCAATAACCTGAACAAAGCAAACCACACGAGTTTTGTTCGCAATTTTGAAATCTGACTGTCAGCTTCAAGAATTCCGGATTCAAAAAATGATCTGGCAGATTTGATATCAGAAAGTGAATTCATTATACAGCCTTCTGTTTTCGGATAATTTTCCAGAACAGGTTTGGCCAGATTCTTTTAATATGCACTGCCCAAATTTTCTTTATTACCAATTAACACTGATTTCTTCTTTGATTCAACCGCTTTGAGCAATTTTTGCACACACACTGAAGCTGGCATTCCGGTTGCCTGATTGTGATCCATTTCACCGTGAGATTCTCCTTTTGAATTTAAAGCGGATTTTGAGATAGGCGTATTGATTTTTCCGGGATAAGCAAGCGTGACATGTATGTTATTTTTTTCTTCTTCCAGCAAAAGACTTTCATAAAAACCCTGCAATGCATGTTTAGAAGCTGAATAGGCAGATCTTAGAAAGAAGCCGAATTTCCCGGCTATACTCGAAATGACAATAATGTGTCCTGATTTTTGAGAACGCATGTAAGGCAAAACTGCTTTGGTCATTGCAATATTTCCAAAGTAATTTATTTCCATGATTTTGCGGTCAATATCAAGTGAAGTTTCAGCTGCCTCTCCGCGCTGGCTGATGCCTCCGTTATTGAATAAAAAATCAATGCGGTTATATTTCTTTACTATTTCTGAAGACAACGAATGAAATCCTTCGGAATGTTCCAGATCAATACAGATGATGTCGGACTTTTCAGGATACTTCAGTTTTTTCTGCACAAGAACAAGCTGCTCAAAATTTCTGGAAGATAAAATAACTCTTGCGCCTTTGTCATTGAGCTGAATTGCCAGTTCCTCTCCTATTCCTGAGGAAGCACCGGTGATCCAGCAAACTGAATTCTGAAATACAGACATAGTACAAATTTAAGTTTTTATCCGCGTATGAATGAGTCGGATGTGTTTTTAGTTCCTTTTTTCTAAAACGGTTTTACGGCGAATGAATATATTCGTTGCTGAAATGCCCTTTTTCAAACCTGTTACCAGATACACCAATTATTTTGATATGGCCAGATTCAATCTGAACTGGAATATTAATTTATTTCTGGCTTTTGCTTTACCAGTGCTGGCTTTTGCATTGTTTTTATTTGATCAGCCTACTTATCTTCCAACATTATTTGGATGCTTTGTACCAATTCTGATTTTAGTTATTCTTAAAACCACAGGAGAATACAAAACACCTTCCATCCTGTTTACTGTTTTTGGTGTTGTTTTGTGTACCTATACATTGATAGGTTTCCCAACAGTTTTCCATCTTGTGGATACGCTCTGGATGGTTATCACCGTTCTTTACGCATTTTTTACGTTAGGGAAAGTATGGGGAAATGCAGTGCTTGCAGTGAATTCTTCTGCAATTATTTACTTCATTCTGGTTCAGCTTAATTATAATATGAGTACCCGAATAGTTATGGCTGAAGGTGAATTGATAGCACTTAGTTTTAATACCATTATCTGCGGATTAATCATTTCCTTTCTTATTCTTCAGTTTATTAAAACGACGCAGCTGGCTGAAGAAAATTACCTGAAAACAAACAGTGAACTGACAGAAAAAAACAAAGAGGTCCATCAAAAAAATGAAGAAAAAACGGTGATGCTTAAAGAAATTCATCACAGGGTAAAAAACAACCTTCAGGTAATAACAAGTCTGCTGCGTCTGCAATCAAAAGATGCACGTGATCAGAACACAATTGAAATGTTTAAGGATTCAACCAACCGGGTTGTGGCCATGGCATTAATACATGAAAAAATGTATCAGAATAAAGATCTGTCAAAAATTAATCTGGAAGATTATCTGAAAACTTTATTGAAAGATTTAATTGATTCCTATTCTGTTTCTATTCCAATTGAAACAACCATAAAATCTGATCTCGAGCTGATCAGTAACCGGTCACTTGTTCCGCTGGCCCTGCTATTTAACGAGCTTGCTTCCAACTCGCTCAAACATGCTTTTGTTGAAATGAAAAACGGCAGCATTGAAATTTCTGTAATGAAAAAAAATGGAAAAATTCTGATACGTTATTCTGATAACGGAAAGTGGAGAGACAAACAAAAAGAATCTTCATTTGGATTGGAACTGATAGAATCTCTGGCTGAACAACTGGATGGTACTATTGAAAGAAAAGTTGAAAACGGAACTGGCTACGAACTGGTTCTGCCAGATAATTTATAGTAATTTTGTACTGTGAAATTTCCTACCATTGCCATTGACGGATATTCATCATGCGGTAAAAGCACGCTGGCAAAAGATATTGCCAATGCATTGAACTATGTGTATGTTGACAGTGGCGCCATGTACAGGGCTTTTACACTTCATCTCATCAACAAAGGATTATTGAAAGACGGAGCGTATATTGAATCACAGGTGCTGGATGAACTTGTCAATACAGTTATCAGTTTTAATTACAACCGCGATTCCAAAAAATCTGAAACGTATCTGAACGGTAACAATGTTGAAAAAGATATCCGCTCTTCAGCTATTTCTAAACAAGTAAGTCCGATCAGTACTATAGGTAAAGTGCGTGAAAAAATGGTTGCTATTCAGCAGGATATGGGCAGACAAGGAAAGGTTGTTATGGACGGACGCGATATTGGTACCGTGGTTTTCCGGATGCTGAAGTAAAACTATTCATGACTGCAAGTAATGATGTAAGAGCTCAGCGAAGATTAATTGAGCTTTTGGAAAAAGGCGAAAATCTCAGTCTGGATGATGTTAAAAAAAGTCTTTCCCAACGTGACTATATTGATATGAACCGTGAAATCAGTCCGTTGCAAAAAGCAAAAGATGCAATAGAGATCGATAATTCAGAATTAACACGGGAAGAACAACTGGAACTCGCCCTTAACATTATTACTCAACGCATTGCAAAGTTGAAATCCGTTTAAAACTACCTCCCTGTTTCAGGGTTTCCGATTCGAAAGTTTTATTAATTTTGCCCACTCATTTTTAAGAACAGAACATGGCGTCCAGCAAAGTAATTGAAATCCTTGGTAAAGAAGGTGAAGATCTATTAAAGCATGAATGCAAAACCATTTCAAAAAATCTGCTTCATTTACCCGGAGCTGATTTTGTGGAGAGATGTTTTGCGCCTACCAACCGCAACATCCAGGTTATGAGAAATCTGGAAGCCATATATAATCACGGACGCCTTGCAGGAACTGGTTATGTTTCTATTTTGCCGGTTGATCAGGGAATTGAACATTCTGCCGGTGCATCTTTTGCGCCAAATCCAATTTTCTTCGATCCTGAAAACATTGTAAAACTTGCTGTTGAAGGCGGATGTAATGCCGTAGCATCAACCTATGGTGTGCTTGCGTCTTGTGCCCGTAAATATGCTCATCAGATACCGTTCATTGTAAAAATAAATCACAACGAGTTTTTATCTTACCCAAACAGATATAATCAGATTATGTTTGGATCTGTGGAAGAAGCCTGGAATATAGGAGCCGCTGCAGTTGGCGCTACCATTTATTTTGGTTCGCCTGAATCTGATCAGCAGATAATTGAAGTTGCACAGGCTTTTGAGCGTGCACATGAACTGGGAATGGCAACCATACTTTGGTGTTATCTGCGCAACAATGGTTTCAAAAAAGACGGTGTGGATTATCACGTGGCTACAGATATTACTGCTCAGGCAAATCATCTCGGAGTAACCATTCAGGCAGATATCATTAAACAAAAAATTACCAGAAAACAATGGTGGATATACCGCTATCAATTTTGGTAAAACACATCCGAAAAGTTTATTCAGATCTGACAACTGATAACCCAATTGATTTGTGCAGATATCAGGTTGCAAATTGTTATATGGGAAGAAACGGATTGATTAATTCTGGTGGTGCATCAACCGGCAGTGGCGTTTCTGATATGCAGGAAGCAATTAAAACTGCCGTTATCAACAAACGTGCAGCAGGTCACGGTTTGATATCTGGAAGAAAAGCTTTCCAGAAAGACATGAAAGACGGAATAAAATTATTGAACGCCATTCAGGATGTATATCTTGATAATTCAATCACCATTGCCTGATTTGAATTTGATTCACTAAAAAAATTACTATGGGTTGGTTTACCAGAAAAAAAGAAGGAATTGTAACCTCAACTGCAGATAAAAAAGAAACACCGGAAGGCCTCTGGTATAAATGTCCTAAATGCAAAACGGTTGTTGCGCATGATGAACATGAAAAAGATCTTTTTGTCTGTAAAACCTGTGAGCATCATGACCGGATCGGATCACTGGAGTATTTCAATATTCTTTTTGATAACGGCAAATACACTGAATTTTCAAAAGGCCTGTCTGCAGGAGATCCGCTGGAATTTTCAGATACTAAAAAATATACTGACCGAATTAAAAATGAGCGTTCTAAAACAGGAATGGATGATGCTATCCGCGTTGCTCACGGTAAAATGAACAAAGAAGAATTTGTCATAGCTGCCATGGATTTTAAATTTATCGGCGGATCAATGGGATCTGTTGTTGGTGAAAAAATAGCCCGTGCAATTGATAAAGCCATAGAACTGGAATGCCCGTTTATGATTATTTCCAAATCAGGTGGTGCCAGAATGATGGAAGCAGGATTATCGCTGATGCAAATGGCAAAAACTTCTGCAAAACTTACACAACTTTCCGCCGCTAAACTACCTTATATCTCTTTATTAACAGATCCAACAACCGGAGGAGTTACGGCTTCTTTTGCTATGCTGGGAGACCTTAATATTTCTGAACCGGGTGCATTGATTGGTTTTGCCGGTCCGCGCGTTGTAAAGGAAACAATAGGCAGAGATTTGCCAGAGGGCTTTCAAACTGCTGAGTTCTTGCTGGAACACGGATTTCTGGACTTGATTGTCAGCCGGAAAGAACTGAAAGACAAGCTTTCTCATTTGCTGCACATGCTTAAAAACTAGCATTTTTTCTGTCTTACGGCATCTGAATTAATTTTATTACTATCTTTGCGCCCTGTCTTAAGGTAAGGCAGATGTAAATTACATAAGAATCATTTAACCAAATATTGGCATGTATTTATCAAAAGAAAAAAAACAAGAGATTTTTAAAAAGCACGGTAAAAGTGAAAAAAATACCGGCGGAGCAGAAGGACAAATTGCGTTGTTTACTCACCGTATTTCTCACCTGACTGAACATTTGAAAACGAATAAAAAAGATTTCGGAACACAACGCTCACTTCAGTTGCTTGTTGGTAAAAGAAGAAGTCTTTTGGATTATTTGAAAGCAAAAGACATCGAGCGCTACAGAGCAATCGTAAAAGAGCTTGATTTAAGAAGATAATTTTAAAGGAGTTTTATGTTAAAAGGGGCAATTGGAATTGTTTTTCAATGTTCTTTTGTTCACTTGAGGACATCAGTGAACAAAAAGATCAAGAAAATTGCTCTTAGTGAACAAAAAAATGAACTAAATGAGGGAGTCGAATTGAGGTAGCAGAAGATTAGAAACAAAGTTGGCTAAGTGAGAAAAACAAAGTTGACGTAGAGGGAAAAAGCGAAGGTGGCTGAGCGAGAAAAAAGCTAAGGTGGCTGAGCGAGAAAAAAGCGAAGGTGGCTGAGCGAGAAAAAGCTAAGGTGGCCGAGCGAGAAAAGCGCAGGTAGCTGAGCGAAAAAAAGCAAAGGTGGCTGAGCGGCTTGTACTGAGCGAAGTCGAAGTAAGCCGAAGCCACCGGATTATTAAGTAACAATTAAACAAACATAGAATCGGGACAAAAGAAGCCCCCGGTTCAAAAAAACAAGAAGTATGAACATAGTAACAAAATCAATTGACCCTGGTAACGGAAGAGAAATAACCGTAGAAACAGGAAAACTGGCTAAACTTTGTGATGGATCAGTAGTAGTAAGATGCGGAGGAACAATGATTCTTTCTACAGTAGTTTCAGCTAAAGAAGCAAAAGAAGGAGTGGATTTTTACCACTCACGGTAGATTACAAAGAGAAATTTGCTGCTAACGGAAAAATTCCGGGTGGTTATTTAAAACGTGAAGGTCGTCCGTCTGATGATGAAGTTTTGATCATGCGTTTGGTGACCGTGCTTTCGTCCTTTGTTTCCGGATGATTATCACGCCGACACGCAGGTTATGATGCAGCTGATTTCTTTGACGGTATCAATATGCCGGACTCTATGTGTGGATTAGCAGCGTCTGCAGCAATTGCAGTTTCTGATATTCCTTTTGGCGGACCAATGTCTGAAGTACGCGTTGGTCGTGTGGACGGAAAATGGATTGTGAATCCGACCTATGAAGAATTTGCAAAATCGGATGTGGATGTTATGATTGCCGGAACAGCAGATAACATTGTTATGCTGGAAGGTGAAATGCATGAAATTTCAGAAGCCGAAATGGTTGAAATTATTCGTGTTGCACATGATTCAATTAAAAAACAATGTGAGTTTCAATTGATGTTTGCTTCAAATGTTGAGAAATCAAAAGTGAAAAGAACTTATTCGCATGAAAATCATAATGAAGAAGTGAAAGCTAAAATTCACGCTGCAACTTTTGAAAAATGTAAAGATGTAGCCCGCATGGGAATTACTTCAAAAGACAAAAGAAGCGAACTTTTTGGTGCAATAAAAGATGAATATATTGCTTCACTAACACCTGAACAATTAGAAATAGAAAAACCATTTATCAGCGAGTATTTCAGCAAAACAAAAAAAGAAGCTGTACGCCGCGTCATGCTTGATGAGCAGATTCGTCTCGACGGAAGAAAGATGACTGAGATCCGCCCTATCTGGACAGAACTTGATTATATTCCAAGCGCACACGGTTCAGCTATTTTTACACGCGGTGAAACCCAATCATTGACCACGCTAACTTTAGGTGGAAAATTAGATGAACAAATGATTGATGCTGCAACTGAAAAAAGATATGAAAAATTCATGCTGCATTATAATTTCCCGGCGTTTTCAACTGGTGAGGCTAAACCAAACCGCGGCGTTTCACGCCGTGAAATCGGTCACGGAAATCTTGCATTGCGTGCATTGAAAAACATGATCCCTTCAGATTTTGTTTATACAGTAAGATTGGTTTCTGATATTCTTGAATCGAATGGTTCATCTTCCATGGCAACAGTTTGTGCCGGAACAATGGCAATGATGGACGGTGGTGTACCTATGAAAAAACCGGTTACCGGAATTGCCATGGGGTTGATTACGGATGGTACCGGAAAATTTGCAATCCTTTCTGATATTTTAGGAGATGAAGATCATTTGGGTGATATGGATTTTAAAGTATGCGGAACAAAAGACGGAATCACTGCCTGTCAAATGGATATTAAAATTGATGGTTTGTCTTTTGAAGTTTTAACCAATGCGTTAGAGCAGGCAAAAGCAGGCAGACTTCATATCATGAATGAAATCACCAAAACAATTGCTGAACCGCGTAAAGAAATGAAATCACATGCTCCGCGCATTGAAGGATTTCTGGTTCCGAATGATGTTATTGGTGCGATCATCGGACCAGGTGGAAAAATCATTCAGCAATTACAGAAAGACACAAAAACAACAATCACCATTGAAGAAGTACCTGGAACCGGAGAAGGAAGTGTACAAATTCTTGCTGCTAACGGTGACGATATGAAAGAAGCAGTTCGCAGAATTCGTTTGATTGCTTTCCCTCCAACCGTAGAAATTGGTGCTGAATATGAAGGAAAAGTAAAATCAATTCAGTCATACGGATGTTTTGTTGAAATTCTTCCGGGCACAGATGGATTGATTCATATTTCAGAACTTGAACACCGCAGACTTGAAAAATGTGAAGAGGTTGTTAAAGAAGGAGACATTGTAAAATTCAAAGTCATTGGACAAGACGAAAAA
>JADJYC010000017.1 GCA_016719925.1 Crocinitomicaceae bacterium | reverse complement strand
CGCGCGCTCAATACGCACTTCTTCAGAAACATGAAACACATTGTTGCGCCAGTTTTTCCAATCAATGTAATGCAGGGTAAATGATTTTATATCATCCTGAATATTTTCTTCAAAGCTTTTACCAAGTGTAAGTGTATCGTACACTTTTTCGTTGGTATATACAAACCGTCTTGCAACGGAAAATCTTTGATGGCTTTAATTGCGTTAGAAATATTGAATTGCTGAATTCATATTGCTGACCACGAAACTCAATTTTATTTTGTCTGCGCAAAATGTTGTTCTAGCATGCTCTAAAATCACATTACTGTCTTTGCCTCGCTGCTTATCAATCCTCCGCCGGAGATAAATAAATAAAACCCATATTTTGCAAAAACTGCAAAGCAGGTATCTGAGATATATGGTCTTCTTTAAATGATGGTGTTGTCATGCGATTACAAAATTTTACTGAATTCGTAGACGGTGTCATTTTCACGAATGCCAAAACCGTCAGAAGTTATTATCCATAACAACAAATTCAAATTGCCAAGAATTAGTGTTACGGTATTTGTATCTTCATTATAAACTAACGAAATTTGCACATCGATTGTTCTAGGAACACCTGTCCGGTAATCCGTATACATACAGCCATTATTGGCGTTAATGTTCAAATCAAAATTGGTTTATCATTGCCCATTGATCTCCAAAGACCAAACCAAATCGACAATTGTATTTCGTTCATTGCTTTATTTATCATACTTCTTTTTTAGTCGCCCCAAACTTGTGCAGTGGCAGAATCATAATAAGTCACATCAAGTGTTCCAAATCTTCTTTTTCTTTTTAGTTTTTCTACAGCTTCAAAAATCAATTTGTTATAATCAGAATTGACATCACCATATATGCCAACAAAAAGATGATTTACATTCCCGTCTGAAATTTTCTTAGTAATGTGTTTATCATTTTCTGAAAAGGACACGCCATAGGTAAAAAGACAAACACTTGTTTTTCTACTACTCGTTTTCATGATTGAACTAAAACTTTTGTACGAGTGATACAAGTAACCACTATGGGTAATCTTCTCCATTTTCTTTTTACTATCACCCTCTGCAACAAAAACAGGAAATCTGTTTTGCGTAAGAGCTTCTCGCGTTTGTTCAATTAACGGTTTTCCGGTATCAATCCAAGTAAATTTTTCAATCTCCGAACCTTTATCAAAAACATGCAAAGCGCCATGCAAATAGTGTATGTTTTGAACGTGCGCAGTACTTTCACCTTGCCAAGTAATATAACTAGAGTAACTCACCTCACCATTATCGTAACTCGAATCTCTACCAAATCCATCATTAGGTTCTTTTATCAATTCCTTTCAAACGCATACATTAAAGTCCAGTAAAGCAACAAATCGTAATTGAGCGAATAAATCCTTCCTTCACCATTTAAAAATGTGGCTAAAAAATTACTACACGCTGCTATTTTGGATTCTTCAATTTGTTTTGGATATTCCGGATGATGTTTCGCAATTGTTTCAATTAAAAGTTCCTTGAGGCGATTACTGTGTTCATTCATTAAACCACTTGTCGCTGCATCTGCTTCATTATATGCCTGGAGTGCGATGCCACCATAATTTAAAGCATTAATTACTAATTCGAAATCGGTTGTATTAAGTTTATCAAAGAGTATTTTAACTTGTGGCATTGCGTTAAAATCAGCTTGCTCAAATAAAGATGAGTATCTAAAAATTGATGGAATACAAGCAATACTAAAACCATTGCCCAAGAGCAAATGCTTTTTCGTAAATGCTTCTGCTTTTTTTAAAGCCTCTTGATATGAAATTAGTGTCGTCATTATTATAACCCTACTCTCGTTTTACCTGTTAGCAATATTTGCATTAGACCAATTTTTGATCGTTCTATATGATGTAACTCCTTTTTTAATATTTCAATTTCCAAATCAGATGCTGATAAGATTGATGCAATCTTTTTTTGCTCATCAATAGAAGGCAATAAAATTGGTATGCTTTCACATATTTTTTTATTTAATTTCGGTTGTGCCGTGCCACTATTATATTTTTCATAGGAAATATTTTCAAGATAATTTGTCAAGTAAACAATGTTCACATTTTCCTTCGGCTTCAAAACATGGGCATGATTATTTACCCAGCATTTGCCAGAAACTCTGAAGGCCAATGGTAACGCTCGAGAAAGAATATTTTCGCCATCTTCACCGAGTAAAATTAAATCGTCATCAAAAATAAAGTCATTAACATAATCAATAATGCCAGACGCTCCGTAATAAGGATATTTTCCTTTGATCTTGGCCCTATCTTCTTCCTTAATGGGTCTTCTTTGACCATCTAAAAAATCACAAATACTTCCCAATAAATACGATTTTCTAGAATCATTTCCATGTTTTTGATTTGGAGACAAGAAATGCTGCATAAAGACTTTTTTGCTGCGTTCTTTTTTATAGATCAATTGCTCAAGGGTTTCAATTAAGGCATCCCAAGTAAATAGAATTTGGGATATTTTAAGTTGTTCTTTTAGTGTTGGTAATAGGACTTTTAGTTTTGTGAGATTTGTTTTAGAAACACCATATACTTTGCTTCCGGTAGCTAATTTTTTAAGTTCATTAGTAACGGCTGGATTTTTTAAAACATAGGTTCGAAATCCTTTTACAGTTAAACCTGAATTATCTCTTGCAACAAAAGTGTGTAAACCACCTGTTACCTTTTTTGATTTAATATTTTTTAATTCGAGATTAGCTGCAACACCTTTATAATCTTCACTAGCATCCGCAATAATTAAATCTCCTTCTTTTAAAAATGAAAGTGATTTCGATTCTACAATTTTTTTTATTCTTGGTACTTTTCTTCTTTTATCAAAATCTAAGAGATCAGTCTTGTATGTTGCATGAATATCTCCATAGTGTAGATTAAATATTTCGCCTTCATGCTCATCAAACGTCAATTGTTCGCGAGACAGAGCAAGTGATTGTATAAATTCAAATACATTGCCAAATGGTAAGTATTTCCACCCTTTGGGGATGTTTAAATTGTTGGTGTTACTATTGTTTTTTTTTGCCATTAATGGATCTTTTATTTAAGACTGTTCATTTTTCTCAATACCAAAACTGGCAATTAATAGATTTAAAATTTCCTGTGCATTTGCGTTTGGTAAACCAAAGTTTTCAAACATTTGTTTATTGGGTAAGTCATTTTTTATTGCTTCTGCAAAGGCTTGTAAATCATTAAAAATAGTTGGAGGCAAATCAAAACTGCTATTGGGCGTTAGCATTGCAGCCAATCTAAAAACATCGGTTTTGTGTTTTGCTATTTTTTTAGCATCAATTTGTTCTCCTTTTTCTTTTTGCGCCGTTAAATTGATAAATGCTTTTGCCTTTAAACACACCAATGCTTCGATGTTAGCTAAACGTAAATCCTGTTGCGGTATAGCATGTTGTAATGTATAATTGTAATAATCTTCGTCCATTAATATGGCAGAAAGATTTGATAAATCATCATCAACCGGAATTGGTGTAAGGTTGCCTTCGCCTTCAAAATTAACACTATCGGGTATGCGCGAAAAAAGTTCTATTTGTTTTGGAAATTCTTTGTTTGCGGGTTTCAGAAAGCGATAAAAAATACGTTCGTCTGCACTTTTTTGTTGAAGCTCGTAACCTGCGTCTTTTATAAATAACCAAAACTGTTTTACAAAATCGGTACTTAATGCTTCAACAATTAAAATCATATCAATATCCTGTGTACCGCGTGGTACAAAGTTTCTTTCTTCCATTATAATATCGCAAGCTGTTCCGCCAATTATGATGTATTGGTCAGGAAACTCTTTGAAATACTCTTTAAATTTTTGTATGCCTATTACCATTGTACCTTATCTGTTAATTGTTCTATTGCCATTTCTACACGTTCATCATGCGTGCCTATTAAACTTAAATAAAGAGAAAGCGGATCTACTACTTCTTCTTCCTCGCGCGCAACGGGTGCATTGTGTGTTAATTTTTCGGGGTTATATTTATAAACTTCTAAGCAGTATTTTCCTTCGTTTTCGTTTTCGTTAAGTAGCTTACCTGCTTTTTGCAACTCAAAATAATATGTTTTGTCAATTGCATAATACTGTTGCTTTAAAGGATTCATATCTGTGTATTGGCATAAGGCAGATGCGTTACTTTTGTAATACAATTTTTGGGGAAGCTCATCAACAAAAACTCGCTTTAGCACAGGGTTAACTAAATAATCTTTTGCCATGCCCCACAACTCATGCCTATTGTTGGCGCTGAATTGAATGTACTTTTCTTTAGTGCCTTTTACTGTGCATAATTCCAGGCTTTGCAAATTATCTACCGCTTTGGTAATAGCCATTTGCGTATAGTTAAAATGATTAGCTAATTCTTTGAACGATTTTTCTTCTATTTTAAAATCGCTTTTCGTTTGAATAAGATATGATAAAGTAAAATAAACTGCGCTGAAGGAAGTAATTTTTTGCTTTTTACTCTGGGAGTAAAATTGTGTTTGTTCTCGTTCAGGTCAATTAGCAAATCGGGTAAAAAAAGTTGCTTGCCCGGTGCTATAAAATTTATACGTGCTTCTATTAATCGTTTCCGCAACAAGCTGTCAATTTGATTTAATTGAAGTACTGCTTTTTTACCAAAATTGCTACTTACTATTTGTAATTGCTGCTGTATTTGTGCAACATTAAATGGATAATGTTGTATATCTACCATTATAAAATCTTTGCCTAAAATGCCGAGATGGTAAAACCGAAAAGTGCTTGTTAAATAATAAGGCATTATAGCTAACTCATCCTTTGTAAGCTGAGTTAAATTGGCATTAGCACCAGTTATTTCTTGTATGTATTCTTCTACGTTCATTTTTATTCTTTCTACGAAGATAATAAACCTATAATAAACTAACAAGGTTTATCATATTTAAATTAAGTTTATTATATTGTAATACAACATATTATATTTCAATTAATTGATTCGTTTTAAAGTTAATATGCTCTTGGCGAGCCACATAACCTAACTGATTAGTAAGCATTTGTGTGTTGCCTATTTTAAAGGCGGGTGTATTGGCGTGATGGTGTCCGTAAATCCAATAATCAATATTAGACGGTTCAATAAAATCACACAATTCTACTGCAAAGCCCTCGTTTAAAATACTGCCTTTATACTGTTGCGGATAATTTAATAAAGTAGGAACGTGGTGCGTCACTACTACAGTTTTACCTGTATGTTTTTGTTTGAGTTCGTTTTGTAAATAATCTAAACTTTCGGTATGAAATTGATTGAATTGTAGTGCCGAGAATCTGTATTTATTGTATCTAATTACATGAAAATCGTTCATGCCTCGTTCAATGTTCCACTCATTGGCAGGGCTAATTTTAGACCATAGCGTAGAGAAGATAAATTTTACATCCTCGTGAATTACAGATGTGTTGTTTACTAAAAAAATATTGTCTTTAATTTTTTCAGTAAACGAGCCGCTGCGATTAATGGCATCATAGTTATAATACTCGTGATTACCGGGAATCCAATACGTGGTTTTAAAATTATCGGAAATGTATTTGAAAAAATCTTTTTGCTTTTCCATTAGAGCAAATAGTGTAATATCACCTGCCAACAACAATATATCACCCAAAGGTTTAAGTGGGTTTAGTTTTAGAAAATTTTTATTTTCAGGGAACTCGATATGTAAATCGGAGCAATATTGTATTTTCAACTTAGTCATCTTATATGCCTAACTCTTTTAAATATCCAGCCATTTCTTTTTTTATTGCAACCGTTTTTCCAGTATGTCTATTTCAGCCTGTTCTTTTGCAATGTCAATTTCTTCTTCTTCTTCAAAGGTGTCAACATAGCGAGGAATGTTCAGGTTATATCCGTTTTCGGCAATTTCTTCAAGCGCGGCTTTATGGCTGTACTTTTCAATTTCTTTACCGCCCTTATAAGTGTCAACTATTTTTTTTATGTCTTCATCGCGCAATTTGTTTTGGTTTTTGCCTTCCTGAAATGCTTTACTCGCATCAATGAATAGAACATCTTTTGATTTTTGCCTTTGTTAAAAATTAAAATAGCAGCAGGAATTCCGGTACCGTAAAATAATTTTGCGGGTAAACCAATTACCGCTTCCAAAATATTTTCGTCAATAAATTGTTGACGTATTTTTCCTTCAGCTCCACTTCTAAATAAAACACCATGCGGAACAACAACACTCACCTTGCCGGAGTTTTTTACAGTGGTTTCGATCATGTGTGATATAAAAGCGTAATCGCCCGTGCTTTTGGTGCAAGTCCTCGCCAATGGCGGTTGTATTTATCGTGCGCTGCTGTTTCGTGTCCCCATTTATCTAAACTAAAAGGAGGATTGGCGACAGTTATGTCAAATTGCATCAACTTATCACCTTCAACCAAACGGGGGTTATTTAAAGTATCCGCCCATTCTATTCGAGCATTGTCAACACCGTGCAAAAGCATATTCATTTTTGCCAAAGCCCAAGTGCTGCCGTTACTTTCTTGTCCAAATAAAGTATAATCGTTGCTTGGAATTTCATTAGCCACTTTAATTAAAAGCGAACCGCTACCACAAGTAGGATCAGATATGCGCATACCCGGTTTTGGGTTTAATAATTTTGCTAACAGTGTAGAAACTTCTGCCGGAGTATAAAACTCACCGCCTTTTTTCCGCTGTCAGATGCAAAACGAGAAATTAAATACTCATACGTGTTACCAATAATATCCTGATTACCGATTTGTGATGGGCGTAAATCCAAACGCGGATTTGCAAAATCTTCAATCAAATTTTTTAATCTTCTGTTACGGTCTTTAGTTTGTCCAAGATTAGATTCAGAGTTAAAATCGATGTTGCGAAATACACCATCTAATTTCAATTTATTTTTTTCTTCAATTGAATCTAAAGCTTTATTTATGATTTCGCCAATGTTGCCTTCGTTACGTTTTTCGTAAATAAAATCGAAATCGCATTTAGGTGGTAAAATAAAACGTTCTCGTTCTAACGCACGTTTTACACGCTCCGCATCGCCCTTATATTTTTTTTCATGTTCTTCTTTTTTGTCTTTACAAACATCAGAAAGATATTTTATAAATAGAAAAACAAGGATATAGTTTTTGTATTCAGCAGGATCAACTGTGCCGCGAAAAGTGTCGCAGGCCTTCCATGCTATTGAGTTGATTTCTTCTTGGGTTATTTTAGTTACGCTCATAAATATTATTTTAACGCTTCTTTTTGTTGAATTTAACTGACAATCCTTTTTAAAACATAATGAATCATAACCGGTATGTGCGGGGTGGTAAACAAAATTTGATTCTCTTCCTTCGTTAAGCCGTTATTTTTAGAAAGCTTTTCCATCCCATATTTTTGCAACGCTTTCGTTATATTCTTGTAATCAATATCTGCTTTTTTGGATTTACGAATTTGTTTTATGAAGTCTTTGTAATTTGTGTCTGAAAACTGAAATGTTTCGGTAATTTCTTTAGGATTCTGACCTTCCAATGCTTTTATAATTGCTCCGGTTATACCACCGAAAGCGCCGATTAAATACGTCGGCTTATCGGATTCGATTGATAAGAATGCTTCTTCTAAGACACCAGGCATAATGCCGGAATATCCTTGTGATCGACCTCCTAAAAATATTCTCGCATCGGTAGCTTCATTCATTTCTTCTCTCATCTTTTTTAATGACGCAGACCAGATTAATTTATTTTCGGGAGTATGGGGAGGAAACCATGTTTCGGAAACTGGTTTCACCGATTTGGGTGGCGCGATCTTTTTATATTCCACCCGATTTTTTTTAAACTCCAATTCTTCCGTTTTAGAAGTCTTCAGATAAATTGGATAGCTCGAATAATTTATAAAATGGTTTTTTCTATGTTGTGATCGGTCTCGGTATTGAAATGATAATTCAGAAAACAGCAAAGTATAACCTTTATCCCTGAGATCACCTCCATAAATCAATGTACCACCTTGCACAAGTAAATACCGCGCAAACTCCACCATTGCATCCTCCTGATGGGCATCTGAAAAACCGAGTAGTTCTATATCTTCACTTTCTGAAATGGAGACACCGATTTTTTTACCAAATAGAAATTTGGAAATGTCAACGTGCGTTGCCGCCCCCAAATCCTGTTTTATGTGTTCGCTAATCGAATCCGATACACCTGAAATATTTACGTTCTTTTTCGTCATGGTTAAATTATTTCGGAAAACATAATTGGTGTAATAAATTTTGTTTTTGAATCAAGTTCGCTCAAAACATTTAATTCCTCTATTCCCAATGGGGGATCAGGATAAACAACAATATTTTCTTTTTTGTTTTTCGGCCTGTTCTTTCCTAAATCAATAAAATTAAATAGTTCGGGTGGGCTTGATATTAGTTCATAATTATACTTTTTATCGACGCCGTATAAGACGATTTCCTTTTCAATTTTTTCAACAGAGTACCGGTTATTCAATACCTGTATTAATGCCAAATCAATCACGTCATTGAAATTATTGTTCCACCGAATAGTAGGAACATTACCTATATAAGGAAAGCTTCTGTTTTCGCCTTTTTCAATATTGTGAACCACAACAAGTGGTGATTTGTTTCTTTTTGCAACAATCACTTCAATCCTGCACCACTCCCTATTAGAATATTCATCTGAATGAAAAACGATAACAGCACTTTTTTTTAGATTCGCTTTTATTTGCGTTTCAAAATCATAACCATCTGCAATATCATTAGCGTCGAAAAAAGTGTTCAGCTTTAGATTATTTTCGATGTGTGACCTGAATTCTTTCGCGATTATCTCGCCATCAAGCTTTGCGTGGCTAAGAAAAAGTTTAATCGGCGGAGGAATATTTGCATGTGGAGTAGCGTCAATATTCATCATCAATCTGCAAAAGTCGTGAAGCAGCGCATTTCGGATTACTTTTGCTTTATCTTCAAACTCCTGTTCGAGATTTAATTTAATAAACTGACATTTGCTTAAAGCCGTACCTTCATTTTGATAACGCGCATACTTACTAAGCTCCACAGGAAATATTCGTAAATTGGGGGATAGATTTTTTATTAGTGAATCAACGTATGTGCTCCAATTAGCATCGTTGAACATTTCGTCGTCGATAAGAAGTACGATAGCGCTTCTGTCCGCCTCTTTAAAATCTATTGCAATTGGAAGATTGGTGGTAGGATTGTGTTTACTACGAAAAAAAACAGGAATTCCAATTCCACGACTCAACGGCTTTTTTGAATCCCGACAGAAAGTTGAATAAATTTCATTCGCATAGCTTTTCCCCTCAGCAAATTTTGGGTGCCAGGCAACATATATGTTCAGCGGGCTTTTATTTGTAGTAGTTCTCATTTGCATTCGTCTTTGGTCATTTGTGGGATTGTTTTGTTAACTATTTTAGCATCGTTTTCTCGATTTGCAATAGCAGCCTCAATATATTCTTGCATTTTTTTTCTATCGTCAGTCCAATGTCGTAATATAGCGTAACCACTTTTGGCATTCTCTTCCAATCTTTTCGGGATTGAACCGAGTGTGTATTTTTCTGAACCGTAATTTGGATGACTTGGAAGGAATAAACCAAGCAATCCTGCATATTTATCTCCCACCTTATAGTCTAAAGCGCCAGATATCTCCCAATCAACGTGCATTCTGCATTTCGTCTTTTCACCAATCAACACAATCAACACAGTAGTGTCGTGAAGGTATTCATTCTGAATTAGCATTTTCGTGTAATCCGCACTGTTTTCGGGATCAATATCTCCATCCTCAACAGACTTACTGGTCACTAAATCGTCAAACAAATTGTCAAATTCAGTTCGATATTCCTCATCGTCAGCATGGTAATAGCTCACGAATGCTTTACGCTTTGGTAAATTTTCTGGAACGATAAACCATCTAAAAACGCTTCCGTCATAATTTGCATCGCCAATTTTGTTCCAAGAACCTGAATTATTTTTCTTTATAGAACAAAAGGTTTTGCCGGCTTCTACTTGAGATACCATCCAAGCGCGATTTTTTCATCCGGATCACTTAAGCTCTCACCATTATCCTTACAAACAATTATGTTGTCAATCCGGCCCTCATATAATGTTAGTTTCGAAATACAATAGTCTGCCCACTTTCCCATCATTCAAAATTTAATAAGACCATTTTTTTTGATCAGATGGCCTGTTGTTGCTAAATGACGGGTAAGAATTATCAGGAATTATTTTATCCCTCCTTAAAATGCGTCGTGAATCCAACCCTGAACGATAGTCGGTTTTCATTCCACACATGTATGCTTGCAAAACCATTCTTTTTATTATCCCACAGGCGTGGAGGAATGGTATATTGATTAAAGGTGTTCGCTTGCTGATTATAATCCTGGTAGGTTGGAAGAAGAATACCAATCAGACCACATCTTGGATTTTTTACAGTATCCCTGATACTCGAACTTATTTCCCAGTCAACGTGTTTTCGTTTCCATGTTTCGGGTCCAACGAGAACAATTGTAACTGTAGCATCGGCAATATATTCATCCCGGATTTTTTGGCGCGTAGTTTCCGTTGTTATGCCATCCTTGATATCCCCATCCTGGACTGATTTTGAAATAATCGTGTCGTAGTGCAATGAAAATAATCTTTCAAAACGCTCTTTGTACTTTTGACCGCAGTAAGGGTCTGACAATGGTTCTCCGTGGTGGAAACTGATAAATACTTTGTGTCTGTTATTGTCTGCCATTTTATTAAATTTTGATGCCTAAAAAATTAAACGAGTTGCGATTTACTTTTTCCCGTGAGTTATCAATTTTACGTGCGTTATTGGTTCTGCGCCAATGTGCCAAATTAACTTTACTTTCAAAATCACGTTCAATGTTTTCCCACTTCATGGATACAGCATAACCTGAATCTATATTATCCTGTAGTCGTTCAGGCACAGAATATGACCACTGATCGGGCAGATAAATTGCAAGAAGACCATTTGGTTTAAATGATTTATAATTATCGGTTGGGTGGGTGTATGCGCGCAGAGAAGCCCATAGTTCCCAATCAATCCATTTTCTGTGCCCGTTGCGCGAACCAATGAGTACAACCGTTACAGAACAGTTTCTCATTTTGTCCCTGATTTTTTTGTAAATCGTTTGTTCGGTAAGATGGCTTATATCATCCTTTAAGGAATAATCAGCTACTTTCATTCCGGATTTCATATCGCGGAGATCTTCCACGTAATCCGCGTCATAATCGTGATGATAGCTTATAAAGCAATTTCTTGAAGTTTGTCCCATTCCTATTAAATTAAAGTGTTTAATATTTTTTCTTTTCGTTTGACTAATTCAGTAGCCAGATTTTTTTCCTCCACGATCAACTGATACGCTTTTACCAATAATTGCTGTTTCTGTATGGATGGAATTTCAATTTCCAACTGATCCAATTGTTTTTTACCTATATGATTTACGGTTGCAGTTTTTAAATGCAAATCAAAATACCTTTTTGCTTTGCTTGAATTTAAATAGAGTGCCAAATACTCAGGAATAATTTCTTTTGAGCGAGGCTCAAGAACAATAAATGTTCCTGTTGCAACGGCTTCTTTTATTTGTCCTTGCCAAACGGTTGCAAAAATTCTTCCTTTAGAAGAAAACAAAACATGACCGAGGTTTTAGTAAATTTGTATAGGTAATTTCAGCTCTGTCAAAAAACAGAGGTTCTGTATTAATGTAGTTACCATCTGCGTCAAAATCACGTCCCTGCACGCAACGGTAGTCACCCATGTATTTTGCAGCGGCGTTGGCTCCAAAAAAGGCGTGACAGATTTCTGATACAGTTTTTTTCATACTTAATACAAAAACGTATAGATATCGAAATGGTTGTCTCAAAACTAAAATAAATTCTTTTATATATAACCTGAAAAAATAATGAGGCTTCACGTATGCAATTAAAACATTGGAAACCAACATTATAAATTTCATTTCAATTCAAAAATCCTAATAAATTGGAAAATAGCTAATTAAAAATTTCAAACTTTTCTATTTTGCAATTCGCCTAATAAGTGGTTTAAACCCTTTAATTAATTGATATTAGACGGATTTATCAATAACAAACATTTGCCACTTAAATTAATTTTATGTCCTTTGTTTGTTGTCAAACATTTGCCAATAAATACTAAATATTGGCTTTTGTTGGTATAAATAGTACTATCTTTGATTTTTTAAAACCAACATTTAATTGACTGAAACTTTCCTGATACAAGAATTAAAAGATCATTTTAAAAATCGTGATGTTTTTACACGTATGGAGCTGTATGAGTTTTTTCTACGATTCAATCCTGAACTTAAAGAGACTACTTTCCGATGGAGAATTTATGATCTGAAACAAAAACAAATTATTCGTTCCATTTCCAGGGCGCGTTTCACATTACATTATCAGCCAACCTTTATTCCTTTTGTTGAAACAAAACTCAAAACACTCTTTAAAGCGGTAAAAAAGAATTTTCCTTACACTAAAATATCTGTATGGAATACAAAATGGCTGAATGAATTTATGTTGCACCAACCGGGTAGATTTATGACCATCTTAGAAGTGGAGAGTGAGGCAGCATCTTCTGTATTTAATTCGCTGAAAGATTCAAATTATAAGAACGTTTTTTTTGAACCAAAAAAAAAGGAAATAGAAAATTATCTTTCCGATAACCAAGATTCAATTGTCATTTTGAACCTGATAACAAAAGCCCCAACTTATACAGTAGATAAAATCACAACTGCATCGCTTGAGAAAATTTTGGTAGATGTTTTTGTTAATCCGGAATTATACAATGCGTTTCAAGGGCATGAATTAACAATTATCTTTGAAAATGCATTTAAGAAATATGAAGTGAATGAAACACGATTGTTTTATTATGCTTCAAGAAGAAGTAAAAAAGAAGAACTTGAAAAATTCCTTTTAACAAATTCATTATTACCATCACAAATTTAGTAATGATAGATAAAGAATCCTTATCCAAAGAGTGGCTTGACGAAAAGCAAAAGCAGCACAAACGCGATCCGAGTATCATCGAGAGTATGATTCATGCTCTATATTTACTAGAACAATTAAAACTAACGGACCTTGATTTTATATTTAAAGGTGGAACAAGTTTGGTTATTCTGTTGGAGAGACCTGCGCGATTTTCGGTAGACATTGATATAATTGTAAATCCGAAAATCACAAAAGAAGAACTGGAAGAATTTCTGAATAAAATTATTGAGTCATCAGATACCTTTATCCGGATGGAACTAGATGACAGACGAAGTTATAAAGCAGGAGTTCCAAAAGCACACTACAAATTTATTTTTAAATCCAACACTTTTGGTGCAACAAAAGAAGGGCAACCAATAGCAAACCCCGAAAGAGAAATTTTATTGGATGTTTTGTTCGCTGAAAATGCGTATCCGAAATTAGTTCATCGAGCAATTAATACAGAATGGTTAAAATTAAAAAGTGAACCGCTCATTGTACAAACCCCATGTGTCAATTCAATTACCGGAGATAAACTCACCGCATTTGCACCCAATACAACCGGAGTTCCTTATTATAGAAATTCGGTGAACAAAGAAGGTGTAACCTCAAGCTCTGAAATGTTTAAGGAAATCATCAAACAATTATTTGATATAGGTTGTTTGTTTGATGCAATTGATGACGTTGATTTGTTCCGCAAATCATACAATGAAACTGTTAAAGCAGAAATAATATATCGACCTGAAAGAAATATCAAATCGAAGGAGGAGGTTTTAAAAGACACCATTGAAACAGCACTTATTATTGCACGCAGAGAAAAACAATTGGGACAGGAAAGCAAACAGCAATTTACTGATTTAAGTAAAGGATTAAGTTCGTTTAACCATTTTGTTTATCTCGGAAATTTCAGAATAGAACATGCAATGGTGGCAAGCGCAAAGGCTGCTTATCTTTCTGCAATTGTGCTGAAGAATTATGCTGGCGCAATTGTAAGATTTGATGAAAAAATTCCGATAGACAATTATCACATTGCGCATCCTGATTACGTCTTTTTGAATAAGTCGTTAAGATTTATTTTAAAAGGAGAAGCCTTGTTTTATTGGAATGAAACGGTGAAATTATTGCATCCATAAATGAAATATCAATATGGACAAAACTGAATTCACACGACAAGAAATCTATGACCTTGTATGGTCGAAACCATTTTCCTCTCTTGCAAAAATCTATGAAATTTCAGATACAGGTTTACGTAAGATTTGTAATAAATATGAAATTCCATTTCCTAAAACGGGCATTGGCAAAGGTACAGTTCGGAAAAAAAGTAGAGAGGGAAAAATTGGTACTTTCTGACAAATGGACAGAAACAAAAATAACACTTTCTGATCGGGAAGCAAGTGAAAAAGATCATTACCTAACGCGCTTGGCTCGGCTCACAAAAGTAATAGAGAAAGAACATCCAAGCCTTCTTGAAATTCCAGAACGACTTACAAAACCTGATAGTCTAATCGATCAGGCTAAGGCATATTTTAACTCTAAAGAATCTACATCACATTGGCGATATTCTTCTGAGGTTCATACAAAATCCGGATTGCTATCAATTGCTGTAGCAAAAGATAATGTGCCGCGCGCATTAAGATTTATGGATGCTTTGTAAGCTAGGTCGAAAACGCGGTCATCAAATCGAAATCAGCAGTCATGATACATTATTTATAGTTGATGATGAGAGATACAAAATCCGTTTCCGTGAACAACACATACGCCAAATAGTTCAAACAGGAACCTGGACAAGGTCAGAACCAATTACGGAATCGTTGAAACTGATAATCTCTATCCAGAAAAGACACCATTAGAAAAGCCTAAAAAAAGCAGCGACAAGCTAAAGCGAACTAAAAGTTGATATACTCCACACAACATAAGAAAAGCGAAAAACCATCATGGCGGAAACCGCCATCCAGCGGGATATTTGGGTGGGTGGTGGGGGGGGGGGGGGGGGGGGGGGGGGGGCGGGGTGGGGTTTTTTGGGTGTTTGGGTTGTTGTTTTTTTTTTTTTTGTTGTGGGTTTTTTTTTTTTTTTCCTTTGAGAGGATGAACTTTCACGACTCTTGCTAATTTGGTTTGACAACGCGGTCATTTGCAGAGCCTGAATTGACAAGCAAAGATTTTTTGGAGTTGATTTGTGGCTCCTTTGGCGTGTTTATGGCTTCTTTAATTTTTGAGTTTGCCGAATTAGTTTTTTGTCATCTCTTAAAAAAACGTTGCCACCATTTATTTTCGCAACAACTTTTATCATGACGTTAATCTGAAACGGTCTCAAAACATCCTTCATTTCTTCAATCAAAATTTTACTGTCATATTGATTACTCGAAAATCCTATGCATCTTCAATAGATTTATGATTAGCATCAGCACCTTGAAATTACCCATAGAATATCTTCTTTGCATTTTTCGATTTGTACATTCAAATTATTATTGTCTCGATTGTGCAACTTGTTAGTCTCTCGAGTAGTTAGCAAATGTCGAAAATCGAACATCCAAATAGTTAAAACGGTTTTTTGGTTATGATGGATATTTCACTCAACCTGACCCCACTTTTTCACTCTAAATTGACCCCTCATTTCTAAGTTGCTTTTTTGCGGTCATTTTTCTGTTTTAGTGGTTATCAAATTTGTTAATTTACTTCTCGTTTACAAGATCTTCTTTTAGTTGTCTTTTCTTACGATTCTCCCTTTTAGTTTCAGGCGATGCGCGTCGTGAACGATTCTGTCAAGAATCGCATCGGCAATAGTTTGTTCGCCGATTGCTTCGTGCCATTTGTTTACTGGTAATTGCGAGGTCAGTAGCGTGGAGGCCTTGGCGTGGCGGTCTTCGATAATTTCCATGAGAGATGCGCGACTTTGTGCGTCAGTGGCTGGATTCCAAAGTCATCAATAATGAGCAGATCTTGCTTTTCTATTTTAGCAAGTTCCTTTAAGTACGACCCGTCAGCTTTGCCATTTCAGTTTTGCAAAAAGGTTTGGTGCTGTGCTGATACAAAACTTTTATCCTTGTGAACACGCTTCGTGACCGACTGCTGATGCAAGAAACTTTTTCCGATTCCTGTGCTGCCTGTAAAAATGGGATTTTCTTTTTCTTGATAAACTCGCAATTTGCAACGCGCATGACTTGATTTTGTTGAACCGATTGTCTTCAAAAGTGAGTTGCTCAATGGATGCCTTGTAGCGGAACTTTGCGTTGGAGATTGTGCGGCTAAGCTTTCGGTTATAGCGTTCATCCCATTCTGAGTCTACTAAAAAATGACACCAGCTCATCGGGTGTTAGCTTTTCATTTTCTGTTCAATATTTGTACGCAATGCTTTTGAGCATCCCGTACAAATGCATTTGTCTTAATTTTTCTAATGATGATTCATTCATGATATTTGTTTTTAATTGTTACTACTGATAATAATCTTCTCCGCGGATATTCTCATGAGAAGTGAACGAAAGTTCTTCTTGTGTATCATCTTCATCATACTGATCAAGACCGCGCTGAAGAATAGTTTCTATGATATTGTAATGGTAAAGACCATAACTATGTGCGCGGTTACAAGCGCGGATAAGCCTTTGGTTACCGACCCGTTTTGCATAGTTTAAAATTCCACGACAGGTTCGGTAAGCTTGTTCGGGATGAATTTTTTCAAGAGAACTTGTGCAATATAGAACTCAACATCTGGGGATATTTCACGCGCTTGTTTTAAAAAATAATCCCGGTGACCAATCACTCACAAATTGATGTTATCGAGGCCATGTGGGCGGGATCTGTTGTGTAATTGTGCAGGGGACTTTACGCGAGGATGAGAGGCAATGAGTTCATGACGGTGATAGATTTCACAAAAGATTTTGAGAATAACAATCGCACCTTTTTACCAATGTAAGAATAAGGTACACTGTAATAATGTCTATCTGGTCCAAGGTGCACGTGACCGTTTTTCATCACGGTTAAATCCAATTGCTTGCGCATCTCAAAACGCTTTTTTCTGGTAGCGGCTCCAGTGCAGGCTTTTCCATTTCTTCGAACTGTTGCAAACGTGAGTATGCCCTGCCTTTAAAATGAACGTGCGTTGTGATCATAGAGAAAAGTGATAAATGGCTTTGTTGATCGATGAAACAGAGGTGTACTTGTCTTGACTGAGTCGTGTAAAAATTCGGTGTAAACAATTTTCTCCTCCTTCAACCAATGCTTTGTCCTTTGGTTTATATGCTCGTGCAGGAACAACAGCCATTGAATAATGATCTGCAAAACGTTCAAAGTTGGTATTGATTGTGGGTTCATACTTGCTACTTTTTATCACTGCCGATTTGAGGTTGTCAGGAACAATTGCCCTGGGCGAACCACCGAAAAAATGAAGCGCGTTTTCACAACAGCTTATAAAGTCTTCAACAGTTTGTGATTCTACTGCTTCAACATAAGTGTATTGACTTGCTCCAAGCCAGCTACAAAAACTTCAAGCATTATTATTTCAGCTGTTTGCGGATCTACGATGCTCCCAATTTCTCTCCAGTAAAATCAACATACATTTTATCTCCTGCTTTGTGATCCATGTGCATGGAAGGAGTAACTCGCCTTCGATAAGCTTTGAATAAATTATTAAAGTGTGTGGCTTTGTAACCATCAGGATTTTATTAAAAATTCTTCCCACATCATGTGAATCGTAACACCCCGCTGCCGCAGCTTCTTTTCTGCGTATGGAAAAAACTCGTACAGTGTTTTTAGTTTCTCAGGTTGATCAACCGTTTTTTTCAGGATGAAAAGTCGGTCCACTTCATGGTCACTCATTTTTGATAACTCATCCCAAGTTATTTTTAGTGATCTGAAAATTTCAATGTATGCCTTGGCTGTATTCTTTGATATTCCAAGCGTTTCGCCTATTGTTCTTTTGCCAGTGCCTGAACAATGAAGCTTGATGATTTATTTTAATTTGCTCATACTAATTGTTTTGTTTGCCATGTTTGAGTAGGATTTAGCTTCGGATTTTTTTATCCAAAACCTAAAGAAACATGGTTCTAAAACAGTATGACTAGCGACTTAATTTTGAGGTCTTTGGGTCAATTTCCACTTGAAAAAGTGGGGTCAGTTTCGAGTGAAAAAGTGGGGTCAGTTTCGCTTTAAAGAGGGATGGGAAAAAAACAAAAGTGTAGTTTTTGGAAAAAAATGTTGGGAGTGTCGCAAAAAAAGGTTTGTGGTTTTGTAGATGAAAATTTTGGCGCAAAAAACGGGCGTGTATATTTTGTAATTTTGGGGGTTTTTTAATAAGTTGGGGATTTTGTTTGTGAGGGTTGGTGGTTTTTTTTTTAACCGGGGCCGTACGGCCGGACCGGGGTTGTTCCAAAAAAAAGTTTTTTTCTATTGCCAAAAATTAAAAAAAATTTTTTTTTTTGGAGTGGGTTGGTAATTTTTTTGTGGTTTTTTTTGTTTTGTTTTTTTTAATTAAATTTGGAATTTGGGTTTTTTTTTCTGTTTTTTAAAATTGTGTTTTGTTTTTTTTTTTGTTGTTGTTTTGGTTTTTTTTTTTTGGTTTTGGGGTTTTTGGTTTTTTTTTGTTTTTTTGTTTTTTTTGGTATTGGGGTTGGATTTGAAAAAGGTCAGTGCGCGCGGGGGGGGGCGCCCACCCGCCCCGCGCCCCGGGGGGGGCCGGGGGGGGGGGGCCGCGGGGAGGGACAAAGGCCGCGGCCCCCGGCGAAAAAAAAAGAAGCGAAAAAAAATTCAGTGGAGAAATTTTCCAATAATACCCACTTTGTTACCGCTAAAAACAACGCGACCGGGTTTATAACTATAGGTACAAATGGCCGTAAAGGTTTCAGAAGAAAATCCGTTGACCGGGCTATAAATTTGCCACAATCCATCTCTAAGAATGGCAAAGCAGCCATCTAATTCATATATAAATTCATACTCAGGTCGAACCAGGATCTCGTATTTTTCTGAGATGATGCCGAAAAAACCATTGGATTTAAAAATGCGTACGAAGGGTTTGCCTGAAACTAGCGGAAAGTCAAAATCCACTTCATTAACTCTTTTGATATTGGCTGAATCATAAAGATGCCAGGAGTACCGGTATGAATTTGAAAAGCTCTGTTCAGATCGCCAATAGAAATAGGGTATTGAATCCTTTACATGAGCAACTGGAATAGTTCCCGGATATGGACTTTTCAGTTTAACTTTTTTGGCGGTTTGTTTTGACACTTCTGAAGAGATAATTTTTCCAAAACGATCGATCGGATGTTTGAAAATGGCTAAATAGTCTTGTTTAAAATCAAAGCGGGTTGAATCTCCTTTTATCATTTGGTCATTGTCGTATAGCATTAATGTATCATCTACAATAAAGGCAAGTGTTAAGGTAGCGGGAGGCCACACCGGGTAAGTGGCGAAAAGACCATTTCTGTCCAGGTTATGACAAGCACCAATCAAGTTGGCATCTTCTAAGATTAAATCAAATCCGGAAGAATAAAAGTCGACATTCTTTTCTTTATGCGCAATGATCGTCCCTCCTTCGATGAAAGAAATATCGCGATAATTTTCCGGGATAACAACATTTCCTTTACCGTCATATAATGTTTTCTTGTCATCCATTTCAAAGAGGTATAAATTCTTAGAGCCTGATATTTTCAACTCACCATATTCGTATTTGAAGGGCACCACCAGTTCTCCTTCAATAGAAATGGCCCCGCATAAACCTTCATAGTTTTTCACAACGGTCAGCCGATCTGTAAGTATCACATTATCGTCGCTATTTCGCCCACTTTCAAAATAAGACTGGGCACCGATTTTGTTCATATTTTCGTCATACACCTCAACGGTTTCAAGATACATTTCAGGCTCTTTTATTTTATCTCTACCGTTATTGCTATAGGCCCAAAAATATTTTATGCCATCTTTTATACGAACGCTGATATGATTGTATTTTACCAAAGTTTGCAAACCAGTAACATAATTCAAAAGTCCGATTTCAAATTCCTGCTCATCCAATGGCAACGTCGGATTCATTGATTTGCAAATAAAGATAAGGTCGTCATTCCAGCTTAAATCATAGCCACTACCTTGCCCTATAAAACTCTCAGAATAGCTGTGATATTTTATGGGATTGGTCGTCCAATCGGAACTATAAGCAGGAAGGTATTTACCAGATCTGTATATTTCACTTAAATCAGAGTCAAGGATTCCCCATTCTCTGCCATCAAGAAAGATTAGCCGACCCTGAAAAGCATATAGCTTTTCGTAGACCTTTGTTCTCGCTCCGTTTTTCACATTGTATCCTGTCGATCCCTCATGGCCTTCGGCTATGGCATAGGAGACAGATGAGGTTCCGCAGGAATCCAATTGCCAGGTAAAAACATGCGTTTCCCTTTGCTCCAGGGGCACAACCAAATCTCCTGAACTATTACAAATACCCGTTTGATCTAAAGTATCAAAAACCTTAAAGGCGCAAACGTTAGCGTCGCAATAAATATCTTTCCAACATGGCTCAACATAGCCGTACTGTGGTTCAATGACGATTCCTTTATCGATATCAAAAATGCCGTATAAACCGGCCTTTTTTATCAAATACAGTATGTTTGAATAGGTCCCGTAGCTATCGTATCCGCTATGCAATAATATATTGTCGACGTAATCATATTCCAGCGGAAGAACTACTTCAAAATCTAAATTCAACATTCCGTAAAGTCCATTTTCTTTAACGATGTAGCCGAGTCCAATTTGACTAATTTGGTCATATTTTAGTTCAAGAAATGTGTTTCCCTGCTGGTCAATGATACCCCACAAACCATTTAGCTGCACAGTCAGGCGATCCTTTCTTGAGAGATAAATTTGGTCATAAATAAAGGGTAGAATTATTTTCCCGTTCCAGTCTAACAAGCCAACAAGGCCCTGTCCATGCTTGACTTTCCAGCAATACTGTTGGGAATTTTGTCCTGGTATACTCATTGGGGTTACCCAATCAAATTCGGGCTTCCAAATCTCAAAGCCGGCAGCATTTTTAAAGCCGGTATAGCATTGCGCATAGTCCATGAAAGGTTTAATCCCCTCATTATTTTGGGCAGTTAATTGTGAGGTAACCAGGCATAATAAAAACACGGATAAAACTCTTATCATGTGAATCGGGATTTTTTTGCTTACTCGCTATAACCCTAATTTAACGATTGGTGACAATTAAATGTTTTTTTTCTGCCAAATTTGATTGTCAATTTCTAAAAGAACAAAATGAAAATCACCTTAGTTTAATGCGAAAACTACGCTTTTTCAGCCACATTTTTTGTCTTTAGCATTATTGCTTCGAAGTCAAGTGCAGGAAGCCTTTCTACGTCCTCCAAAAAGTTTGAAATTTCCCCTTTTTGGGTCACTCTGATAAAACGCTTGCCTGCTTTTCACAGGCAGGCGTTTTTTGTTTGATGACTGAGCCGACCTTGTGTCGAGCGAAGGCAGCAAACAAAAAATGCCCGTGATTCGACGAAGGAGAAGCACAAGCGGATTATCCACTGCACGTCGACGCTAAAGGATCTGAAATCCTAACGCGGTCACTCTGATAAAACGCTTGCCTGCTTTTCGCAGGCAGGCGTTTTTTGTTTTATGACTGAACCGAGCTTGCTCGAGTGAAGGCAGAAAATAAAAAACGCCTGTGATTCGACGAAGGAGAAGCACAAGCGGATTATCCACTGCACGTCGACTCGAAGAAACTGAAATCCTAACCCGGTCACAAAATCCAGAATATCATAGAGAACAGAAAAATTATGAGGTTATATATTTGAGCCGGCAATAAAAATTATCACTATTTTTAGTATGACCCAATTCTGTTATTATGCCTCAAAAACTCCACAACAACTACCGCCGGATTCAGTTGCTCATTGGTACATTGGGTATGTCACTTCCATTTTTGCTGGTTCTTTTCCAGATGATAATGACAAAAATAAATCATAAGAATTATCCCGCATTTCTGCCATCCATCAGTCATTATAATTACAGTTATGCACAAATAATTTTTGTAGGGACACTGGCTTCATTTGGTCTTTTGCTTATCAGTTACAAAGGATATCTGAAAGATGATCATAAAATAAAAGATGTAACCATTACAAATATTGCCGGTTTGCTTGCGCTAATAGTAGCCCTGATTCCAACTGATTTTGATGAGCATGCTATTTTTAACACACCCAATAAACACACCAGCTCCATTTTGGCAAGCATACACCTGATAAGTGCAGGACTCTTTCTGATATTACTTGGATTAATGTCAGTTTATAAATTCACCTTAAGTCCAAAAGATGACAGCTGGCATCAGCGCAGAAAAAAATGGTACCGGATTTTTGGATGGACTGTAATTTTATCCATTTCGGTTCTGATTTTTTTATTTGCCTATGGTTTTTTCAGTGATGAAGAGGTCAATATGGGATACTGGGTTTATATTTTTGAAACAACATCACTGGTGGCGTTTGGTTTCTCTTGGTTATTAAAAGGTAAATCAGCCATTTTTGTTCCGTTAGGACTGGTTTCAAAAGAAGAGCTTGATGAGGCAAGGTCAGTTAACTAAATCGGCTATTATATTGAGCCCAACTTGTTCAGACCAAAACCAGAAAGAAAAAAATGGCTGACGATTCGACAAAAGGGGCATCTTCCCCCATCAACACTTATAATCAAGCTATTTCAATAATACATCAAAACCAAATTATCCTTAAATTTGAACATCTGTGAAAAAAATTCTGGCATTTGCCCTGCTCGGTCTATTCCTGTATCAGTTTGCTGGTATTTTTGTTCTATACAGATTTGAACAACAGGCAATCCGAAAAGAAATCAAAAAACAAATCAAAGAGGGAGTGCCTGAATCAGAACTTCATGTACTGAACATCGACAAATCCAATTACAAAGAACTGATCTGGCACAATCACAAAGAATTTATGTTTCACGGAACAATGTATGATATTGTTCAAAAAACAATAACCGGTAATTATTCAGTCACTTTTCAATGTGTGAATGACCGTCAGGAAACGGAATTGTTTGCATCCCTCAATGAACAGGTTGACCGTACTATGGACAGCAAACATCAGGGAAAACATCCTATAAAACTTTTGATGCTTACTTTTTTTGATGTGAACCAAGATCTGTCTTTTAGTTGGAAAACCACTAAATCAAACTGCAAAGAACATTCAGAATTCGTCACTTTTAATTCTGACAAACATATTCTGATATTCGTATCTCCGCCTGAAAATTTAATTTGATTTTATTCTTATCATTTTGGTAAGATCTAATTCCATCAAATTAAAAATTTAAATTTCAAGTTCATGAAAAAATTATTCCTGCTGGGAGTATTTATTTCGGTTTATACAATTACAGCTGCACAAATATTAACCGTAAAAGACAGTAAAACAAATCAGCCACTTTATCTGGCTGCAATCGTATCACAAAGTCCGCACGTATTTGTCCTTACAAATTCTGAAGGACAAACAGATATCAGTGGATTTATTAATTCTGAATTAATTGAAATACGTTTGCTGGGATAGCAAACTATTACCACTTCATACCAGGAACTGGAATTAAAATCTTTTGCTGTTATAATGGAGCCCGGCGCAATCACCTCTGACCAGATCGTTATTACCGGCCACCGCTGGAATCAGAATGTTGCACGCATGCCAACACGAATCAGTACAATTTCCGGCAATCAGATCGGATTGATGAATCCGCAAACAGCAGCAGATATGCTAGCTTCAAGCGGTGAGGTTTTATTCAAAAGAGTCAGGCCGGTGGTGGAAGTCCGATGATAAGAGGATTTGCAACAAACCGTTTACTGATTTCTGTGGATGGAGTTCGCATGAATACAGCTATTTTCCGTGGGGGAAATTTGCAGAATGTCATCAGCATTGATCCGTTTTCAATTCAAAATGCAGAAGTACTTTTTGGCCCGGGTTCAATTATGTATGGCAGTGATGCTATTGCAGGCGTCATGAATTTCACTACACTCAATCCGCAACTATCTTATAACGGAACTCCGCTGGTTGCCGGAAGCGCAGTAAGCAGAATTTCAACTGCAAACCAGGAAAAAACTATGCACTTTGATTTAAATGTCGGCTGGAAAAAATGGTCCTATCTGGCAAGTTTTTCTGCATTTAATTTTGGAGATGTGGTGATGGGGTCCAATGGACCAGATGAATATCTCAGACCTTTTTATGTGCAACGACAAGATAGTTTGGATGTAGTAATTGCCAACACCAATCCTAAAATTCAAAACCCTACTGCATACAATCAAATGAATCTGATGCAGAAAATTCGTTTTCAACCAAATGAAAAATGGAACATTGTTTACAATTTTCAGTATTCCACCACATCTGATTATGCGCGTTATGATCGTCACATACTTTATAAAAACGGACTGCCCCGCAGCGCAGAATGGAGCTATGGACCACAGGAATGGGCATTCAACAGTATGAGTATTACACATACATCTGATAATCCGGTTTACGACCAGATGAATATCAATGTTGGCTATCAGTTTTTTGAAGAAAGCAGAATTGACAGAGACATGAATGATTCAGAAAGAAGAATCAGAACTGAAAACGTTAATGCCGCTTCGCTGAATATTGACTTCAATAAATCCGCCGGGAAAAAACATGAATTTTTCTATGGACTTGAAGGAATTCACAACGATGTCAGATCGTATGGAATTGATGAAGACATCACAACCGGCGCAATAAATATTGGTCCGGCAAGATACCCTCAGGCAACGTGGATGTCCATGGGAGTTTATCTTACTAACCAATATTCAATCAGTAAAATGCTAACACTTCACAGTGGAGTAAGATACAATCAGTTTATAATTGATGCTGCTTTCGATACAACATTCTTTCCTTTTCCGTTTACTAAAGCAAATCTGAATGACGGCGCAGTCACAGGAAGTTTAGGTTTGGTATTGAATACTGACTCCGATTGGAATATCCGCGTTAATGCAGCCACAGGTTTCCGGTCACCCAATGTGGATGACATGGGTAAAGTATTTGATTCAGAACCCGGATTTGTAATTGTACCTAATCCATCTATCAAAGCAGAATATGTCTACAACGCAGAAGTTGGAATTACCAAAGTGTTTAACAACAAAATTAAAGCAGATGTTACAGGTTTTTATACGTATTTACAAGACGCGCTGGTACGAAGAGATTTTCAGCTTAACGGTTCTGACAGCATTTTCTATGCAGGAGAAATGAGCAAAGTGCAAGCCATCCAAAACGCAGCTTTTGCAACCGTTTACGGAATTCAGACCGGAATTGAAATTGCACTTCCGAAAGGTTTTGGATTTATGGCCCGTTTCAATTATCAGAAAGGAATTGAAGAACTGGATGATGCTACTCAATCGCCGCTTAGACATGCTGCTCCTTATTTTGGAGTTACACATCTCACCTATAAATACAACAAACTAAACATGGATTTGTATACGATGTTCAGCGGTGAAGTCGCTTATGAAAATTTAGCTGAAGAAGAACGCAGCAAAGGTTATTTGTATGCAATTGACCCAAACGGAAATCCATATTCACCGGCTTGGGCCACATTGAATCTTAAAATAATGTATCAGTTTTCAAATCATTTCAGCGTAAGCAGCGGTGTAGAAAATATACTTGATTTAAGATACAAACCTTATAGTTCAGGAATCGTTGCGCCGGGAAGAAATTTTGTTCTGTCTTTGAAAGCAGTTTTTTGAAGTAGATGTTGTTCCGGACTTTCTGAAAAGGGAGTGTGGTTTTTTGTAAAAAGGGCTAAGGGCAAAGGACAAAGGACAAAGGGCAAAGGGCTAAGGACAAAGGGCTAAGGACAAAGGATAGAGGGAAAAGGGGAAACCCTGCCTTACTGCGTCAAGCAGACAGGGACAGAGGGTTGAGAATAAGAGTTAAACTTTAGTTTACGATGAGCATCATTTCTTTGCGCCGGACAGTTTGTGATTTTGATATTTCAGTATTTTGACCTTTCGGATTTTTTAGTTGAAAGTTGATTAGTTTCCACTGGAGACTGAGCGAAGTTGATGTTGAAAGTTGATGAGTTTAGAAGTTAAACTGAATGACTATTGACTCCAGACTAAAGACTAAAGACTCCAGACTCCTACTAATAGACCACTTCACATACATTCCGCCCCAGGTGAAACCAGCGCCAAATGTTGTTAGGATAAGATTATCCCCTTTTTTTAATTGGGGTTCCCATTCGGCCAGACATAAAGGTAAAGTTGCACTGGTAGTGTTTCCGTATTTGTGAATATTGAGCATAACTTTTTCCATACCAACTCCCATACGTTCAGCAGCTGCTTCAATGATTCGTTTATTTGCCTGATGCGGAACAAGGAAAGCAATATCATCTGCTGTAAGATTATTTCTCTTCATCATCTCTTCAGCCACATCAGCCATTTTTGTCACTGCCACTTTAAATACAGCCTGACCGTCCATGGAAATAAAATGCTGTTTGTTCAATACAGTATCAAAAGAAGCAGGATTCACACTTCCTCCGGCAGGTTGATACAAGTGTTTTTGTCCGCTTCCGTCAACATACATGCGGGCATCAATAATTCCGTTTTCGTCTGTTGATTCTTCAAGCAATACTGCTCCGGCACCGTCACCAAAAAGAATTGAAGTTCTTCTGTCTGTGTAATCAATAATGCTTGACATTTTATCACTGCCAATGACAAGAACTTTTTTATGTGCACCGCTTTCAATAAACTTGGAAGCCGTCTGCAGTGCATAGATAAAACTGGAACAGGCAGCCTGAAGATCAAAGCTCCACGCATTCACCGCCCCAATTGCATCAGAAACAATATTTGCCGTCGCCGGATATGGATAATCCGGAGTAACTGTTGCTACGATAACCAAATCAATTTCTTTTGGAGATATTCCACGCTTTTCAAGAACATTTTCAGCAGCCTTTGACGCCATGAAAGATGATCCCTTTGTTTTATCTTTCAGAATTCTTCTTTCAGAAATTCCGCTCCGTGTTACAATCCATTCACTGCTTGTGTCTACTAATGTTTCCATTTCCTCATTGGTAAGAACATACTCCGGGGTATAAGATCCAACCGCTGTTATTGCTGCACGTTTATTCATAATTTCTGATAATTGATACAAGTTTAGGGAGGAAGATCAGATAAGGCAAATCAAAATAATTTTTAACTACGATGTTCAAAGTATCTTTTTAAGTGATTTTAACAGACGGAATAACTACATTTGTAAAAATATACGATATGCCAAAAGCTTCATCAGAGCACTTGTTCAGACTAATTAAAAGTCTTTCTAAAAGTGAGAAGAGACAATTCCGGCTGATCAGTATGCGTTTATCCGACAGTCAGGATAAAAAATTCCTGCGGCTCTTTGAAGTAATTGATCAGCAAAACAAATATGACGAACAAAAAATTCTGAAAAAAATTCCGGAAATACCCCGCACTCAGTTACCCAATCAGAAAGCACACCTGAATTATTTGCTCATGAAGTCACTCCGGTTTCACGAATCAAAAAATGATACCCGGCGGATTGTCATCACACAAATTGAAAATGCACATATTCTTTATAACAAATGTCTCTACAATGACGCGCTGCAGGTCATTGAAAAAGCTAAGAAAAAAGCAATCGAATTTGAGCGTCATGAATTATTGCTTGAGTTGATTCAGCTTGAAAAAAAGGCCATGCGGCAGGCTATGAAAAGTAACATGGAAGAACGTTCAGACATTCTTATTCAGGAGACAACTCAAACACTCAAATCCATTCAATACATCAGCCAGTTTTCAAACCTTTCTTTTAAACTCAATACATATTATCAGAAACAAGGTTTTATCCGAACCAGACAAGATCTGGATAAAATGGAAAGATACCTCAAAAAAAATCTGCCCTATTATCAGGAAGACAAGCTATCAACCAATGAAAAAATTCACCTCTATACTGTACTAACCGGTTACTATTTGTTTATTCATGACTTCAGAAAAGCACATCAGCTGGCAAAAAAATGGATTGATTTGTTTGATCAGAATCACAATGAAAGATCGAATCATATTGAAATGTATATCCGGTCATTGAACACATTGCTTGTTACCCAAAACAAACTTGGACTCTATTCCGATTTTATGAATACGCACCGTCAGCTGGTAGCAATCAAACGTGACAAATCCATCTATGTCTCTGAAAACATTTCTCTTAATCTGTTCAAAACAATTTATCTGCATGAAATCAACCGGCATTTTATGCTTGGAGAATCAAAAGCGGAACACGAATTGTTTCAAAACTCGAACGCGAGCTGAATACAATCATTCACAAACTAGACAAGAATACCGTTTTGATTTTCTACTATAAAATTGCCTGTTTGTATTTTGGGAGCAACAACTTTAAAACTGCATTGAAATGGCTGAATGCAATAATTCACGAACAGGACACCGATTTACGCGAAGATCTCCACTCCTTTGCACGGATACTCAAGCTGATCTGCTATTTCGAAATGGACGACCGGGAAATGATTGAAATGAATATCCGTACCACGTACCGGTTTTTACTGCGAAAAAAAGAACTTGGAAAATATGAAACGGCCATTCTGAAATTTTTCAGGGATTCACAAAATGCATTTTCACAAAAGGAAATTATTCAACTCTTCAAAGTCCTGAAATCAAAAATGCTCCGGCTGGAAAAGGACAGGTTTGAAAAAAGAGCGTTTAATTATTTTGATATTATTTCTTATTTGGAGAGTAAAATTCAAGGTCTTCTTATTGAAACGGTGGTTAAAAACAAGTTAAAAGGTTCCGCCCAATCAAAAGAATAAAAAAGAGAATGATCATCAAAAAACTACATAAACAAAAAAATCCTCAGATAATCGGAGGGATCTTGTAGCGCGGGGAGAGTTGAACTCCCGACCTCAGGGTTATGAATCCTGCGCTCTAACCAACTGAGCTACCGCGCCGGCTCTAATTTGAAGGGTGCAAATATAATCTATTTTTGATTTATTCAAATTTTTAAGGATTATTCTGATTCATTTCGAAGTAGCTGATTATCGGAGGTTTCTGAAATTTATCGACGAAAAGTATATTTTCATCGATAAAATTTTACTAAATTTCAGCCATTAACGAATTCAAAAGGAAAATGTCAGAGAAAGTAAAAATAGAGATGGAATTTGAAGTGAATTCCTCGACATCTGTGCTGTTTAATATGATTAGTACCCCAAGCGGACTGAGTGAGTGGTTTGCAGATGATGTGAATATTAAAGAAGATTTATTCACCTTTATCTGGGATGGCGCTGTTCAACAGGCTAAAATGATTGGCCGTAAAAAGGGTGAATCCGTTAAGTTTCAGTGGTTGGATGATCAGGAAGATGGTTTAAAAACCTATTTTGAATTCACTATTAAAGTGGATGACCTTACAAATGACGTGGCTCTTTTGATTACTGATTTTGCTGATTCTGATGAAGTTGAGGAAGCAAAAAGACTTTGGGGGAATCAGATTCAGGATTTAAAAACAACTATCGGTTCTTTTTAATTGCCTTCACATATCTTTTTTAAGTTTTTTTCGTTAGGGTAAAAAACAAATTTTGAAACGCATTCATTGGTTTATCATCCGATCCTTTATCGGGCCATTTCTGGTTACGTTTTCCATTGCCATGTTTTTTCTCATCATGCAGTTTCTGTGGAAATACATTGATGATCTCATGGGAAAAGGATTAGAACTTTCCATTATTCTTGAAATGCTTTTCTATGTGAGTGCAAGTTTAATTCCGCTTGCCTTGCCGCTTGCTGTTCTGTTTTCATCTATTATGACTTTTGGAAATCTGGCAGAAAACAATGAACTCACCGCACTCAAATCTGCCGGTCAATCTCTGATCAAAACTATGAGACCCATGTTGGTCTTTGTGATTTTTCTAAGTATTTCAGCTTTTTATTTCTCTAACTATGTTCTTCCCATTGCCAACCTGAAATGGCGTTCTATTTACTGGGATATTCTGGACACCAAACCACAGTTTATGCTGCGTGAAGGTATTTTTTACAAAGAGATTCAGGGATATCACATCAAGGTAGATAACAAAACCGGCAATTCAGGTCTTGAAGGAATTCTGATTTATGATTTTACAGACAATAATTCACGCCGCATCATTCGTGCAAAAACAGGTGAAATGCTGAAATCAGATGCTGAAACAAGTGAATCAAAAGATTCTGTGATCAGTGATTATTTATTTCTTAAACTGGCAAACGGAGTTATTTACGAAAACGTGAACTCGCACAAATTTGAAAAAGTGCGTGTTGACTTTCAGAAATCATTTTTTGATGAAGCCATTATTAAATTTGATATGTCCGGTTTTCAAATGCAGAAAAATAATGAAGACCTCTACAAGCAGGATTATGAAATGATGAATTTTATTCAACTGGACAGATCACTTGATTCAGTGTTGGTTCTCAATGATTCATTAGACAAAGAATTTACCCAAACCCTCAAAAATAATTTTCTGATATTCAACAATTCATTTATTCCGGCGGATCAAACGGATAGTATAAACAGTGACAACATTATTCAAACCGATACGCTTATTTATCTGGATTCTATTCATGATTCAGAATACAAAGCCTGTATGGCAGAAGTACAGAATGAAATCAGAAATGTAAAAGATCAGCTTTATCACAGAACAATTTTGCAGGAAAGCCGAGAAGCAAGTTTTGATCAATACAAAAGTGCATGGCATAAAAAATTCACCTTGTCTTTTGCTATTCTGGTTCTGTTTTTTATTGGCGCGCCGCTGGGTGCAATTATTCGCAAGGGCGGATTAGGAGCACCGCTTGTTTTTGCAACCTTGTTTTTTATCTTCTATTATATTCTGACCATTGCCGGTGAAAATATGGTAGAGTCATCTGTCATGTCACCGTGGAGCGGCTTGTGGCTGAGCACCATGATTCTTACGCCGCTGGGTGCTTTTCTTACTTACAAGGCCGCCAATGATTCAGCCCTGTTTGACCGTGATGTCTACAAGCGTTGGTTTAACAGGGTTATCAGAAGACAGAAGTAGTGTCAACTGTAGAATTCTAAATTGTATCTTTACACAGCTTTTTAATTTTCATGCGGATATTACAATTGTGCAATAAACCTCCCCTGCCAAAAATTGACGGCGGATGTATTGCCATACATAATATTTCAGAGGGCCTGCTGCAAGCCGGTCAGGATCTGCAAATCATTACCGTTTCAACAGAAAAACATCCGTTTCTTGCTGATGCGTACACACCAGAATTTCTGCAAACAACAAAAATGGATGCGGTTTTTGTTGACACCCGTGTGAATATTATTGACGCTTTTTCTGCTCTCGTTACATCTGATTCGTATAATGTGAGCAGATTTTTTTCTACTGATTTTGATCGTTTGCTGGAAGAAAAACTTAAGTCACAACCTTTTGATATTGTTCAGCTGGAAAGTCTTTTCATGACGCCTTATATCTCCACTATCCGCCGCAACAGCATGGCAAAAATTGTGCTGAGAAGTCATAATCTGGAACACATTATCTGGGAACGTCTTGCAAATTCATCAGGCAATCAGGCAAAAAAACTTTATCTGCGGCATCTGGCTTCCAAACTCAAAACTTATGAAAAACGAACCATCAATGAAGTTGACGGAATTGCAGCAAGCAGCTTTGAAGACACACGTCGTTTTACAGAATTAAAATGCCGGGTTCCGCTGATCACCATTCCGTTTGGAATTGATTTGAAAAAATATCCTGCAGGAAATTATCAGAAAAAAAATCAGCTGCAGTTATTTCATATTGGCGCCATGAACTGGGGTCCAAACCTGGAAGGAATTAACTGGTTTATGGATGAGATATGGAATGACTTAAAGGAACTGCCTGTTGAACTTCATCTTGCAGGACGTGAAATGCCAAAATCAATTTCAAAAATGGCCGATGAAAAACTGAAAATTTACGGGGATGTTGCAGATGCAATTTCTTTTATGCAGCAATCAGATGTAATGGTTGTTCCCTTGTTATCAGGCAGCGGAATGCGTGTGAAAATAATTGAAGGCATGGCGCTTGGAAAAATTGTCATAACCACAACTGTGGGTGCTGAAGGAATTGATTGTAAAAACGGGGTACACCTTCTTATTGCTGACTCGCCGGACGAATTTTACAAACATGTAAAATCACTCGCTGAAAATCCGGAACTATGTGAACGGATTTCTACCAATGCAAGAAAACTGGTTGAATCAAAATACGATAACAAACAGATCATCCATGAGCTTACCGCATTTTATGAAAAACTCCTGATCAACTGATTGGTTTATGAAGCTGGTGATGATTGTTTCAAGGTTCCCCTACCCGCTTGAAAAAGGCGATAAGCTCAGAGCATATCATCAATTAAAAGAACTGGCTGAAACACATAACGTTTGTCTGATTTCCATTTCTGACAAAACTGTAGCGGATGAGGATTATCTTCAGGTAAAAAAATACTGTACTGAATTGCATGTATTCAACCTGAAAAAACCACTGATTTACTGGAATACCGCAAAACAGTTTTTTACTGACAAACCTTATCAGACCGGATATTTTTACCAGAATCACATACAGCGTAAAATCAATAAAGTTATTCATGATTTTAAACCGGATCATATTTATTGTCAGCTGATTCGGACAGCAGAATATGTCAAAAACATTCAGAATATTCCAAAAACCATAGACTATATGGATGCACTGGCCAAGGGAATGCTGAGGCGTGCAGCAATTTCAAATGGCATCCGGAAAAAACTTTTTAATGCTGAAGCAAAAAGACTGAGTGAATATGAAAACAGAATTTTTGATTACTTCAATCATCATACAATTATTTCAGAACAAGACAGGCGACTGATTCAGCATCCGTCAGCAGATACCATCCATGTTATTGAAAACGGAATTGGTGAAGAATTTCTGGACTATAAAAGTACTGCTGAAAAAAAATACGATCTTGTTTTTGTTGGTAATCTCAATTATCCGCCAAATATTGAATGTGCCGAATTTATTGCCAAAGAAATTTTACCAGCCTTAAGAAAACGAAATTTAAAACCAACAGTACTTATTTCTGGTGCCAGTCCGCACAGCCGTGTGCTTGCACTTGCATCAGATCAAATTGTAATTAAAGGCTGGACAAAAGATATCAGATCCAGTTACTGCAGCGGTAAAATTTTTGTAGCACCGCTTTTTATCGGAACAGGTTTGCAAAACAAATTACTGGAAGCCATGGCGCTGGGATTACCTTGTATTACAACAGACCTTGTCAATAATGCATTACACGCCGAACCGGATAAAACCATATTAATTGCTCAGAATGCAGATGAATTTGCAAAAAAAATCAATCATTTGCTAATTGATGAAAAGGATGCCCAGCTGATTGCAAATGGCGGTAAATCTTTTGTAGAAGAGCGGTTTAACTGGAAAAAATCAGTTGAAAAACTGAATAAAATTCTGGGATCATAAAAAACAGGTAATTTTGTCCCGCATTTCAATTGCCATGACAAAGAAACTCCATTCCATAAAAGAAGCTATTGACGACATACGCGCGGGCAAAGTAATTATCGTTGTTGATGATGAAGACCGCGAAAATGAAGGTGATTTTTTAACCGCAGCGAGAAATGTCACACCAGAGATTGTCAACTTTATGGCAACGCACGGCCGCGGATTAATCTGCGCTCCGCTGATTGAAGATGAATGTGACCGTCTGGGACTTGAACTCATGGTGCAAAAAAACAGCGCAACGTATGAAACTCCGTTTACCGTTTCCATTGATTTGATTGGACATGGTTGCACAACCGGAATTTCAGCATCAGACCGTGCTAAAACAATTGTTGCATTAATCGATCCAAAAACAAAACCCGAAGAACTTGGAAAACCGGGACACATTTTTCCGCTGCGTGCAAAAAAGGTGGTGTTCTCAGAAGAGCCGGACATACAGAAGCGGCCATTGATTTTTCAAGACTTGCTGGATTTGAGCCAGCAGGTGTAATCGTTGAGATAATGAATGAAGACGGCTCCATGGCCCGTTTACCACAGTTATATGAAATTGCTGAAAAATTCAATCTGAAAATTGTTTCTATTGCTGACCTGATTGCTTACCGATTGAAACATGAATCACTGATAGAAAAAATTTATGAATCAGAACTGAAAACACTGTGGGGAGATTTTAAGCTGATGGCTTTCCGTCAAACTACAACGGATGATGAACATCTTGCTTTTGTTAAAGGAAACTGGAACGAAAATGAACCGGTGCTGGTGCGTGTTGAATCATCCTCTTTTACCAATAATCTGCTGGATGCAATTCGCTCAGATAAACAATCTAATTTAAGTGCTGCCTTAAAAATGATTGAAAAAGAAGGCAAAGGTGCTTTGGTTTTTATGCAGCAGGAAGAAAAACAAATCGGGCTGATAGAAAAATTACAGGCATACAACGGACAACTACAAAAACCTACTGATAACCGTGATTACGGAGTAGGAGCACAAATTCTTCGTTCATTGGGAATCACCAATCTCAAATTAATTTCAAATAACAAAAATATGAATCAAAGTGTTATTCATGCGTATGGTTTGGAAGTAAGTGAGGTAGTTGAATTTGCCGGTTGATTTTTCAAATTCAAAAATTCAGAATATCTCAATAATTGATATTGACAAGCACCGTATCAAACGGCGTCATGAATGCTGAATCTGTTGTCCAGACAGCTGAACCGGGATTATTTCTCGCATACTTTGCATAGACTCCGCCGGTTGTTGTAATGGTAAAAGTTGAATCAACTATTCCGGTATAATAAAAATAATCATTGACGGTACAGCCTTCACACCCTGTTCTGAAATTGTAATGAATCATGGTGAATTCATCGGTAGTCAATCCGCCAATATTCACCAGATGAAAGGTCAGCCAGGATTTTGGATCAAGTGTTTCATTCACCACTTTTGGTTCTTCTGTTGACACATCTGCTGACTGAATAATCTGCTCTTCTGTGAAATAACCGTCTTTGGAAAAATTAATCTTAAAATCAACCACCTTTTCACGGTCAAAGGTTATTTCATAATTTCCATCTGCAGCGGTTGTGTAAGAACCTGCCATGGTATAAAAATTACTGGCTACTGTCCCGTCATACAGTTTTTGTCTCAGTTCAACTTCACACCCTGATAAATTGGAATTACCGGCCGACTCATCAACATTACCTGTAAAAGTATATTGAATGGGATCTTTTTTACACGACACTGAAAGTCCGACAACGACTAAAAACAAGAATCTTTTCATCCTTTTGAAATTACTGACTAATATCAAAATTACGAAAAAACAGTCTGTTTCGTATTCAGTCAGGCATGATTCATGTACATACTTAAGGTAATTTGGCTAAAATCTGGCTGAATTTGAATTAGAATTTATAAATTAGTTACATTCTATCAAACGCATCTATGAAAAAGTTCGCCTTTCTGTTTTTATTTCTTTCTGTGTTTACCGGTTCTTATTCACAGGTTGATACTTCCGGAATGATTTATGACATGCCGGAAATTATGCCGGAATTTATTGGCGGTGCAGATGCGCTGGATGAATTCATCAAACAAAATGTCAAATATCCGGCTGAGGCTAAAGAAGCCGGAATTCAAGGCAAAGTTTATGTTCAGTTTATTGTAGAAAAAGACGGATCAGTCACCAATGTGATTGTAAGAAGAGGAGCACATAAATTATTGGATGCTGAAGCAGTTCGTGTTGTAAAACTGATGCCTGACTGGAAACCCGGAACAATGCGCGGTAAAAAAGTACGTGTAAGATATACGCTGCCTATTTCGTTTATGCTTTAATCTTTATGAAAAAAGTTGCCGTTGGCATTTTAATGTGTTTCAATTTAGTTTCGTTTGCTCAAAATGAAACCATCGCAGCTGAACCACTTGATACATGTACCCGTGAACCATTTTTTCCGGGAGGTGATCAGGCACTTTTGAAATATATTTCTACGCATATTATTTATCCTTCTATTTCAAAAGAAAATGGTGATGAAGGAAAAGTCTGGATTCAATTTGTTATAAACATTGACGGAACAATAAGCGATGTCACTGTGGCCCGAACCAGCGGATATGAAGAATTGGACCTTGAAGCTATTCGTGTCATCAGATCATTGCCGTTATGGAATCCGGGAAAAGACTGCAGCGGGCCTGTGCGGATCAGATACACTTTACCGGTTGACTTTTCGCTAAGCTGAAATGATTTTAACATTTCTTATCCGGAATAATACCCAGATTCAATCCAGCAAATCCGGTCTTCTTTCCTGTGTACGTTTCAAACTTTGCTCCTGTCTCCACTGCTCTATTTTTTCTGTGTGACCTGACATAAGTATGTCCGGAACTTTATGCCCTTTGTAATCTTCAGGACGGGTATAAACAGGAGGAGCAAGTAAATTATCCTGAAAAGAATCTGTCAGTGCAGATGTTTCATCACTTAAAACACCGGGTAATAATCTTACCACCGCGTCAACTAATACTGCTGCTCCCAGTTCGCCGCCTGAAAGCACATACGAGCCAATTGAAATTTCACGCGTGATAAACATATCCCTAATGCGCTGATCAACTCCCTTATAATGTCCGCAAAGAATAATCAAATTTCCTTTAAGCGAAAGTTGATTGCAGATATGCTGATTCAGTAATTCTCCGTCAGGAGTCATGTAAATGATTTCGTCATATTGACGTTCTGATTTCAATTTTTCAATACAATCTGCAATGGGCTGAATAGTCATTACCATACCGGCTCCGCCGCCGTATTGATAGTCGTCGACGCTTTTTTGTTTGTGCGTGGAATAATCACGGATATTGTGAATGTGAATTTCAGCAAGACCTTTTTCCTGAGCACGTTTTAAAATAGAATCATTGAAAGGGCCTTCTAATAATTTAGGCAATATGGTGAGCACATCAATGCGCATTTCAGGAAATAAAAAAATCGGCGATTTTCAGAATTTTCTTTTTCTGATCCGTTATTCAGATAACGTGTCTGATGCAGATGAATGGAAACCATTTTATGTCTGAACTGTGTCAGCCAGGCCATGTTTAAAACAAAGCTGGGTTCTTCACTGATAAATTCCAGATCAATTTTGGAATTGGCAACAGTGAGGTGAAGTTCATAATCATTGTGCGTTGCTTTGCCGCATTCAAAATAATTGAAATAGATCAGATCCGTATCAACTAATGATTCAAATGGAAGCTGAACTAGTTGCGTATCTGCCTGCAGGGAATGATAAATCACATTGTCATTTAATTTGATTTCAAAATAATTTTCAAAATCAGATTTTGCGACAAAAGAAATACCAACAACCAATGCTGTTAAAAGAAGTCTCATAAAACAAACTGCACGCAAAGATAGGAATTTCAGCCGAAAAGCACCATACCCCAGTACAAGAGCGAAAAGAGGAATGCGGATAACGCTACTTTTTTCAGCTCAGGATCGAACTCAACCGGTTGACATACTTTATACACTTTCCACAGATGAAGCCCATGAATTAAAGCAACCGGTAAAAGCAAGAGCAAATTCAAGAGGGAAAAATTAAAAATTAAAAGCGGAACAGGAAAAGCAGCATAGGCAATGACAAAAAGAACTCCATGATAAATCTTAGCATTTCTGAAACCAAGTTTGACAACCAATGTATTTTTTCCAACCGCTTTGTCATTTACCTGATCACGCATGTTGTTCAAATTCAAAACAGCCACACTGAAACAACCCATGGTTATTGCCGGTAAAAAAATCTGCCAGGAGATTATTTTTGTCTGCAGATAATACGAACCAACTACGCCGACAATTCCAAAAAAATAAAAACAAATAAATCACCCAAACCAGAATAACCATAAGCACCTTTTCCAACCGTATATTTTATAGCAGCGGCTATCGCTGCAATTCCCAATAAAAGAAATCCGACGAAAAGCCAGTTCAGTTGTCCGTCAAAAGAAAAATAAAGGAGTGCAATTCCGCAAATTAAAGACAGTACTGAAAAAATAATGATGGCATTTTTCATTGCATTCAAACTGATTGCTCCGCTTTGCACCGCACGCTCAGGACCAATTCTGTTTTCATTATCTGCTCCTTTTTTTGCGTCACCGTAGTCGTTGGCAAGATTGGAAAGAATCTGAAGCAATAGTGTTGTAATTAAAGTAAGTGCGAGTATTGACCAACTGAAGAATAACGGAATAAAATAACCATGGCTGTGAGAAAAAGCCAAAGCACTGCCCAGCAAAATATTACTGAAAGAAAGTGGTAATGTTCTTAGACGGAATGCTTTTATCCAGGGCTTCATTTTTTTAGGGCTAAGGGCAGAGGACAGAGGACAAAGGTGTGTTATTTTTTTGTAGGTTTATCAAAATACTTTCTATATATTATTTCAAAATTTCCCTTCCTTTAAAGGCAATCTAAAAATTAAAATACAATTACACTTAGCCCTTTGTCCTCAGCCCTCTGTCCTTCATTTCGAAATCTCCAGCATTCTTTCAATTGGCAGCAATGCACGTTTTCTGATTTCTTCCGGTACATGAATATCCGGCAACTCATATTTCATGCAGAGATATAATTTCTCCAGGCTGTTCAGTTTCATGTACGGACATTCTGAACAGGCACACGTAACGTTTTGATGAATTGGTGCAGGAATTAAACTCTTGTGCGGCACTTCTTTTTTCATCTTGTGGAGAATTCCGGCTTCAGTGGCAACAATAAATTCTTTGCTGTCACTTTTCTTCACGTAATCAATCATGCCTGAAGTTGAACCAATATAATTAGCCACTTTTAAAACATGTGTCTCCGATTCAGGGTGCGCAATAATTTCAGCGTTCGGATATTGTTTGTGCAAATTCAGAATTTTATCAATAGAAAAAGCTTCATGAACAATACATGCACCGTCCCACAAAAGCATTTCACGTCCTGTTTTTGACATGATGTATTTTCCAAGATTTTTATCCGGCGCAAAAATAATTGGGGTGTCTTTTGGAATGGATTCCACAATTTTTTCAGCATTGGAAGACGTACAAACCAAATCGCTCAGTGCTTTTATTTCTGCAGAACAATTAATGTAAGTCACAACCACATGGTTGGGATGCGCTTCCCTGAAGGGTTTGAATTTTTCAGCCGGGCAAGAGTCAGCCAAAGAACAACCCGCTTTTAAATCAGGAAGCACAACTTTTTTTGTTGGGTTCAGAATCTTTGCTGTCTCAGCCATAAAATGCACGCCCGCAAAAACAATCACGTCTGCATCTACTTTGGCCGCCTGCTGTGATAATCCCAAACTGTCTCCTACATAATCTGCAATGTCTTGTATAGCGCCATCCTGATAATAATGCGCAAGGATGACAGCATTTTTTTCCTTTTTCAGTTTTTTAATTTCTGCAACCAGATCAATTCCAGCCGGAATTTTCAGATCCAGATAACCGATGGTATTTAGCTTTTTTTTGGCTTCGTTGAGTTCCATTTAGCAAAGTTAAGTATTTAGAATTTAGTTTTTAGGATATAGGATTTAGCTTTCCTTTCAGCGCCTTGCAGACAGGGAGTAAGGATTTAGTAAAAAACCATGTTCCTGATTCAATGCACGTGTTATTTTTTCACCACGGAGACACAGAGAGCACAGAGCTGCATGGAGATTATACATAACGTTCTCTGTGTTTCTCCATGTTCTCCATGTCTCTGTGGTGAAAATAAATTATACCTAAAACTCATCTTCAAAAATATCCAACGATCCTTATCTTTGAATGTACTCTATCCTTAATCCTAAAAAATGACGCCCTACTTAATCAACGAAGCCACATCAAAAAAAATTCCCATCATCATCAGCATTCCCCATTGCGGAACAGAATTTCCCGATGAGCTGCGTGAAAATTATTTGCCTGAACAAGTTGCGTCTATTGATGATACTGACTGGTTTTTACAAGACCTCAATGACTTTGCTCCTTCTATGGGAATCACCGTTGTTTACGCAAAATACAGCCGCTGGGTGATTGACCTGAACAGAGACCCCAAAAGTGTACCGCTTTATAATGACGGAAGATTAATTACGGGATTAACAACAACTACTGATTTTGTGGGAAATCCCATTTACAAAAACGGAAAAGAACCTGATCAGAAAGAAGTGGAAAGAAGACTTGATACGTATTTCTGGCCTTACTATTCAAAAGTGCAGGAGCATTTAGATTCAAGAATTCAGGAATTTGGAAAAGTGTTGTTGTGGGATGCGCATTCCATCAGAAGAATTGTAAAAACAATTCGGCCTGAACCTTTTCCTGAAATGATTTTGGGAGACAATGATGAAAAATCAGCCGATAAAAAACTGATTGATTGCACACTCAAAAATCTGGGAACAACGTATCAGGTAAATCACAATGATCCGTTTAAGGGCGGACATATTACGCGGTATTTCGGAAATCCTGCAAAGAACATACATGCCTTGCAGTTAGAACGGAATAAAAATTTGTACATGGATGATTCAGAGCGTAAGTTTGATTTGGCACGTGCCAATAAAATGCGGGAAGTTTTGAAACGGAATTTTCTGAACTGGCGGAAATTCTTTTGAAATAAAAACTTTATTTCAAATCAAGGCCGATTTTAATAATTCGGCCATCAAAACGTGACAAGTAAATTCGAAGCGAATCGCTAGTAAGGACGGGAAGCTACGCAGCATAGCGGAGTAGATCACCCGACCGCACTTGCAATTTGAGAGAATTTGCGCCGGAACGTTTTGCAGGCCTTGATTTTTTGATTCTTTTGTATCAAGACAAAAGAATGAAGAAGCTCGTGCATGAAAAAAATCGCAACGTATCCTTCAGTTAAATTCCTTCAAACAAACCAATCAATTTCATTTGACTGATAACGAATAAATCGTGATTACCGGACGCCTGCATTTTTTTGTCTGAAAACAAATCTACTTCATCAAATCAATACTCCGGTTGATAAACTTCGTCAGCTCCTCCCCCTTCAGCATGCCTTGAGAAAGCATTGCCAAGTCACACAACTGTTTTGCCAGTTTCTGTTTATTGTCCTTTTGTTTTTTAAGAATCGAACCTACAACCGGATGATTAGAATTTACCGCCAGTGTGTACATTTCAGGGAACGCACCAAACATTCCGCCACCGCCGCCTAATTTTTGCTGCTCCATCATTCTGCGGATAAACTCCGGCTGTGTAATCACAATGGGTGGTTCTGTTTCACTCATGTTTTCAAACTGCACATTGAATTTATCTTTATTCACCACTTCTTCAAAAATTGGTTTCAAGGTCTCTTTTTCTTTGTCTGAAAGTTTAGACGGAATCTCTTCATCTTTCTTAATCAGCTTATCTAATGTATCAGCATCTACCCGTGCAAAAGAAACATTTTCAAGTTTACTTTCCAGTTTAGAAATCAAATGCGGCGACAAAGGAGAATCCAGCAGTATCACATCGTATCCGCGTTCTTTGGCGGCTTCAACAAAGGAGTGCTGCGCATCAAAATTGTTTGCATATAGTACAACTACTTTTTTATCCTTGTCTGTTTGTACTGCTTTTATTTTTTCAAGATATTCTTCAACCGTGAAATATTTTCCTTCAGTGTTTTTCAGCAATAAAAATTTCTCTGCTTTCTCATAAAATTTATCTTCAGTGAGCATTCCGTATTCAATGAATACTTTCAGATCATCAAATTTCGATTCAAAATCAGCACGGTCATCTTTAAACATCTGCGCCAGTTTATCAGCTACTTTTTTGGTGATGTGCGCTGAAATCTTTTTCACATTGCCGTCAGCCTGAAGATATGATCTGGAAACGTTCAGCGGAATATCCGGTGAATCCAAAACACCGTGAAGCAAGGTCAGAAACTCCGGAACAATTTCACCCACTGAATCGGTAATAAAAACCTGATTGGAATACAACTGAATTTTGTTTTTCTGTACTTCAATATTTTCTTTCAGTTTTGGGAAATATAAAATTCCGGTCAGGTTGAAAGGATAATCGACATTTAAATGAATATGAAATAACGGCGCTTCAAAACTCATTGGATAAAGCTCACGGTAGAAATTTGCGTAATCTTCATCTTTCAAATCAGCCGGAGCCTTTACCCAGGCAGGCGTTGTATTATTGATGATGTTGTCAACCTGAACTTCAATTCTTTTTACATTTCCTTTATCATCTTTTTCACCGTTGGCATCATCCACCCATTCTGATTTTGTACCAAATTTTATTTCAATGGGTAAAAATTTACAATACTTATTCAGAATACCTTCAATGCGGTTTTTTTCCAAAATTCTTTTGAGTCGTCTGCCAGGTGAAGTACAATTTCAGTTCCGCGGTCAGTTTTTTCTATTTCGGTAATTTCAAATTCCGGTGTACCGTCACTCACCCATTTCACTGCCTGAGCTCCTTCTTTATGTGACAAGGTTTTTATTTCCACCTGTTTTGCCACCATAAAGGCAGAATAAAATCCAAGACCAAAATGTCCGATGATTTGTTCAGCACCTTCTTTGCCTTTGTATTTATTGACAAATTCTTCAGCACCTGAAAATGCAATTTGATTGATGTACTTCTGAATTTCTTCTTCTGTCATTCCAATTCCGCGGTCTTTCACGGTCAGTGTTCCGGCATCTTTATCCAAAATCACTTCCACTTTCAGATCACCCAAATCACCTTTCACTTCACCGGCTGCACTCATCACTTTCAGTTTGCTGGTAGCATCTACCGCGTTTGAAACAAGTTCACGTAAAAAGATTTCATGATCACTGTAGAGAAATTTTTTGATTAACGGAAAAATGTTCTCGGTTTGAACATTCACGGTACCTTTTGTTGCCATTTTTAAAAATAGTTTTAGTATTTGACTCAGTTCCTTCTCCCAATGGTTGTGCCAGTGTTCAAATGCTGACAGATTGTCTTTCAAACCACATCAGACGTGCTAATACACCGCAATGAAAGTGACAAAAGGTAATTTATCAGATTTCCGGCTGAAAGAAATGTCAGACTGAATTCTGCAAATTGTATATTTGTTTTAACCGTTCTGATAATCAAAAAAGTCGATTTGTTTCGAAAGAAAAATACGAGTTCAGAAACACGCATGAAATTTTTTTTTTTAATTTCTGAAGGATATGATTTACAAGGTGATTTTTGGGATAATCTAAACGGGAATCTTTATTTTGATTTGGAGACGGAGGAGATTGTTGATACGAGAGGGGAGGATGAGTAAATTGAAGAAATCAGAGTGCAAGTTTAAATTAATAGAGCTGTAAATCATATTCCCTGAAATCAATTCTCTGTTGAATAGTAAAACAAAAAAAAAATAAGATAAGCAGTTCTTTTGAGGATACATAAAATAATGAATAAATTAGAAAAAATAAAACCCAACAAACGTGTGGTTATCCAACAATATTGGATGAATAAAATGAGATTGTTGGGGGTATAAGCTGCAAGGCTACACAACAACGCTAATAGACAAACATCCCTTGAAATAATAGGGAGCTGACCCGATTAAGGTGTCAGCCCCTACTAAAAAATTTCTATTCAACGCCTAACTGTAATTTTGCAGCACTAAGATGCATTTCATCTTGCGTTTCTAAAGCAAAATATCCATAAGCTAAAGGTGCGGCAGCAGCTCGTTCAACTGCTTGTTCAAACAGTTTATCCCATACTTCTCCACCTTGTTTTTCGTATGCCGAAATTAAATTTTTCAGACTTTCTTCACCGAAAACAGTAACGTGACCTGAAAAATCTTGTGCTATATCGCTGACTTGTGCAGTTGACCAATCAATAATTCCACAAACTTCTCCATTATGATGAGTAAGTGTATGACCTGCATACAAATCACCGTGAATGAATTTTGTAAAATTCGGCCATAAGGCATCATTATCCAGCCATTTTTGGTACCGAAGTTCTAATTCGGCATTTATCCCTAATTCAGATTTCACCAAAATCAATCTTTCAGAAATCTCATTTCTAACCTGTTCAGGTGTCAAAACTTTTAGATTATTACGAAGTACTTCTTCCGTAGGAATTGAATGAAGTTCTATAAGTGCTTTCGCTAATGATGGTATATAAAGGTCGTTTTCTTTAGACATATTCCAGGTTACTTCATAAGTCTCCGCATCATAAGTAAGTGCAGGTTTTCCATCGAGCAAAGGATAGGCTACCAGTTTTTCATTAGCTATACGCCAATCAGGAACTTGAACCGAAAGGTATTTCGACACCAATTGAAGAATGCGTTTCTCATTCGCAATCTGTTCGCCTAAGGTTGTTCTTCTTGGAATACGCAACAACCACTTTGTGCCATCCCTATCTGTAGCGAAACCAACCTTAAAATCAATTCCCATTTCATTAAAACTCATTTCATCCGAAAGAATTAACCCATTTCTTTCCGCTAATTTTTGAATATCTCTATTTTTCATTTTTTTAAATATTTTTGATTTTACCTAATTGCATTAAGTTGCGAGTGCTAAACGAAAGAATACCCACAAGGATTGCCAAACAACCGCTTATGATAAACGTAATGTTTACACCAATAACTTCTGCAATCAGGCCTGTGAATAATAAACCGATTACACTTGGCAAAACTGCCAAACTATAATAAAGTGAAAATACACGTCCTAATTTTTCAGGACTTACCTCTGTCTGTACAATTGCTGTAAAACAGCCATTGAAAACAGACAGGCTGATACCGCCAATGGCTGTTACCATCACAAATCCTACAAACCAACTTGCAGGTAATACACCACTCAAAATAAATGTAAGTCCCAATAATACATACATAACATTGACTGCGACTACTTTTGAGCCTTTCAATTTGAAAATACTCAGGATGACACCGCCAATAAGCATACCTCCGCCCCAAACCACTTCTACAATTCCTATCTCCCATTTTCCTCCTGCAAAATGCCCTGTTGTGAGCAACGGAAACATAATGGCAGCTGGCATTATAACAAAGGTTATCGCCATTGCATAAAGAAAAAGATAACGCAAACCTTTGTTTTTGAAACAGTCTGAAACCCTTCCGAAAATTCTGTAGCAATAGAATGTGCAGACGATTTTGACTTCGCAACCACATTGGGAATTTTCACCATCACGAGTGAAAGAATAGCCAGCAATGCTCCAATCAAATCCAAGTACAATACTTTTGAAATAGGAAGATAAGCAATGGCTAATGTGCCAATGGCAGGACCACCAATACTGCAAACCGAATGTAACACCTGATTAATTCCTGCTACCTTTATCAATTCATTTTGGGGTACAATCAGCGGAGCAATTGCCTGTAGTGCCGGAGCGTGAAAAGCATTACCAACAGAGCGTAAACCCAATAAAATGTATATCCATATAAGATTAACATTTTCATTTTGTAAAATGACGAGTAACAAAAGGGCACAGAGAGCTATAAAAGCATCCGAAAAAATCATTACATATTTACGATTGAGACGGTCAACATATACTCCTGCTATTAAGCCTATCAATGCTTGAGGCAACATAGCTGCTATTCCTGCGTAGGCTAAAACTTCGGCTGACTTGTACTCCAGACTAAGCCATATAACAATAGCAAACTGAACAGCATAACTTGTAAGCATTGAAGCAAACTGTCCAGCCCATATAAACATATAGGTCTTAAACCATTTACGGTTTTCCATAAAAACTTGATTAAATTATACAACAAAATAATTGTAGCATAATACTAATAGAGTACTATACCATAAAAGTGGGTTTTGAAGAGAATTACCCTAATAATTATTTAATCCAAGGCTTTGCCACGTGTTGTATACTTTTTGGAAGTGAAGCCACAAAAGTACAAATTATTATCTCAAAAAATAAGCTATTTTAGCAAAATTAAGCCCAGCAGCTAACAAGGGTTTTGCAATAGTGGGGCGAAACTGCAAAGTTCAACTGTTGTTCTGCGGTTCAACTTTTGTGCAAAATTGAAGATTTGTGCTTCGATTGCCCAACCATAGCAAAGCCCCGAAACGTTACCTGCCATTATAGAGCGACACCCAACAAGCAGACAAACACTCAACAATTTGACGAAATAATATTTTTCTTCAATTGATTTAAAAGTTTTTGCATTTGTTTCAACTTTTGATTTTATTTTCAATCGACAGCAGTTTTTCATCGCAAACAGACAATTTTTCTTTAGTTGACAATTTCTTGTTATACCAAGCATCTATAAGATTACTTATTTCGCTAATGGTAAAACCAATTGACTTAGCACCTTTAATTAGGTTCAATTTTTCTACCGTCTCTTCATCGTAATGAAAATAATTATTCGACTTGACGTTTTCAAGTCGTTTACCTTTTATCAATCCCGACTTTTCATAAAATCGAATGGTATGGGCGGTAATGCCTGTTCTTTTGACAATCTGTTTATTAACATGGTGCAAAGATAGTATGCTGAAAAATAAATTGCAAGTATAGACTATACTCTAATGTTGTAGGTTTGTTTTATTCAACATACTTTGCTGAAATTTAAAACTCAAACAAAATGAAAGTCGTCATATTCGGAGCAACGGGTTTCGGGAAAAGCTATACTCAAAGAGGCATTAGCCAAAGATTATCAAGTAACTATACTTGTAAGAAATACAAAAGCTGTAAACGTTCAACATAAAAACCTGACAATAGTAGAGGGCAATGTTTTGGACAACAGAGAAGTAAATAAAGTTTTACAAAATCAAGATGCTGTTATTCAGTGTTTGGGTGTAAACGGAAAGGGAGATGGCAAACCCACCACATTTGTATCTGATGCTAACAAAATTATCATGGACGAATGTCAAAATCAAACGTAAACGTTTGATTGCCATGAGTATTACTGGTTCTGGGAACAGTATAAACTTTGTTCCTTGATTGTTAAGAAAATTGCATTGCCATATTTTATGAAATGGCTGCAAGTATTGATTGACGATAAAAACAGAATGGAGCCAATGATTATGAAAACTCAATTGATTGGACAATTGTTCGATGTGCTGGCATTTTAGATAAGCCTGCAAAAGGAAAGGTGAATGACACGCTTACAGGCAAGGGTTTAAAACTCTCTATTACCTTGCCTGATATGGCAAAATTCATGGTTGCTCAACTGGAAGAGAAAAAAATACATCAAACAAACACCATCAATTAGTAATTAATTCAAAATTAAAATTATGACATTTACAACAATCGCATTAATTGCGCAATTGCCACATTAGGCTTAGGTTTAGGATTTTTATTTTCAAGCACTTCAATGTTGAAACAATGGGGAATGCAAGCCCCGGATGAAGCCAAAGTAATGTCCCGTAGAAATGGGGCTATTTATTTAGGAATTTCAAACCATACTATTTTTAGCAAGAACAAGTATGACGACCACAGAAGCCATAGCTATAGGTGGGGCTGTTATCACAGGATTATTAGCTATTACAGGTTTATTTGAACTTAAAGGAGGACGTGTAAGCAAAGGAATTTTAATTTCAACAGTGGTAGAAACGCTTATCACTATTGGTTTTCTTACATCACTAATGAATTAATCAAAATGGCAAAATACAACATTCATAAAGACTTTGCTTTTCTTCGCTGTTCCAAACACAAAGAAATGGATGGTTCCTGCATTTAATACCTTATTTAAATGGCATTTAAATCCACGAAAGCACCACAAAACATTGAGGTAAGTTCGCATCAAATAAATGGATTCGAAAACAAACATATAGAAGTTTTAGTTTTTAAACCACGGAACATTTCATCTAATGCACCTTGTTTGGTGTATTGTCATGGTGGTGGTTTTTTTATTGAAGCTGCACAAGCACACAAAAGATGATGTTTGAGTATGCCTCAAAAGCAAATTGTGTTATCGTTTTCCTCATTACAGAGTTAGTTTAAATAACCCATTTCCAACAAGTTTGGAAGACTGTTATTCAACTCTAAAATGGACGAATGACAACACAAAATTGCTTGGAATTGACAAAGACCAAATTGCAATTGGTGGAGATAGCGCAGGAGGAAACTTAGCTGCTTGCATTGCTCAAATGGCTTTAGACAGACAAGAAATATCTCTATGCTTTCAATTATTGGTTTATCCAGTTTGCGACCATACATTAAGCTCAGCATCTATGCAAACATTTCAAGATACACCACTTTGGAACGCACCAAGTTCAAAACTAATGTGGGACGTCTATTTGAAAGGCAAAGACAGAAAGAATTTACCAAACTACGTTTCACCTTTGCAACGAACTGACTTGAATGGTTTACCACCTGCATATATCGAAACTGCTGAATTTGACTGTTTACGAGACGAGGCTCTTTTATATTCTCAAAAATTAAAAGACACTAACATAAAAGTAGAATTGAACCAAACAAAAGGGACAATTCACGCCTATGACATCATTGAAAAAAGTAGCATCACGCAAGCCAGTATTCAACGTAGAGTAATTGCGTTACAACAAGCATTTGGTGGACAGAAATAACGGCAGGTAACAGCGGTTTGGCAAAAGTGGCGGTTTAGTGATTCGAATGACAGTTTTTCGTAAATTTGAACTGTGTGCTTAGTATAAATATTTGTGGTAAATCGCCACCTTCGCCAAGCCGCAAAACGTT
>JADJYC010000016.1 GCA_016719925.1 Crocinitomicaceae bacterium | reverse complement strand
TACATTGAATGAAAATTGTAAGTCAAATGTAGATCAGGCATTTTTCAAAAATGGAACTTATTCTCCGGGAATGACTTTGAGGCTGGCAGGAAATGGTTACAGTGATGAATCTGTTTTGAGACACATCGATGGTGCTCTGGATGAAAATGAATACAGTTATGATGCCATTGAAAGATGGGGTGGTTGGGGTGAAGTGGCTCAATTAAGTCTGGTAAACCAAACTCAAACTGATTTTGCGTGTTCATTCATTTGACATGACTGGAAATGAATGGTCTGTGCCAGTTCGTGCGGTAGTTTTTTCAACTGGAGATTATGATCTTACTTTTGAAAATGTTGCAGAGATTGATGCACCTTGTTTGAAACTGGAGGATACCTACACGGGTTTATTCTATGATGTTTTGAAGGTGCTACGTATACTTTTCCAGTTGTCTGATACTTCGTGGAGTCCAAGATTCATGCTCATGTTGGGAAAAACTATCCGGTTGAAATAACTTCAACATCGTGTCATGGAGACACCAATGGTGAGTTTGAAATTGATCTGGATATTGATTCCACTATAGTTTATAGTTTATCAGACGGAACAAATTCAAATAGCTTTTCTTCAAACGGAAACCCGCTTCAAATTTCAGGTTTATCTGCCGGAAATTATTCTGTAGAGATTCCTTCTTTGATGAATATCTGTGATCTGCAGCAATTCAATTTTGAAATAGTTCAACCGGAAAATATTGCTGCAAGTTCAACTGTAAATGACGAACTGAATGGAATGGATGGTTCCATTAATCTGACTGTTTCCGGTGGTACAGCGCCTTATTTGTTCACATGGAGCAATGGTGCAATTACAGAAGATCTGACAAATCTGACTGAAGGAAATTATCTGGTCTTAATTACAGACTTTAACGGCTGTCAGTTTACTCAGGATATTTTTGTTGGATCATCTGTTGGATTGGAGGACGATGAATCAGAAGTGAAATTTATTTTAATTCCTGCGCTTAATATAATTCAGGTTTATGGAAATGAACAACAATACAAATTGTATTCAATCAGCGGTCAGGAAATTAATGTGCGTCAAAATGCAATTTCGGATTCTTATTGTGAAATAAAAATTCCGTCTAATCTTTCTGCAGGAACCTATATCCTTTCTTCAGGAAATTCAATTTTCAGGTTTGTTATTGAGTAGTAGTGGTTTTCTGGAAGTTTTTGCGTCTTTTTTGTAATTTATCGTCTACTATAAAAAAGTACTGATGAACACTGAAATTATCTGGAAAAATTTTGCCAATGATCTGAGAAAATTTATTCTCTCAAGAGTTAAAGATGCGGATGTTGCTGAAGATATTTTACAGGATGTCTTTGTCAAAATTCATCTGAATCTGGGTAAACTGAAATCTGAATCCAAATTAAATTCCTGGCTTTTTCAGATCACCAGAAATGCAATTATTGATTTTTTTCAGACAAACAAAAACTACTGATCTTAAATCAGATATTTCAGAAGAACTGGATAGTCCGCAGGATTATCTTGAGTTTGACCGTTGTCTTAAAAAGGTTTGTCAATGAGTTGCCGGATAAATATCGAGAAGCATTGGTAAAAACGGAGTTTGGATCGCTTTCCTAAAAAAGAGTTTCTCGCTGAACTGGGTATTTCTTATTCAGGAGCCAAATCAAGGGTTCAGCGCGCCAAAGAAGAACTTAAAGATCTTTTTATTCACTGTTGCGGTACCAGTAAAAAGATAAAACGGCAATCCTGAATTTAAAGATCCGAAAGACTGTACTTGTTGATTTAATTTTTTTTTTTTTGCGTCCTTTTTTAAGACCGCCGGCTACTGTAAAATCAATAAAAAATAAATTTTATGGAAGATCAGAAAAGCTGCTGTTCAAATCAGCAACCGGTAAAAAATCAGACAGGTCATTGCTGCTCAAATTCAGAACAGTGTTGTAGTTGTAACTGTTCATGCAATTGTAAATGTCAGTGCACATGTTCATGCTGTGACAATTGTGATTGCAATAAAACCGCTTCAAAATGCTGCGGATAATTTGTGATAGTTGACTTGAAATCCCTGCAGATTACTGCGGGGATTTTTTATTTATAGGTGAAAGTTTTTTTCTCCAGTACTTCGCCGTTCTGATCCTGAAAAATAACTTCTGAAAACAGTCCATCCATGGAGTAGTGAATTTTGGTAAGATTTGAAATACGTTGTCCGTCTTCACCAACCAGCGCTGTTTCAATGGAAGCTAATTGACCTTTGGCATCGTAGCTGTATTTATCTTCTTCAGCAAATCCTGTAAGTGTGCTGATTTTACTGATTAGTTTGCCGCCTTCAATTAAGTAGGTGGTAACCGCTCCGCCTGGAGCAAGATCTGTCTGAATAATTTGTTTTTCCTGAATATCCAGTTTGTAGATGACAGAATCAAGCGTAACAACAGTATCAACTTCCACTGAACCGGTTCCAATATATTCTTTGTTGCGGATTCGTTCAATATTTACAACAGAATTTTTGTAATAATAAGAATGATAAAACGTGTATGTTCTTAAATTTCTTGAATCAAAATCAGAGCGTTCATATTTTGTAATATCGTAGTTGCCGTTCAGTTCATATTTCCCCAGTGATTTTTTTCTGTCTTCCAGTAAATAAAATTCGGTGTAAACAATTGTAAAGTTGATTCGGTCCGGATTTATCTTTCCTTTTTTATACGTTGTTGTATATTCTTCCACCAGCCCCTGCTGTTTGGAAGCTCTGAACGTTGTGACCTCCATGGTTGTGTAGGCTGATTTCATGAAAACGGAGAGACTGCTGTTATTCAAAACTGCAAATAAATCAGAATCCATTTCCTGCGCTTTTGTTAGTGCACCAAAAACCAGGGCTGTAATAAGGAGTATTTTTTTCACAAAATGATTTTGACACTGAAAGGTAAATAAAAATCGGCATTTAACATGTTGTAATAACAGTACTTTTACATTGTCTATCTTTGAGATTATTTGAAACCTTTTGTAGTGTCTGCAAAGTAGAAGAATTTTTTCAGCATGATTTTTAATTCAATAGAGTTCTTATTATTCGCTCTGGTATTCTTTGCCGGATGGCCTTTATTGAAGAAGGAAAAGAACCTGCGCTGGTTTTTTATTACTGCAATGTCATTCGTTTTCTATGGCTGGTGGGACTGGCGCTTTTTAATTCTCATAATCGGAAGCGGACTTATCGATTATGTTGCAGCAATTTATATTAAAAAATTCCGGCTTACAGGAAACTCATTTTAGTTTGTTCACTTCTTGGTAATCTGGGTTCACTTTTTGTTTTTAAATACAGTGTATTTTTTGCAAATCTTTTTGAAGATGTCTTTTCATTCGCAGGCGTTGAAATGGATTTGGTTGGAAGAATTCCTGAATTTGCGCTGATACTGCCTGTTGGAATCAGTTTCTACACTTTTCAGTCAATGAGTTATACCATTGATGTGTATCGCGGACGTCTGGAACCAACTAAAAATATTTTACTTTTTTTCAGTTTTTTGTCTATGTTTCCGCAACTGGTGGCCGGACCAATTATCAGAGCCAGAGATATTCTCAATCAGTTATCTGCAGACCGGTATGTCAGTCAGCTGCAAAAAATGGAACGCTTTGAAGCTGATTGCATTTGGATTGTTTCAGAAAGTTGTAATTGCAGATAACCTTTCTTTATTCATTGATTCTGCTTTTGAAAACAAATCCGTTTATGACGGCAGTCTTTACTGGTGGATGGTAATGATTGCTTTCTCTTTTCAGATTTATTGTGATTTCAGCGGTTACAGTTTAATTGCCAGAGGACTTGCCAAATACATGGGATACCATTTTAGATTGAATTTCAATCATCCTTATCTGGCAACCAGTTTGAAAAATTTCTGGAGCAGATGGCACATTTCATTGTCAACCTGGTTCAGAGACTACGTTTATATTCCGCTCGGTGGTTCGAAAAATGGTATGGCTGCCGGAATTCTTGCCTTGTGGATCACCATGATTTTATCCGGCTTATGGCATGGGGCTAATTATACCTTTCTGGTATGGGCAGCAGTACACAGTTTGTTTTTAACTATTGAACGACTTTCAAAATGGCCTTCTTTTATTAAGAAAATGAAATTTACCGTCTGGATAATTCCGCTGATTTTTATACAGGTGATTATTGCATGGATCTATTTCAGGGCTGAAAATCTTGATCAGGCAAACAGTATTTTATTAAAAATGTTCAATTTCTCTTCAGGTGATTCAGGTTTTTTTACTGCATATTTTGATGCAGTATTTTTTCTTTCCTTAGCTGTGCTGATTGAAATTTTTATCTGGTTCAGAAAAAACAAAATTGCGACTGCACTTTTTTACAAAAGATATAATCTGGATGTCCTGATGGTAAGTCTGGCAATTATTTTTATTCTGTTTTTCAGAGGTGAAGGAAAACAATTTATTTATTTCCAGTTTTGAAGATGAGTCCGCTGAAAAAAAATAGTCTCAGTTTTAATTCTGGTTTTAATATTTACCGGATTAATAAAAATAGTTATACCAGAACCGGAAAAGAACGTTGCGGAAGAGGCTTTTTTCTGGAGTTCAAAGACATTTGGTTCTGACGAGTACAATGTTGTTTTTGGAGGTGACTCCAGGGTTTACAGAGGTGTTTCTGTTCAGGCTTTTAATGATCAGACGGGTGAAGAGTTTAATTCATACAACTTTGGCTACAGCAGTGCCGGATTCAATCAATTCTATCTTGATTTTTTAGAAAATAAAATTGATCAGTCAGCTGAAAAACGAGTATTAATTCTTGGAATAAGTCCTCATTCACTTACTCCTGAAGCGTCTAAAAATGAAGCGCTGGATGAATATTTGAAGACATCAGGTTTTGATCGTTTTGAAATTCTTTACCTGGGTAATTATCTTAAATTTTTTGCGCCTTATAAAATGAGTGAACTTTTTTTATCTGAAGAAGTATCTGTTGAGTATAAAGAATCATTTGAATCCGGCGGATGGGTGAAATCAGATAAATTTCCGGCTGATTCAACTGAAGCATTGAATAGCTACCGTGAAGTTTTTGATGGAAATAGAGTGAATGATACGTTGGTTTCATACTTACATCAGCAGGTAGAAAAATGGACAGGTAATGGAATACGTGTATTTGGATTCAGACCTCCGGTTACAAAGGCAATGAAAAATTTGGAAGATTCTATCAGTGGATTTTCTGAAACAGAAATAAAATTGAATTTTGAAAATGCCGGAGGAACATGGATTGATTTTAATGATGCTGATTATATTTCTTATGATGGCAGTCATCTTACCTCAGAATCAGCAATTAAATTTTCCGCAGATCTTGGAAAAAAAGTGAAGTCCTTTCTGAAATAAAAAAATCCCGGACTTATTTCTAAATTTGGGATATCTATATAGTCGTCCTGTTTTATCATCCGCCAACCAGGTTGGGAACGGAAAAACAAGTCGTCCTGAAGTGTATTACATCATTCCACCCATTCCGCCCATTCCGCCGCCGCCCATTGGCATTGCCGGTTCTGCTTCAGGAATATCACCAATTACGCAGTCAGTTGTCAGGAACATAGAAGCTATTGAAGCTGCATTTTCAATGGCAATACGCGTTACTTTGGTTGGATCAATAACACCTGCTTCAAACAAATCTTCATAGATTTCTGTTCTTGCATTGTAACCATAGTTTCCTTTTCCTTCGCTTACTTTCTGAACTACAACCGCTCCTTCTCCTCCTGCATTAAGCACAATCTGACGCAGTGGTTCTTCGATTGCACGTTTTACAATCTGGATTCCTGTATTTTCATCCTCGTTTTCACCTTTCAGTTTTTCCAATGCAGGAATTGTTCTGATAAGTGCAACACCGCCACCCGCAACTATTCCTTCTTCCACAGCAGCTCTTGTTGCTGAAAGCGCATCGTCCACACGGTCTTTTTTCTCTTTCATTTCAACCTCAGTAGCGGCACCCACATAAAGTACAGCAACGCCGCCTGAAAGTTTTGCAAGTCTTTCCTGCAGTTTTTCACGGTCATAGTCTGATGTGGTTGTTTCAATTTGCGCTTTGATCTGTCCGATGCGTGCTTTGATATCTGCTTTTTTTCCGTTACCGTTTACAATAGTAGTATTGTCTTTATCAATGTCAATTTTAGAGCAGGTACCCAGCATGCTGACATTTGCATTTTCAAGTGTTAATCCTGTCTCTTCAGATATTACTGTTCCGCCGGTAAGAATTGCAATATCTTCCAGCATGGCTTTTCTTCTGTCACCAAAACCTGGAGCTTTAACTGCAGCAATTTTTAAGCCTGCTTTCAGACGGTTAATTACAAGTGTAGCCAATGCATTTCCATCAACATCTTCTGCAATAATCAAAAGTGGTCTGCCTGATTGTGCAACTGGTTCAAGCACCGGAAGTAATTCCTGAATGTTGGAGATTTTTTTGTCATAAATCAGGATATAAGGATTATCCATTTCAACAATCATTTTCTCAGCGTTGGTAACAAAATACGGAGACAAATAACCTCTGTCAAATTGCATACCTTCTACTGTTTTTACCTCAGTAGTTGTTCCTTTCGCTTCTTCAACTGTTATTACTCCTTCATTGCCAACTTTAGACATGGCTTCAGCAATAAGTCCTCCTACAAATTCATCATTGTTTGCAGAGATAGTTGCAACCTGTTTTATTTTGTCATTGTTGGAACCAATTTCCTGAGAATTTTTTTTAAGGGTTTTTACAACGGTCTCAACAGCTTTATCAATACCTCTTTTAAGATCCATTGGATTTGCTCCGGCAGCAAGGTTTTTCAAACCTCCTGTAATTATTGCCTGAGCCAGGACAGTTGCCGTTGTAGTTCCGTCACCGGCAATATCAGCAGTTTTTGAAGCTACTTCTTTTACTATCTGAGCTCCCATGTTTTCAATCGGGTCTTTCAGATCAATTTCTTTTGCAACAGTTACACCATCTTTAGTGATTATTGGTGCACCAAATTTTTTACCGATAATTACATTTCTTCCTTTTGGGCCTAATGTGATTTTCACAGCATTTGCCAATGAATCAACTCCTTTTTTCAGGCGGTCACGTGCATCCAGGTTGAATAATATTTCTTTTGCCATAATTCGTTATTGTAAAATGATTTTATAAAATTCCATAAATGTCTGATTCACGCATGATCAGAAAAGTTTTTCCGTTGAGTTTAATTTCAGTACCGGAATATTGACCGTAAAGAACGGTGTCTCCTGCTTTCACAGTCATTTTTTCATCAGGTTTTCCTGGTCCGGCTGCAACTACTTTCCCTTTCAAAGGTTTTTCTTTTGCAGTATCCGGAATGATGATTCCACTTGCTGTTTTTTCTTCTGCTGGTGCCGGTTCAATCAGAACCCGGTCTGCTAATGGTTTTAACATATTCAAAAGGTTTTTATTTAATTATTGATTGTGGTTTTCTCATTTTTTGTGCCATCTCATTGAATGGTCTTTTATTGTGTCAATTTTACTGGAATTGAATTGAGTTCAAAAAAAAATGTCAGCATGAAATGACACACTGACATTTTTAAAAATCTCTTTCAGATATTATTGATTTCCACCAGCAGGAAAAGTCATCGGTGGAGTTTGTGTTCCGCCATTGTCTTCCACGGCATCCGAACTTCCTTCAATTTCAGCCGGTGTTCCGTCTTCATTTAGTTTTGTTTGTTTCGCGTCTTTTGCAGCAATCAGACATATCAGCGCAATACCTGCAGCTAATCCCCAGGTACCTTTTTCAAGAATGTCTGTTGCTCTTTTTGCACCACCCAATTGAACAGCTGATCCAAACTCAGAATTTAATCCTCCGCCTTTTGGATTTTGAACCAGAACAAATAAAATAAGTCCCAGACATCCTGCAATGATGAGTATTGTAAATATTGTTTCCATGTTATTTCTCTTTATTTTGTTCTTCCCTGATTTTTGCAATTCGGGATGCAAAGAAAGTCTTTTTTTCCGGATATACCAAACTTAACTGCTCATAAGCCTGAATTGCTTTGCTGTAATTCTTTTGCAAATGATAGATTTTGGCAAGTGTTTCTGTTACCAGTTCAGCAGATTCCTCCAGACTCTGTTTGGCTGATTTTACAGGATTGAAAAAAGTAGCCTGAGGTTTGGAAATTCGGGGTTCTTCAGCAATAAATTTATTCAAAAGGGCATCCACATCAGCCCGGCTCAGTCCTGTTTTCTTGGTTTTTTTCTCTGATAGTATCTCAATTGGATTTACCTCCTGATTATCAGGTTTTTCTATTGTGTCTTCTCCTTTATCTGATTCTTTGTTTTCATTATCTGATTTAACAAGTTTGCCGGTTTGTTTGTATTTCAGCCATTCTATGAAACTCAGATTTGAAATATCAGCTGAGGACTCATCGGATACAGTTTCTGATTCTGAATGAATAGTTAATGCATTTTTTTCTCCGTCTGACTTTTTATTTTCTGCAACAGGAATTATTTCTTCTGTTGATTCAAGCTTTGGAATTTCTGGCTCTGAAATTGAACCTTCCGCAACCAGATCTTCACTGTATGCTATAGACGTAAGGTCTGGAGCAGCTTCAATCAGTTCATTGACGGATGAATTATTTTCAGATTGAGTTAATTCAGAATTTTCAGTTACCGGTTTTTGAATGTCTTCTTTTTGCTCTTGTGAAGATGAAATAACTGATGCCTTATTTTCCTGTTCACTATTTGAAACAAACGATTCTTTTGGTTGAATTTTATCCGGAACAAACTCTGCCTTGCTGTGAATCAGAAAATACATCCGCTCCCGGTCCATCACATGGGCTGCTGAATATCTGAGATGAGATTCGAAATCCAGGGCGCTGCTCAGTGAAATGTTTTTAAGATAGAGCAGATGAAGTGTACTGCAATAGGGAAATTTATCCCTTATTTCAGACAGATCACCCGCAGAAAAATTACCCGCCAGTTCCGGATTTAAAATCAGTTTTCCTATTTCTGTTGCTGCGATCACCAGTTGCTGGTTAATTTATTAATGATATCCTGAGATATTTTTGCATTGATGTCTTCCAGTAAACCTGCTTCAACAGATGCCAGATCCTGACTCGCATTATAATCTCAAAACTGGGAAAAACTGGATTCAAAACTCTGCTTTTCATCTTTGTTATTGATAACTGAAACCAGCATGACAACAGTCAGTCTGTTCAGTGCCGCAACTTCATCTGACTGAACCGAAACAGGTGTTGTTGTATACTGTGTAATTTTGCCGCTGATTTCAATGTCCGGATCACTTACTGTCAGATTCAGTTTTGTTCTTGATAAAACAAAGTCCTTCAGAAAATTAGAAAAACTTGCACCATATCCTGCAGGTGCATTGGAAACCTGTTCTTCAAAAATATCTACGCTGAAAGTAAATGCATCAATACTGCCATCAATCATGGCATACTGAATTTTGCATCCGCTAAGCAAAAAAATGGAAAGGAATAGTATCAGTAATGATCTCATTTTTATTCAACGTTTTTTCAAATCGCGTATTGTGTATCAGAGTTCATATTCTTTGATTTTCCGGTACAAAGTCCGCTCTGAAATTCCAAGGTCCTGCGCCGCGTATTTTCTTTTTCCGCGGTGTTTTTCAAGTGCTTTTTTGATCAGTTCTTTTTCCCGGTCTTCCAGTGAAAGTGATTCTTCAACTTCAGTATGCACTTCATAATTTTCACCGTAATTGGTATTGCCAAAATCAGCTGTGTGTTTTTCAATATGATATGGTTCGGTAACAATCCCTTCAACATTTGGAGAAATTTCCCGGTATAATCTGTCAATGATTTTTCTTTTGTCATCCGGATTAACTGACTCACCTCCGCCCTGCAATAATTCAATAACCAGTTTCTTTAACTCAATGACATCTTTTCTCATGTCAAAAAGAACTTTATACAAAATATCGCGTTCGCTGAAATCAGTTGTTCCCTCCGAATTTTTTGCAACTACAGGTAAAGTATTGGTAGTAAAATCCGGTAAATAATTTTTCAATAGTTCTGCGGTAATTTCACGCTCACTTTCAATCACAGAAATTTGTTCGGTAATGTTTTTAAGTTGTCTGATGTTGCCGGGCCACGAATAATTATTTAACATTTCAACAGCATCATCCGTAAGCCTGATGGGCGGCATTCTGTATTTTTCTGAAAAGTCAACTACAAATTTTCTGAATATGAGATGAATATCTTCTCTTCTGCTGCGTAAAGGAGGCAGATGAATTGGAACAGTACTCAGGCGATAATATAAATCTTCTCTGAATTTTCCGCTCTGAATAGCTTTCAGCATATTTTCATTTGTTGCTGCAACTACACGTACATTGGTCTTGATAATTTTCGATGATCCCACGCGTATAAATTCTCCCGTTTCAAGTACACGCAAGAGTCTCACCTGAGTTGGATGCGGCAGTTCCGCAACTTCATCCAGAAAAATAGTTCCGCCGTCAGCAACTTCAAAATATCCTTTTCTCTGATCATGCGCTCCGGTAAAAGATCCTTTCTCATGTCCGAAAAGTTCACTGTCTATTGTACCCTCCGGAATTGCACCACAGTTCACCGCAATATAGGGTCCGTGTTTTCTTGAACCTAACTGATGAATAACTTTTGGTATAGCCTCTTTTCCGGTTCCGCTTTCACCGGTAATGAGTACACTGATATCTGTTGGAGCAACCTGAACCGCAACACTTAATGCACGGTTTAACGCCGGTGAATTACCCAGAATTCCAAAACGCTGTTTGACTTGTTGAACATCCATATCAATTGTTGTTTACTGCTATTCCTCTGACCGTTGCGCTGGTAGATTCTGTGATTTTTACCATCGCATAATCACCCGGTTTGAAATTTTCTTTTGGAAAAATTACCGTGAGATTTTGTGAATTTCTGCCATACACTTCATCAGATGATCTTTTTGAAATTCCCTCAACAAGCACCTCAAATGTTTTGCCTATTGCAGCAGAATTATTTTTGAAAGCAAGGTCGTGCTGAAGCGTTTGAACTTCATTCAGTCTTCTTTTTTTAACATCTTCCGGAACATCATCTTTGAATTTTCTTTCAGCTAATGTTTTTGGTCTTTCAGAATAAGAAAACATATATGAATAATCAAAGTTGCAGATTTTCATCAGTGAAACTGTATCCTGATGTTCTTCTTCAGTTTCTCCGCAAAATCCGGTAATGATGTCTGAAGAAATTGATGCTTCCGGTAAAATAGTTCTGATTGCTTTAATTCTTTCCAGATACCATTCGCGGGAATATCCTCTGTTCATTCGGGCAAGCACATCTGTGTTACCGCTTTGTACCGGCAGATGAATGTATTTGCATATGTTGTGATATTTTGCAATAACATGAAGCACATCATCAGTCATGTCTTTTGGATGTGATGTTGAAAAACGTACACGCAAAAGCGGATTTACAAGTGCAATTTTTTCAAGGAGCTGAGCAAAACTAACTGTTGGTTTTGATGGCTCAATGACCTCATTTTTTTTAGTAATGTTCCAGCGATAACTGTCTACATTCTGACCTAATAAAGTAACCTCTCTGAATCCTTTTTCAAAAAGTTCTTTTGCTTCATTGAGAATTGATTCAGGGTCTCTGCTTCTTTCTCTCCCTCTGGTAAACGGAACAACGCAGAATGAACACATGTTGTCACATCCGCGCATGATCGAGATGAATGCATTGACGCCGTTCTTTCCTAATCTTACAGGAGATATGTCAGCATATGTTTCTTCTCTTGACAATAAAACATTGACTGCTTTTTGACCACTGTCTGCTGTATCAATCAAATTTGGAAGATCACGGTATGCATCTGGCCCGGCTACAAGATCAACTAATTTTTCCTGCTCAAGTAATTCTGTTTTCAAACGTTCAGCCATACAGCCCAGTATTCCGATTACAAGCGCCGGATTATTTTTTTTGATTGTATTGAATTGTGAAAGTTTGTTTCTGACACGCTGCTCAGCATTTTCTCTTATTGAGCAGGTGTTCAGTAGAATAACATCGGCGTCCAGAGGATTTCTGGTAGTTGAAAAACCGCTTTTAGTAAGTATGGACGCTACTATTTCACTGTCTGAAAAATTCATTTGACAGCCATAACTTTCCAGATATAATTTTTTTAACCCGTCAGTCTCTCCCTCAATCATGGTGGCAGTTCCCTGAACTGATTCGTCAATCTCCTTATTCTCCCAATTCATTTTTGTTCAAGTCAGATTTTGTGCAAATTTAGTGAATTCTGAAGAATCTGTCATTCTGGCAGAACGTATTATTTAAAGGTTTTTTAATAAAAGTCCGGCTCTCATGTTTTATTTTCAAAAATCTTTATTATTATAAATAATAAGGAGTCAAATTCAGAGACTCTTTGAATCAATCGATGCTCAACATAAATTTTGATTTATACTTTTGTCCACTTTTAATTTCGCACACTTCAAAAGACTGAAGCGCACTTATGGCAAAAAATCTAGTTATTGTTGAGTCCCCGGCTAAAGCAGCCACAATTGAAAAATATCTTGGTAAAGAATATACAGTTAAATCTAGTTTTGGTCATGTACGTGATCTTGCAAAAGGTGATGGGTCCATTGATGTGAAAAACAACTTTGAACCTACGTATGTTGTATCTGAAGACAAAACAAAGGTTATTTCTGAATTAAAAAAACTTGCAAAAGAAGCTGATATGGTTTGGTTAGCTTCCGATGAGGACCGTGAAGGTGAAGCCATATCGTGGCACCTGCGTGAAGCACTGGGATTAAAACCCAATCAATACAAGCGCATCACATTTAATGAAATTACAAAGCCTGCTGTTTTAAATGCGATTGAAAATCCGCGTGATATTGATGTTGATTTGGTAAATGCGCAACAGGCAAGAAGAATTCTGGATCGTTTGGTTGGTTTTGAACTTTCACCGGTTTTGTGGAAAAAAGTGAAACCTTCTTTGTCTGCCGGAAGAGTGCAGTCAGTTGCAGTAAGATTGATTGTGGAACGTGAACTGGAAATTGAAAAATTTAATTCATCTCCTTTTTACAGAACCGATGCGACATTTTTAAATCCAGCCGGTGCTTCTTTCAAAACCAAACTCGCAAAAAATTTTAATACCCGTAATGAAGCGTTTGGATTTGTTACTGCTTGTCAGAATTATAATTTTAAAATAAATGACATCGTAACCAAACCTGCAACCAAAACACCTTCTGCACCATTCACAACATCAACGTTGCAGCAGGAAGCAAGTTTGAAACTCGGTTTTTCAGTGTCAAGAACAATGACTGTTGCTCAGAAACTATATGAATCCGGATTAATCAGTTACATGAGAACTGACTCAGTGAATTTATCTGAAACAGCATTGAATGCGGCGCGTGAAGAAATAACAAGCTCATTCGGAAATGAATTTCACACGCTGCGTAAATTCAAAACCAAATCAGCAAACGCTCAGGAAGCTCACGAGGCAATCAGACCAACAAATTTTGCAACTCAGAATATCGATGGAGAAAAAGATGAACAACGGTTGTATCAGTTGATCTGGAAAAGAGCAATTGCTTCCCAGATGTCTGATGCAAAACTGGATCGCACAACTGCGCGCATTGATGCTCCTTTAAACAATGAATTTACTGCCAGCGGAGAAATTATCCGCTTTGAAGGATTTCTGAAAGTATATCTTGACGCTAAGCTGGATGATGAAGAAGAAGAGCAGGAAGGAATGCTGCCTGCACTAAATGTGGGAGATAATTTGAAAACGAAAGAAATTGTTTCTTCTGAAAGATTTACAAGACCACCGGCAAGATACGTTGAAGCAAGTCTGGTGAAAAAACTGGAAGAGTTAGGAATTGGAAGACCTTCAACCTATGCACCAACAATTTCAACAATTCAGAAAAGAGGATATGTTGAAAAAGGTGAGAAAGAAGGAACCGAAAGAAAATATATTCAGATAATTCTTGCTGAAAATAATATCAAAGAAGTAACCGGAACTGAAAGGACCGGAAGTGAAAAAGGAAAATTGGTACCTACTGATATTGGCAGATTAGTCACTGAATTTCTGATGAAAAATTTCAGTGAGATTCTGGATTATAATTTTACGGCTTCAGTAGAAAAAGAATTTGATGATATTGCGCAGGGTCTTGTGAAATGGACTAAAATGATCGGGGAGTTTTACAAACCTTTCCACGTTTCAGTTGAAAACACACTTGAACATTCTGAACGCGTAACCGGAGAAAGACTGCTTGGCGTTGATCCGGTATCAGGTAAAAATGTCTATGCGCGTATTGGTCGTTTTGGTCCGATGATTCAAATTGGTGAACAGGATGATGAAGACAAACCAAAATTTGCTTCTGTAAAAAGAGACCAGAGTATTCAGACAATTTCTCTGGAAGATGCAATGGAATTATTTAAATATCCGAAAGCAATAGGCGAGTACGAAGGCAAAGTGGTTAAGGTGAATACCGGAAGATTTGGCCCTTACATTCAGCATGACAATAAGTTCATCTCAATAAATACAAAGCTTGGTGATACCATGGAAGCAATGACCATTGAAAGAGCTGTTGAACTTATTGATGCTAAAAGGATTTCTGATGCAAACAAGGTGATTAAATTATTCCCCGAAAATGCAGATATTCAGTTGCTTAATGGACGATTTGGGGCGTATCTAAAAATAGGGAAAGATAATTTTAAACTTCCAAAAAATACAGACGCTTCAAAACTTACTCTTGATGAATGTCTGACAATTGCAGCTTCTCAGGCAAAACCCGCAGCTTCAAAAAAAGGAAAAGCAGCTGTTAAAGCTGAAAAACCTAAAAAACAGCAGCAAAAAAAGCCGGCAAAAGAAAAGAAATCAAAAGAGACCACTGGAAAAAAATCAACGGCCGCCAAAAAAACGAATGCAAAGAAGAAATAAATTTGACTGAATGAAAGACATCAGTATTTATTTCAGTGACTTTTCTGTTAAGCATAATTTTGCGCCGGGCACATTAGGAAAATTTGTTATTCATAATGCAGCCGATGATTTTGAAAATCCTTCCAAGGGTTCCATTGCAATTCTTTATGTCCCTGAATTTAGAAATACTGGAAAAAAATCGGTTTCAGAATACATTGATGAATTCAGGAAGAGCCTTTATAATCTTTATATCGGAGAATGGAAAAGTCCGGTTTTTGATCTGGGCGTAATCAAACCCGGTAAAAAAGTAGATGATACTTTTGCAGCGCTCGCCGAAGTGGTTCATGAACTGGTAAAAAATAAAGTCACACCGCTGGTGATAGGGGGAAGTCAGGATCTGACATTTGCAATGTACAAAGCGTATGAGAGACTTGAACAGACGGTAAATATTCTGGATATTGACCATGCTCTTGATATGGGAAAACCAGATGAACCACTATCTGAAAAAAACTGGCTGAGTAAAATAATTGTTCATAAGCCCGGTTACCTTTTCAATTATTCATTGTTAGGTTATCAATCGTATCTCACAAGCAAAGAAGAAATAAATCTTCTGGATAAAATGTTCTTTGACTCTTATCGTTTAGGTGAGTTTTATTCGGATGAAAAGTTGGTTGAACCGGTTGTTAGAAACGCAGATATACTTACGTTTGATTTGAATTCAATTCGTTCATCAGATTATCGAAGTAATGAAACAAAAATGCCACATGGATTCTACGGTGAAGATGCCTGCAGGATCATGCGTTACGCAGGTTGGAGTGATAAACTGACTTCAATCGGTCTGTTTAATTTTTGTGAAAATAAATCTACGCTGGCATTTGATGTAAATATTCTCGCACAAATGTCTTGGTACTTCATTGAAGGGTTTAATCTGCGGAAAAAAGATTACCCGGTTGGCACCAAAACATCCTATACCAAATACACCGTTGCTATTGATAATTTCAAAGATGAAATAGTTTTTTACAAAAGCGATAAAAGCGGAAGATGGTGGATGGAAGTACCGTATCCGAAAGTGAAAGGAGTGAAATTCCAAAGACATTTACTTGTTCCTTGCAACTACGAGGTTTATGAGAGTGCCTTGCAGAATGAAATGCCAAATCTCTGGTGGAAAACTTTCCAGAAGTTATCCTGAAAATCAACTTAGTTCATCTCAGGGACTAAAAATGTTTCAAAAAAAATAACACTGTCTAAAGTTTTTTTACTTATTTTAGCGCCTTATTGGTGTATTCTGACCCCAAAAAAGTGTGTAAAAAAACCAATTTATGAGAAAAATTTTATCTCTTTTTATTGTTTGCTCTGTTGTCTCAACCTCAATAGCACAGCAGGATAAACAATATACCCATTTTATGTTTGACCGGATGTCGTTTAATCCTGCCTCAACAGGTTTTAAAGGATATTGCGGAACAGTAATTTATCGTAACCAATGGGACAGAGTTGAAAATGCGCCAAATTCAACTTTATTGAATCTTCAGGCTAATATTCCTAAAATCAGCAGTGGCGTTGGTCTTTCTTTTACCAATGACGCAATTGGATTTACAAGAAATAATGTTGTTCAGTTGTGTTATGCCCGCCACTTACCTACAAACTATGGAGTTTTGAGTGGTGGTTTGTCTCTTGGAATTGTAAATGTTAGCTTTTCTCCGAACTGGGTTCCGCCTACATCTGCTCCTGATCCAAATCTGCCTGCTGCTACCGCCGGTACTGGATTTGATATGAATATGGGTTTGTATTGGCACGCTACAGGTGATTATCCTTATTATGTGGGTATTTCAGCCACGCACCTTTTGCCGGCAAGTTTAAATCTGGATAACAGCCTTGGAACTGGGTCATTGAGTTACTCTGTCGCACGCCACTATTACATTATTGCAGGATATGATTATAATCTGGGCCGCCAGATTGGATCTCCAAATCAATTTTTATTAAAACCAACCGTATTGGTGAAAGCTGATGGTGCAACATCAATTTTTGATATCAATCTATTGGCAGAATATTATTTAAGTACTTCTGCTTATTTATGGGGTGGTGCTTCTTACCGTATGTCTGATGGTATTCCATTGATGTTAGGATATGCATTTGCTCCTGGAAATATGCCAAGCAAAAACTGGTTGAAATTTGGTTATTCTTTTGACATCATGACAAACCCATTAAATACTTACGGAAAAGGAACACATGAATTAATGTTGAATTATTGTATGTTCCCGCCTCCACCGGTGGTTGCAAGACATGGTAATCCATTTATTTTACAGTAGCAGTAAAATATTTTGTAACCAAAATTGCCTGACAGCGTTAAAAAGAAACCTAAACCTGAAATCCTGATAGTCGTAAATTAAGATTGGTAGTAAAAAAACAAGGTAGCATGAAAAAAATATTGTTTTTGGTAGTTGTGGGAATAGCAGCAGTATTTACTGCTTGTGATTCCGGGACTGGTCACCTGACCGGTGTGCAGGGGAGAAGAGCCTTTTACCCTGAGATTCCGCTTGGAATGGTTTACATTCCTTCTGGTTCTTACACCATGGGTAATGGAGATCAGGATGTTCCTTTTCTGCATCAGGCACGTTCAAAAGTGGTTTCTATCCATGCACTCTATATGGATCAGACCGAGATTACAAACAACGAGTATCGTGAATTTGTATTCTGGGTAAAGGATTCAATTATGCTTGAGAAAGTGTATGCAAATGCGCCAAATGCAAGCTGGACAAACAATATGGGGAACAATATACAGCCTACTTTAGAGCCTGGCATATTGGGAGACATGTTAAATTATCCTGACATCTATTATGATGAAACTCAACAGGCTTGGGTATCATTTGATCCAAACGATCCTTATTCTTCTTCTGGTTTAAGTGAGCAGCAAATGCGTCAGCTTTTCCCGTTGTCATGGAGAATGAGAGGAATTAAAGATGAGCAGATTATTCCGCTTATTTCTGATATGTATCTGCGTCCTAACGAAAGATGGTATAAACGTCGTGAGCTAGATGTAAGAAAATTGAATTTCAGATATTACTGGATTGATTTGGTGGAAGCAGCGAAAAAAGGTCGTCCGAATATTGTAAGAAATGGTTATGACAATCAGGGTAACTATACAAATCCAAATCTGGATCCTCAGCACCGTGATCTTAAAAATCCTGAACATCCGTTTACAGGTGAGCCCGTTGGACAAGATTTGGATCAGGGATATTTCAATAAAAAAGGACAGAACAACGCCATCCGTTCCCATGAGGACAGAAGCAGATTTATTATTCAGGAAGAAATAAATGTATATCCTGATACATTGTGCTGGGTTCGTGACTTCACATACTCGTTCAATGATCCGATGACAAACATGTATTTCTGGCATCCGGCATATGATAACTACCCGGTTATTGGAATTACCTGGGTTCAGGCTCGTGCATTCTGTGTATGGAGAACTCAAAAACTGAATAACTGGTTAGAAGCAATGGGAGCTTTGTGGGTACAGGATTTCCGTTTACCAACTGAAGGTGAGTGGGAATATGGTGCTCGTGGTGATCTGAAAGATAGCCCTTACCCTTGGGGAGGACCATATATTCGTAACTCTGCCGGATGTATGCTTGGAAACTTTAAACCAATGCGTGGTAGATATTTTGATGACGGAGGATTTTATCCTGTGAAAGCTTATTCTTACAACCCGAATGGTTATGGATTGTATTGTATGGCAGGAAACGTTGCAGAATGGACAGAAACTGCTTATGATGAGTCAGTTTATGAGTTTTCACATGACTTGAGCCCTGAGTATCGTTATTATGCAATGGACTGGGATCCACCTTCAATGAAACGTAAAGTTATTCGTGGCGGATCATGGAAAGATATTGGATTCTATCTGCAAACAAGTTCAAGAACTTATGAATATCAGGATACATCGAAATCATACATCGGATTCAGATGCGTTCAGACTCATATCGGTCGTGGTGGTAGAGATTTCTCACGTGAAGGCGGTGAGGAGTTGAGATCAGATATCGAGTTGCGTTAACAGTGTAAATTATAAACCAAATAAATAAATGTTTAACTAATAAAGCAAGGAAACTATGAGACCAGGAACCAAAAAATGGAAATTATTTATGGCAAAGCTGTACGGTATTGGTGCAGCAGTTGTAATCGTTGGTGCGATGTTTAAAATCATGCACTGGCCAGGTGCGGGAGCGATGCTTGTAGGGGGATTGAGTACAGAGGCAGTAATCTTCTTCTTCTCGGCATTTGAGCCGTTACATGAAGATCCAAAATGGGAACTTGTTTATCCTGAGCTTGCTTTAGCTCATGATGAAGAATTCGATTTGCATGCTTATATTGACGAAAAAGGTGCTTCAGGTGGTCACGGAGGTGGCGGAGGTGGTTCTGTTACCGGAATTACTGAGAAATTTGACAGCCTTTTGGAAGAAGCTAAAATTGATGCAGAGTTGCTGAACAGATTAGGAGATGGTATTCGCACGTTAAGTGACAATGCTGAAGGTCTTAAAGCTGTTTCTGGTGCTGCTGCTGCTACTGATTCTTATGTAGCAAGTCTTGAAGGCGCCTCTAAACAAGTTAAAAATCTGTCTGAAACTTATGAAAAAGCTTCAGAATCATTATTAGGACTTACTTCATCAACTGAAGAAGGCGCCTCTTTCGGAGAGCAGCTTCAGAAAGTTTCAACAAATCTTGCTGCACTTAACAATGTATATGAATTACAATTGAAAGGTTCAGCTGCTCATCTGGAGTCTACTGAGAAATTCCAGGCTGGTGTAGTTGAAATGATGGAGAATCTGAATGCTTCAATTCAGGATACTAAGATCTACAAAGATAACATGGCTATGTTGTCTCGTAACCTGACTGATCTCAATCAGATTTATGGCAATATGCTTAAGGCTATGACTATTACTAGATAGTATTTGTTACTTTCTATTAAAGAGGTATTAATTAGTTGTCTAACTAAAATAAAACTTAAATAATCATGGCAGGAGGAAAAGAAACCCCTAGGCAGAAGATGATCGGTATGATGTACCTTGTACTCACCGCTCTTTTGGCTCTTAACGTATCAAAGCAGATTGTCGCTGCTTTCGTTACGCTGAATGATAAACTCGATGCATCCGCTACCATCATTAACAATAAAAATGAGGATACGCATGCTGAGTTCGACAAAAAACGTGCTGCATTGCAGGCTACAAAAGGAGATATGAAACTTCTTGAATTGTGGCAGGGCAAAGCAACCGATTTGAAATATGAAACTGCAGTTTTGGTTAGTTATCTTCTTACCGAGTGTAATGAGATGATAAAAACCTCTGAGGGGAAAGATTGGATAGCGGAAGATGGTAAAGGTGAAGCTGTGGATTCAAAAGGAACAAAAGCTGAAGTTGTAACTAAACTGAGACCATTGATGGAAATTAATGGTATGGATAATTATGACATTCCTACCAACATGTTTGTGGGTGGTAATCCTAATAGTCCGGTTCAGAGAGGTTTGGATATCCGTTTGAAAGTTCATGAGTACCGTGATAAAATAGCTGTAATGATGGCTACTTATACTCAGGGGAAAGATAAAAACTGGACATTCACGCCACCAGCTGATGAAACTGGTTTAGCTGAAGCATTGAAAACTTGTAATCCTGCTGATACAGCTAAGATTGCACAGTTTTATAAGGCTTTGACATTACCAGAAAAACTTCATGCTCATGAGGACGGAGCTGCAGATATGCCTTGGCCATCTGTAATCTTTGACCACGCACCAATAGTTGCTGCTGCTGCAATGTTTACGTCATTAAAACTAAAAAATGCTGAGTCAATGGCTACTGAATATATGCTTGGTAAAGTAGAGGCTCCGGTGTTCAACTTTAACAAAATTGAACCACTTGCATTTGCCCGCACTGGTTATATCAATCAGGGTGATTCACTTGACCTGAGTGTAATGATTGCGGCTTATGACTCAAATGAGGTTTCAAAAATTAAATATGGTATCGATGGAGATACTGCAAACGAAGCTAACTGGAAAGAAATTTCAGGAAAGATTGGTTTGTATGGTGATTCACCAGGAATGCATAAAGTAAAAGGTCAGATTGGTGTTAAAGAAAAAGGAGAATTGAGTTGGAAACCATGGGAGTTTACTTATACTGTTGGTCAGCCTATGGGTGTAGTTGCACAGCCTGAATTGCGGGTACTATACTGGGGTTATGATAACAAAGTAGAAGGAACAGCTTCAGGATATGATCCAAGTTCAGTGACACTTTCTGGAAGTGGTGTAAGCCTTTCTTCAAAAGGAAATGGTGCTTATATCGCTAAAGTTGACCGCGGAACCCGTACTGCAAGTATCAGCGTAAGCGCTAAAAAAGATGATGGTACTTCTGTAAGTCTTGGAAAGTTTGACTTTGTATGTAAACCAATGCCACCTGCTGAAATTAAATTCGCCGGTGTTAAATCTGGTGAGTCTATTCAATACACTGCAGCACGCGGAACAAACAAGGTTTCCGTATCAATTGACCCTTCAAGTCCGCTTCAATCTGTTACATATACTGTAACCGGAGGAAGTGTTTACGTTTCAGGTATACCTGGTGAAGGTAAAATCGGATCGGGAGGAACACTTGATAGCAAGGCAACAGGTCTGATTAACCAGTCAAAAGGTAAAACAATAATTTTTGAAGTTAATTACAAAGGTCCGGACGGCGTTGGTCGTATTGGAACTATGACTTGTAAAGTGAAGTAGGTGAAATAAAAAGTAGCGATATGAAAAAGGTGATTTTTTCTTTAATGGTGTTGACACTATGTGTAGTGGGAAGAACACAGGATATCAGAGGTCCGATTGCGAACCCTGCGCCTGGTGTTTTGGATGGAGTTTATGTTCAGGAGCATATACCAACTAAAAAGGTTGTGCCTTACGAATACGTTCGTGAAGCGGATGTTGCCTGGTCAAAACGTGTTTGGCGTGTGATTGACCTGAGAGAAAAATTCAATCACCCTTTGTATTATCCGCTGGATGATATCCGTCCCGATGTTAATCCGAATACCTATGTGTGGAAAAGAAATCCAACAAGATGGAGTTTGTGGACAATAATCCGTTACCATGTATTTACCGGAGATCTTACAGCTTATTCGCCGTTTGATCCTGACTGGTATGACTGGAAAGACGGAGATTTGTTCAAGTACCCGTTGAGTCCTGAAAAATACGGAATGGGACCTGGTGGTAACTTCTATACTGATTCTGTTTTCGCAGGATTTTTAAAAGAAGGCTATTTTGGAGAAACTGACCGTTCAGGTGGATTGGTGGCCGTAAAAAAGTCAGCTTTACCCCGATGAGGATTCAATGGATGCTGCTGGTAACATCGTTTATTTCCCCCGTGATTACAACTGGTATTTGTCACAAAATATCGTTCAGTATCGTTTGAAAGAAGATTGGTTTTTTGATAAAGAAAGATCAGTCCTTGATGTAAGAATTATCGGAATTTGTCCTGTGACTTACAAAAAAGATGATACCGGAAATATTATCGGATTCAATGAATTGTTCTGGTTGTATTTCCCTGAGTGCCGTTATGTGTTCCAGAACTTCTTTGTTCAGAACAAGGATAACGATGCACAGAGAATGTCATTCGATGATTTATTCTGGAAAAGAATGTTCCAGAGTTACATTGTGAAAACTTCAAATATCTATGACAGAGAAATTGACTCTTATAAAGCAGGAGTTGATGCACTTCTTGAGTCAGAAAGAATTAAAGATGAAATATTCACGTTTGAACATGATTTGTGGAATTTCTAAAAATTTGATTTGATCAAAAGAGCCGTCCATTTGAGACGGCTCTTTTTTTTTGTTACTTTTTTTTGTTGCTGAATTTTTCAGGTATAAACTAAAACCTAAAAACTATGGCAGGAGGAAAAGAAACACCAAGACAGAAGATGATCGGGATGATGTATCTTGTGTTAACGGCTTTGCTGGCACTTAATGTCTCAAAACAAATTGTTGCGGCATTTATAACGATCAATGATAAAATTGACAGGAGTTCAGCCAGTATTGATGAGCAGCTCCAGTCTACATATGCCAGACTCGATCAGAAAGGAGCAACATTACGCGCAGAAAACAGAGATCTCACAAACTATAATTTCTGGAATTCAAATGCACTGGCACTAAAAAAATCAAGCGCAGAAATTGTCGGTTTTCTATTATCAGAGTGCAATGATATGATTAAAGAAGCTGAAGGAACCGATTGGGTTGAGCAAGTAGATGCAGAAGGAAATATCATCAAATTAAAATCACTACAGGGAATTCAGAATATGGATAACTATGATATTCCAACCAACATGTTTGTTGGAGGGAATCCAGAAAATCCAAATGATCGCGGTAAGCAACTGGTTGAGAAAATTCATGCGTACAGAAATCAGATAAGTGAACTGCTTGCTAATTATTCTGACGGAAATAAAAAATGGATTTTTAAAGCCCCTGAAAATCCTGCTGAATTATCGTCTGCATTAATAACGGCAAATCCTAAGGATACAACCACAATTTCCCGTTTATACAAGTCGCTTACTTTGCCAGAAAGACTTTACTCACTTGGTGAAGAAACAGAATTACCATGGGTGTCTGCAACTTTTGATCATGCGCCGATTGTTGCCGCTGCAGCCATGTTTACATCTCTCAAACTGGATATAAAAAATGCGCAGGTATTATCAGCAGAATATATGTTATCAAAAATTGATGTGATTCCTTTTGTCTTTAATAAAATTGAACCTATGCCTTATGCAGCGTCCGGATATATCAATCAAGGTGATTCATTGAATCTGAGAGTGATGATTGCTGCATTTGATTCAAATGAAGTTGCAACAATACGCTATGGAATTGATGCAGATTCTGCAAACAGAAACAACTGGAAGGAAACAAAAGGAGGAATTTCGCTGGACGGTTTGCAACCAGGACAGCATCGCGTAAAAGGAGAAATTGGAATTCGTGAACGGGGAGAAATGACCTGGAAGCCCTGGGAGTTTTCATATACCGTTGGTCAGCCAATGGGTGTAATTGCTCAACCTGAAATGCGCGTACTTTACTGGGGATATGATAACGTAATAGAAAGTGCAGCTTCCGGATATCCGGCTGATAAAATAAAGCTCAGCGCAACTAATTGTTCACTTCGCTCCAACGGAAATGGTAAATATTTTGTGGATGTTTCAAGGGGTACCCGAAGCGCATCCATAGGAATTCAGGGAATTAAAGATGATGGTAGTTCAGTCAGTTTAGGTCAGTTTAATTTCAATTGTAAACCTCTTCCCGGGGCAACACTTTATTTTGGAAGTGTAGAAAACGGCGGTACGATGACTCTTACTGAAGCCAGAAATACTACTAAAATCAGAGTTGGTCTTGATCCCTCAATCCCTTTAACAAATGTTACTTATGCGATTATTGATGGTACATTGAGAGTTGGTGAGTTACCCGGACAAGGTACAATCAGTTCTAACGGAGATCTTGATCAGCGCGCAAAAACACTAATGGCGCAATCTGCCGGAAAATCTGTGGTGATAGAGGTAAAGTACAGAGATAAAGCCGGAATTACCAAAATTGAAACATTGAGTTTTAAAGTGAGGGCATAATTCACTTTGCACAAAAAGGGTTGGCGATGAATGTCAGCCCTTTTTTATTTTTTACTGATTAACTTTGCAGCATGGTTCGAATAGCTGAGTTATCCTATTATCTGACACAGGGATTCCTGTACAAAAATATTTCCATGTTTCTTGACAGGGAGATAAAATAGGACTGACCGGAAAAAACGGTGTAGGTAAATCTACTTTACTAAAACTGATTAACGGAGATATAACTCCAACTGAAGGAAAAGTAATCCGTGAAAAAAATATCCGTATAGGTTTTCTGACACAGGATATCGAAATTGAAAAAAACTTTACCGCAAGAGAATACATTGAAAAATCCAACAGTGAAATAACAGAATTAAAAAACCGTCTGGAATTTGTCAACCATGAGTTGATTTCACGTACAGATTATGAATCGGTTGAATATGGTGAGCTGGTTGATGAAATTACACATCTGAATGACCGCTTAACCGTACTTGACGCATATCATTTTGCTGAACGGATTGAACATGTTTTAAAAGGTTTGGGTTTCAAGCCGGAAGAATTTGATAATCTCATCAGCAGTTTTAGTGGTGGCTGGCAAATGCGTATTGAACTTGCAAAGCTTCTGGTAAATAATCCGGATGTGCTGCTGATAGATGAACCTACCAATCACCTTGACATTGTATCCATTCAATGGCTTGAAAATTATCTGAAGAATTTTAAGGGAGGTTTGATTTTGATTTCACACGATAAACGATTTCTGGATAATGTAACAAACAGAACCATCGAAATTGCAAATCAGCGCTTGTATGATTATAAATGCAATTACTCGAAATATCTCATTTTACATGCTGAAGAGATGGAGCGCACCATGCAGGCAAAGAAAAATCAGGACAGAGAAATCAAACGCACGGAGGATCTCATTAATAAATACCGGGCAAAAGCCAATAAAGCATCCTTTGCGCAGTCATTGATAAAAAAGCTTGACAAAGTTGAACGTATTGAAATTGATAACATAGAAAGAAAAGCATTCAATCTGCATTTTGTGAATTCAAATCCATCTGGCAGAATGGTGATTGATATTCAGAAGATGAATAAAATTTTGGAAACAAAATTATTTTCAAGGACATGGATCTGGTATTGGGCAGAGGAGAAAAAGTAGCCATGCTGGGACCTAACGGAGTTGGAAAATCAACGTTGATAAAAGCGATTACCGGCGAGACAAATTACGATGGTAAAATTGAATTCGGGCATAATGTTGCAATTGGATATTTTGCCCAGGACTCGGCTGAAAAACTCAACGGAGAGAAAACAGTTTTTGAGACGATAGATGATATTGCAACCGGTGAAAAAAGAAAAGATATCCGTAATATTCTTGGAGCATTTTTGTTCAGCGGTGAAGAAATTGATAAAAAAGTGAAAGTACTTTCAGGAGGTGAAAGAACAAGGCTTGCTATCTGCAAATTATTATTTCAGGATTTCAATTTTCTGATCATGGATGAGCCTACCAATCATCTTGATCTGAACAGCAAGGAAATTCTCAAAGATGCTCTTGCAAGTTATGAAGGAACCATTCTGCTTGTTTCTCACGACAGAGATTTTCTGGATGGTCTGAGTACAAAAATCTGGGAGATACAAAATGCTCAGATACGCACACACTATTTTGGACTGAATGAATTTCTGGAAAGAATTAATGCCAGCATGAATGAACAACCTGTACAAACAAAATCAGTGCAGGAAGAATCTGAGAAAAAGATCCGTCAAAGCGCAAAGAAGATAAGGGTCTGATTAAAAAACTTGAAAATCAGCTCAAAAAAACGGAGCGGGATATTGAAGAAAATGATCAGAAACTTAAATTAAAACTGACCGAACTTGAAACAGCAGATTTCAGTGATACAGAAAAATATAACCGTATCACAGCTGAATATGAATCACTGAAAAAGAAATCTGAAGAATTGATGAATGTCTGGGAGCAGGCGCAGACTGAATTAATGAATGCTGCGGGTTAAGCCTTTTTAAATTCTCTGGACAACCGGTGTAAAGGTTTTTCAACGAAATTGTAACTGATATCTGCAATGATCCAGCTGAATACAAATCCAACTAGTGCAAATGCAATTTTTACAGAAGCTGAGCTGATTTCAAAATCCAGCGAATCAATTCCAATTACAATCAAAACATTTACCATTGACTGATACACGAGTAGTCCATAACTGATTTTTCCCAGATGTGAAAAAACTTTGTTGTTTCTGAATTTTACCGGAGCATTTTTTCCAAATGTCTGGTCCAGAATCAGAAATCCAAAAAAAGCGCAGGTGAAAGCAGGCATCAGGCCAACCAGAATAAAATTTTCAGAGATAACATATCCGCCGGTGATGATGCAGATACCAGTAATATAAATTGGCGTAACGTATTTTTTTGGTATTGTTTTTATTTTATTCAGTACCGGATTTTCTTCTCTGACCCATTTAGCAAGTAATCCGCCAAAACCAATTGGAATGCCAAAAGCAAGAATATTAAAATCTATTGAGAGTTCCAGATAATGTGTAAGAATTCTCATGGCAAATCCGGCAATCATCAAACCAATAAAAATTCCGGGCAGACTTTTTTTGAAAAACTTCAGAACAAAACCCCATAGTAAACTGAAAAGAAGAAATGTCATGGCTGACCAGATCACCGCAATGTAAACAAATTGCTCCTTTGTAAAGGCATCCAGATAGGATTGCTGAAAAGTAAAAAAACCAGTTGAGGCAGGAGCATTAATTGCATTCAGTTTAAGAATTTTCAAAATCCATGGGTGCACAATAAATACAAATGCAAGACCAATTAAAATCAATGGTCCTAGCCGAATAATTTTACGCAGAAGATATCCTTTCAGATAAAAATTCTGGTTGTATTTGTACTCTCTTAATCCAAGTGAAGTGAGTAAAAAAGCGGAAGTGAAAAAGAAAAAATCAAGACTTGATGTTTTAATAAAACTGAATATCATGGTTAGCTCATGATGAAATCCTTCATTTTCAGTGCGGGTTAAAAAAAGAATGGTATAGACATAAACCGGCAGAAACGCAAAAAAACGCATGGCATCAATATCCTTAAAATGCAGTCTCTTTGATTTAGGCATGTCAGATTAAATTATTGTCAATCAAATATAAATCTAAAAAGCCTGATCTTTTAGCTTTTACATGGAGCTTTATACACAGGAATTTATGAATAAGTGTATTTTTGCTGTTATGGAAATCAGACTTCCCGTTTTGTTTTTACTGGCAATACTTGGCGGATTGATGCTTGGATTAAGTTTCCCGTTTACAGGAAGCTTGTTTCCGCTGGCATTCATAGCCTTTATTCCATTGATGCTGATCAATGTTCAGTTGAATAAGTTTGGTAAAGGACGATTCTGGATCCGGTTCCTGCTCAACTATCTCTATTTTCTGATTTATAATACCGTTACTACGTGGTGGATTTATTACGCATCTGCTGAAGGTGTTTACATGGCAGTTTTTGCTAATTCGCTGCTGATGACTTTGCCTTTTTTCTTTGCCGCTTTTATCATGCGCAGACTTGGAGAAAACAAAGGACTGCTTGCTATTCTGGTTTTCTGGTTGTCATTTGAATACCTTCATTTTTACTGGGAGTTATCCTGGCCATGGCTGAATCTGGGACATATTCTCGGAAATCAGATTCAGTTGATTCAATGGTATGAATTCAGTGGAGTAACTGGTGGTTCACTCTGGATTATTTTTATAAATATCCTTGGATATATCATCATCAGAAATCTGCGTATCAGAAAAGAAAATCTGAAAATTCAAACTCCCGTTTTTTTATTTCTGGGTCTGGGAATTATTATTCCGGTAATCAGTTCACTCACCATTTTCTATACCTATGAAGAAAAAAATGATCCGGTAGATATTGTGGTTGCCCAACCAAATATTGAAGCGCATTTTGAAAAATATTATACTCCGTGGGAAATGCAGCTGACAAAGATGTTCAGGTTTGCTGATCCGCTGACAGATGAAAATGTTGATCTGGTTGTTTGCCCTGAAACAGCAATAAATATTGGCATGGATGAAAAAATGCTGGACAGGGATACACTCAAACCATTGCTTTTTGTGGAGTCTTTTCAGAAAGTAAAACACAATGTGCCTGTACTGATAGGAGCTACTACGCAACTTTTTTTCAGAGAAGAAAATTCTGCGGCCTCAAGACCATTTGGTAATTTCTGGTATGAAGATTATAATACTGCACTTTTGCTTGATTCTCCAAAACCAATCCAGTTTTACCACAAATCAAAACTTGTTTTGGGATCTGAGAAATTACCTTTTGTAGGCATGTTTCCATTTCTCAAAAAATATTCTGTGGAGCTGGGAGGAACATCCGGCATATTAGGTACAGGTGAAGAGCCTGAAATTTTTGAAGCCAGCGGCGTTAAGTTTGCTCCGGTTATTTGCTATGAATCGGTATATGGTGAGTACGTCAGTTATTATATCAGAAAAGGCGCAGAAATTATTACTGTAATTACCAATGACGGCTGGTGGCAGGATACTCCGGGGTATAAACAGCACCGCATGTTTTCTCAGATAAGAGCAATTGAATGCCGCAGAAGTGTAGCCCGTTCTGCCAATACAGGTGTATCTTGTTTTATTAATCAAAAGGGAGAAATTATTTCTGAAATCGGTTGCAATCGTGGAGGTGCAATCAGAGCATCCATCAACAGAAATTCAGAATTTACTTTTTTTGTGAAATATGGTGATGTAACGGGTCGCATTTCCTTGTTTGTTGCTCTTATTATGCTGGTTTTTGCTGTTGTTCATTATTTTAAATCACTGGGTATCCGCACCAGTACAATGCCCAAATGACATATTTGATGTGAAACTTTGCCAGTTTTACAGCCCACCCCGTATTTTACCTGTAAATTTGCGTGACACATTGTCCAAAACAGGGCATTGGCAGTGTATTTGACACAAAATGAAAAAAAGATTTAAAATGTCTGCAAAAGAAAATAAAGAAGAAGATATAAAACCGGTTGATGAAAATCAAACTGTCAATGATTCTGAAAATAGAACAGAAGAAAATCAAACAGAACAAAACACAGAAGAATCTGCAGATAAAAAAATAGCAGAACTCAATGATAAATACCTGAGATTGTATTCTGATTTTGATAATTTCAGAAAACGCACCATGAAAGAAAAAGTGGATGTGATTAATTCTGCCAGTGCTGATGTGCTGAAGGATATTCTGGTAGTGCTGGATGATTTTGAAAGAGCGATTGCGAATAATGAAAAAGTAGAAGATATCAATGCGTTGAAAGAAGGCTTCAAATTGATTCAGCATAAACTGATTACTATTCTTACCGGAAAAGGATTGGTTGCTGTTGAATCAAAAGGAGAACAATTTGATGCAGATAAACATGAAGCAATCACCAATGTTCCGGTTACTGATGCAAGTCAGAAAGGGAAAGTGATAGATGTTGTTGAACGCGGATATAACCTGCACGGAAAAACCTTACGTTTTGCCAAAGTAATTGTAGGACAATAATTAGCAGAAATTTTCAGAAGACATGAGTCAGAAAAGAGATTATTATGATGTGCTGGGTGTTTCCAAATCAGCGGATGAGCAGGAAATAAAAAAAGCCTACAGAAAGATTGCATTGAAATTTCACCCGGACAAAAATCCAAATGATAAATCTGCAGAAGAAAAATTCAAAGAGGCTGCTGAAGCATATGAAGTTTTAAGTGACGCAGACAAACGTGCGCGCTATGACCGATTCGGACATCAGGGAGTTGGCGGTGCCTCAGGTGGTGCAGGGTATGGCGGTGGAATGAACATGGAAGATATTTTTGATCAGTTTGGAGATATTTTTGGAAGTTCATTTGGCGGAAGAGGATTTGGCGGAAACGGAGGAGGACAGAGAATGACGAGAGGTTCAGATCTGAGAATAAAAATCAAACTGAATCTGAAAGAAATTGCTACCGGTGTCAAGAAAAAACTGAAAGTAAATAAGCTGGTAAATGCTGAAGGAGTAACGTTTAATACGTGTTCTACTTGCAACGGGCAGGGCAGAATTTTACGTGTAACGCAAACCATGCTGGGTGCTATGCAAACGCAATCAACCTGTCATACCTGTCACGGAACGGGAAAAATAATTGATAAAAAACCGGCAGGCGCAGACGCGCAAGGTTTAAAAAGACAGGAAGAAGTGGTTGAGGTAAATATTCCGGCAGGTGTTGGTGAAGGCATGCAGTTAAAGGTAAGCGGGCAGGGAAATGCCGGTCCGTTTGGAGGATATCCGGGTGATTTGCTGGTTGTAATTGAAGAAGAAAAACATGAACACCTGCAGCGCGACGGAGAAAATTTGCACGTAGAAGCATATATCTCAATTACGGATGCTGTTCTTGGAAATAATATTGAGGTTCCGCTGATTGAAGGCAAGGCAAAAATAAAAGTGGAGCCCGGCACGCAAAGCGGAAAAATGCTTCGCTTGCGGGGCAAAGGTTTGCCAAACTTAAATGGTTATGGTAATGGAGATTTGTTTGTACATATTAATGTCTGGACACCCAAAAAAGTCAGCGGCGAAGAAAAAGCCATATTGGAAAAATTAGGTAAGTCAGAGAATTTTATTCCAAAACCAGAATCGAAGGAGCAGGGGTTTTTCAAAAAAATGAAGGATTTCTTTCAGGGATAATCGGCCTTTATTTTGCTTTGATTTTTTAAAAAAACCGCAGCAGATTCCCTGGCCTCATTGGTTAAAGCCTTGTAATTAAAGCGCTAAGGCACAATTCATCTATTTTGAAGATTTTCGTGTATTTTTTTGCTGAAATTAAAAAGCTCCTTATATTTGCACCCCACAAACGAGTGGGAATTTAGCTCAGCTTGTTCAGAGCATCCCGACTAAAAGTCGGGAGGGTCGGAATGGTTGAACGAAAATAAAACGTATTGGGAATTTAGCTCAGCTGGTTCAGAGCATCCCGACTAAAAGTCGGGAGGGTCTGAAAGGTTGAACAAAAATAAAACGTATTGAGAATTTAGCTCAGCTGGTTCAGAGCATCCCGACAAAAGTCGGGAGGGTCGGAATGGTTGAACGAAAATAAAACGTATTGGGAATTTAGCTCAGCTGGTTCAGAGCATCCCGACAAAAAGTCGGGAGGGTCGGAATGGTTGAACGAAAATAAAACGTATTGGGAATTTAGCTCAGCTGGTTCAGAGCATCCCGACAAAAAGTCGGGAGGGTCGGAATGGTTGAACAAAAATAAAACGTATTGGGAATTTAGCTCAGCTGGTTCAGAGCATCCCGACTAAAAGTCGGGAGGGTCGGAATGGTTGAACAAAAATAAAACGTATTGGGAATTTAGCTCAGCTGGTTCAGAGCATCCCGACTAAAAGTCGGGAGGGTCGGAATGGTTGAACAAAAATAAAACGTATTGGGAATTTAGCTCAGCTGGTTCAGAGCATCCCGACTAAAAGTCGGGAGGGTCGGAATGGTTGAACGAAAATAAAACGTATTGGGAATTTAGCTCAGCTGGTTCAGAGCATCTGCCTTACAAGCAGAGGGTCGGGGGTTCGAATCCCTCAACTCCCACCAACTAATAAAAAACGAGATGATAAAACCATCTCGTTTTTTTTAAAATTTTTATTTCATGTACATAACTTACATTCTTTTTCAAAAGCAAAACAAATTTTATATCGGATCAACGGGTGATGAGCTGCAAGAAAGAATAAGAAAACACAATTCAAATCATCCGGGATTCACAGGGGGGACAGGTGACTGGGAGTTGGTATACTCTGAGGTTTTTGAATCCGTTCAAGACGCCCGTCAAAGAGAATCACAAATCAAGAAATGGAAATCCAGGAAGATGATTGAAAAATTAGTCTCTGCGGAGCTGGTTCAGAGCATCCCGACTTAATGTCGGGAGGGTCGGGGGTTCCCTGCCTGACTGCGTCACGCAGACAGGGAATCCCTCAATTCCCACCAACAAATAAAAAACGAGATGATAAAACCATCTCGTTTTTTTTTGCCCCAAATTTTTATTTGATGTACAGAACATACATTCTTTTTCAAAAAGCAAAAACAAATTTTATATCGGATCAACGGGTGATGAGCTGCAAGAAAGAATAAGAAAACACAATTCAAATCATCCGGGATTCACAGGGGGGACAGGTGACTGGGAGTTAGAATATATTGAGTTTATTCATTATAATTGGTTAATCCATCACGTGAAATCCTTTACTTGACGAGACAATATTCCCGGCTGAATCAATGACTTCAACAGCAACAGTAAAATTGGCCATCGTTGTTGTCAGATTGGTAACTATGGAATCTTTTACAAAAAATTCTTTGGCATCAGTTATATCCATTCTATGCAGATAAATTGAATCAATGGTAGTATTCATTACGGTCAATTCCACTGATTTTAATTTTGTCTCATCATTCGCTTTGAAATCAATGACCACTTTTTGACTGGTACCATATAATGATTCCAGCGTGGTTAGATAGGTAATCACGGGATCAGTTGTATCATTGACAGGTTTTTCTTTTGCACAACTTGTGACAATAAAAATTGATATTATAAACATTATAGCGCTGTAGTAGATTTTTTTTGTTGAGTTCATTTTCTTTTTATTTTGATTCATTTACTAATTATTTTCTGCTCCTTGGGCAATCCATTGATATATTTTATTGATTTCATATTCGGGCATCAACCCTGATGGCGGCATAGCTGACAGTGAGCCGGTGATGTGTTTATAAAGATTCCCTGATTCAATATTCATCGTGTCAATGTAAGGCGCGCTGAAACCTGCTTCCCAAAGCTGTTCATATGAACAGCATGAGATGAGATTCAACTTTGCATGCGATTCATTATGACAAGCAGTACAATATGTATTGAATATGGGCTGTATATCACCAGAAAAACTTACTTCAACAGTATCCACCGGATTGACCAGATCCGCATAAAACGGTCCTTCGTCTTTATTGCATGAGATGCTGAACAGAGTTAATCCCAGTAAAAATATCAGACGATAATTGCTATTTCTTTTCATAAGTATTAATTATCAAATGCGCCTTGCGCAATCCATGTATAAACAGTATCTATTTTCCCCTGTGATAGTTTTGGACCACCTTGTGGCATCAATTCGTATTCTCCTGTAAGATGTAAATAGAGATTTGATGTTGCTGGCGCCAATGGAATTACATAAGGTGCGCTGCTGCCGTCAGTTAATATTTGATCATACGCTACCGTAGGTCTAAGATCTAATTTTGGATGTTCCATATTATGGCACATCATAACGCAATTACCTGTGAAAATGGGTTTAACATCTGTCCAAAAACTGATGGTATAACCATACTCTGTTGGTGCGGGAATAGAATCTTGCACATCCGGAACAGTGTCATTCACCGGCGGAATAATTTTTACAAATGGCCCTTCATCTTTTGCGCATGAAGAAAACATCATTACAATGGCAAAGAGACTAGTTATTTTTATCTGAATATTTTTCATAAACTTGATTGAGTAGTTTTTTTATTCCAGAATGATCTCTTCAAATTGAATCCGAGAAGAAATTCACCTGCTGCAATATTTACTGAACTTGTTGTATAAATGTGTGATTCCAAAATGCGCGGAGCATTGCTAATAAAAATTTGAAAACTATGTCCTGCTGTTCCAAATTCAACTCCTAATGAAAAAGGGTCATAAAATTTTGCATCACCACGGTTATTGAAAACGTATGCATATTCAGCCACAATAGAAGATGAAAAACCCAATTTATAACGTGCACCGGCAGATAATACCAGAGTGAAATTATCTGTATATGGATCAGCCAGATTTTCATAAATAAAAACAGGACTTAGCTGAATTGAAAATTTATCCGTGATTTTTGACGATAAAATTAATTGTGAATTATATGCCAGCCGATGTGAAGGTTTGTAGACAAACACCGTTGTATCATCTTCAAAATAGGCGTTAGCCGGAACAGACGGAAACCTTTCACTGCGATACGCTGCATTGAAATAAAAAGCAATATTGAAGGGCATTCTGAAATTAGTTGTTTGTCTTGCAATGAGATATTTCAATTCCAGATCATACGTTTTTAAATGATTGGTGCGCCCAATATCCAGCGCAAGTCGGTCACCTAATGTCCAGCCAAAAGAAAAGCGAATCACAGAAGGTAAATCCAAACCAAGAAATTGTTGGGTGATAGATGAATCTAACCCAATTTTTCCAAAGCGATGTTGAATTCCAAACCGCCATGTTCCTGCTGCCGGAATAACCGCTGTTTGAGAATTGATGAGCTGCGAGCTTCCAAAAACCTGTTCAGCAAATTCTTTCTCTGAATTATTTTGCGCGAATATGTTTCCTTTAAAAAAAACCATGATCACGGCAAAAAGATTGGCAAAGTATAAGTTTGTTTTTTCATATTTCCTCCTATTCTGTTTTAAGTGTGCGTAAATAATTAACAACGCTCCATCTTTCATTTGATGTAAGCACTGATTTGTATGAAGTCATGTTGCCGCGTCCTTCAGATATTTTCCAGAAAATTGCTCCGTCGGTTTGATTCTGAAATTCAGACGTAGTGAACGCAGCAGGTTTTGGAACCATTCCCGCACCTGCAGGACCATCACCCATGCCGGTAGTTCCATGACATGACCAGCAAAAACTGGTATATATTTTTTTTCCTGTTTGTAAAGATTTTGTTCCGGCTTCTACCGGATTTTTTACCTGAGCTGAATTCTCAGGCGCAACCCAAGGCTCCTGATCACCTGCCGTTATAACGTGCCAGGACAGAAGCATCCATAAATGCATCATACGATTTAATTTTTTTATTCAAGAAATAATTGATCTCACCTTGACTCTGATTTCAGATTTGATCAAAGCGCATACATTCTCAGGAAATCATTCTGGCAATCGAAAATGCAAATCATGTATGTTTACACAACACATCTGCGCTCAATGAGCGCTCAGAATAATTCAAGAAAAATGAATTTTAAATCAACGGAGGATGATCAACTGGCGGAATATGTCTGTCTGAAATAATTGCCTGATAAGCGTAAAAATGATTGTCTGAAACAAGATGTTTATTAAAATTGAATTCCTTTTGATCTTGTTTAAAAAGTTGCAATTCAACCTTTTCTTTTAACGGGTTAACAGGAGTTTTATCTTGTTCTTCAACTTGCTTTATCTGCTTGTTGACATGACATTGACCGTGACATTTTTTTTCAGGCTTGTTTTTATTCACGCAGTATTTTTCTGTGATTTCAGCCTTATTAAGCAGATAATGAAAAAATATCATCGACTGACTTCCGGTAGAAATCAAGATGCTGGATAGGATCAATATGCTGAATATTTTTTTCACGTTAAGTACAAAATTACAGAACAACATCTGCTTTAAAAATGAGATAGGTCATACGTCTGTGAGGTTGGATCATTAACAATATCTTACGAGGCAGTTTGAATTTGAGGAGTACGTGAAAACTTTTCTTTTACGCTGTCAACAAGATAATATACAACCGGCACCAGAAAAACAGTTAAAATTAACGAAGACATCAAACCGCCGATAATCACCCATGCCAACCCATTTTTCCATTCTGCCGCTGTTCCGCTTGCCATGGCAATTGGCAACATACCAATCACCATGGAAAGTGTTGTCATCAGAATGGGTCTCATTCTGCCTTTACCGGCAACTATTAATGCTTCTTTGTAATGCATGCCTCCGGCTTTGAGTTGATTAGTAAAGTCAACAATTAAAATAGCATTTTTCACTACTAATCCCATCAACATAATTAAACCTAAAAGAGCAAACAGACTGAGATGATTCATGGTTAGATTGAGTGCAAGAAAAGCACCAATCACTGCAACAGGAATAGAAAACAGAACGACAAAAGGGTAAATAAAACTATCATAAAGCGCTACCATAATTAAATAGATCAGCAGAAATGAAATAGCCAAAACAGAACCTAAAGCACCAAAACTATCTTGTTGTCTTTTGATATCACTTCCCCATGTCATACTTGTACCCTGCGGTAACGGATTTTCATTGATGTAGGCAATCACCTCATCTGCAACAGAACCTGAAGGACGACCCAGCGCATCCGATGTTAGTGTTACAGCCAGTTGTCTGTCTTTTCTCTCAAGCATAGAAGGGGAATTTTCTTGTACAACATCAGCAAATTGTCTCAACTCAACCGGAATACCCATTGGGTTAATGACAGTAATATTTTCAATGTCATCAGGATTGCTGCGATCAAATTGACTATACCAAATACGCACCGGATATTCATCACCATTTTCTGTCAGCGTCGCCTGATCATTACCTGTTAACGCTGTGCGTAAATTAAAACCGGTATAAGCACTGTTTAAACCAAATCGCTGCATTCTATCTTTATCCGGTATCACACGGTATTCAGGATTTCCTTCCTCAACAGAAAGTTGTACATTATCTGATCCCGGAATATTTTCAATAGCTGTTTTTAAATTTTGTGCTGTCAGCATTAACTCCGCTTCATCAGGTCCGCTCAGCGTTATTTCAATAGGTGCTGATCTTGGAATCAAACCAAGACTTGCCATTGAAAAATTAATTCCCGGAAATTGATGTTGCATATTTTCTCTCAATACTTGCATATTCTTCCTAGCCTGATGGTTTCTCTCTTCAGCAGATATCAATTGAATGGTAAATTCGGTTTTTATTTGCGGCGCCCACTCCCAAATTTCAATACCTGTGCCGGGACCGCCAATATTGCTGAATACGCTTTGTATTTCAGGTTGATCATTGAGATAATTTTCTACTTGAGTTGATGTGAATAAATTCTCATCGAGCGAAATTGATTTATCGTATTCAAGACTCAATCTGAATTTTCCCTGATCACCGGTGGAAATTAATTCTTTGCCAATAATGCCTTGCTTCATGATCAGACCGGTAATGACAAAAAGAAAAACAAGGATGCCCCCAAAAATCAATTTGTGATTGAGTGTCCACTTCAAAACATTACCATAACCGTTTGTGAATTTTTCTAACTGATGCTCAAACCAAAGTAAAAACTTGTTGAAGAAATTTGTTGGTCTCAGATCTTCTTTTTTCCCAATTCGTGATGCTAACCAGGGAGTAAATGTGAAGCCAACTAACAGACTTGTCATGGTAGAGGTAATTACAACAACTGAAAATTGCTTAAGCATATCAGCTACAAAAACCTGAAGAAATAAAATGGGTAAAAAAACTACCACATCAACCAGCGTAATAGACAAAGCAGAAAAACCAATCTCCATTCTGCCGTCCATTGCGGCTGTACGTTTTTCTTTACCCATAGCGAAGTTGGAATTGCAATTAATACAATGAGTGAATTTCTGAAGCTTCTCAAAAAAAGCAACATCACAACAGATACCAGAATAACGGCAAGAATCAAATCTTCAACAACAGAATTAACTGCAGCAATGGTATTATCCGTACTATCATCTGCAATAATAAAATGCATATCAGCTGATGTGTTTTGTAATTCAATCTCTTTAAATTTATCACGAATTGCAGATGAAACATCTACGGCATTTGCATCACCTTGCTTTTTGATGAGTAATCCAATTCCTGCCTGACCATTGTACCGACTGTAAGAAGTTTGATCAGCAACATGATCTTCAACAACAGCAACATCTTTTACATATACCGGACTACCCGGAACAGGCATAGAGACCATCACGTTCTGAATATCTTCTATGGATGAAAATTTACCAATATACCGAACAGAATTACTTGTATGATCAGACTCAACTTTTCCGGCCGGAATATCCAACCCTGAGCGGTTAATTGCCTCAACCACCTGCTGCATACTCACTTTGTAATATCTCAGTTTATCCTGATCAACCAAAACCTGAATCTCACGTTCTTCTGCCCCTAAAACGGTTATTTCTGCAACACCTTTTATCTGCTGAATTTGTGGAAGAATGTCTTCTTTTAACTGTTGATAAAAATCAGCGCCATTCAAATTACTTGTTACACTCACTGACATCATGGGCAAATCATTGGGTGAAACTTTGCTCATCACCGGACTTTGAATATCTGCAGGTAAATCTTTTCTGATATTATCAATAAAGCGCTGCGCATCCTGCATGGTTTTATCCAGATCTGTACCGTATTTCAGGTTGACAATAAGTACTGAAGCGTTGGGCATTGATTTAGTAACGACAAAATCAACTCCTTCAAGATTAGATAAAGCATCCTCAATTTTTTTTGAAACTGAACTTTCTACTTCTTCAGGTTCAGCACCCGGATAAATAGTCCGGATCACAACAACCGGCTGATTAAAATCCGGCATTAATTCATAGCTCAGGTTCATGAACCCAATCACACCAAGCAGGGTGAATACACTGAACATTACAATGATCAGTGAGGGTCTTTTTATAGAAATATCTGTCAGATTCATAACCTAATTTATTTCAACTGTTGCACCATCAAATAGATTTACAATACCACGTGTCACTACAATATCACCTTCTGAAACTCCACCGGTAACAACGGTATTATTTTTCACTCTGCCATTGGTAAACACGTGGGTTAAAACGGCTTTTCCATTTTTAATTAAATAAACAGAATAGTCATTAGATTTGCCTATCAACGCTTCATTTGGAATAAGAAATCCTTCACCATTCAAATCATTATTTATAATCACCTTGCCTGTCATTCCGGCTTTGATATCAAGATTTTTTGTGTTCGATATTTCAAATTGAACCGGATAACTGTTTCCCGGATTTGCTTTACTGCCAATCAGAATCACTTTACCTTCAAATGTTCTTTCAGGAAAAACTTCTGCATGGATTTGATATGTTTCATTCAAAATAAAATTTGCTAAATCAGATTCCGGAATTAAAATGGTGAAGCGTGCTTTTGTCAAATCGGTGAGTTGTATCAGAGGAACTCCCGGCGCTGCAAAAGATCCTACTTCAGTAAGTTTTGCAGTAACAATTCCATCAAATGGCGCACGAATAGTTGTTTTGGCAATTTGAGTTTCAAGTATTTCTTTTTGCACTCTTGCTGTTTTCAATGCCAATTCTGTTTTCTCCAATTGTACTCCCTGAATTGCATCACCTTGTGTCAGAATAGTGTAGCGCGCCATATCATTTTCTAATCCGCTGATTTGAATTTCAGATGACTCCAACTGAAGTTTTAATAAACTATTATCAAGCTGAATTAAGGGAGAGCCTTTTTTTACTAAAGCACCTGTTTCAGAAAATATTTGTACTATATTTCCCTGTAACTCAGCATTGATTTTTGTTTCTCGCCAGGGCTCAAATGTACCTGAATAGGAACGCTCAGCTTGTATTGCGGTTTTCATTAAAGTATCCACTTCAACAGAAACAGCCTTTGTACGATCATAGACATACACCTTATCTTGCGACACCTCTTTATTGCGCAATAATTGAATCACGGTAATTGCAATCAGCAATACTCCAATGAAAGCGTAAACCAATTTTTTAATGATTGATTGTTTTGTTTTCATAATCTATTCTTTAATAATAAAATTGCCGGATACTTTTTTAGCTCCAGATCTGCTTTGAAATAATCTACAATTGCATTAATCAATATTTGCTGTGATTCACGCACTGCAAGATCAGCCAGCAATACCTCAGTAAGGCTTGCTGTTTCTTGCTCGAATTGCAATTTTATTTGTTTGTAAATTTCTTCACCAAGTTGAATTTGAGTTTGCGCAGATTGAACCATATTGTACGCAATACTTCTCTGCAAAATGGCGTTGTCAACTTGCATGCTTGTTTGTTTATGTATTAATTCCTGCTGATACTGATTGTTTTGAATTTCAAGTTCTTTCTGATCAATTTTTTGATTGATTGCAAAACCGTTAAACAGGGGATAAACTAATTGCACACCGGCATAGCCAACCGGATAAAAATCAAGAAATGACTGAGGATCTCCGGTATATCCATAGCCGGTTGTTCCATAAACTCCGTACAGTGATAACATTGGAATTCTTGTTCTGCGAATAGTTTGTAATTCTGTTTGAAGCACTTCACCTGAAAGTCGGTTCAATTTTAAATCATTGGTTTCATTCAATACCACTGGTTCAGGTTGAAACAAATTCAACGTGGTATCAGCAACTAACTGAATTTGGTCAGAAATTCCCATCAGAAATTTCAACTGATTGAGAATTTGTGTTTGCTTAGATGCTGCATTTTGTTTATTCAGTTCCAGCTGTGAAACTTGCAGTTTAATTTTATCTACATCAGTTGACTTTACCATTTTTTGCTCATGCAGCAAGGTCACAATATTTAAAAGTTGTCCGGCGTTTACCAAATTTGAATCAATGAAACGGATTTGAAATTGAATAATTACCGCATTATAAAAGAGGTTGGAAATTTCAAAGAACAATTGTTCCTCTGTTCGCTGATATTGAACTTCGGCAATTTCTTCCATGGTGTTTGTCACTTCAATTGCCCCGTAAGTTTGTGGATTATACAAGTTCATGTTAAACTGAATATTTGCATTTATCACATGCGGAACACCGAACTGAGTTTCTTTGTAAAGACCATCCGGTCCGCCAAAAACAGAAAGTGGCAGTAGTTGATATGGCAGATTTGTATAATAACGATAATCACCTGCAATAGCAATTTTAGGGTACAAACCAGATACCGCCTCGTCATGCTTTTCACTGATTATAGTCTGTTGATTTTCGGCTATGCGCAGTTTAAGATTATTCACGCGTGCGCTGTCAAGACAGCGATCCAATGACCAAATATCCTGCTGTGAAAATCCGGAAAATGAATTCAGGAAAAACAATATTAGTATGTGAGTGTTCACTAACTTCATAGTTAAAAAAATTTGAACGGATACGGTTGTTAAACAACCACATCAGCTTTCAATGATACTTTTGTTTTTATTGAATTAGAAATCAGACACGCTGCTTCAGATTTTTCAAGAATGCGTTGTGCTTTTTCTTTTTTGTCTTCAGAAGCAATGACCAAACGTGGATATAAGATTACTTCTGTCATCAGATATTTTCCATCTGCTTTTTCAAGTACCCCTTCTGCCCTGCAGGAGAATTCCTTGAAATCCAATTTTGAATATTCTGCAACAGCAAGAAAAGTAGTCATGAAACAACTCTGCACTGATGCGGTAAATAAATGTTCAGGGGACCAGATACCTGCTACGCCCTTTTCAAATTCTGGTGGAGTTGCAACAGTAATTTTTTCAGGTAATTCGGGTGAGCTGATTTGTCCAACCTTACCCTCTTTCCAAGAAAGATTCAGATGATAAATATGTTTTTCCATACCCGTTAAATTTGATTTAATACTCGCATTAATTTTTCTTGAATTTCAGCGGCGTGAACTGCGATGGCATCATTTCCAATACTGCTCATAGCAGCATCAGCATTGATGGTACACACTTCCAGATCACCATTTTCAACTTGTCTGATTGTGACATTACAAGGGAGTAACGTACTGATGTGCGGATCAATACTCAACACCTTATCAGCATAGACAGGATTACATGCGCCCAAAATAACATGCGGCAAATAATCTTTATCCAGTTTCTTTTTCATGGTGGCTTGAATATCAATTTCAGTCAGTACACCGAAACCTTCTGTCTTTAATGCTGCCTCAACTTGAGTGCGCAATGTTGCGAAATCAGTTTTCGCAATTCGTTTTGAATTATAGTATTCCATATAAGTTATTTTGATTTTAGTTGCGCCTTTTTGAATTTTTTCCATGATTTGAACCAGGCGTCAGATTGCAAATCAGTATCATAAATATATCCTGCTATTAGACGGACTTCATTTTCATCAAAACTTGATTGAGGCATCAATCCAAAATTTCTCACAGCACCCGGCATCACAGATTTTTCAAGATCAGGTTTCAAAGCAAAAACAGTCATTTGCTCAATAAAGTTTTCTCTTGAAATTGTATCATTGTAATAGTGACTTCGCACCATATACATCGGAGGCGCAAGCCTGTTTTCTGTCTTCATATCAGGATTATGACAAACAAAACAACGCGTGTCAATCAGAGTCATGATATCTTGAATCTTATCACTTGCTTGTACATTTGGCTGAAATGGGGTTGCGTTCTTATCCGGCAGTATAAATGCACTTCCCACGAGTAAAAGACCGCTAACAAAAAATAAAGGATACTTGAGAAGTTTTTTCATAGTTAATTGGATAATTGAGTATTTGTATTTCTTGATTTATTATTTAAAACAAAATAGCTGACGATAAGAAAAATTGCAGTTATAGCCGTACGGAAGAACATAGCGCCCAATGTTTTTTTCTCATAGATGCCACCTGAATTTATATGCAAAAATAACCCCCCCAATCCCAGTATCAGCAGAACAGTGCTGGTAGTGAGAATTACTGTTGCTAACCTTGAACTGCGCCAAAGCGCAAAGGCAGCAGCAATATAAAGCAAACCACAAATCAAATTGGTATATACAATGAACAAAACATAATTCCCTTCACGTGACCTGATATCAAACAAATCAAAAATTACCGATGAAGTAAGAAATATTGACAAACCACCAAAGGCCAGTAAAACCAGAATTAAAAAATATCGGATATAGTTCTTTAGATTTTTCATTTTTCAAGCAATTTTAATATTCCGTTCAGCACCGTTTTACCATCTTTCACCAGGTCAGACTTATGTCCTGAAAGTTTCCATTTCAATACTGTCATTCTCATACTTCCCATGATGATGATGGTAGTTGCTGATTCGCCCGGCAACTTGCGCAGTGTACCATTCTTCTGACCTTCTTTCACCAAGGCGCCAATTGTTTTTTGCATGGTTTGCATCATGAATGATACCCGTGCACTGAGTATTTTATTATTCTGAAAAATTCCTTCTGCAAAAATTACGCTGACAATGGCCGGATTTTGCACAAAACTCTTCAGTTGCGAATCGAATAAATTTTTCAATTTTTGAGCATAAGTATGTCTGTCATCTTCAACAATTGTTTTCACTCTTTTTTCCATGTCTGAAATAAAATAGTTCAAAAGACCAAGTAGAATTTCATTTTTGCTTTTGAAGTGCCTGTATAACGCAGCCTCAGAGAGACCAATGTCGGCGGCCAGATTTTTTGTGGTCAGTTCTTGTATACCGTGTTTATGAATTCGAACCGTAGCGGCCTGCATGATTTCAATTTGTCTGTCAGAAAATATTTTCATAACAAAGATGTTTATGTACAATATAGTATGTGAGTACTTACTAACAAAGGTACGGTCAAATAATAGAAATTAGAAGGTTTAATTATAAAATTTCAACAAAATATTGGATTACAACCAATAAACGGCAGTTTTGGTTCAACATAAAATAAAGGTCTTTTATTTATTGAGCTTATTTTGAACTCCTGGACAAGTGACATGTTGTAGAAATGTTTTGGGGGCATTATAATTCGATTAATGATTGTGCATTGTTCCAATAGAAATATAGGGAAAAGGGGGCAGTATATCTCTATTTAATTTCAAGGGCAGTTTTAAAAGGTTTTCGAATAAAGAAATTTTTTTTGAACTGTAAAACTGCCAATTGGACTAGATCTGTATAGATAAACGAAACATTGTATTAGAATTGTCTATTTATTACGTCTTTTAACAACCGGCCAGATTGCTTTGAATATAACTGTTTTATAGATTTTACATCCTCTTCCTGAACAAGGCAAAAGCCCCAAGCAAAGCGCCTGCGATAAGCAGAAATACAATACCACCATCAATAGGCACACAAGGCGGAGCCCAGCAGGGTGGTCCGCCACCACCGGGAGGTCCCCCGCCACCGGGAGGTCCGCCACCCGGACCAGGCATGCAGAATAAATAGTCACATGTCAGAATAAAAAACGAATAAAGAAACAATCTGCGCAACATACTATGCGGAATAACTTTTTGCGAATGTGCATTTTTTTAATCGAAATCAGTGACTTTGGAGAGAATGATCTGAAACTGAGAAATATCATAAAATAAGGGAATATATTGGGCTTGCTGTAACAGACAGGTATTAGTTTTTTACAACAGCATCCGGCATGTTTCAGATCATTTTAATTCGGATAATTCAATAATTATGAAATAAATGTGATCAGTTCAAAAAGCGGGAATTGGCATGATTATTTTAAGTGGTCATTTTTTTTGATATTTTGTTCCGACAGATAAGGAGTGCGTGTGGAAGTAATTCGGTTTTTATGGCCACCGATATGTGAATTTATGATGCCGGTCATAATTGCCTGAAAAATAAATGCAAAGACTGAGAAATCAAATGTTGAAAGATGATCTATATCATTTAAAGTAGATGATCCTGTATCGACATTTGTTCCAAACAAATTAACTCAGGTCGAATTAATACTAACTTTTATGGCAAGCTTTAAAACATTTCTCAAGGCGGGTCACCCACCAACATTATTTGCTTCATTTCTTTATTTTGATTTTTGTTTTGCTATTTGGGTGCTGAACGGCGCAATGGCACCTTTTATCAGTGAGACTTTTAATCTTTCACCGGCAGAAAAAGGATTCATGGTTTCAGTACCTATTCTCGCCGGGGCTATCATGCGTTTTCCATTGGGAGTTCTTGCTCAATATATAGGCAGAAAAAATGCTGCACTTACTGAAATGGGATTGATTTTCTTCTCACTCATTTTTGGATTTTTTATGGTGCCAACTTATGGTAATGTGCTTGCCATGGGTGTTTTTTTAGGAATTGCAGGAGCAAGTTTTGGAGTTGCACTTTCTTTAGGTTCAGGTTGGTTTCCTCCAAAATATAAAGGTCTGGCAATGGGTATTGCCGGAGCCGGTAACAGCGGGACTGTACTGGCGATGCTTTTTGCACCTCCTCTTGCTGAAGCATATGGATGGCAGTTTGTTTATGGAATAGGAGCTCTTTTTATGTTGTTACCAATTTTGGTCATGATCATTTTTGCTAAAGAACCACCAGATCGTGAACACCAATCGTTGAAAGAACACCTTGCTTGTCTTTTTCAAAAAGACGGATGGGTTTTCAATTTAATCTACATCATCACATTTGGTGGTTTCATCGGTTTATCCAGTTTTTTACCTACCTATTATTATGACAATTTCGGAGTCTCAAAATAGAAGCCGGTCAGCTTACCATGCTTGCTGCTTGATGGGAAGTGCAGTTCGTGTAGTGGGAGGATGGGCAGCAGATAAATGGGGTGGCATCAATGCACTCTCTGCTATTTTTGGTGTCATCATTATATGTATGATTGCTGCCGGATTTAATATCGGTATTGTTGGAACCACAATAATTTTTATGATTTGTTTTGCTGCACTGGGTGCAGGTAACGGCGCCCTCTTCCAACTTGTGCCGTTAAGATGGCCGCTCACAACTGCCGTTGCCGGAAGTATGATAGGTGAGATTGGTGCATTGGGAGGATCATTTCTGCCAAACGCAATGGGAATTTCTCAAGGTAAAACAGGAAGCTTTTTCTGGGGTTTTATGTCATTCGCAATTCTGGCCGTTATCGCTTTTATTGTGCTAAGAATTGCGCAAAGAAAATGGACAAAAGTTTGGGTTGAAAAAGGTGGCCGTGCAAAAATTAAAATTCAGGATGTTGAATTTGAAATTCACACGCATGTGCCTGATCTGGTGAAAACACATGAAAGAGAAATTCACGGTGAGAAATATGCTTATCGAACAATTATTTATCCTGTTGGAAATTCTGAACTGGGAGAAAAAGCAAGAGAACAGGCAGCTTATCTTTCAAAAACTACTGGTTCAAAAATAATTCTTCTTTACGTGGATGAAAAATTCCATACAACGGGTGTACTTGCAACTGATTCTCCTGAGTGGGAAACTGTGCGCCAAAACTGGATTGCAACCGGAAAGGAAATGCTTATCAGCGAGGCTAAAAAACTGAAGGATATGGGTGCAACAAATCTGGAAGTAGTTTTTGGTCAGGGAGATGTTGCGCATGAAATTGTTACTCTTGCAAAAGAAAGAGCGGCTGAATTAATAATTTTGGCCAGTCATGTAAGTTCCCCGGTTGGGAAATTACTGATGGGAAGCAGAACGCATAATATTTTCAAAGAATCACCTTGCCCGATTCTTCGGATTGTCAGATAGATTAAATATTTACTAAAAAAACAAACACATGGGAACTTGGTTAGAAAAATGGACACCCGAAGACGAAGTCTTTTGGAAAAACGGAGGAAGCCAACGCGCATGGCGAACTTTGACCGTAACAACGTTTGCGCTTATCCTTTCTTTTGCAACTTGGTTTATGGTGAGCGCCATTGCAGTTAAGCTGCCCGGAATTGGATTTAAGTTTGATAAAGATCAGCTATTCTGGTTGACAGCTATGCCTGGACTTGCGGCAGGATTACTCAGAATTGTTCACACATTTATTTTGCCAATTTATGGTTCCAGACATGTGATAACCATTGCAACAATTATTAAATTAATTCCTGTGATCGGACTTGGTCTGGCCGTGATGAATACAACAACACCTTTCTGGGTATTTATGGTGCTTGCATTTACCGCCGGATTTGGTGGTGGTGATTTCTCTTCCTTCATGCCCAGTACAAGTCTTTATTTTCCAAAAAGATTGCAGGGAACCGCTCTGGGGATTCAGGCAGGAATTGGAAACTTTGGTGTTAGTGTAGCGCAGTTTATGACACCTGCCATGCTGGGAATTGCAACATATGGTGCAGCAGAAGTTTTTACAAAAACAGATCCGAAAACCAAAGAGGTACTTGGTACTCAGGAGATATACCTTCAGAGCGCCGCTTTCTGGTATGCCCCTTTGCTGATTATACTGGCTATCGCCGCTTGGTTTATGATTAAAAGTATTCCCATGAAAACGTCCATCAAAGAACAAATGGATATTTTCAAAGATAAACACACCTGGTTTTGCACGATTACATACGTAATGACGTTTGGTGGTTTTTCAGGACTTGCGGCAATTTTCCCGCTTTTGATTAAGATGATTTATGGTGATTTTGAGGGAGCGCCTGACCCTTTGAAGTATGCCTTTTTAGGACCTCTTATCGGGGCCAGTAGTCGTGTTTTATTCGGTTTTGTTGCAGATAAAGTAGGCGGGGCTATGTTAACAACGCTCACCGGAATAGGGTTAATTGGTGGCTGTATAGCATTGGTTCAGACAGGTTCGTTAACTCCAACTTCAGTTGCAGATTTTGATACGTTCCTCTATCTGATGTTATTCTTGTTCTTCATTACCGGAATGGGTAATGCAGCAACATTCAGACAATATCCTATCATTTTCGGACATAATCCAAGACAAGCAGCAGGAGTCATTGGATGGACAGCCGCAGTTGCGGCATTTGGGCCGTTCATTTTCTCGGTTCTGGTAAGTAAAGTGATGACTGCAACAGGAAATGCAAATGGATTTTTCTATGGTATTGCGGCTTTCTTTGTGATTGCAACAATTATCAACTGGTGGTTTTACAACAGAAAAGGATGTGAAAGACCAAGTTAGTGTTTCATATAAATAAGAGAGTAGTTTTATAACTTGGTAGTGAAGAGGGGTGCTTTAAAGCACTCCTCTTCTTTTTTCAGTCATTTATTTTTTCTCAGCAGCGGTAAGAAAAAAAAGTGCCTGATGAAAAGTGGTTTTTGTTCACCGTCGTAATTATAAAATTTTTCCAGATACAAATTGAAAGTACGTCTGTCTGATTGCGCCTCTTTTTTTATTTGTTCAGTCAGATCAACAAACTCTAAATGGACGTTTCGTTTTGGGCAAAGAAAAATCAAGTTGGCAAAAAAATAGAATATGCCTTTCAGGTAAAGAAATAAAAATTTAGGTCGTTTTCCATTCCATGCCCATGAGAATGATGAGCCCCATAATCCCCTCACTCGGAGTCCAAGTACTGCAGTATCATCCGGCAATTCTTTGGCGATTGCATATGCACTTTGTTTATTTTGGATTTTTTCCAAACCGGTTTCCTGCAGTTGTCCGGCAGGATAAATAATCACCGTTTTTTTTTCTTCAAGAGCAATTATCACTTTTGAAAAAATGTTTTTCAATACATGAGGATCACGATTACCGCCTCTGAAATCACTTACTGCAACAGCTCCCCATTTCCGTAAAAAAAATCGAATCACAGGTATTCTGAAAAATCGTTCGTTGACAACCGGAACAACGTCAGAATATTGGTAGCATTCAACAGCAATTATTTGCGGGTCAACATGCGATTGATGATTGGGAAGAATTAATTTTCCGCCTGGTTTCTTTAATAAATCAAGTCCGCTGATGGTAACACGGTATCTCCTTGATAAAATGAATTTGTAAAATATCCGGTAAAATCGCATCAGCATTTGAATTCAGGGTCTGGTTTTTAAATGAATATTAAGTATTGCCAGTTACAGGGCGAATGTACAATATTTAATCTCCTATCGATCACTAAATATAGTTTTGGCCTGGTCGATTACTGTTAATACATTGATCTGAATTGAATATTTCCTGCAGATAAATAAAAAAAAACCTAAAAAGCACAACCTGACAGAACTTTCTTTCAATGAAGAACCCCAGTAAATATTTGATTACATTTGTATTATTGCTTTGAGACGACTCAGGCTTATGACCTGAATCATACTAAATCGCTCTTTTTTAAGGTTTCTTCGTTGCAATTTTTTGCTGAAAAAACTCAATCGTCCGGATCACCGGGATTCTTGTACTTTTTTTAATTTATTATTTACCAAAGGTATCTGTTCACCTGCTTAGTTGCGCGGAACAGAAAAGTTAATCCGAATCTGAACTGACAAATTTCAGGCAGATTCTTTAATCGTATTGTATGAGAAAAAAAAATGAAAAACGTGTGCCGCTTGCAATAATCGGAATAGGATGCAGGTTTCCCGGTGATGTCAATTCACCTGAAGAGTTTTGGAATTTGTTAATTGAAAAAAAAGATGCGCTTGGTTCAATTCCTGCTGATCGCTGGGATTCAAAAGCCTTGTTTGCTCCTGAATGGAGAAGAGCTGGAAAAATCAGTGTAAATCGTGGTGGATTTATTAAAGATGTTGAAAAATTTGATGCCGGTTTTTTTGGTATTTCACCTTTGGAAGCTTCACGGATGGATCCCCAGCAAAGAATGTTGCTGGAAGTTTCATATGAAGCAGTGCAGGATGCCGGTTTGAGTTTGAATGATCTGAATGATTCTAAAACTGCCGTTTTTGTCGGAATATCTGCGCATGATTACGGAGATCTGCAAAATACACCGCAGGAACGTGTTAATATTGGTTCTCATACCAATGTTGGTTCAGCACTTTGTATAACTGCCAACAGAATTTCATATAGTTATAATTTAAAAGGACCAAGTTTTGCACTTGATACGGCTTGCTCTTCTTCTCTCAATGCCGTTCACATGGCTTGCCGTGCAATTTGGGAAGGAGATGCTGATATGGCTTTTGCGGGTGGTGTAAATTCAATTCTGAAACCTGAGCCTCAAATGGGTTTCAGCAAAGGCGGATTTCTTTCTCCGGATGGGACATGTTATTCATTTGATGAACGCGGTAACGGATATATCAGAAGTGAGGGTGCCGGATTGATTTTAATTAAACCGCTTGCACAGGCTGAAAAAGACGGAGATAATATTTATGCAGTAATTCGCGGTACCGCTGTTAATCAGGATGGCGCTACAAAAGGAATCTCCGTTCCTAATCCTCTTGCTCAGGAAGATTTGCTTCGGCTTGCATATGTTGATGCGAATGTTAATCCTGCAGATGTGCAATATGTTGAAGCGCACGGTACAGGTACTTTTGTAGGTGATCAATTGGATCTGTAAAATCAAATATTGGTCACCTGGAACCTGCGTCGGGTATCGCAGGTATTTCAAAATTAGCACTTGCATTAAAGCATAATATTGTTCCGCCAAATATTCATTTCAAAAAAGGAAATCCAAATATTGCTTTTGAAAAATATCGTTTAAAAGTTCCGGTTGAAAGTATGAAATGGCCGGCAAGTGAAGCCGGAAGATTTGGTGGAGTAAACTCATTTGGATTTGGAGGATCAAACGCACACGTAGTTTTACAGGGATATGATAAAGTGCAAAAAACAAATTCACAAAAAGATCAAACTCAAATCTTCACTTTTTCTGCAAGACATGTGGATGCGTTGAAAAAGATCGCTGAGAATTATATTACTTTTCTGAGAGATGAAGATAATACGGATACTTTCTCTGACATCTGCTATTCATCAACACTCCGCAATTCACATCATGATTTGCGTGTTGCAGTTGTTGCTGATTCGAAAGAAGATCTTGCAGAAAAATTACAGCATTATATTAACGGTGAAACGCTGAATGAAATAAAAGAAGGCCGTGTAAATGAAGACAAGGAAAAAGTTGTTTTTGTTTTTTCTGGTCAAGGACCACAATGGTGGGCAATGGGTCGTCAGTTATTAAAAGACGAACCAATTTTTAAATCCTGGATTTTGAAGTTGGATGAAATGCTTTCAAAACACGCTGACTGGTCTTTACTGGAAGAGCTAAAAAGAAGTGAAAAAACTTCAAGAGTTAGTGAAACAAATATTTGCCAGCCTGCGATTTTTGCTATTCAGATTGCTTTGTATGAAATGTGGAAGGCAAATGGTATATATCCTTCTGCAGTAGTTGGTCACAGTATTGGTGAAGTTGCGGCTGGTTATGTATCCGGTGCTCTCACACTGGAGCAGGCTGTTTTACTTATTTTCCACAGAAGCCGTGTTCAGTTTAAAGCAACTGATAAAGGAAGAATGCTTGCTGTCGGATTGCCATACGCAGATGCAAAAAAATTAGTTGAAGGAAAAGAGCATCGCGTTTCTGTTGGTGCTGTCAATGGGCCTGCACTGGTGGCTCTTTCAGGGGATATTGATGCAATAGAAGAAATTGCGGCTGAATTAAATGAAAAAGATATTTTCCATAAGCTGCTTGTTGTAAATGTGCCTTTCCATAGTCATCACATGGAGCCTCTAAAAGAAGAATTACTTGCTTCTTTGGGTGAATTCAAAACATCAGCTACAAAAATTCCTTTCTATTCAACTGTTGCAGGAAAAATTGTAAGCGGTGAAGAGCTTACACCTATGTACTGGTTCAGAAATGTACGCGAACCTGTTTTCTTCACTGACGCAATTCAACAACAAATCAAAGATGGTTTTGATACATTCATTGAATTGGGCCCGCATCCGATTCATGCTATCGGAATTAATGATTTACTTGCTTTAAATAAGAAAAAAGGAATTGTACTTTCATCTTTACGAAGAAATGAAATTGAAAAAACAGTTTTCTTATCTGCCTTGGCAGCTTTATATACTTCAGGTTTTAAACCTGACTGGAAAGCGGCCTATCCCAAACAAACAAAATGGATTAAACTTCCAAAATATCCGTGGCAAAAAGAATCCTATTGGGTTGAATCTGAAGAAGGAAAAAAACAACGCCTGGGTTCACTTGAATACAATCACCCGCACCTTACACGCAAGAATGTTTCAGCGCGTGAGCAAAACAATATTATATGGGATGTTACTTTAGATAAACGGACTTACCCGTACATTGAAGATCACAAAGTGCAGGGACCAATTGTATTCCCGGGTGCAGGCCACATGGATTTGGTTATTGGCGCAGCAAAAGCTTCGTTTGGTGAAAAATTCTCTTTTATTGAAGATGTCAATTTTGAAAGCGCACTCTTTTTACCTGATTCTGGTGAGCCGCCAATTATTCAAATGGATATTTCACATGACAGCGGTGATTATTTTATTTATACAAAATCACGGGCAAAAGATTCACAATGGACCATGTGTTCAAACGGTAAAATTAATCACATTGGTGATGAGTTTAAATCCATTCCGGTTAATCTGGAAGCACTGAAAAAGAAATTGACAATTCCTGTTCCTGTAAAACCAATGCATGATGAATTGCTTGAAAGCGGATTGTATTTAGGTCCAACTTTCCGTGCAATAAAAAAATTATGGTGCAGTGATGGTGATTGGGAATCTCTAAGTGAAATTGAAGTTCATGAAAGTATTCAATCTGAATTTTTTCAATTCAATATTCATCCGGGAGTTTTGGACAGCTGCTTTCAGACAGTTTTCGGAATTTTTAATGAGCGTGAAGACAAATCACGCAAGATGGGTGTGTATGTGCCGCGTCACATTGACCGCATTAAATGGTATAATGACGTTAACTCCTATAAATTATTTGTTCATGGAAGATTGAGAGAATGGACGGATGAATACGCACTGGGTGAATTATGGATTTTTAATGAGGACGGATCGTTAGTAGCGGAGTTCCATGGATTTCTGTCACAGTACTTAAAAAGGTTCTCGTGGTGAACAGGGTGGTGAACAGGATAAATGGTTCTATGAATACAACTGGAACATGAAGGCACGTGCTGATCAGGAAAAACACAGAAATCCGGGTGAGTATCTGCTGCTTCCAGAAAGCCTCAGAGCGAAAGTGAAAGAAACTTTGGCAGATGTTGCGTCACGCTCTGAACAATCTGAATATTATGGGCAATATGAACCAGAACAATATAAACTTACTATTGGTTATATATGCGCTGCGTTGAAAAATATGGGGCTTGCATTTAAAGTTGGTGACAAAATAAATGTTGAGTCTCTGAAAGATGAAATGAATGTAATCAAAGAACATCACAGGTTGTTCAATCACATGTTTGTTTTATTAGAGCGCGCCGGAATTGTTCAGGGTTCAAATGGCAATTATACTGTTATAAAAACTCCGGATTTCAGAGATGTAGTTTTGTGGATGGATGAGCTGAGTAAAAAATATCCGCAATTCCATCATGAATCAACTTTGCTTGGAAGATGCGGACCTCAAATACAAGGAGTATTGCAAGGTGAAGTAGATCCTATCCAACTCATCTTCCCTGAAGATAAATGGGATGCAATTGTCAGATATTATGTTGAGGGATTTGCATTTAAAAAATACAATGATATTGCTGCAAGGGCAATCAAAGAATTAATTTCAAAATTACCTGAAGATCAAACTTTGCGGGTACTTGAAATTGGTGCCGGTACAGGAGGAATGACACAGGCAATTCTTCCAATGCTGCCAGCTGACAGAACAGAATATGTATTTACAGATCTTTCACACATGTTCATGCTCAAGGCGCAGCAGCGATTTGCAAAATATCCGTTTGTGCAATACAAAATAATGGATATTGAAAAGGATCCGATAGAACAGGGACTTGACGCAAATTCATTTGATTTAATTATTGCGTCAGATGTTATTCATGCTACCAGAAATCTGAGTGTCTCTTTGGGTAACGCAAAAAAATTGCTTGCATCTGAAGGAGTTTTGATGATGCTGGAAGTTACAAATTCACCGGTTTACCTTGATTTTATTTTTGGAATGACTGAAGGCTGGTGGTTATATGAAGATCTGGATATCAGAACTGAACACGCTACCATGGCGCCTGAAAAATGGAAATCTGTTTTGCAGATGAACGGTTATAAAGATGTAGCCTGCTTCAGTGATTTCGAAAAAAATGATGTTTCATGTCAGACTGTAATTCTTGCTCGAACAGAAAAAATAGTTTTGGCGGCGGAAGAAATTAAAGATGATTCCAAAAATAAAAAAGCAGACTGGCTCATTTTTACAGATGATGGCGGAACATCATCAAAAATTATTTCTCATCTAAATAAATTAAACAAAACCTGCATTACCGTAAAAAAGGTACAGCGTTCAAACATCTTTCTGAATCAGCTTTTGAGGCAGATGTTTTGTCTCAGAGTGATGCTGACACGGTAATTAATTTCATCAGTGCCCGAAATAATTTTGAAGGAATCATTTTTGCCTGGGGATTAGATCTGGCGGATAATTCCAAACTGAGCGCTGAAACAATTGTAAAGTCAGAAGAAAATGGTTCAATTATGCTCATGAATATCATGAGAAAACTGAATCAGGAAACCTATTCGGTAAATCCAAAAATCTGGATGCTTTCAAGCGGCGCACAAACTGTTGGTGGAATTCCTGAACTCATTAATCTTTCTCAGGAAGGGTTAAGAGGAGTGAGCAGGGTTGTGGTAAATGAGTTTCCGAATTATATTTCTTCCATGGTTGATTTCAGTTCTCCGGTGAAAGATTCTGAAATTGAAATTTTCATTGATGAGATATTTGCCGGTGACCGGGCTGATGAAATTGCGTTCAGAGATAAAAAGCGATACATCAACCGTCTTGAAAGAATTACCACAGATACAATTGCGCAACGTGCGCTTAAAACTGTTCCGGCACAAGGGTCTGCATACAATGCAACAATTTCAGAATTTGGTGTTCTTGACAATCTTGTTTTGAGAGAAACAGAAAGATCTGTTCCGGAAGAAGATGAAGTAGAAGTACAGATCAAAGCATCTGCATTAAATTTCAGAGATATCATGATTGCCATGGGACTTCTGTCTGATGCGGCTGTTGAAGGCGGATTATTTGGAAAAACATTTGGACTTGAATGTGCGGGTGTAGTAACCGCAACTGGAAAAAATGTGAAAAATATAAAAGTTGGTGATGAAGTAATGGCAACAGCACCTTCTTGTTTGGGTGGATTTGCGTATCCAAAAGCAGTGCATGTTGTTCAGAAACCAAAACATCTGAATTGGTCAGAAGCAGCTAGTTTACCGGTTGTATATACAACGGCATATTTCTCATTGATTTATCATTGCCGGTTGGAAAAAGGAGAAAAGGTTTTGATTCATGCAGCTGCCGGTGGTGTCGGAATATCCGCCATTCACATTGCTCTGGCAATAGGAGCTGAGGTGTATGCAACTGTGAGCAGTGCTGATAAACGTGCTTATATTGAAAGCATCGGAGTTAAATCTGAAAACATAATGAGCTCACGTACGCTTGATTTTGCAGATCAGATTATGACCAAAACAAACGGAAAAGGAGTGGATGTAATTTTGAATTCACTTTCTGGTGAGGCCATATACAAATCTGTAAGATGCCTTGCAGCTTATGGTCGTTTTGTGGAAATAGGTAAAACAGATATTTATCGTAACAGCAAACTTGGGTTACAGCCGTTTGGTAACAACCTGAGTTATTTTGGAGTGGATGTTGATCGTTTATTTGAACAGAAAAAAGATTTTGGCGGAAAATTATTCCAGGAATCCATTGATTATTTTGTAGCAAATAAATTTCCGCCTCATCCGGTGAAAGTTTTTCCGGTTGAAAAAATTGCTGATGCATTTCAATACATGGCAGGTGCACGGCACATTGGAAAAATAATTGTATCCATGGAGGGAGAAGTAAAAATTGCTCCGCCGCGGGAAATCCGTTTCAAAGAAAATGCAACGTATCTGGTAACAGGTGGTGCATCCGGATTTGGTTTGTCGGTTGCCGAATGGATGACAAACAAAGGCGCAAAACACATGGTGCTTTTAAGCAGAAGCGGAACAAAAACCGAACATGAAAAAGCAATTGTTGAGCGCATGAAGTCAAAAGGAGTGGATGTTCTGATGGCTAAAGGTGACGTTTCAAACAAAGAAGATGTCAAACGAATTTTTGATGAAATTAACAAAAAAATGCCTCCGTTAAAAGGTATTCAGCATGCGGCTATGGTACTTGATGACGGCAGTATTCCTGAAATCGGATACGACCGTTACATGAAGGTATTCATACCTAAGGCTGTTGGTTGCTGGTTACTGCATGAAGCAACAAAAGAAATGAATCTGGATCATTTTGTTTCTTACTCATCTATTTCTGCTATCTACGGAAATCCGGGACAGGTAAGTTATGTAGGAGCAAATAGTTTTCTGGATAATTTTTCTCATTGGAGAAGAGCACAGGGCTTGGCTGCAATGACCATTAACTGGGGAGTTATTGGTGATGTTGGATTTGTTGCGCGAAGCGGAAATGTTGGTGGATTATTATACAAACAGGGCTGGAAACAATTTTCATTGATTCAGGCTTTGGGTGTGTATGGAACAAATGTTATTGAATAATCCGGTGCAGCGTGTTGCAACTGACTCAGACTGGGAGATGATAGGAAGTTTCTTTCCTCACTCTGCCAAGTCAAGCCGTTTTGCGCATCTTGTAAATGAAAAATTACTCAGTTCAGGTGGTCGTGCTGCTGCCGGTGACGGTGCATTGAAGGCGACATTACTTGAATCAAATCCTCTTGAACAAAATGCAATATTGCTGGATCAGCTTAAAGAAACATTTGGTCGTGTTCTTGGAACTACCTCTGAAAAGTTAAGCGTGGTTGAACCGGTAACAAAATATGGATTAGATTCATTGATGGCAAATCAGATCAGAAACTGGATTCAAAGTAATGTTGGTGTGGATTATTCCATGATGAAAATTATGCGTGGTCCTTCTATGGAAGAAATGACCATTCAAATTCTGGAACAACTAACCGGAGCGGGTTCTGCTGAATCTGTGCAAGGCGAGATAAAATCAGAATTAGATAAGTGGATTGTTCGTTCGAAAAAAATAAGTAATCCACGTTTGAGACTATTCTGCCTTCCTTATTTTGCAGGTGGTGCTTCTATATTCAGCGCATGGCATGATTTTTTACCAGATGACATTGAAGTTTGTGCGGTACAATTCCCGGGACGTGAAGAGCGCGGTGATGAAAAACCATTTGATGATGTCACTAAGCTGGTGGAAAAATTGGCTGAGGTTATGGAACCTTTGCTGACAACACCTTGTGCATTTTACAGTCATAGTTCAGGCGCAGGAATTGCTCTTGAGCTGAGCAGACATCTGAGAAAAATACGATGTAAATCCGGTTAAATTTCTGGTTGGCGGATGGAGAGCTCCGCATATGGTGAATCCGTTCAAGTTTTTAGATGCAATTAATGATAATGAAGTTTACGCTGATAAGAATATCATTAATATTAAAAATCACCTGCGTGAATTGGAAATTCCTGAATCAGTAATTGAAAATGATGACGTATTTAATGAAATGCTTCCTTCATTGCGTGCAGATATTTTACTTGGAAAAAATTATAAATACTATGAAGATGCACCGCTGAATTGTCCGCTTACGGCATTTGCCGGTTCAGATGACAGTATATTTACACCTGATCAGGTAAAAGGCTGGAAAGAACATACTGCATCAACCTTTACTTTTAAAATGGTAAAAGGCGGACACTTGTTTTGTCGTGACAACAAAGAAGAATTATTATCACTTGTTGCTGATGAACTGGAAGAAAGTGTGCTGATTTAACCGGTCTGTTATGAATAATTTGAGACATGAAAACGTTCCTCTGGATTTATTTGAAATCCGGAGGGGCGTGCCTGTCCTCAATGAAAATGAAATTCACGTCTGGTTTTCTGAGTTGGACGCGGATGAACATAAACTGAATTACCTGCAAACTTTACTGAGTCAGGAAGAAATTGCAAAGGCTCAATTTTTTCTTGAAAAAAAATTACAGAATAATTACGTACATGCACGTGGCGTTTTGAAAGAATTACTTTCAGCTTACTGCAAAATTCCAAAAGGTAAAGTTGATATCCGCATAAGTGATTCTGGAAAACCATTCCTTAATAATCATAAACTTTATTTTAATCTCACACATTCCGGAAACCGTTTTGGAATAGCTGTTTCTAAAACATCAGAAGTTGGTCTGGATATTGAACGGGTAAGATCATTACACGATTTTGACCAGATGATTTCTCTTAATTTCACACCTGCAGAACAAAAGTACATTGACAAAAAAAGCGCAGGATTTGAAAACCGGTTTTTTGAAATGTGGACATTAAAAGAGTCCTATTTAAAATTAACCGGAGAAGGAATGCGAAGAAATCCCGATACGCTGGAATTTTGTGTGATTAATACTTCTGCACGGCTGATTTCAGTGGATGGAATACAAAACACTAAAACGTTAAACTTTGTTTTTATTCAGTCAGGAGCAGGTTACAAGGCAACATTGGCAGTTAATGGTAATTCATCCGTTGTAGTATCAAAAATAAATTAATAGATTCATAATATGAAACTCACCCGCACTTTTGATATTTTAGATTTATATCGGACTGATTACCGCGATAAAGCTGATGCGCTGGCGGGAAAGGAAAAAGGTAAATGGATTAAATACAGTTCAGCAGAATATGTGGATTTTTCTGACCGTTTAAGTTGCGGACTATTGGCGCTTGGAATTCAAAAAGGAGATAAAGTCGTTACAATTTCAAATAACCGGCCTGAGTGGAATTTTTTCGATATGGCTTTTTCCCAGACAGGCGTCATTCATGTGCCGTTATTTTCGAATCTTGAAGCTGAAGCTTACCAGAATCTGATAAACCATTGTGAAGCTAAAATGGTGCTGGTAAGTGATCAGGAATTGGCTGATAAAATCAGTTCCGTCAAGGCAAATATTCCAGGTGTAAAGCACATTTATACTCTCGATAAAACTGAGTCATTGCCATTTTGGAAAGACATTTTGGAGATTAATCAGGATCAGCTGGAACCACTAAAAGAAAAAGTTGAAGTAATCAAAGCCGGTATACAACCCAATGATTGCGTGACATTAATATATACATCAGGAACAACCGGAACTTCAAAAGGTGTAATGTTGTCTCATAAGAATTTATTAAGTGCGGCTAATTCCGCAAGTAATGTTTTCAAACTTCAAAAGCATCACCGGTATCTTAGTATATTACCAATATGTCATGTTGGTGAAAGAATGGGTTGTTATCAGTCACAACTTTCAGGATGCAGTATTTATTACGGAGAAAATCTTGCAACTATTGCCGCCGACCTGCAGGAAATTAAACCGCATGGTTTTGGAGCTGTTCCAAGAATCCTCGAAAAAGTCTATGACAAAATTATTTCAAAGGGTGAAAAATTAACCGGTATAAAAAAGAAACTTTTTTTCTGGGCACTCAAGCTTGGTCTTGATTATAAATCGGATGGAAAAAACGGAATATGGTATGAGTTAAAACTGAAAGCTGCCAATAAAATTATTTTCAGCAAATGGCGTTCAGCCATGGGCGGAAATGTAATGTCCATCGGAGTTGGCGGTGCAGCTCTTCAGCCTCACCTTGAACGTGTTTTCTGGGCAGCCGGAATTAAACTGCTCAACATGTACGGACTGACTGAAACTGCTCCCATTATTACTATTAATCGTGCTGAAACTGCTAAATTAAAATTAGGTACTGTGGGGTATGTTGCTGAAAATGTAGAGATAAAAATTGCAGAAGACGGTGAAATTTTATGCAAGGGTCCCAATGTAATGATTGGATATTTTAAAGATGAAAAAACAACAGAACAGGTGTTGGTTGACGGTTGGTTTCATACCGGCGATGTGGGAAAAATAGATGAAGACGGATTCTTGATTATTACAGACAGGAAGAAAGAAATTTTCAAATTGTCCAATGGAAAATATGTCTCTCCTCAGGCAATAGAAAATATGATGAAAGAATCGCTTTACATTGATCAGGTCATGGTAATTGGGGAGGGTGAAAAATTCACAAGTGCTTTAATATCACCCAACATTGACGCACTAAAAAACTGGTGCAGCGAACGAAAAATAGGCGGATCTGTATCTGAAAAAATTGAACATCCGGAGGTGAAAAAACTGTATCATGAATTGATAAATCAATTTAACAACCGTCTTAATCAGGACGAAAAAGTAAAACGTCATAAACTTGTTGCTGACGAGTGGACACCTCTTACCGGAGAATTATCACCTACATTAAAATTAAAACGAAAAGTGCTGCATGAAAAGTACGATTCGATTATCAAAGATATTTTCAGAAATTAATTTTAATTTCTGGATGCATCAGACCGGAGATAAAATCACTCCCGCGTTGTTTCAAACAGAGGTGCTTCAATAATTTTCCGCACTTTAATTTGCAGTGCTTCCATATCTTTTTTTGTAAGGCCCGCTGTTGAAACCGGGTCATGAACAATTACTTTTGAAATGCCAGGAGATGCTTTCGCCTTAAAAAAACTTTTTCTTTCAAGTCGTTTGAAATTGGTTAAAAACGTTACGGGTACTATTGGAATCTGTTTTTGTATTGCAATCTGAAAAGCTCCCTGTTTGAACGGTCCCATATGAGGGGCATTTTTGGTAATTGTTCCTCAGGAAAAATCATCAGCGGATGATTGAGTTCAATTTCATTTATCATGCGCCTCATAGCAGTGACCGCATTTTTTGGATTATGACGGTCTACCAGAATATTCATTCCGGAAGTATAGAAAATTCTGAACAAAGGCCACTTTTCTATTTCTTGTTTTCCGGTAAACGTGAAATAAAAATCAAACATGGTATATAAACAGGGAATGTCAATAAATGATGAATGATTGGAGCAAATAATAAATGCACTTTTCGGAAGTTCGGGTCTTTTCCTTATTTCTTTCAGTCTGATAAATAGTAATATTAAAATTGATTTTGCATAAATGTGCATGCATTTAAAACCAAATGGCCACCATTTTTTGCGTGCTAAAACAATTTTAAAAAGCGGGTAAACCAAAATTAGTGATACTGCAAATATTAGCGCACAATAGGTTCTGTAAATAAATCTGAGAGGGTTCAGCATGAAATTGAATGTGTGGTTTAATTCATTTTTCAGGCAAATTTTTTATTCTCACCGCTGATGTTGAACGTTATTTTATTTTTGAATTTATTTAAATCAGCCAAAACTTTTTCTTTATGTCCTATTGGTAAATTCACCAATGACATAAATAAATCCTGATAGTATTTTATTCCGCTGAAGAGATTTGATTTAAACTCTTCCAATGACTTTTTTTCTTTTTCATCATTTGTTTCATTTGCTTCATTCATTGAAGTTTCAAAATGATCAACATATAATTTTAATTCGTTAACAAAGACATGAGAACGATCAACATCCTCTATCAAATTTTTTCTGCCATAAATGTGATCAACCATTTCTTCAAGTGTGGATTTTTTAGAAAAATAAACCACATTTGGCCCGGGGCAAATGGATACTGTTTCACCTTCAACCCTTCGTTCCAGACCGTTTGCGAGAAGAGCAGCGGTGCCCAGTCCCACGCAGACGCATGTTTTGGCAGTAACCTTGGAAATCAGTTTCTTTTCAGTTTCTGCAGTGTGTGATTCGGCTTTAATACTTTTTATTTTTCGGGTCTGATATTCTTTTGATGCTGTGCATAAAGCAGGCTCACCGAATTCAGTATTTAAAGCAACATATCTTTTTGGACAAGTTGATCCGGGCGCATTGTGCATAATGCGGAATAGTTTTTCCTTGTCTTTTGTGTTACCCTTCAGTGTATAAAATGGAATACCAAACGGTGAAGTGTCACTTAAGTAAACATCTCCTTCTTCTGCTTTTGCTACTAAATCAAGTGTGTCTTTATCAATGCTCACTACCTCAGGAACAAGTAAAAACGGACTTCCCCAGCCAATGCTTGACAAACCGTAGTGTTCACGTAAAAATTCAGATTCTCCTGCTGTACCAACACCTCCCTGAGCAGTAAATTGAATCGGACGGGGCTCCTGTATCAGGTCAACTCCTTTATCTGCAAGTGCTTTTTTGTAAATAGTGCGGAGTTCCAGTTCCAGTTCTTCACGCTTATTATTGAATTCATCCAATATTGGCCCCATCAGATAACCTTTGGTTGCAAAAGCGTGGCCGCCGCAATTCAAGCCTGATTCCAGTCTGAATTCAGACACCCAGACACCCCTTTGCGCTAAAAATTTTCCCTGTACCAGTGCTGAACGGTAATCACTCACCTTGATAATTATTTTTTTTCTGAAAACTCCATTTTCATCAGGCAGAATTTCTTTGAATGTTCCGATGTAAGAAAATAATTTGGGATTAAGACCAGATGAAATAATCAGTGAAGAGTTTTCCAGATCACTCAATAAAAATCCGCGTACAGCCGCATGAGCATCATTAAATTCAATGGGTAATTTTTCACCTGCTTTTTTATAGCGTACGGTGTCTCCTTTTGACATGATGTTTACATCAATAGATCCTTTGGTTAAAAGTTTCTTTATGCTGTTTTCAATAGTCTCCTGATCACAAAAACCGGTTTGACGGTAGGTTTTAATCAGCACTTTTATTTTTGCTGAGTCGGGTAACAGCCGTATATATTTGTCCAGCTCAGAGCCGCTGTTTAATTTGTCCTGCATCAGATGCATGAATTTTTCATTGACAAGTTCATTCAATAAATTCAAATATGCAGTGATACGCTTGGCCCGGTAGTCTTCGGTTTTTATTGTTATTGGATGATATTGCCTGTTATTACTCCGTGAATGGAATGCTCTCATTTTTTCAATTAACCCGTCATCAACAAGTGATATTACTGAGTCTATTCCGAGGTGTGCAACTTTAACTGGTGTATCAATAGTATAGCCTATTCCCATTACAGGAATGTGAAAGTGGTGTGGTTTGGTAATCATTCTTTTGAATTTTTACAAAGAAAGCCTGAATGAGCTTTATGGTTGATGATACAGATCACACCATGTTATGTGAATTGGGTTTTATAAGATGCGACAGGTAATGTTTGCCGGATTTTTATTTTAAACAGCCCGGAGTATGACATAAGTCACAATGGATTATTTCGGGTCTTCGGAACTTTGTAAAAAATCAACATTATGGAAACCGGATGCACAGTTATCTGTCAGGATAAAAAAGTCAGAACTTACAATTATAATGAATACATGGAATTGATGCATCATTTTGTTTCAGCCGGAACGACTTCAGGAAAGGAACAAACCGCTGATAAAAATGAAGCAACCAAAATGAATCTTGTGCGGATGAACAGATGGAATAAAACAATTGTCATTCCTGAATATTTTCAGACATTTCTAAACGAGATGAAACAGCCTCAGTGCTGGACCGTGATATCAGAAGCATGGTGTGGTGACAGCGCACAAATCATTCCGGCTATGGCAAAAATTGCTGAGGCATCAGATGGAAAAATAAATCTGCAGCTGGTTTTCAGAGATGATAATCCGGAACTGATGGATGAACATCTGACAGATGGTAACAAAGCAATTCCAAAATTATTTGCACGCGATTTAAACGGTAAAACATTGTTCGAATGGGGACCAAGACCAGCCGGTGCGGTTTCAATTATGAGCGAATGGAAAAAAAATCCTGCGGGAAAAACAAAAGCTGAAGCTCTTGAACAGCTCCATGTATGGTACGCCAAAAACAAACAGCTTGAAGTATTGCAGGAATTATATCATTTATTGAGTTCCGGTTCAGCGCAAGCTTGAAAGCAAAAAATAAGTCACCTCATTTTATGATTTATATCATTTTGTATCGTTTAGAATGATTTTAAATTAGCAGAAAAATACAAGAGATATGCTGGATATAGAACATAAAACTGTGGCCGAGCTGGTTACAGAAAATTACAAAACGGCCGACGTTTTTAAGAAAAACGGAATTGATTTTTGCTGTGGTGGAAAGGTGTCAGTAAAAGACATCTGCACTAAAAAAAATCTTTCTTATGACAAAATAAAATCAGAACTGGAACTGATTGATCAGACAGTGGATTCAGATATTGATTTTAAATCATGGGATCTGGATAAACTGACAGATTATATTGTGGATAAACACCATAAATATGTTACAGAAAATATTCCGATCATTTCACAGTACAGTGATAAGGTTGCAAAGGTGCATGGACATGCTAACCCTGAAGTGGTACAAATAAACTACCTGTTCAAAATAATTGCGGATGAACTGGACAAGCACATGTGTAAAGAGGAGAATATTCTTTTCCCGTACATTAAAAATCTTGCTCAGGTTGAAAAAGAGGCCATTGAGTTTACGCTGCCACATTTTGGTACAGTGCAAAATCCAATCAATATGATGGAGCATGAACATGATCAGGTTGGAAACTACGGTTTCAAAATCGCAGAGCTTTCTGATAATTATACGCCACCTGAACACGCATGTAATACATACCGGGTTTTATATGCAAAACTGAAAGAATTTGAAGAAGATTTGCACCAGCATATACACTTGGAAAACAACATTCTTTTTCCAAGAGCTATTGAGATTGAAAAGAAATATCTTAACAGTTGATTGAAACTATAAAAAGAAAAAAGAGTCCGGTTTTACCGGACTCTTTTTTTTAAATCAAATTTGTAATATTAAAGAGGCAGCTCAAAAGAGGTTTCTCTTTCATTTTTATCCGCGGTTTCAAATTTAACATTCAGACGTGCTTTGTCATTATCCCGTTCAATCCAGCGGTCCTTTATAGTGCCGCTGATCTGATGTTCATCAATAATTGAATCGCCGCAACGGGGTAAGAAAGGATAAAGAATAGTAATGCGTTCATCATCTGTTTTAACAAGTTGTGTCGCTGCATCAAAAATGATTTCTTCAAATTTTTCTCCTATCATCTCTTCATTCATTTCATCTTTGGCTTCTTCTTTCAGATTTTTTGCCCAGCCAAAAAAACGTTCGGTTGAGATTCGTTTCAGATCATTTTGAATATAAGCCGGAAAAGGTGAACGAATGTGTTCCCTGTCTGAAAACCAGAATTCAAAAGTTTCCTGTACCAGTTCACTTCCTTCTACGGTATCCGGGTTCAATGCCAGTTGTGTCTTCATCTTGAATTTATTTTAAACCAAAGATACTTCCAAAATCATATCATTATTATGACGATCATCATAAAAAAAACATGAATAATCGCATCCTTTTTTTAGGTAAAGGTTGCTGATGCGGAGTAAATTTTTATTCCTGATTGTTCTTCCCTTTGCAATTAATGGGATTACAGCACTGGTGGTCGGTACTTCCTGTTCAGAGATCAGAAAATATGAAAAATGTCATATTTCAAAATACCTGTTTAATATCATATTTTGAATATGATGATGAGCTGACCTTTGAGTCTGAATATTACAAATAATCACGTTATGAAAACCTCATTCAAACACACTGTCCTGTTCTGCGCCATGAGTCTGGCCACTTCAGGTGCTTTTGCCCAGTTAAAAATTACAGGCGAGGTAAGACCTCGTTTTGAATACCGGCACGGATTTCAGGCACTGGCTGATTCAGCCATGACCGCAGGATCTTTTGTTGACCAGCGTACACGTATCACATTTGATTACAAAAAAGATAAAATTGAATTCAGAACATCATTGCAGGATGTAAGAGTGTGGGGAAGTCAGAGTCAGCTGGTTACCAATGAAGATTATGGAGTTTCAATTCACGAAGCTTATGGTATTGCTCATTTTACTGATAGCTGGGCAATGAAATTTGGTCGTCAGGAATTAGTTTATGATGATCACCGGATGCTTGGAAATGTGGAGTGGGCGCAACAGGCAAGAAGTCATGACGGAGTTGTATTTCAGTTCAGGAAAGAAAAATTCAAACTGGATTTTGGAGGAGCCTATAATCAAGACGGTGCTCAATACAATACCAATAGTTACACCGTTTTAAAAAGTTATAAAACCATGCAGTATGCCTGGGCCAATTATAAAGTGAATGACGATTTTAATTTCAGCGTTCTTGCGCTTGGACTTGGTCAGCAGGTGAATTTTGTTGACGTAAATAATAATCCGGTTTATCAGGACAATTATACACTGACTGCCGGGACACGTCTGATGTACAAAAAAGGAAAATTTTCTGCAAGCAGTAATCTGTTTTATCAGCTGGGAAGCACAAATACCTGGCCTGCAAAATCAGTGAGTGGTTATCTGCTTAATCTTGATCTGGCATTCCAGATTAAAGAGCCGCTGAAAATTTTTGCAGGATTTGAAATGATTTCAGGAAACAGTCAGACTGATACGACAAAAGCATACAAAGATGTACAACATGCCTTCAATCCGTATTTTGGTACAAACCACAAATTCAACGGATACATGGATTACTTCTACGTTGGAAATCACATTGGCAGTGTTGGTCTGAATGATGCGTATCTTGGAATTGAATACAAAAAAGAAAAATACTCTTTAGAACTTGCAGGACATATTTTTATGGCCAATGCAGATGTGCTTGATAAAACGGAACTTGTTGCAACCGGTAATTATACTGCTATGAGTCCTTACCTTGGAACGGAGATTGATTTTACCGGAGGTTTTCAAATTACACAGGGTGTTCAGTGTAAACTCGGATATTCTCACATGCTTGCAACAGAAACCATGGAAGCAATCAAAACCGGTGACAGAACAGAAATTTCTAACTGGGCATATGTTATGGTTGTGTTGAAACCCGTTTTGTTTGAGCAGAAATAACGATTAATCTTTGAAATGACAGTTAGCGGAAATCCTCAGGATTTCCGCTTTTTGCTTAATGTCTCCTCATTTTCTGATTTATATCATGTTTTAGGTTTTGCGATGTATCGATATTTACACTCAGACATAACGCATCAGACATGAAAATAATAGACAAAAGTGGCAAGAGGATAGACGGTAAAGCCTCAGATAAGGAGATCAATAAAAAACTAAAAGAGGAAGATCCGATTTTAAGAAATGCGGTAAAAGATGAAAACCTGGAGGAATTTTCTCCGATGGATCCGCCTGAAGCATATGATACCGAGCGTGCAAGAATAAAAGGAGTTGATATGAATGATCTCCATCCTTTTTTGAATGAATTCATTGATGAGCACAAACAGCTCATTCAGGTGGTAGATGAGTTTGATAAAGGATTGAATGATTTCAAAGAATCAAAATATATTCTTTCAGATGAAACCAATCAGGTATTCAATAAGTTCTTTACGTATCTGGATAGTGAAATACTTCCGCACAATAAAAAAGAGGAAAGGTATTTATTTCCAATTCTGAATGACCGTATGATCAAGACCGGAGAACATGGATTGGATAATATTACCGCGATTGATTTAATGGAAGATGATCATGTGAAGTTTATTCAGCTGGGTTCACTGGTCTTTAATTTTCTGGGCCTGGCAGCAAGACTCCCGGATAGTCATTCACGGTTTTTAGTTCTGGACGTGGCATTTCACAACGGAAAAGAGCTGGTTGAATTACTGAAACTGCATGTTTTCAGAGAAGATAATACTATTTTTCCGCTGGCGCAGAAATTACTCTCAAAAGAAGAATTGGAAGAAATAATTCAGAAAATAGAAAGTGCAAAACCTAAAGAATAATATAACCGATCAGTTCGGCAGGGTTCATGATTATCTCCGGATATCATTAACAGAGCGTTGTAATCTCAGGTGTTTCTATTGTATGCCTGAAGAGGGAATTCCGTTGCGTGAAAAATCAGAATTCATGTCAACGGAAGAAACGCTCACCATTGCAAAAACATTTGTCAGTATGGGGGTAAAAAAAATCCGTCTGACAGGAGGTGAACCGCTGATTAAAAAGAATATCGCTGAAATCATTCATGAACTTTCAAAATTGCCGGTTGAACTTGCCATAACTACAAATGGTATTTTGGTTGACCAGTATCTGGAAGATTTTAAATCAGCCGGATTGAAATCCATAAATGTGAGTCTGGATTCTCTCAGCTCTCAAAATTTTGAAAAAATTTCAAGAAGGAATTATTTCAGACGGATCATGAATAACATTGACTTGCTGATTCAGAACGGTTTTAATACAAAAGTGAATGTGGTAGTGATGCGTGGTGTAAATGATCATGAAATATTTGATTTCGTAAACTGGACAAAAGATAAAAATGTACAGGTGCGTTTTATCGAATTTATGCCATTTGACGGAAATAAATGGAACTGGGAGAAAAAGTTTCTTACCGTGAAATTATTGAAAGTCTGCAGCTCTATTTTGGAGAAGAAAATATTATTGCGACAGAATCAAAACCAAATGATACCTGCAGAAATTTTAAACTAAAAGGTGCATTGGGTAATTTTGGAATTATTGCCAGTGTGACAAATCCTTTCTGTGATAGCTGTAATCGTATTCGTTTAACGGCTGACGGAAAAATTAAGAACTGTCTTTTTTCACAATCAGAGACAGATCTGCTGGGTGCGCTTAGAAATCAGCAGGATATCCAGCCATTGATTCTTGATTCCATTTACAACAAGAAAAAAATGCGCGGGGGTGTTGATTCGTTTGAAGATCCGGATGCATTGAAAACGCTTTTAGCTAACCGTTCAATGACTACAATTGGCGGATAGTTATCTGAAAATCTCTCTTCTGGCTGATCAGAATCATTTTAACCTTTTTTGATTGCATTAGTTTTGTATCAGATATATGAAGTTCTGAATTAAAGGGCAGATGATGGCTTGATTTTACAACGTTAGGATTTAACAGAAGGAGAGAATAATGAAAAGTTTTATCAAAGAGTGTTGTACAGGCGCTTGGCTTGATCTGATCAATGCAAGCAGCAAAATGATACATGTGCCGGCAAAAGAAATGATTTTTCATGACGGCGAAAAAGCCCTCGGGATTTATGAGGTAGTGCAGGGAAAGGTAAAAGTATTTTCAAAGGACAATCTGGGAAATGAATCATTGCTCAGGCTTGCCGGTGATTCAGACATTCTTGGACACAGAGGTGTTGGCGGTGATTGGATTTATCACGTTTCTGCCCAGGCGTTAACAGACTCCAGTTTACTTTTTATTCCGCGTAAAACTTTTGAAGTGCTGGCAAAAACAAATGCGGAATTCAGTTACAAACTGATGACATTGTTTGCTGATGAACTAAAGCATTCTGAAGAAAAGACTATGCATTTACCGGTTGTCAACAGAATTGCAAGTGCCGTACTAATGAATTATGAAGCCTTTGGCGCAAATCCGAAAACAGGTGAATTGAATTTTACAATCTCGCGGCAGGATCTGGCAAATCGCGCTATTACAACTTATGAAAGTACAATCCGCGCTTTGGCAGAACTCAAAAGGAAAAGGTCATTGATACCGATAATAAAACTATTGTTATTAAAGATCTCAAAAAACTCAGAGAGATAGCATCCGCAAAATAATTGCCGATTTTTCTTTTTCCATTCTCTAACTTCAAATTGTTGAAAACAAAATTCTTGTCAATAACTTATCTGTACAGGGTGTTTAATCTATTGAAAATACTGGCTTTTCGTGATAACTATGAGCAAAATCATAATTTGAAATGATGCGAAGGAATTTATTTTCTGAAGGTCTTTTCAGAAGGATGTTTTTGTGTCAATTTTTTAATTGTAAACACAATCAATGTTAATTGGTCTTGTCTGACGTTCATTTTCAAGAGGATGTAGAATCTATTTTGGAAAACGCAACCAAACCAAAAATGAATTTCTATAAAGCAGATATCGTATTGCAGGAAGTACCCAACGAAATCAGCTTATGCTTTTCAATTTGCGGCTGTGAGCTGCGCTGTGACGGATGTCACTCTCCTTTTTTATGGAAGAAAAATGCCGGTCAGGAATTATCTCATTCGGTCTTTGTAAGAGAACTTAATAAATATCACGGACTGATTACCTGTGTATTATTTATGGGCGGAGAATGGGAACAAATTCATCTGGTTGATCATTTAAAGACAGCAGCACAAAGAGGATTGAAAACCTGTCTTTATACCGGTTGTGATGATGTTGAACCAAACATTAAAAAGGAATTGACTTACTTAAAAACGGGGCGATGGATTTCTTCAAACGGAGGGCTGGATTCGCAAAATACCAATCAGAAATTTATTGAGGTGAGTACCAATAAAAATCTGAATCACTTATTTAAAAAAGAATGTATGATAAGACTAACAACTAACCAGATCAACGACAAAATTGCCTTTATCCAGAATTACATCAAAGCTGAAAATGCAGCAAGCGGATCTACGATGGATGCCAATGCCAATGTGTCTTCCAAAAATATTGCAACCATGGAAGCTGAATTGAACAAGGATATTAATGTTCAGGTGAACCGTACTTTGGTTTACAATAAGATCTGTGAATTATTTGGTGCTGAACTTGGCAATGAATATCTCAGACAGATTGAATCGCATGAAATTTATGTGCATGATGAAACATCATTGAAACCTTACTGTGCTTCCATAAGCATGTATCCTTTTTTGCTGGACGGTCTTACAAAACTTGGCGGAGAAAGTAAGGCCCCCGAACATCTTGAAAGTTTCTGCGGTTCATTTGTCAATCTTGTCTTTGCTGTGAGTTCGCAGTTTGCAGGAGCTTTGGCTACCGTTGAGTTTTTACTTTACTTTGATCATTTTGCCAAAAAAGATTTTGGAAAAGATTATCTGAAAACACATACCAAACAAATTAGTAATCACCTGCAGCATGTCGTTTACGCAGTTAATCAGCCAGCCGCGGCCAGAGGGTATCAATCGGTTTTCTGGAATATTTCCATTTATGACCAGTATTATTATGACAGCATGTTCGGGAATTTTGTTTTTCCTGACATGACCAAACCTGAATGGGATAGCGTGAAGGATCTTCAGCAATATTTTATGTCCTGGTTTAATCAGGAGCGATGCAAAGCCGTTCTTACTTTTCCGGTTGTAACTGCAGCCATGCTGGTTGAAAATGGTGCTCCAAGAGACAAAGATTTTTCATCCATGTGCGCCAAAGAACTAAGTGATGGAAATTCATTTTTTATCTATCAGTCAGAAAGTGCAGACAGTCTTGCTTCATGTTGCCGTTTAAGAAATGAAATGACCGACAATACATTCAGTTACAGTTTGGGAGCGGGAGGAGTTTCCACCGGTTCAATTAATGTCATTACGTTAAATATGAATCGTTTGGTTCAGGATGGACGTGATCTGAAAAATGAAGTGGAAAAAATTCAAAAATATCAGGTAGCATTCAGAAAATTGGTAGGGGAGTATGAGGCTGCAAATATGCTGCCGGTTTATTCAGCCGGATTTATTTCACTGGAAAAACAGTTCCTGACGATAGGAATTAACGGAATGGTGGAGGCAGCAGAAAGTCTCGGTATTGAAGTCAGTAATAATTCCACATACAAAGATTTTGTTTCCGGACAGCTGAAAGTTATTTTTGACAGCAACAAAGAAGCAAAAAAGAATTACGGTTACATGTTCAATACTGAATTTGTTCCGGCTGAAAATCTGGGTGTAAAAAATGCAACATGGGATCGTAAAGACGGATATTTTGTACCGCGCGATTGTTATAATTCATACTTCTATGTTGTAGAAGATGATGCAACAAACATGCTTGATAAATTTGTTTTACATGGTAAAGAAATTATTCAGTACCTGGATGGTGGCTCTGCACTGCATATGAATCTTGAGTCATATGCCACAGCTGAAGCATTTGAAAAATTGCTTTGTGTTGCTGCCAAAACCGGATGTAATTATTTTTGCTTCAACATTAAAATAACCATCTGTAACCAATGTAATCACATTGATAAAGAGACAAAACAAAGTTGTGGCAAGTGCGGATCCAAAAATGTGGATTATGCAACTCGTGTTATCGGGTATCTGAAAAGGGTTACACATTTCAGTTCACACAGACAAAAGGAACATGAATTGCGTCATTATCATCTCAACAACGATGAAAATAATGAAAGACTGGTTAAGCGCAGAGCATCGTTGCTGCAGGAGAAAAAGGAATCATCAACAGTCTCCTGAATATACCCGGGAAAGGAGTTTTGAAAGCAAATACATATTTCAGACTCCTATGATCAATGTCATAGCGTTTTAATTAAAACCGGGTGAACTTTGTAATTGAAAATTTCAATTTATGAGTTCCCGGTTTTTTATTTTATTCGTCCTAATTCTTTTTGTTTCATCCTGTCATCGCAAGGGATGTACTGATCCGCTGGCGTTGAATTATGAAGAAAAGGCTAAGAAAGATGATGGTTCCTGTGAATACCCTCCTCTGACAACAACAACCATTCATTTTAATCATGTTTTTGATTTGCAGCAGGTGAACAGTTCTGTTTTTGAAGATCTTATTTTTACCAATGAGTTTGGAACTACGCTGAGTATAAATAAACTGAAATACCATATTTCGGATATTCGTTTTTATACCACTGATGGTGATAGTTTAATGACCGATGAATATCATTATGTTGATCTTGCAGATAACAGCACATTATCCTATACGCTCAGCGGACCTGTGCTGCAAAACAGTTATAATGGAATTGGTTTTCTTATAGGTTTTAATCAGGAAGATAATATTTCCGGTGCTTATTCAGATTTGAATTCTGTGAACTGGGGATAGCCTGAATCATTGGGAGGCGGTTATCATCATCTTCAGCTGGAAGGCAGATACATTAATTCAGCGGATGACACCATTGGTTATGCCTACCATAGCGGAAGCACAATCAAAAATGATGCAGGAGCAACAACAACCTATCCTGAAAATTACATTTGGATAAAATTACCATTTACTGAAAAAAATTTTGGTGAATCCATCCATGTTTATCTTGAAATGAATGTTGCTGAGTGGTTTAAAAATCCAACCACATGGGATTTGAATACATCTTATAACGGATTGATGGATGATTATAATGCACAAGTTTTGATGAGAGAAAACGGGGGAGATGTTTTTTCAGTAACGTCATTAACGGATTAATTATTTTTTTCTCTTTGCGGAATCAAAAATTACGGAAAAATAATACAATCCTCCAAGGGCTGATCCTCCCAGAATGCTGTAATACGTTTTATTCAGCAGGTTTGTTGCTCCTGCTTTCAGGGTGAATCCGCTTTTTCCAAAAACGTAATTTATCTGAGCATCTAATGTCCAGTAAGCAGGTACTGTACCGCTTACCAAAAATGATACATAGTCAAATGAAGACTGGTATCTTCCTGTAATTCCGGCACCAAAATTTCTCCATAATTTTTCGCCTGTTAATGAACTATTGACTGAAATGGAAGGTGTATTAAATCCATCTTCAAGTCCGTCATTGTCTTCTTTTTATCCAATTTCGCGTAAGTGAAGTTTGTACTAAGTGTCAGTTTATCAGAAAATTTATAGCGTATCTGCGCACTAGCACCAAAGTTGTAAATCACACTTTTGGAATTGGTCCACAAGCGATATCTGCTTTGAGTGGATTTTGAATAAAGATAAATTGC
>JADJYC010000015.1 GCA_016719925.1 Crocinitomicaceae bacterium | reverse complement strand
GATTTTCATAGTTGATCGTCTGACGAATTCAATTACCAACACAATTTCTGGAGACAGTTTTCCGACTGAAGTTTCTCTGTTCTCAAAATCAGACTTGAAACAAACCGGAAAAAAAAGTGGATGGCTATTTGACTGGAAACACGAACTCGACTTACCAGACCGAGAGGTTTATAAACTTACAATCTTCAACAATCCGAATATCATTCAAGGACTAAATAGCTTGACGGCAAAACCAGATCACGTCTTCATTCACTTAATTGAAAATGCTCCATTCAACAAAGGAAAAGAAAAGTTGTATGAAGGTGTCGCCGGAAATCTTGTAGCTTTTGCTTGCCGTTTATCATTCCAAAGAGGAAGCAGTGGCTTCGTTGCATTTCATTCCAAAACAAATTTAATTGAGCACTATATCGAAACATTGCATGCTCAACATTACGGAAATCACTTGATGGTAATTGATACAAATGCAGCCACCAGACTAGTTGACAAATATTTCAAATCTTAGTATTATGAAAACAAGAAAAAGGAATTCCGAACTCGACGTTGATCAAATCAAAAGTAAGCCACTAACCGCTCAGGAAGAAAAAGGCTTAAGCGAATTCATTCAAAAACTTAAAGGAAAAAAGGTAAAAACTGCTGGCAAAGCAGCGTAAGACCACAACCCCTAACATCAAATAAACGCAAGCAGAAAACGCCCACGATCTTGGGCTGCCTGTACGTCGTCAAACTAAAGTGAACTTTTCCTTAGCGAGTGCTTCACCGTTAATTCAAAACTAATTCATTTTTTTTGTTTTTGCGATTTTTAAAATTTTCGTAGGCAGATTTTCGGTTCAAAAATGCATTTCTTTTAATGCGATTTCGCTCATTTAAAATCTTTTCTCCGCGTCCAAAATAAACGTCTGCCGGTGTCAGATTTTGAAGCGATTCATGATAGCGCTGATTGTTATAATTTTCAACAAATATTTCAAGAGCGACCTCTAATTCTTCAACACAATAATAATGATCAAGTTTGACAACATTTTTCATCGTACGATGATAACGCTCAATTTTGCCTTGCGTTTGCGGATGTTGTGGTCTGCCGTGTACTTGCGCCATATCGTGGAAGTCTTTTAAGTACGATTTTAGCTCAGAGGCGATGTAACAAGATCCGTTGTCAGATAATAATTTCGGGCGTTGTTTGGTAACATTTTTTGCTTTTACAATGGCCCTGTCAATTGTTCGTTTAACGTCCTGGACTTTCATTCCTTCGCAAATTTCCCAATGAACAATGTAGCGGCTAAAATCATCCAAAACGGTGCTTAAATAATACCAGCCCCAACCTAAAATTTTAAAGTAGGTAAAGTCTGTCTGCCACATTTCATGAACAAATCGGGTCTTTTGACTGAACTCATCAGATGCTGACATAAAAATGTGAGCAGGCGTTGCAATTAATCCGCGCGACTTCAAAATTCTGTACACACTTGATTCAGAAATAAAAATTTGTTGTTCGTCTGTGAGTTTGCATGAAAGTTCGCGTGATGATAAATGTGGATACTCAAGCGCCAATTCAACAACCAAATTTTTTTGTTCTTGGGGTATGCTGTTCCATTGACTGTTTGAACTGCGTTTGCTTGGATTTAAGCCATCAACTCCTTGGTCAGAATAAATTTTATACCAATTGTAAAACCTGCTTTTGTTGAGCCCGATTTCACGTAAGGTTTTATTCACGCCAATTTCAGAACGCGTCACAAGCTGAATGATTTCTTCCTTTTCAGATGCTGTAAATCTCATATACTTTTTGAACTTTACAGATCCTCCAGCGTGTTCAAACTTTTTTTTACAATGTCATACCGCAAAGCCAGATCGGCAACCATGAGTTTTAATTTTTGATTTTCTTTGCGCAGCTCTGCTACTTCATCGCTTGTGGCCTCTCTGGTTGTATCACCGGACAATCGCTTCTTACCGGCTTCTAAAAACTCTTTGTTCCATTTATAAAACTGGCCTTCATTAATTGCGTACTTGCGGCACAATTCTGCAACAGACATTTCTGCCCGTAACGCTTCCATGACAATTTGGATTTTCTGTTCTGAGCTAAAAACCCTGCGAGTTTTTCTACGGATTTCTTTGATGTAGTTCTCAGCTTTTTTTTTCTTTTTTGTTTCCATGTTATTTAAATTTAAAGATTTATGGAAACACTCTCTTATTTTTAACTAAATTCAGTCCACATTATGCTGACGATTTACACATCTGGTATAAAAAACACAATAAATGGTGACTTTGATGTAGCCATTCCTGAAGGAACAAGTGGTAAGTTCGATTATGTTCGAGGTGAAAGTAAATACAAGGAGAAATTAAAACCAAAAAAATGATAAAGCTATTTGGCCTATGCATAACAAGCTCATTCGTCTTGTCCTGCTCCAATCATAATGACAAAAACATTAATCAGCTAATCAAGATTGGGTCAGAAACAGCTAGAGTTGATAATACATTAAATTACGATCAGGCTAATATTGGAGATATTGCTTCTTTTTTCGATATTAAAATTGATTCTAATGAGGAACATATGGTCACTTTTTTTTTAAATAACAAAATTGACCCGATTAGGTGGATTAGTGTTGACAATATAGAACTGAAGGATTCGCGAATTGCAAAATTGAAATATTTTTCAGTTTTGATTTTAGTAAACCCGGCGGAAACATCAGTTAATCTTTTCTTCAAACACAACGGAAGGGAAGTTAAATTTATGATTGAGGATAAGTATATTCCAGATGATGTTAAGATTAATGTATTAAATGATACTTTAGTTATGTGTCATTTATTTTGGAAGTATCAATTTGGACCACATTTGGAGAACGTGAGTAAATATTATTTTTTTGGTGAGCGCACAGGTGTTTTTGACAACGGTTATTATTGTACTGATTCCGAATTGAATTTGACTGAACAAGAAATACAGAATGGTGGATTTTTATTTCATAGTAATTCTGGAAGTTCCGTGTACGTGCAAGATGACACTATTAAATATTATGGAAATTTAAAAAAATGAAACCGTTTTCGTTCCGTACTTCATCTATTTCGACAGTATCTCCATCGATAATAATAAACCATAAATTTGATAAATACAGGTAAATTGAAATCAGTTTTTATAATGTTGGTTGGGAAAGTTTACAATTTGACCATGTCATAAGGCAGCCTATAACCCGGGCTTAGCAAAAGTGGCGGTTCAGCTCTTCGTAGTATAGTTTTGTGGTTATATAAACTTTAGCCCTTCGTATGAAGTTGATGCTAAAAATCGCCACCTTCGCCAAGCCCGATCCCGTTAGCAGAAAATTAAAACAAAACAAAATGGATAAAATTTTACCAGTATTAAAGCCAAAAGCTGAATTTAACAAACAAAACGAAAGAGGTATGTTCATTGATAAACTAATGGAATTTGATGAATCACCTTTTGTAATGTACGGAACCGATATGGGACAAATGGTTGCTTATTCTCAAAGTTCAAGTGTTGAGGAAAATCTGAAAACTAAAAATCAAGCACTGAGTAATCTAATGAAATTAGATGTAAATCTTAATTTTGAAAATATGCAAGGAATGAAAGTAGCATTTGCTCAACACGAATATGCAGCTGAAAAAATTCTTGATATTGAATTCCTTAAATTTATTTCAAACAAACTTAACAGTAAGGAAATTGTGATTGGAATTCCTGTAAAAGGATTTTTTGCAGCTGTTTCTAAAGATTCCAATCTACTTAAATTTGGTGCAGTAATTAAAAAACAATTTCACAATCCACAACAGACATATGGTATTTCGGAATTTTTGTTTGTCGCGGAAGATGGAATCTTAACCAATGCAGCACAAGGAATAGAAAGTACAAATTCTGAAGTCAAAAAACCTTGGTGGAAAATATGGTAATCTTCTGCTAATCGAGTAGACGGCCCTACCGAGTTTCCTCGATAGGGTGCGCCTCTCACACCACCCTGCGTACGGGTCTCGTATTCGGCGGTTCGTAAAGTGATGGGTTGAGTTCAAAATAAACATCCAACAAAGAATCGTAGCCTTTTTGTTTTAAGCGTTTCAAAGTGATTGTTGTTACAAGCATCGGACTTTGCGCAACTGCCCAACCTCCCATTCTCGTTCTGCTCCATGCGTAAGCGTGGTCGTGGTCAATTCCTAAACGAATAAAATTTTTCCTCTTTCGTTCTGGTTTTTTCCAATCGTGCCAAATGCAATAGCGAAGACGATTTCTTAACCACATATCAACATCACGTAATTTTCCATGTATGCTTGTGCCTCGAAAATAATTGAGCCATCCTCGTTGCACTTCTTTGATTTTGAAAATACGTTCTGTTAAACTAAGTGGTGAAGTTTTGCGGGTGAGTGATTTTAGTTTTTGCTTGAGTCTAATCCATGCTTTTTCATCTACTGTCAACTGATATTTACCTTTGTCTCCTTTGATGTAGGTTGGTACAAACCGAAATCCTAGGAGCGAAAATTGAACGGGCTTTCTTCTACCGCTTTTTTCTTCGTTGATGGTGAGTTGGAGTTTTGTTTTTAGAAATAAAACAATTTCTCTTTTCACTTTTCTTGCTTGGGTTTCTGATTTAGTAAAGATGCCAAAGTCGTCGGCGTATCTTACAAATTTTAATCCTTTTCTGTTTAATTCTTCGTCCAGTTCGTGGAGCAAAATGTTTGGCAAAAGTGGCGGTTTAGTGCTTCGTATGACAGTTTTTCGTAAATTTGAAGTGTGTACTTCGTAGTAAGTTCAGTGGTAAAATCGCCACCTTCCCCAAGCCGCAAAACGTTACCGGTAATGCAAAAATAATTACCAAAGACTTGCTTCGTGTTAACTTTATAGTTAACTTTGTATTGTGAAAACCGAAAGACAGATCATTTTCCACAAACACCACTTCCTCGAATTTTATCTTAGTCAAAAAGTAAAAGTTCAGGAAAAAATCGAATACACATTTAAAATTATTCGGACCGTAGACAAGGTGCCCAAAAAGTTTCTTGATCACATGACTGGAACTGATGGCATCTATGAAATGCGAGTGGAGGTTGGAAGTGACATTTTTCGCATTTTCTGCTGCTTTGATAAAGGTAACTTGGTTGTTCTATTCAATGGTTTTCAAAAGAAAACCCAAAAAACACCGAAACAGGAATTGGAACTAGCAGTAAAATTAAAAAAGGAATATTTTGAATCTAAAAATATAAAGTAATGGCAAAGAAAAGTATCAAATCAGCTAGAACATTTGACGAACTTCTTGATATTAAATACGGGAAAATCGGATCAAAAAAACGCGACCAATTCGAAGAGAAGGCGCAGTATTTTGTAATTAGCGAAATGCTTAAAGAAGCAAGAAAAGAGGCGAATATGACTCAAGACGAATTAGCAGAAAAGGTCGGGACTAAAAAGAGTTATATTTCACGACTTGAAAATGGAAAATGTGATATCCAACTCTCGACTCTATACCGTATTTTTGAATACGGACTTGGAAGACCCATTAATTTGCTCATTGGGTAGAAACACTACCGGTAACATCAAATAAACGCAAGCAGAAAACGCCCAATATCCAGGGCTTCCTGCGCTTATTCTAGTCCGTTAGGTTTAATTTCAGATCGTCAATTTTATTATATGAAAAAAAATCGTTGTTTACTATTATTAGCCTCTTTATTCCTACTGATTGGTTGTCAAAATCAACCAACCCAAGACGCACAGGACGCTACCAATTCAAATTTAACTGAACAAGAATTAAAAATGGAACGACTTGTTAAAAATGTAATTAATGCAGTCAGGACAGATAATCTGCAAGATTTCAAGAATAACTGTTTCACATTAGATTTAATGAAAAGGCAAGACTCGACAGTTACTGAAAAAATTCATGCATCACAGTTAAAAGAAATGTTCGCGAAATCCAAAGAAAATTTTTCAAAAAAGGGCCTTGAACCAAAAGACCTAAAATACTTATACTGTGATAAGCCACATCGTGAATATGAATTCATTGGTTTAAATTTTATCACCTTCTATGCGTACTTTGAAGACCCAAATGGAAAAAAAATCAAAGTACGCTTTAGCGATTGCTCTGAAAGCCCAGAAGGTTATTTACTGGGCGAATCGCTTGTAATAAAAAACTAAACCTAACATCGCCCCAGCTGGCGGGGCGAGATCCCATTGGGATGACAGCAGGGATTAATACGGGAATATATTTTGCTTTCAAACTTTGAAATTTATTATTCCTTATTGGATATTTATTATTCTATTCCTTTTTTAAATATCGAATATTAAATAAGGAATGTAAAATGTAAAAGTTTAACCAATTCTTTCCTGACGAACTTTGCGACTTTGCGCGAATATTTTTTGTATCTCGCTAAGAAATATCGAATATTAAATAAGGAATGTAAAATGTAAAAGTTTAACCAATTCTTTCCTGGCGAACTTTGCGACTTTGCGCGAATATTTTTTGTATCTCGCTAAGAAATATCGAATATTAAATAAGGAATGTAAAATGTAAAAGTTTAACCAATTCTTTCCTGGCGAACTTTGCGACTTTGCGCGAATTTTTTTTTTATCTCGCTAAGAAATATCGAATATTAAACAAGGAATGTAAAATGTAAAACTGATTCTATTTTACCACCTCCAGCATCTCTGTCTTAGCATTGTATTTTATGCTAAAGTGATTTAAAGAGTCACTCACCAAAATAATCGGATATTCATTTGAATGCATAACGGGATATCCGTAGTAATCATTTGAATCTTTGTAATAAAGTCCCAGGTCAATTTCATTTTGTCCGGGGAAAACTTCAGCCTGATATTTCAAATTAATCACTGAATCTTCCACATCCACCAGGGTATTTTGATTTAGTGCCAGATAGAGTGAATACGGGCAATTGAGAACGGACTGATCAATTGAAATTTCCAGATTTATTTTCTGGTCTTCAATTTTTTCATGGCAAAATCATAAATGGCTGTTTCCACTTCAAAGTATGCATCCACATCATTTTCATGCAAAAAAGTCATGCCTGAATTATTTTTATCATAGTATTTTCCGTCAGCAATCAAACGGATGGATGTGCCGCCGCGGTCATATACTTCTTGTTCTTCAATCATACGGATGTTAGAAAAATCATGCTCCACAAAAACCTGATACAATGATTTCAATTCTTGTTCTGACGTGTTGAAATACATTTTCTGATCACGTTGATTTTGCCAGAGGCTGTAAAACGAACTGTCTTTTGAAATATAAATATCCTGACCTTCAGGCAGCATGCCCCCTCCTTCATCCCATTGAATCACTACGGATTTTGGATTTTCAGGTAAAACGGTTTGTTCTGTGATATAATCAATTCCTCCTGAACAGGCAGTTAAAATCACAGTGCAAAATAAAATTGCGCACACTAAAAAGTGTTTTTGTCTTTTCATTTTTTTCTTCAATAAGGATGATCTCAAATACAATTTGGATCTGATTTGGATCTGATTTGGTTCAGATCAGCACATCTGATTCAATAGCAATCAGTTTATTATCCTGCAGAATTGGAATAACGGGTGCAAGATTTGGATTGAGGCAATATTTGATATCGACGTTGAGATTCAGATTTTTCAAACGGCGGCGGTGTGATGACGCTTTGAGGTAACCCAGAATATTATCTTTTGCAGAGAGAAAAAGATATTTTGCCGCAATGGAAGAATCTTCCACAGAATGAAATTTTCCGGTATGCAATAAATAATCACAAATTGCACCCGCGCAAATTGTGTCTTCCAGATTAAATTTATTCTGCCAGCCTGAACAAAGACACAAAACACTTTTATCTTGTTTTGACAACCACTGCTGCAGCACATCCAGATTTGAAAGTGCGCCAATGACTACCTGACCACATTCTTTTGCAAGATTAATGGCTTTTGTTCCGTTGGTGGTAGTCAGCACAACTGTCTGATCTTTCACTTCAGGAACCATGTATGCGTAAGGGGAATTTCCAAAATTAAATCCTTCCACAACCTGACCGCCTCTTTCAGCACCTACCAAAAAACCTTTGCGCTGATATTCCTGCGCTTCTTCAATGGTTGAAACCGGAATAATGTCTTTTACTCCGTAATGAAATGCCGCGCAAATTGCTGACGTAGCACGAAGAACATCAATCACAACAATGATTTCAAAATCATCTTTGTACAACGGAAAAAGATAAGGTGAAAAACATACTTCCACTCTTTTTCTTGTTTCTCCCGGATCGATGTATATCTGTCCTTCCATAACACAAAATTAATCAAAAATTAATACGGCAAAATTATCTGGCCGCCTGATATAAAACATCCTGAATGGAAACCCGTATGCCCTCTTTGAGCAACAGCGGATTTTCAGCAACCGGATAACAGCGGTTACTCAGAAAAACATACACAATTTTATGCTCGGGATCAGCCCAGGTAATGGTACCCGTAAAACCGCTGTGACCAAAACTGGAAAGCGAAACTTTGTTGCATGTTGGTCCGCCGTCCAGCGATCGAACAGGTTTATCAAATCCTGCTCCTCTTCTGTTATCACTGTACTGCTGGCGTGTAAAATCAGCCAGCGTATCTTTATTCAGATAATTTACACCGCCGTAATTTCCGTCATTGATCAGCATATACATTAAAGTAGCCAGATCGAGTGCATTTGAAAATAAACCGGCATGTCCGCCAACACCGCCCAGCATGGCTGCTCCCTGATCATGCACGGTTCCGTGAATGAGCTGTTTCCTGAACACGGTATCATTTTCTGTTGGGGTGATTTCTTCTTTTGAAAAACGGTTCAGCGGATTGTATCCCATGGTATGCAGTTCCATAGGTTTATAAAAATTCTCATACGCGTATTGATCAACTGTTTTTCCGGTTTGTCTGAAAATAATTTCACGCAGAAAATAATAGCCGAGGTCAGAATATTTATAGGTCTTTTTTCCAAGCGGTGTTGAAATAATGCGGTTAAAAATGGCGGTATCATAATCAGCAGAAATGTAAAGATTATGCGCTACTTTAAATGTATGTGAAGCATCCGGCGTGAAAGAATAAATGGATGAATCTGGTTTTCCGTTGATGAGTGTTTTTGTATAAAAAGGAATCCAGTCACGTAAACCTGCTTCATGTGAAAGCATACGTCTTATCACCATGTTTTGATAAGGTGTTGAATCTACAATATCCGGAAGGTATTTGGTGAGTGGTTTATCAATATCAATAAGTCCATCCTGTGTCATTTTTACCAGCGAAATAGTTGTGGCCGCAATTTTTGTGATGGAAGCAAGATCATACAAATCTGTTTTTTTCACTTCTCTGGAACGGTCATACGTATGGTGACCAAAAACTTTATCGTAAAAAACATGTCCGTTTTTTATTCCGATAATCTGACAACCGGGATAAGCTTTTATTCTGATTCCTGCATTTGCCAGTGAATCAATTTTCAATAATTTATCAGAGGATATTCCGATTTCTTCCGGCAGAACAAATGCCAGACGGGTTGTTGAAGTATAGGTCAAACCGGTTCCTGCCGGAAAAAATTCAGAACCGCTGACCGGTAATTTTCCTTTGGGAATGATACCGCCAAAAATTAATTGCGCTGCCTGCTCATTGGTATAATCGTTATCCTGATAAGCCACAACAAACGCAGCTGTTTTACTCAAATCACCAAATTTTTCAAGTGCGTAGGCATTTCCAAATAACACACCGGTTACTTCAGAATTTTGTGAGATCTGATTAAAAATTTCAATCGACTGAATGGTCACACCAAAGTTCTTTTTTGGATCACTGTTGGTCCGGTGAAATCCAACAATGATTTTATCATACGCTGCGCATTGTTCAATCAGTTCATCTTCTTCAGTTGAAGACAATGCTCTTGGAATCTGAAGCTGATCTGTTTTTGCGTAACGTGAAATGGTTTCATAAAACTTGTTTGTTTTAGTTCCGCCGATATTCAGATAAGCAACTTTCAACGTATCCAGTCTTCTGAACGGAAGTTGATTTTCCCGGTTCAAAATAAGTGTCACGGATTCTTTTGCCAGTTGTCTGTTGAGTACATCTGATTTATACAAATTCAGTTTTTCAAAAAGATTTTTTGTATCAACGGGCTGATATTTATTTAATCCGCACCATTCTTTTGCTTTCAGAATTTTGAGACATCGTTTATCAATTTCTTCCTGAGTGATTTGACCATTTTGAATGGCTGCTTTTATTTTAGAAATTGCCAACGGAACATCCTGCGCAAAAAGTAAAACATCATTCCCTGCAAGCAAAGCTCTTACATCTACTTCACCCGGTTCATAATAGGAAGCAACGCCTTGCATATTGAGTGCATCTGTAAAAATCAAACCTTCAAATCCAAGTGAATCTTTCAGTAAACCGTTTACAATTTTTGATGATAAAGTAGAAGCCTGATTGGGTATTGCATCCAGGGCAGGAATAAATAAATGCGCCACCATCATACTTGCCAGTCCTTCTTCAATTAATTTTTTAAACGGATATAACTCCAATGAATCCAGCCGGTTAAAATCATGACTGATGGTTGGTAAAGAAAGATGGGAATCCATATCGGTATCACCGTGCCCGGGAAAATGTTTTCCGCAGGCCATTACTTTTTGATCCTGCATGCCTTTCATATACGCTATTCCCAGTCTGGCAACATGCTCTTTGATTTCACCAAATGAACGGTTATTGATCACCGGATTTTTTGCGTTGTTATTCACATCAATCACCGGAGCAAAATTCACATGAATGCCAAGTACTTTGCACTGTTTGGTAATTTGTTTACCCATTTCATAAATCAGTTTTTCATTTTGAATTGCGCCCAGCATCATCTGCCTTGGATAAATAACAATTGAATCAAGCCGCATGGAAAGTCCCCATTCACCATCAATTGCAATCATCAACGGTGTTTTGGCCAGACTCTGGTAATGATTAGTAAGCACCGCCTGTTTGTAAGGAGTTCCCTTAAAAAAAATGAGTCCGCCAATTTTGTAAGTCTGAACCAGTTTTGCAATTTCAGCATAGTGAGATTCATCTTTGTCAGAATAAGCGGCCACCATAAAGAGCTGGGCAATACGTTCATCAGGTGTTAAGGAATTAAAAACTGAATCAGCCCAGCCTGATTTTACGGCAAGAAAAGCAGGTGATTTTTCAGTTCCGGTTAAATTGTCAGTGGAGGCCAGGCCTGTTGAAACAAAAAATAAACAGGTTGAAAAAAAAGTTAATATCCCCTTCAGTGCGGGGTTTTTCAACAATTTTCTATTTGGGCAGGACAGCAGCATAATCAGGTGATTGACGAATGTACAGCAAGGATTATGCACAACTCCTGCCACGGCATAGGATTTGTTCACAGATGTTAGTGGATTGATGATAAAATGGGAGCTGAATGACATGCAGCAGTGAAGGTAAACTGCGTATATTTGTGGAGCAAGCCGGTTTTATTATCTGCAAAATTTAAGACAATGAATTTTTCAAAATTTTCAGTATTCCGATTACCAAATACGTACAAGCGGTTTGAATATACGCCGCGTTATTATGATGCGGATAAAGAAGCGCGTGAAAAAAAGCTGAATAAACTAAGAGCTGACCGTGAAATTCTGGAAGATGAAGAACCGGAAAAACGCATCAGTTTCAGACAAAATAACCGGGCCGGTTCAATTCGAAAAACACAAACACTGAAATCGAATCTCAGACTTGTGATGATTCTTGGCGCACTGGTAATCATGCTTTATTATTTGTACTCACAAACCGCCAGCGCAGAGGCGGCACAACAAATCATCAACAAATAACCGATGTCTGGGATCATCAAGTTACTGCCTGATCACATCGCAAATCAGATAGCTGCCGGAGAAGTTGTACAACGCCCTGCATCTGTTGTGAAAGAACTTATTGAAAATTCCATTGATGCCGGCGCAACCAAAGTCAGTCTGATGGCCAAAGACGGCGGACGCACATTAATTCAGGTGATTGATAATGGTTCAGGTATGTCAGCAGTTGATGCGCGTATGTCTTTTGAACGGCATGCCACCAGTAAAATTTCAACGGCGGACGATTTATTCAAATTACAAACCAAAGGATTCAGAGGTGAAGCTTTAGCCTCCATTGCAGCCATAGCACACGTAACCATGCGCACAAAAATGGTTGGTCACGAACTTGGCACCTCTTTACAAATAGAAGGTTCAAAGGTGGTTTCACAAAATCCGGATGCCATGGCTGACGGAACTTCCATTGCTGTGAAAAATCTTTTTTACAACGTACCGGCAAGAAGAAACTTTTTAGGAAAAGACACCACCGAATATCAGAAAATATTAGAAGAATTTTTACGCATTGCTTTGGTTCATCCGGAAGTGGAATTATCTTTTCATCACAACGGTGACGAAGTTTATAATTTGCCTGCGGTGAAAGTACTCCGTCAGCGGATTGTTGGAATTTACGGCGCTAAATTCAATGAAAAATTAGTGCCGGTAAATGAAGAAACTGAAATTGTAAAAATTTACGGATTCATCACCAAGCCTGATTGTGAAAGAGCAACCAATGACCGCTGTTTTTTCTTTGTCAACAACCGCTATTTTAAAGACAGATATTACAATCACGCGGTAATGGCTGCCTATGAAGGGATGATTCAGTCAGGGAAATATCCGCCTTACTTTTTATATTTTGAAGTTCCGACAACGAGCATTGATGTAAACGTACATCCAACCAAAACAGAAATCAAATTTGAAGAAAGCCAGTTCATTTATCAGATAGTACGAAGCGCTGTTAAACTTGCACTGGGTCAGAATAATATTGCATCAACTTTGGATTTTGAACAGGAAACAAGTTTTAATGTTCCGCCGCTCAAAAAAGGAGAAGCAGTTGTAATTCCTGAAATTAAATTTAATCCGGAGTATAATCCGTTTCTCAACACACCCAATAAAGAAGACAAAAATAGTTCGGCCATTCAGTCACTTGGATTTTCGAAAATGAAACCGGATCCCCAGATGTGGGAAAATTTTTACGGTGATTCAAATGCTGAAAATCAGCAAGAGCAAGAAGGGCAAGAGGAAATTACACTGACCTCCTCTTTCGATGAAAATGAATCAGAAACCAAAAAGAAACCGGTTCAGATCAATGATAAATATATTTTGAGTTCAGTAAAAAACGGTTTTATTCTGATTGATCAATACAGAGCGCATTGCCGGATTTTGTTTGATGATCTGCTGGACAGAATGAAAGACGGAAAAACAAAATCACAGCAACTGCTTTTTCCTGAAATACTTGAAATTGAAAAAACGGAAAAGGTATACTGGGATGAATTATCTGACTCTTTGAAAAACATTGGTTTTGATCTGGAACTGAATAATGATCATATAAAAATCACGGCAGTTCCGGTTCAGTTAAAAGATAAGAATCCGGTAAACGTCTTAACAGAATTAATGGATGAATACAGAAATACGGAGCAGTCAGAACTGAATCTGACAGAACGGATTATTGCCGGTGTTGCTTCTGCTATGGCTGTAAAAGGCGGAACAAAACTGACGACGGAAGAAATGATGCATATGGTTGACAAACTGTTTGCTTCATCATCTCCTTCTGTTTCTACAAAAGGGAAAAAAATTATTGAAACATTTTCTATTGACGAACTAACAAAAAGATTTAACTGATGTTTGGAGCCATGTTTTCTAATATGCCACCGGTGGTAAAAAATCTGCTGATCATCAATCTGCTTTTTTTTCTGGCCACTATTGTATTGCAGACAAAAGATATTTCACTGCTGGTAGAATTAGGATTACATTATCCGGATTCTCCCCTTTTCAGACCTTATCAGTTAGTGACCCATTTCTTTATGCATGCCAGCCTGGGTCACATCTTTTTCAATATGCTTTCACTGGTGATGATGGGCGTTCATCTGGAAAGAATCTGGGGACCAAAACGGTTTTTACTTTTTTATTTTGTGACAGCTTTAGGCGCAGCATTCCTTCACATGCTTGTTCAGGGAATTGAGATTTATCAGCTTGCCGCAGATTTCTTTCCATACAAAAAACGAAATTCAGATGCCGGCAGAAAATGTTCACAAAGCGGCAGAAATTATTTTCACACCAACTGTTGGAGCATCCGGTGCCATTTACGGATTGATTATGGCGTTTGCGCTTTTATTTCCAAATACAGAATTCATGTTATTGTTTCCGCCGATTCCAATCAAAGCAAAATGGTTTGCAATTTTGTTAGGCGGTTATGCATTGTACAGCGGATATCTGAATTCACCGCAAGATTCTGTTGCGCACTTTGCCCATCTTGGCGGTATGTTATTTGGATTTATCATGATAAAAATCTGGCAGCGGGATAAACACAGATTCTATTGATTATGCAGCAAAATGTTTTTCAATATCTGAAAGGTTCACTCAAAAACTCAGGCGTACTGGGCAGAATTTTATTGGTTAACACCATAATTTATCTGATGTTTTTAATACTTCAGCTGGTTGAAGTTCTTTTTGTAAGAGAAGGTCTGACTGAAAATGTGGTGCATTATTTTGCCGCACCCGGAAATCCGGCTGACCTGATTTATATTCCTTGGACGGTAATAACTTCTATGTTTTCACATTATGCTTTCGGGCACTTTTTGTTCAACATGCTGATTTTGTTTTTTACCGGAATTATTTTCCTGCAGCATTTTGGCGAGAAACGTTTATTGAGTACTTATATTCTGGGCGGAATTTTTGCATACGTTGCACACGTTGGTGCGTTTTATCTTTTTCCGGTATTTGCCCAGCAGTCAGCCAGTCCGGTGATTGGTGCATCCGGGGCAATTATGGCAGTATTTATTGCCATTGCATTTTACAGACCCGCATTAAAAGTTTTGCTGTTTGGAATTATTCCTGTTCCGCTGTTTGTTTTGGCTGCACTTTATATTCTTACCGATCTAACCGGTATCACTGAACAACAGGCGGGTAACGAATCCAACATAGCTCACTTTGCTCATCTTGGCGGTGTAATTTTTGGAGCAGTATCCATTATAGGAGTTGACTCATCCAAACATTTTATGCATTACGCTGATCGGTTTTTTGGATGGTTTAAAGCACCCAAATTGTCTTTCAATAGAAAACCCAAAATGAAAGTACATCAGGGAGGAAGTCAAACCAAAAACATGACCGACGAAGAATTCAATGTCAATAAAAAACTTCGCCAGGAGAGATTAGACGCCATTCTTGAAAAGATTGGCAAAAAAGGATACGAAGGACTGACCAAAGAAGAAAAAGATTTTTTGTTCAATGAAAGCCAGCGAAAATAATTTAAAGTCAAACTGGTTTGTTCGGATTTTACTCTGGCTGAATATTCTGGTATCAGCCGGCATGTTTGCATCTTATTTGGCAACTCATATTTCTCCGGCTGATTTTGCCTGGTTTGCATTTTTTGGTTTGTCTTATCCGGTTTGGTTATTGTTTACCCTGATTTTTCTGGTGCTTTGGTTATTTATTAAACGAAAATGGATGCTGATTCCGGCTATCACCCTGCTGCTTGGATTCAATCATCTCAGACATTTTGTTGCGTTTACACTCATTCAGCCGGATCTGATAAAACCGGTAAAAATTATGTCTTTCAACGTGAAAATTTTCAATTTGTATGATTTGGAAAACAGAACTGAAAAAAGAAACGGCATTTTCCAGTTTCTGAAAGATGAAAATCCTGAGATCATTTGTTTTCAGGAATTCTATCATCAGGAAGGCGGAAAAGAATTTGTCACCAAAGATACCATGGTAAAAATTCTTGAAATGGATTATTATCATGAGCGCTACACACATAAAATGCTGGACGAAAAATATTTTGGTGTAGCCACATTTTCAAAATATCCGATCATCAGCAAAGGAGAAATACCGTTCAGCAATGACAAAAACAACTTTTGTATTTATTCAGATATCGTCATTGAAAAAGATACGGTGCGTGTTTTCAACGCTCACATTGGGTCCATTCGTTTTCAGCAGGATGATTACGAACTGTTTGATGAGAATGCTGAAGAAGACAGATATGCAGACACAGAAGATGAGAAACGGATTGTGCAAAGATTAAAATCAGCTTTTGAAAAAAGAGCGCTGCAAATTGAAACCATTATGGCAGAAGTAGAAAAATCACCCTATCCGGTTATTTTTTGCGGAGACGTAAATGATACACCGGTTTCATACTGCTACAGACAATTGAATAATCAGCTGAATGACGCTTTTGTGGAATCAGGCAACGGAATTGGCAGAAGTTATATTGGAAAAATGCCTGCCAACCGGATCGATTATATTTTTCATTCTCCTTCTGTCATCAGTGCCAACTTTACTACGCATGATGTGGAATTTTCAGATCACAGCCCAATCAGTTGTGAAGTAGATATTAATTAAAGACAACTATCACAATACTATTTTCGTTTAACTAAAAAAATCACACATGAAAATCTTTTTCTCAATGCTGTTTTTAGCTTTCAGTCTGCAACTTTCTGCACAGGATACAAAACAAACGTGCAATGACCTTCCTTTAGCTGACCCTGAAGTAAGAGTAAGTTGTATCACTGAAGATGTAACCGGTGTTTTTAAAAGTGTACTGACTGAGAAGTTAAAAAAAGGAACTCATTCGGCTGTATTCAAATTTTTTGTCACTTGTAACGGAGAAGTAACTAACCTGTCCTATCAGCGGGGAACCATTGACAGTGCTGCTCAAGGACTTTTTGAATCAGAAATTAAAAAACTTAGCTGGAAACCTGCAACCCATAAATCTAAGCAAGTAACAAGTGTTGTCTTTTTAACCATTGAAGCAGTTAACGGACAAATAACGGTTTCCATCAGATAAAATTCTGTCATAAAAAAAAGCGGATCAGTTCATTGATCCGCTTTTTTTTGCCTTAATTTTTTTGTCTGATTACTCGACTCCTTTCATCAGTTTTTTCATCATCGGATTAAGAATTATAATTATAATTCCTGCCACTACCGGTACAATTGTAAAAATCAAAAAGAAAACGGAAAGCGAATAGTCTTTCACAACTGAATCAATCATTCCGCCCAAAGAAGCGGCTGATTTATTTCCAATGGCAATAGCCAGATACCACATACCAAACATAAATGCAATCATTCTGCCCGGAACAAGTTTACTCACCATAGAAAGACCAACCGGTGAAACACAAAAGTTCACCCATTGTGTGCAGCAGATAAGCAAATACCAGCCACATCATACTTAATTTTACTTCTGAACCTTCTTCCAGTCCGTATGATCCAAATGCAAGAACTCCAAATCCGGCTGCCATAATAATTAATCCTAAACCATATTTCATTGCAGGACTTGGGTTGTATTTGCTTTCCCACCATTTAGAGAAGAATGAGGCAAGTGAAATGATAAAAAATGAATTCAGAATACTAAACCACGAAGCAGTGACTTCCACCATTCCTGATTTTGGACCAATAACTGTTCCTGAAAAAATTGCTGACTCAGCTTTATAAAGATCTATCTGCTGACGGACATCGGCTTCCTGTATTTCATTCAGGTGCACGAAAGCATCTCCTTCTTTATGCAAATTAACCAGTGTTCCTTTTTTTACATCTTCCAGAGATGAGAACGTTGCTGTATCTTGTCTTGTGACTGTTTCTGCAGTAAGCAATGTTGCCTCTGTGACAGGTACAAACTCTGTCTGAGCCTTTCCGGTTTTTTTATCCATCACAGGCAATCCTTCTTCATCCAGTACAGGTCTTTCATACGTCTGATATTTAAATTCAATTGCCTCTGTATTCAAATCGCGCTGAATCATCCAGATTCCAATAATCCAGACACCCACAAAGCTCAAACCTAAAACAATGTTTGATGCTTTTATCTCTCTCCATGTCTCTGCAAATAATCTGAAAAGAACCCAGGTAACAATAATAAGCGGCCCTAAAGTCAGTAATAAATTCACAATATTAAAGATGAGGGCATCATTGCCATAAAGGAATCTGTTGGTATAATCCTTTGCAAAAATTACCAGCGAAGTAGCTCCCTGTTCAAAAGACATCCAGAAGAAAACAGTAATAAAAGCAAAAATTACAAAGGCAATCATTCTGCTTCTGACAACCGGAGTATAGCGTACAATTCTGCTGATAACCAAAATCAGAAACGGAACCAGCCCCAGCAACAAAAGAATTGTCCACGGACCATCCAGTTCATTACTTCCCATTTTTATAGTTGCAGGAAGTAATTTAATATTGTAAATTTTAGATGCAGGATCATTTATAAGGAATATAAAACCTACGACAGAGGCAATTCCGGTAAGGATTTTATCTACCAGTGTGAATGGATTTCTTTTTTCTTCTACTTCAGCCTTAGGTTTTTGATTTTCATTTATAATTGCATCATCATCTAAAACCTGACCAGCCTTGAAATTCTCTGCGGCTGTTTTATCACTTTTTTTATCAGGAGCAGCACCAATTGTTCCAAAAAGCGGACGGGCAAGCCAGAACTGGAAAGCACCAAACAACATAAAAATACCTGCTAATCCGAAACCAAATTTCCATCCAACTTTTTCCCCCAGATAACCACAAAGCATCATACCGAAAAACGCACCGGCATTTACCCCCATGTAGAAAATAGTATATGCACCATCCTTTTTCTTAGGCAGGTCTTTATACATGTGAGAAATAATCGAAGTAATACTTGGTTTAAAAAGTCCGGTTCCAATCACCAGCAATGCAAGACCTATTAAGAAAGTGGCTTCTGTTTCAAGCGCCATACAAAAATGGCCGAGCATCATTATCATTGCTCCTAAAACCACCGCGCCCCGGTATCCCAAAATTTTATCTGCAACAAAACCTCCCAAAATCGGTGTCAGATAAAGTAAACCGGCATAAGTTCCGAATAAAGCCCCCGCATGTTCAGAAGGCCATTCCCAGCCCGGATTACTTCCAATCACAGCCCAGGTAAGAAAAAGCACCATCAGTACTCTCATTCCGTAGAATGAGAAACGTTCCCACATTTCAGTAAAAAACAAAACGAACAGCCCTGCCGGATGCCCAAGTACTTTGGATTGAAAAAATTTGTCAGTTGAAGGATCAGCTTGCATAATCTGCCAATGGTAGTAATTTGAGTGGTTAATCTTTGTTTTGCACTTTTTGGTTCCACCCCGCCAGATCCCCTGATTATAAACTGATTAATTTCAAAATCTGTTTAGTATCAGCCTTTCCGATCTGTTAATCCCTGCACTAACCTGAAAAGTTTGAGGTCGTGAAATTAATTAATTTCTAATGAAATCCGACCATTGCGGTAATTTAAATTGATTTTGAATTGTTAATCCCTTAAAACTGAATATTTAACGGTCAGAATAAGCCATTGATATAATTTTGTTCAAAGTCCCGTTTTTAATCGATTATCTTTGACGCCCGAATAAACCTTGATCACCTTTCATTATGTATAAAATATCCGGAATTTCCCTTATTTCACTGGCACTTGCATTAAATTCCTGCGGAGGAACCTCAACAGAAAATAATCAGACAACAGACAGTACGGCAACAGATTCAGTTATTGTGACTGAAGATGCTCACTCTTATTCAAATGTGAGTGATGTTTATTCAACGCATCTTCATTTAAATCTGAATGTAGATTTTGACCGTAAAGTTTTGGCAGGAAATGTTATTCATGAGATTGTCAATGTCAATGGAGTATCTGAGATAATTTTTGACATGAATGATGTAAACATTTTGAAAGTGACGCTGGATGAAGATACCGCAGGGGTTCAGTTTAAAATTGGTGAAGATGATGAATTGCTTGGATCGCCGTTAACTGTACAGATTAAACCGGAGACAAAAAAAGTAGTAATCTGGTATGAATCTGATCCTTCATCCAATTCATTGCAATGGCTGAATCCGCAGCAAACAGCAGGAAAAAAACTTCCGTATTTATATACACAAGGTCAGGCCGTATTAACACGCACCTGGATTCCATGTCAGGATACTCCGCTGAAACGCATCACTTACTCAGCAGATATCACAACTCCAAAAAATCTGATGGCGGTCATGAGCGCAAACAATCCCCAGGAAAAAAATCCGGAGGGCAAATATCATTTTGATATGCCTCAGGCAATTCCAACTTATTTGATTGCTCTTGCAGTTGGTGATTTATCTTTTTCTGAACTTGGAGCAAGAACAGGAGTTTATACTGAGCCATCTATGATGGATAAATGTGTTTATGAATTTGCAGATGTGGAAAAAATGGTAGAAGCCGCTGAAGAACTTTATGGTGAATACAAATGGGGCAGATATGATATTATTGTATTACCTCCGTCCTTTCCTTTTGGCGGAATGGAAAATCCGAAACTGACTTTTGCAACACCTACAATTTTATCCGGTGACAGATCACTTGTTTCTTTGATTGCGCATGAGCTAGCCCATTCCTGGTCAGGAAATCTGGTAACCAACGCAACCTGGGATGATTTTTGGCTGAATGAAGGATTCACCGTTTATATTGAAAACCGCATCATGGAAAAACTGTATGGCAAAGAGCATGCAGATATGTTATTGTCAATCGAAAACCAGGAACTGGAAGATGAAAATCATGATTTGAGTTCAAGCGGTAATGGTGAAGACACGCATCTGAAACTGGATCTTGACGGACGTGACCCGGATGAAGGAATGACTACTATTGCCTATGTCAAAGGATGTTTGTTTTTAAAAACACTTGAAGCGGCTGCCGGCAGAGAAAAATTTGATCCGTTTCTGAAAAGTTATTTTGAAACTCACCAGTTTCAGCCTGTAACTACGGAAATGTTTGTTGAATTTCTCAACACCAATCTGCTTGAACCTAACAAAATTGAATTCAACACAGATGAATGGATTTATGGAGAAGGAATTCCGGACAACTGTATAAAAATTGAATCAGACCGTTTTGATAAAGTATCAGAAAAAGCGGCATTGGTTACTTCAATTACATCTGCAAAAGAACTGGAGATAAAAAGAACCGACTGGTCAACACAGGAATGGATGCATTTTATCCGCCACATTCCGGCTGAAGCAGATGCTGCAAAAATGGAAATGCTGGATAACGAGTTTCAGTTTGGAACTTGCGGAAATTCTGAAATTATGGCTGAATGGTATTTAATTTCTATTCAAAAAGGATATGATAAAATTAATGGGCCAATGGAAGATTTTCTAATCAATGTGGGCAGAAGAAAATTCTTGCAGCCATTGTATGAAGAACTTGCAAAAACGGAAGATGGTCTGGTACTTGCAAAGAAAATTTATGCTAAGGCACGTCCTAATTATCACTCCGTTTCATCCGGTACTATTGATGAAATTTTAGGCTGGCAGGAATAATTTTTCTGTATTTTTAAATGACGGTTGTAACTTTCGGTTTTGTTAATCGTCTGACAATATAAATTACACCTCATGAAAAAGTTGATTGCAGTTGTGCTTATTCTTTTTGGCACAGTTTCCTATTCTCAATATGCAATCAAGGGAGTAATCAAAGATGAGTATGGGCAGGGAATTCCCGGTGTGCGGGTTGCATTGGAAAACACTACTTACGGTGTTCCGGCAAACGTACAGGGAAATTATTTTATAGAAGTGCCGGAGAAGGGAACATACATTCTTACTTTTTCGATGATCGGATTTGAAAAAAAATCTGACACCATTCAGGTGACTGAAAAACTCACCTATCATGAAATCACCCTGATTGAAAAATCGACAGAACTTGGCACCGTAGAAGTTTATGCTGACAAACGTGATATTGCAAAAGAAGTTATTGGTCATGTGATAGAAAATAAAAAAAATCTGGGCCGGCTTTATGAAAATTATCAATGCAGTACGTATATAAAAACCTCGCTTGAAAAAGAGAACAGATTTCCAATGTTAAAATCAGCTGATTCACTTGGCAAGCAGCGCATGAATCTGATTGAATCCTATTCCATTACAAGTTTTCAGCAAAATTCATCGTATCATGAAGAGGTTGTTGCACATCATGATTATGCAGAAAAAGCAAACAGTACAGTTGTCATGTCAGTTGATTTCAGCAACCCGGATAATCTCATTCCAAATCAGGTAGTAGAATACAATCCATATATCTTTTTTGAAAAAGTTCAGGACGGTGATTTTGATTTATACCAGAACCTGATTGACATGCCAAAAGTAACTACCAAACAGCTTGTTTCACCTGTTGCTGTCAACGCATTTCTGAATTACAAATATGATCTGGCTGGTGTGTTTTATGAAAACGGTCAGAAGATTTATGAGATCAAAGTTGAACCGCGTTTTAAAGAAGGTCCGCTTTTTTCAGGAACACTTTTTGTCATTGACAGTTTGTGGGTGATCAAGTCCATGGATCTTGCCGTAAACCCCGCCGCCATGGATTATTTCAAGGAATTTAGAATTATTCATGATTATGAAAACATTGCGGGTAACTGGGTTCCGGTGCGCAGAGAATTTATCTATTCCCTGAATGACGGAACAGATTATGTAATGGCAAATACCCGTGTACAGCACAGCAACTATATTTTCAATCAGGGATTTGACAAAAAGAAATTTGCCAACTCTGTTATGTCGTATCAGGATGAAGCCTATGACCGTGATTCGCTCTACTGGGTTTCAATGCGGCCTATTCAGTTAAAACCAGAGGAGCTTCAATACATCCATGAAATGGACAGTATACAAAAGGAGCTAAACAGTTTTGAGCGGATTGACAGTATCAATGCAGAATACAACAAACTGACCATCTGGGATTTTTTACTCAACGGTGTCGGATTCAGAAACCGTGAAAAAGGTCAGGAAATTTATTTTGCACCGCTGATCAGTCAGCCACAGTTTTTTGGATTCGGACCATATCGCCATAAACTTTCAGGATATTATTCCAAAGAATTTGAGAATGGTCAGAAAATAGCAGTCAACGGTGAAATAGATTATGGATTTAAATATCAGGATTTGAAAGGAATGGTTGGTGTAGAATATACCTATCTGCCCAAACATTTCGGGTCATTAAAAGTAAGCGGCGGAGATGTCTATGATCTGGTGAATAACTATGAGTCAATAGTAAATACCGGTGCAAGCAGTAACTATGTACGCAAAACTTTTTTTGGTGTCAGCCAGCGATATGAAATTATTAATGGATTATATGGAAGATTAAGTTATGATTATTCCACGCGCATTGCTGTTCCTGAACTGGCAAGAGCTCCCTGGCTGGATTCATTGATGAAAAATGTGGGTTCAGATATTCAGGCAAAACCTTTTGAAACCTATACTGTTTCAATTTTTGAACTGGAATTACTTTATCGTTTTAAACAATCATACATCTACAAAAAAGGAAAAAAAATCATCATTGGAACAGAATATCCTGAACTAAAATTAAATTATAAAATTGGTGTTCCAGATTTATTTGGCAGTGATGTTAATTTCAGTTTTCTGGAATTAGGAGCATCGGATGAAATTACGTTTGGAACTTTTGGTAAAATGAAATGGAATTTTCTGGCGGGAAGTTTTATGGGTAGTGATGTCGATGCGATCCGTTTTATCGAACATAAATTTTTCAGGGGTTCTGACTTTTTCTTTTTCTCCAATCCGTTAAAATCATTGCAGCTTCTTGACAGTACATTGCATACGGCAAGACCATATGTTCATGCATTTGTCATCCATCACTTCAACGGAGCTATCACTGATAAAATTCCGCTCATCAACAAAACAAAAATTGAACTTGTTGCCGGAGGAGGATTATTACTGATTGATGAACTTAATTACAGACATCTCGAATTTTACGCCGGAATTGAACGAAAATTTAAAATCAAAAAGCAGTTGTTCAAGGTGTCTGCCTTTTATGTTTTAAGAGAAAATAATGCTCCTTCTGTTCAGCTCAACTTCAAATTCGGACTTGACTTTTACAACTCATTCAACAACTCGTGGAGTTATTGATTACTGACCGGTAAATAATTTATACAAGTCATTTCCGTTTGCATAGATCAGCAAACCAAGCAGTAAAATAATTCCAACCATCTGAGCATACTCCATGAATTTGTCACCTGGTTTTCGGCCGGTGATCATTTCATAAAGCAAGAACATAATGTGACCGCCATCCAGTGCCGGAATAGGAAGGAAATTCATAAACGCAAGCACAATGGAAATGAAAGCGGTCATCAGCCAGAAAGAATGCCAGTCCCATACTGGTGAAAACAATGAACCAAATGTTCCAAAGCCACCAATATTGCTTGCGCCTTTTTTGGTAAACAAAAATTTCATCTGTGAAACATAGTCTCCAAGTACCGTGAAAGCTTTTGAAAAACCTGCAGGTATAGCCTCAGCAAAAGAATAATCTTTATGGCGCAGTGCGTATATGCTGTCAAGTCTTTCAGGACCAATTCCTATTCTTCCAGAAGTATCTGTATCAACTTGGATAGAAATAGGTTGCTGATTTCTGAAAAGGCTGATGTTTACTTTTTCTGATTTATGTTTATTAATTTCAGTTTTGAACTCATCAAAATAAATTGTCGGAACATTATTAATAGCAACAATGCTGTCTCCCTTCAAAATTCCTGCTTTAACAGCATTCATGGTAGTGTCCACATCTCCTACCACGGTGTATACTCTTGGTGAAAACGCAGTCATTCCTTCACTTTGAAAAAGATCCCATTCAACATCTTCACTCAAAGTTATTTTCTCAGATGTTCCGTCAGCATGCTCTACATTCACAATGTGACCACCACGCAAAATGATCATGGTATTAACATCCAAAATATCCAATGGAACTTCTCCATCCACATCAATAATTTTATCCCCGTCTCTGAAACCGTATTTTTTCATTGTCTCAGACGGTGTAAAACCATTTTTAAGATCTTCCATTTTATAATAATCTTCACCCCAGGTAAAAAGTACCATACAATAGATTATGATCCCTACCACAAAATTCACCACAATTCCACCAATCATAATGATTAGTCGCTGCCATGCTTTTTTTGTTCTGAACTCATACGGCTGTGGTTCTTTTTTCATTTGTTCAGTGTCCATGGATTCATCAATCATCCCTGATATCTTTACATAACCTCCCAGCGGAATCCAGCCAATCCCCCACTCTGTTTCTTTGATTTTCTTTTTGAACAGGGCAAACTTGTAATCAAAAAACAAATAGAATTTTTCTACTCTCGTTTTGAACCAACGCGCAGGTAGATAATGCCCGAATTCGTGCAATACAATTAAAATCGATAAACTTAAAATGAGCTGACCTGCTTTGATGAGAAATTCCATTCAATAAATTTTTGGGTTCAAAGATAATGTTAAAAACGGTAGACCAAAGGCAGTCGGCTAATCAAAGTATCTTAAGAAAAGTCAAAAATTCTGTTTTCAGAAAAATAATTAACCACGGCTGTTTTCAGCAATTCTTCCTGTTCCTCCAACGAAAGTGATGGTACCTTTTTCACTCTTTCAAAATGGGGCCAGCCATCTTTATCTGTCTCAATAAATTTATAGAATCCATAAGGTTCCAGAATAGTACAGATAGCTACGTGAATCAGATTCATTTTTTCATCCTTGCTGTATAATTTATATCCTTTACCAACCTCCTGCACTCCAATAATAAAGAGCGCTGAATTCAGGTCATGCTCACCGTCACCGGCAAATTTTTCATTCAGCAGATTTAATAATTTGAAATACCGTGAAGCAATTTCGTGATCCATAGATTAAACAAAATTCTGTTGAAACATTGATTATCAATTCAACATCTGCCCAAAGTTCAGGATTATTTTTGTCAAACATGAATTATCTTGATTTTATACTAATTCTCCCTTTAATTATTGGCGCCTGGCGTGGATTTAAAAAAGGGTTTATCATTGAGATATTTACGCTGCTTGCCCTGCTGGTTGGATTATACGCCGGCATTCATTTTTCTGACTGGTTTGCCGGTGTACTGACAAATAATCTGGGAATGACTTCAAAATATGTTCCGGTAATTTCATTTACAATTATTTTTCTGGGTGTTGGTGCTATGGTGTTTTTTGCAGGAAAGGCACTGGAAAAAGTCATTACTGCCGTTGCACTTTCTCCGCTCAACAAAGTGGCCGGACTTGTTTTTGGAATTCTGAAAATGTTATTTTTTACCAGCACCGCATTGGTTATGCTGCAATCCTATGATGAAAAGGACAATTTCTCCCGGCTGATCTGAAATCAGAATCATTGCTTTATCATCCTGTAAAGTCGGTTGCGCTCTCAACCATACCTGGGTTAAAATCAAGTACAATCTTTTTTCAGGCCGTGAACTGATTTATCTGAAATTGGTGAAGATTTTTAAATCAGCATTCAGACTTTTAGCCACCGGACAAGCATGAGCAATGCGCTCCAGTGTTTCCATTTCATCAGATGAAAAATTATTGGATCCAAAATCAAATTCAATGTGAATTTCTGCAATTCTTCTTGGATTTGAAGCCATTACTTTTTTTACCTGTGATCTGACAGGCAGTAATTTTCTTCCTTGCTTTTCAAGATGAATGGCAATAATTGAAATCATGCAGGAAGATAGCGCTGCAGAAACCAGATCAGTAGGTGAAAATGATGAAGCTTTTCCATTATTATCCAAAGGGGCGTCTGTTTTGATTCTGGTACCTGAATACAAGTGTGTTAAGGTTGTAATCAGCTCATCTTCAAAATCGACAGTAAAATTGGGTGATTCCATTTTTTTTTAGATTGTGGGAATAAACAAAGGTTTTCCGTAATTTTGTTTCAATGTACAAATTTGCAATCATATTTTTTTTGACAATCTGTTCAGCCAATGTATTTAGTCAGGAGCATGCACCTGATGAAACAACAACACTGATGCGGGGAGATATCATTGGCAGTTTGCATTTCAACACCAGAGGCTGGGGTATTTCCGGCTCTTATGGAATTCAGAAAAATTATAAATACAAACACACTTTTGGATTTACATTCTCTAATATCCGCCATGAAAAAGAACAGAAAATTTATCCGGATGTGATTATCAATTCAAAGGGGTATTATTATGGTAAACTAAATTCACTGGTAGCGCTCCGTTTAACTGCCGGAGGAAAAATAACAATGTTCAGATCCAAAAGAGAAAACGGCATTGAAATAACAGCGCGTTGGGAAGTTGGTCCGTCACTGGGATTGCTGAAACCGGTTTATCTGAAAATTGATAAACAAAATGCAATAACCGTTGATGAACGATATGACCCGACACTGCACAACAGCGGAAACATAAGTTCACGCTCATCCTGGTTTAAAGGATTTGGTGAATCATCACTTTTAGGCGGGGTTTATGCAAGAGCAGGATTCGATTTTAATTTTTCACCGGTACGGGAAGTGATCAGCGGCGGTGAATTTGGAGTTTATGCCGATTATTTTTTTACAGACGGAATAAACATACTTTATAATAACGCAGACAATAATTATTTTACTGGATTGTATCTGCAATTTAACTTTGGACGAAGACTTTATTAATGGAGAAAACAGCCAATCCAATATCTGTTCAGAAACCTAAATGGTTAAGGGTAAAACTGCCCACCGGTGAAAACTATAAAATGGTTAGGGCACTGGTGGATGAACATAAACTGCATACTATCTGTCAAAGCGGAAATTGCCCTAACATGGGTGAATGCTGGGGAGAAGGAACCGCCACATTTATGATTTTAGGAAATATCTGTACCAGATCCTGCGGATTTTGTGCAGTAGCCACCGGAAAACCAGAACTTACTGATCCGTTTGAACCTGCACGCGTTGCCCAATCCATAAAACTTATGCGTGTTAAGCATGCTGTTATTACATCTGTTGACAGAGATGATTTACCGGATGGCGGGTCAGAAATTTGGGCATCAACTGTTAGGGCTGTTCGCCGAAAAAGTCCCGGAACAACTATGGAAACTTTGATTCCTGACTTTGCCGGTAAGTGGGAAAATCTGCAACGAATTATTGATGTTGCGCCTGAAATTGTTTCTCACAATCTGGAAACTGTAAGAAGACTTACCAAACAAGTTAGAATCCAGGCTAAATATGACCGTTCACTGGAAGTTTTGTTTCGTCTGAAAAAAGGTGGAATGAAAACAAAGTCGGGCGTTATGCTGGGTCTGGGTGAAACAGAAGAAGAAATTTTTGAAACCATTGATGACCTTTCATCGGTGAAAACAGATGTACTGACTTTAGGTCAATATCTGCAGCCAACTCCAAAACATTTACCGGTTCAGAATTTCATACATCCGGAAAAATTTGAAGCCTACAGAGAGTATGCACTCACAAAAGGATTCAGGTTTGTCGAAAGTGGACCTTTGGTGCGTTCTTCGTATCATGCTGAAAAACACATCTTTTAATCAGATTGGTATAAAATTCCGATTTCCTGTTAGCTAAAATTTGACAAAGGGCGGATTGCGTTCGTATCTTTGTATTATATTAGTCGCTTGATTTATTGCGCCTCATGAAAAATCGTATTATGAATAAAAAACTTATCTTACTCGGATCTCTTTCTGTTGTAGCAGTTTCGGCTATTACTGTATTGAATTTACCCTCACCTGACGGAGTGTATACTCCCCGCTTTTCTGCAGAGAAAAATCAGACAGGAATTGATGGAGCATTTGATTTGTATCACATGCTGAAAGGAGACTTTCAAAAGAAGACTGGATCCGTGCACAAAATCAAGCTCTCAATATGCCGGCTGACCGCGAAGTTGCATTCAACTGGTTAGATCAGGGACCAGATAACGTTGGAGGCCGTACACGCGCAATTCTTGTTGATAAAGATGATATTAACCACGTATATGCAGGGTCTGTTTCAGGTGGATTATTTGAATCATTCAACCGTGCCAACGAATGGAACCGTGTAGATGAGTTCAAAGATAATCTTGGTGTTTCATCCATGTGTCAGACTATTGATGGAACAATTTATGTTGCTACCGGACACGAACAAGAATCTACCGGAGGATCTCAAAATGCATATGACTCTGGCCATAATGGTTATGGAATGTATAAAAAAGAAACCAGTGGGTTGTATACGCTGGTTGCAAATACTGAAGATTACAATTACATCAATGAAATTGTATGCGATACCCTGAACAATGTTGTTTGGATGGCTACTAACGATGGACTGATTAAATATAACCCGGCAGGTACTGGATCTTTGACTGAAGTTGACGGAGGTATAACCAGCGGCGCCTGTCATTCACTTTCTATTTCACCCGATGGACAAGTTATTGTTGCAAATATGGGTTCAGGAAGAACCAATATATCTACTGATTATGGATCTACTTTTACAGACAGATCAGGCTCTGGAGCTGGTGAAATTGAACCAGTTTTAGGAAGAATTGAATATGCTATTTCGCATGAGAAAATACAAGTGGAACATATAATGTATATGCTTCTTGTGCCAACAACCATTTGCTTGGAATCTGGCGTTCAACAGACAACGGTTTGAACTGGACTGAAATTGCACCTGCTGCAACAGGTACGCCAGGAGCATTTGCACCATTCTCTCATAGTGCTTCATTAGGACAAGGTACATATGACAATATTATTTCTGTTCAGCGTGGAAATCCTGACCGTATATTTTTAGGTGGAATTGACATTTATTCATGGAACTATAATGGTAACTGGAATCAAATGACACAGTGGTTTTATAGCCCAACCAACCCACAATATGCGCATGCTGATCAACACGAACAATATTGGGATAAATGGGGAAGACTTTATGTCGGAAATGATGGCGGAATTAGTTATTCTGATGACGGTGGTCAAACTTTTGTTCCGGCAAACCGTGGCTATAATGTAACACAGTTTTATGCAATCGGATATTCAGCTCACGGTGATGTAATTGGTGGAGCTCAGGATAATGGTACTCAGGCTAACTATCATGATAATGCAGGTTACCGTTCACATGATGAAGTAGGCGGTGGAGATGGTTTCTCTGCACAAATTTCATTCATCAATAGAAATATTTTATTCACATCTGTTTATAACGGTGCTATAAGACGTTCATCTGACAGAGGTCAGAATACGTTTGCATATACACCGCCGCAATGGGCAGCAGATTGTGATCCGGGCGGACTTGAGGCTGGTTGTGGCCAGTTCTTTACAAATTTCAAAATGTGGGAGCATCCAAAAGATCTGAACTCAACAGACTCTATTGACTTCATCCCATCTGACGCTTATGATGCAGGAGACGTTGTTGATGTACCTTCAAGAACAACGGGTAAAATCATTCCTTACACTACACCAACACAAATTGTATTCGATGATACGCTGGATTTTAATCCTGCATTAACGGAATTTGATACAGTTATTACCACTTCAGCGCCTTCTACTGATTATAATTTAGCCATTGTTAACCATACAGAGCAATTTGATGCCATTCCTGGTGGTGCACCAATTGACGCAGGCGACTCTATTTACCTTGTTGATTTGGATACTACTGTTGAAGTAGACTCCTATACACTTTTAAATCATTATTATGGTACTAACCCGTTAAGACCGGGAAAAGTTTTTGATATGGAGAATGATTCTCAGTCATACAATGTGGCTTGGGATACAATCCGTGTTCAGGATTATTTTCAGAGCTGGTTTGCAATTGGTTTAGGCGGATCAACTGACCCAAGCGGAGTTTGGATGACAAGAAATGCTTTAAGATTATCCGCTGATGCAAATGAGTGGTTTAAGGTAGCAGACGGAATTGGCCAGGTATCTACCATGGAGTTTTCGAGGGATGGTAATCATTTATTCATTGGTACATGGAATGGCAGTATTTACAGGTTGTCTGGTTTCGGTGATGTTTATTCTCCAGCGGTAGGTGATTCATCTATTGACTGGGATTTGGGTCATGACTCTACTACCCTTACGAATATCAGCCCTGGCGGAACAACTTTTGGACTGCCCGTTACCGGTATAGCAGTTGAAGGGGATTTAGATCACGTGGTTGTTACTTTAGGGGGTCTTTCAGCTCTTCATCACTTGTACGTGAAACCAATAATGCAACAGGTGGTGCACCTTCTTGGACGAATATTCATGGCGATCTTCCTGACATGCCATATTACAGTTGCGTGATTGAGCGTGATAATCCAAACCTTATCATTGTTGGTGGTGAATTTGGAGTTTACTATACTGAAAACGGCGGAACAAGTTGGTCTGATGGATCTGAATCTGTAGGTCACGTGCCTGTTTATGATATGGGACAAAACTGGAGAACATTTGATGAAGGATGTATAAAAACTGGTCAGATTTATGTTGGTACTCACGGAAGAGGAATCTGGAGTACTGATGCTTATCTGGCATTGCCAGGTGTTCAGGATAATCTGTCTCCAAATAAATTTGTTCCGGATATCAACGTATATCCCAACCCAATGAATGAAGTTGGAAATGTACAGTTTGATCTTTCAGAGAATTCAGATGTTTACATTCAGATATTCAGTCTGAATGGTCAGATGGTGAAAGAAATCTCTCAGTCTAACATGACCGCCGGTAAGAATACTATCACATTTGAAACAGCTGAACTTACAAAAGGTACTTATGTGATTCGCCTGACAGCCGGAACAATGGTTGAAACAGCGAAGTTTATCAAACATTAAACGATTTTGACTCTTGAAAAAGCTGTCTGGTTTCCAGGCAGCTTTTTTTTGTTCAAACAAAATCACATTCAAAACTTACCTGCTGATTAATTAACTTTGAAAAAATCTTCACATGAAAATATCTCTGAACTGGTTAAAAGATTATGTCGATTTAGAACTGACTCCTGAAAAAATCGGAGAAATTCTTACGTCTACCGGTTTGGAAGTAGAGAGCATTGAAAAAAGAAACATATAAGGAGGATTGAAAGGCGTGGTGATTGGTGAAGTACTTACAAAAACCAAACATCCTGAAGCTGACAGATTAAATTTAACTACAGTTAATATTGGAAACGGCACAATTTTGAGCATTGTTTGTGGCGCACCCAATGTTGAAAAGGGTCAGAAAGTACTTGTAGCAACTGTTGGCTCAACTCTTTTTCCAAATGAAGGTGAACCATTGAAAATTAAAAAATCAAAAATACGCGGTGTTGAATCTGAAGGGATGATTTGTGCAGAAGATGAACTTGGTATAGGAGAATCTCATGATGGCATATTGGTTCTGGATTCATCTTTACAACCCGGACTGGAAGCATGCGTTCTATTTCCAAACACTGAAGATTATATTTTTGAAATTGGTTTAACACCTAACAGAACAGATGCCGTTTCACATATTGGTGTTGCAAGAGATCTGAAAGCCTGGATCAATTTTCACCGGAATCTGAAACTTGAATTAAAACTTCCCGATTTCAGTGAAATTTCATTCAACAATCAATCTGAAAAAATAAATGTTCAGGTAGACGATTATTCAGCTTGTCCAAGATATAGCGGTGCTGTAATAAGAAATTTAAAAATTGCTCCTTCACCGGCATGGCTTCAAACCAAACTTTTGTCGATTGGCTTAAAACCAATCAATAACGTTGTTGACATTACCAACTTTGTAATGCATGAAACAGGTAATCCGCTGCATGCATTTGATCTTAATAAAACAAATGGATCATTAGCTGTGAGACGCGCAAAAGCAAATGAAACTCTCACTACGCTTGATAATGTTAAAAGAGAATTGAATCCGGAAGACCTTGTTATTTGTAATTCCAGTGAGCCGATGTGTATTGCAGGAGTAATGGGAGGAGCGGATTCCGGTATTAATGACCAGACCAATGCTTTGTTTCTGGAAGCAGCCTATTTTAATCCGGGTGTTGTTAGAAAGACTTCAAAAAGACATGCCTTGAATTCAGATTCTTCATTCAGATTTGAACGTGGAGCTGATCACAGTAATGTCATTCAGGCAAGAAACCGGGCCATTCATTTGATTCTTGATTTATGCGGAGGTGAGTTAACCTACCTGACAGACCTTTATCCGCATAAAATTTCATTATCACAGATTGAATTTAATTTTGATCAATGCAGGAAAATTTGCGGACACAATTTCACCTCATCTGAAATAATAAGAATACTTGAAAATCTGGAGTACAAAATACTGAAATCCGATGATTCAAATGCAACTGTTGAAGTTCCGGGATATCGGTTTGACGTAACACGTCAGGCTGATTTGAATGAAGAAGTCTTGAGAATTTTTGGTTTAATCAAATAACTATACCTTCAAAACTTAATAGTTCAATTACCTTAAAAAAGGCATGGACCGTCAGTATTATCAGAATATGATTGCCGATTTACTCGTTTCTAACGGGTATTTTGAATCAATGAATAATTCATTGATTTCATCTCAACACACAAGCTCAAAAGCAGCGTATATAAATCCGGAAGAAACAGTCAAAATTTTGAATCCGCTGAGTAAAGAACTTGACGTGATGCGTCAAACTCTTTTACCCGGATTAATGCAATCTGTGACTTATAATCAAAACAGACAACAAAATGAAATCAAACTATTTGAGTTTGGAAAAGTATATTCCAAAAAAGAAATATTCAATGAAAGTGAGAAACTGGTTATCGTAATTTCAGGAGACCGGAACAAAGAAAACTGGAAAAGCAAAAATGAAAAGGCTGACTTTTATAGCATAAAAGCTACGGTTGAGCTTGTTGTAAATAAACTTGGTCTTGAGAAAGCAAACTTTACAGAGGAACCTTCCCATAAAGAAATGGGGTATGGACAGTCTGTTCAATATAAAAAAACTGAACTAATTTACTTTGGTTGTGTATCACCTTTGATTTTAAAAGAATTTGGAATACGGTCAGATGTGTTTTACGCAGAATTTGACTGGGATAAAATTCTTGAAATAATCTCAGGCCATAAAATTGAATATAAACCTGTGCCAAAAACTCAATTTGTCAGAAGGGATTTTTCACTTCTGATTGACACATCTGTTCGATTTCAGCAAATTGAAAACATCGCTTTTTCCACTGACAAAAAACTTCTACGGGATGTAAATCTTTTTGATGTTTATGAAGGTAAAAATCTGCCTGCAGGAAAAAAATCCTATGCAGTTTCTTTTACTTTTCAGGATGATGAAAAAACATTACAGGATTCTCAGATTGATCAGCTGATGGACTCAATCCGTAAAAAGCTGGAATCTGAATTGAAAGCAGAGCTTAGATAATTTTTGAATTTAATATTAATTTGAAGTCCTGAATTACGCTGTCAGTCATGTGTTGCAAATTATACTTTTCATTGACCAGTTTCAGAGAATTATTTTTCATTTGAATCAATTCAATATCTGATGCCATCAGAAGTTTTTCCATAGCTGATTGAAGGTCTGCCGGAGCGTTAAGTAAAAAACCGTTTTTCTTGATTAATTCACGGGTAGCGCCTACGTCAGAAGCTATTACAACAAGTCCTCTTGCCATTGCTTCAATGATTACCATAGGCATTCCTCAGCATAACTAGGAAGTACAATGCAATCACATTCATCAATAATTGAACAAATCTCTTTTAGATCAGATTTCTGACCATGTAGAAAAACATTTTCAAACTTGAGTGGAATCAACTTCGTGCCTTCACCAATAAAATGAAATTCGAATTTTCAGAAAATTTCAGATTCAATATTTTAACCGCCAAAATAATCTCGTCAATCCCTTTTCTTCTTTCATTTCTTCCTATATATACAAATTTTATACAATCACGGTTTGTTGCTGAAACATTTTCAGTGATATATGATTTTTCTATTCCATTGATTTGTTCAAGAATTCTATTTCTTTTTATACCCAGAGAGATAAGCAGGTCTGTAATGCGTCCCCCGAATGAATACACATAATCCGCATTTAATGAAATTTTTGTCATTATTGGCCTCAGCATCGCATATTGCAATCTCAGTTTAATAGAAGGGGGAGTAAAATATTCACCATATCCATGTAAATTGATTACAACCGGTTGATTCAGCTGTTTGTGTAACACAAAATAATATCCCGTTAAACCCTGACAATAAATGATATCAAAATGCTTAATTGCAGTGTTTAAGTATTCAAATATGTTTTTGGAATAAACTTTATTCTCCCGGATATAATGCCCCGGAATTTTTTTGAATCGAGGAAAGGGAATCAAAATAAATTCAATTTTAGAGTACTCAGAAAATGTTTTTTCCAGCGCTGATTCATTGAATTCTTTTCCACCAGGATGTATAACAGTCAACGCGCATCCTTGTTTTGCGAGTTCGTTAATCAGCATAGTGGAATGCTTTTGCATTCCTCCGATTACAAAGGGGAAAAGACCATCCGTGACAAAAAGAATTTTCACGGTACTAAACTAAAAAAATAAAAGGAGAGCTGATCAGTATTGTTTCATCCGTTTAACAGATGACCCGTCACTGTAAATATAAACCTGAATTCCCGGATAGTTTTCATCCACTTCTTCACCCATCAGATTGATTATTTTTACCAGTTGAACTTCGTCTTCACCGTTATTAACTGCAACAATTCCAAGGTTTGTAACCAAACCATCAAAATCTGTCTGCCACAACTGATAATACAACCATGAAGCATTCGTATAATAATCTCTGAAAGTATATTTCAATTCAGAATTTGAATTACCGGCTGCATCTGAAATAACTATGTCCTGCCAGTTTTCACCATCATCACTTCTTTGCAAGGTAAAATAATCGCTGTTTGATTCTGACTTGGTCACCCACTCAACCACATTTACTCCATTAACATTTTCTGCTGTAAATTCTATCAGCTCCACTGGCAGGGGTACACAAGATATTCCGGCCGAACCACCAAATGTCAGGTTAAATGTTGTGGTAGTTGAATTAAAATTATCTATACAGATCAGATAAACATCACCTGCAGCAACAGTTAAATCATCTACATATTTATTTCCACCTGAACCTTCTGATGTCTGAGGTGATTCAGCACCATTTAAACCGGTATTAATTCCCGTATTGCCAGTTGTTCCTGAATATGAGCATCGTATAGGTGCGCCGGCTGGAGGACAGGCTGAAGCAGGGCCCCATACTGCAAAATCATAATCATCGGAACCCACTGTTGGAGAAATCATCATTTGAAACGTTCCATCAGTTCCTATTGAAACCAGATACCAGGAAGACTGATGCTCATTACCATTAAGGCATCCGCGGTTTGTTGCATTTAATTCCTGTGTTCCAAAGCCGCTGCTGTTTCCGGGAAAAGCTGTATTTGAACAAACCTGCACAGACGATGAACAATCAGTAGACTGAACAATCGGATCATGGATACAGATTGTTCCGGTCATTGAAGATCCGTTGTTGCTTGAGTTTCTCCAAACCTGAACATAGTAAGTTGTTGCCAATTACCGTTGTCATTGAAATTGATGCAACATTACCGGCAGTGGCATAATCACCAGGCCAATTCTGTACCACCGGCACAGGCTGACCAAACTGCAAGCGTATGATCACGATTACCGGTAAGATCTATATCAGTTGTTGTTCCGGTGGCAGTAAATGAATACCAGCCGTCATCTCGGTCAGAGTTTCCATTGCAGGAAGCTGCAATCAGAGCACCGTTAGAATAAGTACCGTTCAATGTGTAATTATTGGCTACACAAGTAGAATTAACGGATAGAGAAGGAACTCCAGTACAACCGTCAGAAGGATCTGTTTGTGCAAAAGATACCCCACAAAAGAACGATCCTGCCAAAAAAAGAATGAAATTAATTTTTTTAATAATCATCTTCATTTTTCATTATTAATTTGTGTAACAACGGGCAGTTTTTGAAATTCTGTAATTACATATCCGTAATCATCCAGATATTGCTGCAATTGATTTTCATTCACATTCACTGTTGATACAAAATCGAACTGTTGGGCGACATCATCATATACCGTATAACAAAGGAATTTTGCACGCAAAGGATCTTTGATTTCTTTAGCTGTAGGAAGATCAATTACACCATCCAGCTTAAATTTATAGTGAAAACTTTGCTCTTGTGCTATGACAACAGAACCAATCAGTATCAAGAAAACAAATACGAAACTCTTCATAATTCACAAATTTCACCTGCAAATTAATACGTAATAAAGACACTAAAGGTTGTAGCTTCCAGGGTCATTATTTTGAAAGAAATTAAATTTAGCAGTTGAGTAAAGGTAAAAAAATAACCTGAATCGAGTTAGGATTCAGGTTATAAATATTTTAGCAGGGTCTATTTCAACAGACTTCCGAATACCTTTTTCAGCAGATCAGTAACCTGCGCTACAGGATCCAATCTGATTTTTTTCTCTTCTTGTTTAACAAGGTAAAACAGGCCTGTAATCGCTCTGTCAGTAACATATTTATCAAGATCCGGATTAATTTCTGGCTTACCTGTCAGTTTAGTAGTCTGGTTGTATTTTGTAGCCAGCGGATTCCAGTATTTTGTTAACTCAACTGTTTCAATAGCCTCTTTTACAACCGGCATAAAAGCAGTGGTAAGGGGTTGAGTGGTTGTTTTGATAAGATACATGGTAGCTGCTGAATCTGAACCATGTAAATTTCAAATCCATCACTGATACTCATATTTGTGATTGCATCAACAAATATTGGTGAAGCTTTCTGAGAAGCAGTTTCTGCAGCGCGGTTCAATGTCAAAATAATTTCATCCACTTTAGCCTGCATCCCCCACTCTATAGCTTTTTCTTTCAAATCATTTGCTTCCGGAGGAAATGGAATTTTAATCATATCATTCTTGAAAAAACCATCCGTCACTGAAGCCATCTCTGCACCTTTTTTAATGCCAATTGTTAATGCTTCTTTCAAGCCGGCAATAACTTCTTCATTCGTTAATGCTGGCGCAGCAGTTGTCCCTGTTCCTGTTCCGGTTGTTATAACGTCAGAGGCGATTTCTTCAAGCACACAACTTGTCAGAATCAATCCAAGACCAAACATTAAAATAAATTTCATTTTCATCTTTCAGCATTTTTATTTTGTCAAACTTAGCAATTTCTTTGCCAGTTGCAAAGACAATACCAAATTTACACTTCATGACAAAAGCTTCCATAATTACTATCGGCGATGAAATTCTGGTTGGCCAGACAATTGATACCAACTCGGCCTGGATAGCACAGCAACTTTATACAACCGGTATCAGCATTCAGGAAATCATCAGTATATCTGATAAAGCTGAATTAATAAAAGAATCTCTGGACAGAGAGTTGGCAAAATCTGAACTGGTTATAATTACAGGCGGACTTGGACCAACGCAGGACGACATTACCAAATCCACCTTAACGGAGTATTTTAATCAGCAGCTAATTCTTTACCCAAACATTCTTGAAAAAGTAAAACGGATGTTTGAGTCGGCCAAAAAACCTTTTTTAGAAGTAAACCACCTTCAGGCCATGCTGCCGGATAAAGCATTTATTGTTGAAAATGATCTGGGAACAGCTAGCGGCATGTGGTTTAAACTGAATGGTAAATCTGTGATTTCTCTGCCGGGTGTGCCCTATGAGATGAAAGGTTTAATGGAAAAAATTATTCCGATGCTGATTTCAGAGTTTGGAATTCAGGAATTCTATCATAAAACAATTTTATTTCAGGGAATTGGAGAATCACAACTATCAATGGAGATAGCAGAAGATGAAAAAAACTGCCGCAATCAGAATATTTCATTGGCTTACCTGCCTTCACCTGGAATAGTAAAAATCAGACTGACCGGATCAAAAAATCAAAGTCAGGTTATTCAGAATCAGATTTCAGCATGGCAAATGAGATTTCAGGCATTGTGTTTTGGTACTGAAAGTGAAACGCTGGAGTCTGTTATCGGTCAACTTTTAAGAAACCGCGGTAAAACTTTAAGTACTATTGAAAGTTGCACAGGCGGCGCATTGTCCGCAAGGATTGTTTCTGTTCCCGGTTCTTCAGATTATTTTCAGGGTTCAGTTATCACATACGCTAATGCAGCTAAGGAAAAAATGGCTGACGTTAATCCTGAAACTATTGAAAAATATGGGGCTGTGAGTCAGCAAACGGTAGAAGAAATGGCGGTAAAAGGCAGAAGAATTTTGAATACCGATTATTGTATTGCCACTTCGGGAATTGCAGGTCCAGATGGGGAACCATTGAAAAACCTGTAGGAACAGTTTGGATAGCAATTGCAGCACCTGATAAAATTTATTCCAAAAACTTCTTATTCAAGCACAACCGTGAGCGGAATATCGAGCTGACTGTTGTTTATGCTTTGAATTTTTTGAGAAGAGTCATTCTTAAAATCGATTAATACCATTGAAAACAGGAGGATCACGATCATTTTTTGGATTTTTTTCAGAATTATTTGTAAAACCGTAAAAAAGTTAGTTACTTTGCACTCCGATTTTTTGGCCAGACTTTATAGAGTTTAACATTTATCCGAATCTTGTAACTAAAAAATTCTTCGTTCCTGAAGAAAATGCATACGTTACATTGAAAGTAAGTACAGCGGGTTTAAGAACAATAAATAAAAAAGGAATTTCAGCCTGCCTGAAAGAAGCGAGAGCGAACGGTCTGGTATAATCCGATAAATTAAGAAACAATGGCAAAGTCAAAAGGAAACAGAATTCAGGTTATTCTGGAGTGTACAGAGCACAAAGCAAGTGGTCAGCCGGGAACATCCCGTTATATCACCACTAAAAACCGTAAGAATACCCCTGATCGTATTGAATTGAAAAAATACAATGCGGTATTGAAAAAATATACAGTTCATAAAGAGATTAAATAATTTGAGTCATGGCTAAGAAAGTAGTTGCGTCATTACAAACCGGAGGAGGAAAAGAGCACACTAAATGTGTGAAAATGGTTAAGAATCCTAAAACCGGTGCATACAGCTTTAAAGAAGAAGTTGTACACAACGATAAAGTTTCTGAGTGGTTTGCTAAAAACTAATCTCGGTTCTGAAAACATTATGAATAGCTTCTTCCTTTGCTGGAAGGAGCTTTTTTAATTTTCATATATGGGTATTTTCAATCTCTTTTCCAAAGAAAAAAACAAAGTCTTGACAAAGGTCTGGAAAAGACCAAACAGTCATTTCTTTCTAAACTCACACATTCGGTTTTAGGTAAATCTACAATCAATGATGAAGTTTTGGATGAACTGGAAGAGATACTGATCACTTCTGACGTAGGTGTAGAAACCACTTTAAAAATTATCAAAAGAATTGAGACACGCGTTGCCAAAGACAAATTTGTTTCAACATCTGAACTCAATGCCATTCTGAGAGATGAGATTGTTCAGCTGCTTGCTGAAAACAATAACAGTGATGAAGTTGAATTTAAAATTCCTGACACTGCTGAACAACCATATGTTATTATGGTTGTTGGAGTGAATGGTGTAGGAAAAACAACAACAATCGGAAAGCTTTCCAATCAGTTAAAGAAATCAGGAAAAAAAGTAATGCTTGGCGCAGCTGATACGTTCAGGGCTGCGGCAGTTGATCAGTTGATCATCTGGTCACAACGCGTTGGAGTACCAATTGTTCAACAAGGTATGGGTGCTGATCCTGCTGCAGTGGCGTTTGACACGGTGCAATCCGGTAAATCACAAGGCATGGATGTGGTGATAATTGACACAGCAGGCAGATTACACAACAAAGTGAACCTGATGAATGAACTTTCCAAGATCAAAAAAGTAATGTCCAAAGTAATTCCGGGTGCACCGCATGAAATTCTGCTGGTGCTTGATGGTTCAACCGGACAAAATGCATACGAACAGGCAAAACAATTTTCACTGGCAACAGAAATTAATGCACTTGCTGTTACCAAATTAGACGGTACTGCAAAAGGAGGTGTTGTAATCGGAATTTCTGATCAGATGAAAATTCCGGTAAAATATATTGGAGTGGGTGAAGGAATTGAAGATCTCCAGGTATTCAATAAAACAGAATTTGTCGATTCACTTTTTAATTAATCTTCAGAAAAAAACAGATTCAACGTGAAAACAAAAACGCTTAAAAAAAATAAAGTCAATGTGGTTACGCTCGGATGTTCGAAAAATATTTTCGACTCTGAAGTGATGATGGCGCAATTAAAAGCGAATAAGTTCACTGTTGAGCATGAATCGAAACACGATGATTCAGAAATTGTAATTATCAATACCTGCGGATTTATTGAAAACGCAAAGCAGGAATCCATTGATACCATTATCCGTTACGCCGAAGCAAAGCAGCAGGGGTTGGTGAATAAAGTCTATGTCACAGGTTGTTTGAGTGAGCGGTATAAAACAGATCTTGAAAAAGAAATACCGGAAGTAGACGGTTATTTTGGAACAAGAGATCTGCCCAGATTATTAAAAACATTAAAGGCAGATTATAAAAAAGAATTAGTTGGAGAAAGACTTCTTACAACACCATCACACTATGCTTATTTTAAAATTGCAGAAGGATGTGACCGGCCTTGTTCTTTTTGTGCAATTCCACTGATGAGAGGTAAGCATGTCTCTACTCCAATGGAACAACTCATCTCAAATGCAAATTCATTGGCAAATCAAGGCGTAAAAGAACTGATTTTAATTGCGCAGGATTTGACTTATTACGGTTTGGATATCTACAAAAAAAGAAATCTGGCAGAGCTGGTTGATAAACTTTCAGACATTAAAGGAATTGAATGGATTCGTCTGCATTATGCTTTTCCAACTGGATTTCCGATGGATGTTCTGGACGTGATGAAAAACAGAAGCAACGTCTGCAATTATCTGGATATGCCATTGCAGCACGGTTCAACAAAAATTCTGACCGCCATGAAACGCGGAACTACCAGAGAGAAAACAGAAGCTCTTGTAAATTCAATCAGAGAAAAATTACCGGAAATAGGTATCCGTACAACATTGATTTCAGGATTCCCGGGTGAAACAGAAAAAGATTTTCAGGAAATGTATGAATGGGTTGAAAGATCCAGATTTGAACGGTTGGGAATTTTCACTTATTCACATGAAGAAAATACATCTGCGTATGCATTAAAAGATGATGTACCTCAAAAAGTAAAACAAGAACGTGCGGATGCAATCATGGAATTACAATCAGGTATTTCATACGAACTCAATCAGAAGAAAGTAGGAAAAACTTTTAAAGTACTTTTTGACAAAACAGAAGGCGACTATACATTGGGACGCACAGAGTTTGATTCACCAGAAGTAGATAATGAAGTGATTATTCAGGGTGCTGATAAATCTTTAATTGGTCAGTTCAAAAAAGTAAAAATTGAGTCTGCTGACCACTATGACCTGGTTGGAAAGATTGTGAAATAATTCATTGCACATCTATTTAAATTTCTAATCATCAACTCATTGCATTAGGTTTGTACACTGAATGCGCAGCATGTTAATAAAATTTAACACGGTTACTCACCAACTAAAATTCAATCTCATGCGTTATTGAATAAGAAGGATTATAAACCGGGCGACCTGATTAAATCCTTTCATTAAATTTGCAACGATGACTACAGCATTAACATCCGGTGTAAAAATAAGCGTAGAGACTCTTTACAGAAAAGATCTTTCGAATGTTGAAAATGGTTTATTCTTTTTCAATTACAGAATTGTTATTGAAAACAAAAACACGTTTGATGTTCAATTAAAATCAAGATACTGGCACATATTTGATTCTCTCAATCCTGCACGTGAAGTTCAGGGTGAAGGTGTAGTTGGTGAGCAGCCAATTCTTGCTTCAGGTCAGAAACATGTTTACGTTTCAGGTTGTGATCTGCATTCAGAAATCGGCTATATGAAAGGACATTACATATTTGAACGTACTGATACAAAACAACTTTTCAAAGTTGAAGTTCCAAGATTTGAACTGGTGGCTAAACTGAAGATGAATTAATTCCGGTATCCAAAGTCACCTTTCCCCTACTGTTTTTTTGTTAATTTTGGTGTAGAATCAAAAGTCAATTCTATGCCAAACGCAATTTATAAAGTTCCTGTTCCATCCAATGAACCGGTAAAAGGGTATGCACCCAATTCACCAGAAAAATCGAGTCTTCTTGCTAAATACAAAGAGATGTACAATCAGGAACCCATTGATGTTCCAATGTATATCGGTGGAAAAGAAGTGCGCACCAATGACAAGCGTAAAATGGCACCACCGCATGATCACAAAAAAGTTCTTGGATTTTATAATCACGGTGAAGCAAAACATGTTACAGAAGCGATCAACGCTGCTCTGGCGGCAAGACAAAAATGGGCGGATTTACCCTGGGAACATCGTGCAGCGGTATTTCTGAAGGCTGCAGATTTATTAGCCGGTCCTTACAGAGATAAAATGAATGCAGCTACCATGCTGTGTCAGTCAAAAAATTCCATGCAGGCAGAAATTGATGCTGCATGTGAGTTAATAGATTTTTTCAAATTCAATGTGGCTTACGCACAGCAGATTTATCATGATCAGCCGGGATCAAACGCAGGAATGTGGAATCGTTTGGAGTATCGTCCTTTGGAAGGATTTGTGTTTGCTTTGACACCGTTTAACTTTACTTCCATTGCTGCAAATCTAAGTGCTGCTCCTGCATTGATGGGAAATGTTGTGGTGTGGAAACCGGCAGAAACACAAATTTATTCTGCGCAAATCATCATGGAAATTTTCAAAGAAGCCGGTTTACCGGATGGTGTTGTAAACATGGTGACGGTGATGGTCAGACTGCAGGAGTTATTTTAAAACATCCAGATTTTGCAGGAATTCATTTTACAGGTTCAACCGGGGTATTCAAAAATATCTGGAAAGAAATTGGAAAAAATATTGATATCTATAAATCGTATCCGCGAATTGTTGGTGAAACAGGAGGTAAAGATTTTATCATTGCTCATAAATCATCACACGCTGCTCAAGTTGCAACTGCAATTTCAAGAGGTGCATTTGAATTCCAGGGGCAAAAATGTTCAGCGGCTTCGCGCCTATCTTCCTTCAAACATTGCACAGGAAGTAATTGACGGGGTTGTTACCGATTTGAAATCATTTAAAATGGGATCACCGGAAGATTTTGGAAATTTCATCAACGCAGTAATTTCTGAAAAAGCATTTGATAAGATTGCTGAATTTATTGACTACGCTAAAAAACGCGACGATGCAAAAATTGTAGCCGGTGGAAATTACGATAAATCAAAAGGGTATTTCATTGAACCAACGGTTATCGTTACCACAAATCCAAATTTCAGAACCATGTGTGAAGAAATTTTTGGACCGGTTATGACAATTTATGTTTATCCTGAAAATGAATTTGAACAGGCACTTGAATTGCTTGACAAAACATCTGAATACGCATTAACCGGTGCAGTTTATTCGCAAGACAGATATGCCATTGATTTTGCCAGCAAAAAATTGGAAAATTCAGCCGGTAATTTTTACATCAACGATAAACCAACAGGTGCAGTTGTGGGGCAGCAACCATTTGGTGGCGCCCGTGCATCAGGTACAAATGATAAAGCAGGTTCTTATTTGAATTTGATTCGCTGGGTTTCTGCAAGAACAATAAAAGAGACGTTTGTTTCTCCGGTGGATTACCGGTATCCGTTTTTGGGGTAGGAATTTTTCCTCCCCCTTAATCTCCCTTCAGGGAGGGGCGAAAACACAAAACGACAAGAATAAAAAAACCACGAAACTTCACATTGCTTCCCCCTCTTTGAGGGGGACTGAGGGGGAGGAAAATTTTAAATCGTAGTTATTTTATTATGTCATCAACCCGATTCAATTATTACAATCCGAAACTGCGCGAATATGCAAGAGAACACAGATACGAATCTGTCTCCCGTGCAGAAAAATATTTGTGGAAAGCATTACTTTCCAGGGGAAGATCCGGAACAAAATTTAAACGTCAACGCCCGATTGATAATTTCATTGTTGATTTTTTTTCAGCAGAAATAAAACTGATTATTGAAATAGACGGAAGTTCTCATTTTGCCAAATCTGAATATGATTATTACCGTCAGCAAAAATTAGAATCACTTGGTTATATTTTTCTGCGTTTTGAAGAAGGAGAAGTCATACATCAGTTTCAGGATGTGCATGAGCGGATTATTCATGCAGTTTTTGTTTTGAAGAATCGGTAGTGTTTTCCTCCCCCTTAATCCCTCGGGAGGGGGAACCCCCTCCCGCCCACAGAGGCCCCTCCCCTCGGGGACCGAGGGGAGGTAACTTGCCCAAATATTTACGTACTATGGTTGAGTTTTGCCGTCTTAACATTTTGATCTGGAATTCCTTTTCGCAAAACTGGAATCTAATTGATGCTGAAAAAACATTTTTCTACAAACACGTCGATTCACTTTACATCACCAATACCATTGATGTAGACAGCACCCAGATTAGTGGAAGTGATACCTTATACTTCATTCATACAACCATAAAAATTTGTGATACTTGCACAGTTATACCACCTAACGCGGTTGGAGGCGTTCTTTATCACGCTTATTAACCAGAAATTTTTGGGTTATCCCCATTGTATTCCAATGCAACCAAAGAATTTATCTTTCAAGATGGCTCTATTAAACATACCGCTGAAATTTCTGATAGTTGGCTATTCAATTCAACATTAGGTATTAATGCCACTGTTGTAGATAAATATGAGACTACTATTCTAGGTCAGATTGACTCTTTCAAAGTCATTGAACTTTCTACCCTTGATACTATTCTTATTTCTAAAAATCATGGTGTGATTCGTTATCCGGATTTTGAAAATGCGGGAAAATCTTTTTTATGTTGTATCTGAGGGCAGAATTCTTGGGAATATTTGCCAAACAGCGATTATGATTTTCAAATAGAGACGCTTTTTTTACTCACATTATTATTATTCTTATCTCGGGAACCTGATCACTGTCGAAACATACCGTTATGACAAACTTAACATCACAAACCTATCCAAGCTATGATTTTTTTCAAACCCACAAATTTTATTTTGGATGCGTTAACTCAGGTGTTTATGAAGAATACACAGGCAATGGTAGCCCAAATTATTATTTGGATAGTAGCAGGGCGTATTTTGAAAATCAATTTTCAGGAATTACCAATATTTGGAATGAAAATGATAATAATTTAGAACCATTTTATCTTTTTCAATATAATTCCTTTCTTGTAGGTTCGCCATATTATATTGACACATCTAACTGCAGAAATTTCATTTCCCATCGATATGATAACGGATATATTAAATTCATACAAACTATGAGTAGTTCTTCAGATAGTCTTTATTTTATTGATGCATCTCCAAGTTATGAAGTCAAACTTGAATTCAAAGAAGGTTTAGGCAGAACATATTTAGAACTTTATTCCTTTGAGGAACTGCGTACAGATGAATTAAAAGCATGGATAAGTGATGGAGATACTTGGAAACATTTTCAATTTTCCCACTTCAAGAGTCGACAGACGAAATTTTCCGAATTTACCCAAACCCGGCTTTAGATCAAATAACAATTCCTGAAAACCTTTCTTTGTTTTCAATCTATTCTCTTTCGGGTAAATTGATTTACATATTCGAAAATCCTGATCCAGTAATATCAATCAGTGAATTGAATAAAGGAGTTTATTTAATCAAAGCAATTGATAAGGATAATAATCAGTTTCAGCAGAAGTTGATTGTGGAATGAATGGGTATTTGAATTTTTCCTCCCCCTTAATCCCCCTCAGGGAGGGGGAAACTTTGCCTCCTTCCATCAGAGAGGGAACTATCCATCCCCCTCTTTGGTGGGGGCCGATGGAGAGGTAAACCACAATGTCTTATCTTTATTTCATGAATCAAGATTATTGGATTAAAAATCTCCATTTACTTCCTCACCCCGAAGGAGGTTACTTCAAAGAAACGTATCGTTCAACTGAAATCGTTATCAATCGGAATGGTAAAAAACGTTCAGCATCAACCGGAATATTTTTCTTAATCACAAGAAAATTTTTCTGCATTTCACAAAATTGAATCAGATGAAATGTGGCACTTTTATGATGGCGCTGCTTTATCCGTTTATATCATTGATTCTAAAGGTGAATTAGAAATAATGAAAATTGGAAATAACGCTGAACAAGGTGAACAACTACAAGGTATTGTTCCTGCTGGATGTTGGTTCGCATCAAGAGTTGAACAACCAAATAGTTTTTCACTGGTAGGTTGTACTGTTGCACCCGGTTTTGATTTTGAAGACTTTGTTTTGGCTCATAGAAATGAATTGGTTGCCCAATTTCCGAAACATAGAAAAATCATTGAAGAGTTGACGCGCTAGAAAAATTAGACAAACAATCCATCAACAGTTAGTACTTGAATGATCTCTTTCTGATGAAAGGTATTAATGTACCCTCACGATTTTTCTCTATATTTGAAACAACTCTATAAACTACGCATGAAAAAAACAGCATTGTTCATTTTGTTCTTCAGTTGCTTTGTGATTAAAGCACAATCGCTTACACCTACTGTTGTTGCTTCGTCCGGTGATTATTTTGCGACATCATCAGTTAACCTGAGCTGGACACTTGGTGAGGTGGTAACTGATACGTACATCGGAACCAATAATCAACTGACACAAGGCTTTCAGCAACCTACTGCCAACTTTGCATCGGTAGAAGATTTTGCACCGGAAATTGCTATCAGCCTCTATCCTAACCCAACTCAATCCTGAGTGAATCTGGAGATTGAGAACTGCTCTGAAAATCTGAACGTAAAAATTCTTGATCTGACAGGAAAAATAATCTACTCAGATATTTATCAGGCTGAATCCGTAAAAAAAATAAACCTTGAAAATTTTGCGAACGGAATTTACTTTCTGGAAATTTCCAATTCAAAAAATGAAAAACTGAAAACATTTAAAATCCAAAAATCTTAATCTGAAAACGATCGCTCAAATTCTTATGCTATGAAAAAAACCGGACTCTTTTTTATCTTATTACTTGCATTAAACATGCTTACGGCTCAGGCACCAAACATGTTCAAATATCAGGCAGTTGCACGTGACAACTCCGGTAATGTATTGGATAACCAAACCGTAAGTTTTGAGATCAGCATTTTGCAAAACAGTTCAGGTGGTTCACCGGTTTATACAGAAACGCATGTTGCTACAACCAATCAGCACGGACTGGCAAGTTTAAATATTGGTGGTGGTGCAGTTACCTTTGGTACGTTCAGTACAATTGACTGGGGTGGCGCTATTTATTTTATTCAGGTAAAAATGGATCCTGCAGGTGGATCAGCTTATGTGCTGATGGGAAGTTCACAATTACTTTCTGTTCCATACGCTTTGGATGCAAAAGTGGCAGAATCAATTGACTGGTCAGATATTTCCAATGTACCTGCTGATATTGCAGATGGCGATGATAACTCCGGCGGAACACCTGATTGGTCAACACTGACTGGTATTCCTGCGGGATTTTCTGATAACGTTGACAACGATGTTTTAGGAGGATTGACATGTGCAAATAATCAGATTGCTTTATACAACGGAACCAGTTGGGTTTGTTCAAACTACTACCCTACTACAGGACAAATGAGCACAAGTGTATACGGAACTGCACAAGCAATTGCTTTAATTTCAACAACAACGTATACTTTGATTCCGGGACTGATACAAACTATTTCTGTTCCTGCCAATTGCAGAGTAATTATTTCTACCGATGGTGGTGTTCAATGTGCTGCAGCAGGTGTTGCTTTGCAGCAGTTGATATTGGAATTCACGTTGACGGAACAGCATCACCTCAAGGCGGGCAGCAACAAATTATTGCATCGAATACTGATGCAGTTGGACAAATGCTTTCCTATTGGGGAATGACAAAAACATACACATTATCTGCTGGTACGCATACCATTGATGTACGTTACAGAGATTCTGGTGCGGGAACAGCTGACGGAAATGTCAGTGGTACAAATCCTTTAATTCAAGGTACACTAACGGTAACAATCGTTAATCTTTAAAATTTAAAAACCATTGAAAATCCCGTTCCCATCTGTATTGGGGACGGGATTTTTTTGTTTTGACATCAAACATATATACAACTGACGTTGATCATTTCCTGATCAACTGATTTTGAGGAATTTTGAATCAAATAAATGCAATATGGAAGCAACAATGATTGATAAACTGGTTGAGGGATTCAGAAAAACAGCAAATGAACTGGAAGAGTTACAACTCCAGCTTGCACTTGGCAAAGCTGAAGCAAAAGATAAGTTTGAATATTTGAAAAAACGATTAAATCTTTTTCTGCATGATGCTGAAGTTAAAGTAAATGAAGCCAGAGAATTTGTTGAAGAAACCAAATCCAAAATTGATGAACTAAGAGTTCAGCTGGCATTAGGCAAAGCTGAAACAAAAGAGATATTTGAAGCTCAGCGCAAAAAAATTCTGGCTAAAATTCATGATGTGGAATCGTATATTAAATCACATCCTGCATTGTCCAAAGTGTATGACTTTCTTCACGCAGAATTTGAACGAATAAAACTGGAACTTGAAATTCTGGCCATTGATTTTAAACTGGCTGTTACAAAACCATCTGATTCAATACAGAAAAGAAGACAAGAAATGGATACCATTATCAGAAATCTGAAAGAAGGACTGGAAAAACATAAGGAAGCAGCGGAACCAAGCAGACAAGAACATTTCAGAAATGAAATAACGCTAGCTTATCATCATTTAAAAGCAGCATTTAATTAACTAGTTTTTCGCACGCTGCTTAAAATCCTCTCAACTTTGTTGGGGGGATTTTTTTTGTTAAAGTAAGAATTAAAAAAAAACTGAAAAAGAAGATTACTCTTTCCAGCCCTGCCATGGATCATGGTCTCCTCTGCGAATGTCTCGGAGCATTCCAAGAGCTACAATCCCGGCAAGAATGAAAGCTATAATTGACCAGGATGAAGTTTCGTTCCATAACGGTGTTGTTTCATACACCAATGTCAGCGAGCCACCAATAATAAGTGATGCAACAACAATGGCAGATATAATTTGTTTGGTTACACGGTTAATGGTGTGCACCAGCGGATCAACTCCCTTGTGATGCAAATCGACTTTTATTTCGCCGGTATTGATTTTACGAATTGCATTTTTCAAATCTCTCGGAAATTCTTCCATATAATTTCCAAATTCAAAAATTCCGCTCAGCACTTTTTTACCCATGTCAAGCGGGTTGAATTTTTTTGAAATTGTTTTTATCAGATAGGGTCTTGCCAGCTCAAGCATATCCAGCTTAGGATCGAGATTTCTGATAACGCCTTCAATTGTCAACATGGATCTTGCAAGCAGAAAGAAATGGCCCGGAATTTTTAAATTGTGTTTAACTATCACATCTTTTAACTGCAGCAATACGGTACTCATTTCATTGGCATGAACTCCGGAAACCGTATAACATTCTACAAACTCATTAATATCAGATTCCAGATCACGCATATTTTTAATTGTTATCTGATCAGACAGCTGCATGAGTGATTTGATAATTTTCCGGATGTCTTTATTTTTTACTGAAAGAAATAAATGACCAAATGTTTCCACATCTTTTGGTAAAATACTTCCCATCATTCCAAAATCCAGATAGCAGATTTCTCCGGTTTTCATTATAAGAACATTTCCCGGGTGCGGATCGGCATGAAAAAAACCATGTTCAAATACCTGACGCAAATAAGAGATTGCAAGTTTTCTGGCAATGGTTTCTCTGCTGTGATGATCTGCTTCTATCTGATCCAGTTTTGAAATTTTAAAGCCTGAAATAAATTCAAGAACCAAAACACGGGGTGTTGTAAATTCACGATACACTTTGGGTGCATGTATGAATCGTGAATTTTCATCATTACCTGAAAAATTATTATAAAAACGCTGGGCATTAATTGACTCATGAATAAAATCAAGTTCCTTCAATATGCTCTCTTCAAAATTTTTCACCAGGCCAACCGGATCAAAACTTCTGACAGAAGGAACGCGGCGATGAAGAATTTCAGCAACGGTATACATTACTTTAATGTCTTCAATAATGACTTCTTTGATTCCCGGACGCTGAATTTTTATTGCAACCCGTTCACCGGTTTTCAATGTTGCTTTGTGAACCTGCGCCATGGAAGCGGATGCAAAAGGTTCAGGTTCAAACCAGGCAAAAAGCTCTTCCACACTTTTTTTCAATTCTTTCTCTACTACTTTTTTGCTACTTCACCGGATAACGGCGGAACGTTATCCTGCAATTTTCAAACTGTGTAATAAGATCAAGCGGTAATAAATCAGGACGATTAGAAAGTATCTGTCCAAACTTGACAAAAGTTGGTCCGAGTTCTTCACACACCAGCCGCATTTTTCATATTTGGTATAATGTGCGGCAGATTTTCTTAATGATTTTGGAAGTAATTTGCGCAGCCACGCAAATCGTTTTTGTTCTTCCATATACGACACCAAATCATCAAATCCGTATTTGACAAATACGCGCAGAATCTGATTATACCGTTTAACTGAACGGTACCGGCGGGCTATGGAAGAAAATAAACTCACTGTTCTTTTTCGTAACGGTTTAATCTTGCTTCAAGCAAAGCAATTTGTTTGGAAAGATCTTCCATCTGAACATGCAGTTTTTAATTTCATCTGTATGCGCGATGTTCACCTTTTCATAAAACTGAGACACCATTTCACCAATTTTATGCTCCATTTCTTCTTTCACCTCATGAGCCTTCAGAGCAATTTTCTGCAAAAACTCGACTTCATTTCCGTCCTCATCACGGGTGGTAGAACTCATAAAGGAATTGATTTTTTCTTTTCCCTTATCTGCCATGTTGTGCAGTTTCTCCATCAGCTCTTTGTCTTTGGACATCATATACAGATTGGAAGACAAAGTCAATAATTCTACAAGTGTTCTGGCTTTCATACTATTAACATTTAGACCTCAAAGATAAGGCATCAGCGCACAGGTTGAGCCAATCTTGAGAAGTGTCATATTAAAAACAAACAAATGTTATCTTTAACTATGCCATCCTATACGGAAAATCGGTAGTTTTGTTCAATCCAATTTATCATTATGCAGTTAGACGCTCCGGTATCAACTATTATGACCTCCAAGGTAGTTTCTGTTAAACCCGGCCAGAAGCTGGTTGACATTAAACATCTTTATGAAAAATCACCTTTTCATCACCACATTCCCGTGGTAGATAAAAATAAAGTGGTTGGTGTAATCAGTCTGGTTGACTTTATGCGCGCAATCGGCAATGCAACACTGAATGACAATGACGAGGTTTATCAAAAACTTTGTGCAAAAGACATTATGTCCGCTAAACCTGCAACCATAAAACCTGAAACTAAAATTCATAAAGTAGCCAAGGATTTGGCTAAAGGGGATGTACATGCATTTATTGTTACTGAAAAAGGTGCGTTGAAAGGTATTGTTTCTTACAGCGATATTATCAAATACCTGCTTCGGGTTTTAGCATAAAGACTGTCCTGAATCCCTTATACCAAAAGGGTTTAATCTAAATTTCAAGTTAATAGTCCGGTTTTTGCTATTTTTATATTGAATTTGAAAATAGTGAGATCCTTACTGACCATCATATTAATTGGTTTTTTATACCGTTTTCGGTGGCACAAACCACCGGAAAGAAAAACTATTTTGCTGTTGGACTTTTGCCGGTGCATTCTTCACTAATAACCTATGCAGTTGTATCTTGCAGAGACGGACTTTTTTTGGGAGCTCAGTTCTGACTGAACAGCAGTTTATGTATCAGGCCCTGGGATATTATCCAAGCATTGCAAACATCAATAAAGAAAATCTTTTGCAAAAAACGGAGTGGATTCCTGTTTCCTGATTAAAAATGATTTGAATAAAATTGTTGGTTATTACAATAAACCTTTCTGGGATTTATGGAAGATACGGTTTTATGAAAATCCCATTCAGTTTGATATGCGCGGGTGGAGTCAGGGACAATACAAACCATCTGTTTATCAAATGAAAATTCTGAAAGAATCATACGGAATCAATAATGTACTTACTGATTATTTTTATGGTGATTCACTCTATAAATTATTGCGTGATGTTCAGAATCCGGTATGGGTTGAGAGCTATAAATTTGCTGAAGCGGACACATCAACAACAGCTAACAACACAGGACAACCTTAAATATGGCTTCAACAAAAAATCCTGACTCAAAAAAGATTAAAAAATTTGTTGAGCTCAATAAAAAGCATAAATCAGATTTAGAGCCTTCAAAATTATTTTCTCACTTGAGAAAAGGAGATAAATCAGCTTTATCACAAGCAATAACGCTGACAGAAAGTTCAAAAGAAAAAGATCAGGAGAAAGCAAAACAGCTTATTCAAAAATGTCTTAAATATTCCGGCAAATCAATTCGTATTGGAATTACCGGTGTACCCGGAGTTGGCAAAAGCACTTTCATTGAAGCATTTGGAAAATACATCACCTCACAGAATAAAAAAGTAGCTGTACTTGCTATAGATCCAAGCAGTGAAATTACACACGGCAGTATTCTGGGAGATAAAACACGCATGGTACATCTCAGTAATGATCCTAAAGCATACATCCGTCCTACTGCAAGCAGCGGATCATTAGGCGGAGTTGCAAAGCGAACAAGGGAAAACATCCTGCTTTGTGAAGCGGCAGGATTTGAAATTATATTGGTAGAAACAGTTGGTGTTGGTCAGTCAGAAACTGCAGTTCATAGTATGACTGATTTTTTTCTTTTACTTATGCTCTCAGCTGCAGGAGATGAACTGCAGGGCATCAAAAGAGGCATTATGGAAATGGCTGACGCAGTGGTTATCAATAAGGCAGACGGTGATAATATCAAACGGGCCAATCTTGCAAAAGCACAATTCAAAAACGCCCTTCATTTATTTCCGGCTAAAGAAAGTAAATGGATTCCGCAAACAGAAACTGTGAGCTCTCTGGAAAATAAAAACATGGATAAAATCTGGAAAATGATTTGCAGTTTTGAATCATCTGCAAGAAAAAACGGATGGCTCTTTGAAAACAGAAAAAATCAGCAGGTATACTGGATGCATGAAGCAATAAAAAACGCACTGACAGAATCTTTTTATGCAGACCAAAAAATTCAGGGAGAACTGAAAAAGCTCACTGACCAGATTATAAAAAATGAAATCACCTCCCATGAAGCAGCAAGAATAATCACAGACAACTTTAAAAATGGAAAAAAGAAAATTTAAACTTAAGTCAAATACACCGTATGTGGAATTGGTTAAACTACTGAAGTTCGAAGGAATATCAGACACAGGCGGACAGGGAAAAAATCAGATTGAAGAAGGATTGGTAAAAGTAAACGGAGAAGAAGAATTCAGGATAAGAAGAAAGTTATATTCCGGTGATGTTATTTTATCCGGCAACATTCAGATAGAAATTGTTTCTTAATTTCAACGAACGAAAATAAAAAATGGAAAATTACGAAGACAAACTGGCTGCACAGGTAAAAGCAATTGTTGAAGCCGGTGAGGTAGACAACAGTATTGGTGAACGTCCGCTGACCCTGGATGAACTTAAAGAACTTGCCATCAGCATGGGGCTGAATGAAGAACAATGGCAGGCCTTGCTTGTTAAAGCACAAAAACATTTAAAACTGGCAGATGATCATCTGAAAGCCAGAAATTATAAAGATGCCATTTCAGAAGGTGAAGCTGCTGTAGCTATAAACCCTTATCTGGTTAACTGCAACGCAATTCTTGCCAAAGCATATATGATGATGTGGCTTGAAAATCATTTACCTGAAACAAGAGAGAAAGCAGAATACTACGCTAAAAAAGAGCTTGTTGTCGACCCGCGTGACCAGCAGGCCATCATGGTATTAAGTACCATCAATAAAAAAGCATCCGTACTGGAACAAGATAATAATTCAAGAAAAAAAAATCTTTATATCATCGGCGGAGTTGTATTACTGGTAATCCTGCTCATTTTTTTTTTAGTTAGCCGGAGCAGTTCAGCAGAAGCTTCGGCGCAAGAACAGGAAAAAACAAATGAATACAATAGAACAAAAGATCAGCTGATAGAAGCAGAGGAAGATGTCAATTCAAAATTAAATCTTGTGCAGATTGCCATTGATCAGCGAAACAGCATGATTCCTGAACTTTTCAGCGCTTTGCAAACGTCACCTCCGGAGATGGCTGTGCTGGATTCAACCATCAAAGAATTACAAAGTCAGATTGCAAACTCAGAAGGAGAAGCAAAATTTGAACTGGAAAATTCATTGGATGCAAAAATCGGTGAAGCCAGAAAAATCGTTGAGCAAAACGGAAATTCACAAGCTGTTGAAAAACTTCTGGTTCAGATTGAAGGATCAGAAAACCGAATTGCTTTCGAAAAGAAAAACTACAATGACGCAGTAAAAAATTACAATATTCTGGTTAAAAAACACGGTGATCAGTTTCCGGATTATGAATTAAAATCTTACTATGATGAAAAATAAGTTAAATACTTTGCTCAGACTAAGTTTCCTCATCCTCTTTTCAATTGCCGCAAACAATCTGATTGCGCAAAGAAATAAAAGCTATTCTCCAAAAGATCTTCCTGTTCCTGTTTTGGATTCTACCGGATTCATTATTGACCCGGGCGGACAGATTGAAACAAAATGGAAAAAGGAGATGATAGGAACAAGAGAAACTTATTTTTTCTGCAGATATGTTGAACCAATTTGTGTAAGAGTAGATAATATTTCTAATCCTGAGTCAGTTGAAGAATTTGCAAACCAGCTTGTAGAGTTATGGGATCTGGAAGAAAAAACAAACGGCCGTTTTGTTTTTCAGCTTCACTGCAAATCTAAAAAGACCGTAGTTTTTAAAATAGGCTCCCGCCTTAAATCATTCTACAAAACAGCCTGGCTGCGTGATCTGGCAAGAGAAACCGCAGACGTTCACTTAATAGGTGACGCTACCGGAACAGGCGATTTTGTTTCTATGCAAAAACTGGGTGATCATATTTTTCAGGAAATTGCTTTTGATTCAAAACTGTCAACTTATGATAATAACACAGGTATTCATTCTATCTATCCGGATGCAGTTGAAAAATCTCATGGTGAACTTATCACCATGACAAAATCATGGTACAGTGACGGTAATTCAATTTTCATTGATCAGCCTTCAGATGAATATGTCCAGAATGAATACGTACCTAAATTTTATTTTGAAGGATTAACTCCGGATGAAATTGAAGCTAACAACAAGCGCATTAATAAAAACGGAATTTTTACAGATATTAATTCTGTACCAAATGCGAGGGAAAAAGACAATACCCACGTTACAGATCCGCATCAGATACTTCCCGACTACGCCCTGGATATGATCAACCAGTTTTTAAAAGAACTGGAAGATTCTTTGGGATATCAGGTTGCAGTTATTTGCGCAAATTCAATTGGTGAAAATGATCCGCATACGTTTGGAACCGAACTGTTCAATGAATGGGGAGTTGGGAACAGAAAAACCCAGAACGGACTTGTTATATTGCTGGTAATAGATCAGCACGCCGTTGAATTTATTACCGGAAGAGGAACTGAAGGAATTCTGACAGATGGTGACTGCTATGATATTCAGCAGAATGAAATGGTTCCCTATTTCAAAAAAGATGATTATGTAACCGGAATGATCAGAGGTGTTCAGGCAACCTGCGATTTTTTCTATGGCTCACCGCCAATTTATACTGACAGTGATTTAAGCTCTGACGAAGACTACACCTACGATGACTATGACTATTACGATGATTACGTTTCAGAACCATTCAATTTTTTTGAATCCGGATTCTGGAATTTTTATGTATTGCTCACTATTTCGATGAGTTCAGCATGGTTGTTAGTCCTGATCATTGCTATGTTCATTGCTGATTTACACAAACGTTACCACGTGATGAAATTTTTTACACTAACCATCTGGATGTTTATCATTCCGGTGCCGTTTGTGTTGATTTACTTTATTACCAAAGCACTGATGGAGAAATGGAGAAACACCATTCGTTTCAGTCCGCAAACCGGAGAAGAAATGCACAAACTGGGTGATCAGGAAGAGGACAAACACCTGAGCAAAGGTCAGATTTCAGAAGAAAAAGTAAAATCCATTGACTACGATGTGTGGATTACTTACGGTGCAAAAGATGTTTTGATTCTCTCTTACAAAAAATGGTTTTCCAAACATTCCAAATGTCCGAAATGCAGTTACAAAACCTATTTCAAATTGTATGACAAAACAATATCTGCTGCCACGTATTCATCAAGCGGCACCGGTGAACGTTGTTACAAATGTGAGAACTGCGGATTCTCCAAAACAGAACGTTACACTATTCCAATGAAAACAAGATCAAGCTCTTCTTCAGGAGGATCATCATCAGGAGGATACAGCAGAAGTTACAGCAGCGGAGGAGGTTCATCCTATGGTGGCGGTAGTTCAAGAGGAGGCGGAGCTGGAAGCCGCTGGTAAAAATGAGATGGCACAATTCTTGGATTTCATTCAGTAAAAAATAATCATGAAAACAGTTTTTGCTTCCCTGTTATTATTTTCTGCAATGCTGATCAACGCGCAAACTTCTGATACATTGACACGCAGCAGAATCACCACGCAGAAATACAGCGGAAATATGGTTCAGCGAACCTACAAAACGATGCCGGTTACCGATGTAAAAATGATTGTTTTCGGTGACTATACAATTTCTGATTATAGTGTACTCAGCCAGAAATCACTCAGTGAAGGTGAACTTAATTCGCTAATAGGAACCAATGTAAAAGTTCAGAATACATCTATTGCAGGTTCCGGAATTGATCCGCTGACGTTTGAAATTTATCAGGTGGAAGTTCAGAAAAAAGATGATTTTATTTACCGTGTTTTTGGAGATGATCTGAAAAAATCAGAAGCCAATCTCCCTGAAACTTTTACGGTTCACAAAACAGACAACGAAAACTGTTACGGAATAGTAGATTTGGGTGGCGGCAGAATTGCCATTCCTTATAAAGGTGTTCTACTCTATCTTACCAGAATCTAAAATGACGTTTTGATTTTTTGGTTGTACTCTGAATAACGGCTGTAAAAAATAAAAGAGAATACTTCCTGCTGCATACATTACCACATCCAGTATATCTGCAGTATAAATCTGACTTTTTGCAGGCAAAATCCATTCAAAAATAATGGTGTATTCAGCAAACAAAATAAGAATCATCCATTTACTGATTTCAATCTGAGGATTTCTTTTTATAACTCTGACGCCGGCCAGACAAATCATAAACACCAAAGGCATACACAAAAAATCAGTGAGGTAACCATTGATCCAGTCCGGAATATTTATTTCATGACTTCTGCAAATTCTGACAGAAGTATAAAGAATCCATCCGCCGATAAAATAAGGACTGAGTAAAATATTTTTATCCCGGACTCCATGCAACAAGATAGGTTACAAATGAACCGATTGCAAAATGATTAATCCGGCTGAGTAAAGGATGTAAAATAAAATTCTGACAACCGGGTTTTTATGATTTTTTGCTTTTTCAAGAAGAATATCCAGTTTAGGCCGGGGCTGGTTCTCTCTCCATTCCTGTCTTTTGGCTTCTTCAATTCTTTCAATTTCATCAGGCGCCAGTGCAGTGCCGCAGTTCTTACAGAATTTTTCCTCCTGATTCCAGGTCTGGCATTTTGTACACTTGCGTTCAATCATAATTTTATTAAATAAAAAAAACCCTTTCGAATTAACGAAAGGGTTTTTATGTCAAACTATATTAATTTCATTAAGCCAGTTTCACATTGACGGCGTTGATACCTTTTTACCGTCTTGTAATTCAAAGGTTACTGATTCACCTTCGCGAACTTCATCAACAAGACCTGAAATATGAACGAAATGTTCTTTTTTGTCTCGTCATCAACAATGAATCCGTATCCTTTAGATTCATTAAAAAATTTAACTTTTCCTTTTGCCATTTAAAATAATAAAAAATAATAATTGGCGCAAAGGTAATCAGAAGAATTTAATTATGGCTTATTTTTTTGAAGTTAACACTATCAAAGGGTTCTAAACGAAAAAAGGAAGCGCCCCAATGTGACTCTTCCTTTTCTCTTTGCAAAAACTATAAAACCCAAGAACCTGTGCTTATGAATCACAGATTCGGATCAAAGTTACAACAATATTTCTGCATGTCAAGTTAAAAATTGTAAAATCTCTTTACTCCTTTAAAAACTTCTGTATTACCGCGCCTTCTGAATGTATCAGTTTTATAAAATAAATTCCGCTTTCATAATTTGCCGCATCCAGCTGAATGGACGTCTGGCCAGTAACCGGAATTTGCTCAGACTGTATTAATCTGCCTCTTGAATCCAGTATATCAACCTGCAGGGAACCTCCTAAAAATTCTGCATTTAACACAATGAATAATTCTTCTTTGACCGGAACCGGATAGATTGTAAATACATTTCCTACATTCACTTCAATACCGTTTGTCTGTATAACAGTTATGGTTGACCAACTTGTATCATTGGGACATGGTCCGTTTATTGCAATCAGCATAACATCAAAAGTCCCGGTATCTGTATATTCATGCCAAGGATTCATATCAGATGAATTGCTTCCATCTCCAAAATCCCAGTAATACCCGTTTGCGTTAACTGAATTATTTGTAAAAGTCACGAATGCATAATCGATGTCAACCGTTGATGTGCTTTGAGAAAAAGACGCAACCGGAATATTTTGTGTTTCAATGGTGACAAATTGAATATCTGTATCTGTTCCGCCGGGACCATCAGCAATTAAAGTTACTTCATAAACGCCCGATGACGGAAACTGAAAATACGGATTTGCATCTGTTGATGTTGAAGGAACTGCGCCGGGCACTGACCAGGTATAATCAGATGCATCCTGACTTGAATTGGAAAACTGAATAGAATCTGTTTCACATACATAGGTATTAAACACCGTAAAAGAAGCCGTTGGCGGATTAACAGGAAGATTCAGTAATTGCCCGTTGGAAGAAGTTACATTTGAAAATAGTCCGGCGCCGTTTTCGGCTTTAACATTGACGTAATAAGTAGTTCCGTAAACCAGAGACAAACCGGTATGTGTAAATAAAGTATCAAACCAATTGTCTGTCCAGCTCAAAACATCAGCTGCACCTGCAGAAGTTCCTATTGAATACCAGTACGCTGCTATATCAGAATTCACATCAGAAGAAGGTGACCAGTTTGCAGAAATTTCTGTGTTTGAAGTAAATGAAATAATATCTGAAGATGTTCCGTCATTCACAGTTAACACATCAGCCGGAGCAGTCCAGTCAATATTTGCAAGCTGATATCCAAGTGAAGAAATATTTGAAGAATTATCTACCACCAGTGATTTTATTTTGGCAGATGATGTTGCCGGATTTGGATTCTGATAACGAATATCTCCGCTGACACCAAGCGTTATAATTTCTGATGAACTTCTGTTGTGATATACCTTTAGATCATTCACATCATACACAGCATTACCGGAACGAAATGAGATTGAATTTCCGGTTGTATAAGGAGATGAATCTACCCATCCCGCAACAAAAATATCATTGACCCAAACTTTTATTGCTCCTGAATTTTTATCAAATGTTGTTTTAAAATCATACCACTGGTTTGGATTTAATGTATAGGTCACATCAGCCATCAGGGTAAAAACATCATTGACTACTTCATAAATCTGCACTTTATTATCATCTTCTCTGAACCAGACAAAATAAGAATTACCCCGGTTTGGCAGCGTGGGATCATCACACATAAAATGAAAACCTACGCGTTTATTTGTTCCGCTGCCGGAAATTTTTCCCGCCCAGTGATACAAAAAAGCATCGTAATCATCCTGATTCAGATTTGCATAAATATTTGTATTGGTATTTGCATCATCACTTTGATTCAGATAAGCTGAAACAATACTCCAGTTACCAGTTGCAGATGTCCATTCAGGGTGAATTGCCGCATCAAAATTATCTGAGAAAAATCCGTGATCAGCATTTGCTCTCCATTCTGTTCCGTCAAAATCAATTACCTGATAAAACTGATACATCACACCGCTTCCACCGCTGTTATCAGCATCTGTAAAGCCGGAAGTAAAATCAACTGTCTTCCAGTTATTGGAAAAATTCACAGTGGTTGACGGAGGAATCACATCTCCCGGAACCGGTCCGGCAATACTGGTCCAGTTTATCTGCCAGCCTGATGCAACTGTAGAACAATCAGAGCGGAATTCAACCAGAACAGATGGTCCGGTTGATGTTACTGAAGATGGTAAAGTTGTTCCGGTATAAACTCCCAATACCGGATCTGTTGTTGATGATCCGTCATAGACATAAAGATAATCCCAGTTATTTTCCAGACTGAAAGAAACAAAATTCAAAGTAACGGTAACTACTCCTGAAGGTTCAATGAGATAAAGTTCTCTCTCATCATTGGAATAATTTCCTGACGATCCTCCGCTGTCATAAAATGTACCGGAACTTGCGGTATAGGAAGTTACAGAAGGACCATCATTGATGAGTTGATAATAATGTTCCCAGTTCCAGTAAATTCCAGGATCAGTATGAGTCTGATTTGGATAGTGCTGATGCCCTTTTATTTTGGTACATCCGCCCAGTACATTTGAACCGGATGATGCCGGCCCCTGAAAAGTTCTTAATGGATTTATTCCGTATCCGCTGTTGCAGATATCTTTTACCAAATTGGCTGATGCAACATACAGCGCTTCTGTATACCATGAAGGACTTGAAACATAGCCTTCATGTTCTATTCCGATTGTATACGGATTTTCAGAACCCACATGCCAGGCCTTGCTTGCTTCATAAACCATTTGTGTAATTTGTCCGTCTGATGATCTCACTACATAATGATAAGAAACACTTGCAGAACAATTTTGTGCCCATGAAATTGCTCCGGCATAACTCCCCTGAATAGTGTGAACAGTTACTGCTGAAATTGCCGTTCCGCTTCTGGAAGAATAATTACAGGATGGTGTTGCTACCCAAAGTGCAGGAGCATATTCAAGCGATTTTTCCTGTGACTCATATTGATTTCCATTTTGATCAATCACATTACCCGCTTCAACAGCAATCATTTGTGAAGTTAAAATTTCAAGATTTTCAGCACCATAAATTTCTGTCAGATCAATGGAATGAGCGGGGAAATTATACTCCGTTTGTTTAGAAGCATTCAGTAAAAAACGAAAAACCTCATACGTAAAACAATCCAGGGCATACTGATTTACCGGGTTGTGATCTTTGGGTATTTCAGATAATTCACGTAAAACAATTTCATGTGTTTTCCAATTTTCTAAAGTCAAAGGAGGATTTAAAATTTCATCTTCCGTTATTCCTGATAAAATGGAATTATAAGCAGCTGCATAAGCAAGAATATTTTTTTGGGGATCAGCTTTTATTTCACTGATTGAAATACCAGAAACCTGCGAAGCAAAAATTAAATTGTCTTCAAAATATCCCTGTCCGTTTTCAGTCATACCCATTACACCTGAAACCTGAGGCAATCCAATACACCCTTCATGGTTCCCTGTCAGATGTTCGATTCTTGTTTGTGCAAATGCTACCCCTTCGAGAACACCCTTTGGAATTTCAGGATATGCAGTATAAGCGTGCTGGAATTCATTCTGAAACTGACCTGAAGAAATTGTCTGAGCGACAGAACTGTTTACTAAAAGGATTAAGGCAGAAAAAATGCAGATAGATTTCATGAACTCATTGATTTTACTGGGCGCTAAGATAAATTAAAATCGCGCAGCAGAATACAAAAATCAATGAGTAATGAATAATAAACATCTTTTACTGAACGTAACAAGAATGTGAAAAATTATTACGGATAAAAATAAGATTTAATTAATTTCAGATTAATATGCTCCGTTATATTTTCTGAAAAACCATTCAGCAGAAATAAAAAGCATGATCAGAAAAAATAACCATTTGAAATCGATCAGATCATCGAATGATTTTTCCTGATAAACTACTGTTGCCAGATCTTTATTGGAGCGCACATGTTGTTCAAGTTCATTTAACTGAGAAGGAAAATAAAATTGTCCACCGGTATTCTGAGAAAGATTTCTTAATAAGCGATGATCAGCAACTGTATTCAGCCATTCCAGTCTTATTTCCTTCACCAGTACAGTTCCCTTTTTTACGTAGGTATTTTGCTGAAAAACTGTTTTTGCCTCCCACGTGTAAATTCCGGATTTTAATTTTCCCAGATTCAGTCTGTAACTTTTTCCAACCGGCATAAAAACAGAGTTGAATGTATTGGCATCCTGATCTGAATAACTGAAAGAAACCTGCGGCTCATTGATCAGTTCAAAAGATTTATTGTAAAGCTCAGCTTCCACAATTATTTCTTCATTTTCATTGTATTCATTTTCAATATTTACCCTGAACGGATCTTTATTTTCTTTCACCGCCAGATACGTAATCAGCTTACTTAAAAACTCTTCAAAAATTAACGTGGAATTATTTCTCAGCTGATCATGCAAACGCCATCTCCATATCCCCTCTCCCATTATTACGCCTAATCTGGATTTCTCTTTCTGCGTAAAATAAATTAATGGATTATCAAGCTGTATAGTTCCTACTTTCTGAAATGCCAGAATGTCAATTGCCTTGCTGTAATTCAGATTTCCAAAGGGAGCATGCAACGGCGGAGCAGAACTGATAGTACTCACAATTTTCGGTGACAGTAAAATATCCTTAAAGGCTACATTGTAGACAAATCCTGTTTCTTCAGTAGAATTTCCGTTACCGCTGAAACCAACCTGCAGGTTCTGTAAATTACGCATATCCGTTCCAATTCCATTGATTAAAAGCAGCGGAACTGTTCCGGTTTTTATTGCTTCATCAAGTACTGAATTGCCAGACTGATAAGAATGAACAATTACAAGATCATACTCAGCCACTGAACTGATTTCTTTAAAATATTTTACCTCAGCCTGATAGTTTTTATTGTTCTCAATAACAAAACGTACAGCTGCAACATCAGGGTGCGGCGACTGATGCGCGAGCAATATTTTTTGTCTTCCGTCAATCACCTCAATGTAAAAATTCATGTCATTGTTTTTAACTGAAAACTCATTATCAATGGTAGAAATTTTTGCCGAGTATTGCTGGAGGCCTGTTCCGTTTGCGCGCAGCATAAACAGATTTTTGGATTGCTGAAATTCAGAATCAAAACGCATTTGCTGTTTGCCTAAAAGATTTTTACCCTGATAAATGGAAATTACTGCATTTTCATCCAGTGCTTTTACGCCGGTAAAAACTACCTCAACAGGAAATTCATTGCCAAGAAATGCAACATCATTGTGATTAACAACATCTATTTTCAAATCTCTCACAGGCGTTGTATCACCCAGCCCAACAGTATATACCGGAACAAAACTTTTTTCATTGACTGCATAAACAGGATTTGAGCCCGCATTATAAATTCCATCGCTGGATAAAATAATTGCACCGATATTCCGGTTTCCGTACTGATCAAAAATCTGTGTGAACAGTTCAGAAATATCTGTCACTTTTCCGGTATAGTCATGCTGCAGTCCTTTTTCAGAAACATCTGTAAAAGAATAATCAATCACTTCATAATCTTCCTTTAATGAACCTGAAAGTTTTTCCAGTAACTCAGGATATTCATTCCGGTAATAATCTGAATCCTTATTCATGATGACAGACTCAGAATTATCATGCGCAAGAATAATGAGCGGTTCTTCTTTGCGTTCTTCCAGATTTTCAACAATTATTCCTGTGAGCAGAAAAAGAATCACCCAAAGTGTAATAAAACGAAAGACGGCCATCATCCATTTCAGTCCTTTAGTCACCTCTTCAAGTAACCGCTCACGGTAATAAAGAAAAAATGTCATACCACCAGCAATTGCTGTTATCAGCAAAAGCAAACCAGGATGATATTTCATGATCAGATCCAAACCCGAAATTTTAAAGGGCTAAAATAAGCATTAGTTTTTGGATGTGCTGTTAAAGAACCTGAACGAATAGCGGTTTATTATTGTAATTTTACACATCGCATGAATTTTTTTGAACTGCTCATATTAGGTTATAAAAATTACTGGAAAGGAGTTTTGTTTCTGATTAAACATAAACTTTACTGGTTTGTCATTTTTCCTGTCGTCATATTTTTAGGAATTTATTGGCTGGGAAGTTATTTTTATCAGGCGCAGATACGTATCAGTCTTGAAATTTCACACAGCGCAAGTGGAATCAGTACACTGAATGAAATGACCTGGTTCACTGCAAAAATTATTTTTCTTGATTCATTGTCTGTTTTGTTTACCAAGTTTGCACTTTATATAGTAGTTGTTTTACTGGCACCTATTCTGAGTATCCTTTCAGAGAAAATTGAAGAACTCATTACCGGAAATAAATATCCGTTTAATCTTTCTCAACTTTTACACGATGTCCGCCGGGGATTAAAAATTGCATTCCGCAATATTATGTGGGAGTATTTTTTCATCGTACTTGTGCTGGGTCTGGCTTCTTTTTTTGACGGGGCAGTTCGTGCTGTATTGATATTTTCAATTCCAATGATGTTTGGATTTTATTTTTACGGCTTTAGCTTTCTGGATTATATCAATGAACGAAGAAGGCTCAATATTCAGCAAAGTGTCTATTTTGTTTCCAATCACCGCGGACTGGCGGTAGCAATAGGAAGCATTTACTCGGTTTTTTTCCTTTCTTATCACGCCGTTTTTTATAAATTCTCTTCTCTTGGAACAGATACCCCAACCCAGCTTTTATGGGGGACATTACTGGTAATCACTTTTTTTCTTGCTGTGATTGCTCCCATCATTGCAATTACCTCAGCCACACTTTCAATGCATGAACTGGTGGATTTATCTAAAAATAAATTCGCCGTGAAAGCAGGGCATGAAAAGGAAAACGGCACTGTGTAACTGGTATAAAGCAATTTCATTATATTTGAAACAGAATAAACGCACTATGAAAAACGCACTGGCATTCCTCTTTTTTGTATTTATCAGTATTCAATCTTCTTTTGCTTTTCCGCCTGATTCAACTAACAATGTTTTTGAAAAAGGAACGGCACAATATTTTATTCAGGAAGGAAGAAGATTATATACCGAAGGACAATTTCAGTATGCGCTTGTAAAATTCAGAGAAGCACTTGCAAAAGATGCCAATAACGCCATGGCTACATACTGGTTGGGAGAATGTCACCTCGCACTTGGAAATTATGAAAAAGCGATAGAGAATGCTGAAAATGCACTTTTAATTGACAGCCTGGTTTACAGTGAATCCGGATTTCTTCTTGGTAAAGCCTATCACCGTTTGGGTGAACTGGACAAAGCCCTCACAAATTATTCTTCACTGATTGGCAAATTAGGTGAAAACCGTTTGAAAGAGTTAAGAGTTCAGTTTTTAATAGCAGAATGTGAACGTGCTAAAACAATGATTCAAAATCCGGTGAATGTAAAAATCCAACCGCTGGATATGAATATCAATTCACCCTTTGATGATTATGCACCGTGCCTGTCACCGGATGGAAAATATTTCTATTTCGTTTCGCGCCGCGCTGACAATTTAGGTGGTGGTGTAAGCTCCGGAGACAAAAGATATTTTGAAGATATTTATGTCAGCATCTGGAGTGATTCATTGAATGCATGGGGTGAATCAAGTAACTCGGATGAAATTGTGAAACGAATTAATTCATATGGATTTGATCACATCAACTACATCAGTCCGGACGGAAAAACTCTTTACCTGACAATTAATACAATGGGGCTGGATGCACCAAAACCAAAAACAAAACATTCTGACATTTTTATTTCCCGTGTCAATAACAAGGGAGGATGGAACACTCCTAAACCTCTTGAAAAACCAATCAGAACAATCTATTTTGAAGCAGGTGCTACATTTACTGAAGATGGCAAAACCATGTATTTTGTTTCTGAAAAACTCGGTGGTGAAGGAAATGCAGATATCTGGATGGCTGTAAAAGAAGGAAATGCCTGGGGAAAACCGGTAAATCTTGGTAAAACAATCAATACACCCGCTCAGGAAACCACACCTTACATTACACCTGACAACAAATATTTGTTTCTGAGTTCAACCGGGCATGAAGGTATGGGCGGATATGATGTTTATGTAACAACCAAAGTTGATGGCGAATGGATCAAACCTGTAAATCTGGGATACCCGTTGAATACCGTAACAGATGAAACTCATTTTGTATTCTACCAAAAATTAAACAAAGCCTATTATTCGACTTTTTCAAATGCAACAAACAAGGGTATCGGAGCACGTGATATTTTTGAAATCGACATGACTAACATTAAGTTGCCTTAAATCGATTTTGGCATTCTCATTTCTTTTCCTTAACTTCATGTTGAAAACATGTTGTGAATGTTTTGTTCTGACCGCGGTTTTCAATTAAATTAGCATGAATTAAATTAGCCGTTGAAAAAGGCATTCAACATATTTTTAGTATCAACTCTCCTGCTATGTTCTTCAGTTTCAATAGCTGAAGATACATTGAGCTATGTGCTGCGTCCAAGCATTGGGTTAGGAACCGGAACTTTTACTTATTACGGTGAAGTTCAAAATTACCAGAAAGGATTTGTACCAACTGTTAACAGATACGGAGGATTAGCATACGTTAATGCTCCCATCACACGCTATTTTAATCTCGAATTTTCTGCAAGTTACGGCCGGTTTACCGCTAACGAAAGAACATTGACCCGGAATCTGAATTTTATGTCACGGGTGCGCATGGGATCTGTTATGCTGTACTACAATTTTTACCCTTTATTTTCGCAGCAGCGTGCAGTTTTTCATCCATTTATTGGTGCAGGATTTTCTTCATTTGAGTTTTTATCCAAAACTGATCTGATGCAGGATACTTCTGGTCTGAGTTATTATTATTGGTCAGACGGATCAGTTATGGACATGGATGAAAATGATCCGCTTGCACCGTCAATGGCTAAACCGCTGGCAAGAAATTACACGTATGAAACCGATATCCGTGAAGAAGATTTTGATACGCTTGGAAAATACAGAGAACAAAGTTTTGCCATTCCGCTTGCAATTGGATTTGAATTTCACCTCTCCAAGATGGGATTTCAGAATGGCAGCGACCTACAATTTTACTTTTACTGATTTGATAGATGGTGTTTCACCTGCAGGCATTGGTAATTATTATGGAGAAAAAAACAAAGACCGTTTACTTTTTACTTACGTTTCTCTCTCTTATGACTTACAGTTTGGCGGCGAAAAAGATCTGCCTTTGAAGATGATGAAGACATTCCGCTTTATGCTGAATGGGATCTGAGTGACTGGGATCATGATGGAATTATAGACGCACTGGATGATTGTCCGGGAACACCGCTTGAAGCGATTGTAAATAATGATGGCTGCCCTCAGGATCATGATGAAGACGGTGTACCTGATTATAATGATGACGAGCCTGATACACCTCTTGGAAATTATGTGGACGAATATGGTGTGACAATCACTGAAGAACAATATGCCAGACATTGGGAACTGTTTAATGATTCAACCGGATTACTTCATGATTTTGCTGAAGAAAGAACTACTGTTCAATTCAGATCAGATGATAAAACATATTCTTATAACCCCTATAAAGTTCCAACCGGAAAAAATTATGTGATCATTGTTGGAAAAGAACATAAAGATGTTGCGGCAAATGATTTGCACAAATATTTAGGTTATAATGATTTCAAAACAATTACGCGCGGAGATACAGTCTATTATGTACTTGGTGAATACACTAAAATTGAAGATGCGGTTGCGGCAAAAACTGAATTGGAAAATAAAGGCGTGACAGTTGATCTGATTGGTAAAGACAATATCAGAAACGGATCACTTACACCGGTTGATACAGCAGTTGTAAATAAAGTAGAAAAAGTAAATCTTCAAAACGGAAAAGAAGGTCCGGATTATAGTGTGCCAGTACAATTGTTCAGAGTGCAGGTTGGAGCATTTAAAAATAAAATTGATGAAGATGCCATTTTCAAAGATGTGGATGTCATTCACGCAACAGGTAATGACGGAATAACAAGATATTATTCCGGAAGTTTTACAACCTATGATGAAGCAGAAGCATATCGCAAACAAATGGTTTCTAAGGGATACAAAAATGCGTTTGTTGTGGCGTATGAATATCAGGAAAGAAAAACACTGGTTGAAGTGGGTGTGGATTCTACCAAGCTGCCTCCCGGGTATAATGAACAAAAAGAACTTAACTCATTTGTGGAACCAAGAGACACAACAAACCAAAACAATACTGCCAATTCAAAAATTGACTGGAGTAAGGTCAAATACAAAGTTAAGATGGGATATTTTACTGGTAACGTACCAACTTCACTTGTAGGAATTTATTATGACATAGGCGGAGTAAAAGGTGTAAAGGGCACGGATGGTTCATATACCTATTACAGCCGTGAATTCAAAACAAAACAGGAAGCTGAAAATGCAATTCTTGATTATAAAACATATGGTCTGGAAGAAGAAAATATGAGTGTTGTGATTGAATACAGATACATCTACTATACACTTGAAGAATTCAAGAAAATGGCTGAAGAATAACGAGACCTGTTATATTCTTTTATTTAATTCTCTTTTATAAACATGACAATCCGCTTTTGTTCTTAACCAGAGGTTAAGATTGTGTCTCATATTCTTATAAATCAAACAACTATTCCATGTTTTGAATTAATTAACAAACCGGAAAATTCGCTGATTTTGTCGACCAACAGCCCATTTCAAATAAAAATAACGCTATATCCTATGAAAATAGTTTTTTTATCTATTATAATTGAATTATTCAGTACATAAAACTTATTAACAATTATTTACCAGATTTTTAATCCGCAAACATTCAAATAAATCACTACTTTCGATAATGTAATTTCAAACAGAAGTTAGCGTATGAAAAACATCGTTTATTTCAATGAGTTGTCTCTGGGTATTAAAGAGGCAATTAAAAAATTGTTCTCAGAGCGCACACCTGAGATAATTTCTTTTCCTTTTCAGGGAAGACACATGAAAGGTTTCTTCTTTATGTGGGAGAATATCACTTATCTGATTATTAAATCAGAAATTGTGCGCAGCGGAAATTCAACAATCGAATTGGATCTGCTGACTGAAAGAGTAAGATAACTGAGTGAGTAATTTTAAAAGAAAAACCCAGCTGAAAGCTGGGTTTTTTAATTTTTGATTTTCGGGTTATTTTTTCCAGGCATCAATGTTTTCCTGAATATAACTTACCCAGCGATCATTTTTTTCAGCTTCTGCCATTTCTTTTGCTTCTTCTGCATATTTAATTGCCTCTTTTACTTCACCCTGTTTTTGAAGAATACGTGCTTTTAAAAAGAGATTAGAATATGACTTGGCAAGCTCAATTGATTTGTCCACATAACTTATGGCGGTGTTATAATCTTCTGTAATGTTGAAGTGGTAATTTGCGGCAGCATTGTATACTTTTCCAAGATCTTTTCCGGCTGCAATGGCCGCTTCAATATTTCTTGCCGCATGTGTTTTGGTATCAACAGAAAAAGGAACACTCACTTTAATTTTATCCCAGCAGATAACAATAGATGCTCCATAAGGTGTTACCTCATTGATATCAATAAGCAGAGTTTCTGTAAACGGATTTCCAACTGCTTTTACATTTAAATCAATCAGGTTTTTTGAAGCATCATAATTACCAGCACCCCATTGTTCAATATCTGAGTTCAAAACAATTCGCCAGTTTCCTTCAGCTGACGGAAAAGCAAAAATAGCATAAGTACCAGGCATCAATGTCTGAACAGAATCACCACCGGCAGAGAATACAAGAATTTCTGATGTGGTAATTTTTGTAGGTTCATTTGCTCCTAGTCTCCACACTTCATTATATGGAACAAGTTCGCCAAAAATTTCCCTGCCTCTGACACTCGGACGGGAATACTGCAGCGTGATTTTTGTTACGCCAACAACATGCTCTGATTTTGAAACAGGACTTAGTTTGGGAAGATCCTGTGCATTAATAAAAAGTGCTGTTAGAACTCCTGCTGCTGTTAAGAATAGATTTTTCATATGTGATTTTAATTTATTGAATTAATGAGTTTGTTTATTACTTTCCGGACTGGTAACATCTTTCATTTTTCTGACTGAAAAAACTGCAATTACAAAAGCGATAATCAGAAAACATGCCGCAACCAAAAAGGGAGCTGCTGGAAAATAAACAGGTGCATTTTCTGAAGTGAAAGAATAAAATACGTTGGAGTAAATCAATGGTCCTGCTATTGAAGTCAAACTGACCATCTGTGTCATTGTTCCCTGCTCATTGGGTGCAACCGAATTTGAAATCATTCCCTGCATGGTTGGTCCTGCAATTCCTCCCATTACATAAGGAATAAGTGCGAGATACAAAATCCACTGACTGGCAGAAAAACAAAATAATATCATGCCAAGAGTCCAGAAGAAGAAGCCTAAAATAATAACGCGTTTACTTCCAAAATTCTTTACCATTATTCCAATGATCAATGCCTGAACAATACCAACCAATAAACCTACAATACCCAATGAAACACCAACCATCGTCTCATCCCATTTATACATTTCCATAGTAAAAAATGACCAGATTACAGGCATTACCTGTCCGGCAAGATTCACTAAAACAAACGCGATAATCAATCCAAAAAGTGCTTTGTATTTTCCAAGCTGTGCGAATGAAACAAACGGTATCATTTTTACAAAATTCATTTTTCTTCTTCTTTCTTTCGGAAGAGATTCAGGAATAAAAATCAACCCATAGATAAAATTGAGTAAAGTTAAACCGGCTGCAACATAAAAAGGAACCTGCGGACCAAATCGCGCACATACACCACCTATCACAGGGCCAAGAATAAAACCAACTCCAAACGCAGCACCAATCAGTCCAAAATTTTTCGCTTTATTTTCAGGTGTACTGACATCCGCAATATAGGCAGATGCAACGGTGAAACTTGCTCCCGCAACTCCGGCAAGAATTCTGCCCACAAATAACCATCCGATTGTTGGAGCAAATGCATGAAAAAGATAATCTACTCCTAAACCAATAAGAGCAAACAATAAAACCGGCCTTCTTCCAAACCGGTCACTCAATTCACCAAGTACCGGTGAAAACAAAAACTGAAATCCGGCAAATGAAATAATCAGCAACCCACCGATTTTTGCTGAATCAGCCAATGGATCACCGGTGAGAAAACCAATCAATGAAGGTATAACAGGAATGATAATTCCTATTCCGATCACATCCACAAGAATGGTAAAAAAAATAAAAGTCAATGCCTTTTTTGATGCAGTCTGTTTTTCAGATCCATCCAGCACTTCATTTGATGCAGTCAATTTGAAAATTTTAGGTGTACAAAATTACTGTTTAATTCTTTTATATAAATCCCTTCAAATATTATCTACCTGAAAAATAGACACATCTTATCACCAATAAGTCACTTCTCAAACTTTTATTCCTACATTTAGATTCTCAAATTACTGCTTCATGAATCTAAAAACTGCTTTTTCCGGCATTATTGCCGGAATCATTATTTCTTTCAGTACAAGTTATTCTCAGGAAATTTTTGAAGGGGAATTTGCACATAAATTATTTCCCGGAACTTCTGTAGTCAGAACATCCGGATACTCTGAAATTCCTTCCTTTATTCGTTTTCAGGAACAGGCACAGCCTGATCAGGATGAAATTTTCAGCTGGATCACAAAAAATTTCCGGATTGAACCTGAAATGAAATTCATTGAAAAAAGTTCGTTCCATGATGAACTGGGATATGAACATATTAAATTTCAACAGGTGTATAATGGTATTTTGGTAGAAGATGCAATCTGGATTCTTCATATCAGAAATGGCAAAGTTGTTTCAATGAACGGATTACTTTACACTTCTATGCCATCATCTCCGGCCTTTGGATTAACTGAAAGCGCAGCCTTGCAAAAAGCACTTGATTTTGTTGGAGCGGATTCTTATAAATGGGAAATTGAACAAGAAGAACAACATCTGAAAACAGAAAAAAATGATCCGGCAGCAACTTACTTTCCGGCAGCAGAAAAATTATTTCTTTCATCAAACAGCAGTTTTGAAAAAACAAGTTACAGAACTGCATATCGATTTAATATTTATGCACATTCAGAATTGTATCGTGCATTTATTTATGTAGATGCAAACAGCGGAGAAATTTTACTGGAAGAAGAAATTATTCATCACGTCAACACCCCCGGAACAGCTGTTACATCGTACAGCGGAACACAAACAATTATTTCAGACAGTTTCAGCGGCTCATACAGATTAAGAGAAACAACCCGCGGAGATGGGGTAAATACCTATGACATGAATCAGGGAACAAGTTATGGGGCTTCGGTTGACTTTACTGATGCTGACAATAACTGGAATAACGTAAATGCCCAACTTGATCAGTATGCTATCGATGCGTACTGGGGAGCAGAAATGACGTATGATTATTTCTTTTATCAGCATGGAAGAAACAGTATTGATGATGCTGGTTTTGCTTTGAACAGTTATGTACATTACGATGTAAATTATGACAATGCTTTTTGGGATGGTTCACGCATGACCTATGGTGACGGAGACGGTTCCAGTTTTGATCCGCTTACATCCATTGACATTGCCGGACATGAAATTTCACACGGGCTCACAACATTTACAGCAGATCTGAACTATAGTGCAGAATCAGGAGCACTCAATGAATCATTCTCAGATATTTTCGGAACATCCATTGAAAATTATGCAAGACCATCAAACTGGAACTGGACCATGGGAGAAGATATTGGCGGCGCATTCAGATCCATGTCAAATCCAAATGCATTTACTGATCCGGATACATATTTTGGAACTTACTGGGCATCATTAACAGGAGGTGACAACGGAGGTGTACATACAAACAGCGGCGTTCAGAATTACTGGTATTATTTAATGGTACAGGGTGGTTCAGGCACCAATGATCAGGGTGATGTTTATTCCGTTTCCGGATTAGGTTTTGCTCAGGCAAGTCAGATTGCTTTCCGAAATCTCACTGTTTACCTTACACCAACTTCTGAATTTGCTGATGCACGTTTTTATGCCATTCAATCAGCCATCGATTTATTTGGCGGATGTACACCTCAGGTTGAAACAACAACCAATGCGTGGTATGCGGTTGGAGTTGGAAATGCTTATGTTGCAACAGTACTTGCTGATTTTTCAGCTCCGGTTACTTCATCATGCAGTGCACCGTTTACAGTGAATTTCACAAACAACAGTATTAACGGAACAAGTTTTGACTGGGATTTCGGAGACGGCGGAACAAGCACAACCAATAATCCAAGTCATACTTATACTGCTCCGGGAACATACACCGTAACATTGATGGCAGATGGAGGTTCATGCGGAACTGATAACATTGTTTTAACGGATTATATTACAATAAATCCAGCATTACCATGTGAAGTCATAATGCCAACTTCAGGTACAGGAAATCTTCAGACGGCCTGTTCCGGAACCATATATGACAGCGGCGGTTCAGGAGCATCTTACAGTGCTAATGAAGATGCAACGATTACTATTTCACCCACTGGTGCAACTTCTGTTAATCTGACTGTAAATATGTTTGATGTGGAAGCCGGAAGTTCAGGTACAAATTGTAATTACGATTATCTGAGAGTTTATGACGGACCATCAACCGCATCACCATTACTGGGTACATATTGCAATAACAACCTTCCGCCGGCTACAATAAACTCTACCGGAAATTCATTAACAATCAGATTTCATTCTGACGGTGGTTTGGAAGAAACCGGATTTGACATGGACTGGAATTGTGTTCTTGCTACAACTCCTCCTGTTGCTGATTTTTCAGCAGATGTGACTTCTACCTGCAACGGTAATATCACATTCACTGATTTGTCAACGAATGGTCCAACTTCCTGGCTGTGGAATTTTGGTGACGGAAATACATCCAATTTGCAAAATCCATCTCACATATATTCTGCAAACGGAACATTCACCGTTCAGCTTACGGCAACAAATTCTTACGGAAGTGATCCGGAAATAAAAACCAGTTATATCACGGTGAACAAACCTGCAGCACCTTCAGTAACCGGAGATGCAATCTGCGAAAACAATACAGCAGATTTATCTGCAACTTCCATCAATACATTAAACTGGTATGATGCTTCATCCGGAGGCATCTTATTAAATACCGGAACAAATTATACAACACCTGTTCTTACATCTACCACTACTTATTATGTTGAAGAAGAAATTGCCGGTGACATTGCATTTGTCGGACCAGCAACTAATGCATTTGGAACCGGCGGAAATTTTAACGGGGATCAGCATCAGGTTTTCACATGTCTTACACCGGTTATATTAAAAAGTGTAAAAGTTTATGCCAGCGGAGCAGGTAACAGAACCATTCAGCTAAGAGATAATGTTGGTAATGTTATTCAGCAAACTGTTGTAAATATTCCAAACGGTACAAGCACAGTTACTTTAAATTTTGATGTGCCGGTTGGAACAAATCTTCAGCTTGGAACATTGGTTGGCAGCAGTCCTTCTTTATACAGAAATAATGCGGGTGCTTCTTATCCCTATACCTTACCGGGATTGATAGAAATAACTTCCAGCAGTGCGGGCGGCGCTTATTATTATTTCTTTTACAACTGGGAAATTGAAGAGTATTCTTGCACCAGTTTACGTGCTCCGGTTGTTGCAACTGTAACACCTCAGGCTGATGCAACAATTACACCACAAGCCGGATTATGCACAACGGATTCTCCGGTAAATTTAAACGCAGCTGATGCCGGCGGAACATGGAGCGGAACAGGAGTTACAGGTTCGTCATTTGATCCGGCTGCCGCAGGTATTGGAACTCATACTATTACTTATACCATTGGAGGAATGTGCGGAGATAGTGATACAGAAACCATTTCAGTTTCTGATGGATTTGATGCAACCATCAATTCAGTTTCAGCTTTATGTTCTGAAGACGGATCAATTACTTTGACAGGTGTTGAAGCCGGAGGAACGTGGAGCGGAACAGGAATTACAAGTTCATCTGCAGGAACATTTGACCCTGCAGTTTCAGGTACCGGATCACATACAATCACTTATACTTTTGCAGGAACATGCGGAGATACAGATACAGAAACAATTATCGTAAAATGAACAATCAGATGCTACTATTACCGGAACCTCTGAACTTTGTTCAAACAGTTCTGCGGTGAATCTGACTGCAGCCGATGCCGGAGGAACCTGGAGCGGAACAGGAATCACAGATGGTGTAAACGGAACTTTTGATCCTGGCGTTTCAGGTGCGGGGACATTTACAATTACTTATTCTATTGGCGGAGTTTGTCCGGATACGGATACAGAAAATATTGTTGTGACCGATCTGGCCGATGCAACTATTGATCCTGTAACAGACATGTGTTCACAAGATGCTGCAATTAATTTAACTGCGCAAGATGCAGGCGGAATCTGGTCAGGAACAGGAATCACAAATTCAAGTACTGGTTTATTTGATCCGCTTGTTGCAGGAAACGGAACTTTTACAATTACCTATTCCATTGCCGGAACATGTGGTGATACTGATACAGAAACAATCACTGTTAATCAACAGCAGGATGCAAGCATTAATTCTGTTCCGCCAATTTGCAGACAAGTTGGAACCACAACTTTAACAGCATCCAATTCAGGAGGGACATGGTCAGCAGATTGTGGTGCATGCATTGATCCGGTTACAGGAGTTTTCAATACTTCAGTTTCTGGAAACGGAAATTTCAATGTGACTTATACTTTATCAGGGACGTGTGCTGATTCAGAAACAACTGTAGTTTCTGTAGTTGATTGTTTGAGTCTGGAAGAAGAAAATAATTCAGGTTTCAGTATTTATCCAAATCCTTCAAAAGATTTTATTTGTGTAATGAACTCTAAAAACCTGACAGGCACAATTCAGATTCAGGATATGACCGGAAGAATTATTTATACAAATACAATTATCTCAAGTCAACTGCAAATATCACTAAGTGAATTTGCAGATGGAGCTTATGTAGTAATAATTACAGATGAAAATCAAAATCTGGTTAAAACTGAAAAGTTGATTAAACAGTAATATCGTTTTAAAATCAAGATGTGGTATTTGAAATAAATGCCACATCTTTTTTATGAAAGTTGAATCCGATTAGCTTCATTTAAATCGTTCAACTAAATATCCTTTGATACTTTTCACCAAAACTTTGTCCAAACAAGTGGCTGTCAATACTTGACTTGGCACTGTATCTTGAGTATTTTAGCCGGAAAAACTTTTTTATGCTAAAAAAACTGCACCTACTCTTTGCCGGAATTTTCTAGAATTTGGTTTCAGCACAAACACAACCCAGTACAAATATTGTTGGTAATGAAAAAATATCTGCTGAATCAGAAAAGCTGGAAATCCTAGCCGGAAATGTAAACACAACTTATCAGGCTTACCTGAATTCTGCTACTGCTACAAAAACAGAATCTGACCGTATCAAACAGGAATACTCAGTGGCACTTGATGCGTATCTGACAGAATTAAATTCATCTCTGACTTTAAAAAGATTTGCAACATTACAAACAGAACTTCAGTCTGAAATTTCCAAAGTCACTGAATTAAAAACTGCTGTTAAAGGTGGTGGATCGAGATAACTAATTAAAGAGAAACTTATGAAAAATTTTATTCAAAAATCTGCGTCAATTGTTACCGGAATTTTTCAGTAATCTCCTTGCAGACAAAATGCACAAAATCACTGAAAAACTTTGGATGTAATTACCACACTTGCCGGGTCAGGCTGGGTAATGCAGAACAACAGCGTACCGGTTGGACTGACAAACTGGTTTCAGGGAAACGGTACTGTATTTGCTGCATTTAACGGAGCTTCTGATTCATATATCGGAGCTAATTTTAATAATACTACCGGAGCAAATACGATCAGTAACTGGTAACTCCAAATGTGACCATTAAAAACGGAGACGTTATCACATTTTACACACATGCAAGTCCGGACAATATGTGGGCAGATAACCTTCAGGTTCGCATGAGTACAAACGGTGCCAGTACAAATGTTGGAACAGGATCAGCAGCAGTAGGAGATTTTACAACCTTACTACTTGAAATAAATCCTACACTTGCTCTGGGAGTATATCCGTATCTTAACTGGCAGCAATATACAATTACCATATCAGGATTATCTGCACCAACATCCGGCAGATTTGCGTTCAGATATTATGTAACAGATGGCGGACCATCAGGAACAAATTCAGATTATATTGGCATTGACAATTTTGTTTATACGCCATACGTATGCCCTACTCTGACTGTCACACCATCATCTTTACCTAACGGAACTGCAGGTGCTTCTTATAATCAAACTCTGTCTCAAACAAACGGATTAGGTTCAGTCACATATTCTGTGACAGCTGGTGCATTACCTCCCGGAACAACTTTATCAACCGGCGGAGTTTTATCAGGTACGCCAACGGCAACAGGAACTTATAATTTCACGGTAACCGTAACTGATGCAAGCGGATGTATTGGAAGTACCGCGTACACACTTGTTATTGACTGTCCGACAAACGGAGCAAGCTTAGCGGCTTTTCCGGCATTGTGTGATAATGATTCACCTTATATTATGTCTGAAGGATCACCAAGCGGAGGTACTTATTCCGGAACCGGAGTAACAGGTTCTTCTTTTGATCCTCTTTCAGGAACACAATTAATCACCTATTCTCTCGTAGATATTTACGCTTGTCCGCAATCTGCTTCAGCAACAATTACTGTAAACACTGCACCAACTGTTACACTTGCTTCATTTAATCAGGTGTGTGAAGATGATGCAGTATTTGCTCTGACCGGTGGATCACCACTTGGCGGAACCTATTCCGGAACTGGTGTAAGCGGTGGAAATTTTGATCCGGCTAACAGCGGAACGTTTACGATAACTTATGATTACACAGATGGAAATGGTTGTTCAAATGCTGCAACAGCTGACATTTCTGTTGTTAGTTGTTTAGGTACAGGAGAACTTTTCAATGAATTTAATTTCAAAGCATATCCAAACCCAACAGATGGAATGTTTACAATAAAGTTTGATTTACCT
>JADJYC010000014.1 GCA_016719925.1 Crocinitomicaceae bacterium | reverse complement strand
TTTACCAATTTTGATAATCATCTCATAGCCATGCGGAATAGTTGTCTGCACAAATCATAAAGAAATAGAACATTACAAACAAAACAAAAAAAATGAACTGGATAATTTTAATCATCGCCGGACTTTTTGAAGTGGCATTTGCATTTTGTCTTGGAAAAGCGAAAGGGGAAACAGGAAATGAAATGTATGGCTGGTATGCCGGTTTTCTGGTTGCACTTTCTATTAGTATGGTTTTATTGATCAAAGCAACACAGACCTTACCCATTGGAACGGCTTATGCGGTGTGGACCGGCATTGGCGCAGCTGGGACAGTATTAATTGGGATATTTGTATTTAAAGAACCGGCAACTTTTTTACGAATGCTTTTTCTGATTACGTTAATTGGATCTATTATTGGGTTGAAGGCGGTTTCTAATCACTGAAAAAACCGCGTAAAAATGACAAATGGAACTTAGAATTTTCTTGTAAGAAACTAAATACGGTTCATAATACTTCTCCCCCTCTTCATTTTGCGTAATTTTACCAAAAACAATTTGACCTGCTGATCCATCATGTACAAAACCATTTTTAAAATATCAAAAATGGATTGTCCGTCAGAAGAACAGCTGATACGGATGAAACTGAATGATCAGACAACTATTCAGTGGATGGATTTTGATTTTGAAAAAAGACAGCTGACCATTTATCATACAGAACTTTGTGATGAAATATTGTATCGCTTAGAAAGTTTAAAACTGGACACCGTTCTGGTAGAAAGTGTTCAATCGGATGATATTCCACCTTCAGTTGAAAATGCAAACTCGGAAAAAAAATTACTCCGTCAGGTTCTGGGCATCAACTTTTTCTTTTTCGTTCTCGAATTTATAGCCGGTTTTAATTCGCATTCGATGGGCCTTGTTGCTGACGGTTTAGACATGCTGGCTGACAGTTTAGTTTACGCTCTGGCACTTTTTGCAGTTGGAGGATCGTTAATACGCAAAAAGAAAATAGCAAGAGCAGCCGGCTATTTTCAGCTCATTCTTGCCGTGATAGGTTTCATTGAAACAATGAGGCGGCGATTTGCCGGACTGGAAACTGTTCCATCTTTTCAAACCATGGTACTGATATCTGTTCTTGCTTTGATTGGTAACGGACTTTGTTTGTATCTGCTTCAAAAAAGTAAAAGTCAGGAAGCCCACATGCGCGCAAGTATGATTTTCACTTCCAACGACATTCTTGTCAATCTGAGTGTAATAGCAGCAGGCGGACTTGTTTACATAACTAACTCTGCATATCCGGATCTGATTATCGGAACTATTGTTTTGGTCATTGTTGGAAAAGGCGCTTTGAAAATTCTGAAACTGGCAGAATAAAATGACAACTGTCATACAGAAGGATCTTTTTCATTCTTGATTAACCGGATAATTTCACATTACTTTGCCTAGGTAATTTTTGAAGCCGGGCGAAAATAAAAATCATCCCATCAAAAAAACAGTGTACCGTATGGAAAATAATCAAACTACGCGTTATTTATTTTTTACCGGTAAAGGTGGTGTCGGTAAAACATCCCTTGCCTGTGCAACGGCAGTTGAAATGGCTGATTCAGGTAAAACAGTTTTACTTGTCAGTACTGATCCTGCTTCAAACCTTGAGGACGTTCTGGAAAGTGAAGTGAATGAAAAATAAATCCTGTTAAAGAAGTTGAACGTCTTTTTGCAATCAATATTAATCCTGAAAAATCCGCTGAAGAATATCGCAACCGGGTGACAGAACCATTAGAGGGAATTGCCAGCAAAGAAGAAATAAAAAAAATCAGAGAAGATTTATCAGGTGCTTGCACAACAGAAATTGCTTCGTTCGATGAATTTTCCCGGTTCGTTTCCGGAGAAACTGAAGGTGCAAATTTTGACGTTATAATTTTTGATACTGCTCCAACGGGTCATACACTTCGTTTGCTTGAATTGCCTGCGGCGTGGTCAGGATTTACGGAAGAAAATCCTGACGGAGCATCTTGTCTTGGACCGACTTCAGCACTAAAAAGCGGTAAAGAAAGATATCATACGGTGGTTAAAAGACTGAGAGATTCAACGCTCACTGAATTCTATATTGTGGCACGGGTTGACAAAGCTTCATTAAAAGAAGCGTCAAGGACAAGTGATGAATTACGTGAACTGGGCATGAATAATCAGCATTTGTACATCAATGGTGTTTTCAAGGTACACAGCAAACAAGATTCATTTGCAAAAAAATCGAAGAACTTGCTCAAATACAATTGAACAGCATTCCGGAAAATTTAAAATACTGCCTTCAAAAACGTTTCCGCTTTTGTCTTACAACGTGCTTGGAGTTCAAAAAATCCGTTCACTTTTTAGTCCTGAACTACAAAAGTTTATTTCAGATAATATGATATCCGAAAAAAAATCTTTTGTGAATAATTTAGGTGATATTGAAACACTTACTGAAGAGTTATGCGGAAATCAGAATTATGGATTAATTATGACCATGGGAAAAGGTGGTGTTGGAAAAACAATTGCCGCGTCCGCAATTGCTGTTTTACTTGCAAAAAAAGGTCATGAAGTTTTACTTACAACTACTGATCCGGCAGCTCATATTCAGGATTTCATTGACCAGCTTGGTGAATTACCTTCTACCCTCAAAGTGGAACGCATTGATCCAAAAGTAGAAACTCAGAAGTACATTGAAAAAATTCTGGAGCAAAAAGGAAAAGATAAAACGGATGATGCCAAAAAATTAATTCTTGAAGATTTAAAATCACCCTGTACAGAAGAGGTTGCTGTATTCCATGCTTTTTCAAAAGCCATTCATATGGCAAAAAGAAAATTTGTTGTAATGGATACCGCTCCAACTGGTCATACTTTATTATTACTTGATACTGCAGGCAGTTATCACAGAGATATTATGCGAAATAGTATGAATGCCGGAAGATTAACAACACCTTTCATGACTTTACAAGATCAGGTACATTCTAAAATTATACTTGTTTCATTACCGGAAACTACACCCATGCGTGAAGCGGGCACATTACAGGACGATTTAAAAAGAGCCGGAATCAAACCCTATGCGTGGCTGATCAATCAGTGTCTGTCTATGGTGCCAGAATTAAATGATCCCCTATTGAAAAGCAGGGCAATTGCAGAAACGGAAGTCATCAAAACCATTCAGACCAGATACGCTGAAAGAACTTTTGGAATACCGTTTATTGCTGAACAGAAATTGCTTCCGGCACTTTTGAAGCTTAGGGTTAAATGATAATTTGCGATTTTTTTCAATAAAAAATTCCGGCTAACAGTTTTATAAATCAAGAGTTAAAGCTTTGTTTTTGAATAAATTTTCCAATATAAATGAAACGTCTTATTTCAGTTAAATAGTCTTAGTTTTATCGAATATAAATTTTAAAGCAAAAATCTCAATGAGAAAAATAATTTCTTTTATGCATATTTCCCTGGACGGTTTTGTTGCCGGACCAAACGGAGAAATGAACTGGATTACTGTCAATGATGAAATTTTTAATCATGTAGAGAAACGAATTAATACTGGTGATACAGCACTTTACGGCAGAGTCACTTTTCAGATGATGGAGAACTACTGGCCGACAGCAGCAGACAAACCAAATGCAACAAATCACGATAAAGTACACTCCCAGTGGTATAAAAAAATTCAGAAAATTGTTTTATCAAAAACATTAAATGAATCCAACTTTACCAATACAAAAGTCATTTCAGATAATCTTGCTGAACAAATTCGTGAAATAAAACAAACTTTGGGTCCGGATATTTTACTTTTTGGCAGCCCGTCTGCAACACATTCGCTCATTAAAGAGAATTTGATTGATGGTTACTGGCTCTTTGTTAATCCCATAATTCTGGGACAAGGAATTCCACTATTTAAAGATGTACAGGGCAGCACAAAATTAAATCTGATCAGTGCCAAACAATTTTCCTGCGGGGTAACGGAGCTGAATTATCTGGTGGAAAAATGATAATTTCAAAATTGCATTTTGAAAACATTAACCATTATTCATGAAGATATCATAACTGTATCTGCCAATCATGAGAATGACAATCGCCAGAAATACAATACGGATAAATCCGTTGCCTTTTCTGATTGCCATGTGACTGCCAATAAAACTTCCTATGACATTAAATGCAGCTACAAGTATTGCAATTTCAAGGATATAATTTCCTTCACGGATAAAAACGATCAGAGCTGAAATATTGGTAATGCAGTTAACAATTTTGGTATAAGCTGTTGCCTGAAGAAATTCAAAACCCAGAATTAACACAAAAGCCAGTACAAAAAAACTGCCTGTTCCCGGTCCAAAAAAACCGTCATAAAATCCAATTAAAGTTGCTGCAATTGAACCGTATATCATTTGTCTGGTTTGTGATAACGATTTTGTGGAAACAGATCCCAGATCTTTTTTAAGCCATGTAAAAACGGCTATTACCAACAAGATAACAAGTATGATTGGTTTGAGCGAATCTACCGGAACATAGCTGACAATTTTTGCTCCCAGATAGGCTGAAACAAATGCAAAAAAAGAAATGACCAACAGCAGTTTGAAATCAAATTTTATTTTACGTGAATATGAAACAGCCGCAATAGAGGTACCGGCGAGTGATCCAATTTTATTTGTTCCAAAAACCGTTAATACCGGTGTATGCGGCAAGTTAATCAGAAGTGCAGGAAGCTGAATGAGTCCACCTCCCCCAACAATTGAATCTATAAAACCAGCAAGGAGAGAGAAGAACGCAATCAGCAATATCGTAGTGAAAGAATAATCTGAAAACAGATCTGAAAAATGCATGAACAAAGTTAGCGTAATAAAAGATAATCTTTATAATTCATAGTTCTTAAGAAGAACCTTACAGCAGTACTTTTAAGAAGAGCATCACATAGTTGCCGAATTTTTCTGACCATGAATAATTCCCAAAAGTGCAATCTGATCAGTTTAATTTTTATACCCATAATCAATAAAAAGTCGATATTCGCATCATTAGATAAGAATAATGTCAGAGCAAAAACAAAAAAATTATAATGATCTGGGATTGGGTGAAAAATCATCTTCCGGAAATATTCGTTCGTTGAACAAGGACGGCTCATTCAATGTAAAAAAAATCAACATTTCTTTCTGGGACAGAAAGAGTTTTTTTCATTCGCTGACCACCATGTCCTGGTTCAATTTTTTTACTGTTATCTTATTTGCATACGTTGTTGTCAATTTATTTTTTGCAAGTGTTTATGTGCTGATTGGTGTTGAGCATCTGACCGGAATAACTGCAGAAACCATTTGAAAAATTTACCGAAGCATTTTTTTTCAGTGCCCAAACGATTTCCACTTTGGGTTACGGACGGGTAGCACCGGTTGGAATGGCAACTAATATTATCGCAGCAATTGAAGCCATGCTTGGTTTACTCTCTTTTGCTTTGGCTACCGGTTTGTTATACGGACGTTTTTCCAAACCTACGGCAAGAATAAAATACAGTACAAATGCTGTTATTGCTCCTTATCAGGATATCAATGGTTTTATGTTCAGAGTGATTAATCTGAGACAAAGCGAATTGTTTGAAGTAGAAATTACAGTTACCCTTTCATTGAAAAGAGAGAATTCTGAATTAAGAAATTTCTTTACGCTTGACCTTGAAAGAAAAAAAATTGTGTTGTTTCCCTCTGTTTGGACAGTTGTGCATCCTATCAATGAATCAAGCCCAATGTATAAAATGACTCCCTCAGATTCAATTTCAAAAGACGCAGAAATCATCATTATGATCAAAGCATTTGACGAATCCTTTTCACAAACCGTTTATTCCCGTTCATCCTACAAAGCGAATGAAATTTTATGGGGTCAGAAATTTGTTTACCTGATTCAGCAAGATGATAATTCATTTGTGGTTGATGCTTCAAGGATTGATGAAACGGAGAAGGCGGGATTGAATTAATAAAATCAAGATCACTTCGTAATTGTTATCGGATCAGTTTGCTGATTTTCACTTTCGTTGAATTAATACGAACAAACGAGGGATTATTTCATGATCCCATTGGGGCAACAGTTTTCAAGACATGAAAAAATTAAATGATTTGTTTTGTTTTAAGCCACTTATAACCGTCGTATGATTTAAAATAATGTTCTCTTTGAATTGCTTCCCGTTTTGTCTTGAACTTCTCTGTGTAGTGCAAATCAAATGGTATGCGCGATCTGGTACTTTTCACCTGACCAAGATTATGTTGCAATAACCTTGATTCCACATCACGAGAATAGCCATAATAATACTTCTGATCTTTCTGGCTTTTTAAGATATAAACTGTAAATTCCATCTCCTCTTACTGCAAAAAAAAAAGACCCGGTTGGGTCTTCGTTTTCAATCTGGCGGAGAAAGAGGGATTCGAACCCCCGGTACCTTGCGGTACAACCGTTTTCAAGGCTGCCGCATTCGACCGCTCTGCCATTTATCCGGGGCAAAAGTAGCTATATTTTCTTATTTACAAATTTTTCAGAAAAAAATAACGCAGATTATTTCTTCTGTCAACCGTTCAATCACCCATAAATCCCTTTGACTCAAATCTAAACCCAAGGTTGGTAAGGAATTTGTAACTTTACAAAAAGGTTAACCTCTCACCTATGCGATTACTGATTTTACTGATGTTGTCAACTGTTGCACTTTCCAGTCAGGCTGTGCTATAGGCGTTTTTTAACTATAAAGTTTTCTATATTCCTGACAAACAACCCTATGTTGCTACCTCCCTGCAGTTTTCAGGAGGTACGTTCAAATACAAAAATGATGGAGCAGGATTAGTAGCCAATGTAGAAATCACACAGATTTTCCGCTGGAAAGACAGTATTGTGTTTTTTGATAAGTATCTGCTGTCATCACCGGTAATGTTAGATTCAATTGTGGATGATTTTTATGATGTGCAGCGTTACGGAATTGCACCAGGAATTTATAATTACGAATTAACTATTAAAGATGTCATTTCAGGTGAAACGGTTTCAGGTTCACAATCCATCATCATTGAAGAGTTTAAAGAAAAAGAAGTATTTATTTCTGATGTGGAGTTGATAGAAGATGCGTATAAATCTGACCAGCAAAACAATTTTGTCAAAAACGGATTTTTTATTCTTCCTTATCTGACAAACTATTACCCGCCGGAAATTAATAAAATAGCCTTTTATTTTGAAGTATATAACGCGGATATTTTATATGGAAATTCTGAATATGTACTTACCTACACCATTTCAGAATTCAAAAGCGGAAAACAATATGAGAACATCTTCAAATTCCAGCGGCAGAAAAGCAGCCCTGTAACTCCGGTGATTGCTTATCTTCCAATTGAATCACTGCCATCCGGTGAATATGATCTCAACATCAATCTGATCAGTACAGAGAATGATACTGTACTTACAAAAAATGTTTATTTCCAGCGCCGCAATTTAATTCAGCAATACGATTATGTTTCTACAGAAAATATTCAGATAGATCCTTCCTTCAAAAATTCTGTTCCATGGGATTCTATTCCTTATTATTTAGGAAGTCTGATGCCAATATCACCGGGATTTGAATATGAGACTATTCGTGGGATTTTAAAAGGAACGGATACAACGCTGATGGAAAAATATTTCTTTGCGTTCTGGAATACTACCAGTCCTGAAAAGCCATACGAAGCCTGGATGAAATACCGTTCACAGGTTCAGAAAACAGAAGTATTGTTTGGAACCCAAATCAAAGCCGGATATGAAACTGACCGGGGTCGTGTTTGGTTAAAATACGGCGCACCGGATGCAATTATGGACCGTCCAAATGAACCAAGTGCTTATCCTTATCAGATCTGGCAATATTACAGGGTCGGTCAGCGTTCCAACATCCGTTTTGTCTTTTATAATCCGGATCTGGTGACCAATGATTACCCGCTTCTGCACTCTGAAATGCAGGGGGAATTGCAGAACTACCGCTGGGAACATGATCTGCATAAACGCGATTCACCGTTTTCAAATATTGATGATCCCAATGACGGAAACAATTTGCATTACGGCGGAAACAGCAACACATATTATATAAATCCTTAGTATTTTCGTGCCGGTTAATCCGGGATGAAAAAAACAGCGGTTGTCATATTAAATTATAACGGTAAAGGTTTTCTTGAAAAATTTTTACCCGGAGTACTGGCCAATTCCAAAGAGGCATCTGTAATAGTTGCTGATAATTGTTCAACCGATGATTCCGTTTCTTTTTTAAAAACAAATTTCCCTGAAGTAGAAATTATTCTCAACGAGGAGAACGGTGGTTTTGCAAAAGGTTATAATGATGCTCTCAGAAAAGTAGAAGCAACGTATTATGTTCTCTTAAATTCAGATATAGAAGTGACTCCGGGCTGGCTGAATCCCTGCATTCAACTGCTTGATGAAAATCCGGACATTGCTGCTGTTCAGCCAAAAATTCTTGCCTGGCATGATAAAACAAAATTTGAACACGCCGGTGCTGCCGGTGGATTTTTAGATAAAGATTTTTATCCGTTTTGTCAGGGAAGAATATTTGAAAACATTGAAAGTGATAACGGGCAGTACAATCAAAACCGTGAAATTTTCTGGGCTACCGGCGCCTGTATGTTTATCCGGGCTAAACTTTATCATGAAGCAGGCGGACTGGATGATAATTTTTTTGCTCACATGGAAGAAATTGATTTGTGCTGGAGATTAAAATCAAAAGGACATAAAATTTATTACTGCGCACATTCACATATTTACCACGTAGGTGGCGGAACACTGAGTTACATGAATCCTAAAAAGACCTATCTGAATTTCAGAAACAGTCTTTATATGATTACAAAAAATTATCAGGGAATTTTATTTTTTAAAATATTCAAACGCCTTTGTCTCGACGGAATTGCAGCAAGTTTATTTTTTTTTAAATTTCAGTTCCGGCATTTTGGTGTGGTATTTAGTGCACACATGAGTTATTACAGTGAGCTGTCAGCGCTTTTGAAAAAAAGAAAAGCCCTCAAACATGAATTTGACACATTCAATGCTGTTGGTTTGTACAAAAGAAATATTGTCTTCAAAAAATTTCTTGGCGGTGTAAAGACTTTTCATGACCTGAATCAAAAAGATTTTAATTAATAAACTTTTCAAATGATAACTTTCAGACCGGCCACCAGCAATGATTTTGAAATAGTATATCAATTCATCAATCTGCTTGAAAGTACAACGTTTGATAAAGAGAGTCAGCGTAAAATATTTTACAAAAATCTGGATAACGATCAGATCATTTACGTGCTGGCAATTGAAAATGAAAAGGCAGTTGGGTTTGTATCCTGTCATATTCAACTATTACTTCACCACAGTGGACCCATTGCTGAAATTCAGGAAATGGTTGTAGCTGAAACTCATCGTTCAAAAGGAGTTGGAAATAAACTGATGGAATTTCTTTTGAACGAATTAAGAAAGAGAAATATTCCGCAGGTAGAAGTAACTTCCAATAAAAAAAGAGAAGACGCACATCGTTTCTATCTGAAAGAAAATTTTGCTGATTCTCATAAGAAGTTTACGAAGGAGCTTTAGAAGTGCGAAAAGCCTAAAGGTCTAAATTTCTAAAAATCCTAAATGTCTAAAAGTCTATAAATCAGAAATGCTTAAGTAATTAAGTTCTCTATTCACAATTTAGACTACAGTCTAATGACAACAGACTAAAGACTCCAGACTACGAAGCATCTATTTTTTTTAGGAATTTTAGGTCTTTTAGAATTTTTACCCCTTCCTCCAAAGTTTCCCTTTTCAATCTTCAATTCAGATGGAAATTATTGCTAAACAACTGCCCCGTTCCCAAACCCTGAGGCATTGTTACATTTTTGTAAAGGTGTACTGCGCAATTGCATCCAATCCAATATTACTTTCAAGCGCAGAAGTGATCCACCAGCCGGTGTTGTACTTTTCAGCTGCTAAAATCCATTCATCACAACTTTGAAATCCACCAACCAGACTTGGCTTTAAAATAATGTATTGCGGTTTAATTTCGTGAATGAGATTTTCTTTATGCTCTTTTTTGTTTACTCCAATTAACTCTTCATCCAGTGCAATTGCCAGAGGAGTCTGTCTGCAAAGATTGTGCATAATCTCAGGTTGCCCGGCCTGAATGGGTTGTTCAATGGAATGTAATTTAAATTTTGAAAGCAGATCCAGTTTTGACAAAGCATCTTCTTTTTTAAAAGCACCGTTTGCATCTACTCTTAATTCAATTTCTTTTTCTGAATAACGTGAACGGATGTTTCTCAGTATTTCAAGTTCCGTTTCAAAATCGAGTGCGCCAATTTTTAATTTAATACAGGTATATCCATCTTTCAGTTTTTCATCAAGCTGTTTTTCCATGAATTCTCTGGTACCCATCCAAACCAAACCGTTAATGGGAATACAACCTTTTCCCTCAGTAAATTCAGATGGAAAATAATCCTGACCGTTTTTAATTTGAAGCAATGCTGATTCAACTGCAAAACGAATTGAAGGATAATCATTCAGATCTCTGAGTTTTTTTTCAATTATCTGATTGATATTTTACAAACGGCATCAATTTTATTTTCATAATCTGAATTCCAGTCTGGTGATAAATTTTCAATGATTGAAGCCTCTCCTACTCCCTTTGAATCTGAATTTGCACTATCTGTAAACTCAATGATCCATGAATTTTTGGTATGCAAAACACCTCTGGAAGTTCCTCCCGGTTGTTTAAACTGAAGCTGATGTTTTTTCCAGGTCGCATGCAACATAGCTGACAGAATTAGTTTGTCTCCAATTTGAAAAGGTGTTTCTCAATTTTTCTTTTCACACCTGAAACACTTAGTCTCATGACAAGATAAACGAATAAAGGAAAAATGATCATTCCCATTACGGTTGGAAAAATCATGTTTTTAGCAATTGCTGTATCTTCTTTCAACCAGATTGAAATCAAAACAACATTAATCATAAAAGTGATTATCACCATGAAAAACAAAAATTTAAGAGGTCCCTTAAACGCATTGATTTCTGTTTGAATCTGCAGTTTGTTTCCCTTTTGTTCAATTGTTCCCTCCACCAAAGGAATACTCATATTTCCACTAAACATTTTACGTTTGTGTTTAAGGCGGAATTGCTTTTCAGAAATTAATCCCTTGAAATCGTTGTCACTTCCTGACATCACATCTGTTGCGTCAGACATAAATCCAAAAGTTGAATAATCCACTTTGTTTTTCATCATGCCAACAAATTCTTCAACTGAATAATTCAATTCTGACCTGAACTGCTGAATGATTTTTAGTTTAAGAAGGAGAGATTTCATTCCTTATTTTTTTTCTGGTAAAAAGATACACCAACTCTCTTAATGTGATCGATCAAAGATTCATTGGATAAATCTTCAAAACATGAGATATCAAATGTATATGGCAAATAGAGTTGATCAAGCTGAATTTGCAGTCTGTTCAGAAAATCCTTATTGATCACTTTACCTTTAATTGTCAAATCGATATCTGAACCCTCTTTATAATTTCCCTTTGCACGTGAACCATAAAGAATAACTTCTTCAATTTCATTAAATCCAGAAAATACCTGTTGAATATTTTCAATTGTATGATCAGCCAAACCAAATTTCATTCACTCAGAATTTTATTGAGGTCTGATTCCAGTTTCACAAAATTGGAATAATAGTTTTCCAGAATACTCTTACTTATTTCATCAGCGATTTTTTCATTGTACGAATGTGAAGTCCGGTTTCTATCCAGCAACATTTTCATCCATTCTTCACCGTTATTAATCAGTCCTCTTTTGAATGCCATTTGAATTGCGTCCCTGCTTCCCTGAATTCCAGATTCACCTTGATTTTCATAAAAATCCTTCAAGGTATTCCATGCCAATTCGTATGTATATTCAAAAGCTTTGATAAGACCTTGTTCTTCCAGTTCATTCAGCTCATTTCCCTTCTCAACAAATTTTTTCAATTGTATAAGAGCAAGTTTATAATTTCAAATCGTTGCTTCCAGCGGACATCCTGATTATTCATTCATTTCAGATTGATTGGGTTAAAGGTAATAAAGTTGGATCAATCAGACAAACAAGCTGGTTCACCAATCAATTTGACTGTAAAACAATATCATCAAGTGTATGTTGAAAGAATAAACCGGGCAATTTATTTTGAAAAAAACAAATTACTAAATTTGAATTCATGAATATTTCATCCAGACATGTTGAAGAATTGGTTGATCATTTTGCTTCCCTTCCGGGAATTGGCAGAAAGACAGCATTGCGTCTGGTGTTAAATCTGCTGAAACGGAAAGAAGAAGAAATTGAATTGTTCTCTAAATCATTGGGGAATATCAAATCAAAAATCTGTTCATGTAAAAACTGCGGTAATATCTCTGATACCGAAATCTGTTCTATTTGTGTTCAGCCAAGCCGCAACAAAAAAATTATCTGCGTGGTGGAAGATATCCGTGATATCATGGCCATTGAAAACACACAACAATTTTTTGGAGTCTACCATGTTTTGGGTGGTGTTATTTCTCCCATGGAAGGAATAGGACCGAATGACCTGAACATTACTTCACTGATTGACCGCGTAAAAAACGGTGAAGCAGATGAAATTATTCTTGCGCTCAATGCAACCATGGAAGGGGATACTACTAATTTTTATCTATTCCGTAAATTATCTGAATTCTCTTTGACTATTACAACCTTATCACGTGGCGTTTCAGTAGGAACTGAGTTGCATTATACTGATGAGCTGACATTGGGAAGATCGATAGTAAACCGCACTCCGTTTGACATGGAGCCTGTCCGGAAATAATTTTTCTGAATCGGTATTTTTTGTAATTTTAATTCATGCGTATTTTCATTTTATTCTCTCTGGCAATTGTTTTATTCAGCTGCAAAAAAGAAAAAGTTTCTGACGGAGCTCCTTCTCTGATTGGATCATGGAAACATTATTCTGCAGCAGATGCGTGGCATATCATTCACATCTATGATGACAGTCAGGGACAAATGGAATGGTACACCAATGGTAAACTATATAAAGACACAAAAATCCGAACCTGGTATCTGAAAGAAAACACTATTTATTTTGGCAAGATGGCTTTGAACGGAGAACTTTATGAAGTCATTGATTTTCCGTCTATCAGTCTTGCTGAATCTATTCAACTTTTTGACACGCTGAAAGCCGGAAAACGGTTTATGAAAACGGAAGATGGGTTTTATGTGGAGATTGATTAATAATCTTGTTTGTCAATTTCTCATTATAGCTCATTAAACACATTAATTTTGCAACAAATTAAAATCATGAACCGCATATTATATTTCGTTTTCTTCTTCCTGGCAATCTCTTGCAACTCCTCACAAAATTCAACTGAAGAAGCTAATTCCGAAACTGCAGGAAACAAATATGCCAGCGGAGAAAAAGTCTATCAGGCCAATTGTGTTGCCTGTCATCAAAGTGAAGGAGAAGGTGTTGAAGGTGTATTTCCGCCACTGGCAAATTCAGATTATTTAATGGCAGATAAAAACCGTGCAATAAAACAAATTATCAACGGATCAAGCGGTGAAATGGTAGTGAATGGAATAACTTACAATACCATTATGCCGCCACAACCATTAAATGATGAAGAAATAAAAGATGTGATGAATTTCATTCTCAATTCGTGGGGCAACAAAGGTGGCGAGGTAACTTTGGATGAAGTAAAAGCGCAACGGTAATAAAGTTCATTTCCGATTAATGATTTGCGATTGCTGATTTTTGATTTGAATCTTAAATTATTAAAAGGACAGAAAATCCGAAAAATCAATCCCATAACCTCCAACCCTTTCCCTTTTTGCTTTTCCCTTTGACCTTTGGCCTTAGCCCTCTGTCCTTTTTTTTCAATATATTTGAATGAAACCTCAAAAAACAACTTATGATTTTACTGGACGGCAACAAAACATCTGACGATATAAAACTGGAGATTGCAGAAAAAGTAGCAGTGAGAAAAGCTTCCGGAAAAAAATCCCTCATCTTGCAGCCGTAATAGTTGGAAATAACGGAGCCAGTCTGACTTACGTCAATGCAAAAGTAAAAGCCTGTGAAAAAGTTGGATTTGAATCTTCTTTAATTTCTTTACCTGAAACTATTTCAGAAAAAGAATTACTTCAGAAAATTGATGACTTAAATAAAGATCCGAAAATTGACGGATACATCGTTCAGCTTCCATTACCAAAACACATTGATGAGCATAAAGTAACGCTGGCCGTTTCTCCTGCAAAAGATGTTGACGGATTTCATCCGGAAAATCTGGTAAGAATGGTTTTAAATCTTCCTTGTTTTTTACCTGCAACTCCGGCTGGAATAGTAGAATTACTTGATCGTTACAATGTAGAAACATCCGGTAAATCTTGTGTGGTTGTCGGACGTTCACATATAGTAGGCTCTCCCATGAGTATTCTGATGGCGCGCAATACCAAAGTTGGAAATTGCACCGTAACATTAACACATTCAAAAACCAAAAACCTGAAAGAACTTTGTCAGAATGCAGATATCATTATTGCGGCTTTAGGTAAAGCAGAATTTCTTACAGCCGATATGGTTAAACAAGGCGCAGTGGTGGTAGATGTTGGAATCACCCGCGTAGATGATCCTACAAAAAAATCTGGATTCAGATTACTGGGAGATGTCAAATTTGATGAAGTAGCGCCTAAATGTTCATACATAACTCCGGTTCCAGGCGGTGTTGGCCCTATGACAATTGCTTCACTGATGATGAATACGCTGCAGGCTGTTGAGAGAAGAGATTAAGGGGAGGAAGTACGAGTGACGAAGTTAGAAGTACGAAGTTGATGAAAGCCGCCTACGGAGACTGAGGTTCTCGAAGTCGAAGTAAGAGTGTTGAAATGAAAAGTTCTAAAGGTCTAAAAATCCTAAAGGTCTAAAACGCTCCCTTTTTTCTTTTGTCCTTTTGCCTTTGTCCTCAAAAAGCACAAAAAAAAAGGACACGTCGCCGCATCCTTCATTTCTTTATAATTAAAAAGTACTACTTATAAAATTGCATCCAGTTTAGAAGTCAGCTGCGCTTTTGGAACCGCACCAACTGATTTGTCAACTACCTGTCCGTTTTTAATGAATGCGATGGTAGGAATGTTTCTGATGCCAAATTTTCCTGCAATGCCGGGATTATTATCTACATCCACTTTTCCGATAATTGCTTTTCCTGCATATTCTGTATGCATTTCATCAATCAACGGTCCAACCATTCTGCACGGTCCGCACCACGCTGCCCAAAAATCCAACACAACCGGTTTGTCTGCTTTTCCTACCAATTCATCGTAGTTTGCATCTGTAATTTCTACTGCCATAATTATTTATTTTGTTTTGTCGTTCGTTCTAAACTCAAATTTCATTCATCTGAAATCTAATACAAAGTTGGAAATAATTTTCTAGACAAACGTGAGCATTGTCACAAATAATTTGAAAGTCTAAGATTAAAAAGTTTCTTGTGAGTGGTCAGGTATATAATTAGAATTTGTTTTCATCAGTACTTCAAACAACGTGATATTTCAATACATACACGGATTACAAAGAAACTGTGCAAATGTTGTTAATTGTATTCGCGCATCACTCATTCTTGCAAAGCTGTGATTGATTGTCTTTGTATTGTATTTTTTGATACTGAACTAAGAAAAAACTATGTCACCGGGATTAATACTTGCCTGCATTCTTTGCTATTTCTCGGTTTTATTTACAATCGCGTTATTCACTTCGCGTAACGCAGGTAATGATGCTTATTTTCTTGGAAACAAAAAATCACCGTGGTACGCAGTTGCGTTTGGAATGATTGGTGATTCACTATCCGGGGTGACATTCATCTCTCTTCCCGGAACTGTTGAAAGCGCACAGTTTTCATACATGCAGCTTGTTCTAGGATATCTGCTCGGCTATTTTCTCATCGCAAAAGTTTTACTTCCGCTGTATTATAAATATAATCTCACTTCTATCTATGGATATCTGAATTCCAGATTCGGCAGAAATTCTCAGGTAACTGGTTCATTTTATTTTTTGATTTCAAGATTAATTGGCGCTGCATTAAGATTGTATCTGGCAGCAGCTACTGCAACTTTTTGTATTTGATCATTATCACGTTCCGTTTTTTGTTACTGTAACCATCATTATTTGCCTCATGCTCATTTATACATACCGGGGAGGAATTAAAACACTTGTGTGGACGGATACACTTCAATCCGGTTTATTGCTGGCCGGAGTAATACTTTCCATTTACGCCATTTTATCACAACTTGACTGGAGTTTAGGAACAGCAGTTTCTGAAATTACCAACTCAGGTTATTCGAAAATATTTTTCTGGGATCCCAATGAAAAATCTTATTTCATTAAACAATTTCTGAGTGGCGCTTTTATTGCGGTGGTGATGACCGGACTTGATCAGAACATGATGCAAAAAAGTTTATCGGTTCCCAATCTTAAAGACGCTCAAAAAAATTTGTACTGGTTTAGTTTCGTTTTAGTGCTGGTAAATATTCTCTTTATTTCATTAGGGGCGCTTCTTTATTTGTACTCTGCAAAACAAGGAATCAATTTACCTCTTACTGCTGATGGAACCAAAACAGCAACTGATCAGGTTTTTCCGTTTCTGGCTTTGAATCATCTGGGAATATTTGCATCAATCGTCTTTTGTATCGGACTAATTGCCGCTACTTTTTCCAGTGCAGATTCTGTTCTCACAACTCTCACAACTTCTTTCTGTCTTGACGTTATCCAAACTGATAAAAAATTCGATGAAAAGAAACAAACAAAAATCCGTCACTGGGTACATATTGGTTTTTCATTTTTATTATTGATTGCCATTCTCATCAGTGAGTTCATTCCTAAGACATCCATCCTTGATCTGATCTTCACCAGCGCCGCATTCACGTACGGACCGCTTCTTGGATTATTTGTTTTTGGTTTATTCACAAAACGAAATGCAGCTGATAAGTTTGTTCCGGCAATTTCGATTGCAAGTGTTTTGATCACCTGTATCCTTTATTTTTATTCAGCAGATTTATTTAACGGATATAAATTCGGTTATGAATTGTTATTGTTTAACGGACTTTTCACTTTCATCGGATTATACTTTTTCTCAAGAAAAAATAACCATCAGCTTGTTGTATGAGTACACTGACAGACAAAATAGCAGAACTTGAAAAAATCTCTGCAGCACTTGAACCATCAAAAGAAGAGCGTATTCATTATTTGCAGTCAACCGGCATTTATACATCTCAGTTTATTGATTCCTTACCATTCAGAAATACATTTTCAAACACAAAAGCGAACGCAGATAAACTGAAAATTGACGGAAGAAAAAAAAACATTCAGGAAGTATTTGATCTTTATACAACTGAAGTAATTGATCATGGTTTGATTCCTTCATCCGGCGGTCACATTGGTTATATACCGGGTGGCGGAATTTTTCTTTCAGCCATTGGTGATTATCTGGCAGATATTTCCAATGAATATGCTGGTATGTATTTTGGATCACCCGGAGCAGTGACTATCGAAAATGAACTCATCAACTGGATGAAAAAGGAATTTCATTTTCCTGAAACGGCAGTAGGTAATCTGACTTCAGGCGGTTCTATAGCAAACCTGATTGCACTAACTGCGGCGCGTGATAAACATCAGATCAAAAACGATAAAATTGAAAAATCAGTTATTTATTTAAGTCCGCAGGTTCATCATTGCATACACAAAGCGTTGCGCATTATTGGTTTGGAAGATATCGTAATCCGTGAACTGGAACTGGATGATCATCACAGAATCAATGCTGAATTACTCAAAAAACACATCGATGTAGATAAGCTTGCAGGATTAAATCCGTTCATGGTTATTGCATCTGCAGGAACAACAGATACCGGTGCAGTGGATCCGTTAAATGAAATTGGTACTATTGCAAAATCACATGAAATGTGGTTTCATATTGATGGCGCTTACGGTGGTTTTTTTATTCTGACAAAAAGAGCCAAAGAAAAATTTAACGGAATTGAAAAAGCTGATTCGCTTGTTATTGATCCGCACAAAGGGTTATTTCTTCCTTACGGATTAGGGGCCGTACTGGTGAAAGATAAAGACGCTTTGTTTCATTCTCATCACTACACTGCCAATTATATGCAGGATGCAAACAATCCTGATTTGCCGTTAAATCCGGCTGATGTTTCACCTGAACTCACCAAACACTTCAGAGGATTAAGATTGTGGTTACCACTTCAGATTCATGGAATTGATCCTTTTGTCGCCTGTCTGGAAGAAAAATTATATCTGACAGATTATTTCAGAGAAGAATTAAAAAAACGTGATTTCAAAGTTGGACCTGAACCTGATTTATCAGTGAGTTATTTCTGGTATCCTGCTAAAGGAGTTGATGAAAATGTTTTCAATCAGAAACTCATGGAGATGATTCATGAAGACGGAAGAATCTTTTTAAGCTCAACAAAAATCAACGGTAAACAGGTCATCCGAATTGCTATACTTTCTTTCAGAACAAAAAAAGAAACGATTGATGTTTGTCTGGAAATGATTGACAGATGCCTGCAGAAAACAAAATTGCATTTTGAAATCTGAATTTAGGGGCGAGCGCAAGGCTCGCCCCGATAGCAAAAAAGCTTCAATAATTTAAGGCGAGCGCAAGGCTCGCCCCGACAAGCTGATTTGAACGGGCGAGTCTCGCGCTCGCCCCGCTAGCTTAATTTAAAAAGCCCCAACACTCAGCATCACCAGCGTGCACGCCTCCTCCACTTCTATCCCTTTCTTTCTAAGCATATCAGCAAAATCCCCATTCTCACTTCCCGGATTAAAAATCACTCTTTTCGGATTTAAGGAAAGAATATAATTATAATAAGGAACCTGATTTTTTGCACCCAAATACATCGTCACGGTGTGAATATTTTCATAAGGGATCAACTCTTTCAGAATAGGTACATTTGAACTTGTCCTTCTTTATTACCCAATGCCGCCACCTCAAAACCATGATGCAGCAACTGATTTATTGCCCTGAATGAATAGCGTTCTGGATTGGTACTGGCGCCCATCACAAGCACCTTACGTTTATCGGTTGATTCACCAGCCATGTGTCTGACCTTTAATTTTTTTACTAATTTAGTCCAAACTCAAATCAATTCATGAAAAAATTATTCAGCATGTTGGTCATTGCCGGATCAACTTCAGTTTTTGCCGGCGGATTTCAACTCAATGTTCAAAGTGCCCGCGGTATGGGAATGGGTGGAGCATACACCGGCTTTTCCTGGAGTACTGAATCTGTATTCTATAACCCGGGAGGAATGTGTAATCTGAAAGGACACAATTTTACTTTAGGTGGTTCTCTTATCCTGCCTGCAGTTTCTTTACAAACTGTATCAACTGACAACATCAATGCAACTTCTCCAAATGCAACACCGATTCAGTTTTATTACGGCGGACAAATTCTCGAAAATCTTTTTGTAGGACTTGGAATCAATAATCAGTTTGGATCATCTTCTTCATTTGACGATACATGGGAAGGAAGATTTATTGTGCAGAACATTTCACTTAAAACATTTTCTTACCAGCCAACAGTTGCCTATAAAATCCATGATTATATTTCAATTGGTGCCGGATTTGTTTTAACCACCGGAAATTTTGCTTACGAAAAAGCAATTCCGGTTGGATCAGCAACTACTGATTATGGTAAAGCCGCCTGAGTGGCAGCGGAATTACTTATGGATTCAATGCCGGAATTTTTTCTACCATTCTTGATAATGACAAAATCAGATTAACCTTTGGAGCATCTTACCGCTCAGGTCAGAAATTAGAGCTGGATAACGGTGTTGCAGAGTTTTCTGATATTCCTGTTTCATTGCAAACTACTTTTCCCGCTTCAACTTCATTCACCGGTGAATTGAATTTACCTTCTGTAATTACAACCGGAATTTCGGCTACGTATAAAATCAACGAAAAAAATTCCATCATGGTAGTGTACGATTTTAATTATACAGGATGGTCATCTTACGATACACTTGCTTTTGATTTTGACAATACGGATACACCTGATTCAAAAACAACCAAAGACTGGCAGAATTCGCCAACACATCGTTTTGGAATTGAATACGCGTTAAACGAAATGTTCTATTTTCGTGCGGGAGGATATTATGATATCACACCCGTTAAAGATGGTTTTGTAAGTCCTGAATTACCCGATGTTACACAGTTTGTACCAACTGCAGGATTTGGAATGCAGATCGGAGAAAATTTTGGATTTGACCTGGCCTGGTTTCATCAGGATGCTGAGCGTGAATCTGCCCTTGATGATGCAGGATTTTCAGCAAAATATCACCGGATTGCTGATGGAATTACCTTCAGCGCAACTGTAAAATTTTAATAAAGAAATTATGAAAAAGACAATATTAATTTTAGCAGGATTTACAATTGCAGTGACATCTTGCAGAAAAACAGAATTTGCGGAAGTTGAACGCACCAGCGGTGACGCTGATTTTACCCATTACATAGCGGTTGGAAATTCACTGACTCAGGGATATCAGGATGGTGGAGTTTATGAAGAAGGACAGGAAAATTCGTATCCCTCTATTATTGCCCGTCAGATGAAACTGGTTAATCCGGACATGGATGATTTTGATCAGCCGCTTGTAAACAATAATGGTTCAGGATATATGCATCTTGAATATATTGACAATGAAATTACCGTTATTTCTCCGGGAGATGCAACTACAGAACCAACTGAAGAAGATGCTTCGTGGTCAACCTGGGGATCATCTATGAAATCAATTAAATACAACAACCTGGGAATTTCAGGTATTACACTGATGCAATGTGTGGCACTCGACAACTCTGAACTTGCTATCAACAATGCCATACTGGGAGGATTTAGCATTAATATTCCATTTATCATTGACACAACTATTCCCGGAAATCCATTTGCACGTTTTATGGATTTTGGTGAAAATCCAAATCCGTTTTTAGGAGGCGGGACTCCGATTCAATATATCGATCACATTGAACAAAGTCAGGCAACTTTTTTCACAAGCTGGTTAGGAGATAACGATGTATTAGGTTTTGCAACTTCAGGTGGAGTGCCAACAGAAATTGATGCTTCACTGGTTGGTTTGGGTGTACTTGAATTCAGCACATTGTCAGATCCGGTTGAATTCAGAATGAAATATGATTCCGTTCTGACAGCTTTTTCTTCGATCGGTGCAAAAGGAGTTTGTGCAACTATTCCGGATGTAACAGTTATTCCATACTTCAATACATTTACCGTTGCAGGAATTAAAGAAGATTATGGCTATACTGATGTATGGATTGAAGAAGGAGATTTAAGCGGCGGAGTTACACAAGTCAGAGTTGCAACTGAAGATGATTTAATTCTGTTGACAGCAAAAGATGATATTGAAGCGGTGCAGGCGCATCAGATCTGATCCGCTGACCAATGACCGGGTGCTGGATGCAGGTGAAGTAAATGCCTGCCAAAGCAGAACAATTGAATTCAACAGTGCAATTCAGGCATCTGCAGCTATGTTTAATTATCCCGTTGTGGATATGCATGGATTTCTTGAAAAAAATTAAAACCGGTGTGATGATGGAAGGGAATTGGTATTGCTCCTGAGTATATAAGCGGTGGTGCATTCTCTTTAGATGGCGTTCACCTGAATCCAAGAGGATATGCAATTGCCGCAAATGAGTTCATCAAAGTAATCAATGATTATTACGGATCAAATATTCCGCTGGCGCTGATTGGAAGTTACAGAGGTGTCATTTTTCCTTAAGAAAACAGAACAGGTAGAAACTAAAAACGGAACTTAAATTAGTTCCGTTTTTTTTTGTCCATTACGTCAGCGGACATCGGTTTTGGGTATTTAATATTGCCCAATCAGAAACCATGGATGTTTCTGAGGTTCAAGAATGGTAAGATATTCAAACCAGTCATTTTTTATTTTTCCTTTTAACACTCTTGGAAATTTATATTGAGAACCATACATACTTTTCAATTCCATAAAATTGTAGAAAAACTTGGATGGAAGACATTTCAATTTGACCTGATTAAGTGCAAATTTTCTTTCAGTTTTGTAGTCATCATTTAGCTCACATAATTTGTCATCCAGTAAATGCATCAGTAATTTTTCATCTGTTCTGGAATCACAACCAATGAACCAGGTATGAGTAAATCCATTTTCAGTGACATCACCTGAAACAGCAAACTCTCTAATCTCCAAATTATTTTCATAGGCTACCTGAGTAAGTGCCTCGGTCATGTTATCTACTGAAAGATGTTCTCCGCAAAGACTCAAAAAATGTTTTGTTCTGCCGGTGATTTTTATTTTCAGGGTTTCCAGACATTTGAACCGGATTGTATCTCCGATGAGATATCTCCAGGCTCTGGCATTGGTTGAAACAAGCAGTGCATAATCCACTCCTTCTGAAACTTCATCAATGGTTAATGCAGATTCAAAATCAGTCAAATTACCATCTGAATCAAAATGTTCTTCATTAAAAGGAATGAATTCATAATAAACATCGTTGTTCACCAGGAGCTGCAATGAATCAGAATCAGCAGGCTGATAAGCAAAAAATCCTTCCGAAGATAAATAGGTATCCAGATACATTACCCGGTTATCAAACAGCTTATTAAAACGAAGCATATACGGTTCAAATGAAACACCTCCGTGAACATAGATCTGCAGATTTGGCCAGATCTGAAAAATGGTTTCAAGCCCGTAATGATCTGTTATGCGATTGATCAGAATTTCAACCCATGCCGGCACACCACAAATTGCAGCGATATCCCAGTTTGGTGCTTCTTTTACAATTTCATCTATTTTTTGATCCCAGTCTTTCAATGCTCTGATTTTTTTATCCGGCTTTGAAAAAGGACTGAACCAGGAAGGCATTTTACCTGACAAAATTCCGCTCAAATCTCCTTCAAACTGATCATTGATTTTTGTAAGTGAAGTTGATCCTCCAAGAAATAAAATATCTCTTTCATAAAAAGAGGAATCCATATTTATTCCGGACAATGTCAGCAACTGACTGATGCTGGTTTTGCGCATTGAACGAATCATTTGTTTTGACACAGGAATACGTTTACTGGAAGCACCTGTTGTTCCCGATGTAAGAGCAAAATTCTGGATCAATCCGGGCCAGGTAACATTTGGAATTCCGTTCAGTGTTTTATGCCAGTGTTTTTTAAACAAATAATCGTAATCAAAAATCGGGACATATCTTCTATAAGCATCCATCAAATTTTCTTCACGCAGAATTGCAGAGAAATTATACATCTTTCCAAATTCAGTTTGCTGTGCACGCGACAAAAGTTTCTTCAGTTGTTTCTCCTGTACTTTGGATGTCTGATGACTGATAATGTTGCTTAATTTATATGCGTATCTGGTGGTTGTCTTTAAAACACTTCCTAAAACTGCCATAATTTATTGGTTTGGTTGCAGATGTAAAATTATTTCGGGCAGTTAACGCAAACTGAAAGTGATCATCAACATTGCATCAATACTATATTAAGCAAAGGATTACCGCTATTGTTGATAACTACGTCTGCCATTAGAAATATTGCTACTTTTGCATATTAAATAATCACTCATGTCTGTTCACAACGAAGTAAAAAAAGTTACTACCCACGTTCTGCAGGAAATGAAATTCCGCGGAGAAAAAATTGCCATGCTAACCGGTTATGATTATTCCATGGCCCGCATTTTGGACGAAGCAGGCATTGATATAATACTTGTAGGCGACTCTGCATCAAACGTTATGGCTGGTCATGAAACCACTTTGCCAATTACTTTGAATGAAATGATTTATCACGCTGCATCCGTTATCCGCGCAATTAACAGAGCATTAGTAGTGGTTGATTTACCGTTTGGATCGTATCAGGGAAATTCAAGATCAGCATTGGACAGCGCTATCAGAATCATGAAAGAAGCAGGCGCACATGCTGTGAAACTTGAAGGCGGACGTGAAATTAAAGAATCAGTTGAACGTATTCTGACTGCCGGCATTCCGGTAATGGGGCATCTTGGTTTGACACCTCAATCCATTTACAAATTTGGAACTTATACAGTACGTGCAAAAGAAGAAGAAGAAGCAAGAATATTAATAGAAGATGCAAAAATTCTTGAAGCCTCAGGCTGTTTTGCACTGGTACTTGAAAAAATTCCGGCTTCGCTTGCTGCTCAGGTTGCAAAAGAAGTGAAAATTCCGGTTATAGGAATTGGTGCAGGAGGTGGTGTTGACGGACAGGTTCTGGTGAGCCATGATATGCTTGGAATCAACAATGAATTTAATCCGAGGTTTCTACGAAAATATCATAATCTGCATAAAGAAATGCTCAACGCGTTTTCAAATTACATTAAAGATGTGCGCGCCAAAAATTTCCCTAACGAGAACGAACAATATTAATTTCCATGCCGCTTAACGTATTGTATGAAGACAACCACATCATTGTGGTCAATAAACGAGGCGGCGAAATTGTACAGGGTGACAAAACCGGCGACAAAACACTTGGTGATGATGTCAAAGCGTATATCAAAGAGAAATATAAAAAGCCCGGAGATGTTTTTTTAGGAACGGTTCACCGCATTGACCGGCCTACGAGCGGAATTGTTTTATTTGCACGCACCAGTAAGGCTCTTACACGTCTGAATCAGATGTTTCAGGATAAAGAAATTCAGAAAACTTATTGGGCTGTTACTGAAAAAGCACCCGCTGAAAAACAAGGTACGCTGGTTCATTTTCTGACACGGAATGAAACTCAGAATAAAAGTTACGCACATAATTCTGAAAAAAACGGAAGCAAACGCGCTGAACTTCATTAACAGATTGTGTGGTAAATCGAATCACTATTTTTTTCTGGAGATAGTACCAATTACCGGAAGACATCATCAGATCAGAGTGCAGCTTTCAACAATTGGATGCATCATTAAAGGAGATTTGAAATACGGCGCAAAACGCTCTAATCCGGATGGTTCAATTCATCTTCATGCCAGAAAAATTGAATTTATTCATCCGGTTTCAAAAGAAAAAATTTCAATCACTGCACCACCACCTGATGAGGCTAACTGGAATTTGTTTCAGGCATCTGAAAAAAATAAGTAGCTGCCGAAAGCAGTGATTGAAACAAGAATTAAATCACGAAATCAATTGAATGCCGCTCAGATCAGCCTTACCGCTTTTGAGAAATTCATACGTTAACCTGTCAGCCTGACAATCTATAAACTTGATTCTCTTCAGTCTGTTTCCTTTAAAAAACACATTGGACAATTTAACATTCTGAAAAATAACTTTCCTGAAACTGCAATATTCAATATTACCTTCAAATGTAATTTCACCAAAATAGGTATAGGTAAAGGATATGCCAGTTAGCCGTGAACCGGTAAATACACACTTTTCAAATCCGCTTGATTTTGCGGATAAACCAGACAGATCAGCATTTGAAAAATCACATTGACTGAAAAAACTCGCATTCAATTGTCCCTGATTTAAATGAGAATTTGTGAAATTATTTTTTACCAGATTTGAATTTTGAAACTGACTGTCTGTGAAATCAGAATCTGAAAAATCACATTGCTGAATGTTATTGTTTTTGAAAAGAATTCCTGCCATTTCAGAACCAACAAAACGGCATCGCTCAATATTGGAGGAACTGAATTTTTCTCCCAGATTTTTAAGCCCGGAGAAATCAGCATCTGTCCAGTTACCCATAGACATATTCCAGGAAGGCGTTGTCCTTTTTACTGGTTTTGAAACTGGCTTGCCTGCAACTTCGACTTCGAGAACCTCAGTCTCCGTATTTGACTCAACAACGTCAGCCGGTTCTGAATTATCTGAAAAATAATTTAAATCCACACCAAGAATTTTTGCCAGTTTGTTCAACATGATGATATCCGGAACTGACTCTCCCCGCTCCCATTTTCCAACTGCCTGCGGACTAATAAATAGTTTTTCTCCCAACTGTGCCTGTGACAAGTTTAGTTTTTACGCGCTTCAGTAATTTTATTACCAATCATTTTTGTTTCCATATATCTGTTTTTTAGATCGGTCAAAAATAGACGGACGGATTTCCGGCAAGAGTAAAATTATAACAACTTATGGTTGTTTTATCGCTACTTATGGTTGTTTTTAGTTGATATCAGGCTTTTAACCTATCCAAGAATGTACAGAGAATATTATTCCTGTTTAATCCGTTTCTGTTTTCCAACGTCTTCCCGCTTTCTTCTCAGAATCGATTCGTTTGCTTTTCAACCTGGATTCTTTTTTTGCTTTGGATATTTTAGTGGGTATTCTTTTTGCTTTTACTTTAAGTCCGTTTTCAAGTAATTCCAGAAAATGTGTAATGACATATTTTTTATTCTGGATCTGTGAGCGTGAACGTTCTCCAGAAATCCTCAGAATTCCATTGTGAAGATGTGATTTCAGTTTTTCTTCCAGCAGCTTTTTTTCTGTTCCGTCAAATAACTGAGATGAACTCAGATCAAACACAAGGGTAACTTTTGATTCTGTTTTATTGACATGCTGACCTCCCTTACCGCCACTGCGGGCAGTTTCAAAATTGCATTCAGCTACGTAAGCTGACTTTGAATAACGCAAACGGGAGTTTTCCATTATTCCTCTTTTTTCTTATACCGTTTAGGTTCACGGCGCTGATTCGATGGCCCGTATTTATGTTCAACAAGACTTCCCTGAAAAATATCAAAACGTCTGAAATCGCAATCTAAAGATCCGTTATACAATTGCAGTTTTTTGGAAGGCTTCAATTCAATCCGTTTAAACGCATCAAAATTTGAACTCATAATCCAGCAGGTATATCCGGGCAGTTTTCTTTTGAAAAAATTACCAATTGCCTGATATAAATCCCCAACATCATAATCATCCAGACGCTCACCGTATGGCGGATTTGAAATTAATGTTCCACCGCCTTCAGGCGCAATTACATCATTAAAATCTTTCACTTCAAACTCAACGGTTTTACCTAAAGGAAGTGCTTTTACATTTTCTCTTGCTTTCAGAATTACTTCACCATCCGTATCTGATCCAATTATTTTGAAACTGAGATTTCTTTTAGGCACACGCGGTGCATCATCATATATTTTATTCCAAAGCGCTTCATCATAATCTGCCCAATGCTGAAACGCATATTGTTTTCTGGCAATATTTGAAGGAATACCGTTGGCCATAAGGGCAGCTTCAATAGGCAATGTACCTGACCCGCAGAATGGATCAATAAAATTGGAGTTTCGGTCCCACCCTGAAAGAAATATCAACCCTGCAGCAACTACTTCATTCAATGGCGCTTCACCTGTTGATCTTCTGTAGCCTCTCTGAAACAAAGGTGCACCTGAACTATTTAAAGAAACCACACAATGATCTTCCTGAATATAAACATCAAAAACCACATTCGGATGCAGGGTATCAACGTCAGGTCTGGCATTGTATTTTGCACGGAACTGATCGGCAATAGCATCTTTCATTACCAGCATAGGAAACTGCGTGTGACGAAACATGGTTGAATGCACTGCTCCTTTAACAGCAAAAGTTTTTTCCAGTGTCAGATGATCTGAAAAATTGATTTTTGAAATTGTCTGTACAGATCCTTTTCATCCTTAAATCTGAATTCAGTAACCGGAACTAAAATTGCAATGGCAGTTCTCAGCCACAAATTTGAACGGTACAGCAATTCCTTATCTCCTTCAAAATAGACAGCACGGTTAGCCGCTTTAATATTTTCTGCGCCCAGATCTTTTAGTTCCTGAGAAAGTACCTCTTCCAGTCCAAACAATGTTTTAGCTACCAGTTTCATTCAAATTTATTTTGTGCAAAGATACGCTCAATTCAGGGAAACCTGATGATAATTAAAAATCAGTATTTTTACAATCGGATGTCAAGAACTCTGGTGATATTGTTTTCAATCTTCTTTTCTGCTCAGCTCTATGCGCAGAAAGTAGGCCTTGTTTTAAGCGGAGGCGGAGCTACAGGCTTTGCACACATTGGCGTAATCAAAGCACTTGAAGACAATGAAATTCCGATTGACTATATCACAGGCACATCTGCCGGAGCGCTGGTTGGCGGTTTATACGCTTCAGGATTTTCACCGGAAGAGATAGAAGCAATTGTTTTAAGTGAACAATTCCAGCTGATGTCAACCGGTGAGATGGAAGAAAAATACAAGTACCTTATTGAACAGTCAGACGAGGATGCATCACAGATCAGCTATCGCTTTGCAAAAGATTCTATTTTTCAGAAATCACTCCCAACCAACTTATTAAATCCAACTTATCTGGATCTGGAACTTTTACATATGCTTGGAATGAACCCTGAAATTTCCAAAAAAACATTTGACAGTTTATTTGTTCCGTTCAGATGCAATGCTTCAGATATCGTTACAAAATCATCTTATCTTTTTAAAAGCGGAGATTTAAATGTAGCGGTAAGGGCTTCTATGACTTACCCGTTTTTCATTTCACCCATAGAAGTAGACGGCAAATTACTTTTTGATGGCGGGCTGTACAATAACTTCCCTGCAAAAGAAATGTATCATGAATTTAATCCTGATTTTATTATAGGAAGCAATGTGTCGTACAATGAGGCAGCACCAACAGATGACAATCTTATGTCACAGATCAAAAACATGTTTTCATCACATTCATCCTACTCACTTCCCTGCGATGAAGGCATTATCATTGAACCGGATCTGGGTGATATAGGCACGTTTGATTTTGACAGGATTAAAGAGGCTATTGATATCGGATACAAAGCCACACAGGCTAAAATAGATTCTATAAAAATGTATGTTCATCTGCGTGTATCGAAAGAAGAACTGAAAAAAGCAAGGGCTAAATTCAATTCTAAAAAACATGAACTGCATATTTCAGCCGTTGAGGTAACCGGACTTGAAAAAGATCAGGGAAACTATCTTGAGCGCAAACTGATTAAGGAGAAAAAGAGTGAAACCATTGGTTATGAAAATTTAAAATATCAGTATCTGAGATTATATCAGTCTGAACATATTCTGTCCATCTTCCCTACTCTTACTACAAAAAATAATATTCAGACGTTAAACCTGAATGTGAGAAAAGAAAAACCTTTTAAGATTTCTGTGGGAGGACATTATTCATCAAGACCTGTAAACACCGGATTTATGGGAGTATCATTCTCTGATTTTAATCTGACACCGCTGACTATTTATGCCAATTCCTATTTTGGAAAATTTTACGGTTCAGTGAAAACAGGCATCAAATTTTATTTGCCCACACACACCACGTCTTATATTGAACCGCAATTTGTAATGAACCGCTGGGATTATTTCAAGAGTTTTGCCACCTTTTTTGAAGATGTAAAACCATCTTATATTGTACAAAATGAAAAATTCTGGAGCATCAACTACCATGTTTCTACTTCCAACAGATCAAAAATCAGACTGGATTTTACCAACGGATTCAACGAAGACACCTATTATCAGATTGACAATTTCACCAACGCAGATACCGCTGATTACACTTCTTTGCTTTATTACTCACCGGGATTTGAATTTACTTTAAACACGCTCAACCGAAAACAATTTGCTTCTGCCGGAATGAAACTTCAAATAAAAACCCGTTTTGTTCATGCCATTGAGCGCACTGTTCTGGGTTCAACCGCTATTCAGAATGATGACGCCAACGTTGCCATTTTTCATAACTGGGCATATGCAAATATTCAATACCAGACTTATTTTATGCAGCGCGGCTTGTACCGACTGGGTGTACTTTTTGAAGGACATTATTCTTTACAACCTTTTTTGCAGAATTATACCGCAAGTATTTTGAGCGCACAGGCCTTTCAGCCAATTCCGGATTCTAAAACCGGATTCTACAATGACTTCAGGGCAAACCAATTTATTTCCGGAGGTTTAATGAATGTTTTCACAATAAAAGATTTGGTTGATTTGCGAATTGAAGCATATATTTTTCAATCTGTTCAGCGTATTCAAAACATAGATGGTGAAGCGGTTTACGGCAATTATTTTGAAGACCAGTTTGGTATTGCCAGTGTTTCTGTTATTTATCATTCATTGGTTGGTCCGCTCAGAGCAACTGTAAATTATTTCGACAGTAAGACAGAATTAAACCCGCTTTCTTTTCAGATAAGTTTCGGATATGTGATTTTCAACCGAAATGCTATCCGTTAGTTTTTAGAAGATCTTCCAGATTTTTTTCCAGTTGCCCGATCTTCTCCTTATGAATCTCATCTGCACCAGTAATTGATCGATGTGATTTTAATTTACGGATGTCAGCGGATAAAGAAATAATTTCTTTCGTTTTATCACTGCAGTACGCACCAGTAAATTTTTCAAAAATGTACTTTATCGCCTGCTCATTGGGGTGTGCCAGATCTTCTTTGTAAAACCGATAATCGCGCAAATCATCATTCACCAGTTCAAATGCAGGAAAATAATAAACAAAATCAAAACGCTTTGCCAGAAAATCTGATAATAAAAGTAAAACTGATTTACTCAGATTATTTTCATGCAAACCATCTTTCAGATATTTCACAGGACTAACTGTGAGAAGAATTTTTAGCTTTGGATTTTTCCGGTGAAGATTTTCAAAAAGAGCAACATATTGACTTTTTAAATCCTCCGGGTTGATTAATTCTTTTATGAAATTTTGCTGAGGAAATTTATGACAATTGGCAACAATTTCATTGGTTGCAATATGTCTATATATCCAGGCTGACCCAAAAGTTATGATGAGCAAATCACCAGTTTCAAGTTTTTCCTGAATCAGTTTTTTCTGTTCTGAAATATGATTTTTTAATTCTTCCTGATCTGAATGATTCAAATCAGAATGCAACTGAAAGTGACACCAATTTTGATCTCTTTTCACAAATAAATCCGGATTTAGATCTTCAGCAGAGATAAGACCTGCAATTGAATGTGGATTAAAAATTGTTCCAAACGGATTGACCAAAATATTAAATCTTCCATCTGACAGTTTCTTTCCAATCTCTCCGGCAAAGCATGATCCAACAGCAACTATGCTCATTTGGTGATTGATTTGAAATGGAGGTTTTGATATACTTAATTCAGATCTGAACTTCATACAATACCGAAAGATTGATGTACCACATTTTTAAATTCACTTTTATCTGAATAAAGTTTCATTTTCTGATCAGCTATAATCAGCATACCGTCTGAATCATGTTCAAGTCTTTCCATCTGATGCGTTGAGCAGATGATCAGTTTACCGGTTTCATCTGCAATGCGTTTCAAAAGTAAAGAAAGTTCATACCGGTTTACAATGTCCAGATAAGCGGCAGGCTCATCCATCAGTACCAACGGCGTATTTTGCATCAATGCTCTGCCAATCATCACCAATTGTTTTTCACCATCACTTAATACTGCAAATGATGTCTTAAGAAAATGAGTAATCTTCAATTGTTGAGCAGTTTTATCCGCAAGCAATTCATCTTCATTTGAAGGTATGGAGAACATATTCATGTGCGGCAATCTGCCCAGCATTAATACTTCTTTGACGGAATGATTACCAAAAATGTCTGATTTTGAAAATACAACAGAAACTAATTTTGATTTTCAGCTGCAGAATATGCATTCGACTCTTTACCATTCAGTAAAATTTTTTCCGGTATAATTTTTATGTTCACCCAAAAGTGTTTTCAGAAAAGTAGATTTACCGCTTCCGTTTCTTCCTACAAGAGCTATCACACCTTTTTCAAGCGTTATCTCTTTCAGATCAAATAATTTTTGATTTCCTGCAGAAACGGATATGTCTTTAAGTTCAAGCAACACGTTTATTCAGACGAATTATGGTATAAATAATTACAGGTGCTCCAACCAAAGCAGTAACAGTATTCAATGGAAGACTATTACCGGATATTCTGACAATCAAGTCTGAAAGAAGTCCAAGCAAACTTCCTAAAATCAAAACTGCCGGAATCTGAAATGCGTGATTTTTTGTTTTTGTTATCAGCCGTATCATTTGCGGAACAGCTACTCCAATAAAACTTACAGGACCACAATAAACTGTTACAACCGCTGCCAAAATACCGGTAACGGAAATTACCAGCCATCTGGTTTTTTTGATATTCACTCCGGATGAAGCTGCGTATTCAGTTCCTAATACCAAAGCATTAAGCGGTTTTATAAGCAGCACAGAAAACAGCGTCAGTAACAAAACAGAAGAAACAAGGATAAGAATTCCCTGACCGGAAATTCCGTCAAAACTTCCAAGACTCCATAAAACATATTGCCGGGTATCATCCAGATTAGCCCAAAGAAAAAGTACATTAACAATAGCAGAAATAAAATAGCTGAACATTAATCCAAGAACCAGCAATGTAACAGGATTGGAAACAAATGCGGAAACTGACAATAATAAAAGTAATACTAACATTGCTCCAATAATTCCGGCAGAAATAATTCCAAGATTTCCCAAAAGTGAAGTAGCCTGCAAGCCACCTAAAATAACAAATGCCACACCCAGCGATGCTCCGGATGTAATTCCCAAAACACCAGGACCGGCCAGCGGATTTCTGAAATAGACCTGAAGAACAATTCCGCAAAGACTTAACGCTGCGCCTGCAAATAAGGCCGCAATACTTCTGAATAATCTGCTTTCAATAATAAATGACCAGGCGCTGTTTTCAACTTTTCCTCCGAGAGAATTGTAGTGATATCTTCAAACGGAATTGCTACTTCACCAATTTGCAAATTAAGTATGAACAGGAAAAGGATACAAACAATTCCGGCAACTAACCAAACGATATCTTTTTAAACAGGGTCAGAAAAATCCAATCAGATTTCAAATTTACATATTCTGACAGGTTAAATAACTTATTCTGTTAACCTAAGAAAATAAACGGGTTTATGGTCAGTCTAATGCGCCGGTTGCATATAGCAAATCTTAAGAATCACCTGCGGTTCAATAACGCCTTTGGTAAAATAATCTGTGGTGGATGAATTACAGAACAGGACATTATTATTTTTTACAGATTTAAATTCAGCATAAACCGGTTGTTCATTGATCAGATCTGCAAGAGAAAAATTATCCGGCCGGCCGGCAATGACAATCCAGTAATCTGCAACCATTCCGTCATTCCAAACTTCTTCTGATGAATGAATATCATTTTCTGTTGAGCCTGATTCAGGATAATAATAATTCAACCCGGCATCTTCAATCAGCTTTACCAGCAATGATCCTGCTGAGGGCATAAACCACGAATCTTTGTACGGCAAATTGAGAATAAATGTCAATGAATCATTTTTTGATTTTGATTTCAAATCCAGATATTCTTTTTCTGCTTTTTCAAAAAACACATTGGCTTCAGTTGTTTTATTTAGGATCAGGCCAAATAATTTTATCCACTCCAATCTGGCTAATGCAGATTTTTCAAGATACTCAGCAATAAAAAAAGTATTGATACCGGCTGATTCGTATTTATCTTTCCCTTCTGTTTCAAAAGGATAAATCAAAAATAAATCCGGACTAACTTTCTGAAGCAACTCCATATTTACTGATTCGCTATTGCAAATTTCCACTACTTTATTCTTTATCAACTCATCTTTTAAATCACTTTCAGGAATATACTCCAGGCCACACATACCTTTTACTTTGTCAAGGCAATTAAGTGCGTCCAGAAATGCGAGATGTGTAGAGGATTGACAGGCTAAGATTTGAGGTGTTGCTTTCAGAGTCGGATTTTCAGCCAGATTATTGCTGACTTCATCTGTAAGAATGTAAAGGCTGTCAGAAAAAAAAGAATTTCCTTCAATGGATCTGGTAATAATTTCAATCAAACCTGTTTTATAATTGACTTCAAATCCCTCAGCGTATTTTATGTGAATTGTATCCGTTACAGAAATAATTTCCGGAATATTATTCTCACTATGATGCTGAATACAGGATGTCAAAAAAGACACCAGCAGAATGGTATAACTGAATTTTCTAATCAAAATCAGAGTCATCAAAATTTGAAAAATCATGAAGTTCAACCAGAGAAAGATTATAGTCCAGCACATCTCTCCATCCTTTCCATTCTCCAGCATCATTAATTGAACTGTTGTGCCAGATACACATCAGAACACCACCTACATTTTTTACTTCACTGGTAAGCTGTTCTACTTTTTCTTTTGCCAATACCGGAGATAATTTTTTCTGATCTTTCAAAACACCATCCATGTACGCAAAGGGAAAAATCAAAAGAAATTCCTGTACATTTTTAGTGAGATCAAAAAAGTAAAAGGAAATGAAGTTCCTGCCCTGAAACCTGTTTCCTCTGCCCAGCCCATCGTAAAATCACGCTGAATGCTTTGTTTCACCATCAGCTGGTAAGATTCAGGAATGCGTAATCTCAAAAAATGCTGCCGGCTTTTCACAATTTCATGTCCGACAATTTGTTCGAGTCTGGAAATTTCTGTTTCCAGTTTTTCAGGATTCAAATGAGAATCATACGAAGGATGAATTCCCATGCCGCCTGTTGCATTTAAACCTCTGATCAAAGACTGATAGGCAAAATTCTTCCAGTGAATATTTTTATCAAACTTACCCCAGTCTCCAACCGGAGCAAAACAAATAATACGGTTTACCCTGGCTGAAACTTCAGCAATATAAGAGTATGTATCATAAGGATCTTTTTCCTTTCCTACCAAAACCCGAAAGCGTTGCCCCAGATTTTTACCTATGATTCCGGCACCAATAGTTCTTATTAATTTCAGGTTTTTATAGGCCCAGGCCACATCAATATCAAAAGAAGGAACACATTCAAACCGCTTCTGAATAATAGAATAATCAAGTCCAAGTTTTTCCCAGATCTCTCTGGTCAGAATATCACAGACTGGCTTATCATTCAATTTCAGTTTTACCAATTCTGCATTTTTTGCTTTGAAGCGGTCATGCTCATCACGTTCGTTAGGCAAATACTCTTCATATCTGGAAAGACATCTGAAAATAACTGCGAAAGGATCCTCTTTTCCGTCAATAAAAATTTTATCTCCTGAGGTTGAGAGTTCTATTCCGTTCCTGATTTCTGTTTCAAAAAGTAATGAATGGGGTTTGACCGAAATTTCTGAAGGAACTTCTATTTCAGAATAATTAATGCGGATTGATTTGATTTTTGACCAGGCTGAAACATCAGTCACACACTGGTATTCAAAACCTTTTTGCGCAAAACAAAAATCAAGCACATAAGTTAACCGGGGTGTAATATGCTCAGTAAAAACCGATATCATGGAATGTGTTTGACTATTTCTGAGCAAATGAATTCAGCAGCTTTACCGTCACCGAATATTTCAGGATAAGTGAAATCATTTTTGCCGGTAAGTTTTCTGAATGAATCAACTATTTTGTTTTTGTCTGCATCACACAACAACGCATTTCCGTTTTGAACAATTTCAATCCATTCTGTTTCCGGCCTCAAAATCAGACAAGGTTTTTTGAAAAAGAAAGCTTCTTTCTGAACGCCTCCGCTGTCGGTCACTATCATTCCCGCATTTTTTTCAAGTGCAATTACATCCAAAAATGACACCGGCGGAATAATTTTAATCAGCGGATTATTTTCAATTTGTGATTTCAGTTCAGCTGAAAGGTTTACATCCATCATCTTTTTTGTACGAGGATGCAAAGGAAGAACAACCTGAATTTTATTAGTCGAAGATATTTCAGACAGGGCCTCAAAAATCGAACTCAGCCTGTCTGCATCATCGGTATTTGCGTTTCGGTGAATGGTTGCTAAAATAAATCCCGGAGTGAGATTCAAATCTTTCAGAATTGTTTTTTTATCTGCCAGTTCAGAAAAGTAAAGTGAGTTATCAAACATAATATCACCGCAGTGATACACTTTCGGATTGTCAATTGAATAAGGTGAAACAGCATCAATTTTAAATCCTTCTTTCTTCAAATTTTCAACACCCTGATGCGTGGGTGAAAAAAGTAAAGTTGACATATGATCACATGCAATACGGTTGATTTCTTCAGGCATGGATTTATTGAATGATCTTAAACCGGCTTCAATATGAATCAGCGGAACGAGCAGCTTTGAAGCAGCCAAACCTCCGGCAACAGTTGAATTTGTATCACCGTACACAAGCACTGCATTTGGTTTTTCTTTCAGAATTATTTCTTCAATTCCTTCAAGCATTTTAGCCGTCTGCTTACCGTGATTGCCTGAACCAACATTGAGATTATAATGTGGTCTTGGAATTTGCAGTTCATCAAAAAAAACCTCAGACATATTTTCATCATAATGCTGCCCGGTGTGTATAATGATTTCCTTAATCTGCTGAGCAAAACTGTTTCTGATAGCTCTGCTAATTGCTGCAGCTTTAATAATTTGCGGACGGGCACCAATAATGGTTATAATTTTCATCTGGAACTTACTTGAAACAAAATTAACTTTTTTGAACAGATAATCCGATTATCAAAGTAAACCGTTATCCGCAAAACTGTAGTACCCGTTTTCAGCAACAATGATGTGATCCAGCACCGGCATATCAATGTACTCACCAAATGCTTTCATTTTTCTTGTGAGCTGTATATCTGATTCACTGGGTTTATTAGTTCCTGAAGGGTGATTATGCGTCAGAATTATTCCTGATCCGCCTTTCTCCAGTGCCCTTCTGAATATAATTTTTCCATCAGCAACGGTAGAACTGATTCCACCTTTGGAAACAAGATCAATGCTGATAATTTTATTGGACCGGGACAAAACAATCACATGAAACTCTTCATGGTTCAAGTCCTGATAAAACTTTCTTACCGCTTCAAAAACATCAGCAGAAGATTTTATTCCATTATTCTGTGATGATGCATCTGATTTTTTACGTCGGGCCAGTTCAAGTGCAGCTGCAATAGTAATAGCTTTAGCTTCACCTACTCCTTTAAATTTCATTAAGTCATGTATAGAGAGTCTGGCCAGTTTATTGAGATCATTGTCAACTGACTTTAATATTTCACGGCACAATTCAACAGCTGATTTTTCGCGCGTACCTGAACCAATTAAAATGGCAAGAATTTCTGCATCAGACAAAACAGAAGACCCTTTCTCCAGCATTTTTTCACGCGGGCGGTCATCCAATGCAAGTTCTTTTATGGTATAATGATCTGACATACTTCAGCAAAGATGCAAAATATGTCTGAAAGTTTACTTCACGTAAACGCGTTCTAACAGATAGGTGTAGTAATGCTGATCGAGAATCTGGATTTCTCCTGTATGTATCACTTTGTATCCTCTTTTTGTAAGATAATTGATAAGGTCAATATCACTTTTAAAAGCTTGTTTTCCCTGATCATCTGAAATAATAACATGTTCATCTACGTTGGTTACTTCACCGCTCATAGAGTGTTTGCCTGATTCGCCTATGTCCAGATATAATTCATATTTGAATCCGCTGATAGTTTTACCGTATTGAACGCGTACACTTACATATTCTCTTTGCTCTGTTTGTGTCCAGGCGGTTGTGAATGAAAGTAACAAAAGCGTTATCAGAATGTATTTTTTCATATTTAAAATTTATACGTAGCTCCAAAACTAAATGCCGGACCACCTAATCCAAGTTCTGTGTGAATAGCAAAATGCTCTGTGGCAAAAATTCTCAGCCCAAAATGCACTCTGGCAATGAACGGAAGCTGAAATGAAGTTAATTCACCAATAACATTGGGATCATTGGTATCAGATTTTGCAATCACATTTTTACCACCTACCATAATTCCCAGATAACCGTCTGTTCTATATGTTCTGACAACATGAAAATGAAAGCCACCTAACAAACGAAATTTGTGAATTTTTGTATTGTAATAGTAGTTGTAATTATTATATGATCCGGTTAACGGATCATATTCAGAAACAACGGCCTCATTATATTCTTTAAAATAACCATAATTGAACTGTGCAGCTATTCCAATGCGATCTGACATCAGGAATTCACCCTTGGCTACGAGCTGACCAAATTTAAAATCACTATTATCTGAGAATGGATTATAATTATGGAAAAATCCTCCCGGATAATAAACGTGAGGTTTTGGATTGGGAAATCCCAATCCAAGTTCTACAACACCATCACCGGCTTCAAGCATCTGAGCTTTAGAAGTCAGCGCTAAGAACAAAAATGATATTGCAAACCCAATTTTTTTCATACAAAAAAATAAAACCCGCTCAGTGTGAACGGGTTTTATAACTTAATATTGTTTTTAGAATTTCAGAGAAATACCACCTGAAATCATCGGTCCTCCCAATCCAATTTCAGCGTTAATTCCTAAGAAATCTGTGAAATAATATCTAACTCCTAGAGCAATTCTCAAAGATACTGGGATCAACGCACCGCTTGCAGCATCTGGTTCAGTAAAATTAGGGTTGTCTGAAGTATATGTAAATCTGCGGATGTTAGTACCTGCACCAAATCCAACATAAGCATCTACCTGCTCTGTTTGTGCGAAATGATAATTCATACGAAGCTGAATTCTGAATCTCTGCTGATTAATTTTATCCTCATAGGTATGAGAAACTCCTGATGTATCCCAATCTTCATAATTGTATTTTACACCAAGACTGTTGTAAATAAAGTCAACCCCAACACCGAAGTTATCAGAAATCATATATTCACCTCTCAAACCACAAGGACCAATACCGGTAATATCAACATTGGTAGCAGAATCACCAACAATTGCATCAGCAAACTTTTTACTAAAGTTTGGATATCCATAATAAGGGTCAATGATTACTGTCCCTTGTTCTACCTGAGCAGAGGCAGAATTCATTGAGCCGAACGTTAAAGCCGCTGCAGCTGCGAACAAAGTGAAAATTTTCTTCATAATTTTTAGTTTAGTTGATCAAATATACGATTTATAGTTAAAAAAGGTTAACGCGTGCTGATAACCAAATCTTATGCCACTTTTGTGCAAGCAACATTGACCGAACTTTTACGTACTAGAATCAGTGAAACAATTTTTTGTCATATTCAGCTTTTTGATTGCATTCACCTCCACGGGGCAGATTCATAACCGAATGATCAAGTTCAGCACCGGTGTAAGTTATGATCAGTTTACGCGTAAAAATCTTTTTGCTGCTATGAATGACACCAGTGCCAATGAATTTGAAATGGTTACTGCAATGCCTGTTTTTGCTTATTCGCACGAGTTTGTAATGAATGATGTGATAAGTTTTTCTGGTCGTGTGGGATTTCAGTATCTGAATGAATATTACAACAACCAGTATTATGGATCTCCGTTTATTATGTTATCTGTTAATCCGCAGATTTCTGTTTTTTACCGGAGAGGATTTGAATATTATGTAAAACTTCAGGCCGGAATGAGTTTCTGGTTTCAGCATACAGAGGTACTTTCTGATCAGCAGAAAAGATATTTCCCTGACAAAGTCAACTTTTTTACCGGAGTCACTTTGGGAGGATTTAATTTTTTTGTCTCAGATCATGTAGGTTTAAATCTTGAATTAAATCTCTGGTCACCTGAAATGGCTGCATTTGGAATCACCTATCGCTTTTTCAGAGGTGAATTACCCGAAATTCAGGAAACCAAAGAAATGTAACTTAGATTACACTTCACCAGATCTTATTGAGTTAACTTTGCTGAACTATTTATTAAAGCTATTATGAAATTATTTTATGTATTGCCTCTGGCATTAATCACTTTGAGTTTCTGCTCATGTTCAGGCAACGGAGCTGAAACAGAAAATTCAGATTCAACCGCAGTATCAGGTCCGGATACAACAGAAACAACCGCACAGGCTGCAACAGTCATCAGTCAGGATATTGATGCTGCTCAGTTTAAATCAATGCTTGACAGCGGTAATGTAATTCTTGTTGATGTAAGAACGCCAGAAGAATATGCAGAAGGACACATTGAAGGATCTGTGAATATCGATTATAATTCAGCTGATTTTGCAACTTCAATTGACACGCTTGACAAATCAAAAACCACTTTAGTTTACTGTTTTGCCGGTAAAAGAGGAGGCGGAGCAAGAGAAATCATGGCTGAAAAAGGTTTTGCAGAAGTATATAACCTGATTGGCGGTTATGGTCAGTGGCCATACAAACAATAAGTTTTTTTTAAGATCGATATTATTTGGCGGCTCTCATTCGGGAGCCGCTTTTGTATTATTTTTGCCCAATAAATTCTGACATCCCTTGACTAAAATTCTTCCATTCCACGCAATACGCCCGACACGTGACAAAGCACATCTGGTTGGTACCATGCCTTATTACACGTACAAAAAAAATGTGCTGGAAGCAAAACTTGAACACAATCCGTTTACATTTCTTCATGTGCTTAATCCGGAATATCATTCAACAGTAAAAACGCCGCCAAACTCTGTTGAACGTTTTTCCAACATCCGTAAGAAATTTGAAGAATTTATCCGTGACAAAATATTTATTCAGGATGAAAAACCGTGTCTCTACCTCTATCGTCAGACAAAAGACGGACATGAATATCTTGGATTAATTGGCGGAGCATCCGTTGATCAATATCTTTCAGGTCACATCAAAAAACATGAAGAAACAATTACAACACGGGAAGAAACTTTTTCTCTTTATCTGAATACAGTGAAGTTTCACGCAGAACCTGTTTTGCTTTTCCATGAAAAACATGAATCTCTTTCAGCACTGCTGGATGCAATTTCACAACACCGCCCGGAGTATGAATTTACATCTGCTGAAAAAATCAAACATGAAATCTGGCTGATAGAAAATCCAGAAGCAATTGAACAGATTCAATCTTATTACAAACAGATACCGGATGTTTATATAGCTGACGGACATCACCGTTGTGCTTCGTCTGCGCATTATACCACACATCTGAATAACAAAGCTAAAGAAGAACAAAATCACTTTTTAGCTTATTTCATTTCTGAAGACAGAATGTTTATTCAGGATTATAACCGACTGGTGAGTGATCTTGGAAATCTGAGTGATGATGATTTTATGAATGCAGTTCGTAAAAACTTTTCAGTTGAAGTATCTGATTTAAGCAATGCCAGACCAGCAAGTCACCATCATCTGGCCATGTATATGAATCAGATTTGGTATAAACTGATACCCAAACAAAATCTGTTAGACGATAACCAGCCCGTAGCATCTCTTGACACAGCTATTCTCACTGATCTTTTACTTAATCCCGTTTTGGGAATTAACGATCTGAAAATTGACCGGCGCATTGATTTCATTAGTGGAAACAAAGGTCTGGAAGGAATACAAAATGCCGTAGATTCTGAAAAATTCAAAGTAGGATTTGCACTTTATCCGGTGAGCGTTGCGCAATTGAAAAGAGTGGCAGATGAACAATTGATTATGCCGCCAAAATCTACCTGGATTGAACCAAAACTGAGAAGCGGATTAACCATTTACCCTCTGGATTAAATCAATGAGTAACGTTGCGCAAAATATTCTTGAAATAAAAAAAGAGATACCTGCTCATGTAAGGCTTATTGCTGTTTCAAAAACAAAACCTGTTTCAGCAATTCAGGAGGCATATGAATGTGGTCAGCGGATTTTCGGTGAGAATAAAGTGCAGGAACTTTGTGATAAAGCAGAGATTCTTCCAAAAGATATTGAATGGCACATGATTGGTCATCTTCAAAGCAACAAGGTTAAATACATGGCCGGTTTTGTCAAACTGATTCATGGTGTTGATTCACTTAACCTGCTGAAGGAGATTGATAAACAGGCAAAAAAAAATAACCGCGTCCAGGATGTTTTGTTACAATGTTACATTGCAACAGAAGAAACAAAATTCGGTTTGTCAGAAGAAGAACTTATTCAAATTTTAAAGTCAGAAGAATTTAAAACCCTTAGGAACATTTCTGTGAGGGGACTTATGGGTATGGCAAGTTTTACATCAGATGAAAATCAGATCAGAAAAGAATTCAAATCGCTCAAATCACTTTTTGAAAAAATCAAAACTGATTTTTTTTCATCTGATTCAAACTTCAGTGAAATTTCTATGGGCATGAGCGGTGATTATAAAATTGCCATTGAAGAAGGAAGCACGATGGTTAGAATAGGCAGTTCCATTTTTGGAACCCGTTAATAACCGGATGCATCAGGAGCCGTAAATTTGATTGGAACCTCTTTCCACTTTGTTATGTTTCCACATTCATCAATCAGATCAGCGGTGAATTCATAATCATCTCCATCAACAAATTCAAACGCACCTGAACACATTCCATGACCGAGCATAAGCATACCTTTTTCAGCAGAGACTGAAAATGTAACTGTTTTACTGGTTTTTATATGAGTTAAATTCACCTGAAATAAAAAATCATTTTCTTCCTGAATCTGAATAGTGTATTTGAGCCATTTGCCGGGTCCGCATCCAAATGAAACATATTCTGATTTGAAAAACTCAGGCTTCTTAATCCATGCGGGTGCAGCTGTTTCAGATTTTTTGGAAACATGGAATACAACCGGTTCTCTTTTGCCTGAACTGTAATTATATACTTCATCCAAAAAGGTATTTTCCTCTTCACCATAAACTACATAAGTATATGAAGATCCAAAGGTTAATTCTCTTTCAGGTTTCAATGCAATCTGACTTAATCTGAAAGTACCAACCTCTGTGTGCAGCGGAACCAGTTTGATTTTTTCCGTTTTGTTTTCCAGATAAACTTCATATTTTGTCCCCAGTCCTAAAACTAAATCTTCACTGGCTGCATATCCCGTAACAACAATAAATGAATTTGGAGTGAGAGAATAATCAGCCGGCCAGAAATAAACTCCGCTTCCTGCGCAATCTGCATAAGCATGAATAGTGAATACAACAAAAAGAATTGATACAAAAGATTTCATATGCCTTAGAATTAATCTACAGCATTGAATACAACTGACACCTCAGTTCCGTTCAAATTAAAAAATTTAGCTTCTCCGCCCAACTGCTGGCTGAGTATATTAATGAGTTCTATACCAAGAGTTTCTTTATCACCCTCAATGAATTGATTTGGAATTCCTATTCCGTTATCGCGAATAATCAATCTGAAATTTTTCGCATCAATCTGTCTGAGTGTTATATCTATTTTGCCTGAAGTTTTTCCAATAAATGCATATTTTACGCAATTGGTCACAGCCTCATTCAAAATCAAGCCAAGCGGAACAGCAATTTCCAGATCAAACGTTTCATTGTTACACTCCACTGTAGAATCAATTACACACTTATCATCACTCAAAGATTGAATAATAGAATTTACCAGCTCTGTTGTATAGACTCTGAAATCAATCCGCTTCACTTCATTTTTACGGTAAAGCATTTCATGCACCAGTGACATAGACCGGATTCTTCCCTGTGCATCTGTCAGTACTTTTTTACTTCTTTCATTTTCTTCAATTCCCTGCTGAAGATTGAGCAGACTTGAAATGATCTGGAAATTATTTTTTACACGGTGATGGACTTCTTTAAAAAGAATCTGTTTCTCATCAATGGAATAACTTAATTCCTGATTAATTTTTTTACTCCGTTTATTCCCGCGTGCAATAATAAAAATGATCAGCAGCAAACAAACTACAGATACTCCAAAGAGTGAGTAAATCCAAACTTCCTTTTCATTTCTGTTCTTTACTTCAAGTTCGAGTTTTTCTTTTTCCTGAAGGGTTTTGTAATTTTCCAGTTTGTCATTTATTCTGTTTTCTTCCTGTTCAAAATAATGGATGAATTCTTCAACTGCATCCTTGTTGTTTTTTGAAGATTCTTCATTTTTAATCAGCAGGGTTATTTTCAAAAATTCATTGGCTTTTTCATAATCACCTTTTGAAGCGTAAATGTCTGACATCAGCTGATATAATTCCATTCTCTCTTTTCGGCGTCCGGGTCCGTCAAACTCTCTTTCAACCGACCGAAGCAAACTTAATGCCTCATCATTTTTTTTCTGTTCAAAGAAACATTTTGCCCGCAATAATTTGTTGCTGTTCAACTGGTCTGTATTTCTGGAAGCTTCAAAAGAATCATCAGCAAGTTTCAGGTATTTCAATGCAAGCGGATATTTCTTTCTTCCATAGGCTGCCTTTGCCAATACCTGATAATTATACCCGTCAGTGTTTTCGATGCCCAGCATTTTCTTCTGTTCCAAACCAGTAATCGCAAAGCTTTCAGCTTTCTCGTAATTACCCAGTTCATAATAGGCCAGACCAATATTACCTACTGTCACAGCTTGCAAAACACTGCTTTCACGTGTTTTGATTTTGGAAGCAATTTTAATTCCGCGCTGCATGTTTTTTAAAACACCTTCATTATCCCCCAAGCTGGAATATACCATTCCAATACTTACATAACAGTACGCCCGGTTTAGTTCAATTACTTCTTCTCCATGTTTGGACAGAGCGTCAAAATTGTCATCCACAATTCGTAAAACTTTTCTGAACTGCACCAAAGCTTGTATGTGCTCTTCCAGTACCAGATAAATATTACCCAGATTATATTCAGCAATATAATATGCAGTTGAATCAGGAAAGAATTGAAACAAATGTGCCGCTTTCTTAGAATACTCCAATGCCGAATCCAATTCTGAACTCATAAAATAATCATGGCTTTTCATCTGAAATGCGTCAGCCAGATAATAAGCGTTAGTTAATCTGGATGCATAATAAATACAGGAATCAACATGTACGATACTTGAATCAAGACTGATATAGCTCAAATCCGCAGTAAACCTTATTTTCGCAGGGCAAACCAAATAACACATGCCAGCTGTTTCCAAAATATTTATTCATTCAGGCAAAGAAAGATCTATTGAAAGAAAACATCCGTGGGTTTTTTCAGGAGCAATTTCTAAAAATGAAGGCAATTTACAAGAGGGTGATGTAGTTGAAGTCTGCAATCACAAAGGAGGTCATCTTGGATACGGCCATTGTCAGAACGGAACCATTGCTGTGCGTATGCTCAGTTTTGACAATCAGTTTCCGGATGCTGATTTTTACACGGATAAAATTCAATCAGCATGGAATCTCAGAAATGCTATTGGTTTGATAAACAATTCATCGACCTCCATTTTCAGACTTATACACGGTGAAGGAGATTTTTTACCTGGTTTGATTATTGATTATTATAACGGTAACTGCATAATTCAATGTCACAGTATAGGCATGTATTGTGATCTTGAAAAAATAAAAAATGCACTCATCAAGGTAGTTGGACAACAATTAAAAAGTATTTATCAGAAGAGTTCCTCTACCCTTCCAAAAGAATTTACAGCTTATCACGGAGATGGTTACCTGTTTGGTGATACAGCTGTACCGGTAGTTGCGCTGGAAAATGACAATGAGTTTTATATTGACTGGATCACCGGACAGAAAACAGGATTTTTTATTGATCAGAGAGAAAACAGAAATTTACTCGGAAGATTTTCGAAAGGAAAAAAGGTATTGAATACATTTTGTTATTCAGGCGGATTTTCAGTTTACGCTTTGCAAAATGGTGCTAATCTTGTCCACTCCGTTGATTCATCATCCAAAGCAATTCATCTCACAGAAGCAAATATTCAGCTTGGAAAATTTGCAGCAGAAAAGCATAACTCTTTTGTTGCAGACACAATGGATTTTATAAAAGAGCTCAAAGAGGATTATGATATTATAATTCTTGATCCGCCGGCATTTGCAAAACATCGTGCGGCAAAACACAATGCAGTTCAGGGATATAAAAGATTAAATGCCGCAGCTATACGCCAGATAAAAAAAGGAGGAATTATTTTTACTTTTTCATGCTCACAACTGGTGGATAAAGAACTTTTTACAAATACAATTATTGCGGCCGGAATTGAAGCCAAAAGATCTGTACGTAGTCTTGAACAGCTTCATCAGCCCGCAGATCATCCCATCAATGCAAACCATCCTGAAGGTGAATATCTGAAGGGACTGGTTATTCAGGTAGATTAATTTTTCATGCTGGAATTAACCTACAAAAAAATTCTTTCGATTGCTGTTCCGCTCATGTTCGGAACCTTTGTTCAGTCAGTTGTAATGCTCACAGATACAGCGTTTGTAAGCAGATTAAATGATACTGTTTCTTTTAATGCAGTTAATAATGCGGGATTGATTTACATTTCTCTTTTTATGCTGAGCAAAGGACTGGCTGACGGTGCACAAATTCTTATTGCAAGAAAATACGGTGAACAGAATTTGTCGCAAGTAGGTTCTCTCGTTTTTCACACGCAGATTTTGCAATTGATTTTAAGCGGACTGTTATTTCTGGTTTTCTTTTTTCTAAGCACCTGGTTTATTCAGTTTATTGTCAAGGATAGTCCAACCGGTGAGAGCATGATTCTTTTTCTAAAATACCGCAGCTGGGGTATATTTTTTGCAGGCATGCATGCAACGCTTACAGCATTTTATATTGGAATTGGCAAACATCACTCGTGTTAATCTCTACATTGGTCATGGCAGTTTCAAACATTATTCTGGATTACGCCATGATTTTTGGAAAGCTTGGATTCACTGAAATGGGAATGGTTGGTGCTCCGCTGGCTTCATCCGTTTCTGAATTACTGGCATTTATCTTTCTGGTTATCGCTGTTTATTTTTCGAAAGAAATAAAAGAATTTGGCATTTCATTTTTCAGCAAGTTTAATTACAGAGAAATTGTGGAATTGGTCAAACTTGGAGTACCGCTTATGTTTCAGGGATTTTTTGCCCTTTTTGGCTGGCTGATATTTTTCACTCTGATTGAAAGAGAAATGACACCGCATGATCTGAAAGTGTCTTCTGTTATACGTTCTGTTTATTTTATTGCATTCATACCTACGTTTGGATTTGGTGCAACCACCAGAACCTATGTAAGTAATTTAATTGGTCAGGGGAAACCACATCTGATTAAAAATATCCAGCGAAAAATAATGTTGCTGAGTTTTCTTTTTATTGTACTCTTTTGTCATGCTCCGGTATTTTTTCCGCATTATTTTATTCCGATGATCAATCCAGATCCATTGATCTATGAAGACAGCAAACATGTATTGTGGGTTGTTACCGGTTCTATTTTACTTTTTTCCTTTATCACTGTCTGGTTCAACTCGGTTGCCGCTTTGGGTAAATCAAATATTTCATTTCTGATTGAAGGCACAAGCATTTTTATTTATCTGGTTGCCTGCTATTTATTTATTGTTGTCCTGGAGTGGAATATTACAGCTGTCTGGACAGTTGAATACATTTACTTTGGTGCTATCGGATTAATGAGTTATTTTTATTTGCAGAAATACCGTCGAAATTTATCCCGCTTATGAAAAGAGAATTGTTTTATGGGGACGCCTGAATTTGCTGTCAGATCACTGGAGGTTTTATTGAATGGCGGAATTGAAGTTGCAGGAGTTGTAACCGTACCTGATAAACCAGCAGGAAGAGGTCAGCAAATTTCTGAATCTGCAGTAAAGAAGTTTGCCAGGGAAAAAAATCTGCCTGTATTACAGCCTGAAAAATTAAAAGAGGAAAGTTTTATTCAGGAACTGAAAAATATAAATGCAGATTTATTTGTGGTAGTTGCATTCAGAATGCTGCCAGAGATAATCTGGCAAAATGCCAGCGCTTGGAACAATCAATTTACACGCATCGCTGCTTCCGCAATACAGAGGTGCTGCTCCAATTAACTGGGCAGTGATAAATGGTGAAAAGGAAACCGGAGCAACCACTTTTTTTATTGAAAAGGAAATTGATACCGGAAAAATTATTGATTCAGTAAAAATTCCAATTGGTGAAAAAGACAATGCAGGAACTGTACACGACAATCTGATGGAAGCCGGTGCTCAACTTTTGTTAAGAACGGTAAAAGCAATATTTGACGGAACAACAAATCCGGTTTCACAAAATGAAACAGAAACAAAAGAATTAAAACCGGCTCCAAAAATTTTCAAAGAAGACGGATTGATTAATTGGAATCACTCCGCGCTTTCTGTTTACAATAAAATAAGAGGGCTTTCACCCTACCCTGGTGCCTGGACAAAAATCACAAAAGACGGACTGACAAAAACCTTGAAAATCTATTCAGTTGAAATAGATGCTGACGGAAAAGTTCATACAGGACAAATGATCGTGACTAATGGTAAGATTGCTTTTGGATGTTCAGATGGCTGGATACTCGCAGATGACCTGCAGCTGGAGGGAAAAAAGCGTATGGGATCCAATGAGTTTTTAAACGGATTTCAGCCAGTGGGTTGGACCACCGTTTTATGACATATATATATATAGTGTAGTATTCTGATCTGAATTCAATTTTATGAAGCCATTCTTTTTTCTCGGAATTGCAGTAATTACAGTGCTTTCCATTGCTCAAACCGAACCGGATCTGTCAAGTCATCAGCCTGCCGGTGAATATGAAAACATCCACATAGAGCGGATTGCCAATGATTCTAATCAGACGAGTTTTCTCATCTGGATAAAAAATGACGTGGCATTACACAAACATGAATGGCATACTGAGAACGTCTATATCCTTGATGGAAAGGGCGAATTCACGTTGGGTGACGAAAAATTCATCACTAAAAAAGGTGATTATTTCAACATACCAAAAGGTACTCCGCATGGCTTAAAAGTACTTTCGTCTGCTCCTATGAAAGTTTTGTCTATACAATCTCCACATTTTGACGGAAGTGACCGAATACTGATTTCTCAACCTGAATAACTCTGAAAACGCCCTCCAAATGCGGGTTTTGAAGCGCAGTTATCAACATTCTGCCTATTTTATTAACAAAATGAGGGTATTTGGCCTCAGACCCCTTGTAAAATAAGGTTATTACAATATATTTGTTTCGATATAAAAAATTGTTTAACCAAAAATCAAAAATTGATTATGAACAAATCAGAATTAGTAGATGCTATGGCATCAAAATCAGGTCTGTCAAAAGCAGATTCTAAAAGAGCTCTTGAAGGTTTCATCGCTGCTACTGAGCAAGCTTTGAAAAAAGGAGATAAAATCTCTTTAGTTGGTTTCGGATCTTTCTCAGTTTCTAAAAGAGCTGCAAGAACTGGACGTAACCCACAAACTGGAAAAGAAATCAAAATTGCTGCTAAGAAAGTTGTAAAATTCAAAGCAGGAGCTGAGCTTTCTGGAAAAGTTAACTAAGAAAACCTGGTTATTAAAAATTAGGCACGCCAAAAGCGTGCCTTTTTTTTTGCCCCTATTCCAAATAAAATAAATCCGGTAATTTTGAATTCAGATTTTATTCTTCATGGAAAATCAAAAGTGGTTACTGGAACAATTGATGGAACATATTTCTGATCACAAAAGAAATTTGTTTGATCAGATACTTGAAAACAGAACCCGTCATATTACCGTTGCACTGGAAAATATTTTTCAGCCTCACAATGCAAGTGCTGTTCTCAGATCATGTGATTGTTTTGGCGTGCAGGATGTACACATCATTGAAAACGGAAACAAATATGAAACCAGTTCCGGCGTTGACATGGGTTCATCCAAGTGGCTCACCATTCACAAATACAATAAACTTGAAAATAATACTTCTGCCTGTTTGCAGCAATTGAAAAAGAAAGGCTATAAAGTAATTGCCACTACCCCGCACACCAATGATTGTATGATTGATCAGTTACCGGTTGATCAGCCGATTGCACTTATTTTCGGAACTGAACTTACTGGTCTTTCTGAAATAGCCATGAATGAGGCAGATGGATTTGTGAGATTGCCCATGTATCGGATTTCACTGAAAGTTATAACATATCCGTTTCTGTTTCTCTCACACTTTATGAACTGACTGAACGAATGAGAAAATCGGATATAAACTGGAAACTTTCAGAAGAAGAAAAACTTGAATTAAAACTTCATTGGGTAAAGCAGGTAATCAAACATGCCGATAAGGTTGAAAAAGAAATTCTGAACCGGGCTAAAAAATAATTTTACCTGTTTGCAAGTCTTCGGACACAATCAAAAAAATCAGCGTGAATTTTATTTCTCTCTTCCGATTTTTGCTGATTAATTATTAGTTTGCCGTAAGAAATAACACCAGTTTGAACAGATGCGTCACAAGCGTAAAACATAGTACTTATAAGGTTTTCAGAAGATGAAGAAGCAATCAGCGGATGCTTTTCATCAAACAGCGATGCATTTAAATAATCCCCCGTTTTAAAATATTCTTTGGTAAAATTATTCATTGCAGATCTTCCGTTTTTTGTGATGGATTCAATTGCAATTTTTCCGGAATTTCCTTCTGATTTTTTGTAAAACGTATTTCGCTTGTGTGGAAATCAAACGCTGACCGTAATCTAAAATACGAAGTTCCTCCATTGGGTTTAAACCGATGTGACTATCTGTTCCGATACTCCAGTTTCCATCCTGAGAAATAAAATCACGCAGCGGAAAAATTCCATCTCCCAGATTACCTTCGGTACTCGGACATAAAACAACTGATGCACCTGATTTTACAATTCCGCTCAGTTCACTTTCATTCACATGAGTAGCATGTACAAGATGAAAACGTGCATCCATTTCACAATTTTCCAGCATCCACTCAACTGGTCTCCTTCCTAAGTATTCCAAACTATCTGAAACCTCTTTCAGTTGTTCTGAAACATGAATATGCAGTGGCACATTTTTACTTCCGTGAAGACAAATCTCTTTTACACAGACAGGATCTACACCGCGCAAAGAATGAATTCCCAAAGCAACATTTGCATGCTCGTATTGAAGGGCAGATTTTTGAGTGGCTTCAAATAGTTTCAGGTACGAATCTGTATCTTTTGAAATAAATCTTTTTTGTCCTTCAACCGGATCTTTTCCAAATCCTCCTTTCTGATAAAATATCGGAACCATCGTAATTCCGATTCCGGTTTTTTTTGCTGCAGAAATTAATCTGCTTCCCATTTCAGAAAGTTGATCGTATGGTTTTCCATTTTTGTCATGATGTACATAATGAAATTCTGCAACATGAGTATAACCGTGACGCAGCATTTCTGAATAAAGCATAGACGCAATAACCTCTGTATCGTCTGGATTTACCTGCAAAGCTAGTTTGTACATGGCTTCTCTCCACGACCAGAAATCATCTGGTGTCTGAGTAGTCGTGTGTCTTTCAGCAAGTCCGGCCATCGCATATTGAAATGCATGTGAATGGGCGTTCTGAAATCCGGGAACGGCAAATGCATTTAGATCAATTACACTTTTATCAGATGTGTGATCAGAAATTGAACTGATTTTTCCTTTATCATCAACAGAAACAAACGCAGGAATTAACCATCCGTCATTTTGAAGCAAACCGTTGAATTTATATCTAACCATCTTACAGCAATGTGATGTAAAAGTAAACGGATTGTTTGAAGTAGATGAACTGAAAGAAGAAAAAAATATGAGTCTTTATTTTATCAGACTCTGTTATCTTTACTGAATGAAAATTGAGCAAGGTATCATCAGCAAGTTTGATAAAGTAAAAAAATTTGATAAAGATGGTGATGAATACAGTGAGATCTATTTAACTGTTAACAATCAGAAATTTTTCTCTAAAGCTCCCGCTGACACTTATCTTTCTGAGGGTGTTACAATTTATTTTGAACGGGAAAATAACGAAATAACATCCTGTTATGCTCCACTGGACGGAACAAAATGGGGAAAAAATGCAGGTGCCTTAAAACGGACGAGTCCGTCTGAAGACAAATATTCATTTGTAAAGGGAAAGGTGATAGAAAAACAAAAGCGAACCACCCTCAACACTACGGATTCTGCGATTACAGGCCGTACTTTTGAAAGAGG
>JADJYC010000013.1 GCA_016719925.1 Crocinitomicaceae bacterium | reverse complement strand
TTAGCAGAAACCAACACTAATCCGGTTAAATATTATTAAATAAAAAATGGCAAAAAAAGTAGTAGACTCAGCAATTGAAGAAAAACTGAATGCTTTGTTTGAATTGCAGAAAATCGATTCTGAAATTGACAAGATTAAAACCGTTCGCGGAGAACTTCCTCTGGAGGTTCAGGATCTGGAAGATGAAATTGCCGGACTTGAAACAAGACTTGCTAAATTACAGGAAGAAAACGATGAGCTTGAGCAATTTATCAATGATCGTAAAAACATGATCAAAGACGCCAAAGCTGCAATTAAAAAATATACTGATCAGCAAAAGAACGTTCGTAACAACCGTGAGTTTGATTCAATTTCAAAAGAGATTGAATTCCAAGGTTTGGAAATTGAATTGTCTGAGAAAAAAATTACGGAGGCAAAAGGTAAAATAGACCACAAGGCTGAAGTACTTCAGGCATCTAAAGATCGTTTGGCTGAACGTAAAAAAGATTTACAGATTAAGAAAAAAGAACTGGAAGAGATTTCCTCTGAAACTCAGAAAGACGAAGAAAAACTGATTAAACAATCTGAAAAAGCAAAAGCAGGAATTGAAGAAAGACTTGTTATTGCTTACCAGAGACTAAGAAATAATTCAAGAAACGGACTTGCCGTTGTATCTATCCAGCGTGATTCTTGTGGCGGATGTTTTAACAAAATTCCGCCTCAAAGACAATTGGATATTCAGGCGCGCAAAAAAATAATCGTTTGCGAACATTGCGGCAGAATTTTGGTTGAGCCACCAAAAGTTGCTGAAAAAGCTTAACAAAAACTGAACCTGTCCATGCGGCAGGTTTTTTTTTGATTGGCAACCAGCAGAAAAATATTTAGTGAACAGGCTGTTTGTTTTCGTAAGCAGTCCTCTTAAAAATCAATTATATTTGAGCATTCAATAAAACAAAAAATCATGGGACTTTTAGAAGGCAAAGTAGCCATCATCACTGGCGCATCACGTGGAATTGGTAAAGCAATTGCAGAACAGTTTATCAAAGAAGGAGCTAAAGTAGCTTTCACTTATTTATCATCTGATGAAAAAGCAAAAGCACTGGAGAATGAATTAACTGCAAACGGCGGTGTTGCAAAAGGTTTTAAATCAAATGCTTCTGAATTCAATTCAGCACAGGAATTATGTGACGCCGTAGTTGCAGAATTTGGAACGATTGATGTTTTGGTTAATAACGCCGGTATTACAAAAGACAACTTATTGATGCGAATGACTGAGGAACAATGGGATGAAGTCATCAATACCAACCTGAAATCAGCCTTTAACCTTACTAAAGCCGTTCTGAAACCAATGCTGAAAGCTAAAAAAGGGTCAATCATTAATATGAGTTCTGTTGTAGGAGTTTCAGGAAACGCAGGACAAGCGAATTATGCAGCCTCAAAAGCAGGTATGATCGGATTTACAAAATCAGTTGCTCAGGAATTAGGCTCACGCAATATACGTTGTAATGCCATTGCTCCCGGATTCATTGAAACAGAAATGACAGCTGTACTGGATCAGAATGTGGTACAGGGATGGAGAGACAGTATTCCGTTAAAACGAGGTGGAACCCCTTTGGATGTTGCAAATACAACTGTATTTCTGGCATCTGATATGTCTGCCTATGTAACTGGTCAGACAATCCATGTTTGCGGGGGAATGCTCATGTAAGCAACCTGATAAAGAGGAACTAACAAATACTCCTTTTGTTTAAAAATCAGCCCACTGCAACCTTCTTTCAAATTTTATCGTATATTTGATTAAATATTAAATTAATCAGAATGAATAAAGGAATTGTCAAATTTTTTAATGTAACCAAAGGATTTGGTTTCATTAAGGAGGACGAAACGGACAAAGCGTACTTCGTACACGCAACAGGTTTAATTGACAAAGTGAAAGAAACCGATGTCGTAACATTTGAGCTTGAAGAAGGAAAAAAAGGATTGAATGCAGTAAAAGTTAAGAGAGCTTAATTGTTCCATTAACATACTCAATGAAATCTTGAATCCCGCCTGTTTGGCGGGATTCTTTTTTTGATCAAATACGAAATTACATTTTATATTTTCACTAATTTTGATATCATAAATTCTCTAGCTATGAAAAAAGTTACCGTTCTCCTGACAGCAGTTTTAGTTGCCGGATTTTCTTTTACCTCTTGTAAAAAAAGTCAGCCTTCACACAAAATGGAAGGTAATTACAGCGGACATTTTCAGGGAGTTTTTAATGGTAATGATACCATTGTCAATGAAGGATATCTGGTTACCGTTACAGCCATTGATAAAAGCACAGTAACTATTGCGGGAACTTTATTTTCAAGTTTTGACGCACTGGTTACGAAAAACGGAATCAATGTTGAACTGGTTTCGCCAACTGACGGCCTGAATGAATTTCTATATGAAGGAGAAACAAAAACACTAAGCTTCTCTTATTCACTTGATGGTAACATCGCAAACTATACCGGTACCAAACCTTAATTGAGTTACATTCTTTCCGGCACTTCAATACCAAGCATCATCATTGAAGACTTTATTACTTTTCCAACATTGTAACTGAGAACAAGTCTCAGGTTGCGTTTGTCCTCATCTTCTTCCTTAAAAATACTAACACTCTGGTAAAATGAATTATAATGTTTTACCAGATCAAACGCATAATTGGCGATCAATGCGGGTGAATATAAGCGTGCTGCTTCAGAAATAATATCCGGATATGAAGAAAGATGTTTGATCAGTTCCGTTTCTGACTGCTGTAATTCAACCGCTTTTTCAGGAAACTGAATGTATTCTGCTTTTCTGACAAGAGATGCTATACGCGCATGCGCATACTGAATAAATGGTCCTGTATTTCCATTTAAGTCAACAGACTCTGCAGGATTATACATGATTCTTTTCTGCGGATCAATTTTCAGTAAAAAATATTTCAGGGCACCTAATCCGATAATCCGGTATAAATTCTCTTTTTCCTTTTCATCCATTCCGTCAATGTGTCCGCGCTCCTGCGTCAATTCTTTAGCCGTTGTAATTACTTCAGCCATTAAATCATCCGCATCCACTACTGTTCCCTCTCTTGATTTCATTTTACCTTCAGGAATTTCTACCATACCATAAGACAAATGATGGCAATTGACGGACCAGGAATATCCCAGCTTTTTTAAAATCTGAAACAAAACTTTAAAATGATAATCTTGTTCATTTCCAACAGTATAAATTATTCCTGTGATATCCGGGAAATCTTTGAAACGTTGTCTTGCTGTTCCAATATCCTGAGTCATATAAACTGCAGTTCCGTCAGCGCGCAAAACAATTTTCTGATCCAGACCTTCTTCGGTCAGATCCACCCAAACTGAGCCATCTTCTTTTTTGAAAAACACACCTTTGTGCAAACCTTCTTCCACCATTTCCTTTCCATAAATGTAGGTGTCAGATTCATAATAAATTTTGTGGAAGTTCACCCCCATCATCTTATACGTCTGATCAAAACCTTCATACACCCAGCCATTCATTTTCTGCCACAACTCAAATATTTCCTTTTCACCAGATTCCCATGCAAGAAGCATTTGTTTTACCTCAGCTATGATTGGTGTCTGACTGTTTGCAAGCTCCTTAATTTTTCCTTCAATTCCTTTTTTACTTTTCTCATCTTCCTTCTCCTCTATTGCCTGCTTGAGTCTTCTGTACTCAGCAGCAATATCTGCTGTGTGTTTTCAAATTTTCCGGCTGACCAGTTTGTCTGAATTTCTTTTGATTCTTCACGCATTGCCTTATCAAAAGCAACGTAATATTTTCCAACCAGCTTGTCTCCTTTAAGTCCTGATGACTGCGGAGTTTCTCCATTCCCATAATGTTGCCAGGCAAGCATACTTTTGCAGATATGGATACCCCGGTCATTTACAATTTGAGTTTTAATCACATTTTTACCGGAAGCATTCAGGATTTCAGAAACAGAATGTCCCAGAAAAATATTTCTTAAATGACCCAGGTGTAATGGTTTATTGGTATTTGGAGAAGAATACTCAACCATCATGGTTTCTTTCTTTTCAAGAATATTTCCAAAATGAGCATTCTGATTAATTTCTTTTAACTGAGCAATCCAAAAAGAAGGACTGATAGAAAGATTTAAAAAACCCTGAACCACATTGAATTTTTCAACCAATTCGCTCTGTGATTTAATTGCTTCACCTATCTGTTGTGCTGTTTCAGCAGGAGACTTACCTGCAGCTTTACTGAAAGGAAAAACAACCAATGTTATATCTCCTTCAAATTCCTTTTTTGTTTTTTGTAACTGAACAGATTTGGTATCAAATTTTGTTTGATAGAGATTTTCAATTACCTGCAGAATTTTAGGTGCAAGTATTTCTTCAATATTCATTTTCAGATTCTTTTTTCAATTGTTTGGGTAAAGTTTTCCAGAATGTCAAAAGCAGTTTCAGCCATTTTATTTACTTTATTGTCCAGACAAGGATTGATTTCCACGATTTCAAAACAAATTGATTTTTCCCAGCCTGCAAAAATATCCATGAACTTCATGGCTTCTTCAGGTGTCAGACCATTTTCAGCAGGTGTACCAGTTCCTCTTTGAAACCAAGTCAGGATCCATACTATCTACATCAAAGGAAACATATATAATGTCACATGGATTTAAACGCTGTCTGATTAGTTGAGCAATTTTTCACAACCATTTTCCCTTACTTCATCAACCCTGAAAACCAAAATACCGTGCTTTTCAATATATCGTTCTTCCGGCTCTTCCATATCCCGCAAACCAATAAAAACGATATCCTCATGATTCACTTTTGGTGCAATACCTCCCATTTTTTTTAGTTTTCCCCAGAACTCAATAGTTTCCGGCAGCGGCTGATTGATCTTCTCTTCCAGATTATCTTCATTTAATGCTGTTGCCAGCGGCATACCATGTAAATTCCCTGAAGGAGTTGTAAAAGGTGTGTGAAGATCTGCATGTGCATCAATCCAGATAACGCCAAGTCTTTTGTCAGGAAATGCTTTTTTAATTCCGGCAATAGTGCCACCTGCACTTGCGTGATCTCCTGCAAGAACAATAGGAAAATCACCATTTCTGAGGATAAAAGATACCTGATCTGAAACATCCTGATAAATATTTACCAGAGCATCAATTCGTTTTGCTGTTCTGAAAACCGTTGGTTCAAACAAAACGTCATTATCAGATGCAACTTTAAAACGCTCATACCGGCCAAAATAATCACTGTCTGCTTTCATTGACGCGACTTTAAGAGCTCCCACGCCAAGACTTGCGCCCCGTGTACCTGCAGCAATTTCAGATGTATTTTCAACTATTTTAATTTCGGCCATAAAATTCTCGAAAGTCAGCAAATTTAATCATTTTGGACGGTTTATGGGTTAAAATCGCACCAATTCAATAAAATGATATATTTGTCTGACTAATTAGCAAAAACACAAACCATGTTGGAGCTAAATTGATTAAAAAACCAAAACAGCGGAGGCATGCCTTCTCTGATAAAACCCGCAAAACCGAAACATGAAAATTTTCAAACGTTCAATTTCAAGAATCACAGCACTAGCAGCCGTGACAGTTTTACTTTCACTGAGTTCTTGCGAAAAACCAAAAATTCAGGAAGGTGAGATCACTTTTGATATTACCTACCCATATAATTCCAGCTTATCATCCACTATGCTGATGATTTTACCAAAGGAAGCAACCTTGGTATTTAAAGGATCGAAAATGCTTACGATTGTTAAGACCGGTAAAATTTTCAGGACTGAAATTTATGCCGATGAAACAACAAAAGAACTTGAAATGAGGATGGATTTTGGTTCAGATAAACTTTTTACCAAACTGAATGATGCTGATCAGAAAAAATTCAGATCCAATTTACCAAACTATTCCATGACCGCAACAAATGACGCAGATAGTCTCAAAGGTCTTTGGGCAAAAAAATATACTGTTAAATATGACAGTGATACAATACCAGCTTTTGATTCTTGGTTCACAGAAGATTTAAGTCTGCAGAACATTACCTGGTTTTCAAATTATTCCGGAACAGTTGGAGTTCCCCTGATTTATGATATTGATCAATATGGAATTCGCATGCACCTTGAAATTTCAGGATTTAAAGAAAGAGAAGTAAAGGAAAGTGAGTTTACCCGTTCAGGAAAGTTAGATGAGGTTCCATACAGTGAATACGACTCAAAACTGAATGAGCTTTTCTCTATCCTCACAGACGATTAGTCAACGTTGCTTCAAATCAGTATTACTTTTTTGCTGACAATTCCTTTTTCAGTTTTTATTCTGAACAGATAAGTTCCGCGTTTCCATTCTGCGGTATTAAAAATTACTTTCGGTTCATTTGATTGTAATTCCTGAATCAATCTGCCGGACATTTCATGCACTGTAATTGTCATTTGGAGTGCTGAATCAGTTTGACCATTTTCAATTTCCACTGTAATATTATTTTTTGCGGGATTCGGATAAATACGAATGTCACTAGCAATCTCCAAATCCATTGTACCAATCACACTTGAATCAGCAGATTTATACAGCGCCAAACCGCCCCGGGCATTTCCAACAACCATTTCATATCTGCCGTCATTATTCAAATCATAAATAGCCGGTGCTGAATAGGTACCATTTTGAATGTTGTCCAAAGTTGAATCAACCAGATGAAAGTTTGTGCTGATATTTCCCTCAATATCATCATACAAATACAGCCAGCCGGTTTTTGAACCGACAACCAGATTATATTCTCCGTTAATATCCACAAACTGCGGCACGGCATACCCTTCAATAGTCCAATATTCACATACATTTATGCCTCCAAGGTTATTGGTCAGATATATAAAACTGTATGACGCAGGTGTTCCGATGTTTTCATAATAATTAATGTGACCGTTTCTTCTGCCAACAGCTAAATCCAGATCACCGTCACGGTCAAGATCAACCAGTGAAGGAGCAATGTGAATACCGGCATTAGTTGGTGTAACAAGTGGTGCTGCCAGATAATCATTCAGAATAATATTTGTACTGAAAATTGCAGCGTTTCCTGCACCGCCGGTATTTTCAAAATAATAACAATAACCACTGTATTCACCTAACACCATATCTTCATCTCCGTCATTATCCAAATCACCAAATGTTGGATAAAAGAAAAGTGAAAAACCAATTCCCAGCGTTGAAATATTCATGTAGTCAGTAGTGACTAACGTATATTCCGGATTCATCAATGTTCCGGTATTTTCATAATAATAAATGGAACTGATCTGATTTCCGGTACCGGAATCAAAATGGCCATGAGCGCTGACAAGAAGATCTTTTAAACCATCTCCGTTGTGATCAAAAAAACCGGCAGTGATCGTGAGCCAACGTCAATCATTCCTCCCTGAAACAAATCATTTTGCTGATAAACAAAAACAGGTGATAAATCTGTTCCGGTATTTTCATAATACCAGGTTGAGTTTCTGTTTTCAGATCCTACCTGTGAAGAGGGACTGACAACCAAATCTCTTTTACCATCATTATTAATATCTGCATGATATGCCCCGGGAAAAATTCTAACCTCCACTGGTGTTGAATTTGACCTAATAGAACTTGTTGTTGCAGACTCACTGAAACGTCCCCAGCAAATATTTTTCATTTCAAAAAGCAATGAATCACAAATACCGTAGGTTTCCATGCTCAAATTTTTGTGATATTCCAGTGCCTGACCAGTGCCACCAAAGGTGACAATATCTACATCTCCATCACCATCAATGTCTTTTATTCCGGGCAAATCTGCTGAGCTTACACCTAAATACTGATGCGTTCCCCACTGCCATGATTTTATGCGGATAGATGTTTGTTCAAAAGATAATCCATCTGTTGAATTTCCGGTATTTTTAAATACTTTGATTCCTCCTGAACGAGCTGCAAAAATATCTTTTTTTCCATCGCAGTTATAATCAACCAATAATACCCAGCTAAACAAAAATTGTTCATCTTCATAAGGATTAAAGTGATTCATGTATTGCGGAAATTTGCTTTCATATGCCGGGGCATATAACCAATTAGGATTTCCGGGAGAACCACCCTGAATGAAAGTCAGAACTTTATTATTGCTTCTGTCAAAAACAAATAAATCTTCAGTGCCGTCAAAATTCAAATCAATATTGGAGAACTGCGCATAGTCAAGTCCACCCACCCAGGCATAATTCTGCAAAACCGAAGCTTCAATTACATCAATGGTATCAATACGCTGAAATCCAAACTGTGCATTGGCATGAATTGTAAATGTGAAGATGATAATTGAAAAAAAAATTCTGATCATGTGATTAAGATGTAAACAAAATTAGATAATCCTACACTGTTAAACGAAAATTAATACGAAATGGTTGAAGAAAGTCTCAATGGATCCTGATTCAGCAAATCACAGGTTGCCTGATAAAGCAGCGGGGATTTCGATTTCATTTCTGAAGATTTTTCAAAAAATGTTTCTACACACACTGCAAAAAGTTCATGTCTGTTTTGTCCGGCATAATTTCTTAGAACAGGATCTGACTGATGTCTCATTTTTTCCAGTTCAGCAAAAGCGGTTTTTTCCCAACCCGGATATCGCCGCTGAAAATCTTCATCAAATGACTCCATGTGTATAGCATGTGCCATTTCATGCAAACCAAGATTCAATCCATCTTCGGGATTTGCATATCCTTTCAGGAGATCATCGTAAGAGAAAAAAATTGCATCTCCCCTGCTCACTCCTCCTTTTACAAATCTGCCTATAGACTCAGAATAAAACATTTTGGGATAAACTACAATGGTGTGAAAACTGCTGAAAAGATATTTATCAAGACCAAACGTTATCTGAATTGCAGGAGCGCAACATATAGTACACACTTTGAGATTGATTGCCTGATTTTCTTCACCTTTTAATTCCAGCGCATGGATCAGATCATGCAGCCGGTTGATGAATTTTTTTCTTCCGGATTTATCCAGCAAACTATAATAAGGCACATATTTTTTCAATACTTTATGATAGTAATCAATGAGTTCATTATTTAATTCTTTTTCACTGAATGCGGCATCATCATCCAAAAGAAACGGATAAGAAAGCCGGAAGTTCAACTTACCTCCGCCCCAGGCATAAATCAGAAAAAATACACCACCAACAAGTGCAATAATCAGGAACATCTGAAAACAATTAAGATTAAATTAATTTCTGCGGATAGTATCAGTGAAGACATTGGCGGAAAGATATAGATTATTAACAAATTCAGACTTACCGGTAATCCCTTACTTTTTCCTGATATCATTTTTGATTGGGGAGATAAAAAACAATGACTATTTTAGCACTCTCATTCAATCATTATGAAAAAAATATTTTCTCTGTTTGTGCTGACTGCGTCAGCATGTGTATTTTATAATTGCGGTGGTTCAAGTGAATCATCCGGTGAAAACAAAGATACACTGGCAGAAATTCCGTTGATTACAACTTTTGAAATTGAACCATTTGCTGATGTTCAGATTCTGAGTTATGAAATTCCCGGATTTGACAGTCTCACCCTGAAACAGAAAACATATGTTTATTATTTATATGAAGCAGGACTTTCAGGGCGTGATATCATCTGGGATCAAAACTACAAGTACAATCTTCAGATCAGAAATGCACTGGAAAACATTGTGAAAAACTATTCTGGTGACACAGAAAGCGATGACTGGAAAAAATTCCTGGTTTACACCAAGCGCGTTTGGTTCTCAAACGGAATTCATCATCATTATTCAACAGATAAATTTCTCCCTGATTTTTCCAGAGAATATTTTGAGACTTTACTTTCAGAAACTTCAACTGGCCTTGATTCAGTAATCATTACAGCTATGTTTGACCCAACAATTTACGTGAAGCGTGTGAATCAGGATTCAGAAGGAGATTTGGTGACATCATCTGCCATGAATTTTTATGGTGAAGGGGTTACTCAGGCTGATGTAGAAAATTATTATAAAGAGATGATGGCAAATGGCGGAGAGACTCCGGTTGAATTTGGATTGAACTCAACATTAATGAAGGATGAAAACGGAAAACTATTTGAAGATGTATGGAAAGTAGGTGGAAAATATTCAGAAGCCATTACAGAAATAGTTTACTGGCTGGAAAAAGCAAAAGGCGTTGCAGAAAATGAAGCACAGGCCAATGCATTAGGATTACTGATTGACTATTATAAAACAGGAGATTTACAAAAATGGTCAGAATACAACATTGCCTGGGCCGGCGCAACTGAAGGAGACATAGATTACATCCAGGGATTTGTAGAAGTTTACGGTGACCCGATGCATATGCGAGGTACTTATGAATCCATTGTTCAGATTAAAGATTTTGAAGCATCTGAAAGAATGAAAACGCTGGAAGAAAATGTACAATGGTTTGAGGATAATTCAACCATTATGCCTGAACACAAAAAGAAAAATGTAGTTGGAGTAACATATAAAGTTGTGAATGTTGCCGGTGAATCAGGTGATGCATCTCCTTCAACTCCTATTGGTGTCAATTTACCTAATGCCAACTGGATCAGAGTAAACCACGGATCAAAATCAGTAAGTCTTGGAAATCTTGTACAAGCTTATGAAAACGCAGGAGGCGAAGGTTTGCTGGATGAATTTGCAAACGATGCTGAGGAGATTGAACTATCAAAAAAATACGGATCACTTTCTTCCAAACTTCATACAGCTATGCATGAAGTAATTGGTCATGCTTCCGGACAAATTAATGAAGGAGTAGGAACACCAAAAGAAACTTTAAAAAGCTATGCTTCTTGTCTGGAAGAAGCACGCGCTGATTTGGTTGGATTGTATTTTATCATGGACCCTAAAGTTGTTGAACTTGGATTGATGGAATCTTTAGATGTTGGAAAAGCAGGATATGATAATTATATCCGCAACGGATTAATGGTTCAGCTGAGAAGAATTGAACTGGGTAAAGATGTGGAAGAAGCGCATATGAGAAACCGTCAACTGGTTGCTAACTGGGCATTTATTCATGGTAAAAAAGACAATGTAATTGAACGCATTGAACGCGATGGTAAAACTTATTTCAATATCACAGATTATGAAAAGCTGCGGGTATTATTTGGAGAACTACTGAAAGAAATGCAGCGCATCACTTCTGAAGGAGATTACAAAGCCGGAAAAAATCTGGTAGAAACGTATGGTGTAAAAGTAGATCAGAAATTACATGCTGAAGTTTTGGAGCGCAGTGAAAAACTGAATATTCCGCCATACAATGGATTTGTAAACCCAATTTTGATTCCGGTTATGGACAAAGACGGAAATATTACGGATGTAAAAATTTCACAACCTGAAAGTTTCCAGGCACAGATGTTGTCTTATTCAGAGAAATACGGTTTCTTGGCTAGAACGAAATAGATTTTTTTTACGATTCTGTCCTGTAACTTAAACAGAAAATTGGATCGCTGATTTAACGGATTCAACGGATTTGCACGGTTAAATTCACTCTTATCCGCATAATCAGTATCTTCCGTGTTCAACAAAAAACAATTGACATTTCAGACATAAAGTCAACAGATAAATCTCTATTCCCGCTGATTGACGCAGAAAAATTCCGCAGATTTGCGCTGAGATTACAGGACTTATTCAGAAACTACTTTCTGTGTGAATCTGCGTTTCAAATCTGTGAAAATCTGCGGGAAAGGAAAATTAATTCTCCCGCCCATCCATGTACTTCCAAAACTTACGTGCATTTTCCAAATGCTGATCATAGGTTTCAGCAAAGGCATGCAAACCGCTGTTGTCATCTTTAGCGCAGAAGTAAAGATATTTGTGATCTTCAGCATTCAAAACCGCATCTATTGCTTTTTTAGAAGGAATGCGAATTGGTCCGGGTGGTAAACCGGCATAAAGGTATGTATTATACGGACAATCTTTTGCCATGTGTTCATTCAATAAGCGCTGAATTCCGGCAAGTTCATTTCCCCAGCAAAATTTTGCAGTTGGATCTGATTGCAATTTCATTCCGCTTTCAAGTCTGTTCAGATATACACCTGCAATAGTACTCCACTCCTGTGAAAAAATTCCCTGTTCTGCCTCAAGTATGGATGCCAGAGTTGCAACCTGCGATTCTGACAAATTGATTTTTTCTCTTTTTGCTTTTCTTTCTTCGGTCCAGAATGCTTTCCATTGTTCCGCCATAAAATCCACAAATTCTTCTGCACTCATGTCCCACTCTCCTACTTCATAGGTATCTGGTAAAAACAAAGACATCATTGTTTCTTTTCTGAAACCAAACTTTTCGATTGTTTTATTGTCCGAAATATAATTTACAATTTCAGCCGAATCTGCCTCAATGGAAGGAGCCACTTTACCTGCCAGTTCATATATGTCAACGCAATTATTGAATGTAATCTTTACATCTTTGATTTCCTGATTACCATTTTTGAATCCATAGATCAGGTTTTTGATTTTCATTCCGGTTTTTACTTCATATTTGCCCGGTTCTATTTTTGAATCGTCAAAATCTAATTGTGCGGCAAAGTCTTTGAATTTATTTTCATCAATAATTTTTTCTTGAGCTAATTGAAGAGCAAGCTCATCTAATGTGGTTCCGGTTGCCACGTAGATCAGTTTATTTTCCTTGAGATCTACCTTAGAAAAATGCAATTGATACATTGGCCATCCCCATACAAATCCAACAACACCAAGAATCAAAATTACAATGAGTGCAATAATTTTTTTCATTCAGACAATTTTAAAGAATGAAGTTAAGGCTAAATTTTTATCACACCAATTGGCACTGATAAATATATTCATCCAGCCATTTTTCGCCCTGATTGAACCATTTTTTGAGACAACCAGATTTTTCAAATCCTGATTTTTCAAATAAAGCAATGCTGGAAGAATTATCTGCAGTTATGGTTGCTGTAAGATTACGGATTCCAACCGTATTTAAGGCATATTCCTTTATCAGATTTACTGCTTCCGCTGCATAACCTTTTCTTCTGAAATTATCATCAATCAGAATTCCAACGCCTGCATGCTGATGCCTGGGATTAAAATCAAACAGATCAATCGCTCCGGCATTCAGTCCGGTTGACGTTTCAACAATAATTAATCTGATTTGTTTTACGGTGTAAATATCCTGAGCAGAATTCACGTATTGATGCAGCAGGTGTTTTGAAAAAGGAGTAAGTGTATTGCTGACAGGCCAGTACTGAGAATCGTTTTCCCATTTCAGTAAGGTATCAAAGTCAGTTGGTTCTAAAGCCCTGAGAAAAATCTTATCGCCTTTTAGCATGCTTTTCATTAAGAGCCTTAATGTAAGTATAAATGGAATCTCTGGTATATTCTCTCAGATTGAAATGATTCTGTTCTCTGAAATCAGCATCCATATTCATCTGATAAACCTGTTTAACTCTTCCTGAATTTTGCAAATCTCTGACCAGCTCAAACACATAATCAGCCTTGCTGTTTGGCATGATACATTCTTTTATTGGCTGCAAACAAGTCAATTCAGTTCCGGCCAGTTTTTCAAATTTTGGAAAAACATTCCACGGATTTTGCTCCAATGAATCCAGTTCAATAAACAATAATTTTCTTTTTGCTTTGACAAGTGTTGCCAGATAAACACCAAAATCTTTAGCGTTTTCACATTCTTTATAAGTAAGCGAATAATACAAACCGGCGTGAATCAAACCAAGATGAGGTATTGATTCAGGTGAAATAAGAATTAGATACGATTTATTTTTTTCAGCTCCCGGAAAAGGAATGACATTACTTAACTGAGTCATGGATGATTCCTTCAAATACGTATTCCGCCGGACCCGTGAGCCATATGTTTCGATAACCATTCGCATAAGATTCAAATTTTACATTCAACCTTCCCCCGCGAACATCAGTTATAACAGTTCCTTCTTTTATTCTATTCTTCTCTGCATAAGCCAGCGCACATGCTGTTACTCCTGTTCCGCACGAAAAAGTCTCATCCTCGACACCTCTCTCATACGTTTTAACTTTAATATGGTTACCAGAAATTGTTTTGACCAGATTTACATTTGTCCCCCCTGGTTTGTATTCATCAGCATACCGGATTTTTCTGCCAAATTCAATTATATTTTTTTCCTCATTTTCATCAAAAGAGATATAATGCGGTGAACCGGTATGAATAAAATAGTCAGCTTCTGCTGATTTTAATTCAACAACATCTTTCATTAAAATACTGATGTCTTTGTCAATCAGTTTTGCAGAATGAACTCCGTCAATTGCTTCAAAAGAAATTTCTGATTTCAAAGTTGCCCCAATTCTGATTGCAAAACGAACGGCACATCTTGAACCATTTCCGCAAAAGCTCTGACTTCCATCAGGATTATAAAAGTCTACTTTAAAATCAGCATGCGCAGAATCTTCGATGAATATTAGTCCGTCGGATCCAATACCAAATCTCCGGTCACACCACTTTCTGGCAAAATCAATTTTTTTGTGGATGAAATTTCCGGAGCGGTTATCAATCAGAATAAAGTCATTTCCGGTGCCCTGATATTTGGAAAAGTTAATCATTGAAAACCTCACTTTTGGATACCTCAGCAAACGGTAAAAAGTCCTGTGTTTCTCTCATTTTCAGATAAACGTTCTGATAGGACAGAAAATAATCAGATCCGTCTTTATAAAATTTATAATCAAACTGTGGACTCAATCCATACACTATCAATTTCTTTTTTGACAATTTGTATCCTTCAAAATTTAATGGAGATTCCCAGAACTCAACAAAAACAGAATTGGTTTTTACTTCATCAATTCCCAGCATATCCTTAATTGCAGTATCCTGTTCAACTTCTTCAGTAAGATAATTAAGAGAAAGAGAAATTGTTTTAATCAGTTTTTCAGTGCTGATGTGATCTTCTGACAGTGATGAATCCTGCATCATGGAAAGCATCAGAGAATCTGAGATAAAATCACTTGAATCAGATTCAATTATTTCCCGATCTGATTCTTCATCAGAATGATTGTCATGGTTATTATCAGAACCTGAATCATGATCATTTGACATCATGGTGTTTTGAGATATCGACTCATTGTTTGTTTCTCCATTACCATTAGCCGTTTGCGTACCAACCACATAACCCAATGAAAGGCCAAGCACAAAAACACCGGTGATAATCAGATACTTCATTTCAGAATATGAAATGCAAAATTAATTAGTTTCGGTCAGTTTTGATTCAAAAATCAAAACAATATGAGCAAGCCGATGTTACTAACCATTCATTTTTGATCTGATCGTGAAACAAAAATAGTTTCGAACTCACAAAAATCTAAACTGCAAAATGACACATATTGAAGAAGAAAAAATCAATCTAAAACGATTTGCCTACCTGTCTGGCCGGACGTTGTTATAACTTATTAAAAATCTTTGATTTACACGTAGTTTGGTGTATCTTTGCAAAATAAAGTTCTGCTATGAACACAGGTCAAAAAATTATACATACCGGCATTGCACTCATAATTATGTTTTCTGCCCGGAGTCAATCAGACCTGGTTGAATCATTAGATCCTTTTATCATGTATGCCCAACCGGGTTATTCCACATCGGACGGATTAAAACACAATGAGCATTCTTATTTGACTCACCCTGATTTTGGCAAACTTACTTTCAACGCACCCTATGGTAAAAATGTTGTTGAAGTAATCTCAAAGAGAACGGTTGACGAAAGATATTACGTTGATCTCAATGATCAGACTTTTTTTTACATCGAAAAATCAAACAGGCCTATCAATTTTTATGAGGGTGAAATCCTTCGCGCAATTGACCCAACGCTGCATAAGCAGAATGATCTGTATTATACCTCAGGCCCTCAGCCTGTGCCAACCGCTCTGGATTTGATGAATAAAAGAGCAATACTTAAAATCGGTGAAGATTATTTTGGCTTATCGCAGATTCACCTTGAAACAACTTCTTTTTCAGGTGAAATTTCAGTCATAGAGTCAGATTGGTCCTCTGCAGTAGTTGGAAATTCAGGTGCATATATTGAAGATGTTTTTCCGGGAATTGATATGAAAATAATTTTTCGTGAGGCAGGTTTTAAAACGGAATATATCCTGAAATATAATCTAGGTGTAAAAGAAATCAGAATAGTGGACGAGATGAACATACCGGATAAATATGATGTTCTGATGAGCGGCGATTCTGTTACTTCACTTTTTGTTCAGCTATATAATACGGAAACAGGCCAAACAGATATAGTGATTGATCCTGCGCGGTTAAAAGACAATTCCGGATCCAGATCATCATGGTTATGTCCTTATACAATAAATGAAAACACTGTGACACTTTTATGTGATTCAATACTGCTCAATGGTTCGGATAAAATTTATCCTTTAACTATTGATCCTTTATTCACTGCAGTTGGACCTGTTACGTCAGCATTTGGAATCAGAGGATCATTACTAACACCGGCTTCATGCAGCAACAGTTTGAATGTAACTTTTCCTGGTGGAAGCACACCTTGGGATGTCAGTGCAAACTGGACCGTATTTACAGATTTTTGTGCAAGAACTCTTTTGCTTTTTGGTTTTTATGATGACTGTTTTATGTCTGATGCTCAAGTATGGCTTACAAGTTCATGTGGTGGAGCATCACCTGCAGGGGCCCCTGGAACAATATGGACCTGCCTTGGTTGTAACACAATAGGCACCTGGAATCCTACACTTCCATTTGCTTCTTCAGGCACACAATCTCTTGCTCAATGCTATACTCCTTCCTGCTCTAATCAAACACTCACTTTTACCATGTTTGATAACCGCAGTTATTGTTCTTCTTATAGTTTTTAATGATAATTGTACCTGGGCAGATAGTTACTGTGTCTCTCTGGATCAATGGAGTGTGACTGTTCAGGGAAGAACCGTTGAAACTCTTGGAAATACAATTACAGGAAACGGAAGCGCAACCATCAATGACGGAGATTGTATAGGAACAGCATTGCTTGATCCAACCCCTCTTTACGGAGTTGCACCCTATACCTACAGCTGGAGCACCGGCGCAACGTCATCTACTATTACTGTTGGTGTAACACCAGCAATATATACCTGTACAGTAACAACAGCATGCGGAAGTTCAGTTGTTGCTACTTTAATATTGGTTGTCCGCTTTCTGCTGGTTTGAATTCATTTAATGCCGAATTACTTTCTGATGCGGTGTCTCTGATCTACGGCAAACTTTATCTGAAACTGACATTCCCAGTTTGTTATCGAAAAAGCGGATGGCAATGGAGTATTCAAATCAATTGCAACTGTTGACGCTGTAAGTTCAGATCTTGGTTATAATTATCAGTTTCAGGATTCTTATCCAACAACCGGAATCAATTACTATCGCCTGAAAACAATTTTTCAAACCGGTGAAACTGATATTTCTGAAATTAGATCGGTATTTGTAGCATCAAAGGAAATTATGTTAATTCCTAATCCTGCTTCAGATAATTTTACTATTTCATTTGACAGTGAAAATGAAAAAAGTTTTACGCTCCTGATCATTAATCCTACAGGAGAAATCGTTTACAGACAAGAAATTCTTGCTGAAGAAAAAGTAATTACCAGACAAATCGATGCTGCAGAATTTCCAGCTGGAGTTTATACCGTTCAGATAATCGGCGCAACAATCAGGAAAAGCCGTTTAGTTATTTATTAACGCCATATCTGAAGGAATAAAATCTTCCAGATAATTGGTTCTGTTCAGATACTTTGAATGTCTTACATAGGATTTACTCGGATAATAGATATACAAACAGGTTCCGCCTTTTATCCATTCAACTACCTGTTCAAAATTATCATACGGTAAAGCAGGACACCCATAAGATCTTCCCAATGTGCATCCGTTTTGTTCCAGAAATTCATACGTTGCGTATTTTGCCGCATGAATGACTACCCCTCTTGTACTGGCATGTGAATTTGTACTTTCCATTCCTTCAATGCGCAATGCCAGATCATATTTACCTGAATACGTAGTTGTGGTCACGTAAAATCCAAGACTGCTCTGATGCGAATTCTCTTCATTGAAAAAATTACGCGCATACAGACCTCCCGAATTCACACCATGGGCAACAATTGTCCGGTAAATAATTTTTGATTTACACAGATCAATAATGAACATGCGTTCATCGCTGGATGGTTTTGAGAAATCAACAATGGTGATCAAATCCTGTTTGGGGAGTTCATTTCTTTTAACGAGATTCAGATAACCAGTTAACCCTTGCTGGAAGGCTTGATAGGACAGTGCAGTATCATCAATATCTTGATATACCGCCATCGCGTATTTTTCGAATTCAGCTTGCGCCAGATAGTAGATAGAGTCCACCGTTACCAGTTCTGATGCGTTTAAGACCTCCGCACGACCAGAAGTATAAACAAAACCTGTAAGAAGCGAAACCAAAACGAAAAAAACGGGCGTTTTTTTACGTTTCCTTGCACACATATACCGCTAATATATGGAAACTGCCTATTTTTGCAATCCTTGAAAACATTGAAAAATCTATATTTTAGATTAATTAACAAATCAACCCGACCAAAAACCTTTCAATAACCAATGAAATTTTCAACTGAAATAGAGAAGAGAAGAACGTTTGCAATTATCTCACACCCCGATGCAGGAAAAACAACATTGACTGAAAAATTACTTTGTTTGGTGGAGCTATTCAAACAGCCGGTGCAGTAAAAAACAATAAGATTAAAAAACAGCAACGTCTGATTTCATGGAAATTGAAAAGCAACGTGGAATTTCTGTTGCTACTTCAGTCATGGCGTTTGAATACAACGGCAAGCAGGTAAACATTCTCGATACTCCCGGTCACAAAGATTTTGCTGAAGATACTTACAGAACATTAACTGCGGTTGACAGTGTTATTCTTGTTATTGATTGCGCCAACGGAGTTGAAGCTCAGACTGAAAGACTCATGGAAGTATGCCGGATGAGAAAAACGCCGGTAATTATATTCATCAATAAGATGGACCGCGAAGGGCGCGATGCATTTGATCTGCTCGACGAACTGGAGAACATGCTCAAAATTAAAGTTCGGCCACTTTCCTGGCCTATTGGAATTGGCGCTACGTTCAAAGGTGTGTACAATATCTTCAGAAAACAATTGAATTTATTTGCAGCAAACAAAACTAAAATTGCATCAGAAATAGTTTCATTGAATGATGTGAGCAGTCATGAACTTGAATCCTATATTGGTGATGAGGCAACAGCACAACTTGTCAGAAAAGACTTAGAATTGATTGATGGAGTATATGATACATTCGATGTAAACACTTACCTGAAGGGTGATGTTGCTCCGGTTTTCTTTGGAAGCGCAGTAAATAACTTTGGTGTCAAAGAATTGCTGGAAGCTTTTCTGGAAATCTCTCCATCTCCTATTGGTCGTGATACTGATACCGGATTTGTTGAACCTGAAAATTCTGAATTCAGTGGCTTTGTTTTTAAAATTCACGCTAATCTGGATCCGAAACACAGAGACCGTATTGCATTTTTAAGAGTAGTTTCCGGAAAATTTGAACGGAATAAATTCTACCATCATGTGAGGTTAGATAAGAATTTCAAATTCGCCAATCCTACTTCATTCATGGCACAGGATAAAAGTGTAATCGATGAAGCTTACCCGGGTGATGTAGTTGGGTTGTATGATACCGGTAATTTTAAAATCGGTGATACCATGACAGAACAATCCAATTTTTCATACAAAGGAATTCCAAGTTTTTCTCCTGAAATTTTTATGGAACTGGAAAATAAAGATCCAATGAAATCAAAACAATTGGAAAAAGGAATTGAACAATTAACAGATGAAGGTGTGGCTCAATTATTTATTCAGCAGCCCGGCAACAGAAAAATTGTTGGAACAGTTGGTCAGCTTCAGTTTGAAGTAATTAAATACCGACTTGAAAATGAATACGGCGCAACCTGTGATTTCAATCCCAAAAGATATTACAAAGCTTGCTGGATGACTACAACCAATCAACAACAGCTTGAACAATTTATCCGTGCAAAAACAATTTATATCGCTCAGGATAAAGATAAAAATCCAGTATTTCTTGCAGAAACGCCATTCCTGCTGCAAATGGCTCAACAGGATTATAAGGATATCACCTTCCACTTTACTTCCGATTTCAAAGTGGGTAAAGAATCTGTCTGAAAAGTTCTGAATGAATTTCCTTGGACACTGTTATTTATGTCAGGAGAATATGCACCTGATAACCGGAAATCTTGGAGGAGATTCTTATAAAGGCAATCTGGATAAATTCAACGGTTTGCCAGAACACATTCTGAATGGGATAAAACTACACCGGTTCATTGATAACTACACAGATCAGTCCGTACAAATAAAATCAGTTGCAGCCATTTTTAAAAATGAGGGTATTTCAAAAGTATCTTTTATTGCCTGCGATATTTTACTCGATCATTATTTATCCAGAAACTGGAATCAGTTTTCAAAGGTGGCTTATATTGAATTTATTCAACTCATCTATGCTGAAGTAGAGAAAAACCAGATATCAATGTCAGATGATTTCAAGTTTCTTTTCAACAAAATGCAACAATATGGTTGGTTTTATGAATATCCAACTATAAACGGAATTGCGCTAATCCTTAAACAGTTCTCATCCCGTCTGGGTTTTGAGAACACCTTAACGCAAAGCATTCAGGTCTATTTAAACAATCAAAAAACGATAGACAGTTATTTTGAATCGTTTATTATCGACATTAAAAACGATTCAAATAAATTCATTCTTGCCAATAAGCTGGGTAATTCGTAACTTAAGGGTATGAACAAATGGCTTCAGATTTTAGTGCTGGGAATTTTGTGTGGTTGCGGTAATCCGCAAACGGCAGAAGTGAATCATGCCTGCGTCAGAGACTGGGATGAAATCCGTTCAGACAGTGTGCTTACAGTAATAGCTGAAAACAGTCCCGCTTCATACTTTGTTTACCGGGGCAGAAACATGGGCTATGAATATGAATTGCTTTATGAATTTGCAAAGGATAAAAATCTGCGTCTTCAGGTTGTCATGGTTCATAATCTGGATACTATGGCTTATCTGCTTCAGAGTTGTCAGGGAGATATTATTGCAGCCAATCTCACAGTCACAAATCAAAGAAGTGATGCATTCAGTTTTTCAGATGCCCACCAGACTACACGAATGGTTTTGATTCAGAAAAAACCTGACACTTACAAAAAGCTTAAAAAAGACGAACTTGAAGACTCACTCATAACAAGAATTCAGGACTTAAAAGGTAAAACAATTCATGTCTGGAAATACTCTACCTATTTTGAACAAATCCATAAACTGAACAGTGAATACAATCTGAACATGACAATTATTGGGACTGATGGAGATATGATAACCGAAGAATTAATCAGACAAGTCAGTGCAGGAGAAATCGAACTAACCATAGCAGATGAAAATATTGCCAGGATAGATCTGAACTTTTATCCAAATCTTGACATTTCATTGGAGTTAAGTGAAGATCAGCAAATCGCTTATGTGTTGAGAAAATCATCACATAGCCTGATAGACTCCCTGAATGCATGGCTGGCAGATGAAGATAATGCGTCAACAATTGGTGAAGTAAACCGGAAGTATTTCGAAAGAAAAAATCTGGCAATAAAAGCCAACAAAGAATTTTCTTCATTAAAAGATGGTCAGTTATCTCCCTATGATGATATTCTGAAAATAGAATCAGCCAAAGCCGGCTGGGACTGGAGGCTCATAGCCGCCATTATGTATCAGGAATCCAAATTTGAAACGTGGAAGGTTTCATGGGCAGGTGCATTTGGATTGTTTGGATTTATGCCCGGAACAGCAGAGCAATATGGAATATCACCATCATCATCACCCGAAGCACAGATTAAAGCAGCCATAAAAAAACTGGACAAAAACTACGATGAATGGGCAACAGAAATTTCTGACAGTCTGGAATGTTTGAATTTCACACTGGCTACTTTTAATTCAGGCAGAGGTCACATTGATGATGCCCGGGCACTTTGTGATAAATATGAAAAAGACAAAAATAAATGGGACGGACACGTTAATGAAATGCTGTTAAATCTTTCCAAGCCTCAATATTACAAGGATAAGCTTGTTAAAAACGGATACTGCAGAGGCGTTGAAACTTATGAATACATCATTGAGGTCAGACAGCGCTATGAGGAATATAAAGCAGCATTTCCGGACGACAATATCATTTCTATGAGGCAGTAATTCTGAAAAATTCAAAGAATTTATTGCGGAAACCAAATCTGTTACTATCTTTGCCGTCCCAATACCGATAGTTGTCGGGCAAAATATTAGGGACAAATTATTAAACGGAGTTTTGTACTCCAAATTATAATCACACATGGCAACAAAGATCAGATTACAAAGACACGGTAAAAAAGCCGCTGCGTTCTACCACATCGTTATCGCAGATTCACGTTCACCAAGAGACGGTAAATTCATTGAAAAAAATCGGACGTATAATCCAAACACAAATCCTGCTACGATTGATTTACAGTTTGACCGTGCAATGCATTGGTTAACCACCGGTGCTGAACCAACAAATACCATGCGTGCTATCCTTTCATACAAAGGGGTTTTATATAAAAACCATTTGGCTAAAGGTGTAGCAAAAGGAGCACTTACGCAAGATGCTGCTGACAAAAAGTTTGAAGCATGGGTAAATGAAAAATCAGCAAAAATCACTGGTAAAGCAGATAATCTTGCTTCAGCAAAAAAATCAGCTGCAGAGAAAAGATTAGCTGATGAGAAATCAAAAAATGAAGCAAAAGTTGCATTGATTGCTGCAAAAGCTGCTCCGGCAGTTGAAGCTGCACCGGCAGTTGAGGCACCGGCTGAAGAAGCAGCTCCTGCCGCTGAAGAATCATCTCCGGCTGCTGAAGGTGAAGCAAGTGCTGAAGCATAATTAAACAATGTTTGAAAAGGACACCTGTTTTCGCTTAGGTCACATTTCCAAATTACACGGATACAAGGGTGAGTTAAGCATTCTTTTAGAAACAGATGATCCTGATGAATATTCAGAACTGGAATCAGTTTTCGTCGAATACGACCAAAAACTGATTCCTTTTTTGGAACATATCCATATTCAAAATAAAGGTTTTGCCATTGTCCGTTTTCAGGATATTGACACTGAAAAAAAAGCGAAACTTCTAGTTGGATGCAATCTTTATCTTCCCCTTGAAGTTTTACCTGAAAATGCTGAGCCTGATTCTCAATATGACGGTTTAGCCGGCTATACAGTTCAGGATAAAACTTTCGGTGAAATCGGAAAATTTATTCAGCTCATTAATCTATCAGGTAATCTTCTTCTTGAAATTGACTTTAACGGAACTGAAGTTCTTATTCCCAAACAAAAAGAATTCATTCTGGAAATTGACCGCAAGAAAAAAGTCATTCTGATTGATGCTCCTGCCGGTTTACTCAATATTTATTTTGGAGAAGAAGAAGAATAATTACTTATGTCTTCCGGTTTTCAGTTCAGACAATTCAGTATCAAGCAGGACGTCAATTCTCAAAAAGTAGGCACAGACTCCATGCTTCTTGGCGCCTGGACCAACGGTAACTTTAAAAATTCTGGACATTGGTACCGGCACCGGAATTCTTGCATTGATGCTGGCACAAAAATGCGGATGCAAAAATTATTGCCATTGAACCGGATCAAAATTCGTGCGAAGAAGCTGCCTTCAATTTTACCAATTCCATTTTTTCTGAAAGACTTAAAACGGAATCAATTTCTCTTCAAAACTTTATTTCAACTGATAAATTTGATCTGATTATTTGTAATCCTCCCTACTTTGAAAACAGTACACGGAGTAATGATCAAGACAGAAACAGAGCCAGGCATACAGAATCTTTACCTGTGACAGAATTATATCAACGGGTTTTGAGCTATTAGAATCTGCCGGAAAATTTAATTTGATAATACCTTTTGAACTCGAATCTCTTCATTTGAAAGAAGCGGAAAAAAACGGTCTTTTTCCAAAAGAGATAATGCGCACAATCAGAGAAGACAAAATTTACAAACGTTCACTGATTTCATTTTCATTTTCAAAGGAAATACCAAAAGAAGAATCTATTATTGTAAAGTTTTCCAACAACAAATACAGCAAAGATTATATTTCTCTGACCAGGGAATTTTATCTGAAAGACCTGTCTGCTGAATAGTTGTTAATAATTTAGTGACATGAAGTTCCGCGTTAACTACAACAAAGTGATAGGAATTATTTTTCTCATCATTTCTTCCTTTATACTTTATGTATCTCTGATAATTGGACCAAGCATCAATACAATTACCGGACTCTTGCTGTTATTGGTATCCGTTTTATATTGGCAGGTTCAGCAATTGTTTATGACAATGAAAAAATTGAACTGAAAAATTTATTTGGAATGACGATGAAAACCCATTTTTTTTCAAAGGACAAAATTGATGTGGAAAATAACAGAATCCTGGTTAACGGAACTAAAATTCAGGTTCAAAAGGGAATGCTTGCAAAAAGTGATTACAATGATCTGATTCAATTTATTCTTTCAAAGAAACTTGAATCAAAAAACTAATACTTACTTTTGGGATATATATATTCTTCAGATGCTTCACTTCTGACTGAAGTTCGAGAATTGCTCTTGTCAGTTCACTTTCTTTGAAAGCAGGCACAGGTAAATCAGAAGAAATATAATTTACAAATTTCCAGATTTCAAGAATATTATTCGCGTGTACTTCATAAGGAGCATATAACGGATTGGTGCTGCATAACTGAAAAGTCTGACTGTCATCCAGCCGTTTATAGACATTTTTAAAAACTATTCCGTCATCTGTTGTGACAACAATATAGGGATATCCGTCTTTGACATTGTTCCAGTTTTCCAGATATTCTCCAATCACAAAACTGCCGTCAGAAACCGGAGGCATAGAATCTCCTTTGACCGGAAAGGTTCTGTACTTTCTGTCTTTTTTCAAAAACGGCAATTGAAATGTTGGTAATACACTGATGAATTCAGGATCAGAATAACCGCTTGTGTAACCGGCGCGGGCTTTTTCAGGAACCAGCTCAATGTTTTCATTATTATCCTGATCAACAGTTGTTGCTATAATTCTAAGATGTTTTCCTTCCAGATCAGCATCTATCCCACGGTCAATTTTATCCCAGTCTTTCTCCAGAGATTTTGCTCAAATCACGTTTAATAAACTTGTCTAAAGAAATGTCATAGTACTCCGAGATCTTAATCAGCGTTTCAATGTTGGGTTCTGCAACTCCGTTTTCATATCCGCTGTAAGAAGACCTTGTCAAACCCAGATCCTGAGCGATTTCTTCCTGAGAAACAGCCTTGCGTTTTCTTAACAATTTCAGATTTTCACCTATCATATAAGACGATTTATTCGTCAAATATATAAATTAATTTCTGATTTTTTAATCATTAAATTTAATTGGCTGAATATAAATTTCGTTAATATTGGAAATTGGAGCCTGTGAAAACACCTTGAAATTCTGACTGTGACTGACAAAAGAATACTCTGAATACCAGCCTAAAGAAATTTTGTTTTTGTACTCTACTTTTAGTTTTAGTGAACAGATTTTGTTTTTGGTCAGACTAAAAATACCTGGTCTGAAATAAATTTCTTGATCATTTATTTTCAGTTTGTTGAGTTCACCAAAAAATCCGGCTTCTGTTTTATTGGTTGGTTTTTCAAAAAAATCAGCAGGCTCGTCAATACGTTTTATTCTACCATTGCGAATAAAAATTATTCTGTCTGCCCATTCCATTGCCTCAACACCGTTATGCGTTACAAGAATTACACTGATTCCGTTTTTGCGCGCATAAGATCTTATGTGTCTTTCTATTTTATGCTTATTCTGAAAATCAAGCTGATTAAATGGTTCATCAAGCAACAATAAATCCGGTTCATCTGCCAGCGCGCGTGCTATTGCAAGACGTTGCTGCTGACCTCCAGACAAATCAATGGATTTTACATTTCTGTATTTGGATAGCTGCGTGAGTTTAATTAATGCATCCACACGAAGGTTTCTATAGACTTCATCAAACTGAAGCAACCTCATACGAATATTTTCTTCAACGGTATGGTATTTATCAAGGGCAAAATCCTGATTAACCAATTTAATTCTTGCATGACCGGGCACCAGTTTGTTTGATGCATCTTTTACTTTTTCACCGTCAAAAAATATCTCACCGGATTGAATTGGCAAAAGCCCCGCAATGGATTTAAGGATTGTTGTTTTTCCATCACCGCTGGCTCCAAGAATCACAATGATTTCACCTTTCTTCAGATTAAAGGATGCTTTTTTTACAACAGTATTTGAACCGTAAGTAACAGAAAGATTTTTGACTTCAAGAAGATTCATATTCAAATGTAAAACTCTTCTTACCAACATCTTCAGCTAAATTAAAAACTGGTCAACAGCAGATATTTGAAAACCTTTAATGAAAAAATTGTTCCGATACGTTTGGTTTTATTTCATGTTGTGATTTATCCGGTCTTAATTAGCCATACATTTGCACCGCATGAAAGCTTTCAGAACACTTTATATTTTTCCTCATCCGGATGATGAATCATTTGGACCGGCTCCGGTTATTTACCGTCAGACAAAAAGAGGAGAAGAAGTTTTTCTGCTCACACTAACCCGGGGAGGAGCAACAAAAGTCAGATTCAAATACAATTACACTATTGATGAGATGGGTGAAGTAAGGGTGAAAGAGATGGAAAAAGTGAAACAGGTTCTGAATCTTACCGGCATGGACATTTGGGATATGGAAGACGGATCACTGGCGTACATGAATCCTGTTGATCTTGAAAACCGGGTGGCAGAGCATATTAAGAAAATTAATCCGGACATAGTTGTTACCTACGCCGTTCACGGTATCAGCGGACATCATGATCACCTGGCCATTCACGCAACGATAAAAAGAATTTTTTCTGAATCTGACAGAAACATAAAATTTCCGGCATGGAAAAGGCTCGCTTTGTTTACATTTCCCAAACCAGAAAATTCAGAGCAGGATGGCGCAATGGCTCATGTAAGAACAAGTCCTGTAAACATGATTGATTGTGTTGTTGAATTAAATCAGGAAGAAAAATTAAAACTCAGAGAAGCACTTTATTGTTACGATACTTTTGTTGAGGTTATAGAGTCAACCAAAGTAATTGATCACATTGGTGATAAAGTTTATTTTGAATTTTTCAATGAAGATTTTAAACCGGTGCTGAAAGATATTGCCGATAGATTATAGTTATTCGTAAACTACAAGCTGATAAGATTCAAAATCAGCATCAGCATAATAAAACCTATAAAAATAGTAACCGGCAGAATCCTGTTTGAAAGAATAAAAACTGGAATCTTCAGTAAAAACCAGATTGCAGTTACAACCGTCATAAAGCAGTTTTACTCTCACATCAATGGTATTTTCAATTTGTGTTTCTTCAAATTCAACAAACGAACCACAACTGTTTTCAATTACATACTGAACGCTAACTTCATCTGTAATACCAGCTTGCAGACTATCCGGAAACACATCTACAATAGCTGATCCATATTTTTCTTCTTTACATGAATCATCAATACCCGCACATGCAGATAATATTAAACCAGTGAAACCAATTATGAAATAATAGTTTTTCATTTTTTCTAAACCCTTCTATCAAAACTGTACATGAACGGTTAAACGGAGCCGGGTTTGCAGCTGAAGGATGCATAATGTTCAGAATCATTGAACCGTCTGGTAAAAAAATTGCGCCGGTACCTTCTGAACCTTTTGGCATTACTGCAAATCGCATCATATCATCAACGGCAGGATTTTCAATACTCATGTCCAGAAAATAAACTTCATTCATTACGCATTTTCCGTTTTCACCTTCTGCCCCTGCCCTGCCTCTGTCATACCAGTTGATGTCTTCACAAATAACCATATAAGTTTTGGTACCTATGCTAACGGAAGTATTGCAGTCAGGGTTGGAGAAAACACCTGAAGAATCGCTGAAAAATCCTCCTTCGAGGTATGAACGCATCTTATTTGTCGACGGATCAAATTCCAGAATTCTTCCAAATACATCATCATAAAAATTTCCTTCTTTGTGCAAACTGGCTGAAACATAGTTTGGAACCGATCCTCCGTTTGTGATTCCGTCAGTCCAGTCAAAATCATCTTCACCTGTTTCAGTGATATAAAATTTGCCGTTTATTTCCTCCAGCCATTCATGACGGATAAACATTGTTGCGCCTTTCTGCATGGCAATTTTTGTACAATTCAAAAGTGACAATGTATCCATTGGCAAAGAAAGCCATTCACCTGATTCACCATCAGCCGATTGTTTGTATGCATACAACTGACCATCATTGTAATCAAATGCTTTTTTTGTTTCGTACTTGAAAAAAATGCCGGGACTGTTATCATCTGTGAGATAAGCTGTTTTTCCATCAGATGTAAAGTGAATATCTTCATGCACAAAGCGGCCCATTTTCCAATGCTTTTTGATTGCCTTGTTCGTATAAGGATCAACCTCTACCATGTACCCCATATTCTGCCATAAAGGTCTTCCGTTTTGGAAAGACGTATCGGTATGACCTTTTCCATCTGCCCATAAATAAGATGTATTTGGAGCCCACACCTCTTCACAGGTAAAAACCGTTCCGTTTGGAGAAATACTTCCGCCGCAATTTCTGTTTGTCCCGCCCACATTTGAAAAATCTACATGATGAAAATCGCTCATAATTTTCCAGTGACCATCAATTAACTCGATATCAAAAATGGTTGCTCCTCCTCCATCTCCCAAATCAGCATTGGCATATTTGGATTCATGTGAAATATAGAGTTTTCCCTTGGTCTCCGGTGAGATTGAATCCGGAATAAATACAGACAAATCATGATATCCCCTGGCTGGAAATTGTTTGCCATCAGCGCGGGTTACCAGATCAAATTCTTCCTGAAATAAAATGGTGTAGGTAAATCCTTCGGGTAAAATTAAACTGTCTGTTGTGAAATTGGAATTGATGGACTTGAAAGGTGGTATTGTGTCAATTACCTCAGTAACAATAGAGTCATTGCCTTCTTCCCTGATATCGTCACTGACAGCTGAACAGGAAATTAAAAAAACAGACAACAAAAATCCTGATTTAATTTTCATAAGACATTTAATTCAGTTCAAAGGTAAGTATAGTGGTTTAAAGAATTGTTAAGCAAAGGAAGAATGAGGCTTAGACTCAGTCATTAGAATCTGTCAAAAAAATCTGTTTACCTGTTTCATCATATTTAAAACGTTGCTCAAAAACCTCATAATCCATCGTTATACTTTGATAGAAAAGTATTCGTCCCAGTGAATCAAATTTTCGAGTTTCAAGGAGCACTTCTGCACCGTACCGACTCAGGTGTGAGATTTTTTCGATTGAATCAACAATATTATATGAGTAAATTCTAGTGCCAAATAATTCTCCGGGATTTAATTCATCGGTTGCTAAGTAATATTCTTGAACCACTTCAGGCAAACCATATTGATTGTATGTGATTATCAAAGAGTCTTCTTTTCCTTTTTCATTAAAGTGCAATGTTTCTTTTCCTTTAAAAAAAGAATAGAGCGCAGTACTGTCGAATGTTTTTTCAGAATGGATCGTATTTTTTGAATCTGCGGATTGTAAGTCTCCTGATTCATTGGTACAGCCTAAAAAAATCAGACTGATTGAAACAAGCAGTATAATTTTGCCGGTTCCATTTTTTTTTATGATTGATGTCCTTTCCAAGTTGATTCTGAATTGTTATTAAATATAAAAATCCATTTGCTGAAAAGAGAAAAAAAAACGCCCCCTGTCCGGAGGCGTTTTATATTTCTATTTCTTTTTATTATGAAAACATATGTGTACCATACGCTGCTCCTACAAGGGCTGAAATTATTCCCAGAAAAAGACCAATCAAACCAAGTTTGTTTTTTTTGACAGCCGGGTAGATTCCTAAAATCAGCGCAAGAATACCCCCAAACAAAACAGCAACTCCTACGGTTATTTTCAATTCCATTCTTGCAAGCAAATTCAAATGTTCAACCGAACCATAAAAATTATCCGGCTGAAGTGAAAATAAAATATTGGATGCTGATTCTGCTTCAGGAGCAACGACAACAGCAAGGTATATCGCTGCCAGCGCAGACAAAATTCCAAGAACAACAGATAGGTAAGACAGTGCTTTCATAATATTAATTCAGATTATTTGGCAACCGCATCCAAAAGCATGTTCACATCACGAACACCTTTAGCGCTTTCTGCAACTTTTTGCTTTTTCAGCATCGGTCAATTTAATTTCAACGATTTTTTCAATTCCGTTTTTACCGATGATGCAAGGTACACCCAAAGAAATATCTTTCAGGCCGTACTCTCCATCCAGCATTGCTGAACAAGGGAACATTTTTTTAGAATCAAGCGCAATTGCCTGACACATTGCAGTAACAGCAGCACCCGGCGCATACCAGGCAGATGTACCCAATAATTTTGTCAGAGTTGCACCTCCTACTTTGGTTTCTTCAACAACCCATGCTTGTTTTTCTGCACTTAAATATTCAGAAACCGGAACACTGTTACGTACTGCTTTTTCAATCAGCGGAACCATACCAGTATCAGAGTGACCTCCTATTACCATTCCGTCAACGTCAGATTGCGGGCAAACAAGCGCTTCAGCCAAACGATATTTGAAACGAGCACTATCAAGTGCTCCACCCATTCCAATGATTCTGTTTTTTGGAAGACCAGTTGATTTGTGAGCCAGATACGCCATAGTATCCATTGGATTACTAACCACAATGAGTATCACATTAGGTGAATGTTTAATCAGATTTTCAGAAACGCCTTTTACAATTCCGGCATTGATTCCAATCAATTCTTCACGGGTCATTCCTGGTTTACGCGGAATACCAGAAGTAATAACAGCGATATCAGAACCAGCTGTTTTAGAATAGTCATTAGTCGTTCCGGTAATTTTTGTATCGAAACCAAGCAAAGAAGCAGTTTGCATCAGGTCCATCGCTTTTCCTTCAGCAAATCCTTCTTTGATATCGATCAGAACAACCTCTGACGCAAAATTTTTAATTGCAATGTATTCAGCGCAGCTTGCACCTACTGCACCTGCTCCTACAACGGTAATTTTCATTGTGATAATTTTTATGTTAGTACTTATAAAATGTGCTTCCAGTAAGCTATGGCAACGAAATTAAAAAGTTTTTGCTTGCGTTTCAGACTGGAAGGCGTATTTATTTATAATCATCCTGATCAAAACAGTTAATAAAAGGCAAAACCAATAATAAAACCAATCGGTTGTCTTACTTCAAATATTTTTTTATATTTTTGAAAGCCCAGTAAAAACAAGGGGTTAAGTAAAAAGAAGTGAAATTTTCAATTTTTTTTATTTCATCAGGGCAACCCACTTATAACCTCAGCGTCTTATCAATGTAAAAGCCAGTGGAAACAAGCGAAGATTTAAGAACGATTGTTGATGGTTGCATCAAAGGTAAAAGCAAATATCAGCAGCAACTGTTCAAACTTTTCTACGGTAAGATGATGGCTGTATGCATGCGCTACGCAAAAGACAGAGATGAAGCGCAGGACATGGTACAGAATGGTTTTATCAAGATTTTCAACAAACTGGACGTTTACAATTTTGAAGGTTCTTTGGAAGGTTGGATCAGACGTATCATGGTAAATACAGCCATTGATCAGATAAGGAAAAACAAACGTGACCCGTTTTCAATTGAAGATGATTCACGTATCCAGAATTTGGAGGAGGAAGTTCCCTTTGCTGACGATGACGAGCATGACATAAAGATTAAAGCTGAAACTGCAATCAAGGCAATCAGCGCTTTATCTCCTGCATACCGAACCGTATTTAACTTGTATGTGATTGAAGGTATGAGTCATAAAGAAATTGCGGAATACCTTGGAATCAGTGAAGGAACGTCGAAATCAAACCTGGCAAAAGCCAAAATGAAATTAAAAGAAGAACTGAGTTTAAAATTTGAACATTAATACATCTTGTGATGGATAAATTTGATAAAATAATCAAAGACGCAGTTGAAGGCTATGAGGCTCCTTACGATGCTCAGGCATGGGCAAATGTAAGCGCTCAGCTTGGTAACAAGGGTGGCGCAATGAAATGGATTGTTGGGTCAGCTGCGGCTGTGGCGTTAATTACCGGTTCAGTTTACCTGATGAATCAGAATGAAACTGAGGTGAATGTGCCTGTGATTACTGAAAACACTACCTCTGATATCAATACTGATAATACTGATAACAGTTCTATAACTGAAAACAGCACTGCTGAGAATCAGAATACAGATCATAATTCGACTGTAAATAATAATACAGATGAAGAGTTACCTGCTGATAATACTGCAAATAACAACAGCGGAACTGAGACCAATCATTCTAATAATTCCGGAAACACCAATAACAATTCCGGAAACACAACCAACAATAACCAGAATGATAACCAGACAACCAATAATCAAACTGTCACTAACAATGGTTCAGCACCTGAAGATGTAATCACTACCCGCATCAATTCAAAATTTGCCTGTGCAAACAGTGAAGCGTGTATGTCTGAAGAATTTATTTTCACACCTGAAGACATCAGCCAGTCAGCTTTATATGTATGGGATTTTGGTGACGGATCTTTCAGCAGTTCAAAAGTTGCAACCCACACTTATAATCACGCAGGAACTTTCAGCGTTACCTTGTCTTTAAAAGATTCGAAATCGAATAAAACGTTAAGCAAGTCAAGTGTTGAAGTAGTTGTTAATCCTCTTCCAAATGTGCAGTTTGCATTTGAGAAATCAAAAGAAATGATTCCTACAGTTACATTCATCAATCTGACAGAAGATGCTTCAGAATGGAACTGGAATATCAAAGGGTTGAAAACGTCAACAGACAATCAATTCGAATATACTTTCCGCAAAAAAGGAATTTATATGGTAGAATTAAGTGCAACAAACGAATACGGATGTTCAAACAGTGCACAAAAACCAATTGAAGTAAAAAGTGACTACAACCTGCTTGCGCCAACAGCATTTACGCCAAACGGAGATAACAAAAATGATAATTTTATTCCGGAGGCATTACGTCTGATGGAAGTTGATTTCACCATGGTTGTTTATGACAAAGCAGGTAAAATCATGTATCAGACAAACAATGTTAACCAACCTTGGGACGGAACAAACATGAATGATAATTCCATCGCTGAAGATGGGGCCTACGTATGGACAGTTCAATTTAAAAACGCCAACGGCGAAATTGAATACTACGAAGGGCATGTGATAATAACCAGATAATTCTCATAGAAAGTTTGGTTTCTTTGCTGAAAAATCCGTTTCGGAATCCGGGACGGATTTTTTTATTTTTACCAAGCTCGGAATCTCTTATATCCACTCCAGCATCTCTTGTTATCCTCAGCTAAAAAAAAAAATCCAGACTATTTATCTTAGGCATATTGTAATCATTTACCTTTGATCAGGCTATTAAAGCTGACCAGGCTATGAAACAGTGGATTGATTTCATTTCCATTAAAAAGAAAAAAGCGTACGCAACAGAATCATTAAACTCCCGTATAATCTGACAATGGGAACAATTCTGTTCAAAAAAATTCCTTTCTGGGTCAGTTTTCTGTCCGTTGGCGCTGTTATCTATGACTTAGGTTTTGATCAGGATGCCTGGATGGCAAAAGTATTATTGATTCTTTATGCTGTGAATTATGTTCTGGCCTTTATCGGCATTGGAATTCTCTATGCAGTAAAAGAAACCAGACCACTGTTTAAAGTCTGGATTTTTGATTTCATCTATTTGTTTTTTGTCTTTTTTGCGTTGCGGGTTACTCTCGGTTTTCAAATTCCGTTTTTCAGCACCCGCACACATGGATGTATCTTACTTCCTTCTTCATTTTTGTTCGTGAATTTTCAGCACTCAAAATAAACTTTAACAGGGAATACCTAAACCCTGCACAGCTTTTCCTTGTCAGTTTTTTACTGATAATCCTTGCGGGTATGCTCATGCTGATGCTGCCTAATGCAACATATGCAGGAATCAAACCAATTGATGCATTATTCACTTCTACCAGTGCTGTTTGCGTAACCGGTTTAGCGGTTGTAGATACCGGAACCTTTTATACCACTTTTGGTCAGATAATAATTGTATGTCTTATTCAAATTGGTGGAATCGGAATTATGACATTCACCAGTTATTTCAGTTACTTTTTCAGAGGAGGATCTTCTTATGAAAACCAGCTTATGCTGCGTGAAATGACTAACTCAGAAAAAATTGCAGAAGTTTTTGGTACCTTGAAAAAAATCCTGCTCCTCACTTTCTTTATTGAATTTGTAGGAGCTGTTTTCATTTATACATCGTTGGATTCAGAGATGATTCCTAATTTTCTTGACCGGGCGTATTTCGCAGGGTTTCATGCTGTATCAGCATTCTGTAATGCCGGATTCTCCACACTCTCTGCAGGCTTTTATGACATTGGTTTCCGGTTCAACTATCCTCTTCAGATATATTTATCTTTTCTGATTATTATGGGAGGTATCGGATTTCCGATTCTGTTCAATTTCATGACTTATTTCAAACATCTCATTGTAAACAGCATCAAATCACTTGGTAAAAATAATTTTTACGTTTACAAGCCCTGGATCATTAATATGAATTCCAGAATTGTTGTAATAACAACCATGCTTCTCCTAATAACAGGAACGTTGGCTTTCTTTGTTTTGGAATATAACAATACCTTGTATGAGCATGATACATTTGGAAAAATTGTTGTCTCATTTTTCAATGCTGTTACACCAAGAACGGCTGGTTTTAATAATGTTGACACAACTGCGCTGACATTTGCCACTACCATGGTAATTATATTTCTGATGTGGGTTGGAGCATCTCCCGGCGGTACAGGTGGTGGTATAAAAACAAGCACACTGGCAATTGCCACACTTAACTTTTTCAGTCTGGCAAAAGGAAAAGACCGCGTGGAAGTTTTCAAAAGAGAAATTTCAGACAATACCATTAAAAGAGCTTTTGCAACTATTTCTCTTTCACTTATTGTGATTGGTCTGGCAGTTTTTGCAATTACTATTTTTGACCGAAAAATTGGCTTGCTTGAAATTGCGTTTGAATGCTTTTCAGCTTACACCACCACCGGTTTAAGTCTTGGTATCACTGCCGGACTTTCCAGCGGAAGTAAAGCTGTGTTGATTATTTGTATGTTTATAGGCAGAGTAAGTATGCTTACCTTGCTGATTGCCTTTTTCAGACAAGTTAAAAATCTGAAATACCGTTATCCAACAGAAGAAATTTCGATCAACTAACTTAGATTGTTTATGAAATACATTATTATCGGACTTGGAAATTTTGGTTCATCACTCGCTGAAAGGCTTACTCGCAAAGGTCATGAAGTGATTGGTGTTGACAGCAAAATGGATAAAGTGGAAGCGCTGAAAGAAAAAATAACTCACACCATTTGTCTGGATTGTACTGATCCGCAGGCAGTATCTCACCTGCCATTTGGTGATACAGATATTGTATTTGTTGCTATTGGTGAAAATGAAGGTGCCAACATTATGGCAACAGCTTTGATGAAACAGCTCAAGGTAAAAAGATTGATCAGCAGGGCCATTTCTAACCTGCATCAAACTGTACTTGAAGCAATGGGTGTAGATGAAATTGTTCACCCAGAAGAAGAAACCGCTGAACGCTGGGCTAAAAACTGAACATGCGCGGGGTGGTAGATTCATTCGAACTCACAACAAATTATAACATCATTGAAGCAACCACGCCAAAAGCATTTGTTGGAAAAACAATTCAGGAGATTGCATTCAGAAAAAACTATAACATCGTACTGCTGACAATTATTAAAATGGTTGATCAGAAAAGTATTTTCGGAACATCCAGAAAAGAACAGCAGGTTCAGGGTGTTGTTTCAACCCGCTCAGTAGTAGAAGAAGGAGACATTCTTGTACTTTATGGTAATATAAAAGATATTCAGGCAGTTCTGAAAGAAGAATAGACCTATACAATATCTTCTGAACACTTCTTTCCAGTCAAAGGATAATTCCTTATTTTTACTTCAACCAAACCCATTCAAATGAACCGTAAATTATTACCGGTACTGGCTTTTCTTGTATTAATCATCAGTTTTTTTGCATCTGGAAATTTTTCATTTGCAAACAATAATTCCCCGGCTCAAGAACATGCAAGTACTGAACAAACATCGATCAATTCTGGTAATCTTGATACCCAATGTGCACATTCAGAAGAACATGTACAAGAACATCATACAGACGTGAGTCCGCTTCTTTTTATTGTTGTTTGTCTGATAATTGGGGCGGCTATCCGTTTCTCACTGAGCAAAATAAATCTGCCGTATACAGTCGTTCTAATGCTTATTGGATTGGGATTAGGAGTACTGGGCAGAACCGGTTTTTTTGAATCGATGAATTTTTTCGGGCTTGAACTGGATACATCCATACTCGATCATTCTATCAGCTGGGCAGCAAACATTGATCCGCATTTAATTCTATATATCTTCTTACCAATTCTGATTTTTGAAGCGGCATTTGCAATGGACGTTCACACGTTCAAAAAATCATTTGTGAACTCTGTGATTCTGGCCGTACCTGGTATTATTGTAGCAGTGGTTGGAACAGCCGCTTTAATGTGGCTGATCGTTATGTACAACTTTGGTTTGCAATCCTGGTCATGGGAATTGGTGCTTTTATTTGGTACTGTTATCAGCGCTACAGATCCTGTTGCGGTAGTTGCACTGAAAGATCTTGGCGCAAGTAAAAAATTATCTACGCTTATTGACGGTGAAGCAATTTTGAATGACGGAACCGCAATCGTTATTTTTGTTGTGATTCTTGCCGGTATCACAGGTAATGCCGGTGACAGTTCTCCAATAATCGATTTTTTCAGGGTATCATTTGGGGGTGTAATTATTGGTTTTGTTATTGGCAAAATTGGATTGAGATGGATCAGAAGTGTCTTCAACGATATGCTCATTGAAATTACAGTAATTGTTGCATTGGCCTATTTGACTTTTTTCATTTGTGAAAATGTTTTTGGCGTATCTGGAGTGTTAGGGCTGATGTCACTGGGATTACTTTTTGCCGGGCCGGGCAGAACAAAAATCAGTCCGGAAGTACAGCATTTCATTCATGAGTTTTGGGATTTTGCTGCATTCACTGCCAACACATTAATTTTTATTATTGTGGGTGTTGTTATTGCTGAACGTACCGTATTTACCATGAATGATGTTTGGGTACTGCTTATAGTTTATTTAATCATTCACATTGCGCGAACAATAATGATTTATATGTTTTTACCTGTGATGAGAAAAATCGGTTATGGTGTTGGTAAAAATCACCCGCAGGTAATGATTTGGGGTGCATTGAGAGGAGCAATTGGTTTGGCACTTGCGCTCATTGTTGAATCTACTCCTGCAATTCCTGAGCAAGTGAGAGAACAGTTTTTATTTCTGACAGCCGGTATAGTTACCATGACCCTTCTGATTAATGCAACCACAATGAAAGCGGTTGCAAACTATCTCGGTTTAATTAAACTTTCAGAATCCAAAATTTACGTAACAGAAACTGCAAAAGAATATCTCCACCGGCAAACGGTCAATTCTGTGTCTGTTTTAGAGAAAGATCGTTTTTTCAAAAAAGTAAACTGGGAAGCACTTCAATCTTATCTTCCAAAAAAATCAAAACTGGAAGAATTAGGTTCTATTGCAGATTACAAAGAAGAATCCAGAAGGCGGATTTTAGAAAAAGAAAAAAGCAGTTACTGGTCACAATTCAAAGAAGGAATGATCAGTTCCGGCGGATACAGTTTGTTGGTTTCAGAAATAAATGAAATTATTGATTCAGGCGGGACTAAAAAATTATCTGATCGCGGTGATCTGGATGAATTACTTGCAACAAAAAATTCATTCTCGAAATACGGAATTTTTTCAAAATTATTTGAGGGAAGAATAGTAAGCAACTTAGGTGACAGCTTTGACGCTGCAAAGGGATTTTACAATGCACAGATTGAATGTCAGAAAACAATTGAGGAAATGTTCAAACTGGCCAATGACAATGAGAAGGTAATTCTCAAAGAAATGGAATCAGAAATAGAAGAAAATAAAATTCAGGCATTGGCGTTTTTGAGAAATTTCAAAAATCAGTTTCCGAATATTTACCGTCACGTTTCAACCCGACAAGCCATCAGAACCATTCTGAATACCGAGAAAAACAGGTGGGTGAACTTTTAAAATCTGGTAGAATTGCAAATGATGAAGCGCAGGAATTGATTGCAGATATTGAAAACAGGATGAAGAAACTAAGCAGAGAAAAAATGTCAAAAGACGACCGCAACCGTGAAAAACCAAAATTTGAAAACGAGGACTAATGGAGACTTCAGAACAAGGCATCATTTTTGCATTCAAACTTTTAAACCGTAACAAAATGAAAAATTTATCTGCTTTTTTATTGTTCTTTTTATACATTCAGTTTAATGCCGCTTTTTCGCAAACCACTGAAATTCTCTATGATGATTTTTCTGATAACCGCAACCACTGGCAGGAAGGTAAAACGGCAGTTTCTGATGTAAAGGTTGACGTTGAGAGGGGAATGTATCAGATCAAACACAAATCAAAAGTAACCACTGAAGCATGGACAGCCTGGACTGATGTTACCATTAATGAATCCAAAAATTTCAGAATCACCGCTCAGTTCTATAAAGAAACAGGAGTTACAAATTTTGGTTATGGTATACTCTGGGGAGGACGTGAAAAAAATTATTATTCTTTTTTGGTTTCACCCGGCGGATACTATTGCGTTGGTAAAGTAGTTGACGGTGACTGGCAGGATATAACACCAGAAGGCTGGTACGCTTCAGAAACAGTATCGCAGGGCAGACATGCATTCAATAAATTAACGCTTTCTAAAATCGGAGACACCTATCATTTTGAAGTAAACGATCACAAAGTAGCAACCATGAAATGCGGTCCGTTCTTTGGAAACAAACTTGGATTCAATGTCAACAACAAACAAAAAATAATGGTTGACTGGATTAAGGTGGAGTATATTTGAAGGGATAAGGGCTAAGGACAAAGGACAAAGGACACAGGGACAAAGGGCTAAGCCTGCCTGACTGCGTCAAGCAGACAGGGACAAAGGGCTAAGCCTGCCTGACTGCGTCAAGCAGACAGGGACAAAGGGATGTGATTAGAAATTTTAGACCTTTAGGATTTTTCTAATTTAGTCCTTTAGGATTTTAATTTCTACCTACCCTATCACTTCATTAAGTCCAAAACCATACGAAGCAAAATCTGACGGTTCTCCGTTTTTTCAAAATAAAAAATCAACACGTCCTAAAACCAAACCGGCCCAGCCAACCTGGTTGATCAAAACTTTTTTACCGGACTTATTTTTATGTTCTTCCGGTTTATCCATAAAGGTGTGAGAGTGACCTCCGATAATCAAATTGATATTATCAGTATTTGCGGCAAGAACAGGATCATACATCGAATTTAATTTAGGTTTATGGCCCAGATGTGAAAGACAAATCACCAGATCACAATGCTCATCATTCTTGAGAATGTCCGCCTGCTTTTGCGCTGCTGAAATTGGATCCAAGTATTTTGTCTCACCATAAAGTTTAGCAGGAACCAATCCGTTCAGTTCAACACCAATTCCAAACACTCCTATTTTCAGATTGTCTTTATAAAATATTTGGCGTTCAATGGTTTTGTCTTTTAAAATGGTATCTGAAAAATCATAATTAGCACAGAGAAACGGAAATGCAGCATGAGGAAGCGCTTTCAAAAATCCATCCAGTCCGCCGTCAAAATCATGATTTCCCATTGTTGCCGCATCGTATTTCAAAGCAGACATCATTTTAAATTCAATTTCGCCGCCATATAAATTGAAATAAGGTGTTCCCTGAAAAATATCTCCGGCATCCAGCAGCAGCACATTTTTTTCTTCTGATCTTATTTTCTCAATCAGTGTTGCACGTTTGCTTATTCCCCCAAGTCCTGCATATTTTGCGTCATTATCAGGAAAAGGATCTATGCGTGAATGTGTATCATTGGTGTGAAGTATAGTGATTTTCTGCTGACTGCTTTTAGAAAAAGTCGTTGATGGCAACACAATTAATCCCGCAGTGCCAAGTCCAAGTTGCTGTAAAAATCTGCGCCTTTTCATATCAATTAATTACAATGCGATTTTCAATTGGATAATAAGGAATCTTTTTTTTCTCTTGAATATAGGAAATCAAACACTCACGAATTAAAATTCCAGTATCCCACCGCTGCGATGGATTTTGCAAAAATGTCATTTTATCACCACCACCAGCCAGGTAATCAGATGTGATCACATAAACAAATTCTGAGTTGGATTTTCCGTTTGGTCCCAATGAAAAACCGTTGGAAGAAGCTGAAAGGCGTGCAGAAAAATTAGAGAGCGGCTGACCATTCATCCTGTATAAATAGTCAAGGATTCCATCTAAACTGTCGGATGTAATTTCAACAATTACAATGCTGTTGTCAAATGGCATCAGCTCATAAATTTCTCCACGTGTTATTTCACCCTGATTCAGACTTGTTCTGATACCACCAAAATTCAGAAGACAGAAAATATCATTCGAATCTGTACAAATTGAATTTGATTTTGCGTATTCAAATCCGGTTTCAAAAATGACATCTGCTACAAAATTGCTGAGCGGACTTTCAGGTGCGTAAGAGAACAACGCTGAATCTGTATACCCGATTACTTCAGCCATTTGCGCTGTCATCGCCTTTCTGTAAGGTAATACAATAGAATCAACCGCATGAACAGAAACGGAGTTATCTAATTTTGTATTGCCGGATGAATAAGAAGAAAGTTGTGTTTCACACGAAGTGAAAGTCAAAAAAACAATTGAACCAAATATTAAAAACCTGAACACTTATTTTACTTCTTTTTTCAGAATCATATACACAGGAAGGTGATCAGCGTAACCGTTCAGATAGACTCCGCCGGCATGCGTTCTTAATGGATAGCCTTTATAATTTCCGTCCTGCTGAATCAAATAATCCTTTCTGAAAACATAGGATTGATGGAATATATAGGATGCAGGATCCGTTGAAGTCAGAGACTGACTTACAATCATCTGATCAAATAAATTCCACGCATCATTCCATGCAAGTGTTCCGTTTCCGTTTTTATAGTGATCATACATTACATTGTACATATCGCCGGATTTCATTTTGTTGATTTTTCCTTTTGCACGGATATATTCCGTTACACTGACGTTAACCGGATCATCATTTAAATCACCCATCAGAACAATTTTTGCATTTGGATTTTCAGCCAGCAGCGAGTCAATGATTCTTCTTCCAAGTTTTGCAGCAGCTATTCTATTTGGCTCAGATGCCGCCTGTCCTCCTCTGCGTGAAGGCCAGTGAGCAACAATAATACTCACATCTTCACCATCCATATTTCCGGTAACTACTAACTGATCTCTGGTGAAATAATCCGGCTCATCCGGGAAAACCAAACGATACGACGCACTGTTTTCAAGTTTGAAATATTTTTCCTGATACAAAAGACCAACATCAATTCCTCTTCTGTCAGGAGAGTCATAATGTACAATTTTGTATTTGCGGTCACTGATTGAAGGCATTGCCACAAGATCTTCCAGTACCTTTTTATTTTCAACTTCAGCAACTCCTAAAACTGCCAGACCATCAGGTGTAATATCTGTTCCAATTTCAGAAATCACTTTTGACATGTTAAATAATTTATTGGCATACTTTGTTGAATCCCATTTATTGGTTCCATCCGGCAGATATTCTGCATCGTTTGTTAAGGGATCATCATCTGTATCAAATAAATTTTCAAGATTATAAAATCCAATACAAGCTACTTTATAATTGACTTTTCCTGTGCCGATACACCGGTAAAAATCAAGAGAATTAAACCAACTGAAAAAATGCTGTGAAGTCTCATGAACTAATGAAATTAATATGTCAAATTTAGAGAGAATAATCAAGAACCATTCCAGCGTGAAAATACCTCAATGTTAACAAATGATCAAGTTATTCACAAATCGGATTGCAGTCCACTTTTGCAACATCTAAATTGCGTAGTTTTGGTGGGCTTTTTTAAAGCACATTTTTTCAATACAAAAAATTCAATCTGACGGATGATTCGGAAACTACTATTCTGCGGGCTTCTAACAAGCTTTTCAGCAACTGTGTTCGCACAAAACAATACAGAAAATCAAACAAAAGAAGACAGCCTTGCACCCAATGAAGCGGTGTTTATTACTTCGCTGGATGAACTTGACAATAACGGAGGTGACCAAAATACTTCTGGTTTGTTACAATCTTCACGCGATGTTTTTGCTTCAGCAGCAGGATTCAATTTCAGTGCCGCCCGTTTCAAAATCAGAGGATATAATTCAGATCAGACAGCAATTCTGATTAACGGAATGCCAATTAATGATCCTGAAAGTGGTTGGGGAGAATGGTATTTGTGGGGCGGACTAAATGATGTTACCCGTTATTCAGAAACTAAAAACTGGCTGACCAGTAACCCATATCACTTTGGTGGAATTGGTGGTTATTCAAATGTCAACATGCGCGCAACGAATGTACGAGCAGGTTCGCGTTTGTCATACGCTATGACTAACCGCGCTTACAGACACAGATTGATGTACACATACAGCACAGGAATGCAAAGTAATGGCTGGGCATTTGCCTATTCGCTTTCTGCAAGATATGCTTATGAAGGATATATTGAAGGAACATTTTATGAAGCATTCAGTTATTATATGGCTGCTGAAAAAAAATTCAATGACAATCATTCGCTTTCCTTTTCTGTAATTGGTGCACCTACCCGTCAGGGCAAACAAAGTATTTCCACACAAGAGACTTATGATTTATCAGGAGATATCTATTACAATTCGTACTGGGGTTATCAGACACTTGCAGACGGAACTCGCATCAAAAGAAATTCACGCGTTCAAAATACACACATGCCGGTGGTTATATTGACACACGACTGGAAAATTGATGATAAATCAAAACTGACTTCTTCTGTTTACGGAACATTTGGAAAATCTGGTCAGACAGCTTTAAACTGGAATGATGATAAAGATCCAAGACCAGATTATTACAAATATCTTCCCTCTTATTATACCGCAACAGGTGATACCATTAATGAAGCAATTCTTTACAATAACTGGCAGACTGTTGACGGAAGACAAGTAGACTGGGATCAGTTATATTTTGCAAACAGTAAAAACATTCATACAGTGAAAGATGTGAACGGAGTTACCGGAACTGATCTGGAAGGCCTGCGTTCAAAATACATTGTGGAAAACCAATGGAACAATCAGATTTGCGGAGGACTTGGTTCTGTTTACACACGCAACATGGATAAACTGAATTTAACTGCAGGGCTTTACGCACAGATGCAGCGCAATCATTATTTCAAAACCATTGAAGATTTATTGGGCGGAGAATTCTGGTTAGATGTTGACCAGTTTGCAGAGCAGGCTTTTGTTGATCCCAATGCTGCACAAAATGATATTCTAAATCCAAACAGAGTAGTATATAAGGGAGATGTTTTTGGATACAATTATTACATCATGAATGTGAAAACAGAATTGTTTGCGCAGGCTGAGTACACCACTGAAAAATTTGATTTTTATGGTGCGGTAGAATTATCAGATAAAATGTTTTACAGAGATGGACTTTATCAGGCGGGAAGATTTCCGGACAATTCATTGGGAAAATCGGCAACTCACAATTTTATTAATTACGCTGCTAAGGGAGGAGTTGTTTACAAATTAAGCGGCAGACAATTTATTACTGTAAACGGTGCATACCTTACGCAGGCACCAACTTCACGAAACGCATACATTTCTCCAAGAACGCGTGACTATGTTGCCAATCTTACCAATGAAACTATTTATACAGGTGATGTAAATTATATTCTCAGATATCCAAAACTGAGAATGCGTCTGACCTATTATTATACAGAAAGAAAAAATGCCATTCTTCTTAAACAGTTTTATCATGACGACTATAATGCAATGGTTAATTACATGATGGAGGGAGTAGATTATCTGGATCAGGGAATTGAATTTGGCGTAGATGCAAATATCTGGGGTGGATTTTCTGTAAACGCAGTTGCTGCATACGGACAGCATCTCTACAATTCAAGACCAACTGCAACAATCACTGTAGACAACTCAGCTGAAGAACTTGCAACAGGCCGTGTGATTTATCTTCAAAATTATAAAATTGGTGGTATGCCTCAATCAGCCTATTCTGCCGGATTAAAATATTCAGGAAAAAAATACTGGTTTGCAGGTGCTAACTTTAATTACTATGCAGATATTTATCTGGATCCAAATCCTGACCGCAGAACAGAAGAAGCACTGGAAGGATATGTGGATACTGATCCGCAGGTACCTCAGATTCTCGATCAGACCAAATTGGATAATGGTTATTCAGTGAGTTTGTTTGCCGGAAAATCATTCAAAATTTCCAACTACTTTTTAAATGTAAACGTCAACATCAATAACCTGACAAACAATAAATCATTTGTTACCGGAGGCTTTGAGCAGCTGCGTTATGATACCCAGAACATTGATAAATTCCCGCCTAAACTGGGATACATGTACGGATTGAATTATTTTGTAATGGCCACGTTGCGCTGGTAAAAAATTAAAAAACTATGAAAAAAGCAGCTTTTTTCTTTAGGATTATTAACGCTGATCTCATGTAAAAAGATCCGAACATCCGCCAATTGATACGTTGAATGCATCACAGATTATTACAATTGACAGTTTGAGAAACTGGGAAACCACATCAGGACCACTGTCAATTACTGAAGACCTTTCGGTATATGGAATTGTGACGATGGATGAAACAAGCGGTAATATTTACAAGCAGCTTTACGTACAAGACCATACTGCGGGTATTAATGTGAGACTAACTGCATCAGCAGATTTTCAGGCTGGAGATTCAGTACGTATTTTTTGAAAGGTGCTTATCTTTCTGACTATTCCGGCGTGATTCAGTTTGATTCTATTGATCCTGAAAAAGCAATTATCAAACAATCTTCAGACAATGTTTTTGCACCTGCTGTTAAAACAATTCCCGAGATCACATTGGAGGATGAAGGTAAACTGGTTAAAATTGAAAATGTACAATTTCAATACACTGAATTATCAAACACATTTGCTGATGCTGTTAATCAATCATCAGAAAACAGACTGATTGAAGATTGTGATGGTAATGTAATGATTGCGCACCAGCGGTTATGCAAGTTTTGCAGGAACAACACTTCCAACCGGAAATGGTTCACTGGTGTGTATTGTAAATCAGTTTAACGGCGAACTGCAATTAATTGTGCGATCATTTAATGAAGTTCAGATGACAGGAACAAGATGTCCGGGTCAGCTTGTTTTGAAAGATTTTGATGACAACAGCATCACTTCCGGTGGTTGGATTGTACAACAAGTAACAGGCGCTGGACCTGGACAACCAGCACAGCCGGCGGTGCCCGGAACCATACGGAATGATATCAAACTGGAACGGAACAGTAAATGAATTAACTGAAAGCTGGCTGATTTCTCCTGCCTTGATTTGAGCAATTCCACTGCGGCAGATTTGAGTTTTGAAAATGCGTGCAACTATAGCGGAGATGATTTACAGGTTTTAGTTTCAACTAATTATTCCGGTACGGGTGATCCAAACGGAGCAACATGGGTTTCACTTACAGCAACCTGGTCAGCTGGATCATGGGCCTGGGTAAATTCAGGTGTTATTGATCTTTCAGGATATCTGCAAAGCGGAGTTCGTATTGCATTTAAATATACCGGTTCAGCCTCTGATGGAAAAACCTGGGAACTGGATGACATTACTATTAACGGATAATACAGAACAGAAATGAAAAATTTGAGTTTAATTTTTATTGCAGCAGTTTTGATTTCTTCCTGTAAAAAAGAATACGATACACCTCCTTTGGATTCAATTCCTGAAACCAGTCTTTTAACTATTGACAGTTTGCGTAACTGGCAGGAATCTGTTGGCGGAAAAATTTCAATTGATGAAGAAATTTCAGTTCTTGGAATTATTACCATGGATGAAACTGACGGAAATATTTATAAAAATGTTTACATGCAGGATGCAACCGGAGCAATCAATGTGCGCATATTAAGTGGTGGTGGTTTATATCAGGGTGATTCTGTTCGTATATATCTGAAAGGAACAATACTGAATAAATACAACGGAGTTCTTCAGCTTGATTCAGTTGATGTTGATAATAATATTGTGAAATTAGACAGCGATGTTGACTTTGCTGCGCAGCTAACAACCATTGATCAGATCACACCTGCAATGGAATCAAAACTGATCAGACTGGAAGATGTGCAATTTGTTGCGTATGAACTGGGAAATACTTATGCAGATAAAGACGGACTTCAGTCAGTAAATATTTTACTGGAAGATTGTTCAGGCAATACAATTATTGTACGCACCAGCGGTTATGCAAGTTTTGCGGGTGAAACAATAGCGCAGGGCAACGGATCAATTACCTGTATAGCCAGTCACTTTAATGAATCTGAACTACAATTGTATATCCGTTCATTCGATGAAATTTCAATGACCGGAACAAGATGTCCGGGAATTGTCATGCTGAAAAACTTTGATGATGATCAATTGTTGTCTGATGGCTGGTCAGAAATAAAAGTAGTGGAACAACCGCTTGGGAAACCTTCATCAGCAGGTGGAGCAGCAACTCCTTACGCTGCTATTTCAAACTGGAACGGAACAGCAAATGTACTTACAGACAACTGGTTGATTTCACCTTCTATTGATCTGACATCTTACAGTGCACCAACTTTGTCTTTTGATAATGCAAAAATTATTCCGGAGCTGTAATTGAAGTAAAGATTTCTACTGATTATGTATCAGGAGATCCTTCAACCGGGACATGGACAAATTTATCTCCGGCATTATCCGGCGGAAGCTGGGCCTGGGTAAATTCAGGAGAACTTTCTCTGAGTTCTTTTTTGCAAAGCAACGTTCATATTGCATTCAGATATCAGGGCTCCGCAAGTGACGGAAGCACCTGGGAACTTGATAATATCATGATAAAAGGATAAAGAATAATAATTGCAAATTGAATAATTTTAATCGTTGAAAAAATAAATAAATAAATATGAAACAAATTTTTACGCTAATATCTGCACTTGTGATTGGAGCATCTGCTCATTCACAAGTTGTATTTCAAAGTGATCTCAGCAGCTGGACTGCCGGTGCACCTGATGGTTGGATGGGGGCCAAAACCAATATCGGAGGGACAAATGTAATTGAAGTTCCCATGGCTTCAACTTATGGTACTTCTGATGCCCAGCTTGTTAATGCAACAACCTCACATAAAATTTTCACCATGCAGACACTTTCTGTTACAAATGCTCAAACTTATGAAGTTAAATTCTGGGTAAAAGGTCAGGGTGAAATCAGAACCGGACTTTTTGATGATCACACACCAACCAGTACTTCCGGATATATTTACTACAGTTATATCACTGTGAATCAGCAACACCTGTCGAGTAAACTCAAAATATTACAGCACTTACCAGCAGATGCTCAGCTGTCAATTTATTTTATCTGCAGTAAATACAGTTGACGGCAGGCCATCTTATTATTGACAGTGTTTCTATAACTGAAACTGTAGTGGGGCCTCCGGCAACCGTTACAATTTACGATATTCAATATGCAACAGGTTCACCTGCTGACTCTCCGTACGACGGACAAATTGTAACAACATCAGGAATTGTGACAGCACGAATTTTAAACGGACCAGATTCTGCTGCTTACTTTATTCAAGACGGAACCGGACCTTGGAATGGTGTTTATGTTTATGACACTGACGCGGTTGTTGCAATTGGAGACAGTGTGGTTGTAACAGGAGAAGTAGATGAATATTTTAATCTGACTGAGATAAAAAATGTAACTGCGTATACCGTTGAAACAACCGGAAATACTTTGCCGGCTGCAACAACTGTTACCACTGCAAATGCAAATCAGGAACAATATGAAGGTGTCCTTTTGACCGTTTCTTCAGCTGAATGTATGAACACAACTGAAGGATTTGGTTTATGGTCAATCAATGACGGCTCTGGTATTGTAAAATGTGATGATGATATTTTTCCTTATCACCTGACAGCTGTTGTTGGTAACTGGTATATGGTTACAGGCGTAAGTCATTATACTTTCAGTGAAGCAAAAATTTTACCGCGTGATATTAATGATATTTCAACCACAGGAGTGAACGGAATTGAAGAAGTTGCTTCATTCAGTTTATACCCTAACCCTGCTTCCAATTATGTTGCAATAAATGTTGCACCTAATGCAGTTGTTAGAATTTATGACATTCATGGTAAATTAATTCTTGAGAGCGTTGGTGAAAACTTACTTGATGTATCTGCTTTTGAAAATGGAATTTATCAGGTTGTTGTGATTGAAAATGAAATGACATCTTCACAAAAACTGATTGTCACCAAATAATATTTTCTGATTAAAAATAAAAATCCCGTTTCCAGATTTGGAGACGGGATTTTTTTTTTACAACGCTTTTAAAATGTATTACTCCGCACTCAGTTCAGCTCTTATTCGCTGACTCAATTGGCGGTTATAGGTTTCTCTCAGCCATTCCAAATAGGATTCAGTAGTTTTGGTAATGCACTTGGTATAATGTTTCAGGCGCCTTTCAATATCTTCCTGCAAATCTTCCAGTAACATAATACCGTCATACTGATCCTCTGAATTTTCTGCAATAACTTCAAAATGATTATCCATTGAAATATCCACTGCATCTTTTCCTTTTTTTCCGGAAGCCATACAGTCAAGATAGACATCGCGCATTGAAAACATTTCCAGTTTCGAAGGGTCTTTCAATTTGTCTTTCAGATTTCTTGGTAACTCATACTCCGCTTCAAACTGAATATCATCTTCTTCACTCAAACGTGATTCCAGAAAACGATCAGGGAAATTAAAAGCATCTGTCCAGTCAATATAATCCTGCCAGTATCCAAAACGACGAACGTTATTTCCAAGATCTATTACCTGAAAGGTATCTTTATTGGATAAACGTCTTGAACCCCTGCCTATCATCTGGTGATACAAAGTCAATGAACGCGTGGCACGGTTAAGAATAATTGTTTCTACGGTTGGTTCATCAAAACCGGTTGTAAGAATTCCGACTGAAGTCAGTACTGCCCCCGGAGTAACTTTAAACCATTCAAGAATTTCTTTCCGGTCACCTTCACTGAACGTACTGTCAAGGTGACGAATCGGATAATTTTGTTTGCGGAACAAATCATAAACCGCGCGGGATGATTCAATACCGCTGTTGAAAATAAGTGTCTTTCTGCCAACGGCAATTTCTTCATAAGCAAAAAGTAATTTTTCCTGCATGAAATAATTGCTGTATAATTTGTCTGATGAACTCACAGTAAAATCTCCGTTCACCCCAATTTTCAATCCGTGCAGGTTTACGTCATAAGTGTATGTATCTGCATTTGACAAATAGCCGCCTTCAATAAGAGATTTTATACTCTCACCAACAATCAGCTTATCATAATTGTCTTTCAGCGGAAGCGATTTATTCGAACTCAGCGGCGTTGCAGTCACTCCAAGAATATTGATGGATTTAAAATATTGAAATATTTTTCTGAATGAATTGTTGTGCGCCTCATCCACAATTACCAATCCAATATTTTCAATGAATGAACTGTTCTCCTGCAAGCGGTTATTTAATGTTTCAACCATTGCTGTAAATGACTGGTAGTTATTCTGATCTTCCAGCAGTTTTACAACACTGTTTACTACTTTATTTTCAACGCCAAGCGCAGTAAGCTGTTTGGATGTCTGAATACATAGTTCAATCCGGTGCGTGAGAATAAGTACTTTTTTACCGGTACGTTTGAGATATTCTCTGGCTATGTTTGAAAAGATGACAGTTTTTCCGCCACCGGTTGGTAATTGAAAAAGCAGGTTGAAATTCTGACCATTAGAAGTAATCTCCTCAATGATCTGTTTAACGACTTTGTCTTGAAATGGGTAGAGTTCTTTTTTCTTAAAGAGACTTTCGTCGATCATGAGATGGTCCGGATAAATTTTTGCAAAAATACCACCTTTAAATTGATTTATGACCAAACTTGCAATTAAAGTTTAAAACTCAGCCTTTATAAATGATTTCAACGGTGCAATAAATAAATATGATAAAAGATCAGGATAACGAATCATGGATTCAGATTATCTTTGACTGATTTTTAAAAACTCCGAACATGTCTGAAAATATTGAAAAAATGAACTGCCTGATTATTGGTTCAGGTCCTGCGGGATACACCGCTGCAATCTATGCCGCACGTGCAAATATGAATCCGGTATTGTATCAGGGAATGCAACCTGGCGGGCAATTGACAACCACCAATGAAGTTGAAAATTTTCCGGGATATCCTGATGGAGTAACAGGCCCTGAAATGATGGTTCAGCTGGAACAACAGGCAAAAAGATTTAAAACAGACGTACGGACAGGCTGGGTGACCAAAGTTGATTTTACAGGTCCGGTTCACAAAGTGTGGGTGGATGAGACAAAAGAAATTCATGCCAACACGGTAATCATTGCTACCGGAGCATCAGCAAAATATTTAGGAATACCATCTGAGCAAAAATATTTACAATTGGGTGGCGGTGTTTCTGCATGCGCAATTTGTGACGGATTTTTCTACCGCAATCAGGAAGTAGTTATTGTTGGCGCAGGAGACTCAGCATGTGAAGAAGCTACATACCTTGCAAATATCTGTGCAAAAGTGACCATGCTGGTTCGTACAGATAAATTCAGAGCGTCTGTTATCATGGAAAACCGTGTACGTTCAAACAGCAAAATCAATCTATTAATGAATTCAGAAATAGATGAAGTTTTGGGAGATGATCAGGTTGTAACCGGAGTAAGAATAAAAAACAATAAATCCGGTGAGAAACATGAAATTCCGGTAACAGGTGTATTCATCGCAATTGGTCACACACCAAATACTGCCGTTTTCAAACCTTATATTGAATGTGATGAAGTTGGATACATCAAAAACGTACCCGGTTCTTCCAAAACAAATGTTCCGGGTGTTTTTGTTTGCGGTGATGCGGCAGATCGTACATACAGACAAGCTATCACAGCAGCAGGAACAGGATGCATGGCAGCTTTGGACGCCGAGCGTTATCTGACTTCGGTAGGTGTACACTAGTTGATTGTCATTAGTTGATAAGTTGATGTATTTCAACGGAGACTGAGGTTCTCGAAGTCGAAGGTTGATAAGTTGATAAGTTGAAAGTTGAGAGTTGAATGTTTTATAGGATTTTAGGCATTTAGACCTTTAGTATTTTTTAGTTTATAGTAGGTGTGTTTCCCCGGAGACTGAGGTTCTCGAAGTCAATGGTCGATGAGTTCAAAAAATGACTTCTGACTATAAAATGACTGTCTTTTACTTCAATACCTCCAACAAAATTTAGATTTTGAAATTTGAATTTGGAATTTAGTATTTGGAATTTGAAATATTTGAATTTACCTTTACCCCGTCTCTAAGGGGTGCTTCGTTTAATACGTGGCTGAGATTATACCCATTGACCTGATCAGGGTAATGCCTGCGAAGGGAAGTGACCAAGCTAATTAACTATTTATTAATTCCCAGGAATTAGCCCCTTGTTCTTGTTAAATGTGTAAACATGAAAACAAGTTACAAACTGATGTTTTGGGCAGCAATCTTTTTTCTGCCCGTCTTTTCTTATTCTCAATACGCTTTTGTTGGAACAGTCAGAAATTATTTTTCAGGAGAATCTATTCCATCAGCAAAAGTAGTTTTGACAAATTCTTATCATCGCACACTTACAGATCTGAATGGAGAATTTGAATTCACTTTAATTAAAAATGGAACGTATTATGTTGAAGTATCTTCTCCTGGTTACACAACGATGAATGATACAATTATTATTAATGGTAAAGATGTTGCGCTGAATTATTCGCTGGAGGAACTCTCTTACATGTCTGATGAAATTGTGATTACCAGCACCCGCGCAGATGATTACACGCCTACTACATTTACGAATATGTCTTCACAGAAAATTGAAAAATTAAATTACGGGCAGGATATTCCCTATTTGTTTAACCTCACTCCATCTGTTGTGATTACCTCTGATGCGGGAACAGGAATTGGTTATACAGGAATACGGATTCGCGGTGTTGATCCGACAAGAACAAATGTTACAATCAACGGAATTCCAGTTAATGATTCAGAATCTCACGGCACATGGTGGGTGAACATGCCTGACCTTGCTTCATCCATAGAAAATGTTCAGATTCAGCGCGGCGTTGGAACGTCAGCAAACGGCGCAGCATCTTTTGGTGCAAGTATTAATATCAAGACCAATGAAGTAAATAAAAATCCCTATGCAGAAATTTCAACTTCATACGGATCATTCAACACCCTAAAAGGAACCATTCGTTTAGGTTCAGGATTAATCAATAATAAATTTACGCTGGATGCCCGGTTGTCAAAAATAAATTCTGACGGATACATCGACAGAGCTTATTCAGATTTGAGCTCGTATTATATTTCAGGTGCATGGCTTGGAAAAAAGTCTGTTCTAAGGCTTACTCATTTTTCAGGTAAAGAAACTACTTACCAATCATGGTGGGGTACACCTCAGGCTGTTGTTTCAGGAAATCAGGATTCGATTCTCACCCATTATTATAATAATCCTTGGTCCTATTCAAATCCGCAGGACAGCGCCAATTTATTTTCATCCGGCCGAACATACAATTACTACACGTATGAAAATGAAGTGGACAATTATCAGCAGGATCATTATCAGCTTCATTACTCACAGCAACTGACAGAAAATATTGATTTATTGATAGCAGGACATTATACTTACGGACGGGGTTACTATGAACAGTTCAGAAAAAATGATGACTTCAGTTCTTATGGAATTTCACCTTTAATTTTAACAGGTGATACTATTACCAGCGGAGATTTTATCAGACGCAGATGGTTAGACAATCAGTTTTATGGCGGTGTTTTTTCATTGAATTATAAAAGCAAAAGTGCTTTGATTTAACCTGGGAGGTGCGGTCAATCAGTATTCAGGAAAACATTTCGGAGAAATAATCTGGGCTGAATTTGCGGCAGGAAGTGAAATACGTGACCGATATTATGACAACCATTCTCTAAAAAATGATGCAAGCACATACCTGAAAGGAAATTACAGATGGAAAAAATTTAATTTTTATGCCGACCTCCAATACCGGTATATCGATTATCATTATTACGGTCCGGCTTTAATTGATTCTGTCATTTCTGATGCGGATCAAAATGTAAAATACAATTTCTTTAATCCAAAAGCCGGAATTTTGTTTTCACTGAATGACCGGAATAATTTATATCTCTCTTTTGGAATTGCAAACCGCGAACCCAACCGGGAAGACTTTGTCAATCGTACAAACGCAGCAAGACCATTGTATGAAACACTTCAAAATTTAGAAGCAGGTTACAATCTCAAAGGCTCAAAATTTATGCTGAATGCTAATTTGTTTTTCATGAATTATCAGAATCAGTTAATACTAACCGGAGCACTCAGTGATGTTGGTGCATATATCAGAACCAATGTCAGTCAAAGTTACCGTGCAGGAATTGAACTCGAAGGCGGAGTTATGATTACAGAAAAAATCAGTTTTACTTCAACAGTCACTTACAGTCAGAACAAAGTGAAATCGTTTACTGAATATCTGGATGATTTTGACCTGGGCGGACAGAAAGAAATATCACATTCAAATACTGATCTGGCATTTTCACCAAACCTGATTGCGGCGGCTGCAATTGAGTTTACTCCGTTCAAAGGTTTTTCAATGGGTATTCAGTCAAAATATACAGGCAGACAATATCTGGATAATACTTCTAATTCTTATCGTTCACTTGATCCTTATTTTGTAACCAATGCTGATGTGAATTACACGTGGGGAGGAAAATTTTTCAGAGAATTAATTCTGGGTGTTCAATTGAATAATCTGCTGAATGAAATGTATTCAAACAATGGTTATACCTGGGGATATTTGTACGGCGGACAACGGTATACAGAGAATTTTCTATATCCGCAGGCGGGATTCAATTTTATGACACGATTAGTTGTGAAGTTGTAGAATTACAATAAAAAAGCCGTCTTCAATTGTATTGGAGACGGCTTTTTATTCAACTTATTTTCTTCACCAATCTAAACGGTGAAGTTTTGATTTGCCCTTTTTGTTTGAGATTTCAACGTAATATCCGTATTCACCTCCGTACTCTCCGCTTTCATAAAAATAATTGTCCAGATACATGCCTTTGTGTTTAACAAGCAGTGTTCCGTTGATTGAATAAATTCCAAGTTTGCCGTTTTTTGTTGCTGCAAAAAATATCTGATCTGAAATCCAGAACGGATACAAGGATTCAAATTCACATGCCATCAGATCAGCACCGGATGTCAGATCAAATGCACCAAACATTGGGTTTTCATAATCACCCATTTGCATAATCTGCACATAATCATATGAAGAATACGGATCAATATAACTTGCTACTTTGGAAAAGATTTTAGCTCCTTCACCATTATAAAAATCAAATTGTCCCTCATTGGTACTGCAATAGAAAATCTGATAAGAAGGATAATAATACAAATAACTGCAACTTGCATCAATCAATGATTTACCTGTTGTGTCAACAATGTTTGTCATATAATCAGGATCTGATACATAAATCATATTTGAATACCAGTCAGAACTTGATGTAATTGAATAAAACATAAACGGAATGAGAACATTTCCTTTTGTATCAATAACACCCTGTTTTCCTTCTTTACCAGCAATCAATCTTTCAGCATTATAATCAAACGGAACAATCACGTCATACTCAAAATTTAGAAGCACTTCATTTTTCTCAGTAATCATTCCATACTTGTTATCCGCATCAGAAACAATAAAAGTACGTCCGTTTCCAATTGGAGTAATTGAGGTATAATCAAAAGGCACTACTGTTTTAAAATTATCATCCACAATTCCGTATTTATCATTCTTAACCAATACTCTTGAACCTGAAGGCGTGTTGTCAAATGAATAACAATCTGTTGCGTAACCATAATATCCGCCGGCAAATCCATCAATATTTTCAATGAGCATTTTACCGTCAAAAGAATAGATGGTGATTTTACCATTTTTATTTGCAAGCAATTGCTCTGAGCAAACTTCTATATAATCATATCCCATTGGAACTATCCAGTTTCCTTTTGAATCAAGTGCGCCGTATTTATCATCTTTCATCACCAGAAAAAATACCGGCAGACCGATTGAACCATACCCGTCATAACCGTATGAAGCACTAGGGCCGGCAACGGTGACATTATCCCATTCACGTTTCAGCATCCAGCTTCCGTCAGGACCAAGAACACCTGCTTTGTTATTGCTGTCATAAATCTGATATAAATTAAATCCCTGAACATTTGTAGTGTACATGGAAAAAACATCATCCGCCAAAACCTGTCCGTTCTGATCAACAATTTTGTAAGGCAAAGATTTTATGCTCACCACTTTTGCTTCGCCGTTAAATTCATTATTTCCAATCCACTGATATTTTACCTTACCAATGTAATTTGATCCTCCTGAAAAAGCTTTGAACTGCAAATTGCCAAGTGATTCAGTTGTCAGAACAAGATTTCCTTCCTTGTCGATGTTACGGTCAGCAACACCCAAATTATAATTGTAATAATAGTCAACACCTGAACTGTAAAGATCCACGGGTTCACCATTTAAATCTTCCAATACGGTTGTGTACGTATAATTATCATATTTGGCAAAACCGTAATCGGTGAATACTTTTTCTGCTTTAAAGATTTCAAGACCTGTTATCAGATTTCCTTCAGCATCCAGTTCCTGATAAATATGCGCAAGCGACTGATCATTAAAAACATAATAATCTTTAAAACGCTGCAACGTTGTAAACGCTGTCATACCAATAACATTCAAACCGTTTTTGCTTCCTTTCCACTCACTCTCAAGTCTCGATTTATCTTCAGCCGAAAGATTAAATTTTCCGATTGCATCACTCCATTCTTTAACTCCAACTTCATACAATTGTTTGTACGAATCAATGGTTGCTATGAATACTCCATATGCTGACCATAAATCATCTCCGTCAATGATCAGTAAACTTCCTGACTCATCTGCAGCTGACCAGACACCATTCATGTTTTCAGGCACAGCTTTTCGGTAATAAGCCATCTGATCTGCTTCCGGATATGAATAAGACATTACATCCGCAATGGAATCACCTGCTTTGATATAGACAATTTCAATTGGCTCATAATTCATTCTTGTTTCAAAATACGGAATTGAATAATCTGTTTCAGGCATTTCATAACTGTAGTAGTAATCATACTCACCATAAGAATCATAGTGATAAGCATACACTTCGTTAACCGTAACTTTTTCATTTAATACCGTCGAATTGTAAATTTTTCCGGTACTCAGATTCGCATAGATCGCGGTTACATATGAATACCCTTCCGGAGTAAGATGCTCAACAAAAGACACTGCCTTAAAAAGATCCTTTTCAAGATTACCTGATTTTTTCACTTCATATTTACCGGGCGCTGTATTTACAGTCCAGTATTCATCCTGAGTTGTATTATAATCAAAATAAAATTGTGCAGATTTTACAACCGTATTGTAGACATAATTCCCCAGATCATCATAATATTCTGATCCTTCGGTCTCCCCGTTCTGAAGGAAATAAATGCTGTCAGCAACTGCATCTGAATATGCAGATACGGAAGTTCCGTAAACAATCAATCCAACTTTGTTTGTGGTTTTATTCCGGTAAGTAATGAAGTGCTGAAAATCTTCATGACCGAATTTCACAGAGTAAACTGAACCATACTCTTCGCTCGCATAGAAATAATCCATAGCGATTGTATCTTCAATAATAATCTGACTTTTAAAATCAGCTCCTTTATCTTTAAATACTTTATCAATGATTTCAGATTGCGCATTGACCTGAAACGAAAAAGATAAAAAAGTGAGACACAAAAGAGTAAAACAAACGGAATTTCATAGGGGTATTTTTTTAGCAAAAATAACTGAATCAGATCATTCCGTCACAGCAAATAATAAAAAGATGTGATCAACCCTCAGAATCCTTTACCAGCTTTGGCCAGACGGCGCAATAAAACAGAGGCGCGATAGCGGTCTTCACGATACTCATTGTATAGTTCATCTAATTGCTTCAAAACATTGTCAAGACCGATTTCATTTGCCCAGGCAAGCAATCCCTTTGGATAATTCACTCCTTTTGTCATGGCCATGTCAACATCTTTGACTGAAGCAATCTGCAAAAACACGGCATCCGCAGCTTCATTGATAAGCATAACCAGAATACGGTTCAGAATTTCATTACCCAGACCGTCATCCTTTTTTGGTTCAGGAAGCACAGCTCCGCTGGAATAATCATAGTACCCCCGGCCGGTTTTTCTGCCGTACCAGCCTGCTTCTGAATGTCGTTTCTGAGTCAATGATGGTTTGTAGCGGGGGTCGTAATAGAATGATGTAAAAACTGATTCAGTAACAGCATAATTGACATCATTGCCTATGTAATCCATCAACGTAAACGGTCCCATTTTAAATCCTCCCAGCTCAGTCATTGCCCAGTCAATGGTTGCAAAATCAGCAATGCCTTCTTCATAGATTCTTAACGCTTCACCATAAAACGGACGCGCAACCCGGTTTACAATAAATCCGGGTGTATCTTTTGTTAGTACAGTTACCTTTTTCCAGGAATCAATCAGGTCTCTTGAGATTTTTACTGTATCAGGACCAGTTTGAACTGCCGGTATAATTTCAACCAGCGGCATCAGCGGCGCCGGATTAAAAAAGTGAATGCCTATGACGCGCTGCGGATTTTTACAGGCAGATGCAATGGACGCAACAGAAAGAGATGAAGTATTGGTTGCAAGAATACAAGAATCACTCACTATACTTTCCAATTGTGAAAAAACGGTTTTTTTGATTTCCAGATTTTCAATGATCGCTTCAATAATTAAATCACATTTTTCAAAATCATTTACAGAAGATGAATACTGGATTCTTGACTGAATTTGTTTTGATTCGTCTGCACTTATTTTTTGTTTTTCAACTAATTTTTCCAGTGTTTTGGCAAGACCACTTTGTGCCTTTTCAAGTTGAACAGTATTGGTATCACACAACACAACAGCATGACCGCATTGTGAAGCTACTTGCGCAATTCCTGATCCCATTGATCCGGCTCCTAAAACTCCTATTTTCATCATCATATTAAAAATCCTAAAGGTCTAAATAACTAAAAAATCAAAATTCAAATGTCAAAATTCAAAACATGTCGGATGTATTGAAAGTGAGTCTATGAATAGTCTGGAGTCATTAGTCTGGAGTCATTTTGAAAAATATATAAACTCTAAACTTATCAACCTTCGACTTCGAGAACCTCAGTCTCCGGGGAAACTCTTCAAGCTTTGACTTTCTTCAGTCCTGGGAAACTCTCACAACTTCGACTTCGACTAACTTCGGCAAGCTCATTTCAAGTCGCTCAGTCTCCGGGTAAACTCTTCAACTAAAAACATTCAACTTTCAACTTATCAACTATAAACTAAAAAAATCCTAAATGTCTAAATGCCTAAAATTCCTAATCACATCCCTTTGTCCCTGTCTGCTTGACGCAGTCAGGCAGGCTTAGCCCTTTGTCCTCTGTCCTTAATACTTTGCCTTACTCCCCTTTAAATACCGGTTTTCTTTTTTCTAAAAACGCAGCGACACCTTCTTTATAATCATACGTTGAACCTGCCATGGTCTGCAATTCTTCTTCAGTTTCTAATTGGGCAGACAAATCTGAAATAGTCGATAAATTCAACGCGCGTTTGGTCAGTCCAATTCCTTTTGTTGGCATAGAAGCCAGAGTTTTTGCAATTTTCAACGATTCTTCAGCAAATGATTCATCTGAAAAATATTTATAAATCATCCCCATGGATTCGGCATCCTTTGCGGATACTTTGTCTCCAAGCATCATTAGTGCAGCTGCCTTTTGCATACCTACTAACCGGGGCAAAATAAATGTTCCGCCTGAATCAGGAATCAAACCTATTTTGCTGAATGCCTGAATGAATGCAGAAGATTCTGTTGCAACACAAATATCACAGGCAAGTGCAATGTTTGCACCGGCTCCTGCAGCAACACCGTTAACTGCTGATACAATTGGTTTTTCAATATTTCTTAATCTTTCAATGATCGGATTATAATGTTGTCTGACAATGGTCTGAAGTTTTGGTCCTTTCAAATCAGTAGCTTCCACCAAATCCTGTCCGGCACAAAATGCTTTACCAACTCCTGTTATATAGATTGCGCGTACAGCATGTGTGTCTTCATAGACATCCAGAATATCCTGAAAGGCAATGGCCATTTCACGGTTAAAACTATTAAAAACCTCAGGACGGTTCAACCGGATAATTCCTACACCTGATTCAATTTCATGTTCAATGGAGCTCATAAAAAAAATTTGTCTAAAAGTAGCTAATCTCTTTTTATGCGGGCTAAAAACTGTTTACTTTTATCCACAGGAATTCTGACAATCAGATACCAACTTAAAATCATGGTAAAAACAATTTTAATAACAGGAGCCACTTCAGGTTTTGGAGAAGCCACCGCACTGAAATTTGCTCAAAACGGACATCGTGTAATTATTACCGGAAGAAGAAAAGATCGTCTTGAAAATTTAAAGCAACGAATTGAAAAAGAATACAAAACAGAAGTTCAGATACTAAATTTTGATGTTCGCAGCCAGACTGAAGTAAAAAAAGCGATTGCTTCAATTCCTGCATCCTGGAAAAATATTGATGTACTTGTTAATAATGCAGGACTTGCCAGCGGACTGGATCCTATTCAATCAGGCCTAACTGAAGATTGGGAAAAAATGATTGACACCAATGTGAAAGGTTTGCTTTATGTCAGTCAGGAAATTATTCCGCTGATGACAGCCAGAAATTCTGGTCACATCATTAATCTTGGTTCAACAGCCGGCAAAGAAGTATATGCAAACGGAAATGTATACTGTGCGAGCAAATTTGCTGTTGATGCTTTGACAAAAGGCATGCGTATTGACTTGTTGAAATACGGAATTAAAGTGACACAAATTGCTCCGGGAGCAGCAAACACAGAATTTGCGCAAGTACGTTTTCACGGTGATAAAGAAAAAGCAGCAGCTGTTTATAAAGGATATCAGCCTATGACTGCTCAGGATATTGCCGAATTAATTTATTACTCAGCTACACTGCCTCCGCATCTTTGCATAAATGACTTAGTGGTCACATCACTCGCACAGGCAAACAGTGTTTACTTTCACAAAACAGAAAATTAATTCATGAAGATTATTCCTTTTGAAACACTGAAAACTGCCGAATGGAGCGGCGGATCAACTACGCAGCTCTTTATCTATCCTGAAAAATCCTCGTATAAAAATATGGATTTTGATTTCAGAATCAGTACTGCGACAATTGAAATTCCTACGTCAAAATTTACTTCTCTTCCCGGTGTAAAAAGAACGCTGATGGTTTTGGAAGGAACACTGGAACTTGAACACAAAGGACATCACTCAACCATCCTTGAAAAATTTGAAAAAGATTCGTTTGAAGGTGACTGGGAAACAACCAGCGGAGGAGAAGCAGAAGATTTTAATCTGATGATTCGCAATCCAGAACTAACCGGTTTTGTGAGACATATTCAGATCAGCAAGAAAAAAACTATTACGCTTACAACCGGAAAACACGGCTTTATATTTATTTACAAAGGTTCTATTGGATTAAATGAAAGTGAAGCACTGACCAGCGGTGATTCGATTTATTTTGAAGCGGGTGATGAAGTTTCAATTACCGGAATTTCAAATGCCATTTTGATTTATGTAATTGTATAATGAGTAAGATTGTGGGTCATACAAAGACAGAAACACCGCTTGGTGAAATGGATATTCTGGCAACAGAAAGAGGCATTTGTTTGCTGGAATTTGATGTACGTACTGATTTGGATGAAGAAATTGAATTGCTGAAAAAAAATTTAGACGCGGTTTTGCAGATTGGAGAGAACAGACATACACTGGAATTAAAAAGACAACTTAAAGAATATTTTGACGGAAAACGGGAAGTGTTTTCTGTTCCTACTGTTCTTACCGGAACAGAATTTCAAAATGAGGTTTGGACCGAACTGAAAAAAATTCCTTTTGGAAAAACGCTGTCTTATAAAGAGCTTACTGACAAACTGGGAGATCCAAAAGCGATTCGTGCAGTAGCCAAAGCAAACGGCGCAAATAAAATGGCTATTATTATTCCGTGTCATCGTGTGATTGGCTCAGATGGAAAATTAACGGGTTATGCGGGAGGTATAGACCGCAAAAGATTTCTGCTTAATCTGGAGAGGACGAAAAATGCACCGGTTGATTTATTCAATAATCCTGCCTAAAAAACATACGTTCAAATCATAAAACATTTTGTAAGATAAAACTTATCACAACTCTTGTCAGCAGGAATAATGCATAATACTCACAAATTAACATTAAATTAATGTCAGATTCCGATTGTCTGCCTAAGTTTACATCAAAATCAATGCCATGACAACAAAAGATAAAGAGGAAGTTAAGGCCAAAACACCAGCTAAGAAAAAAACTTCTGGCAAATCAGAATCAGCACCAGTTGCAGTTGAAGTTGAAAAAACCGAGACAACCAAAGAAACAGGGAAGAAAAAAACAGGGAAGAAAAAGTCAACACCCAAAGCAAAAGCCCCTAAAAGCAAAATAAAAAAAGCAGGAAAAAAGTCAAAACCTGTTAAGAAAGTTAAACCTGCGAAGAAGGAAAAATCTTCTGCAAAGCCTGAAGCTAAAGAAACTGTTAGCCCAGAAGAAAAAAAATCCAAAAAAGATAAAAAATCAAAATCCGGTAAAAAGGATAAAAAAGATAAGGAATCGAAAAAGGATAAAAAGTCGAAAAAATCAAAATCCAAAAAAGAGAAAAAGCATAAAAAGAAAAAATAGTGGAATAAAAAAAGCCGGTTTCAAATGAAGCCGGCTTTTTTTTATAGCAAAATCCACATGGTAGGTTCTTTAGTCCGAAATTTATAGTCTGGAGTCAGAGTCATTTTTGAACTTATCAACCTTCGACTTCGACTAACTTCGGCAAGCTCAGTTCAAGTCGCTCAGTCTCCGGGGAAACTCTTCAACTAAAAACATTCAACCCTCAACTTTCAACTCATCAACTAAAAAACATTCAAATTTCAACTTATCAACTTATCAACCTTCGACTTCGAGAACCTCAGTCTCCGGGGAAACTCTTCAACTAAAAACATTCAACCCTCAACTTTCAACTCATCAACTTATCAACTCATCAACTATAAACTAACAACACAAGCTACGGCAAGGACTTTGTAACTTCAACCAATCTGATAAACTCAGAACGATATCCATTATTATCACTTCCTTTTCCTTCATTAGCCCAGGTGATCACCTGATCATATGTGGCAGTTCCGCGGTACTCTGAATTTCTCAATAACATACCATATGATGCCACTGCGGCAGAAAATTTATAATCTTTTGAAAGATCACTCCAGCCGGTAATTGAATTGGCCAGATTTTTTTCAATCAGAATACTGGTGTCTGATTCTGGTTTTTTATAGCGGAATTTTACCGTCAGCATTTCATTAGACAACGCACCTTCAGCCGGATCATTATCCTGATATCTCAGCGGATCAACAGACGGAGCAGTACCTTGTCCTTTTAAAACAATTTCATACAATGCAGTTACTGAATGTCCTGCACCAATTTCACCGGCATCTACTTTGTCATTATTAAAATCTTCAGCATTCAGCAAACGGTTTTCATAGCCAACCAAACGATATGATTCAACAATGGAAGGATTAAATTCTACCTGAATTTTCACGTCCTTGGCAAGCGTTAAAAGTGTTCCGCCCATTTCAGTTACCAGTACTTTTTTTGCTTCCAATAAATTATCAATGTAAGCGTAGTTTCCGTTTCCTTTATCTGCCAGAACTTCTAATTTCGAATCTTTGTAGTTGCCCATTCCAAATCCAAGGCAGGTAAGATAAATTCCGGAATTTCTCTTTTCTTCAATCAATCGCTGCATCTCACCATCACTGCTCATCCCAACATTAAAATCTCCGTCTGTTGCAAGAATAACACGGTTGTTTCCGTCTTTGATAAAATTATCTGCAGCTACTTTATAAGCAAGTTGTATTCCCTGACCACCCGCTGTTGATCCGCCGGCCTGAAGATTATCCAATGACTCCAGAATTTTAATTTTATTTTCTTTTGAGATAGAAGTTGATTCGAGTACAACACCTGCTGCACCGGCATAAACAACTATGGCTACTTTATCTTCAGCACGCAGTTCATCGACCAATAAACGGAATGATTTTTTCAATAAAGGCAATTTATTTTCTGCAGACATCGATCCGGAAACATCCAGTAAAAAAACCAGATTGTTCGCAGGCAGATCTTTTGTTTTTAATCGCTCAGCCTGTAAACCAATATGCACTAATTTATTGTTTGAATTCCACGGACAATCACCAATTTCAGTAGTAATGGAAAACGGATGTTCATCTGCAGGATCCGGATAATCGTAATCAAAATAATTTATAAATTCTTCCACTCTCACCGCATCAACCGGTGGTTTATTTCCCTGCGTAATATATCTTCTCACATTGGAATAAGATGCAGCATCCACATCGACAGAAAAAGTAGAAAGCGGATTCAACTGAGCATTTTTATATCCGTTTTCATTTACTGCATTGTATGCTTCTGTATTTGATCCTTCGTCAGAATACAACGCATAACCGGTAGAAACAGTTCCGCCGTAAGCATTCATTTTTTTTGCACTGTTTGAATAATGTTCTTTCTCTGATTTGGATTCAGTGATCACAATTTCATCAAGAACAACCGCCTGTGTTTTCAATTCAACATTCAATGTCTGTCCGGCTGTCAATATTATACCGTTCACTTTGTAAATACTGTAGCCAACCGCTCTCACTTCAAGGTGATATTCTCCCGGAAGTAAATTGGAAAAACTATAATAACCTGTCAGATCAGTCATACCCGGCGTTGTTTTACCGGCGGCATCTGTCAGAATCATATTGGCATATGCAATACTGTCTTTACTGTCTTTGTCTAAAACATATCCTTCAATTTTTCCGGGTTTATCCTGCGCATCAGCGGTTGCCGGTGTCAGAAACAATGCAGCTGATATAACCAGCAATGCATTTGTAATTTTTGTCAGGGTTGATTTCATAGCATCCAATTTTTCACTTACTACACCTGATGCATAAAAAGGTTCATTTCCATATTTTTTGAAGTAAATTTGTACCAATGATTTTCCTCAAAGACATAGAAAAACCAATAATAATTGCCGGACCATGCAGTGCAGAAACCGAAGAACAGGTAATGGAAACTGCACGGAGATTAAAAGCAAACCGGAAGAGTTCATATGCTTCGCGGCGGAATTTGGAAACCACGCACCCGGCCAAATTCGTTTGAAGGAGTTGGTCAGATTGGATTGCCCTGGATGATTGCCGCGCAAAATGAAACGGGTTTACCTGCCATCACTGAAGTAGCAAATACACTTCACGTTGATCAGGCATTAAAAGCGGGATTTAAAAAATTATGGATTGGCGCACGCACAACAGTGAATCCGTTTACAGTACAAGAAATTGCAGAAGCGGTTCAGGGAGTCAAAGATCTTGAAATTTTGGTAAAAAATCCGGTAAATCCCGATGTGAATTTATGGATTGGTTCAATTGAACGATTTATGAAATCAGGTGTTGAAGAAGTTCATGCGGTGCACAGGGGATTTTCATCTTTCAAAAGTAAAAAATACAGGAACGAACCCATGTGGGAAATTCCGCGGGCCTTAAAAAGTGAATTCCCGAAAATAAAATTATTTTGTGATCCAAGCCATATTTGCGGCAGAAGAGATTTACTTGCAGATGTATCTCAAAAGGCCATTGACCTTTTGTATGATGGATTGATGATAGAATCTCACATCACACCGGATGAAGCCTGGAGTGATGCCCAGCAGCAAATCACACCGGAACAGCTAAATGAACTTTTGAGAAATCTGATACTGAGAAAAGAATATTCTTCAGATACAACCTTTAAAAAAAATCTGGAAGCGCTGCGCGTAGAAATTAATTCCATTGATCAGGAGCTGATTAATCTTTTGTTGAAACGCATGCAGATTGTACAGCAAATAGGAAAATACAAAGGAGAGAATCAGATTACCATTTTACAGCCGCAACGCTGGGAAGAAATCAAACAAACACATATTGCCATTGCAAAAGAAGTTGGTTTGTCAGAAGCATTCATTGAAAAATATTTAGAAGCAATACATCTCGAATCAATCCGTCTTCAAACTAAAGTGATGAATGACAATGGATAAATTTATTCCGGCATCATATCACGTTGATGAAGTTCATCCACCCGCATCAAAAAGTATTGCACAACGGTTTATTCTTGGAGCTGCATTGCAGAAAAATAAAATCAGATTAGCCAATTGCGGTAATTCAGACGACGTAAATAATATGCTGAAAGTCATTCAGCAATTTGGCTGTTTGGTAACATCGCATCAGAATTTTCTGGAAATAACTCCTGCTTTTCAATATAAAAATTCTCCGGTACATGTTGGAGAATCAGGACTGGCATTGCGTTTATTGATTCCTGTTTTATCTGTTTTGACAGATGAATTTCAAATTACCGGAGAAGGAACATTAATGAAGAGAAATATTGGCACATCAGAAATTTTTCTGGATGATGCCGGATTAAAAACAAAATCAGAAAATAATTTTTTGCCGCTTCATGTTACAGGAAATCTAACCGGAGGAAATTATGTTTTGAACGCTGAAGATGGTTCACAGTTTTTGTCAGGATTATTAATGGCGCTTCCGTTGTGTAATAATGATTCTGAAATAAAAGTATCCGGGCTGAAAAGCAAGCCCTATATTGATCTGACAATTGATGTGCTGAATCAGTTCAACATCAAAATTGAAAACCGTAACTACGAAACTTTTATAATTCCGGGAAACCAGAAATATTACTCAGCAGACTCATTCACCATTGAAAATGATTTCAGCGGCGCTGCCAACTGGATTGTTGCGGGAGTTATTGGAAAGAATAAAATCAGAGTGAAGGGTTTACAAAAGAATTCTCTCCAGGGAGATGCAAGTATTCTGGATGTTTTGCGGCAATGCGGTGCAAAATATGAATGGAAAAATGATACGCTTGAAATAACCGGTGTAAAAGAACTGAAGCCGTTTGATTTTGACGCAACAGATTGTCCGGATTTATTTCCGCCACTGGTTGTTTTAGCAGCTGCAATCAGGGGAGCATCAAAAATCAAAGGAGTATTAAGACTTGCCAATAAAGAAAGTAACAGGGCATTGGTACTTCAGCAAGAATTCTCAAAAGCAGGTTTAAAAATTGAATTGCAAAATGATGAAATGATTGTTAACGGAACCGGGAAACTGGAATCCTGTGTCATTCATTCGCACCATGATCATCGTATTGCCATGGCAGGAGCAATTGCATCAGCCTTAACTTCTCACGGTCTAACAGTTTCAGGTGCTGAATGTGTTTCTAAAAGTTATCCTGATTTCTGGAAACACCTCGGAATCAATTGAGTATTTCTATCTTTGCTTCAACCCAAAACCGATTTAAGTAAGGTGATTTTCGTTTTCCATGAATAATCTTCAGAAGATAATTGACAATGAACTGAATCATTTTGAGCGTGCCAAATATCTGGTGACGCGCAATACTGCTTTGCTTCTTGCCATACTTCTTTTCATACTTGGAATTGCCAACAGTATACAGGGTGATATCAATATGATTGCCATGTACGCTGGTTCATTAGTCGCAATGATTGTTGTTTGGGTAATTAAAGTGACAAAAAATTACAAAGTTGCCGCCTTCACCGCTATGATTCTGGCTTCTGTTTTGAACGGATACAATTTTATGGTTACGTCACCATTCGGTCATTTTGTAGATTTTTTCTGGATTGTGATCATGGCAGTATTCGTGTTTTTTACTCTTGGAAAAATCTGGGGATTGATCAATTTGTTTGTCAATGTTTACACCGTTGTTCTGATTTTTTATCTGGAAAGAAACGGATACATTGAGCGGGTTTGGAAAGCCATGACCAGTTTTGCCGAAGTCAATTTTATCATCAATATAACAATTGCGGCAGCGGCGTTCAGTTACTTCTTCATCATCATATTAAAGGAACTTAAAAGGGCAGAGGAACAATACGTACAAGCCAATGCTGAATTGTCATATATCAATGAAGAAAAAACAGTAATGATGAAAGAAATTCATCACCGGGTAAAAAATAATCTGCAGGTGGTGATGAGTATTTTACGGCTTCAGTCCAATGAGGTAGATGATGAAAAAACAAGATATCACCTTACGGATTCTGTTCAACGTATTTCAGCTATGGCCATGATTCATGAAAAAATGTATCAGAGTGAGAGTCTGTCAAAAATAGATTTGAAAGTTTATTTAAAATCATTGGTGGATGATCTGATCAGATCGTACGCAAACAAAACTACCATCAAAGTGCAGATAGAATCCGATCTTGACAGAATTGAGCCAAAATCCATTGTTCCGGTGGCACTTATTTTTAATGAGCTTGTTTCCAATTCTATCAAACATGCTTTTGGAAAAAAGCTGAAGGAAAAATTTCGATTGAAGTACGAAAAAATCCGGATGGAAAAATTTCACTGGACTACCGCGATGACTGAATCTGGAATAATCCTGAAAAATCTTCCGGTTTTGGACTGGAGATGATAGAAATTTTTACCGAACAGCTGGACGGAAAACTTACACGTAACATTGATAACGGCACACATTATCACTTTACGTTTCCTGCTATACTATAGCTTGAGCCGTTTTGCATGCACTGAAGTTTTCTCCGGATTCCACGGATCTTTATATGACAGTTTGAAAAAGAATTCCTGCAGATAAGCTATCGTTCTTACCACTCTTAAATAATATCCGAAATAAAAAACCATTGCCGGAATATATATCAGGAAAAAGGAATACTGTGTATGGCTTCTTGGCCGGTAAAGTGAGTACAATACAAATTTGAGAAAATTGGTAAATGTATAAAGCAGGATATTGGTGATTAGAATATTTACAATCATGGAAGGATAGTTCACCACCATGTCAACCAGATAAAAATACCATTTGAAATTCAGAATCAGGTTGTAGGTAATATTTTCTACAAAGGCAATGAAGTTTGCAAACTTAAATGCCTGATTGGGAAATAAAACATCTTTGTGTTTTCTCACCCTGAAACGAATCAGAGATTTATCCCAGCGTAAACGTTGTTTGGTTAATTTTTTTAATGTGTTTGGTACAGAGGTGAGACAGATAGCATCCTGCTCAAATTTAATTTTGTAACCGAGTTTTCTGATTTTTACCGTGATGTCACCATCCAGTCCCGGTCCGATATCCCAGCCCTTAACCTGATCCAGAACATCCGCCCTGAACGCACCAAATGCACCTGAAATAATCCGGTAAATTCCGAGATACGATGTTACCGTTCTTCCGATACTGATGGTATCATAATATTCAATTGCCTGTAAAGATGTAACAAGCGTTTCATCGTAATTTCTTACCTGAACATTTCCGCCTACTCCACCAACTTCTTTATCTACGTAAAACGGAATGATAATTTTTTCGATTGCGTCATTGTCATAAGAACAATCCGCATCCATGTGAATGATATATTTGCCCTTGGTGAAACGCAAACCAAAATTGGCAGCAGATGCTTTACCTCCCCTGATTTCATTGCGGATAAAAAGTGTGATTAATCCGGCTCTTTCAAGGTCCCGACCAATGGTTACAGTGTCATCATCGGATCCGTCATCAATGACAATAATTTCAACGTTTCTGTACGTCTGTTCATTGAGGGAATTGATGAGTTTGTACAGGTGTTTACCTTCATTTTTTCCGGGAATAATAACTGAAATCAACGGATTCTCAAAGAAAAATTCATCCCTTGCTCTGGCGTAAATATCCCGGTTAAGATATTTGCTGAGGCGCCACAAATTAAGCACTACAAATTCAATCAGAAAATAACGGACAAACTCAAAAAAGATGAAGAACCAGAACAGACGAATAAAATGATCAACCGTAAGACTGCTGAGAAACCTGACGTAGTTATCTATTATTTCTTCAAACACTATTTAAAGTCTTTGGTTAACTGCTGGATATGCAATTCAGGTGAAAGTTTATAATCCAAAGACATCACATTGGTTTCAAAATTCACTTCCATATTTTTGAACGCAGTGTTCATCAGCCGTTTCAGCATATTGATGATCTCTTCCAGAATTCTTTTGGCAATTCTGTTCGGAATTTCGTTCATAGACAAAATAATTGTAGATGAACTCTGGAAACTGATTACGTCAGAAGAACGGATGTTACTTCGGATGACACGTACAAGATCTTTTAATAAACCTTTCTGAACTTCACTGCCAATTTTAGAATAAACCTGTGAAGGATTTGTAATGTGAATAGCGCAGATATTTGATGAACCTTCTGTTTGTCTCAATCGCTCAATCTCATATTTCAACATGGTTTTGAACGTATCAAATTTTACGGTACCAATAATTTCATCAATGTCTTTGGAAGTAGAAACAAAACCGTTGATAGCGGCAAGCTCTCCTTTTTTGGTGAGTTTGTATCGTCTGATTTCTTTTCCTTTCAGAACTTCAACACCATTATCTGTAAGGCAATTCAAACATTTTGCTTTTACGTTATAGTCCTGAAATTTATGCGCACAGTTTTTACACTCATGCAGCACAGATGGCTTATCATAATCAACACCAATGTGACGCACACGTTTATCACATTTAGGACAATCCAGCTGATCATCAATTTCATTTTTAAAATCGCTTATTGGTCCTACATAACCACATGGAAAGTGGTGAACAATATCTTCTGTTGTTGAATTGGAACTTCCGCATTTTGGACAAACTTCACGGTATGTAAGATGTCCGTTTGAACAATTGGAACACAAATAAACACGGTCAAAGTATTCCGATTCAAAAATTCCTTCACGCTCAGCAATGTCTAAAATATCCAGTACGGTATACTCTTCGGTCTGTCTGAAATTCACAGATAAAATCGGATATGAATAATTGATTCCGGAATAAACATAGGGTACAGGTTCCAGATCAAAAACATCACAGGTATACATGAAAGAAATTGTTTTTTCAATCATCTGCGCTTCAAAAGAAATAGAATTTGTGAATTTGAGATCATTCACTTTGGTAAGTAGTTTTTCTACTGTAGGAATAATGAATTCAATCTGTTCAAGTGAAAAAATAGTTCCGTCACAAAGCCTGTTTACAAAAGGATCACTGATATTAATTCCCTTCAGAATAAAAACCGGTTTAAGGTAAATTTCCGGATTATTACTTGAACGTATTCTGCGCACAATCTGACGGATAAAATCAGGATCTTTACCATCAATAATTACCGCGTTGTTGAACTGAACCTGATCAACATTGAGACTGTCGAGCGCGTCAATTAATAAAAAGTAAAGCCGGAATATTCAATTACCGAATCATTGATTTTAATATTGGACGGTTTGGATTCTTCCATCAGAAAGTTCGTTTGGTAATTTTGACACTCAGCTTGTAATATTTTTTCCAGCGCTCCAGATCATCAGGTGTTAGCGGTAGAATATCCGCTGCAAGTGTTCTGGTTGTTGGTTCAAATTTTTTCTGGAATTCTTCAGGTAAAATATACGTGGCAGAATAAAAACGATCCACATAACCAATACTGGTAGTACCATCAGCAAATTCAATATCCACAACATCCCCTTCTCTCAGATAACGCAAATCTTCCTGATTGAAAAATCCTTTGATATGAACATAATTAGGCTGGTGAATAGAAAGAATAGTTTCTGTCTTCAGGGCAACTTCAAAAGGTTGTTTTTCAATATGTGTTATACTTCCTTCAATGGGTGAGGTGAAAATTTTAAATGTGGAATCATTTTCTGCTCCTGTCAGCATCACGTGACCAGTCTGATTAATTCTGATTTTTTCCTGGTCATCTCCTTTTTTAACTAAATCCATCAGATAACCAATTTGTTTTCTGAAAATCCGGTTCTGTTCGTTCAGTAGATTATTATCAGCTTCAAGGCGTGTAATCTGGTATTCCAGATTCTCCAGATTGGTGTGTGATACTGCATCCAGTATTACTTCATTTCTGACTCTTTCCAGGTCTTTTCTGTACACAGCAAGTAATTTATTGTTGTCTGAAATTTTTACAACATTGAGATCGATACTCTTTCTGAGAGAATAAATTTCCCTTTCAATCCAGGAATAATCATCACCGTTTGCGTCAGAAATGCTTACAGAATTTCCGCCGCCGCCACCACCGTTACCAAAAACATCTTCATCGAGAAAATAGGTAAAAAGGGTATCGCCTATTTTTACATCATCCCCTTCTTTTTTAAAAAACTTATAGATACGGATATCATCAGTATGTCTGATATCAACGCTTTCAAAGAGAACCTGACCGTCACCTTCAATGTAGAAATATCTTTTGACAATAAATTTTCCAACAAAGAAAAGCGTGATCAGAAGGAGTACAATATAAATCAAACGGTCCCAGTTAAACGGCTTTTTTACGCTCCGTTTCTGAGTCTCGTCAAAATAGCGCAAATAGCTATCTTCCTTACGTTTGAAGTTAAGACTTTTCATTTATTCAATACTTTTCCTGTCGAATGAAATCATTCGTCTCAGGTCATGATACGCAAAATTGGTAATTCCGGTTAGCTTTTCCAGCTCATTAATTTTATTTTCCATCTCAATCCGGTTGGCAAAATCTTCTGTTCTTAAAGCAATTACAAGTTTATCTAACCCGTTATCCACATAGGTTGTAAGCTTATTTACCAGATAGTCTGTTTTCACATTTTCATAACACATAAAATAAATTTTATCTGTCAGGGCCAATAGCTTATCCACCACTTCTGGTCCGTAATGCGGCGGAATTGAAACTGCCAGTTCAAGATCATTTAGTCTGCAGTAAGTACTCACTTTGCCAACAAATTCAAGATATTGATTAATGAGTTTCTGTTTTTCTGTATCCCATTCTGCAAACGTATGCGGTTCAATATCGAGGTGAATTCCTTTAGGTTTAAACCCGTCATATTGTTTCATTGTTTTTTCAATACCTGCCAGCGGTGCTTTCTCCAGCATCATTTTATTATTGCCGTACATAAACCAAACGTCTCCGTTTTCAGCGCAGTAATTCATCAGCAGTGCTTTCTCTTTTGCCAGTGTATCATCTTCCTGCACTGCAATAATGGCCGTTTTAAAATCATTGTAGATGGCATACTCCGCTAAAAAAACTGCACTGTTCTCTTCAAATGTTTTACTCCAGATATAAACGTGTCTTTTCTTTTTATCCAGATATTCACTCATCTCTTCAGTTGATTTTGCAATTACAACATTTCGCATTTCAGAGTGAGGAATTTTAGAATGAATTTTTAACGCCTTCAGATACAAATTCTGCAAAAGATCTACCAGTTCAATATCTATCTGCAATAAATCATCATACAGATCAAGGGCTCCCAGCGGATCAACATTTACATCTCCCAGTCTTACCTTAACTTTTTCAACGCGCAATCTTTCCATAAATAATTCACGCTTCTGGTAAAAACCAATGAACTGTTTCAATTTGTATCTGAACTCATACCCTGTGTTTAACAAATCTTCTTTCAGATTAATTCTGTTTTGAACCAGTTTTTCATTATCGTATTTCCATTTCTCTGCTTCTACTTCATTTTGAATTTTGTAATTAAAAGGAAGAGGCATGGAGAAATTTACACCGGCAGTAAAAAAATTGCGGTATGAATCACCAATTAAATCGTAATAATTATAGCGGACAAACGGACTGAGACTTATTTCATGATACCAGTTGTAGTAATTGATTTGCTGCGTTGTTGACAACAAACTGTCTGTCTGCATATCCAGCTGGCTGAAAATATATTCATAGTTCAGATCAATCAACGGAAGATTTTCTACTGTAAAAGAAAGACTGTCATCTGTTACATCTAAATATTCATTATAACTTTTGTAAACACCCAAAAGACTTTCCACTTCAGCCAGACGCGTGTGCAAATTGATCATCTCTTCTTTCTTCAGCATCTTCAGCAGAACAAGTTCTGCAATAACATCATACTGACTTTCAAGCTGTGCTTTCCTTTTCAAAAGCAAATCAATTTTTACCTTATTAAAGACATAAATTGTATAATCAAAACGTTCCAGATAATGAAATGATTCATCGGTGGCATCATTCATCAACCGGGTACGCTGAATTTTTTCATCCAGAATTCTTGACTGAACTTTGTTTTCCAGAAAGCCATCATTGAGCACATTCCACTGAACACCAGCAGAAAATTTTCTGCTGTAAAAAAGATTGTCTTCCAAATCACCTAAAGTAGGATTGATATTTTCAAGATACTGACCTGAGATTGAAAGTCCGTAATCACGTTCAATCAATTGTTTTTGTTTTTCAAGATACATGGAGCGGTCCATGTAGGTATCTGAACTCTTTCGTTCAGAAATGCCGTCAATAACTACCAATGAAGTATCCGAAAATTCAAGCGGATGATAATTGGTTTATTGAAGATTTCCTAAGTTCCCTGACACCCTGAAAAAAGTTGTATCGGACTGAGCAGATGCGTGAAAGCACGTCAGTACACAAATCAATACAATCAGTTTTATCTTCATTTCAGAGCGGTTAATCGGCAAAATTAAGGATTTAATCGAAAAACATGACCAATCCGGTACCGTTAACCTCTTGTTCTACGGGATGATAGAAATTTGGTTACCACAATTGAAATGTCCCAGCGGACATTGCTTGTGTCCGTGAAGTCCGCATGGCCTGCAGGAAAGCTTTTCGTTTGTTTCAACTATAACTGAATGTTCACTCAAAGGACCAAAACCAAATTCCGGAACAGTTGAACAGAAATAAGCAGTTACCGGCGCGTTCATTGCGCTTGCAAGATGCAAGGGCGCTGAGTCATTCACATAGGCCATGCGTGCATTTTTAATCAGTTCAGCACTTTCTGTCAGTGTAAGTTTGCCGGCCAGATTTTCAACCTGATCATTTCCGCTGTTCACTTTTATACGCTCAAGCAACTCTTTGTCACCAGGTGCTCCAATGAGATAAACAGTATAATTAAAATGTTGTTTTTGAATCAGCTCCACCCATTTGTTTTCAGGCAATTGCTTGGTAAACCAAACAGAAGATGGTGCCATCACAACATAAGATTTTGAATAGGTAAGCTGCGCAATTTTTTCTTTGATTTTTTCTGTTGTGCAGATTTTTGGTTTCTGAAGTAACAGATCCGGTAAAACGGTTTTTAATACTTCCAGATTTCTTTCTGTTTCATGTTTGCCGGACAATAAATCATGTTTGATTTTATGCGTAAAGAAAAACGAAAGCGGATTGTTGCTGTAGCCGCATTTCACTGCTGATCTGCTTCTCAGTGTCATAAAACCCGAAGAGGCAAACCGCTGAAAATTAAAAACTGCGTCGTATTTTTCTTTTCTGATTTCTTTGATGGTTCTTATCAAAGAGCGGTATTTACCATTTTTTTTATCCCAGATAATCAGACGCGAAATGTTTGGATTATCAAGGAGCAATTCTTCATTTCCTTTTCTCAGAACAAAATCATTTTGCAATCAGGCAAAGATTTTCTGATTGTTTCAACAGCAGATGTTGCAAGAATAACATCTCCGATAAAAGCGGTTTGTATGATGAGAATTTTTTCAGATTATTTCAGGTGCTGATATTGTCGGCGAATCAATTCATCAATTGGAATAGGACTTCCGCTGTCATCAATTCTTACAAATGTAAAATAAGTGGAGCAAACGGTTTTCTCTTCACCGGTGTAAAAATTGACATTTCTTGCCTCAACATAAATTACAATTGACGAGGTTCCGATTCCTTTTACTTCACCATAGATATTTACCTGATGACCATTTTTTACCGGACGTTCAAAAATCATCTCATCAATTTTAACTGTAACCATATTTGGATTTTTACACACACTGCATGCCCAGGTTGCAGCGGCTTCATCCAGCCAGGCCAGCATGTTTCCGCCAAAGAGATTTCCATGTACACCAATGTCTTTGGTCATGCAGAGTTTGATTGCCAGTTTTTCCATTTACTATTTATTTATGACACTTAAAATTGTTTCACACCAGATTTTCTGATTGAGGGAAATTCCTTTTTCATGACTGGCTTTTCCCATTTCAATCAATTCCTGATCAGATTTTTTTGCGGTTGTTTTCATTGCACGGATAATTTCTGATTCATCAACAGCTTTAAATTTTAATCCGTTTTTATCATCCATAAACCGGTCAGCCGCTCCTACTGCATCGCTCAGCAATAAAGGAAATCCACTGATGGCAAATTCCTGTACACTCACGCCCCAGGGTTCAAACTTACTGGGTAAAATATAAACTCCGCTTTCTGAAATATATTTTTCAAGGTTCATCTGGCTGAACAAATCCAACGTGTCTGATTCCTTCTCCTGAAATTTTATTTTCCCATTCTTTACCAGTTCCTATACACCACAATTCCCAGTCAGTTGGAGTTTCTTTTTAGAATTTGAGAAAGCATTCCATTTCAAAAATGCCTTTGTGTTCAACATATCGGGCTACATATAAAAACCGGTGCGGAAATTTTGATTCCTTTTTGTTGAACGTATTTTTGAAATACTTTTTAAACAACTCCGTATCCGCGCAGTAAAAATTTTTGAGCAGATTTTTTCCAAATCCAAGATGTCTTGCAAACTCGGCCTGTAATTCACCAGGCACCCAGGCATGTGTAAAAATGCGTTTCAGATAAAACGGAGAAATTAAGACATAATGCGTTGTTTCAAGGTTCCCTTCCAGTGATTATCCAGTGAAACAACTACAGGAATTTTCTTTGAAAAAGATTTGGCAATTTTCAGATATCCTTTGTCAATCCAGCCACTGCAAACGAGAATATCCGGATTAAAATCTTTCACTTTTTTCTGTAAATCACTCTCCTGAATTTTTGTACGGTCAATAATTTCCAATCCCGGATATCCTTTTAAATCAAAGGGTGCTTCACTGTTTACAGGCCATCTGACAATCAAAACGTCTGCTGAAACACTCAGTTCTTTTACACAGGATAAAAAATATCCGGCTATTTCAGTGTATAAAAAAACTACTTTTGCCCGTGTCATTTGAGTTGAATCTGATCTGACAAAAGTACGTTTTACAAGTATGATTTCACCTAAACACCGTTTTTTTTGCACTGATCCTGATTCCGGAATTCTGGATGAAGACGAGTCTGCTCATGCAAACCGTGTACTTCGTCTTGCATCAGGTGACTATATTGAAGTCATTGATGGAAAAGGAAAAAGAATTCTTGCCAGGATTGCCGAATCATCCAAAAACAGAGTGAGTTTTCAGATTGAAAAACAGGAAATCTCTGAATCAAAAAAACCTGAAATTCACATTGCCATTGCTCCAACTAAAAACAGTGACCGTTTTGAATTTTTCTGGAAAAAAGTAACTGAAATAGGCATTGCTGAAATCACGCCGCTGCTTTGCAGAAACTCTGAAAGAAAAGAAATCAAAAAAGAAAAACTGGAAAAAAATCTGATTGCATCTGTCAAACAATCGGGTAATTTATTTCTTCCCAAACTGAATAATCTGACTACTGTAAAGCAGTTCCTTGATAGCTATAAAACAACAGACTGCCAGAAATTTATTGCCCATTGTGCAGAAGATGCTGATAAAATTCAACTGGCTGATTCACTCCATCCCTCAAAAAATATAGTAATTTTGATTGGTCCTGAAGGTGATTTCAGTCTGGAGGAAATTTCAAGAGCAAAACAGAGCGGATTCCAACCTGTTGCATTGGGAAATTCCAGACTGAGAACAGAAACGGCAGGTATTGCAGCATGCTTAACAGTACATTTAAAAATATAGTTTTATCTGTTTTCCTTGTCGGATCAATTGCTGTTTTAGGTCAAAACAACAGCAGTCTGCAAATTGCATTACTCAAATATTCCGGCGGAGGAGACTGGTATGCAAATCCAACTTCACTTCCAAATCTTGTCAAATTCTGTAACCAGAATCTGGGAACCAAAATCTCTGAACGAATTGAAACGGTTGAAGCGGGAGACTTATCAATTTTTAATTATCCGTTTGTTCACATTGACTGGTCACGGCAATGTTATTTTCTCTGCAGAAGAAGCTGAAAATCTCAGAAACTATATGCTAGGCGGAGGATTTTTACACATTGATGACAATTATGGAATGGATAAATTTATCCGGCCGGAACTGAAAAAAATTTTTCCTGAAAATGAACTGGTAGAACTTCCGTTTTCTCATGCCATTTTTCATCAAATATGATTTTCCAAACGGGCTTCCAAAAATTCATGAGCATGACAATAAACGCAGTCAGGCTTTTGGAATAATTCATGAAGGCAGACTTGTTTGCCTGTACACCTATGAATGTGATTTGGGAGACGGATGGGAAGATGCTGAAGTTCATGGAGACAGTGACGAAAAAAGAGAAGAAGCGTTAAAAATGGGAGCTAATCTGATTCAATATGCATTCACAGCTTACCATTAGTTTTTTGGTTTTTCAATGCTTTTTCTGCGGAATTTCTTTTTCTCAGGAAAACTCAGATCAGCAGCATGTTGATTCACCTTACCGGACAGAATACAATCCCTGGTTTGAACTTGGAATTTTTAAAGCGGTTTTAAAAATGAATCTTTAACTGAAAAACTCGATTCGCTTGAAACAAAACCAAGAAAATACTGGACAAGAAATGACAGTTTGATTTTTGCAGAGGTCACAAAAAAAACAGGTAATTATGAATTGTCTGCATACTATTTTGATAACCTGAAAGCAGATTATAAAACAGAAGAAAAATTCTGGTGGGAGCGTCTGGTTTTACATTTTCTGATGAGGGAATTCAACAGCTACAACAGAATGATCAGAGAAGCAGAACCTGGATTGGTTGAGCATTCAAAACTGTGGTTTTTTCAGAGAATATGTGATGCCAAACTGCGTCAGCTGAAAGATGAAAAATGGCATAAGCATGGAAGTGTGCTGGAATGGAAAATTGATTCGTCACTTATGACGCTGGATAAGGATGATGAACAATTCAGGGAAAAAGTAATTACGCCGCTCGAAAATCTCCGCTTTGTGCTCGAATTATTGATCAGGCATATTTATGATAATGATGAAGTGATTGCCAGAACTTGTATGGAAATGGGATTGATTCTGGATGCATACATTTCAAGAACGGAAGCATTTATTGCTTTCAGTCTTGCTCGTAATTACGACAACTGGGACAAAGAAATACTTGGCTATCTCAAAAAAGAAAAAGCAAAACTGATTGAAAAAAATTACCGGATTCCTATTTTCAGAGAAAAATTTTCCACGCGTTGAAACGTGGCGGTTTGATTATGAATTACTGAAAGAAAAATTTATCTATGAAAGAAATGATACACTGGAAAAAACGCCACCTGTGCTCAGAAAAAAAATCAGAACAGACAAACCTCTCTTTTAATCCGCAGATACTTATAATTGGTGGTGTAGCACTGATATTTATTCTATTATTGATTATACTTAAAGTAAAGAAAAAACAAACTCCTTAATTTTGGAATAGCGTTTGCAGTTTAACTTAAAAGCAAATTATGAAACAGATAACTTTTTTTGATGTTGGCAATAGTATTAACAGGTATGTCTTGTAAATCCGTAAGAGAAAAAAAACAAGATAAAAATGGCGGAACCGTTCCGTCAGCAATACTTGTTGAGAATATGGATGAATACCGTAACAATGCAGATTTTTCCATTACTGCAGTGAGTGTTGAAGGCAATGTTATGAGTATTGATGTGGAATACAGCGGCGGTTGTCAGGAGCATGAATTCAAACTGCTTGGCATGAAGGCCATTCAAAAATCAATGCCTCCAAAAAGAGGAATATTTCTTTACCACAACAGCAACGGTGATAATTGCAGAAGTATTGTTGAAGAAAAATTAAAGTTTGATATTTCAGTCCTTGCCTATGAAGGCGGAGAAATTATTCTGAATCTGGATACCTGGGCTAATCCAATTTCTTATACAAAAGCAAAATAATCAGCCGTTCATTTTTTTGTAAAGCTTACCAAAATCTTTGGCAAAATAAGTCAGAATAATATCTGCACCCGCTCTTCGGATAGACAGCAATTGTTCATGCATGGCCGCTTCATAATTCAACCAGCCGTTAGCTGCAGCTGCTTTCAGCATCGCATATTCTCCACTCACGTTGTAAGCAGCAATGGGTAATACAGAAACCTCTTTCAAAATGTGAATGATATCTAAGTAACATAATGCCGGTTTCACCATCAGAAAATCTGCTCCTTCCTGTTCATCCAGCAAAGCTTCACGAATTGCCTCCCGCTTGTTGGCTGGATTCATCTGATAGGTTTTTTTATCGCCAGATTTAGGTGCAGAGTCCAATGCTTCTCTGAACGGACCGTAATAAGCGCTGGCATATTTTGCCGTGTAAGACATAATGGATACATTTTCAAATCCTTTGTCATCAAGTGCTTTGCGAATATACCCTACTCTTCCGTCCATCATATCTGACGGCCCGATAATATCAAAACCGGCCTCAGCCTGCGCAACTGCCATTTTAGCAAGAATGGGTAATGTTTTATCATTCAGTATTTCTCCTTTTTCCACATAACCGTCATGGCCGTCAGAACTGTATGGATCCATGGCCACATCACTCATGAAAACAGCATTTGGAAATTGTTTTTTCAAAACCTGAATCGCTTTCAGATAAAAATTGGATGATGAATAACTGTATGATGCTTTCTTATCCTTTAATTTATCAGCAACTGCAGGAAAAATCACAAACGAATTTATACCAAGTTTTATACTGGCTTCAATTTCTTTCATGGTATCGTCCAGATTCATTCTGGAAATGCCCGGCAATGATTGAATGGGTTGTGATTTGGTCTTCCCGTCCATCAGAAAAAGCGGATAAATGAGGTGCGAAGGAAGAACAATTGTCTCTTCTACCATTTTGCGGATTCCTTCACTTTTTCTGTTTCTTCTGGGTCTCTGATCCATAACTGCAATTTTTGTTCAAATTTAGGCGAAATAAGAAAGCGGAAAATTGATTCGGTCTGAAACTGTTTTCAATTGGTTGAAAAAATAAACGAATAAACAGTCAGGAATGGCTCTGGTCTGTTGATTTAACAAGGATCTAAAAAATCAAACGGGCAGAAATTTGATTGGTAGACTGTTTTACGCTGTTTATTCCAAAAAAATTAACTTTCATCTGACTTTTTAGCGTTTTTAATTGAATAATTTTTTTAGTTTTGAAGCAAATTGAAAACTATGCATTTTTTCTTTAGGGCTTTACTGCCCGTTTTTCTGATAACTTTTGTGATTTCATGCGGCGGAGAAGCCACTACCGGTGATGGTACCGGAGATGATTCAGATGTAACAATCGTATCTGACCGTGTGCTGGATTCCACATCCGGTATGGTGAATATGATTAACGGCAGAATGTTCAGCATTCCATCCCCAATTCAAATGGCTACGCTGATTAAATCAAAAGTTGGAGTGTATAATGAAAAATTGCTGACAGATCCTGAAACGGTTTCTTCATTCACCACCAATTTCAAACGTGCCATCAACATGGGTGTTTACGGCGCTGACTTGGGATACGCCACCATTTATGAAAACAATACCAAAGCAGTTTCTTATCTTTCATCTATTGAAAAATTATCAGATGAACTGGGAATTGCAGGAGCATTCAACCAGAATTTACTTGAGCGTTTTATCGAAAACGGAAACAACCCGGATTCGATGCTGACCATCATGTCTGAAGGGTATCGTGAAGGTGATAAATTCTTGAAAGACAATGAACAGCATGATATTGCCACACTTATTCTTACCGGCGGATGGATTGAAGGTTTGTATTTTGCCGTTGTGAGTTATGAAAATTCAAAAGATCAGGCTTTGGCTGACCGTATCGGAGAACAGAAAACCGGTTTGAAAACCATCATTGAACTTCTTACTGACTTTAATACGGATGAGCATTATACCAATTTGATTGATCAGTTAAAAGATCTGCAAACTGATTTTGCTTCCATCAAATTCAATTACACATTTGTTGAGCCAATTCACGACACACAAAATCATCAGACAACCATTAAAAGTAAATCATCTGTAAACATAGATCAAGCCGTACTTACAAGCATTATTACCAAAGTAAAAATATCCGTAACGGATTAATCAGCTAGAAATTATGAAAAAGATATTTGCCGCACTTACCATCCTTTTTGCATGTTCTAACCTGATTGGTCAGGAATGTGATTCCCTAGTCAACATTTGCTACAAACATTTATCGGCTGATTCAAAATCAGGTAAAGTTTTTATTTCTGACGGACAAGTCTATCAGGCTTTCGTTGATGCTGAACAAGCCTGTGAATTTAAAGTAACTTTTTACGGTGGTTCTTTATACCGCATTGCAACAACGGCAGGATCTGATGACGATTATGTGATTTTCAATGTCTATGATCAGGAGCGTAATTTGTTGTTTACCAACAGTGGCGACAATGACAATCATCCATACTGGGATTTTAAAGTTGACAATACGCTGGATTGTTATGTAGAAGCTTATCTGGATATCGATAAAAAAGTTTCAGGATGCCTGGTGCTGCTGATTGGATTCCAGAAATAATTGGTTACTCTTAAAAATTTACTGACTAAATGAGTGAAAGAATATTAAAAGCCTTAATGCAACTCTTTGCTATTATCGCAAGGGTTGATGAAGAAATTGACAGCACCAAGCCAGTAACTTCAGGAGCAGGCCGAACCATTGTGGAAGCCTTTCTGAAACAAGAGCTGGGTTCAGCTGCTGTACAGGAATATCTTAATCTCTTTGATGAATTTTTAATTTCACATCAGGGTGCGTCCGGTAAAAAAGACGGACAACGTAAAAAAACTTCTGTTCACTCTGTAAAAGTATTGCGCATCTGTACACAAATCAATGAAGAGCTGGCGCAGCGTCAGAAAATCATTGTGCTTGTCCGGATTCTTGAATTTATCAATGCCAATGACGTTGTAGCAGAACAGGAACAGGAATTTGCCCAGACTGTAGCTGATACATTTAACGTGGATATGGATGAATATAACCGTATCCGCAGTTTTGTTGAATTGCCGCTAACAAAAAGAGAAGATGATCCAAACTGGTTATACGTATCCAGTACAAAAACTGAAAACTTCCAGCAGGCAAAACATATTTTTTCTGAAGGAATTGAAGGAGAAATCAGGGTGCTAAAAATACCAAGTGTAAACTTTTACTTCTTTAAATATTTAGGTAATTCTGATTTGAGTTTGAACGGACAACCATTAATGCCGGGTCGTCACATCATTCTGAATCAGGGATCTTCTATCCGTTCATCACGGGTTCAGCCGATTTATTACAGTGACATCATTGCCAAATTCCTTTCTGATCAGGCTCAGACAAAAATTGTATTCAAAACTGACAACATTGAATACATGTTTAAGGGAGGAAAAATTGGATTGCACAAATTCAATTTTGCTGAAGAATCAGGTTCGCTGCTTGGAATCATGGGTGGATCTGGTGCAGGTAAATCAACACTCCTGAATATTCTTAACGGAAACTATCCGCCAACCAGCGGAAAAGTAACTATTAACGGAGTAGATATTCACAGAAGCAAAACACAGATTGAAGGTGTTATCGGTTATGTTTCTCAGGATGACTTATTGATTGAAGAGCTGACTGTTTTCCAAAACCTATTCTACAATGCCAAATTATGTTTTGGCGGATTGAGTGATAAACAGATTGCAAAAAAAGTATTACGCACACTTTCAGCTTTGGGACTCTATGAAACCAAAGATCTGAAAGTTGGTTCACCGCTTGAAAAAACAATTTCAGGTGGTCAGAGAAAAAGGCTGAATATCGGGTTGGAATTAATCCGTGAACCATCTGTCATGTTTGTTGATGAACCAACTTCCGGTTTGTCGTCACGTGACTCTGAAAATATCATGGACTTGCTGAAAGAGCTTGCGTTAAAAGGCAAACTCATTTTTGTGGTAATTCACCAGCCGTCATCTGACATCTTCAAAATGTTTGATAAATTATTGATTCTTGATCAGGGCGGATATCCGATTTATAACGGAAACCCGGTTGATGCAATCATGTATTTCAAAAAACGTATCAATCACGTTAAAAGTGATGAAAGTGAATGTCATACCTGCGGTAACGTAAATCCTGAACAAATCTTCAACATCATCGAATCAAAGGTTGTGGATGAGTACGGGAATCAGACACAGCACCGTAAAGTGTCACCAAAAGAATGGAACTCGCATTATCTTGACCTGCTGGAAAAACCAATTTCAACAATCAGTGATGTGCATGAAATTCCGGAAAGCACATTTAAAAAACCAGGATTTTTCAAACAGCTCGGCATTTATTTTATCCGTGATGTACTGAGCAAACTGACCAATACACAATACGTGCTGATTAACTTGCTGGAAGCTCCGGCGCTCGCATTTATACTTGCGTTTTTTGTGAAGTTCTATAATCTTGAAAGCGGAACTGAATATATTTTCAACGCCAATCAAAACATTCCGCAATTCCTTTTCATTGCAGTAATTGTTGCCTTGTTTATAGGTTTAACTGTTGCGGCAGAAGAGATTATCAAGGATCAGAAAATTCTGAAACGGGAGTCATTCCTGAATCTGAGCAAAGGTTCTTACCTGATGTCAAAAATTTCAATCATGTTTTTGATTTCAGCTATTCAGATGTTGTTATTTGTAGCAGTTGGAAACTGGATTCTGGAAATAAACGGCATGTGGTTCAGTTACTGGCTGATTCTTTTCTCACTTTCCTGTTTTGCCAATTTGCTTGGATTAAATATTTCAGCAAGTTTCAATTCAGTAAAAGTAATTTACATCCTCATTCCAATTTTGATTATTCCGCAGCTTTTGTTCAGCGGTGTTATTGTAAAATTTGACAAACTGAATCCGTTGTTTGGTGATGAAAGCAGCGTTCCGCTGATTGGTAACGTAATGGCTTCACGCTGGGCGTATGAGGGGATGGCCGTAACCACATTTAAAGACAATGCTTACAGCAAACACTTTTACAATTATGAGAAAAAGAAAAGTTTTGCTACCTGGAAAAAAGATTATTGGTTACAGGATCTGAGCACGCGTCTTGATTATCTGAAAACAAATAATCAGGAGACTGATTCTCTTTCACTGGCTGAATGCGAAAAAGCATATACCATTCTGAGCAATGAAATCCGCCGGGAAGAAAATTATATTCAGAATGTAAAATGTGAAGGCTGCGCAGATGCTTTTGAAGCAAAGAAATTTGATGAATCAGTGATTGATAAAACAACTGACTATTTTAATATTCTGAAAAAGCATTACAAATCATTGGTAGACAGTAACCGTGTTTATATTGACCGTGAAACGCAGAAAATCATCAAAGAACAAGGTGAAGAAGCTTATCACAAACTGGTTGATGAAAACACCAATGAGTCACTGACGCAATTTGCAACCAACAAAACAGATCTTACAAAACTGGTTGAAGATGATGGATTTTTAATTCAGAAATCAGATCCGATTTATCTGGATCCGTATGACAAAGGATTTTTTGCAGCACATTTTTACGCACCGCAAAAACGCTTTTTTGGTATGTATGTAGATACTTTCACAGCCAACGTTTTGGTGATTTGGTTTATGTCCATTCTGCTGACAATCACATTGTATTATGATATTCTGAAGAAAATGCTGGATGGAATGGAGAAGCTTTTCAGCAAGATCAAATTCAGAAAAAAAGCGGCATAATCAAACCGGAATTTTTTGGATTGTGAAAAACTAGCTATATTTGCACTCCAATTAGCCCAAAGGCAATTTTAAACGGTGGTTGTAGCTCAGTTGGTTAGAGCATCAGATTGTGGTTCTGAGGGTCGTCGGTTCGAACCCGATCTTCCACCCGGAAATAAAAGAAAAGAGACTTGTCAGAGATGATAGTCTCTTTTTTTGTTTTTTCAACGAAGCCGGCGTAAACGTCAACAACTGTGTAATTATTTTTTGGTCCTTTACAACTCGCCTCGCTGCGAAGGATATCCATCCTTCGCGAAACTCAATTTAGCTGATATGTATCCGCATCAAATACGCCCGCAGTTATTATCGCGCTGCGAAGGATATCCATCCTTCGCTAAAAACCAATTTAGCGGATATGTATCCGCATCAAATCCGTCCGCACTTATTATCATTGTAAAAAAAATAAACCTGTCAAAAAACTCGCTGCGAAGGATATCCATCCTTCGCGAAACTCAATTTAGCGGATATGTATCCGCATCAAATCCGTCCGCACTTATTATCATTGTAAAAAAAATAAACCTGTCAAAAAAACCTTACATTTAATTTACCATGATTCGATCCGGACAAAAACATACCATTAAAAAAGAAGCTTCGTATTTTTTGACGCTGACTGTTGTAGGCTGGGCAGATGTTTTTACACGACCGGTTTACAAAGACGCTATAATAAATTCATTAAAATACTGCATTGAGAATAAAGGACTCAATGTATTTGCGTATGTTATTATGACCAATCATATTCATCTCCTGGTCAACACAGAACCCAATTTCAAGCTGGAAGATACCATACGTGATTTCAAAAGACATACATCAAAAACAATTACAAACTTGATTTTATGCGGACCTGAAAGCAGGAGAGAATGGCTGATAAGTTTATTTGGAATTGCGGCAATTGAAAGTTCTAAAGAGCAGAATATAAAATTCTGGCAGACTGGCAATCATGCTATAGAAATTTACAGTGTGAAATTTGTTTGGGAGAAAATAAATTACATTCACAAAAATCCTGTCCGCGCTAAATTTGTTGCAAAACCAGAAGACTGGATTTATTCTTCAGCAACAAATTATGCTGACCTGGATTCTGTTTTAGATGTACATACTTTGATACCATCCATTTCTAAAATCAGACAATTCTATTACTATGATAAATGAGTTGTCTACGAAAGTTTATGAAGCGGAAGGTAATTTGAATACGGCGGTGTTGGAAGCGGATGAATATCCGCCATATAGTGGATTAGCGCAGGATGGATATCCTGCGCAGCTTCGTAGTAACTTATATGGTGCGCACCGGGGATCGTCGGTTCGAACCCGATCTTCCACCCGAAAAAACGAAAAGAGACTTGTCAGAAATGATAGTCTCTTTTTTGTTTTTCAACGAAGCCGGCGTAAACGTCAACAACTGTGTAATTATTTTTTGGCTCGCTGCGAAGGATATCCATCCTTCGCGAAACTCAATTTAGCAGATATGTATCCGCATCAAATACGCCCGCAGTTATTATCAGTGCAATTTACTCGAAGCCGACGTCCCAATGGAATCACGCTCGTGCCTTACGTAAACCGCAATAAAAATTCTCAAACTAATGAATGAATCAAAATCAGTTTTACATTTTACATTCCTTATTTAATATTCGATATTTAAAAAAATTAAATAATAAATATCCAATAAGGAATAATGAATGTCAAAGTTTGAATGAAACAGAATCATGAAACCGGCGTGAACGTCAACAACTGTGTAATTATTTTTTGGTCCTTTACAATTAATAGAAATAAAAAAACCACCTCTTGTGAGATGGTTTTTCGAGCGGGAAACGAGACTCGAACTCGCGACCCTCAGCTTGGAAGGCTGATGCTCTACCAACTGAGCTATTCCCGCGACCTTCATTATTTTCTTGCACAAATATACAAGTATCTGCTTACATCTTTTAAAAAAGAATAATTCTTTACTTGAATCATCTTAAATTTGCGCCTACTTTAACGGCAATGACCAACTTCAGAGAAATCCTCATCAAAATTTATCAGCAGACCAATGAATTTGGAAAGCTTCACGGCATGGACCTTGTCAAATTTGAGGCCGATGAAATTGTGTACAAACTTGAGGTTAAAAAAGAACATCTGGCTACACCTACCACCGCACACGGCGGATTAATTGCTGCTTACATGGATGGTGTTCTGGGACTTGCAGCACTTTATGCATCATCAGAAAATGCTTGTCTGGTTTCAACCGTTGAGTTTAAAATCAACTATTTGAAACCGGTAAGATTAGGAGATATTTTAGTTGGAAAAGGAGTTGTTATTTCTAATGGAAAGCGCATTATTATTGCTCAGGGTGAAATTTTCAATGAAAAAACCGGTGAAAAGGTGGCAATCGGAACAGGAACATTCAACGCCTACCCTTATGAAAAGAGCGGTATGACAAGGGATTACTTTGGAATTTAGGATATCTGCCTGAAATCTTTGGAAATAGCTAAATTTGCCAAAAACCGAATCAATGATTCAACTTTCTGACCGCGTAAATGAACTGGAAGAATCGGCCACGCTGGCGATGGCTGCCAGAAGCCGTGAACTGAAAAATCAGGGAAAAGATATTATCTCTTTAAGTTTAGGAGAACCAGATTTTTTCACACCTGATTTTATCAAAGCTGCTGCAAAAAAAGCCATTGATGATAATTATTCAACCTACATGCCGGTTCAGGGTTATCAGGATTTACGTGAAGCAATCTGTCTGAAATTTAAAAGAGACAACGGACTTACTTACACACCTGATCAGATTGTGGTTTCAACCGGAGCAAAACAAAGTTTGATCAATGTGATTCTTTGTATGATCAATCCGGGAGATGAAGTGATTGTTCCGGCGCCTTACTGGGTAACGTATTTTGAACAGGTGAAAATGGCTGGGGGAATTCCGGTTGTGATTCATACAACCATTGATTCTGATTTTAAAATCACACCAGATCAATTGAAAAAAGCCATCACGCCAAAATCTAAAATGATGGTATTCAGCAATCCCTGCAACCCAACAGGAACTGCTTATTCCAAAGATGAACTGAAAGCGATTGCGCAAGTAGTTGCTGCAACACCAAATTTTTATGTGATTTCAGATGAAATTTATGAGCACATCAATTTTGTAGGAAAGAATGAAAGTTTTGCTCAGTTTCCTGAAGTGTATGACCGCACAATATCAGTAAACGGAGTTGCAAAAGCATTTGCAATGACCGGCTGGCGTGTTGGATACATTGGAGCACCCAAAGAAATTGCAGCAGCTTGCACAAAACTGCAGGGACAATATACCTCAGGTACCGGTTCTATTTCTCAGCGTGCAACCAAAGCAGCAATGGAAGCTGATCCAAAAGAAATAAAATTCATGGTGGACGCTTTTCATAAGAGAAGAGATTTGTGCGTTGCCAGGTTAAGAGAGATTAAAGGATTAAAAGTAAATGTGCCTCAGGGAGCATTTTATCTTTTTCCGGATGTATCTTATTTCTTTGGAAAATCATACAACGGAAAAACCATCAAAACAGCTGAAGATCTAACCATGTATCTGCTGGATGAAGCACTGGTTGCGCTGGTTACCGGTGAAGCATTTGGTGACGCAAATTGTGTAAGGATTTCTTACGCTGCTTCAGAAGAAGTGCTCAACAAAGCGCTTGACAGAATTAAAACAGCATTGGATAAACTCAGCTAATGGTTGATCTGCAAAATACATTCAACGATTTCAATTCAAAAAAAATCATCATTCTGGGTGATGTGATGGTTGATACCTATCTCACCGGGCATGTGAGCCGTATTTCACCTGAAGCGCCTGTGCCTGTTGTGCAGCTTGCCTCTAAAGAAAGCAGACTGGGCGGTGCGGCCAATGTTGCACTCAATATCAAAGCGCTGGGTGCTGAACCAATTATTATTTCAGTGATTGGTATCGATGAAGAAGGTGATAAATTTATTCAGCTGCTGAAAGAAAATAATATTTCAGATAAAGGAATTTTCAGATCAAAAAACCATGTCACTACAGTTAAAACTCGGGTGATTGGAAACAATCAGCAATTACTGCGTATTGATTATGAAGAAGTAAAACCAATTCACATTGATCTGGCAAAATATCTCATAACACAGGTGAAAGAAATTGCAACTGCACATCAGGCTGATGCAATCATTTTTGAAGATTACAACAAAGGAGTTCTTGTACCTGATCTCATCAGTGAGGTGATACGTTTTGCCAATGAGAAAAAAATTATCACTACAGTAGATCCTAAAAAAGAGAATTTTTTCGAATACAAAAATGTCACGTTGTTCAAACCCAATCTGAAAGAATTAAAAGAAGGAACGCATCAGGATTTTTCAGTAAAAGATAAAAATGCTTTTTTAAAAGCTGTCGGTGAACTGAATAAAAAATTGAATCCAAAATACACATTTGTGACACTTTCTGAAAACGGTGTCTATATCAATGATGAATCAGAGAATCATTTTATACCGGCTCATCTCCGTGTGATTACAGATGTTTCCGGTGCGGGAGATACGGTCATCAGTGTTGTAACTCTTTGCCTTGCCAGCGGAATGTCACCAAAATTATCAGCAGAAATTGCCAACCTTGCCGGCGGACTTGTCTGTGAAAAAGTGGGAGTTGTTTCCATCGATAAAGAACAATTAATGAACGAAGCGGTTAGTGTTTTATAACCGCATCCAGTATGGGAACAAAAGTTAAACCTTACGGCAAAGCCGATTCATCCAAAAAAGAAGAAGTTGCAGAAATGTTCGACAACATTTCCAAACGGTATGATTTCCTCAATCACTTTCTTTCTTTGGGCATAGATAAAATCTGGAGAAGAAAAGCAATACGCATTCTTGCTGAAACAAAACCTCAGCTCATTTTAGACATTGCAACCGGTACCGGTGATTTTGCCCTGGCAGCTTTGAAACTAAAACCAAAAAAAGTAACCGGTCTTGATCTTTCAGCCGGAATGCTTGAAGTAGGAAGGGTCAAAATGAAGAAGAAAAAAGTGGATCACATCATTGAAATGATTCAGGGTGATTCAGAAAATCTTCCGTTTGAATCCAATCACTTTGATGCGTTCACAGTTGGATTTGGCGTGCGAAATTTTGAGAACCTGGAAAAAGGTCTTGGAGAAATGCTTCGTGTTTTAAAACCAGGCGGCACAGGAATTATTCTGGAATTTTCTAAACCAAAAAAATTTCCGGTTAAACAGTATTATAAATTTCATTCTAAGTACATCATTCCTAAAGTGGGCTCAGCTATTTCAAAAGATAAATCAGCATATGCTTATCTTCCTGAGTCAGTGGCTGCTTTTCCTGAAGGACAGGATATGGTCAATATACTTGAAAAGGTTGGTTATAAAGATGTGAAGCAGAAATTAGTGAGCGGTGGAATTGCTACTATCTATTCGATGAAAAAATAAACTGGACGTTTCTTCAGCGTTCTATAAATTCATTTTAGATTTTTTCTCTCGAAGGTGCAACGCAAGTTTTTTTTATCCAACGTTTTTCTAAAAGTAAATTGCCACGAATTCACGAATTAGAATTTTGATTTTATCAGCAATGGAATGATGGTTTAAATATTCTGATATTTCTTGTGAAGCAACAAAAAACGCAAAAGGCTTTTCGACCTTTTAGACCTTTAGGATTTTTTTACCTGTGAATCTCTTTGCTCTGCGACCCTCTGTACAAAAAAAAAACGGACCTAAAAAAGATCCGTTTTCTTAAACCAAAATTTTAAAGTTATTTACTTCAGCACCGTCACGTGTCCGCGATGTGTGTGTCGCTTATCTGACATATTTTCTTTGAATTCAATTTGCCAAACATACACTCCGTCCTGAACCAATCCCTGATTTGAATAAGTTCCATCCCACCCGACTTCAGCGTTGAATGATTCAAACATGATTTCTCCCCAGCGGTTAAAGATGGTCAGGTGATAATCATATGGATCAAACCCGGAGGTGAATACCGGATGAAATCCTTCATTGAATTCATCATGATCTGGAGTGAAAACATTTGGAACATAAAAAATAATTACATCCTGAATGATCACAAGCTGCTGCGCAGTATCCGGACAGAAACCACTATTGGTAGCAACCAATGTCACCAGATATTGGTTTGGCACCTGCGGATAAATGTGTGAAGGATTTATCTGAAATACAAAAGGCGTTGTATCGCCAAAATCCCATTGATAGGTATCTGCATTAACTGACTGATTTAAAAATTCCACCTCAGTATCATCAATATCGATTATCTGCGGAGCAAAAATAAATGACGCTTCAGCTTGCTCATACACCACAATGTAATCAGCAATAGTTGCTGTTCCAAAACATCCGTCAGCGGTTGTAACACTCAAAGTAACATCATAAATTCCGGCACCAAAAATTGCCGGAACTGAATCACATCCGATTGCTGCTGGTCCTGTACCAAAATCCCAAAGGCAATTTTGTCCCGGAACACTTGATGTATTATGGAACACGGTAGTAAATGGTTCACATCCCATTAAGCTGTCAGCGTAAAAAGACACAACAGGATTTGGATGAACACCAATAATAAATGTTGAAGCTGGTCCGACACAACCTTGCGGTGAAGTAGGAACAACAGAAACTGTTACATAAATATCTGCTCCGGTAGAATTCTGCGCAAGGAAAATTGGAATATTACCTGTACCGCTCAATCCAAATCCAACATCAGTTCCTGTCGTATTTGTCCAGGCAAAAGTTGAACCTGAAATGTCTGCACCAAATCCCTGAACACTTAAATTTGTTCCTTCACACACATCCTGCGGAACAAGTGCATTCATAGTTGGTACAGGATAATTTGAAATGGTTGCATTTCCTGAAATCAGATTTGTACATCCGTTACCATCAGTTACAGTAACAAGATCATACGATCCAACTGCAGCACCGGTAATTGTATATGGTGAAGAAGCAGCATTAACTGTAACAGGAGTTCCATTGTATTCATAAGTCAGATTCCAGTTTGCAATTCCTGCGGTAAGATTGATTGTAATGTCAGGTAAAGCAGCACCCGGACAAATGGAAGTTGTTCCGGCAATGGTTGCATTTGGTAAACCGTTCACCACAATATCATCACTGTAAGTTGCCAATGCGCAACCTGCTACGTTTACTGTATTTGTTACTGTATAAGTTCCCGGTGTGCTTGCACTCAGATCAACTAATCCTGTTCCGGCATTGAGAGTTAAACCTGCCGGTGCAGCAGTGAAAACTCCACCTGTTCCACCATTGATAAATGTTGGTGATGGATCTGAATTATTTGTACAATACGTACCGAAAGTAAAATCAGCCACCGGATTATCTGTTATTGTCAAGTTTAAAGTACTTGACTGCGAACATAATGATCCTGGAGCAGTTGCTGTATTATAAGTTATTGCATATGTTCCAATATCACTTGTAAGAAGTGTGACATCACCGGTAGCAGTATTTAAAACAAGATTTGGTCCTCCACTGATCACGGTATAAGAAAATGCACCACCTGCAAGTCCGGTAATATTTGCAGCCGGATCAGTTCCTGTTTGGCAATAAGTCAATCCCAGCGGATAAACAAATGAAGGATCATCCAACGGATTCACATTCACAACAACCTGATCCGTATTCACACATAAGTTTCCATCTGTACCTGTAACGGTATATACGTTGCTGTAGCCGCCGGTGAAAATGCAACACCATTTGTTGCACCACCTGTCCATGAATAAGTTCCCCAACTCCTGCTCCGGTTCCGGTAAGTGTAACAGGATCACCAATACAAATAGTTTGATCAGCGCCGGCATTAATTAACGGTAAAGGATTTACAGTTACTGTAACCATATCTGTGGCAGAACATCCTGATGTTGTTCCGGTAACTGTATACGTAAGCGTAGCAGCAGGTGTAAATGAAACTCCATCTGTAACACCATTATTCCAGGTATATGAAGTGGCGCCGGATCCATTTAATACTGTTGCGTCACCGGCACATAATGTTTGATCTGGTCCGGCATTTACAACCGGAATCGGATTAACTGTTACGACAACCTGATCTGTACTGCTGCATCCGTTGGTTGCTGTTCCTGTAACCGTATAAGTCGTTGTGGCTGCAGGAATGAATCCAACACCATTTGTGACACCGCCTGTCCATGAATATGTTCCGCCAACTCCTGCTCCTGTTGCTGTTAAAGTAACTGTTGTACCGGCACAAACTGTTTGATCTAGACCAGCATTGATGGTAGGTGATGCAGAATATGGTCCGCCTGAAACAGTGTAAGGACATCCGTTTCCATCCGTAACTGTGAAAGAATACATATCACCACCGTTTAGTCCGGTGATGGTAATTGTTCCTCCGTTTGCACAAGTTGTATTTGAAAAAGATGCCGTAAGAGGTAAAAGATTACTTGCAGTAAAATTTCCTCCCATCAATTCGGGCATACCTCCATTTAAAGTTGCAGTTGCAGATGTTGTTGCACAATCTTCTGTAAGTGTAAATGAAAAATCAGGGAGATACTGAATGGCAAATGGTGTACCCAGTTCATAACAAGGCATAGTGGTATTTACGTAACTGTAAGTTCCGTTTGACATACTGTACATGGTAATCGGAACAAAATACACTGTGTTATTTGTAAATGTTCCTGCAGGATAAGAGTTAACCCAGAATAAATCATTCACATCAGAAAAATTCATGTCGCTCACCAGACCTAAAAAGCATGGATCACTTGGAACAGTATTGAAGGGATCAGGAGTTAATGCAACAGTCGGAGGACAAGAGTACATCAACCATGAAACACCCGGATCATAAGGCGGACCCGGAGGCGCAAATTGTTCATCCGGTGCAGTAAAATCATTGTTGGTTGCAATATCAATCTGATCACCATAACACAAAACATAGTTGTTGGTGCTTGATCCGGTAATTGTTGCTGTATACGTTCCAATATCAGCATTACATGCACATGAAGGCGGAGCTGTGGAATTTATAGTACTAGTACAAGCGGGGTTTGATGTAAAATAAGTTGTGATTGTTATGTTGTTTCCATTCGATGGAATTCCTGTAATGGTATAATTGTCCGGACTTGTGAAAGGAGGAGCAATTGTAGTTGAATAAATTGTACCACCGTTGTTGACTTCGACAACTAAACTTCCGCCGGCAGGAGGAGAAGAATACGTGACTGTTCCTGTTACATCAAATGTGTTGTTAGACAGACAGGCACCAATATTTGCTGTAAAATTATCGATATTACAAATACAGATTGGTGCTGTATAATTCAATGTTTGTGTACAGGCAGGGTCAGCGGTAAAGTAAGCTGTCACATCACATGCTGCACCATTTGCATTTTGTCCGGTCAAGGTATAATTGGCAGGTGAAACAAAGGGAGGATTAAAAATTTGCTGAACGCCGTTACAGTCTTCAACAATCAACTGACCTGAAACAGGTGCGTTTGTAAAAGTAACCTGACCGGTTGTTGAATAAGTATTTGGACCAACAACACAAGCGCCAACGTTTGCCGTGAAGTTAGTTATTGCACAAGATAAAACGGGAGTTCCGCAATCAATAACCCAACCAGAACTACAACCTGTATTAGATAGAATAACCTGAGTAAATGGGACTGTCGAACAAACAGTCACACCGCATGTTCCGTAAAATCCTGAACCGCAGTTATACGGTCCGATAACCGTACCGCTTACGCCACAATTCACAGTTGTAATTGTTAAAACTCCTCCAGTATTAGTTGTAATCGTTGCATAATCATCAGTATTAACCGCAGTATATGCTAAAGACAAACAGGTAACCGGCGCACCAACAACTGTAGAAATCAATTGTCCGCCACAACCAGCGCCATCCCAATAAGCAGGACCAGCGCCAAGCGTACCGGGAACGTTTGCTCCGCAACCTGGATCCGGATCAGTATAACCAGATATTAAAACTGAACCCGTTGTAGTATAATTGCCACAATCATTAGGGCTGGTTTGTGCTTGCACAAAATTGGCAGCACCACAAATCAAAGACAGAAAAAGTAACTTTTTCATTTCAGGAATTTTGGTTTTTGAGCTGTAAATCCAGTTAAAAAACAGATGAACACTGAATTTTGCTCCACTAATTTAGACGAAAAAAATCAAACCGGGTTGCCTTTTCTTAATCTCAATCAGTTAAGGATTGTTGAAAAGAATACTTTATGCTCTGTTCAAAGGATTTAAATCAAAGGATCTGAACAGGTTTAACAGAATATTGGAAAAATGAAAAACCATCCTGATCAGGATGGTTTTTCTCGTACTATTTATCTAACTATTATTTCAAAACTGTCACATGCCCGCGGTAGGTATGCCGTTTATCTGACATCGTTTCTTTGAATTCAATCTGCCAGACATATACTCCATCCTGAACCAATCCCTGGTTTGAATAAGTTCCGTCCCATCCTATAGCTGCATTATAAGATTCAAATACAATTTCACCCCATCTGTTGAAAATTGTGAGATGATAATCAAACGGATCATAACCGGAAGTAAATACCGGATGGAATCCTTCATTAAATTCATCATGATCAGGTGTGAAAACATTTGGAACATAGAAAATAATTACATCCTGAATGATTACTAACTGCTGCGCTGTATCTGCACACAATCCATTATTGTTTGAAGCAATCAGTGTCACTAAATATTCATTAGGCACTTCAGGATAAATGTGAGTAGGATTTATCTGAAAGACAGTTGGTGTTGTATCTCCAAAATCCCACTCATATAAATCTGCAGGTGAAGAAAGATTTGTAAAATCAACTTCAGTATCTCCAATGTCTAAAATCTGTGGTGAAAAAGTAAACGCTGCTTCCGGTGTTTCAAAAACAGTGATATAATTATTTACTGTTGCACTACCAAAACATCCGTCAGCAGTTGTCACAGAAAGTGAAACTGTATATACACCAGCATTGTAAGTATTTGTTACAAGACCACACCCTAAAGCGGTAAATCCGTTACCAAAATCCCACACACAATTTTGCCCCGTGATGGTAGATGTGTTTGTAAAGTTAACCACAAGCGGATCACAACCTGTAACCACATCTGCAGCAAATGAAACAATCGGATTTGCATGCACAGTAATTACAAAAGTTTCTGGTAATCCAACACATCCGTTTGGAGAAGTTGGTGTTACACTCACAGTTACTGAAATATCATTTCCGGTGCCGTTTTGCGCAAGAAAAATTGGAATATTTCCAGTACCGCTTAAACCAAAACCAACATCTGTTTCGGAAGTATTCACCCAATCAAAAGTTGATCCTGCAATATCAGCAGAAAATCCCTGAAACATTTAAATTTAATCCTTCACAAATTTCCTGATCATTCCGTACATTCATTACCGGAACTGCATAGGTATTAATTGATGCATTGCCTACAATTGCACTTGAACAACCATTTCCATCAGTAACAGAAACAAGATCATTGAACCAATTGCTGCACCAGAAATTACATAAGGACTTGCGCAAAATTTACTGTTGGTGCTCCGTTGAGGTTGTAAGTGAGATCCCAATTTAGTGTTCCAGCGGTGATATTAATTGTAATATCCGGCAAAGGATCACCCGGACAAATGGTAGTTGTGCCTGAAATATTCGCCGACGGTAAAGCATTAATTACAATATCATCATCATATGTTGCCAATGCACAGCCAACAATATTAATCGTGTTTGTTACTGTATAAGTACCCGGTGTGGATGCACTTAAATCTACCAAACCAGTTGAAGTATTAATAGATAATCCACCGGGAACGAAGGAGAAAATTCCGCCGCTTCCGCCGTTGATAAATGTTGGTGAAGGATCAATATCATTCAGGCAATAAGTTGCAAAAGTAAAATCAGCAACCGGTGCATCTGTAATTGTCAAATTCAAAGTACTTGTCTGAGGACATAAAGAACCTGGTGCTCCTGCAGTATTATATGTAATTGCATAAGTTCCAAGATCACTTGTACTCAGATCAACAAAACCTGTAGTTGTATTTAAATCCAAAAACGGACCGCCAGAAACAACCGTGAATGAAAATGTTCCGCCGGCAAGACCATTGACTGTTGAAGTAGGATCAGCTGACGTCTGACAATATGTTAATCCCGCCGGATAAACAAATGCAGGATCATCTAATGGATTTACGGTGACTGTAACCTGATCGGTATTAGAACACAAACCTGAATTTGTTCCGGTAACCGTATAGGTGTTTGTAGCCGCTGGAGTAAAAGCAACTCCGTCTGACACTCCGTTATCCCAAACATACACTCCGCCAACACCAGCTCCGGTTCCGCTTAAAGTTGCAGGATCACCATCACAAATAATTTGATCTGGTCCGGCGTCAACAACCGGTACAGGATTTACAGTAACAGTAACCTGATCAGTTGCCTGACATCCGCCAACTCCCGTTCCTGTTAATGTATATGTTGTTGTTGCTGCTGGTGTAAAACTAACACCGTCTGTTACTCCATTATCCCATGCATAGGTAACAGCACCTGATCCATTTAATACAGTAGGATCTCCTGCACATAAAGTCTGATCTGCGCCTGCGTCAACTACCGGAACAGGATTTACGGTTACCGTAATTGATTCTGTCTGTTCACAAACCGGTGTAAATGAAATATCATCAATGGCAAAATCATTCCCCATGACATTTGTGTTCAGGTTGGTAATACAAATTGTTGCAGAAGTTGCTGCACCAGAATTCCATGTGGTAAAAAATTCATTCCAGATACATGTTGTTCCGGATGCATTCAGATTTGAACCAACCGGTGTTCCGTTAATTGTAAATTGAAGGACTGCAGGGTTTGTTGGAAAGACAGATGCGAGCCATGCAGAAAATAAATAATCTGTATTTGCAGAAATTGGAATTGTCTGACACCAAACAGTTGCACCGACAACTGATGATCCATTTACCACCATCATATTTCCACCACCGGTGTGATCACCACACGCAGAAAACCCGCCGTTATATGTTTGCGGATTTGAGATAACATTATACTGCGCTTCAGCAGTATTAGTTGGATTGGTAAATGTGTAAGACGAATTGAATCCGGTATTACCTGCACTAAAATCTCCGTTGGCAATGATATTTGACCCTCAGTATAAGAAGTTACTGTATATGTTGTTGTAACAGTCGGGCAAACATTCTGCGTGGTTAAGATGAATCAACAATGTCTGTATTCGGATCCCAGACAAAAGTCACCACCGGCAACAGTAAGTGTTGTACAATCTCCTTCACAAATTGAAACATCCGGACTAACAGCAATAGGAGTTGGATTTAGAATTGTAACCGTTACATCATCTGAATCAATACATCCTGATGCATTCAATGTTAAGGTGTACGTTGTTGTTCCGGCAGGAGTAGCAACCGGATTTAAAATATTTGTTGCAGATAAAGTTGCTCCCGGTGCCCAGCTTGGAGTTCCTAAACCAGAACCATTTAGTGTAACACTGACCCCGGACAAATTAAGCATCTGGTCCGGCATTAGCGACAGGCGCAGTAATAATATCAACAACAACCGTCATGTCATCCGGACAAGGACCCGGAGTTGTGTAAGTTACATTGTAAGTTCCAACTGTAGATGTTACAGGATTGATTTGTCCGGTTGCAGCATTCAACGTTAAACCAGCAGGAGATGAAGTAAATGTTCCACCAGGCACACCGGTAATAACAGGATTCATAGTTGCACCAGTAACACACAAAGCAGCACTTGGATAACTGAAAGCCGGATTTTGTGTTGGAGGGAATGGACCTCCGTTGACCGTGTAAGGACATCCGTTTCCATCATTCACCGTGAATGACCACATTTGTCCGCCGGTTAAATTATTGATTACAAAAGTTCCGTTATTTGGAGTTGTTGTACTTGTAAAGTTTGCTGTAACCGGAAGTAAATTACTTGCCGTAAAATTTGATCCGTTGATTGCTGGCAATCCACCAGAAACAGTAATAGTTGCAGTACCGGTATTACAATCCTGAACAGAAACGGCGTTAAACTGCGGGAGGTATTGCACTGCAAACGGAGTTCCTAATTCATAACAAGGCATGGTTGTATTCACATAACTGTATGTTCCGCTTGACATGCTGTACATGGTAATCGGAACATAGTAAATTGTGTTGTTTGTAAATGTTCCCGGAGGAAATGCATTGATCATTCCAAGATCATTTAAATCAGACAAATTAAAATCGCTCACCAGACCAAGGAAGCAAGGATCATCAGGGACATCTGTTACCAGATTTGGAATAAGGGCAACAGTTGGCGGACAAGAATAAATCAACCAGGATACACCCGGATCATAAGGCGGACCCGGAGGAGCAAATTGTTCAGCCGGTGCTGTATAATCCAAATTTGAATTGATGTCAATCTGATCACCGTAACACAAAACATAATTGTTTGTGCTTGACCCTGTAATTGTTGAATTGAATGTTCCGATATCTACGCCGCATGCACAGGAAGGTGGTGCAGTTGAATTGATCACACTTGTACAACCCGGATCTGAACTAAATACAACAGTAATTGTGATTGCTGCTCCATTTGACGGAATTCCCGTAATGGTAAAATTATCCGGACTTGTAAAAGGCGGATTAAATGTTTGCGTGTATTGAGTACCACTGTTGTCAACAATCACCGTCATTGTTCCTCCTGCAGGCGGCGATGAATAAGTAACAGTTCCGGTTACTTCAAATGTATTGTTAGACAGACATGCTCCAATGTTTGCAACAAAATTATCTATGTTACACAAACAAACCGGAGCAGTATAATTCACAGTTTGAGAACATGCAGGATCTGAAGTAAAATAGGCAGTGATATCACACGCTGCACCATTTGCAGTTTGACCTGTCAGATTATAATTTGCAGGAGACACAAACGGTGCATTAAAAATCTGCTGAA
>JADJYC010000012.1 GCA_016719925.1 Crocinitomicaceae bacterium | reverse complement strand
AAACCCAAATTCATAAATGAGTTCCAAAGCACAACAAACATCTGATTTCATTATTCAGAAAGTTGCTCCCATTTTCAATAAACATGGGTATTATGGAACATCCATGTCTGATCTTGTTGAAGCAACCGGACTAACAAAAGGTGCCATTTACGGTAATTTCAAAAATAAAGAAGAACTGGCTTTTATTGCATTCAGATATAACGTTGAAAGAGTTGTAAATAAAATCAGAGAAGAATTAAGCGGTATTCAGTCACCCATTCAGCAGCTTTACGGACTGACAAATTTTTACCGTACTTATAAAGCATATACCATTGAATTTGGAGGATGTCCGATTTTGAATATTGGTGTTGATGCTAAAGATCAGCATCCTGAATTGCTTGAAAGAGTGCAGGAAGTAATCTCCCGGCTGCAGGGTTATATTACCAGAATGATTCAGAACGGAATGGATGCCGGTGAAATAAAAAAAGAGATTAATCCCAAAACATACGCACGCAAATTTTTCACGCTGATTGAAGGCGCGGTATTTATGAGTGCAACCATGAATGATGACTCCTACATTCAGGAAATGATGGCACATATTGACGGAATTATTGAAAGAGAATTAGCGATTTAAAATTTTTTGCACCCCAATATACCGATCGGTATATTTTATAAAAGTTAAAAAGGGAAAATTGTGAATACAGATTTATTACTTCTGAAAACCTACTTTGGATGGACTTCATTTATCAATCCTGAAAAAGCAGCCCGCAAGAGTTTCCGACTATTCCAAAAAGTGAGAAAAAAAGAAATTCGTGAAAGAGAAGAACATTTTTTTGCGTTCACCAGAAATTTTCAGGTTCACACCTCCAAAGAACCGGTTGATTGTTTTGAACTTGGAAATCCAACCGGAGATTTGGTTGTTCTTGTTCATGGCTGGGATTCAAACGCAGGCAGCATGTCTATGATAGCACATGCGCTTGCAAAATCAGGCAAAAGAGTAATCAGCTTTAATTTGCCCGGACATGCGTTTCATAAATCAAGTTCAACCAATCTCATTGAATGTAAAGATGCTTTTCTGGCAGTAATTGAATTTCTCAATCCTGAAAAACCAATTTCGGTTGTTGCTCATTCATTTGGATCTGCAGTTTCTACTTATGCACTTGCCAAAAAAGAAATTGAGGTAGATAAAATTGTACTGCTCACCAATCCAAATAAAATTGAAACCATTTTTAAAGAGTTCAAATCAATTATTGGTCTTGGCAACAGGGCCTATCAGAAACTTTTAAAAATTTCTCTGGACAAATTGGGTGAACCACTCAAAAACATCAGCGTAGAAGAAAATCTTAAAAAAATAAACTATCAGTCACTCCTGCTGATTCATGACAGGCATGATAAAGTTTTACCCTATCATCATTCGTCTGAAATAAACAATGAAATAGAAAACGCACAGCTAATTACACTTGAAAATATTGGCCATTACAAAATGTTATGGAATCAGGAAGTAATCAGCAGAACAACTGGTTTTGTAAACGGTAAGGAAGTATTCTGAGACGGTGAGATTATTTTGCAGAACGGTTTGTGTCGGATAGGCAAACGCTTTACTGCGCATTTTTCAGGCACTTTAGACCTTTAGACTCCGCCTCCACTTTGTTGCGTCGGACAAGCTTTAAGATTTTTTGAGTTGATGAGTTGAATGTTGAGCGATGAATGTTTTTTCTTTGTGCTCTCTTTGCCTTCTTTGTGAAGCGACAGCGACTTTGTGTTAAAGCATTTTAACTTTTAGTTTTTTCGACCTTTAGGCTTTTCGGATTTTTTAGTTGATAGTTGATGAGTTGAAAGTTGATTGGTTAAAGTTTTTTTTGTGCTCTCTGTGCCTTCTTTGTGAAGCGAAAGCGACTTTGTGGTAAAGCATTTAACTTTTAGTTTTTTTCGACCTTTAGGCTTTTCGGATTTTTAGTTGAAAGTTGATGAGTTGAAATTTGATTTTTGGGTAGATTTTTTTTGTGTTTCTTCTTTTGCCTTTTGTGAAGCGTCAGGGCTTTTTGTAAAAAAACTTTTAACTTTTGTTTTTCGACCTTTAAGCCGGATTTTTTAGTTGATAGTTGATGAGTTGAAAGTTGATTGGTTAAAAGTTTTTCTTTGTGCTCTCTGTGCCTTCTTTGTGAAGCGAAAGCGACTTTGTGGTAAAGCATTTTAACTTTTAGTTTTTTCGACCTTTAGGCTTTTCGGATTTTTTAGTTGATAGTTGTATAAGTTAAAAAAATGACTCCTGACCAATGACTCCTGACCAATGACTCCTGACTAAAGACTTCAGACTACAGACTACAAATCCCACTCAAACCCGCTCACTCAGCTCCAGCCAGCGCATTTCTTTTTCATCAGCCATTGACTCAATTTCTGCAAGACGCATGGATAGTTTTGAAATTTCATCTCCGGATAAAGTTGTATCCATCATTTTTTCAGCGATGTTTTTTTTCTCCGCATTTAAAGACTGGATATCTTTTTCAAGTGAATCAAATTCCTGTTTTTCTTTGTAGGATAATTTTTGTTTTGAAGATTCTGATTTTTCTGCAACTGGTTTTTCTTCAATGATAACAGGTTCAACTTTTGGAGCTGATTTTTTTTCAGCTTCTCTGTCCGATTGTTTTACTGCTTTCTGATATTCACGGTAAGCAGTGTAATTGCCAAGTATGTCCTTTATTTCTCCGTCTCCCTTAAAATAAAAAGTATGCTCCACCATTTTATCCATAAAATAACGGTCGTGAGAAACTACAATCAGACATCCTTCAAATTCATGCAGGTAATCTTCCAATACACTTAAAACAAAAATATCGAGATCATTGGTTGGCTCATCCAGAATTAAAAAATTTGGATTTTTCATCAGAATGGTCATCAGATACAATCTCTTCTTTTCACCACCGCTGAGTTTTTCAATCATGTTCCAGTGAAGATCTCTCGGGAATAAAAACTTTTCAAGAAACTGCGCAGCCGACATTGTTCTGCCTTTTGACAACGGAATAAATTCAGCAATTTCCTTAATCGCTTCAATTACCCGCTGACCTTCCTTGAACTTCATTCCGTCCTGATGATAATAACCAATGACAATGGTATCACCCACTACAATTTTTCCTTTTGTTGGTTGTTCAGTTCCAACAATCATATTCAGCAAAGTAGATTTTCCGGTACCGTTATTTCCAACAATACCTACTTTCTCTCCGCGTTTGAATGTATAGTCAAAATCAGTAATCAGCAGTTTATCTCCAAACGATTTTCCCACATGATGAAACTCCACAATTTTTGAACCCAGCCTGTTCATCTGAACATCAATACTCAGTTCATCTTTTTTAATTTTTTGGGTGGCAGTTTCTTTTAATCCGTCAAAGGCATCAACGCGTGCTTTTTGTTTTGTTCCGCGGGCTTTTGGTTGTCTTCTGATCCACTCCAGCTCAGTACGCATCAGGTTTTTTGCTTTACTGATAGTAGACTGAAGCATTTCTTCCCGTTCTGCTTTTTTCTCCAGATAATAAGAGAAATTACCGTTATAGCGGAACATCGTTTTATCTTCCATTTCAAAAATGGTATTGCACACTACTTCCAGAAAATAACGGTCGTGCGTAACCATAATAATTGTTGATTTTGATTTGGACAATTCTGCTTCCAGCCATTCAATCATATCCAGATCCAGGTGATTGGTTGGCTCATCCAGAATCATGATATCCGGTTCATTGATCAGAATTTTTGCCAGCGCAATTTCTTTTTTTTTGTCCCCTGAAAGATCACCGCATTTCTGATTGCGGTCATCTAATTTGAGTTGAGCAAGAATGGTACTTATTTTCCATCATAATCCCATGCGCCGGTATTGTTCATCAGATCAGTTGCCCGTTCAGAAGCATCATGATCATCCATGTTTTCCAAAGCGCGCTGATACATTTTAATCGCCTTGATTTCCTGTGTATCTGCACTTAAAACTTCTTCAATAATTGTTCTTTCAGGATTAAAATTTTCTGCCTGCTGCAAATAATCCACACACGAATATCATTTTGAAAACCACCCCGCCCTGAATCTGCCGCATCCAGTCCGCAAACAATTTTAAGCAAGGTAGATTTACCGGTACCATTTTTTGCAACAATGGCCACCTTATCACCCCGGTCAATACCAAAAGTCAGGTCTTTAAAAATAACACGTTCACCAAATGATTTGGTCAGATTTTCAACGGAAAGATAATTCATGGATTAACGGATACGGTCTAATGATTTAACCAGTTTTTCATCATTTTTAATTCCGCGGTTAGCCAGAATCAGAAACGGAAGTGATGCAACAAGAAAATAAAATCCGGTTTCAAGACTGAATGATACAATCAGATTTGCGTTCACCGGAACAGTGTTTTTTACAGCATCCGTTCCAAAATAATAAAATACAACCAGTGTGAGGATTACCAGAAAATGTAAAACCAGATTTAAACGGGCAACTGCCAGCTGTCTTTTTCTGTTTTTATAAAACAAAATACACACCGCAGTCAGCAACGATAATCCAATAAAAATAAGATAAACAGGATATTTACCACTGTCAGGATCATCTGACAGATTTTCAAAAGCCTGATATCTGAAAGTTGCATCCTGCAGTGACTGAATATCTGAAGTAAAAATTAAACCATACGCTCCAAATTCAGCATTAGCAGAAACAGTATCATCAGTTCCGCCGGAAACTACATTCACTGAAAAAAGCGGAAAAATCAAAACAAGCGAAACACAAACAAGTGCCAGCAGAAAGTAAATGGATTGAACCCGTTGAATCATAATTTAAATAAAGTCAGTTATTGCACAGGAAATCAGAATTTCCGGCCGGGTGCAAATATACGAATGAAAAGCCTGTAACTTATTGAAACAGGGCATTTATAGTTTAGACACATTTAATTATTAATAAAATTTAAGGGTACAGGCAAAATTGCGGTGCATAAATGATTTAATTTTGAAACCGCTGACCTGTCAGCCCAAAACACAGATGAAGGCTTTATATCTCAAAGAATTGCGCAGTTTTCTCGGTTCCATGATCGGGTATATTTTTATTGCCATTTTTTTGATTCTGAACAGTTTGTTTTTGTGGGTGTTTGCTTATGAAACAAATATTCTGGAAGGCGGAACAGCTGATCTGAAGTCATTTTTTGGTATCAGCCCGATTATTTTTATCATTTTGATTCCGGCAATTACTATGCGTTCATTTTCAGAAGAAAAAAGAACAGGGACAATTGAACTACTTTTTACCAAACCCATTTCTGATCTTTCCATTATTCTCACCAAATTTTTTGCCGGTGTAACCCTGGTGGTGATTTCAATTCTTCCAACACTTATTTATTATTTCACGGTTCATCAGCTGGGTGATCCGGTAGGAATTGTTGATGATGGTGCAACCATTACTTCTTATTTTGGTTTGATATTAATTGGTGCCTGTCTTGTTTCAGTGGGAATTTTTGCATCCAGTATTACCAACAGCCAGATTGTTGCATTCATTATTTCCATGTTTCTTTCCTGGTTTCTGTTTTTGGGACTTGATCTCCTTGCTGTGTACAGTCAGTTAGGTGGCCTGGATCTGGTATTGAGAAATCTTGGTATGATGGAACATTATACATCTTGTCAGAAAGGTGTGATTGATACTCGTGACATCTTTTACTTTCTGAGTTTCATTTTTGTTTTTATTCTCTCCACTAAACTTGTTCTGCAATCCAGAAAATGGTAGAAGCATCTAAAAATACCACCCAGAATTCTGCCCGGAGTTTTAAAAAAGACATCTGGATGTATGCCGCAACAGTTGCTATAGTCATACTGTCAATTATATATTTTCTTTTTCTTTGGCAGATTTGATTTAACTGAAGATAAAAGACATTCACTTTCACCCAATACCATTGCCTTGCTGGAAGATGATGCCCGAATCAATGACCGTGTATTTTTCAAAATTTATCTGGAGGGAGATTTGCCTGCTGATATCATGAAAATCAGAAATGCCATTCAGGAAAAACTGGATGAATTTATTGTTTACGCAGGTGATAAGGTTCAATATGAATTTATAGATCCCAACGGAGATGAAGATGCAGATTATAATTTACAGGTTCAGGAAGGATTGTATGATAAAGGGCGTGGAATAATTCCGTGCGATATTGAAATAATTGAATCCGGAAAAGCGGAAATAAAAACCATCTGGCCGGGTGCTGTGATTGAATATAAAGGATTAACGGTGGATCATCTTCAGTTCTTTAACAAACGTGTCATTTTTGCAAAAGAAGATATCCGTAACCTGGCAGATCAGACCATCAATAATCTGGAATATCTTTTTATCTCAGCTATCAGAAGAGTCACTGCAGAAGATAAACCAACGGTAGGATTTTTACAGGGACAAGGTGAATTAATGCCGGTTCAGACAGCAGATGTCAGAATGGGATTGATGAAATATTATTTGCTGGAAGATGTTACTATTAACGGACAACTAAACGCACTTGATGAAATAGACGCACTCATTGTTGCAGCTCCTACCCAACGTTTCACTGAAAAAGACAAATTTGTGATTGACCAGTTTATTATGAACGGAGGAAAAGTTTTGTGGTTTGTTGATCCGCTTTTTGTTGACCGTGATTCACTTTATTTTACCGGAGAATCATTTGGAGTAGATGCCGGACTGAATATTGAAAAAGACATGCTTTTCAAATACGGCGCACGCCTCAATCAGGATTTAATTATTGACAAAGAATGCGCTCCGCTTTATGTTCCGGGACACCCGCTGGAAGTGGTTGACTGGTATTTTTATCCAAAGCTGCAGCGTGAATCTCACCCGATCACCAAAAATATAGATCCGATAAAAGGTGAATACACCAGCTCCGTTGAATTAGTCAATAATGAAAACACAAGTATTACCAAAACTGTTTTATTAAAATCATCATTCAATTCGCGCGTGTTTAAAGGCAAACCAAGAGTGAACTATTCAATCATTGATGTTGAACCAAAATTCAATGACGGAACACAGGGTGAATTTCCGGTAGCTGTTTTATTGGAAGGTAATTTCACTTCAGCATTTGAAAACAGAATTTCAGATGCATTTACCAGTTCGCCGGATTACAAAACAAGAGTGCTGAGTGATTCCACAAAAATGCTGGTTGTATCAGATGGTGATATTATCAGAAACGAAGTGGATTCAGTGATTAAAGATGGTGTGATGAAATATTATCCTGTGCCGTTGAATACAGATGTTTATCAGGTAAGAAACCAAAACGGATCACCAAAAAATATTTACGGAAACAGAGAGTTTGTTCTCAACTCCATTGATTATATGATGGATGATTATTCCCTGATAGATGTGCGCTCAAAAACAATTACGTTAAGAATGCTGGATACTGAAAGAATAATTGAAGAAAAAGAATTCTGGAGAATGCTCAACATCATTCTGCCGATTGTTTCAATTACATTGCTTGGATTGACCTTCTTTATAATCAGAAGAAAACGATTTGCAACTTCTTAAGAAATCAAACCTTTATCAGATTTTTACTTTCACCACTGCCTTAAGCATAAACTCAGTTCCTATTTGCGGAGCGTGTGCGTCATTCGGAAAAAAGAGTGTAAAATATTTTTTCTGAACATCAATATTGCAGGACGGTGCATCTTTGAAAAAAATAAAATCTTTCTCAGAGTCATACTCCTGTTTGATTTTCTGACATTCAGATAAATCACGATAACCTATCAGATCAGAACCATCAAAAACGTATTGAATATCAATATAATTTCTGTGCGCTCCAGAGTGACCTGATCCGATCCTCTGCCATCTCCCCGGTAAAGCAATACAAAACAATTGTCTCCGTCCAGATCAACGCGCGTTTCTTCAAAAGATTTTTCACTGAGATTTTTCAAAAATTCAAATCCCATTTTAAAACGCAGGTGCTGATTGTAATATTTTTCGCAGTTGATGATGTGATCAAGTACCATGATTTATGCTTTAAATTGTCATTGAAAAAATACGCGTTGCTGGTTTGTTTCTGATCAGACGCAGATCAAAAGCCATACAAATATTCCGCACAAAAGGACGGGCTTTATCGGGTACACTCAAACCGTTTTCTGAAATCATTACCAGTCCGTCAGCTTCCATTTCACGCAATCTTTCCAGGCATGCATTCAATTCAGGAAACTTGAGCCGCTCTTCACTCCAGCTGGTTTCAAAATGACACATGATATTGAGAATATGTTCACGGATAATCAAATCTTCTTCTGTTAAAAGATGTCCTCTGAAAACCGGAATTTCCCCTTCATTTACCAGATCCTGATATTCTTCAACGGTTTTTACATTCTGTGCAAATGAATACCATGAATCACTGATTGAACTCATTCCCAATCCAATCATCAGTTTGGTTTTTCCTGCAGCATATCCCATAAAATTACGGTGAAGCGTTTTATCTTCAACAGCTTTGTAAAGTGAATCTGTTTTCAGGGCAAAATGATCCATGCCAATTTCATAATAACCCAAATCACCCAGCAGTTTTTTACCGGTTTCATACAACACCCGTTTCTCTACTTCTTTAGGTAAATCATTTTCATCAAAACCTCTCTGCCCTACTCCTTTGATCCATGGAACATGAGCATAACTGTAAAAAGCAATGCGGTCAGGTTTGAGTGATTTTGTTTTTTCAATGGTATCAATAATGCTTTCCTTAGTTTGAAACGGCAAACCAAAAACCAGATCATGACTGACCGAAGTATAGCCGATTTCACGGGACGCATCAGTTACTGCTTTTACATTTTCAAACGGCTGAATGCGGTTTATTGTTTTCTGAACTTTGAGATCATAATCCTGAACACCAAAACTGCTTCTTCTGAATCCAAGATCAAAAAGTGTCTGAAGATGTTCTCTGTTTGTATGAGTTGGGTGTGCTTCAAAACTGAATTCATATCCCGGAAATTCATCCGCCCGTTTCAGAATTCCATTGATGAGTTCTCTCAGATGTTCAGGACTGAAAAAAGTTGGAGTTCCGCCACCCAGATGCAGTTCTTTTATTTTTGGTCTTGCAGGTAAAAGATCACAATACAAATCCCATTCTTTCAACACCGTTTTAACATACGGTTCCTCTACATCATGACGTTTTGTAATTCGTTTATGACATCCGCAGAACGTACAAAGATTTTCACAAAAAGGTAAGTGAATATAGAGACTGATTCCTTCCTGATCATTGCTTTCATTAAATGCCCTGATCATTGTTTTTTTCCAGTCACTGAGTGAAATTCCAATGCGTGACTGATCATCTGAGCAGGTTTATCATCCCAGAAAGGCACTGTTGGATAACTGGTGTAGCGGCCCCGGAATATTGTATTTCTGAATTAAAGAATCTGACATAACTAGTTATCATCTGCATGCCACTCTGCAAAACTGGAAGAGGTTTCCTGCAACGTTACTTTTTTTAACTGAATATGAGCCGGCAGATTTTTTAATAGTCTTGAAACCATGTCTGCCAGCATATTTTCACACGTTGGCTGATAAGTACAAAGCATGATTTTAGAAAATCCGCTTTCAACTTCAGCATAATTTTTGTGCGGCGTATTTCCGTTTACCAGCAGGCAATGATCAAATACATCCACAATTTCCTTTTTCACAATTAGTTTCAGATCACTGAAATCGATAATCATTCCGAATTTTGGATTGGAAGAATCTTCAATCTGTTTACCGGCAATAGATACAGTAAGTTTATAAGAATGCCCGTGAATGTCTTTGCACTTGCCATCATATCCCCAAAGGGCATGCGCCGTTTCAAAGTCAAATATTTTAGTAACCCTGAGGTTCATTGCAGATTTATTTGATGCAAAGGTAGTGAAATCTGGATATTTATTGGTTTACAGTGGAATTGCGCGTATTAATAATTAATTCTGAAGAAATTATGACAACCTTCTGCGGGAATCAGCGCCTTTTTATCTGCGATCATCTGCGGATGATTGAGATTGTGGATTTCTCTCCCGCTGATTTACGCGATAGATTTCGCAGATTTTCGCTGAAATGCCGGAGGCTAATTCAACACGCTCTGATGCAGATCTAATAAAAACTCATCAATCAACCGTTTTTCAACGTGCATCATGGTTACAATCTTCCACCATTTGGGATTCTGAAAATCATCTGCTACAAGATGGTATTTTTTAGCGATTTCAGGTTTTATTCCATGCGCTTTAATGGCAATGATATTCATGTTAGGATGCCGGTAATAACTAATTTTCAGTTCATCCAGTGTTTCACAAATATGGTCTGTCCTGTCAATCAGTTTTTGCATCTGATATTTCCATCCTTCATAACCATGTGTCATCAGAATCATCCAAACAGCAATTGCATTAGCACCTGAACGGCTGCCGCACAAGGTAAAATCTGTGCCCTGCACATAAGATGCTTCAACTGTACGTGTATTTTCAATAAACCCTTTTCTGCAGATAAAAATTCCGGTTCCATAAGGCGCCTGAAGCATTTTGTGCCCATCAATTGTTATAGAAGTGATTAACGGATTTTCAAAAGTCAGATCTCTGTCTGACGAAGTGAACGGATATATAAATCCACCAAAAGCGGCATCAACGTGAATGAAAAAATCAAAATTATTTTTTTCCGTTACGCGTTTTATCAGGGAAGTATGATCAACACTTTCAAACATGGTTGTTCCCATACTCAGGTGAAAAATCAAATATTTGATTCCCGCCGATTTTGCTTCCTGCAGTTTAGCATTCAGGTCATTTTCATTCCAGCTTCGGTCATCATTTACCGGCACAACAATATTTTTAAACCAAGAAGGTTACTTCCCTTATAAACGGAATAATGTGCATCAGATGAAAATACCAGCGCAATTTCATTTAATGAAGCATTTTTATTTTTATGAAAATAATTCCGGTACATCCATTGTGCCTGAATATTTGCTTCAGTTCCGCCGGGAGCAACATAACCGTCCCACTGATTTTTTTCAGCACCAAAAATTTCCTCAGCACAAATTCTCAGCAAATCAATTTCAAGCTGCTGCGTTCCTTTAAAATAAGATTCACCCTGCTGATACGTATGACAACCAATGTGATTGGGATTATGAATCAGTACGGACAAAAATGCAGCATCTTTTAAAAAAGGTGCATCAAAATAAAATTGTTCCTGATCAAGATATGTTGCCGGAATTCCAAGAATTTTTTCTTTGTGGTAATTCAGATTTGAATCCAATGCTTCAAACACTCTTTTTTTAATTTCCTTTTCAGGAAGTTTTGGCCAATGCATGTTTCATTTTTTTTCAAAGGTCAGGTTTTCTGAGAGCAGCAAAAATGATTGTTGTCATTTGAAAGAAAATACACCAAAAAAAAATCCCGTCACCAATTAAATAGCGACGGGATTTATATTCAGTATTTTTTAATCTTAGTGAGCCGGAACATCTTCCACAGCCGACAGACGCAACAAAATCCACCAGTTCAATTTCAAACATCAGACAAGAATTTGCAGGGATATCACCCACTTCCTGAGCGCCATATCCTAAAGCAGGCGGAATAACCAATTTACCTTTTCCACCTTTCCGAATTTTGGAATACCAATCTGCCATCCTTCAATCAGCATAGACAAATTAAAAGTTGCAGGTGCATCCTGAGTTCCGTCAAACTGAGTACCATCAAGCAAATATCCTGCATAAAAAATAGTCACATCATCCATTGGTCCGGGGCGCTCTTCACCTGTTCCAACAGTATCTGTAACAACATAAACGCCACTTGGATCACGTTCAGCCGTCCATCCTTTTTCAGTTAAATAATTTTCAATTTTCTGATCATCTGTCAGTTCAACAGGTGCCTGTTTGGTAGTATCAGTTGTTGTTGTGGTTTTCAGTTGATTCACCACCACAAGCCAGTAACAAAGCCACCGGCGAAAGCATCAATAATTTTTTCATTGGTTTTGTTTATAAAATTTAAAATCTGAAATTTCTCAGTTTATCGGGGGCTAAGATAGTAATATTTGAGCCTTTGATATTGATATAACCGTCTGCCTTAAATTCAGAAAGTGTCCGGATCACAGATTCGGTAGCTGTACCAACAATGGCAGCAAGGTCATCTCTTGAAATACTCATGGTGAAATCTTTTTCATTTTTCACATTGTATTTGTCATTGAGTTTTAAGAGTGAATCTGCCACACGTTTTCTTACGGTATCATAAGCAAGATTAAGCAGTTCTTCCTGTTTATCTGTCATTGAACCTGCCAGCATTTTGATAAATTTCACCGAAACCTCTTTGGAAGAATATAATAATTTCAGAAAATCTTCTCTTGGTATTAAGGTCAGTTCAGAATTTTCCAATGCAGAAGCTGCCTCTGTATAATTGGATTCCTTAATCATTTCCAGATATCCGAAAAAATCTCCTTCAGAATATAAACCGGTAATAAAATCCTTACCGTCTTTATTCATTTTTGAGGTTTTTATTTTTCCTGAATTCACGAAATAAAGAAAGTTGGGATAATCCCCTTCAAAGAAAACCGTGTCCTTTTTATTGAATTTTTTTGAACGTTTGTCATGCGCCAGTTTCTCCAGTGATTCAATTCCCTGAACAGATTCAAAGAAATCAGAAAGTCCCTGCGGTGTTGGTTTAAATTCGTGCGCAAACTGTTCAATCCTCTTTAATCTCTTTCAATAGCGTCCAGCAATTCTGTATCTTCAAAAGGCTTTGTGAGATAATCATCAGCACCCATGTTCATTCCTTTTCTGAAATCATCTTTTCAGATTTGGCAGTCAGAAAAACAAACGGAATAGACGCAGTTTCAGGATTTTTACTGACCATATATAAAACACCATAACCATCCAGTTCAGGCATCATAATATCACAAAGAATAAGATCAGGTTTGTGCTGTTTAATGACATCCACTCCTTTTTTTCCGTTTTCAGCGCTGTAAACTGTATAATTTGCCAGTTCGAGAATTTCCTGAATATTCTCTCTCATTTCATGATTGTCTTCAATCAGTGCAATTACTTTATTCATTGTTATCCTGAGTTTGGTTAATGGGTATTTCTATTTCAAAGGTAGTTCCTTTTCCTTCTTCACTGGTAAATTTAATTGTTCCGCCGAGCATTTTCAGATAGCTCTTTACAATATTCAGTCCTAAGCCGGTACCTTTGATATTGGTTGCATTTTTTGCGCGGAAGAAACGGGTGAAAAGCAATTTTTGTTCATGTGACGGAATTCCGATTCCAAAATCCTGCACAATAATTCTGATGGAATCATCCGTCAGCCAGGAGTGATAAATTATATTTTGTCCTTCTTTGGAATACTTCATTGCGTTAGTCAGTAAATTGTAAAGGATATTTCTGAGGATATTCAAATCGCAATTGATAACTGTTCTTTCTGCATTTATTTTCCAGTCAATTATTTGTCCTTCCTGACACATGTTCTGCATGTCCTCCACCATTTCTTTAACAAAAGCGGCATAATCAAATTCAGATATTTTAATGTCCGTTTTCTGATTCTCCAGTTTATCTACAGAAAGGAAATCATTTAAAATATCTGTAAGACCTTTAACTGAATTTTTAATTCGCTTGATGTGTTTGGGTGTATTTTCATACGATCCGTTTTCAATGTATTTTTCAATCAGTGAAACAGAAGATAAAATGGTACTCAACGGCGTTCTGAATTCATGTGAAGCCATGCTTACAAAGCGTGATTTCATTTCATTCAGTGATTTTTCTTTTTGTAAGAGCTGCCTCCAGCTGATCAGATGCCTTCCTTTGTTCTGTGATATTTTGTTCAACAACCAGAATTTTATCAATTACATCATTTTTTCTGGATAACGGTACGGCAGTAAGTCTGTAAAAATGTTCCTTATACTCTATTTCAAAATCCTGCGGATCACCGTTAAAAACTCTTGCCAAAGCCGATCCTATCTGAGGTCTGATAGCAGGTGCAAGCCGGTTCAGATATGAGGTTCCAATAAGTTTTTCACTGGTAATTCCTAATTGATACAATTCTTTCCCTTCTACAAAAACATAGTTCAGATCGCGGTCAAAAACGTTGATTGTTCCATTGGGAAAATTACGGGCAATGGCAGAATACAGTTCCTGACTTTCCCTTACCTCAATAGTACGTTCATTGACCTTTTTCTCCAGATCTGCATTCAGTTCCCGAATGACCATTTCCTGTTCTACCCGTTTGGAAATATCAGTTATCAGCGCAGCAACAAATACATCTCCTTCAAGCGTAAAATGATTTAAAGAAATTTCTACGTAAAAATGAGAGCCGTCTTTTCTCAGTGCCTTTAGGTTCATCCCCGCGCCCATACTTCTTTTACGGGGTGACTGATGAAAATCAGATCTCAACTGAGCGTGGTTTGGGCGTGAAGCCATAGGAACAAGATCCTCCACTTTTTTCCCTTCAAGTTCTTCAGCACCATAACCAAAAAGTTCATTAGCTCTTGGATTTGCCAGCAAAATAGATCCGTCTTTACCTACAATAATAACGCCCTCATTAATGGAAGCAAACAGGATTTCATAAACTGTCTGACCGGCAAATTTTGCTATATCAAGTTTTAATGTCAAATCCTTTTGTGATATTTATCAGGATAAAAATAAGCAGAATAAAGGAATTTTGCAGTACCCTAAAGACTCAAATGAATACTTGCTTCCATTGCGCCGGACCCTGTGAGGTTGATTTACAGTTTGATAACAAGCATTTTTGCTGTGAAGGCTGTCAGACGGTCTATGAAATTTTAAGTGGAAATTCACTTGAAAATTATTATACACTGGAAAAAAATCCCGGACTCAAAGCCGGTAAAAATTATCAGGGAAAATTTAATTTTCTGGATTTACCCGAATTCAGGGAACGGTTTGTTTTTTTCAGTGAAGGAAATATTTCACGAATTCGTTTTTTTATTCCTCAGATTCACTGTTCATCCTGCCTGTGGTTATTGGAAAGACTGTCAAAAATAAAACAGGGAGTCATCAGCAGTCAGGTCAACTTTGTCAAAAAAGAAGTAGAAGTTACGTTTGATGAATCTTTGCTGAGTTTGCGTGAACTGGCTGAATTGCTGGGAACAATAGGTTATCCGCCCTCCATAAGCATGAAAGATTATGAGCCGGGATCCAAAAAATTCAGATCAGATAAAAGACTCATTATCCAAATTGGAATAGCGGGCTTTTGTTTTGGAAATATGATGCTGCTCAGTTTCCCTGAATATCTGGGAATCGATTCTACTTATGAAAATTTTCAGGACGTATTCAAATATCTGAATTTGCTGTTATCAATACCAATTCTCCTCTATTGTGATATTGATTATCTCAAATCTGCCTGGAAAGCAGTCACCACAAAACACATTAACATTGATGTGCCTATCACGCTGGGAATTCTTGCTTTCTATTTTCAATCATTGTATGAGATTTTTACCAATACGGGCGCGGGTTATTTAGATTCTTTTGCCGGATTGATTTTCTTCTTACTTGTTGGAAAGTGGTTTCAGCAAACAACCTATGGCTCTATTAATTTTGAAAGAGATTATAAATCGTATTTTCCAATTGCTGTTTCTAAAATTGAAAATGAAACAGAGAAAATTGTTCCGCTTCAAAGCATCAAAGCTGGTGACAGATTAGTGATACGAAATAATGAATTGATTCCGGCAGATGCAAAACTGATCAGCGGAGAAGGAAGAATTGACTACAGTTTTGTAACCGGTGAATCAGCTTTAATTTCAAAAAAATCGGGAGAAAAATTATTTGCCGGCGGAAGACAGGAAGGATCTTCCATTGAAATTGAAACCGAAAAAGATGTTGAGAATTCTTATCTCACCAAACTCTGGAACAATCCGGTTTTGACAAAGAAAAAAATGACCGTTCATTCACTGAAGACATAACGCGGTATTTTACTTTCGCTATACTTCTGATTGCTGCAATTGGTGCTATTTACTGGCTGATCATGGATCCTTCCAAATGGCTTTTTGTGATTGTTTCTGTTCTGATTATTGCCTGCCCTTGTGCAATTGCATTATCGGTACCATTCACCTATGGGAACGGTATCCGAATTATGGGAAAAAAATCATTTTACCTGAGATCATCCAAAGTGATTGAATCGGTGTCACGTATTACAGATATTGTTTTTGACAAAACGGGAACAATTACCCATAACAATCAATCAGAACTCAAATGGAAAGGTGAACCATTGGATGAAAATGAAAATCTGATTATTTCAACAATCACTGCTCAATCTTCTCACCCGTTAAGCAGACAGATCCATAAATTTCTCCATCAGGTAAAGACAAATGTCACGCTTGAAAATCTTACAGAAATTGCAGGTAAAGGAATTCAGGTAACTGTAAACGGAGAAGAATATCTGATTGGAAGCAGTGCATTTACGCAAGCCCAAAACACATCTCTGGGAACCAAAGTATTTGTCAGAAAAAATGATAAAGTTCTGGGCGCATTCACCTTTGCAAATTCATACAGAAAAGACATAGAAATTCTTTTCCGTCAGCTTGGAAAAAAATATCAGCTTCACATTCTTTCAGGTGATAATGAATCCGAAAAAGAAAAACTGGAAAAATTAGTTCCGGCAGGTACAACATTAAACTTTAATCAGCAGCCGGAAGACAAACTGAATTTCATTTCAGAGTTGCAGAAAAAAGGTAAAAAAGTAATGATGTTAGGTGATGGCCTGAATGATGCGGGCGCTTTAAAACAAAGTAATGTTGGAGTATCTGTTGTGGATGACGTGTATTCTTTCTCACCATCATCAGATGGAATTATAGATGGTCAGAAACTCAGTCAGCTGGATGCTTTTATGGAGTATTGCAAATACAATAAAGGTGTGGTGAAACTGAGTTATGTATTTTCTATCTGTTACAATCTGATTGGATTGTCTTTTGCTCTGAGCGGAACTTTAACGCCACTTGTTGCGGCGGTACTGATGCCGGTAAGTTCAATTTCTGTTGTACTTCTGGTTACTATTCTTACCAATCTGAAAGGGAAAAAATTAGTCTGAAATCTGATCCGGGTGAATGACCGCACAGGCATTGTAAATTTCACCTTCAAGCGGTGGAGAAATGTTATCCTGATAATGGTCAAATCCTTTCCAGATCATAAATAATCCAACGGCAACGAGTGCAATTTTTTTAAGCTGCAGCATACCGTTCTGAGAAAATGATTTAAAAAATCCTGCACCAAAAAGAAATAAGGTCATCACAGGAATTGTTCCAAGACCAAATAAAAACATAAATAAAATACTGCTGATGAAATCAAGCTGACTCATAGCGCCGATAGCCGCAAGATAAACCATGCCGCAGGGGATAAATCCATTCAGAAAACCAATGTAAAAACTATACTCCTCACGGTTCTTATTCAAAGCGGCTGCCATTTTGTTTTTAAACTGTATCAGTTTATTGAAAACTGAAAAACCATTTGACTCTACTTTATTTAAAATAAAAGGAAGCGCTGCAAGTATCAGAATAAATATCCCTGCAGAAATTGTAATCACTGATTGAATTTTAAACGAACTCAGCAATGCGGGAATCATTCCAAAGAAAGATCCCAGCGTCATATAAGCCAGAATTTTTCCGGTGTGATACAATGTGATTGCAAGCCAGCGCTTTTTACCTTTTGATCCAGGAACCATCAGGGCAATTGGTCCGCACATACCCACGCAATGCAGGCTGCCGGAAAGACCAATTATGAGCGCTGTCCATAGCATCAGAAAGAAATATTATTTTCAAAAAGATAAGATTTCTGAGCATCACTCCATTCAATTCTCACATCGTAATATCCTTCTTTAAAATCGCTGTAAGGCAGAAGCTGAAGATTTTTTTCATCCAGACTTAATTCATAATTTCTGTCTAATTTTTTTTCATCCGGACGGTAGAAATAAATACTGCCGTTTTTTACCGGCGTTTCAGTTGCAGGAACATATATCTGTACTCCATCGGGAACGGTCTGAATTGAGGCCTGATCGGTCAATCCAGTGTAATTCTCCCGGTTGATTTTATGCTGATCATAATTGAGTTCATTCTCATAATAATTTTCTTCTACCAGATCAGCATTTTTTGTAAACGCATAGTAAACCATGCTCAAAATAAATCCCATGAATAATACCATGAAAATTGTAATCGACTTTCCCCAGTTCATACTCTTTCAGTTTAGTAATTATTAAAATCCCGGTCCGCTGAAATCAATTTCCTTTTCAGAAATTAAATTGTCGCCACTGAAAACTCCAACAGTAACTTCAGTTTTTGGTCCGGTAATAAATTGCTGATTCATTTTAAGAATCATATTTCTTTTAAGCTGCTCCCCCTTTTTCAGCACAAAATTACCGCCAACAATTTCCAGCGATGCGTTTTCACTCAATACTTCAAAATGAATCTGATGAGCATCCTGCGTTTTGTTGGTGACAGTGAGCTCGTATATGTTACTGTATGTATCTTCATCAACATGCTGATAGGTTGTTCCCCTGACGTGAAGAATTGTAACATCCAGTGATTTTCTGGTAAGAATGAGTGTTGCCAATAAACCAACAATAGCAAACATTAAAACAATATACGCCTTTGCTCTTTTTGAAAGTTTCCAGGATTCACCGGTTTGAATGCTGTTTTCAGAATCAAATCGAATCAGTTTTTCAGGTAAGCCAACACTTTTCATCATGTGATCACATGCATCAATACATAAAGTGCAATTAATACACTCCAGTTGTGTTCCGTTACGAATATCAATTCCTGTCGGACAAACATCTACACACTGATGACAACTAATACAATCACCTTTTCCTGCAGCTTTGCGGTCTTCTCCTTTTTTAAATAAGGCACGGTTTTCACCTCGTTTTTGGTCGTATGCAACCACGATTGAATTTTTATCGAGCAATACTCCCTGTAATCTGCCGTACGGACAAATGGCAATACAAACCTGCTCTCTGAACCAGGTGAAGACGCTAAAAAATACGGTTGTGAAAATGACAAGGGCAACCAAACCGGCAATGTGATCTGACGGATTATCGAGAATGATATTTTTCAAACCGTCACCCCCAACAATATATGCCAGAAAAATATTTGCAATTAAAAAAGATATAATCCAGAAAATACTCCACTTCAAAACACGTTTAAAAATTTTGTGTCCGTTCCAGGGCATTTTGTCCAATTGTTTCTGCTGATTTCTGTCACCGTCAATCAGGTATTCAATTCTTCTGAAAATAAATTCCATAAAAATAGTTTGCGGACAAGCCCATCCACAGAATAGCCGTCCGAAAACAACTGTAAATACAATTACCAGAACCACAAATGCAATCATTCCGAATGCAAAAAGAAAAATATCTTCAGGCCAGAAAATCTGTCCAAAAAACACAAACTTTCTTTCCAGAATATTGATCATTAATAAAGGCTCACCACCGATTTTAATGAATGGTCCGGAAACCATTAATGCAAGAAGAAAATATGCAGTTATCTGACGGCGGTTAAAGTATTTTCCAAATTGCTTTTTAGGATAAACCCAAACTCGTTTACCCTTTTCATCAACAGTTGAAATTGTATTTCTGAATTGATCTTTGTCTGGCTCTGTTACTTGCATACTGCTTGTTTGTTCTTAACAAAAGTCGATGGCAGATTCACAAAAAAGTGCTTATGTCATCACACGCTTTTGTGACCAATTTCTGAATTTAAAATTACTCCAGAATATTCTCTCCCTGAGGTGCTTTTCCGTTTGGAGGAGCAATATATTCCATGGATAGAATATAACTTGAAACCGCCTGAATATCGGTAGCCGGCAATAATTCCTTCCAGGCTACCATTCCGTTTTTTGCACCATTATATACGGTTCCAAAAACACCTTTAATGTCTCCACCATAAATCCAAGCATTGTCTGTCAGATTTGGACCTACACCACCTTTACCATTTTCCATGTGACATGTCTGACAATAAGTAATATAAACTTCTTTACCTTTTGAAATTGATGCATCATCAGTTAACAACGTAACGTTGTCTGGGGTGATCAACTCAGGGTGAGCCAAACGGTATTCAGCATCTGCTTTATCTCCTTCTTCCATTTCTGTCAGATATTCCTGTTCCTGAAGCGGACCGGCATTAAGAACATTGTAATAAACGAGATAGGCGAATCCCCAGACAATTGTAATGTAAAAACCATATTTCCACCATGGCGGAAGGTTGTTGTCAAGTTCCTGAATTCCGTCATAATCATGATCCATAAGAATAGCTGCTTCTTCTTCAACCGGAACCGCATCCATCATGTTTCTATTCCAACGACTAAAAAATTTTAATTTGGAAGGAACTTTATATTCTGAGACAACACCCCGGATAATTCCGGCAAAATAAATTACCAGAACAATCAGAATAACGTCCAATGTTAAAAAAGCCCAGAAAGCAGCATCAGGGAAATCAATCATATATTCTCCGGTTGTACCTGCCGCAAACGAATCAGTACCAAATGAAAAAGCCGCAAGCACTAAAAGAGTTTTAATTGTTCCATTGGTTTTTCCTCTTTTATATTCCAGTACATTTTTTGCAGATGATGCCAGACTGGCAACAAAAAAAACAAGAATTAAAGTAATCGTTACCATCACAGAGGCAAGCGCTGTAGGCGACATTCCTAGTTCTTCATAAATTGGTCTGTCAACAACAGGTGCTGCAGCAACAGTTTCCTGAGCATACAATATGTTTGCGGACATAAGCAGGACCGCTGCCAGCAACCGGAATATGGATTTATTTATGTTTTTCATAACTGTTGTTTTTTATTCTTCGTCCAACGGAATTTGTTTTATTTCATCGATTTTTTTCTTGTCGGCGCGAAAAACATAAATTCCCACACCAACGAAGAAGGTGAAAAAAATGAGTAACGAAATGATTGGAAAAATTTCAATTCCGTCAATACTTGTCAGATTTCCTTTTATATAACTTAGCATTAGTTCGATGTATTTGTAGTATCAGCAGTTCCTGCTACAGCAACTGAATCAACCGGTTCAACAATAGTTTGTACAGGAGCTTCTGTTTCCTCCACTTCTGGTTTTTCTCCATTATGAATATCTGATCCCAGTCTTTCCAGATAAGCAATCAGTGCAATCAGTTCCATGTCAGGTCGTGCATTTTTAATTTCAGGATCCTGGGTAATAATTGCCTGATAAATTTCTTCAGCCTGTTTGTTCAGATCATCCAATGCCTGTGCTTCATATCCATCTGGATAAGGAACGCCGATTGTGCGCATGGCAGAAATTTTATTTGTTGTCTGAGAAACATCCAGCTTGTCCATCAGCCACGGATATGCCGGCATGATTGTTCCCGGTGATGAATACCGCGGATCTATCATGTGTTTGTAATGCCATGACTCTGGTTTGTTCATTGCATTTCCAACACCTGAACGGTGCAAATCCGGTCCGGTTCTTTTTGATCCCCACTGAAACGGGTGATCATAAACAAATTCACCTGACTTAGAATATTCACCGTAACGTTTTACTTCATCCCTGAACGGACGCACCCATTGCGAGTGGCAGTTGTAACATCCTTCGCGGATATAAATATCTCGTCCTTCAAGTTCAAGCGGAGTATATGGTTGAACAGATGCTATTTTCGGAACATTTGATCCGACCATAAAAGTTGGTACCAATTCCACAATACCACCAATTAAAATTGCAATGAGAGAAAAAAGTAAAAAACGCATAGGACGACGTTCAATAGCAGTATGCCAGTGTTTTCCTGTTGCATGCGCTGGTGCAGGCTGCAACGCAGGTGCTTCAGCATCTTCATCTTTCAGGAATGAACCTTGTTTTGCAGTTTTAATAAGGTTCACAGCCATCACTACAGCTCCGGCAATAAACATTGCACCACCTAATGCACGCAACATGAAGAATGGTCTGAGTTGTGTAACTGTTTCAAGGAAGTTAGGGTGAGCAAGACTTCCGTCTGCGTTAAAATCTTTCCACATTAAACCTTGTGTAAATCCTGCCCAGTACATTGGAATAACCCAAAGAATAATACCCAAAGTTGCCAGCCAGAAGTGCAGGTTTGTCATTGATCTTGAATAGATATTTGTTCTCCACATTTTTGGAACCAGATAATAAGCCATACCAAATGTGAACATACCATTCCATCCTAATCCACCAACGTGAACGTGAGCAATAGTCCAGTCAGTAAAGTGTGAAATCCAGTTTACATTTTTGAGTGATAACATCGGGCCTTCAAAAGTTGCCATACCATAACATGTCAGAGCAACCACCATGAATTTCAAAACTGCATCATCACGTACTTTATCCCACACACCGCGCAGGGTTAAAAGACCGTTTAACATTCCTCCCCATGAAGGGAAAATAAGCATCACAGAAAATACAACACCTAAAGATTGTGCCCAGTCTGGCAAGGATGAATACAACAAGTGGTGCGGACCGGCCCAGATATAAATAAAGATAAGCGCCCAGAAGTGAATGATTGATAGACGGTAAGAATAAACCGGTCTGCCTGCAGCTTTAGGTACAAAATAATACATGAGACCCAAATAAGGAGTTGTAAGAAAAAATGCAACCGCATTGTGACCATACCACCATTGTACAAGCGCATCCTGAACACCGGCATACCAACTGTAACTTTTCAGCAGATTCACCGGCATCTCAAATGAATTTACAATGTGAAGCACTGCAACTGTAACAAACGTTGCAATGTAAAACCAGATAGCCACATACATGTGCTGGACTCTTCTTTTCAAAATAGTACCAAACATGTTCACACCAAAAACAACCCACATTAAAGCAATTGCAATATCAATCGGCCATTCCAGCTCAGCGTATTCTTTACCGGTTGTATAACCAAAAGGCAAAGTCAATACAGCGGAAAGAATAATTAATTGCCATCCCCAGAAATTTATTTTACTAAGGGCATCAGAAAACATTCTGGCTTTTAATAAACGCTGCAATGAATAATATACCCCTGCAAAAATTCCGTTGCCGACAAAAGCAAAAATTACGGCATTGGTATGCAATGGTCTGATTCGTCCGAAACTTACAAAAGAAGCCAGATTCAAATCAGGCCAGATCAATTGACAGGCGGCTATCAGCCCAACGAGCATTCCGATAACTCCCCAGGTGATTGTCGCAATAAGAAACAACCGGACAATCCGGTTATCATAACTGAATTTTTCTAACTGCATGTTTGTGATTTTTTGTTTGTTACTTGATTAGTTGGTTTTGTTTCATCGTCAAAGAGCATTCTAACAGAAGGACCATAGGTATCTTCAAACTGACCATTTTTTGTTGCCCAGATAAATGAGAATAAAAAGAAAGCAGCCAGACAAATACTGATTGCAATAAGTACAAAAATGATTTCCATGTTCAACCGATTTAAAGTCTCCAGAGACAAAACTACCCTGAGTGATTTTGAGTCTACTTGACTCAAGACATTATCCAATATGATTTTTATCATACATGCATATAATCTTCTCAACTGCTTGTCTGACCTGAATCAGATATTTATAAATTAGCCTTAGCTACTTTTGACTCAAACTAATGATTATGAAACCAGTAATTAAAAATATTCTTGTTCCAACCGATTATTCTGTGACAGCATTGCGTGCTGCCAAAATAGCAGCAGCTGTTGCAAAAAAATGGATGCAGAACTTTATCTCCTGCATTCATATGGACTGCCTGTTGTTGGAGTTGCTGAAGGAATTGTAATTGCTGATGACATCAAACATACCGAAGGCAAAAGCTTAATCAACTTGTGAACGATCTGCACACTGAATTTGGTCAGGTTAAAATTCATGGTATTCTTGAATTCGGAACAGCCGCTGACTGGATACAAAGAAAAACAGAAGACCATAAAATAGATCTGGTAGTAATGGGAACAAAGGGAGATACCGATAATGCAAACAGCATTTTTGGAAGTGTCACATCCCATGTAATTAATAATCTCAAATGTCCTGTTTTAGTTGTTCCAAAAGGAGCACGTTCATTTCATGTCAATGAAGTACTTTTTGCTACAGATTTTCATTTTACTGACAATGCAGCAGAATACCTCAGTCCGTTTTTAGCCGTAGCAAATGCATACGAACCATTTATACATGTTGCTCAATTTACTGCTAACAAACCTGCGGGATCACATATTAAAAACATTGAAGAATTAAAATTATCCGGACTTCTCAGAGATACCAAACACAGTTTTCATATTGTTGAAGGAGCAGACACTGAAAAAGCTCTTTTCAGTTTTGCTGAAAAGTACCATTGCGATCTCATTGTGACTGTTACAAGACACTATTCATTGTGGGAAAAAATATTCCATCAAAGTCTGACAAAAAAACTGGTACTCCACAGTGAAATACCTGTTTTGGTATTACACGAATATTAGAAAATCGATTACTGAGTTGAAACAGCCGTAACAGTGTAGCCTTCATTTATGAGGAGTTGCAATATTCCGTTGTCTCCAAACAAATGGGCTGCTCCAACAGCTACAAAACACTTTTTTTCTGAAAATTCAGATTTCAGTTTCGGAATCCAGTTTTTGTTTCTGTCAGTCAGAAAAATGTCTTCATATTTCATAAATTCAGGCGACTGTTTTTTCATAATTGGAATAAGCTTTTCTACGTTTTCCTCTGAATAAATTTTCATCAGTTTCTGGGTTTCTTTTTTCTCTTCATCGAAATTTTCAATCGAACTCATAATAAGATCAGCCATCTCATTTGCAGGAATTGCATCAAAAAAACCAAGTTGTTCTTCAATTGTTTCAAGTCCGATAAGAGGAATATTATTTTGTTTTGCTATTCCCATAATATTTAAGTCATACGAAACAGCATCAGCAGAAAAGAATCCCTGAGAAATGGCCTGCAGAATAAAGAAAGGCTTCATTTTTCCATAAACAGTGTGAAAAGTTTCCGGATCAGTATTCATTTTTTTATCCATGAATTCCAGAAGCACCTGCAGCTGATCTTTGGTAAAAAAATCATGAACCAAGCCTGTATCAAGAGACATCATTTTCATTGCGGCAATTGGATCAGGCATACCGCCTACTTCCATAATAATTGCTTCACTGGTTTTTATTTTTTCAGTTAATGATTCAGACATTTTGAAATACGCAGGTTCAATCATGTGCATGGTTCCAAATACATAGGAAGTTTTGCAGTCATTGCCTTCTATTTTCCAAAGCAGGGAATTCCCGTTTTCAATTTCCTGATCAGCTGAACATGAAACAACAGACAATAAAAAAGTAAAGAGAAAAAAAAGATGTTTTTTAACAGACATAATTTTTATTTTTTTCAAGAACTGCAAGATAGTGGTTATTTTCTCCTTCAAAGATATGTTTAGGTTCCAGTCCCACCCGTTGTGCATGATCAGCCAGATTGTCGTAATCAATATATAACCAGTCAAACCAACCCGTTTCAAGGTTTTTATATTTCATATTAAAAGACATTTCACCGTAATACTTTCCATTAAGGTCAATGAGAAAAGAGCCATCTTCATCGGTATATAAATAAGAAATATCTGAAGAATCACAGATAATTTTTCCACCCGGTTTGAGAATGTTTTTCAGCTGAATTAAAAACGCTGGTAATTTTTCAATTGATTCAGCAAGACCCATTCCGTTCATAAGCAGTAAAATGGTGTCATACTGATTTTCTTCCAGATCAAAAATTGTTTTTTTTTCTGCAGTCAAACCAGATTTTTTCAAAAATTCAACAGCACCTTTTGAAACATCAATAGCTGAAACCTGAAAACCTTTTTCTTTAAGATAGAGACTGTGGCACCCGGCTCCTGCACCAACATCCAAAACAGTTCCGGAACAAAATTCAAGTGCTCTTTTTTCAAGTTCAGGCATTTTATCAAACGATCTGAAAAAATAGCTGACATTTATTTCGTCATCATCACAGAGATCTGACTCTACAATTATTTTCTGATCTTTTCCGGTCAGATTAAAATCATGGATAGCAAGTCCAACAGGATCATTATTGAATGAATCAATAGAATTCACTTTCATCTGATTCTTCACTGAAACCTTCTAAATCATCGTCTTCAAAATCCTCATCATCTGAAAAAATATCATCAAAATCACCGCCCAGATCAAGCGTCTCACCAAACTGCATTCCATCACCATCCAGCGATTTGGAATCTTCTTTAGGTGCATCTCCCATGCTCAGCAAAATCTGTGGTTTAGATACAGTTTTACTTTGGGTTTCTACCAGTTCAATCAGAAAACACCACATGCGCATAAAATCATGAACAAGAATCATTTTCTGATCCGGCTCAGTCACAATGTCACTGAGTTTTGTTTCTGACATGATGAAAACCGGATCACCGCCGTCATTCATTCCCATGTCCATCAAAGTAATTTCCTGACCTTTATCCCAGTCCTCATTGCTTTTATAAAAGGACGCCATCTGACCACCTTTAAAATTGAAGGCTTTCAGAATAGAATCGTAAAATACTTCCAGGTTTTCATTGGATGAAATCAGAAAATCCCTGAAAATTTCAGTTCCTGAGTCAGTGTCAATAAGTACCCTGAACTTATAAGATGGCATGCTTCGAAATTTTTTGCAAATATACGCCTAAATCGTCCTAAGGTTCTAATATATGAATCAAATAATCCAGGTATTTATAAACCGATACTCAACATGAACTAAAGAACGATCATTTGTCTAACTTTGTCTTATGCCTTATAAAGAAAAGGAACCGGAAAAAATTTATTACTCCATTGGCGAGGTAGCGGCCATTTTTGGCGTTAACACGTCTCTGATCCGGTTTTGGGAAAAGGAATTTGAAATTATCCGCCCGAAAAAGAATAAAAAAGGCAACAGGTTATTCACGCGTGAAGACCTTGAAAACTTCCATAAAATCTTTGATCTGGTTAAAAAACAAGGGTTTACATTAGAGGGTGCAAGACAAAAACTCAAAATTTCTGTTGCAAATCCCAATAAGAATGATGAAATTTACAGAAAACTGGTTGGTGTCAGAAAAGAGTTAAACGATATTTTGAAGAAACTCTGATCTGGTACAATTTTTGTCAGAATGGAATTAACCAATTGAACAGAAAATGAATTTTAAAGCAGGAATCGGAATAGGGCTGGTAGCACTGGCAGGCATTTCGGTATTGTCTTTCAGAAAAAATGTGTCAGAAATTAATCTGACCAGCAATGAATATAAAGTACTCACTGTTCAGGGCCGTATTATTTTTGAGCAAACCGGAAAAGACATGGAGCGCGGTGATTTATATGTGACCGGAACGCCGCTCAATTTTACAACAACTACCTCTCGCGCTGCTATTGTTAATGACCTCAACGGAAGATATGTTTTAAGCTCAACCAAAGGAAAATTAAAGGTTTTACCGGCTGCCAATAATGTCTCTTCACGCAGCGGTGCAATTCTGAACGTAGTAGATTTAAAAAACCACTTTGCCGGCAGATATCTTGTTCTTGATGTGGCTAAAGTTCCTGTTGGTGTTGAGGCTTTTCCCATGAATGAAAACAATTTCTTTTATCTGACTTATGAGCATAATGGAGAACAGATACCGAAGAAGCTGAGTTACGAAGGAGAAAATCTGATTCTCGACAGAAATGAAATATTCAAAGTAGATGGTAATCCAATTCCGATAGAAGAAAAGGAAATGACCTTATATTATAAAGGAGATAAAACCTACAAAATCAATACCTTTACTCCTGTATTCACAGATGAAACAATTCTTAAAGAAGAAGTTTCAATTTTACTGGACGCATTAAAAACGGCTGACACAGCTAAAAAAAAACAGGTGAAGTAACGGCTTATCTGAATGAATTTTACGGAAGCCCTTCAAAAGAAAATTTGTCAGCCTGGCTGAAAAAAGAATTTAATCTTGAATAAATTATACTGCTATGAAAAAATATTTACTGATATCTGCGATTGCACTTGGAACCACAGCCATGATTGGCTGGATGGGAACTGAAAAAACTGAAAAACTTGCAACTTCAGATCAATACAAAGTAATTAAAGTTGATGGTCAGATTGTTTTTCAGAAAACCAACGCCGATATGAAACAAGGTGATGTGTTTTTATCCGGCACCGCATTGGATTTTAAAACTCCTCAATCACGTGCCGCGGTTATTTCAAATTTGAAAGGACGTTTTGTATTGTCAGCTTCTGAGCAGGGACAAACGAATATTTTGCCTGCCGCCAATAATGTCTCTTCAAGAGCAGGAGCATTAATCAATCTGATTGATCTTCAAAATCACTTTTCCGGAAAATATCTGGTAATTGGAAAAATGAAACTCCAGCTTGGATCTGAAGCTTTTCCAATGGATGATCAGAATTTCTTTTATCTGACTTATTACCACAATGAAGAACTTATCCGCAAAAAACTGGTAAACGAAGGTGAATACCTCATCATTGACAAAGAAGAGATTTTCAAAATTGACGGAAAAGCAATTGATATTCAGGAAAAAGAAATGACCATGTTTTATCGTCAGGGTTCTGAGTCTAAAAAAATCGGAACGTTCACTCCGGTATTTCCTGACATGACTGTCTTAAGAAGTGAAGTAGAAGTGATTATGGCTGAATATGCAGATAAAGATGCTGCAACACAGATTAAAGAAATCACCGCTTATCTGAATGAATTCTATGGAAACCCTCAGAAAGATAATCTGGGTGAATGGCTGAAAGCAGAGTTTAATCTGCAATAATCCCTTGAACAGCGAATTCTCACTGATTTCCTGCAAATAATTAATTTGAATAACAGGGCGTAAAAAAATCGCTTTGCAGGTATTATCTTTGCCCAATGCAGGAAACCATATTAATTCTTGATTTCGGTTCACAGTATACCCAGCTCATAGCAAGAAGGTTAAGAGAACTGAACGTTTACTGTGAAATTCATCCCTGGAATAAAATTCCGTTTATCGGTAACGACATCAAAGGTGTTATCCTTTCCGGAAGTCCATTTTCAGTGCGTGACGAAAATTCACCAAAACCAGATCTTTCAGCCATTAAAGGCAAATTACCGTTATTGGGAATTTGCTATGGAGCTCAGTTTTTATCTCATTATTTTGGTGGTGAAGTAGCACCTTCAAAAACAAGAGAATACGGCCGGGCAATTCTGAACTTTGTTGACACATCGTCTCCGCTTCTGCGTCACGTAAAATCAAATTCACAGGTGTGGATGAGTCATGGAGATACCATAAAAAAAATTCCTGCTGACTACCGCCTTATCTGTTCAACGGGTGATGTTGAATTTGCAGGTTATGAAATTAATGGTGAAAAAACTTTCGGTATTCAGTTTCACCCTGAAGTATATCATTCAGAATTCGGCACAAAAATTCTGGAAAATTTTGTCGTGGATATCTGTAAATGTTCACAAAACTGGACGCCACAATCCCTGATTGAAACAAGTATTACTGAACTGAGAAAAAAAATAGGGAGTGACAAAGTCATCATGGCATTATCCGGCGGGGTTGACTCTTCAGTAGCCGCAACTTTGCTTCATAAGGCTATCGGACAAAATCTGTATTGTGTTTTTGTTGATAATGGATTACTGCGCAAAAATGAATTCAGTTCTGTATTGGATTCATATCGTAATATGGGGTTGAATGTAAAAGGTGTTGATGCAAAAGACATTTTTTATTCGGCTTTGAAAGATGAAAAAGATCCGGAGAAAAAAAGAAAAATTATCGGCGCAAAATTCATTGAAATATTTGATCAGGAATCCGCAAAGGTTAAAGATGCAAAATGGCTTGGCCAGGGAACAATTTATCCGGATGTGATTGAGTCAGTTTCAGCAACCGGCGGACCATCAGCGACTATTAAATCACACCATAATGTTGGCGGATTACCAGACTTTATGAAGCTGCAGGTTGTAGAACCATTGCGCCTTTTGTTTAAAGATGAAGTGAGAAAAGTAGGTCGTGAACTTGAAATACCTGAAGCCATCATTGGAAGGCATCCTTTTCCGGGTCCTGGCTTAGGAATCAGAATACTCGGAGACATCACTGAAGAAAAGGTACGCATTTTGCAAGAGGTTGATCATATATTTATAAATGGTTTGAAAGAGTCTGGTTTATATAATTCAGTCTGGCAGGCAGGAGCAATTTTGTTACCCGTACAATCAGTTGGCGTCATGGGTGATGAAAGAACCTATGAAAATGCTGTTGCATTAAGAGCAGTCAGTTCAACGGATGGAATGACAGCGTACTGGTGTCATTTGCCATATGAGTTTCTTGCAAAAATTTCAAATGAGATCATCAACAATGTAAAAGGAATTAACCGCGTTACTTACGATATCAGTTCAAAACCACCTGCAACAATTGAATGGGAATAATTATGAAGAACTTTCTTACAGTCATTTTTTGTGCCCTTACTTTTTGGGTTGCCGCACAACCTGAAAATGCAGTTGTTGAAACAATCAACGGTAAAAAATATTACGTCCATTTTGTTGAACAGGGAAATACTTTATATGGAATCCAAACTTTGTATAAAACAAAAATGGAATCCATTCTTCAGGCTAATCCGGGTTTGAATAATAATCTCACCATCGGTCAGAAAATACTTATTCCGGTTGAAACGGTTACAACTGCAAATACAACTGAGCACTATGGAACTCACATTGTTTCTCAGGGCGAAACATTGTATGGTATTTCAAAAAAATACAGTTGTACAGTTGATCAATTGAAAGCATTAAATCCCGGTGTTGAAGCCGGACTTTCCATCGGACAAAAACTAAATATTCCGATTAAAGAAACACTTGGTAACAATGAAACTATTCAAAATGATCCGGTTGTAAACAACACACCCAATTACAACATCACTTATTCTGATTCAATAGTAAAACATACTGTTCTGGAACATGAAACTCTTTATTCTATCTCTAAAAGATACATGATTTCAGCAGATACTATTCAGAAAATAAATAACCTGCAGGGTGTAAAAGTCAAAAAAGGAGATGTGCTGATTATTCCTGTAAAAAAAGTAGAATTTGAAATTGTTGAAAAACAAATTGATCCTGTTGAAGTAATTAAAACAAATAATAATTCAGGTGCGCAGCTGATCACAAAAACAAGTTATAATGTTGCACTGGTATTGCCTCTGATGCTTGCGCAGAATGAAGCAGAAATGAATAAACCATTGAAAGTAGATCAGGTTAGAGAATTGCTTCCGTTAACCAAAATGAGTTTTGAATTTTATCAGGGATTTGTTTTTGCGGCAGATTCTCTTACAAAAGCCGGGCTGGATGTCAAGATCTATGTTTATGATACAAAAAAAGATTCAGCAGCCATAGAAGAAATATTTAAGAAAGAAGAATTTGGTCAGATGGATCTGGTGGTAGGCCCGATGTTTCAATCAGAAACAGATGTTGTTTCCAGATTATGTATACAAAAAAATATTCCGTTGATTCTTCCTTTTAAAACTGACGCAGCTGTACTCAATCAGAATCAGAAAGTTTTTAAAACTGTTTCATCCAACATGACACTTTTTGATGGCGCTGTGGATTTTATTCTTGAACATTATTCTCATTATAATGTGCTGATAGTAAAACCTACCTCAACATCAGATCTTGCAATTTATGAGCGTTGCCGCGAGCGTTACAACAATGGAATTAAAGCATACACACATGCCATGAATCCGCAAATAGTTGAAGTAACAGCAGGTAGTACAAGTGGCCGTGACATTGATCTGTTTATTAAAAAAGATACCGTAAATATTGTTCTGGTGCCTTCAGAAAATATCAAGTTTGTTGCCGGAATGATGACCCGTTTAAACTCTGTAATGAACAGTAATTACCGGTCATCAAAAATGAAAGTGGTAATTTTTGGAATAGAAGACTGGAACCGTTATGAAGATCTGGATATGATGCACAAAAATAAACTTTACAATCATTATGCAACGTATCGTTATGTCGATTTTAATTCAGGACCCGGACTTGAATTTGTCAAAGCATATCGTTCAAGATATGGAACTGATCCTACAGTTTTTTCCAGTCAGGGTTTTGATATTGGAATGTATTTTCTTGGAGCTCTGAAATTGTACGGAACAGATTTCGGTCCTTTTCTGTCAGATTATAAAACCAGTCTGGTTCAAAATGATTTCAGTTTTGTACCCGTCTCTGAAGGTTCTGGATATGAAAACAAAAAGGTTCATGTTGTGATGTACAGGAATTATGAACTTGTTAGGTTAGATTGAATTAACTTGATTTGATTACCAATCAAACAAGTCGTTAGAAAACATTCTAATTTATTAAATTTTAAACGGTTTATTCAGTTACATTCACATTGTCATAAAATTCCATGAAAATCATGTCTTGTGTTAAATCATGAGATATTTCTGAATCTGCTATCTTCTTGTTTTTAACATTTTAAAATCTCTCAGAGATGCCTGATAAGAAAGACATTTCATCGAAAGAATCAGTGTGTTTAATTTTAATTTGTTCAAAACAGTTCCGTTTTTCAATCCTGAATCACTTTTTTAATCCGTTTAGGAAAGCAACTTTACCTGTAAAATTGCGTCTTTGGATCAAAGCGTGATTTTTTAATTTTACCAAAAACACACCATGAAAAAATTATTGTTCAGTTTTTTAACACTTACCGGATTCATTTCGGTTGGTCAAACTTCAACATCCATTGATCCCAGATTATCTGCTGACAAAGAGGTCATGATTAAAGCAGAAGAAAATTTTAAGAATGATCCGGTAGCTTATGAAATGATGGTCTTTGAACTAAATAATGCCTGGTTTGTTAAATCAATTTCAGAGGTAACTGATTCACAAAAAAAACAATTGCTTTCAATTGAAAATATCACAGATAAAAACGGGCAGCCGTTTGATACCTCCATTCTCACAAATCCTTCTGAATTCAATTTTTACAATTACAATTTTGCAAGAAGCGAAACACAAACTGTAGGTTACGATTTAGGAAACGGTCAGGTACTTGTATTCTATTCTGCAGAAAAAATCAGAGCAATGTATTACCACTCAACATCCAAAAAATAAATCTGAGTCATGAAAAAATTTCTTTTATCAGCAACATTTGGCTTAAGTCTGTTTTCATTTTCGCAGACCACAGTCATCATGGATGCGGGGTCAAATAATACGACAGTAAATACATGTCTCGGTGGTTTGTTTGATTCGGGCGGAGCTGGAGCAATCACTCCGTACACCAACAATGAAAACTACACTGTTACAATTTGTCCGGATGTACCTGGTGATTTTATTACACTTTATTGGGTAGTATTTCAACTTGATCCTACTGATAATATTCCGGGGCCGGGTTCTGATGCAGATAATATGACCATTTATGACGGACCCAACACTTCCGCCGGAACACTTGGGACATACGGAACAAATGATCTTGATGGTTTAATAGTATCTGCGTCCATTTTAAATCCTTCAGGATGTTTAACTATTGTATTTAATTCAAATGCATCAGGTGTTGGTAACTTCAATGCTTCAATTTCCTGCGACACACCTTGTGATGCACCGGTTGTACAGGGAATTATCAATGGTGCTGATAACGTGATTGGTGATTCAATTGCAGTTTGCGTTGGAGAATCTGTTTCTTTTTCTGACACCGGCTCTTCTCCAGGACCAGGATTTAGTCTTGTGCAATGGACCTGGGATTTTATGGATGGAACTGCTGATTCAACCAGCGGTTTAAATGCGTCACACGCCTTTACTGCACCGGGTGAATATCTGGTTCAGCTTTACGTAGAGGATGACAACGGATGTTCCAATAACAACCTTTTGTCATTGCAGGTTCTTGTTGCAACGCCTCCAAGCTGGGATCCTTTCCCAACAGACACTACAATATGTTTGGGTGAATCAGTTGTATTGGCTGCTCAACCTGCAAACTATGAAGTAATGTGGACCGGATTTCCAGGTGGTGTTTGGGATTCAGACAACTGTGTGCCGGATGATGTTGGAGTTTTAGTAACTACTCCGCTTACCATGACTGGTTTCAACTCATCTGAAGTGGTCGATCAGATTTCAGACATTGTTAGTATCTGCGTTGATATAGAACATTCCTTTATGGGAGATTTCGTGCTTCAGGTACAATGTCCTACAGGACAAATTATGACTCTTCACCAGCAAGGTGGTGGCGGAACTAATCTGGGTGTGCCAAGTTACTCCGGGAGCGGTTTGCGATAACATGCCTGCAAATATTGGTACACCCTGGAATTACTGTTTTACACCTTCAGCACCAACAACATGGATTGCTACTCCGCCGGTTGGTGGAGCACTTCCTTCAGGAAATTATGCACCAATTGATCCATTTACAGATCTTATGGGATGTCCATTAAATGGTGTCTGGAATTTATTATTTACTGATTTGTGGGGTGGTGATGACGGATACATGCCGGGATTCCAGATTAATTTTGACCCTCCACTTTATCCGGCAATTACAACTTTTACTCCTCAGATTGGTTTAGGATCTGATTCGTCTTATTGGGATCTAAGTGATCCATATATAATAAACAGCACTCCTGATGCAGATCAGATAACAGTAGAACCGACGGTGGCCGGGACTTTCCCTTACACTTACACTTGTATAAATAACTTTGGTTGCTCGGCAGACTCTACAATCAACGTTACAGTAACTGCAAATCCTCCTGCAATTGCAGGGTTGGATACTTCTATTTGTAATGGTCAGCCTGTAACTTTAGGAGCACCAACTGCAATGTGCGCCAATGACGCAGGTAACTTTACTTATTGTTATGGTGACAACGCTTATCAGACTTGGACCTATTGCCCGGATAATCCTGGTGACGGATTAACTTTCATGGAGATTTCTTTCAACGCCGGAACAACAGAAACATGGTTTGATTATGTAACAATTTTTGACGGTAACAGCACTGCTGCACCAGTAATGTGGGGACCAATGGATGGAAATCTTGCAGGTTTGAGCTGGCAGGCGACTAACCCATCTGGATGCATTACTATGTTGCTGGAAACAGATGGTTCGGTTTCTTGTCTTTCTGGTTCACAAACTATGTGGGACTGGGACGTATCTTGCGGTGGCGGTGGACCACAATTAGTTTATTCATGGACTCCAAATAACGGGTCACTGGATGATGTTACTATTCCAAATCCAACCGTAGTTAATCCTATGGCTACTACTACTTATACTTTAACTGTATATCCTGTAGGTCACCCACTATGTTTTGAAACTGATGATGTAATAGTTTCAATTGGTGGCGGACTGGATGCAGGTACTGACAGTTCTGCTACATTCTGTTTTGAAGGTCCGCCTGAAGATTTATTTACTTATTTAGGAGGTACACCACAGACCGGCGGAACCTGGAGTGATCCGGCGGGAAATCCAATTGTAATGCCAATCACACCCGCAACTGCTGCTCCAGGATTATATGAATACCGAGTTGACAGCGCCGGATGTTTTGTAACAGCAAACATAGACGTAACAATTTTCACTTTGCAGGGAGCAACTCTTGTTACCGATTCAGACTGTCAGGCGTGCAACGGATCAGTTCAATTGAGTTCGGTTAACGGAATTGCACCACTTCAATTCAGTAATGATGGTGGAACAACATTTCAGGCAGGTGATACATTTGCCGGCTTGTGCGGAGCAGCTGCACCTGGTGTGAACTACAGTTTTGTTATTATGGATGATCAGGGTTGCGTAGTTACAGTTGATGATGATGTGCTTGATATCAATATTCCAACCCTGAACACTCCGGTAACTGTTGATGCAAGTTGTTATACAGTTTGTGACGGTACAATTACACTTACCGGAACAAATCTTGTGAACTATCAGATTACCAGCAGCGGTGGAACTATTACAACCAACGCAACCGGAATCTTCAATGGTTTATGTGCTGATACTTATACCATAGATGTGGATAACGGATTTGGATGCAGTGTAAGTAATACAGCTACAATCAATCAGCCAACTGCATTACAAATCACTTCGCTGACACCTGATTTCACAATTTGTGCCGGTGATGATGCAACTGTTGAAGCAACTGGTACTGGTGGAAATGGCGTTTATACATTTACATGGACTTATGGCGCTGCCACTTTAGGCACAGGTTCTTCATTCACCTTTACTCCTAACTCTACAATGAATGTATGCGTGACATTAAGTGAAAACTGTCCGTCACCAACTGTACAGCAATGTATGAATATTACTATTCCGCCTAATTCATTCCCGATGATGACTTCTGATATCGTGAATGGATGTTACCCGGATACGGTGAATTTCACTAACCTGAGTACCGGAACAATTTCAACTACACTTTGGGAATTTTCTGATGGCGGAAGTATTCTTGTTCCTGGTTTGACTCCGGTTTCTCATGTATTCTCTGAACCTGGATTATATGATGTTTCAATGACTGTTACCTCGATTGACGGTTGTGTTTTTGACACTTCATTTGTTCAATACATTGAAATGTTTGATTACCCGAATGCGATGTATACATATGCCCCAATTCCTGCTACCATATTTGATACTGAAATCACATTCACAGATTTCTCTTCAGAAGATGTTGTTTCATGGATGTGGGATTTTGGTCCGGGTGTAATTCCAGGTGGATCAACACAACAAAATCCGGTAGCAATTTATCCTGAAGGAGTGCCGGGGATTATCCGCTGACTTTATATGTTTTGAATGAAAACGGATGCATTGATTCAATAAACGGAATTGTTAGCATTGTTAATGAAGTGGTGCTTTTGCTCCTAATATTTTTACACCTGACGGTGATGAATTCAATGAATCATGGAGGGTTTATATTACCGGCATTGACATTTATGATTTCCATTTGACTATGTATAACCGCTGGGGAGAAATTATTTGGGAATCTTATAACACTGAAGCTGGCTGGAACGGAAGATATGGCAGTCAGGGTAAAGTTCAAGACGGAACCTATGTATGGGTGATAGAAGCGAAAGACACATACAATGATAAGAAATACGAATTCCGCGGTCATGTTACCGTACTCAAATAGAAATTAAAAAACTGATTTTTAAAAAGGGAGCCTGATATCAGACTCCCTTTTTTATTTTTGTACCAACATTTCACAACATGGGAATTAATATCGGTGACCGCATATCAACTGAAGATCATCCAGGATCAACAACAGTTATTATATCTCCTTATCTGGAAAGATGGAAATTAGTTTTACTTACCACTTGGTTTCTGGCGTTCTCTTTTGTAGGATTTTATATGATCTATCTGCTGGCAGGCGGCGCGTATTCTTTAGAAGTAGTTGGTGACAATGTGGAAGACATCCGTGATCAGCAACTGGTTTATCTGATTGTATTTTTGGGTTTCTGGGCTTACTTTGAATACAAAATCGGCAAAGCAATTCTCTGGTATCATTTCGGAAAAGAATTCATAAAATTAGATGGAGATTCATTTTCTCACAAAAGAGCTATTGTTGGCTACGGAAGATCAAACAGATACTTCTATGAGAACATGAAACAAATTGAGTTATTTGAAACAGACTCAAGTGCTTTTGGTCAGTTTTTTGAAAATGCATACTGGAGTTTAGGAACAGATGGTATTATGTTTACCTATTTTGGAAAATCAAAATCTTTTGGTAGAAGACTGGATGAAAAAACAAGCAAGCGACTGCTCAATTTTCTGGATGATAAAATCAAAACTCTTAGAAAAAAGAAATAATTATTCTGAAATCCTGTACACGACAGTTTTGACTCTTTTCGTTTCTCTGCCGTCAATAATTTCGTGATTGATCAATGATGTCGTTTGATGGTCAGTAAAAACTTCTTCAACCGTTTTTATAACCGCACCTGGAATTTGTTTTATGATAAGTAAATTCATCAGTTCAGCTGAGTTAAAGTGAAGTATTTTTTCCATCAGCACTTTTTCCAGCTCCACTCTATTTTTAACCCTGCTCTGATTTGAAAGAAATCTTACATCCGTTTTTAAATAATCTAAATTCAAAAGATCACAAAGCAAAACAAATTGTTTATCACTTCCAATGGCCAGCGTAATTAATTTCCCGTCTGAAGTTTTATAAATATCTCCATAAGGAGCAATGTTTGGATGTTTGCTGCCTAAAGGTTTTGGATTGTGTTTTTCCATCAGCCAGTTGGATGCCTGATTGGCAAGAGAAGCAAGTGCACTGTCAAAAAGTGAAACACTTACTTTACAACCTTTTTCTGATTTAATTCTGTTGAGCAGCGCAACTAAAATTCCTTCTTTCAACTGATGACCTGCAAGTAAATCTATCAATGCAACCGGCATTTTTACCGGACCAGATTCCGGAGTACCGTTCATTGACATAAAACCACTGTCAGCCTGCAATATCAAATCATACGCAACACGTTCACTTTCTGATCCGTATCCGGTAATTTCACCATAAATCAATCTCGGATTTATTTTTTTTAATGAAGCGTAATCCAGTTTAAATTTAATGTCGTCCCCTTTTTAAAATTGGTAATAAGTATATCTGCATCTATTAATTCTTTCATCAAAACCTGAAAATCATTCTGATCAGAAAGATCAAGAAACTGATATTGCTTTTTATAGTTAACCGATGAGAAATAGGCTGACACGGAGCTTTCCGGATTTTCAGATGCCAGCTTCCAGGATCTGGTTACATCACCACCGGTTTTTTTGTTTTCAATTTTTAATACGTGCGCGCCCTGTTCAGCAAAAAACAAGCCCACTGAAGGACCAGCAAGCACACTTGCAAGTTCGATCACTTTTAAATCCTTGAAAAAATCCTCAGACATAAAAACGAAATTACAACATTTGAATCTCATTAGGTCATTTACTTCATCTCATTCCCATTTATTCCGGTCGAAATTTATTCAGGAATTGTCGAAAACAAGTCAGTCTCTATTTGACGGTTAAAGAGTTGTTTTTCAATCTCAAACAAAAATTTAAAATCTCCTGCAATTAAGTGAAATCAACCTGTTGAAGCAAACAAACCTGAACTTCAGTAACCCTTTGACGTAAGAATATAACATAAAATTGAAAATCACGCCTCATTTAACGTAGTTTTTAATTCTTAAATTTGTTTGACTATTAAACGATTTACATGAAAAATTCGAGGAGTTTAACCACAGAGGAAAAAGCACTTCTTGTAAATTTAACGCCTGACATCTATGGTGCCTTTGCAGAGATTGGCGCCGGTCAGGAAGTAGCTGCCAATTTTTTTAAAGCAGGTGGTTCATCCGGAACAATTGCATATACCCGTTCAGCTTATGACATGAAAGTCAGCGACAGCTTTTATGGTAAATGCAAAAGATATGTGTGTGAAGACCGCTTGCTGCAAATGCTGGCTAAAGAATATGAGACACTGAGTGAAACACTGCCTGACAAGAAAAAAGACAGCCGGTTTTTTGTTTTTGCGAACACAGTTGAATCATTGAATTACCACAAAACAAATCAGGGTCACGGCTGGATAGGTTTAAAATTCCAGATGAAAAACAATGCTGAACCCAGCGAAATTGTTATTCATGTAAAAATGCATGACACCAGTCACAAACGTCAGCAGGAGGCACTTGGAATTCTTGGAGTAAATCTTGTTCACGCTGCTTATTTTGATCAGGATACCATCGATCAGTTTCTTGCAGCACTGACTTACCGTTTGCCAAGAGAACGCGTGGAGATTGATATGCTGCGTGTGATCGGACCGGATTTTGCGCACATAGATAACCGTCTTATTGCACTGAATCTGGTTAAAAACGGATTGACTGATGCAACCATGTTTGATCAGAGCCGTGCTGTATTGCAACCAAGTACAGCATTGTATAAAAAGAATGTGCTTTTGATGCGTGGCCGTTTCAGACCAATGACGAAAGTACATGTGGACATGATTGACAAAGGAATGCAGCAGTATTTGCAGGAACCCGATGTGGATGCAGAAAATACCTGCGTGGTGCTGGAACTTACCCTGAAAGATCTTACTGCAGATGGAAAAATTTCAGAAAAAGATTTTATTGACCGGGCTGAATTACTAGGCTCAATGGGATATACGGTAATGATTTCAAATTATCTGAAACATTATAAGATGATTGAATATTTATCTTCCTTTACCGGTGGTCATAAGATTGGTGTACTTCTTGGAATTTACAATCTGCAAACCATTTTTGATGAGAAATATTACAACACATTAAAAGGCGGATTACTTGAAGCTTTTGGAAGAGGATTTGGTCACAACATCAAAATGTTTGTTTATCCCGCCATGAGTTATGACGGAGAAGGAAATTACGGAGTAGATAATTTTCAACTGCCTGATCACCTCACCGGTTTATTTGATTACATGCTGAAAACAAATAAAGTGGAAGAAATACATAATTACAATCCTGAGTTGCTTCACATTTTATCAGATGATGTTTTGAAAAAAATTCAGGACGGTAATACCACCTGGGAAGATGATGTGCCGGAAAGTGTTTCCAAGGCAATTAAATTTTTAGGTCTTTTTGGATTTCATCTGACTGAACCTGTCAAAACAAAATCCAAACAGAAAGCAGATTCTCAGGTTTAATTAATGAATAGCAGAAGATAATTCTCCGCGTTCATATTTCTCCATCAGAATTGTTGAACCATCTTTATTGAAATAGGTTGTATACCCTTCAAGCAAACCATCTTTATAATTGCTTTCCATATAAAGTGGTTTTGTTCCGTCATAATATTTTTCACATTTGCCGGTAAATGGCTCTTCTGCCAATACATATACTGACATTCCCTGTACTGTTTTAATTTCAAGTTCAGTGCAATCACAAACCTGTGAACCTTCATCGGCCAGATTTTTTTTCAGCTCACCGTTCTCATAAATTTCTTCAAAAAGTAATTCACCGCCCTTATCAAAGTATGACACCTTTCCATGAAGTTTTCCGGACAAAATATTTTTCTCGATGTATTTATTTTCTGATCCTTCATAATAACTCACACAAGCACCCGTATAAAGCTGACCGCCTTTTGTGTGAACACCTGTTGAGTCCAGTGTAATTTCTTTGCAGTCACAACTTTCCTGTACGCTGTGTTCTGAGATGACTGAATCACCGGATTCTGCTGTCTCATCATTTGAACCACTGCATGAAAAAAGTAAAAAAGCAAATGAAAAAACAAACAGATGTTTCATAAAATATTGATTATTCTTAAAAATCTTTTCTGATAACCGGCACTCGAATTAAACTGCGTGATTGTTACACCAAAGTGATTTTTTGAAGATGAACTATGAATAAAATAAAGGACGCCGTTTGAGTTTTCATAAATGATTCCGGCATGTCCCACTTTTCTGATTTCAGAATTTGTTCCGGTAAATAAAATCACGTCACCCGGCCGGGCACATTCTTTTTCTACATATTCTCCTGCATTTTCATATCCTGAACTTGCTCTTGAAGCAGTGATACCAAAATGTTTGAAAACAAAATAGACAAAACCGGTACAGTCAAACCCGGCCGTTGTGGTTCCTCCATAGTGATAAGGTATACCCAGATGATCAGAAGCGAAGCAGACAATACTATCACGCAGTTCATCCTCCGGAAGTGCCCAAACCGCAGTTTCTGATGTTAAAATGACGAACAATAAAATGAATGTCAGTCTCATGCTTACAAAAATAATATGTTTTTATAACTTTATTCCATTAAATGGTAACTCATGTCCAAGATTAAAAATGCACAATTACGGTATCGTGTTATAGACAGGTGTCTCAGAAACACCGCACGCCCCTACCCTTCCAAAGAAGAAATGAGAAAGGCATGTGAAGAAGCTTTATTCGGTTCAACCGGCGGTTCGGACATCTGCGATTCTACTATCGAAAAGACATGTTTGCCATGCGTGAAGAATTTGACGCGCCAATTAAATACAGCAAAATACACAAAGGTTATTTTTATGATGATCCGGAATACAGCGTTGATAAAATTCCTTTGTCTGAAGATGATATTGACGCCATCAAATTTGCAACTAAAACCCTGATGCAATTCAAAGACATGGATCTCTTCAAAAATTTTGGTTATGCGATCAATAAAATTTTTGACAGGGTGCATATCAGCAATAATCCGCTGGACTCCATTGTAGAAAAATTTGTGCAGTTTGAAACCTTTGCAGAATCAAAAGGTTCAGAGATGCTTCCGGTTCTTCTTAAATCAATCAAAGAAAAAAAACTGGTCACATTTGATTACACCGCTTTCACATCAGAGAAACCAAAAAACAGAAAAGTACTGCCGCTTTTACTGAAAGAATACCGTAACAGATGGTACCTGATTTGTCTGCCAACGGATAAAAATAAAATTATCACATTTGGACTTGACCGGATGTCAGATCTGAAAGTAACCAAAGAGCACCACTACAAGCCGGTTGATTTTGATCCGGATGTTTATTTTAAACATTCAATCGGTATTACTTCCAACGAAACACAACCTGAAGAAATCCATTTTAAAATTGACAAAGTTGGATCTAAATATATTGAAACCCAGCCTTTGCATGAAAGTCAGAAACTGATCAAAGAAGGTCCAAACAGAAACACCTACGAAATCAAGGTCATTATTTCTGAAGAGCTGAAGAGAACACTTTTGTCGTACGGTTCACAAATTGAATTGATAAAACCTAAAACGTTGAGAACCGAAATCCAAAAAATAATAACAGAAATGTTTGATCAATACAGGTAAACCTGTGCTTTGACAAGGTTGGAATTACTTATATTTACAGAAACATTCTGAAATCAGATTACCATGAAAAAACAAATCCTTACCTCGTTAATGGGGTTAGGAATTATCCTTAACGCCGGCTCTCAAATCAGCGAAGGAGGAATTCCAGCTTCATTCAGAAAAACACTGGTGGATGAAACCAGTATTTTTGATCAATCCTATCACGTTCACACTTTAGTTTCACCTGACATGGATGCCGTGCGTCAGGAAGATGCTGAAAACGATATGAAAGGAAAACCATATCGTGTTGGTATCAACATTCCTGTTTCTTATAATATGTATAATTCAGGAACATGGCTGACACTGGAAAACGGAGATAAAATCTGGCGGTTGGGAATCCGTATTCCGGATGCAACCGGTTTAAGTCTTTATTTTTCTGAACCAGTTCAGATTCCTGCCGGAGGAAAATTGCATGCTTACAATGCAAAACATTCTCAGTATGTTGGAGCCTATACTTCCAATACACCAACTTTTAAGGCCATGGAAATTATTCAGGGAGATTTTATCACGCTTGAATATTATATGCCTGCCGGAAGTTTTGACTTACCTGTTATTGAAATAAGTGAAATAGCTTATTACTACAGAGGATTTGAAGCACGGCTTGCATCATTTAATGAGGCGGATGAAATTACGCAGGAGCGTGCGCATGGCTCCTGTGAAGTGGATGCCGTTTGTTCAGAATCAACCGGACATGTTGATCAGCGTTCATCTGCAGTTCATTATTCATTTGTAGCCGGCGGAACTTTTGTTTGTTCCGGAGCTGTGATCAATAACACTGACAATGATTGTACACCTTATATTCTGACTGCAAATCACTGCGGTGAACCAAATGCAACCAGTGACATTGATGATCACGTTTGGTATTTTAATTATCAAAGACCAAGCTGTTCACCGGGGAATACAAGCAGTTATCCTGGTGCACTTTCACAAACAATGTCAGGCGGAATTTTCCGTGCATCATCTTCGCTTGGCACACACCCTGCTGGTTCAGGAAGTCAGCTGGACGGTTCTGATTTTGCATTGATCGAATTAAGTTCAAGTATACCCGCCGGATACAATCCTTATTTTTCAGGTTGGAGCCGTTCAACAACCGGAGCGACATCAGGTGTATGTTATCATCACCCGGCAGGAGATGAGAAAAAAATATCTACTTACTCTTCTTCTCTATCCTCAGCAACTTATAACGGAGGCTGGGCAAATGCGCACTGGGAAGTGCAATGGGTGGCAACAGCAAACGGACATGGTGTTACTGAAGGCGGATCTTCAGGTTCACCAATCTATGATCAGAATAACAGAATTGTTGGTCATCTTTCAGGTGGTTCATCTTATTGTTCTACACCTGATCAGACCGATCTTTACGGAAAATTTAACCAGGCATGGTCCAATGACGGATCAGGAAACAGTTCACGTTTGCAACCTTGGCTTGATCCGGGAAGTACAGGAGCAATGACTCTCAACGGAACTTTTGCTCCCTGCGCACCCGTTGCACCGGTGGCTGATTTTGTTGCAAGTGCTACCAATGTTACTCCATCAACTACTGTAACATTTACTGACCTGTCAACCGGTTCACCAACAAGCTGGGCCTGGGTTGTTGCTCCTGCTTCAGGATGGGCATATGCCGGCGGAACAAATTCAACATCACAGAATCCGCAGATAACATTTACAACAGCTGGTTTATATACCATTACATTAACTGCAACAAATACACAAGGATCAGATGCAGAAACAAAAAACAATTACATTGTTGTTGCTGCATCTACAGGTCCATGCAATTCTACCTCAACACAATCATGTACTTCTACAGATGAATTTATTTCCATTGTAGAATTTAATACAATCAATAACAATACAGCTTGTGGTAATTATACCAACTATAGTGGCGTATCTACCACTGTTACAAAAGGAAATTCATATGATCTGACAATCACTCCTGCTGTTGGAACAACTGATGGTACCGCATATACCAATGATGAAATTGCAGCATGGATTGACTGGAATGATGACAATGATTTTAATGATGCCAATGAAGATGTTGCTTATGTTTTGGTTGCATCAGGATGGAATAATGTGTTCAGTGTTACTGTTCCGCTTACAGCAGTGACTGGATCAGTTGTAATGCGCGTGAAATTATCTTACAATCCGGATGACGGAGATATTGATCCATGTGCTGCAACACAATGGGGAGAAACCGAAGATTATGTCGTAAACATACAAGCGTCAGGTTCTTCTGAACTTACTGAAAATAATCTGGGAGCAGTAGAAATGTATCCGAATCCAACAAACGGAAATCTGACGGTAGATCTTTCGGATGTGGAATCAGAAGTGGTTTCAGTTGAGTTGAGAGATGTAACTGGAAGAATTATTTCAAGCACAACCATCATCAACAACAAAGTGAACTTTAACCTGAACGGTGAAAGTTCCGGAATCTATTTTGTGAAAGTAAACGGCACTAACGGCAGTATTACCAGGAAAATAGTCAAATTGTAGACAAATTATCAGATACTGAAAGCCCCGTTCAAAGAGAGCGGGGCTTTTTTTATGCCGTAATTTCGCTTTATTTTGAAATAATCCTATTCTTTTTCTAATTTTGTACCGGGTAAGTCCTGTACGACCAGCTCCCGTCTAATCCCCCAGGGTAGGAATACAGCAAGGGTCGATGGTTGTAGCGGTGCGATACAGGTAGCTTACCCACTTTTTTTTCTACCTGGTTCAACTAATCTTTTCGAAATTAGCAGCTAACCGCAATCAAATTGTTCGCTTCATCAAAAACATTTGTTTCACATAGAGTTCACTGAGTTTCACACAGAGGGCAAAATGTTTAACCGCTGTGAAACTCTGTGCAAAACTCCTTTAACTCTGTGTTTAATTAGCAACACAGCTAGCATCAATTAGCGGAATAGGTTTTGTGGAAGACGTTCCCTGCTCATCCATTTTATTGATCAAATAGCCATTCCTGCAAAAACTCCTTGAAAATCTGTTAATAAGATTTTTCAGATTGCCCCGACCTCCATTCTATCTTTGTACCTCAATCAGAATCAATCTTTAACCTAAATAATATCGAATGAAATTTTTTATTGATACCGCCAATCTGGATGAAATCCGTGAAGCAAATGATATGGGAATTCTGGACGGAGTTACTACCAACCCATCCCTCATGGCAAAAGAAGGCATCACCGGAACAGACAACATTTTAAAACACTATGTTGACATTTGTAAAATTGTTGACGGAGATGTAAGTGCAGAAGTAATTGCTACAGATTATGCAGGAATGATTAAAGAAGGAGAAAATCTTGCATCACTTCACCCAAACATTGTGGTAAAAATCCCCATGATTAAAGACGGTATTAAAGCAATCCGTTATTTTTCAGATAAAGGAATTAAAACAAATTGCACGCTGGTATTTTCTGCCGGACAGGCCATTCTTGCAGCTAAAGCAGGAGCTACTTACTTATCACCTTTTGTAGGAAGATTGGACGACGTTTCACAAAACGGAATTGATCTGATTGTACAAATCAGACTGATCTACGACAATTACCTGTTCGATACTCAAATTCTGGCTGCATCTGTTCGCCACACCATGCACATTATTCAGTGCGCTGAAGTTGGTGCTGATGTCATGACCGGACCGCTGAGTTCAATCAAAGGATTATTGAATCATCCGTTAACAGATATTGGCTTGCAGAAATTTTTAGCAGATTACGCTAAGGGGAATAAGTAAGATCTTTTTATTTTTTTTTGGAAAGGACAATTGATGATATAGGTTGTCCTTTTTTCTATTTAATAATCCCCAAACAAATCTTCAGGCGAATAATTTTTCTAACTGAAGCATAGATTTGCTGCTTAAAAGCAATATCGTTTTGAATTGCGCCCAGAATATCTGTTACAGCTTTTTCTTCATTCACCGGCATCAGCAATAAATCACAACCTGCCTGTGCGGCTTTGAGTTCACAATTTGGAATGGAGGCAACGCCGCCCATGTTCATGGCATCCGTAACTACCAATCCTTTAAAGTTCATTTCTTCTTTCAGCAAGCCGGTCACAATATTTCTTGAAACTGTTGACGGCATGTCATTGGTATTGTATTTTTCATTGTTCTTGATGGCAATGTGGGCCACCATAATAGAAAGTACTCCCGAATTAATTAAAGGTATATAATTTCCTACTTCTTTCATGTCACCATCTATATAAACCAATTGTTTGTGCGTATCACCTACCACATATCCGTGCCCCGGAAAATGTTTTGCCGTTGCAACTATACCGCGTTTCTGAGTTTCTTCTATAAAAATTCTTGACCAGATTTGTGCTGTATCTGAATTGTCACCAAAACTTCTGTACGTGATTGCTTCATTGGGTGACATGTCAACTACCGGTGCATAATTGTAATTGATTCCAATATCCTTCAAATCATTGCAAATAGATGCAGCGTACAATCTCACCTCATCTCTGCTCACCATCAGATTTGCTTTTTTTACCGGTGCACAATCTTTGATTTTATATCCGATCAAGCTTGGTTCAGCATCAGCTGAATATAAAAGCGGCAAACCATTACTTTGCTGATTGAGCGCATTGAACTGTTTCACCATTTCAGTAAATCCTGCTTTGGTTCCGTTCAGCAATAAAATTCCGCCCACATAATTTTTAGCAATTAATTTATTCAGATGTTCTGTTGGTTTTCCGTGTCCACCGGCTGCGGGAATAATCATTTGCCCTACCCGCGCTGTATCATTCATAGAATCAAAAACACTGTCTGTTAATTGTTCCAGTGCTGCGTCATAAAGAAAAAATCACTGAGTAAATAACGTTGTGCAACAGAAGAAAAAAAAGTAAACACAAATACCAAAGAAATGATTCCTGATTTCATGATTTTGATTTTTAAAATTTTCATTTGACACGAATTGAATATTTTCATCCAATCCGAAACTAATTACTGACTGACAATACGGACAACAGTACGACGGTTCTGCTGATGTGCAGCTTCCTTCTCCTGATTGGATCCCATATTGTTGATGGCTTCACCGCTTACCTCCGGTTTTGATTCACCATACCCGACCGTTTTGATACGGGAAGCATCAATACCTTTTGAAACAAGATATGCCTTAGCAATTTCAGCACGCTCTTTTGAAAGCACCATGTTGTAATCATCTGAACCACGTCTGTCAGTATGTCCTGCAAGTTCAATCACAATTGTTGGATTTTCTTTCATGATTTTTGCAAGTTTATCCAGCTCATCACAAGACACGTGTCTCAAATCTGATTTATCAAAATCAAAATAGATGTTGTGCAGCGCAAAGGTTGTTCCGGTTGTTGGAGCAAACAATTCAAAGTTCATGGTAATCTCTTTGTTGTTGTCGTCTTTTGTACTGTTGAGTGTTTTGGATGCAATAGTATATGAGCTTCCTGAAACAGTCACAGCATACGTTTCACCAGGAACCAATATCACAGAGTAAGTTCCGTCAGAGTTTGTAATTATATCCGTAACTTTTTCATTTGTTTTTGCATTGATGATTGAGAGGTTTGCAGAAATTCCAACTTTGGTTTTACCATCTGTTACAACACCTTTCAGAACAAATAATTTAGAGTTATCAAACTGTTCGATCATTTTTGATTTTGGAACAGAAGCAAAAAGTTCATCATCACTTCCTTCAATATCTGCACCTGCAAGCACTGGATCTTTCTTGTCACCCAGGAACGTAATTTTATAAATGTCTTTTTCACCAAATCCATCTTCACGGTAAGAAGAATAATAGGCATAACGGGTATCACCAGTTACAACAAAGTAAATGTCGTCATCTGGTGTGTTGATAGGATAACCGATGTTTTCAGGTTTAGACCAGGTTTTTGTTTCAGGATCTAGTACTGTTTTGAAAATATCCAGTCCTCCAATGTTGTTGTGTCCGTTGGAAGAGAAGTAAAGTGTTTTATTATCCGGGTGAAAGAAAACTCCTTTTTCTTCAAACTCTGTATTGATTGTTGGTCCTAAATTTTCAGGTTTTCCCCAGGTTTGAGTTGCTTCATCCCAATAAGCGACGTAGATATCATGCTGACCAAATCCGCCCGGCTGATCTGATTCAAAATAAAGTGTTTTCTCATCAAAAGAAAGTGTTGCGCTTGACTCGTGATATTTCGTATTGATAGTTGCACCAATAGAAACCGGCTCAGCCCAAACTCCATTTTCATCCTGACGGGTAATAAAAATATCTCCGTTTTTACTGTTCAATCCTTTGTAGGTAAGAAGGGATTTACCATCAGGCGCCAGACCAACTGTTGCATCATGAGAAATAGTATTGATTGGCTGTTCAATATTTACAGATCCTGTCCATTCACCACCGTATTCACGCGAAGAATAGTAAATATCCTCGTAGTAAGTATTGGTTTCATCTTTTGCACCGCCGTAAGAGTCAGGACGGCGTGCTGTGTAAAATAAAACGCGGTTGTCAGCAGAAATTACCGGTGAAAATTCCGGATATTCTGTATTGATGCTGTCACCTAAATTGTCAATCCAAACTCTAACGGGGTTTGCTTTTAATTCCTGACCCGTTCTGCATTCTGAAATTTTCTTATTGATGAAATTACGCTGCGCTTCATCACCATCACGAATCAAGATCTTTGTGTTCACGATACAACTCAATTGCTTTTTCAAATTCACCCGCAAGCTGATATGCCTGAGCCAGATAAAACGAATATTCGGATCCACTTCAGGAAAAACTCTGTATGCAAATTCAAGATACTGAAGACTTCTGAATTTTGGTTACTGTATAAATAACAAACACCTACTTTAAAGTTCAGCATGGATGAATAAGGATTGAAAGCCTGAGCTTTCAGGTAATGATCCAGTGCCAGGGTAAGGTCACTGGAAGCACCGTCATAAAAGTAAAAATCTCCTTCTTTGATTTCCGCAACGGCTTTATCAAATTCTTCTTTTCTGTCTTCAAACAATCTTTTGTCAAACGGTATGTCTTTATCTTGTCCAATTGAATTGAAGACAACCAAAACTGCTATAGCAACGAGTAATTTTTTCATCTTTCTATTCAATACAAATCGGACTGTTCAGATATTCTTCAGCAATTTCAGACCCCAGGATAAACGCCTGTTCCCAGTCAAGGCACGCATCTTCAACATTACGCAGCATTTCATTTGCAATGCCTCTGTTGAAATAGGCTTCCATCATTTCAGGCTGCAGGTCAAGTGCCAGATTACATTTTTCAAATGCTCCCTGATAATCTTCCAGTTCAATAAGCACAGCAGCCTGATTGTTTAGTACTACAGCATTTTCCTGATCCAATTCATAAGCTTCATTGTATGCGGCTGATGCATTTTCAAAATCACCGGTATTCTTATAATAATTTCCTTTCAGAATCAGCAGATCTACTTTTTGTTCATCAGATGCACCTGAAATTCCTTTTTCAATATAAGTCATGGCTGTTTCATTATCACCCATTGCCAAAGCCACATTGGCCATATTTGCAATGGCAGATGATGATTGAGGATTCAGCCCAAGCGCTTTATCAAAATCAGCTTTTGCCAAATCATATTCTCCCAGTTGAAAATACGCATTGCCCCGCTCATTATAATAGAGTGCGTTATTTGCATTCAATTCAATAGCTTTTCCAAAATACAAAGTCGCTTCACGGTATTCACCCAGGTAAACAAGACTTTTGGCAGAATACAAATAATCAGACTCAGAAAGTGCACCGAATGAACTTCCCTGTTTCATATAATGCACAGTGCTGTCATATTGTTCAAGATGATAATAACAACGGGCAGTTTGAATGAAAATAGAAGATTGAAACTGATTTGTCTGAAGTGCTTTCAGTGAATTAGACAATGAATTGTCATAATCTTTAGCTTCAAAATAGATATAAGAAATGTTCAAATAAGCTTCTGTGAATGTTGGGTCATCCGCCACGCATTGTTTAAACATACCCAATGCTTCATCATTGTTGCCGGCATTGTATGCTTCAACAGCCTTATCAAACATTTTTTTTGTGGCAAGTGTTCTTTTGCCCTGAGAAAATGCGAAAAAAGGAATCAGAAAAATGAGTAGTAGTCTGAGTTTCATTCCTGCAAATTTATGCGAATTTAATACAATCCCGCCTTATTTTGCAAGAAATGCGTATTCAATCGAAAAAAACTTATGTTCTATCGCTTGTCGAAAAGTATTCGTCGGCAGGTTACATGCTGAGAATCTTGAACTCTGTTCTGCGGTTTTGCTGATGTGCCTCCTCCTTTTCAGTGGTTGATTTCATCTTTGCAATTGCCTCATCCGAAACAATAGTTTTGGTTTCACCATAACCTGCATATGTCAAACGGCCCGCATCAATTCCGTGAGCAATCAGATAATCAACAACCGCTTTGGCCCGGTTATAGGAAAGTTCCTGATTGTGCTCAGCACTTCCACGTGTATCCGTATGTCCTGAAATTTCGATTTTCATCGTCGGATTTTCCTGCAGTAATTTAATCAGGCGTTCAAGCTCATTCACAGATTCAGGACGCAATGTGTATTTGTCCAGATCAAAGAATATATTTCTCAATATAATTGTCTGTCCGACTTCTACTTTTTTCAGATCAGCATCTTTATTGTATTGTCTGAATCCGCTTTCATCCGGAATTACAAAGTTTTCAGAATGGAAGAGATATCCATCTTTACGTATGGCAATTCCGTAATTTGATCCGCCGGGTAAGGAAACCAGATATTTACCCGTAACAGCATCTGAATTAAATTCTGCAATTACTTTATTGGCCTCATTATCTACCAGCACAATTTGTGCTTTCAATGGTTGTTTTGTTTTTTCGTCACGAATGATACCGGTAAGAATTGCCATGTTACTTCCTTCACTTACCAGTTGTGGCTCTTCCAGTTTTTCTTTGATTGGTTTTGCAATGGACGCAATCAAATTGTCTTCATTAGAAAGTACAGGCAATTTTTCTGGTCCAAGAAAAGTTATCACATAAATGTCTTTTTCTCCATATCCGCCGGATCTGTAGGATGAGCAATAACCAAATCTTCCGTTACCGGCAACAACCAATTGTACATCGTCATCCGGAGTATTTAACGGAGGTCCAAGATTAACTGGAGTTGTCCATTTACCATCCACCAGTTTGGAATAAAATAAATCATAACCGCCCATTGTATTGTGTCCTTTGGAAGCAAAATACATCGTTTCTCCGTCAGGGTGAATGAATACACTTCTTTCATCATACGGTGTGTTGAGAACTGTACCAACATTAATTGCTTCTCCCCATTTTTGCTTTTCATCATTCCAGTCAGAATAATAAATATCATGTCCTCCTGTTCCGCCAGGTTTATCACTTGTAAAATAAAGACGTTTACCATCAAATGTCAATGAAGCGTCAGGTTCATGCGCATCTGTATTGATCGTTTTTTCCATCAGTTCAGGTTGTGACCAAGCACCGTCTTCATCTATTGATTCATAAATATCTCCGTTCCCGCGGTCATCATTATATACATACAGCGTATGACCATCTGGTGATAAACCGATAGTTGCATCATGCTGCCCTTTCACGTTTACCGGTTTTCCAATAGGTACTGCTTTTGACCAGACTCCGTTCTCCCGTCTTGAAACATACAAATCTTCAAAATAACCGCCAAAGGCCATTTCTTCCGTATCCGGACGGCGTGTTGTAAAAATCATCAAAGCTTCATCTGTAGAAATTACCGGTGCATAATCGGGATATTGTGAGTTGATCTCATCACCAATATTGTCAATCCAAACTCTTGCCTTTTGACTTTCAAGCGCCTGACCGTTTTTACATTCCTGAATTTTTTTGAAGGCTTCTGTTTTCAACGGTGCAAGTTCGGGTGCAGTAGCTTTGCCTGCAAACATGTTGTAGTATTCCATGGCCTTGGTCCAGTTTCCATCCAGGTGATAACACCAGCCTAAGTAGAAAAGGATATCCGGACTGACAGTAGGTTTAAGATTATACGCTTTCTCAAAATACTGTTTCATCTGATATTTATCAAAATTCAGATAAACACATTCCTATTTTATAATTGAGATCACCACTGTTTGGATTAAAAGCATTTGCTTTCAGATAGTAGGTAACTGCTGTCTGATAATCAGCCGGAAAATTCATGTAGTGCATGTCTCCTGTTTCCAATGCTTCTTCAGCAACTTTAAACTCTTCTTTACGCTCTTTAAAAAGTGCTTTATCAAAAGGCACATCCTGCAGCCAGGCATTTAATGCGAGGGCAGAAAATAATAGTGAAACAATAAATTTTTTCATGTCGGATTGGGTTAGTTGTTTCCTGCGCATGCGGGACTATTGATATATTGTTCAGCGTTTTCACTTCCAAGAATGAAGGCATCCTGCCAGTCAGCACACGCACCGGTAACATCCTTCAGCATTTCTTTTGCAATTCCGCGGTTGAAATAAGCTTCAGTGTATTCACCGTTTAATGAAATTGCTTTATCACATGCTTTCACCGCTTCTTCAAATTTTTCCATTTTGATATAAACAGATGCCTGATTGTTATAAGCAAAAGCATAATCCGGATTTAACTGAATTGCTTTTGAAAAATCAGCCAGTGCATCAGCATATTTTCCCTGTGCAAATCTTGCTGAGCCTCTGTTGTTATATGCGATATAATAATCCGGTTTGCGTTTGATTGCCTCTGTATAATATTTTTCAGCGTTTACCCAGTCTTCTTTTTTACGGTAAGCAGAACCCAGATTGTTGTATGCGAAATGCAGATTGGCATCATATTTTATGGCCATATTATAATCCAGAATAGCTGCATCATAATTTTCTATCTGCACTTTAGCACTGCCCCGGTCATTATAGGCATAAGCATAATCCGGTTTTCTTCTGATGGCTTCATCAAATGCTTTGATAGCCTCTTCATATTTCTCTGACTGAAAAAGTGCTACACCCTGAAAATAAGCATACTTTTCATCAGTTCTGTTTATTTCAGATGCCTGCTGAAAAGCTTTCGCGGCTTCTTCATAATCTCCGCTTTCATTGTAAATTTCTCCTTTGATGTATGCGGCTGTATGGTTTGAAGGATCGAGTTCCAGAACTTTATTGAAATCAGCGATTGCTTCAGTTGTTTTTGCAAGGCCTTTGAACGCCATTCCGCGATTGTAATAAGCAGTTACATAAGAAGGCTCCATAAGAGTAACTTCAGTAAAACGCTGAACCGCCTCCATGTAATTATTTGAAGTCAGTGCACGCACACCTTCATTGTATTTTTTCTGAAGTTCAGGATTGACAAGACCAAGGGAATCGAGAATCCGCTGATCTACTCCCCCGCCCTGAAGCGTTTTGGATGTGTCTGTCTGAGCAAAAACACCAGCGCTGATGCAAAGAAGTAAAAGGATAACCGGAAATTTTAACATGTTTCGGGAATTTATATCCGCTAATTTATAATTTTATACAGTATATCCCAATCTTTAAAACCAAACACCATGGCAAAATCCAAACAGGTTCTGAACAAAAAATCACTGGAATTTCTTGAAAACTACATAAATAACCCCGCCCCGACAGGGTTTGAAAAAGAAGGTCAGAAAATGTGGCTGAATTATATTAAGCCTTATATCAGCGATCATTGGGTAGATGCTTACGGGAATGTCGTAGGTATTGTAAATCCATCTGCAAAATATAAAGTAGTTATTGAAGCACATGCTGATGAGATATCCTGGTTTGTCAATTACATTACCAAAGACGGTTTCATTTATCTGAAACGTAATGGCGGATCTGACCATTTGATTGCACCATCCATGCGTGTGAATATTCATACAGATAAAGGAATTGTAAAAGCAGTTTTTGGCTGGCCGGCAATTCACACCCGTGCTGAAAAAGAAGATACTCCTTCCATGAAAAATATTTTTCTGGATTGCGGATGCACAACCCAGGAAGAAGTTGAGAAAATGGGAGTACATGTTGGATGTGTTGTTACGTTTGAAGATGAATTCATGATTCTGAACAAAGACAAATTTGTTGGAAGAGCTCTGGACAACCGCATCGGTGGATTTATGATTGCTGAAGTTGCCAGATTATTACATGAAAATAAAGTGAAACTTCCGTTTGGATTGTATATCACCAACGCTGTGCAGGAAGAAGTTGGATTACGCGGAGCAGAAATGATTGCTGAAAGAATTCAGCCGGATGTTGCTATTGTTACAGATGTATGTCATGATACACAAACGCCTATGATCAGTAAAATACAACAGGGAGATCTGAAATGCGGCGGAGGACCGGTAGTTACTTATGGGCCTGCAGTACAGAATAATCTTTTAAAACTTGTGATTGATGCTGCGCAAAAAGCAAAAATAAAATTTCAGCGTGCTGCGGTATCCCGCGCAACCGGAACAGACACTGATGCTTTCGCCTATTCAAACAGCGGTGTTCCGTCAGTACTTATTTCAACACCGTTAAGATATATGCACACCACTGTTGAAATGGCTTACCGCGAAGATGTGGAAAACGGAATCCGTCTCATTTATGAATCATTACTGAAAATAAAAAACGGGCATGATTTTCGATATTTCAAATAACTAAAAAGATGCTCCACCGGATTTTTGTTCTCTGTTTATTTTTTCAGTGTGTTATTTCATTTGCACAAACAGCACCTGAAGTAGTCATGACAACCGGTCACAATGATCAGATCTGCGCCATGGCTGTCAGTCCTGACGGAACATATCTGGCAAGCGCGGCGGTGAATAAAATCATCAAAATATGGGATGTGTCCACTACCATGGAATACCGCACGCTTTTTGGCACCAACGGTATTGTTGAACAACTAACCTTTGCACCAGATAACATTCACCTGGCTGGTGTTTCATCTGATGGTGAATTATTAATATGGAATGTCATCACCGGAGAACTGAAACACAAATTCAAAGCATCATACTCATCCAAAGGAGTTGCCTTTATTGATGACGGGGCCAAAATTGTTCATGTGGATGAGAATTCAAATGTGGCAGTAACGGATCTTTCAAACGGACAAACAAAATCAATTCCGGATGTGTATTGCATGTCACTTGTGGTAAATGTAAAAGACAAAAAAGCGTATTCATTAGATCAGCTGGGAAACATTATATACCATGATCTTGAAACAATGACGGTAATAAAAACAGTTAAGCTTTTTAATGAATTTAATTTTCCGTTTACACGTGGTTCCATTTCCAAAGACGGGGATTTAATAGCCTGGGGATTCAATGATGACAAGCTTCGCATTTTTGATGTCAACCAGTCAAAATTTGTTTACACATCATCCGTTTACAGCACCAAATTAATTGATCTGGAATTTGACAAAAAAGAAAATCATTTATATCTGGCAACACATGGTGGCGCTGTTCAAATCATCGATTACAAAAATCAAAAATTAATTACTGAATTCAATGAACCTTACCTTGCTTCACGATGTGTTACAGGACATCCCTCAGGTGATATTCTGATGATGGCCAATATGAACATGATCCGTTTTTACAATAAAAACAAATACTATTTTTAAGGATCTAGGAGGCAAGGTGAGCGAGATATTGAACATGGCTTACAGTCAGGACGGAAACTACGTAGCTGTTGCAACAGATCAATTGAGAATTCAGATCTGGGATCTGCAGCTGAATAAAATTGCCTGTGATATTCAGGGATTTTTTCCGTGTGAATTTACACCCGATGGCAAATACCTGGTTGCAATGAATTACACGCTCACCATGGGTATATGGGATGTGACTAACGGAGAAATGGTCAAACAACTTCCAACAGATTCTGAACTCATTCAGTGTGTTTCAATTTCAGATGACGGAAAATATGTTGCGGGCGCCGGATTTATGAATGTGATAAAAATCTGGGATTTCGAGAGCACTAAAAAAATCACAGAATTAAAAGGTCATACTGCAGGAATTCTGACACTTGATTTTCATCCTACCCAACCCTTAATTGCTTCAGGCGGACACGATCAGACAACAAGAGTTTGGAACTACGAAACCAAAAAAGAAATTCAGCAGTTCACGGATCAGACAATTGTCATAAACTCAATAAAATTCAGTCCGGACGGAAACAAATTAGCAACCTCAGCATGGGATAAAACAATCCATATCAGAAATACTTCTGACTGGAAAACAGAAAAAATTCTTACCGGACACGTGAACATGATCAGTTCGATTGATTATAACAAAGATGGTTCAGTTCTTGTTTCAGGAGCTGGCAATAATTCAGTGTGGGAAGCAGACAATTCAATTATTTTCTGGAACACTTCAACGGGAGAAAAAATCTGTCAGTTAAAAGATCATTACGGCGCTGTTCACAAAGTAGTTTTTGACAAAGATGCTGACCGTGCCTTTTCTGCCTCAGCAGATGGTACCTTGAAAATATCTGATTATAAAACATGTCAAACTGTTGCCACTTACATTGCCGTTGGCGGAAAAGAATTCATGATTTATACTCCGGATAATTATTACATGGCATCACGAAATTCACTGAAAGGAATTGCTTTCAGAATTGACGGAAAACTTGTACCGTTTGAACAGTTTGATATTTACCTTAACAGACCTGATATTGTTGCTGCACGAATTGGAAAATCACCTGAGCAATTAATCCGCGCTTATAATTATCTCTACAAAAAACGTCTTAAAAAATTGCAGATGGAAGAAGGAAATCTGAAAATTGATTATCAGATTCCGCACATTTACAATGAAACAGATTTGCCGCTGGTAGTGAATGAAAGTTCAGTTAAAGTATCAGTAAAAGCATGGGATGACACGTATAACATTCAACAGATAAATGTATATGTGAATGATGTTCCTGTTTTTGGAGAAGGAGGAATAAGACCCGAATCAAAAGTAAAATCAATTCGTAAGGAAATTGAAATTCCGCTGATCACCGGTGTAAATAAAATTCAGATTTCCTGTATCAATTCAAACGGAGCAGAATCCATGTATGAATCAGTGGAAATTATCAGAGAGAATTCCGGTCAGAAAAACAATCTTTATGTGGTTGCAATTGGGGTCAGTAATTACAAAGACACACGCTTTAATCTGACCTATCCTGTAAAAGACGCAAAAGATGTTGTTGCCAAACTGAATCAGACAGCCACTATGTACAATCAGGTTTTTACCAGGTTATTATTGGATGAAGAAGTGACAGTTTCAGGCTTTTTAGCTCTGGAAAGTTTTTTCACCAGTTGCACCTATGAAGATGTAGTGGTCATATTTATTGCAGGTCACGGCGTTTTGAACGTTGATTTTGATTATTTCTACGCAACCCATGACATGAATTTTGACTCACCTGAAACATCCGGATTATCGTATGACACGATTCACGAAATGCTTGGTAAAATCAAGGCTTACAAAAAACTTCTGATCATGGATACTTGTCACAGCGGAGAATTAGACAAAGATGAAATTGAAAGAGGTCCGGAACCGGAGGTTGAATCAGGAGGTGTAGAATTCAGGGCAGCCGGGGTTGGCGTGAGAAATAAAGAAGGATTTGGCTTTGAAAACAGCCTGGAACTGATGCAGGATCTGTTCTCCAGTACTCAAAAAGGTTCAGGAGCCACAGTAATTTCAAGTGCAGGCGGTGCTGAATATGCCATGGAAAGTGATTTATGGAAGAACGGACTCTTTACTTACGTACTGATCAGCGGGTTAACTGATCTGGCGGCAGATTCCAACAAAGACGGAAATATTACCGTTTCTGAAATAAGGTCCTTTGTAAACATCAGGGTTAAGGAGCTTTCCAACGGTAAACAAATTCCTTCAAGCCGTGAAGAGAATATTAGCTTGGATTACATTATATTTGGAAAATAATGCAGGACATTTACGAGATTATAAAACCTAATATTCCAACCGGTCAGGTGTATCATTTCAGCACAGACTTTGGTGTGGAGTATGAAGTTCGTTTTGCCCGTAAGAAAGAAAATATACTGCATGCCGTTATTGCCTTTGGTGTACTGAATGAAGAATATGAAGGTGAGGAATATGCGCTGACCAACAAAGGCGATGTGTGGAAAGTAATGCGTACCATCATCACGATCATTGATATGTACGGTGAAAAACATCCGAACACACAGGTTTATGAATTCACCGGAGTATTAAAAGAAGGTGAAGGAAATGAAATGTCACAGCGTACCAAATTATATCTCCGTTACCTTCCTCAGATTTTTGACAAAACCTGGCTGATTACTATTGAAGGAAACAAAATTGTACTTTCAAAGAAAAGGAAATAAATTTCTTTTTCTCCGGCGTTATTTTAAATATCATGCTGATCAAACTGCCTTTTAATATTTCAATAAACGCATTACTGATAAAATTCCACTGATATGAATGATATTGTCTGTCCGAATTGTAAAAAGGTATTTAAAGTAGATGAAGCAGGTTTTGCTGATATTCTCAAGCAGGTTCGCGATCATAAATTTGAAGAGGAACTAAAAGCCAGATTAAATCTTGCTGAAAAAGATAAGCAAAATGCCGTTCAGCTTTCAGAAGAAAAACTCAAACGAACTTTTCAGGAACTGATAGCAAAAAAAGATCTGGAAATTTCAGGACTGAAATCCAAAAGTGAACAGGAGCTGATTTCTCAACTCCCTAAAAAAGATGGTGAACTTGCTGATTTGAAATCAAAAATTGAACTTGCTGAGACAGAAAAAACTGAAAGTAACAGAAGCAGTCCTTAAAATTGAAAAAGAGCGTGATTCACTTGCAAATGATCTGAAAAACAAAGAAACAGAAAAGCTTCTGCTTGAAAAATCATTAAAGGAAAAATTTGCTGCTGAACTCAAAGCAAAGGAAGATATCATCAAAATCAAAGATGAAGAAATTGCTTTCAGGAAAGACATGAAACTAAAGCTTTCAACCAAGATGCTTGGTGAAACCCTTGAACAGCATTGCGAAACTGAATTTAATAAATTGCGCGCTACTGCTTTTCCCCTTGCCTATTTCGAAAAAGATAACGATTCAAAAACGGGCAGTAAGGGAGATTTTATTTACCGTGAAAATGATGAAGCAGGAAATGAAATCATTTCAATCATGTTTGAAATGAAAAATGAGGGTGATGAAACAGCAACAAAAAAGAAGAACGAAGATTTTTTAAAAGAACTGGACAAAGACCGCACTGAAAAAAAATGTGAATATGCTGTACTTGTAACATTACTGGAATCAGAGAGTGAACTATACAATACGGGCATTGTTGACGTATCTTACAAATACGGTAAAATGTATGTTGTCCGTCCGCAGTTTTTTATACCTATCATAACACTGCTGAGAAATGCCGCAATGAGCTCGCTCAAATACAAGGCAGAACTAGCGCAGGTAAAAAACCAGAATATTGACATCACCAACTTTGAAGAAAAAATGAATAAATTCAAAGAAGGCTTTTCAAGAAATTATGATCTGGCCAGCCGCAAATTCAAAGAAGCAATTGATGAAATAGATAAAACAATTTCTCATCTTCAAAAAACTAAAGATGCTTTGTTATCATCTGAGAATAACCTTCGTCTGGCAAATGATAAAGCAGAAGATTTGTCGATTAAAAAACTGACGCACGGTAATCCAACTATGACCGCTAAGTTTGACGCCTTGAATAAAAAACCTGATTGACGTTACGCTGGATTATCTTTCAAAGAAACGGATGTCACGCATGAGTTTGTCAAAAACGTGATACTGACCAACAACCAAAGTACCGTTATCAAGCACCACCCAAAGTCTGTCCTGATCAAATTCCAGCAATTCACCGTCATATCCGTAACGCTCAACAACAAATCTCTTTTTGTAAAGCTTTACACCCTTTATATTTCCATCCTTATCAGTAACATCAATGGTATAATAGGGCGTGCTTGTTTTTAAAGAATCAACCTGTTTCGAATCAAGCAATGTGTTGTGTGATTCAAAATGTACTTTCTGATAAAATAAAATATAGGTTCTTACTTTACTGGTATCAAAATCTGAAACTGCTTTTTCGTTATTGAAGAGTGAGAAATTATTTTCTGCATTGGCCACTACTTTAAAATTAAGTTCTGTTGAGTCAGGAATTTTCACATCAATTGATTTCACATGAAGCGGATCATAATTAAAAATTCCGGTGCACTGCATTTCAAGCGGGTTGGTAATGAATCTGCTCTGAACACTACCATGCTCTGACGGAACATGCATAATAAAAGGCTCAGGAGATTTTCCCAGTTCAGGATCTTTCAATAACATGTAAGTTCCATAATGATCTGCAGTTGGATTTCCAATGTACCAGGTTTTAACCAGTTCACCTTTTACATAGATCTCAACTTTGCGGTGATGCGCTGTCAGATTTTTATTGATGTTTTCTACTGCGTCTTTTGGAACAGGGCTTTTCACAGCAATATGCCGGATGGTTTCAAGCATTGTATTTACCAGATGCTGTTGTACACAATCTCCTTTATCCGTTGTCCAGCCCTGAGGAGTTCTGACCAGATTCACTCCCGGATTTCCATCGGTATCTGTCAAAATTAATTTATCAATTGTCGCAGTATCCTTTACAGCAAAGTCTGAAAGTGCTTCATCTGCCAGTTTTGAATTTCCTTTATCTGTACTGAGGTAATAGGCAAACCAGGCCAGTCCGCCAAGCAATAAAAAAATGACAAGTGATTTCCAATTCTTCATAGTTTATCGGGGATGAGAAATATTACTCAGTCGTTCAAATTTACAATATCGGCACTGAATAAAAGAATCATATTACCTTTTATTTCTACCAGTCAGTCAAAAAAAAATCCCCCGTTCAGCTGAACGGAGGACCTTTCAATTGTTATTTAAGTAAGAAAAGAAATTACTTGTCTTTTACCTCTTCAAAATCCACATCTTCAGCTTCTGCATCTTTTGTGCCAGAGCTGTTTCCGGTATCACCCTGAGGTTGTCCTTCTGCTCCGCCACCAGCATTTGCATACATATCCTGAGAAGCAGCCTGGAATACTGTATTCAGATTTTGCATTGCTGTTTCCATTTTATCAAAATCTTTAGCACCGTGTGCCGCTTTCAATTCAGCAAGTGCTGATTCAATTGGCGCTTTTTTCTCAGCAGGAATTTTATCACCGTATTCGCTTAACTGTCTTTCAGTCTGGAAAATCAGCGCATCAGCTGCATTCAGTTTATCTGCTTCTTCTTTTCGCTTTTTATCTGCATCAGCATTTGATGCTGCCTCAGCTTTCATGCGGTCAATTTCAGCCTGAGACAATCCGGAAGATGATTCAATTTTTATTGACTGTTCTTTTCCGGTTGCTTTATCTTTTGCAGAAATACTCATGATACCGTTTGCATCAATATCGAATGAAACTTCAATCTGAGGTGTACCTCTTCTTGCAGGCGGAATGTCTGACAACTGGAATCTTCCCAGTGTTCTGTTATCAGATGCCATGGGTCTTTCACCCTGAAGCACGTGAATATCCACTGCTGTCTGATTATCTGCTGCCGTTGAAAATACTTCTGATTTTTTTGTAGGGATAGTTGTGTTGGCTTCAATTAAGCGGGTCATTACACCACCCATGGTTTCAATTCCAAGTGAAAGCGGCGTAACATCCAAAAGCAATACATCCTTCACTTCACCGGTTAATACTCCACCCTGAATTGCAGCACCCACAGCAACCACTTCATCCGGATTCACGCCTTTTGAAGGTTCTTTACCAAAGAATTTTTTTACTGCTTCCTGAATTACCGGAATACGTGTTGAACCACCTACCAGAATCACTTCATCAATATCTGACGTTGACAAACCTGCATTTTTCAAAGCAGTTTTGCAAGGTTCAATGGTACGTTTAACCAGATCATCAATCAGCTGCTCAAACATGGCGCGTGACAAAGTGCGCACAAGGTGTTTTGGCATACCGTCTACCGGCATGATATAAGGCAGGTTGATTTCTGTAGTTGAAGATGAAGACAATTCGATTTTTGCTTTTTCGGCAGCTTCTTTTAAACGCTGAAGTGCCATTGGATCTTTACGCAAATCCAAACCTTCATCTTTTTTAAATTCATCTGCCAGCCAGTTAATGATTTTATCATCCACATCATCACCACCCAAATGGGTATCACCATCTGTTGAAAGCACTTCAAATACTCCATCGCCTAACTCAAGAACAGAAACGTCATGTGTTCCTCCTCCAAAATCGAAAACGATAATTTTCTGATCTTTATTTTTCTTATCCAAACCGTAAGCGAGCGCTGCTGCCGTTGGTTCATTGATGATTCGTTTTACTTTCAGTCCGGCAATTTCACCGGCCTCTTTTGTTGCCTGACGCTGTGCATCGTTGAAGTACGCCGGAACAGTAATAACTGCTTCAGTAACTTCCTGCCCCAGATAATCTTCAGCTGTTTTTTTCATTTTCTGAAGAATCATTGCAGAAATTTCCTGAGCGCTGTAAAGGCGGTCATCAATTTTTACACGCGGTGTATTGTTATCTCCTTTGACTACCTCATAAGGCACGCGTGCAACTTCTTTTGAAGATTGATCAAAAGATGCTCCCATGAAACGTTTGATGGAATAGATTGTTTTTTTAGGGTTTGTGATTGCCTGACGTTTTGCAGGATCACCGACTTTGCGTTCACCACCATCCACAAATGCCACAATCGAAGGTGTAGTTCTTTTTCCTTCAGCATTGGTGATAACAACCGGTTCGTTTCCTTCCATCACAGATACGCACGAGTTTGTAGTTCCCAGGTCGATTCCAATAATTTTGCTCATATTAATTTTATTAAGTCTGTTCTTTGTTTTGTTTGCTAAAAGCGTTGATTCCCTTTAGTCAATCCATATGCCAAATGAAATTATCCTTTAAAATCGTATTTTTTGGCAGAATTGAGTAAAATCAAGGCCTTTAGAAGTGACATATCGGCAGTTTTTGAATTGACAGGCTGGAATTATCGTCAGTTCTTTTGATCAAGAATGTCTTACATTTGATATGAAAAATTGAAAATATGCTATATATAACCAGTACCGTTTTTTGTCTTTTAATTTTTTCAGGATGCACTAACAATCAAACTGAAATCAATACTGATCAAACAGACTCCTTATCAGAAAACAATTTTACTCAGAATAATTCTGATACTACCATGATCACTCCGCCTGAACCTGAATTCATTTTTTCAGATGAAGGGTTTAAACAAAAATTTGATTTACGTGCCTACATAGATGATCCGGATGAAGACCAGCCAACAAATTTGCGTGAATCACCCAATGGAAAAATAATTCAAAAATTACCACAAGGAGAAGATTATATGTTTCATATCATTTCACAAAAAGACGGTTGGTTTGAGAACAATCGGAGCAGAACGATCAATCAAATTGAAGCGTCTTTATTATGATTATGCAGAGGTTGAATTCTCTTCAGAAGATGGAAAAATTATGACCGGGTGGATAAATTGCGATTGCATTTGCGGAAATCCGGTAACCACCTGCCCTTAAAAAGCAAGAGAGTGTTCGTTGAACACTCTCTCACAAGCTTTGGGTTTTACAATAATCAAATTTCTTCGATTACTGACTTTCGTCCGGAACTGCTAGAAACCGGACTCTCAATTAAACTACGCTGATACTCCTATCAGTATCAGCTACTACTCTGAAAACTTGATCCAAAGTATTGCATCTGATTTATAATAAACCGATTTAGAAAAAACCTGAGGGGGAAACCCTTCATGGTTTTTGACCAGTCCGCAAATTCTAAAGACAAAATAAAAAAATAAATCGACGAAAATTTCAGGGTCTATTCCCTTTCAAGAATTATAACCACAAGAGTTTCAGGATATCCTGCCGTTAACTCAGATTCAAGATGAATGGTTTTTCGGTTACTTTTGTAAACCTTATACTGACCGCTGAAATTCTGGCATTGAGAATAAGCCATGGTTGTTGTTTCAGATTCTGCCGGATCAATAAAATAAGTGAACTTCCCACCCAGACTGGTGAACTGATAATAGAAATTAACCATGCTTCCGTTCTGATGTTCCCAGCGTGCTTCACAATACCCTTCATGATTTTCACAGGGAAAAATTTCCCACTTGGGAAGTTTTGTAAAATCAGTATTTCCGGCAGTCAGTTGTGTCACTTTCCATCTGCCTTCATTGATTAGTTTTTTGTACGCCTGCTCATTTTTATCACAAGATGACAATAACAGTAAAAATACTATTGAGCAGAAAACCAGTATGCGTAACCCCTTTTCCATCTCCCCTGTTTTTTTATTAATACGTTGAAAATGAGAAGAAAGTTGTGCAATCAGGAATTATTAAACTATGACAATGGTCATTAAATCATTTTAAATCAGAGCAAATCAGAAGTTGAATTCGTCACCGTCTTTGACACAAACGGTATTTTTAAATACCTGTTTTGCCTCTGATTCTAGTTCGGTGGTTGCACCAAAACGGGCAGAAAAATGCCCCAGCAATAACTGTTTTACTTCTGCTTTTTCAGCAATTTTTGCTGCCTGAAGTGCAGTAGAGTGGTAAGTTGCTTTTGCTCTGTCGGCTTGTTTTTCTGTAAAAGTTGCTTCGTGATAAAGCAAATCTGATCCTTTTACATAACCTGCTACTTTTTCATCATACTTTGTATCTGTACAAAAAGCATATTGAAACAAATGAGAAGGAGGTAAAGTCAGATTTTTATTCAGAATAATTTTTCCGTTTCGTTCAAGATCAGAACCATTTTTTATAGCCCAGATTTCAGCACGTGAGATAGCATATTTTTCAATCTGATCTTTATCGATATTCAGTTCCTTCGGTTTTCCCTGAACAAATAACCATAACACTCAATTCGGTGTTTAACGGGAAATGCATACACTTCCAGAATTCTGTCTTCAAAAATTCTAATTTTTGTTTTAGTACTTACTCTGACAAATTCCAATTCAAAATCAAGATAAACTTTACTGACTTCAAATTGGGTTTAATCATCTTCTCCAATCCATCCGGACAAAAATAATCAGCTTTTGTGTTCTTCCCAAAAGATTCATGGATGAGAGTAAACCAAAAATTCCAAGAAAATGGTCACCGTGCAAATGAGAAATAAAAATATACTGAAGCCGCTGAAACCGTACTTTGAATTTTCTAAGCTGAAGTTGTGTTCCTTCACCGCAATCAATCAGAATTCTTCTTTCATTAAAATTCAGATATTGTGAAGTAACCGCCCTTGTTAAAGTGGGAACAGCAGAACCAGAGCCTACGATGAGTAATTTAAACGACAAGAGTGACTGAAGTAATTACTTTTTCTTCTTTTTATCTTTTTTTGATTTACCGGAAGTGTTTTCAGTATTTGTTGTAGTGGTGGTATTACCGGTATCAGTAGTGATAGAAACACTGCCGTTTCCAACTTTTGAGTCTGCCGGATTATTCAACGGAACTGCTGTGTCACTTTTTTTTTTATCATCACCCTTTACATCTTTTTTATAAAGGATTTGTGTGTTTTCATCTTTTTTGCCAATAGCACTATTGATTGTTGCTTCAGTTACCTGATAGTTATTGTTGAGTTTTACAATGTGTTCATAATAGACTGTAATTCCATCTGTTGTTTGAATATTAGACCAGAAATGCACCAGATAATAATCAGCGCGCTCTTTATAATTATCCGCCTCTGTCTGAGCTTTCAGATAAGCGTCATTCAGCGTTTTGTGTTCTGTATCATAAGCTTCCTGTGTGCCTTTGAACCGCCCCGCTGATTTATCATTTTCAAGATCTGTTACTCTTTCTTTATACGCTTTTGCTCTCATCACAGCAATGTAATATCCGTCAGAATATTCTGCCCTGAAGTTTTCGAATTTATAATTTGAATGAGAATAAAAAACTGAATCGGCCCAGTGAACAACTGCCTTCTCTACTTTTGCCTTGTCTTGTGTATTATCAATTTCATCATCCTGCGCTATGGCAAAATTTCCGATAAAAAAAGGCAAATTAAAATTCCTAAAATTTTCATATTTCAATTATTAAATAAATCTGTTTCACTTAATTCAGCAGGACGCTTTGCAGTTATCTGAAAATACGGATCAAAATCAAACCGGTACACCAGTGTATCACTGATACTGTCTTTCGTCTCAATAAATTTATGAAAAATATAATATCCCTGAAGGTCACTCTGCGTTCTTTTTTCATAAAGCGCTGAATAGGCCGGTTCAGTGCGCTTTACACTATCATTCAAATCCAAAAATGAATATCCTATCATTTGAATGGCAACCTGATTCTGATCAAAAGTTCCGGCTTTTCCAACCAAATCTGTTACCAAAACAGCATGCCGGTAAAATTCTGACCGTTCATTTACATTTTCCAGTGTCTTCAGTTGTTTTTTGTAGAAATAATAAAACTGATTGCTCAGTCTTCTTGACTCCTGCGGATCAAGCGAATAAAAACAGTGTATTCATAATAGAAATAATGCAGTGCAGTTTCATAGGCTGACGGAATGGTAAATAAAACAACCGGAGTAAAATCCATCACACCAAACGTATCATTGAGCACATAATCTGCACCCATTACTTCCAGATCCTGATCTGTTCTTGACACAGTAAAAAAATGTGTGATGTTAACTGTTCTCTGAATATGATTTTCTTCAGCATATTTTCGTTTTGCGTCAATCATTGAATCAGAAGATGCTCCTGAAATAATTCCTTCATTACGATATTTTTCGAGTGTTTCAAGATCAATCAGTTCCTGCGGAACATAAACAACTGCATCAGAAAATCCAAGTGAATTATAGGTACCGTTACCCGATTTGGAACGGACATATTCTTTTACAGCTTTTTCAGAACTCTTCTGCAAGTCCGGTTTATTTGGAGCAGGAGGCTCAAGCAATACCTGATCGGCAATATAACATCCGGAAAATGCCGCAATGAAAAAAGTAAATAAAAGAGAATGAGAAATAATGCGCAACATCTTTTCAGAAGCTGCAAAAATCATACCTCAAAATTAACGGATCATTACCGGCATCACAAGCATAAGAATCTGCTCATGCTCATTTTCATTTCCGCTAGGAAGCAGAATACCGGCTTTGTTTGGTTCGCTCATTTCAAGAATCACTTCTGTTGTATTGATGTGACTCAGCATTTCCATCAGGAATTTAGAGTTGAAACCTATTTCCATATCATCACCGCTGTAGCTGCAGGTAAGTCTTTCTTTTGCTTCATTTGAAAAATCAAGATCCTCAGCAGAAATAGTTAATTCACTGCCGGCAACTTTTAATTTTACCTGATGTGTTGTTTTATTTGAGAAGATAGATACACGCTTGATAGAAGCCAGAAAAGACACTCTGTCAACCGTCAGTACATTTGGATTATGAGTAGGAATTACCGCTTCATAATTCGGGTATTTTCCATCAATCAAACGACATGTCAGCTCAGTAAAACCAAATTTAAACTGCGCAGTTGTTTCATTGTACAAAATCTCTACTTCATCAGCACCGGTTACATTTGACTTTAATAAGTTAAGCGGCTTTTTAGGCAGAATAAAATCAGAATTTTTTGAAGCGGATCCATCTGTCCGGGTATAGCGAACAAGCTTATGTGCATCTGTAGCAACAAAAATCAGTTTTTCAGGAGAGAACTGGCAGAATACACCACTCATCACAGGACGCAATTCATCATTTCCAGTTGCAAATGCAGTTTTATCAATTGCCTGGGCAACCATTTCACCTTTGATTTTTACTGAACTTGCTCCTTTCAGTTCCGGAGATTTAGGAAAATCAGCAGCATTTTGTCCAACTAATTTATACTTTCCGTAATCAGAAGAAATTTCAATTCCAAAACTTGCCGGATCGATAGAAAAAGAAAGTGGCTGATCAGAAAAATTTTTCAGTGTATCCAGTAATAATTTGGCAGGAATAGCAATTTTACCATCTACTTTAGCTTCATCCGGCTTGACAATAGTTTTCATTGTATTCTCCAGATCAGATGCAGAAATTGTCAACTCACCATTTGATAATTCAAATAAGAAATTATCAAGAATAGGCAACGAGTTACTGCTGTTCAATACTCCACCGATATTCTGGAGATTTTTAAGTAATGCCGAACTGGAAATAATGAAATTCATAATCAGGTCTGTTTTCAATTTTTTGTGAAGAGCAAATATAGCCTGATTGGACGGGCATCTTTTGCACTGTCAAGTCAATTTTATTAACAGATTCTCTACCCTGTTAAGAACATCAAGAAGCGTTGATTTTACACGATTTTCATATTTCAATTTTCTGCAAATCAATCAAACTGTTAAAAACCTTTTTTATCCCCTGTCTAAAAAGAGCAGTACTTTCAGCAAACCCAACTAATCTGCGTGCATGAAAACGGTTTATGCCATCGTATTCTTTCTCATTCTCTTTCAGGCACAAGGACAGATACATCGGGGGATTAAAGAACTTGCTCCCTATTATACAGAATTGGATAAACTGAATGACCAGCTCAGGAGTGATCCAAGACATTTTAATGATGGTTACAATCAATTGGTTCAGATTTCAGAAAATAAACAGGACAGTGCCCTGTTAAGTTTTCTGTATATCCTAAAAGGTTCATATCATTTCTATTTAAATAAAAGAGACAGCGCTATTTACTATTTTGAAAGCGCATCAGCAATTGCTCACCGCAACGGGAATCACCGCATAGAAAACACGGCAAATATCCGCAGGGTTTTTTGTGATGAATATGAAATTTCAGCATTTGAACTTTCCCGCAGAATGGAACAGAACTTTTACAATGCGCTCAGGTTTAATGATACCATTAATATGATTTACAGTTTGAGCGGACTGGGATTATTTTTTGACCGAATGGACAGCACCTCCAAATCATTCATGTGCCATTCAAATGACCTGCACTTATCACAAATTGGTAACTACAAATTTGAAGAAGCATTCATTTTGAATAATGTTGGCCTGATGAAACTGGAACTCGGAAATCTGATTCTGCCTACGCTGATTTTATGAAAGGTTTAAAATTGCCCAGGGATTAAAAAATGAACGGCTTGAATCACATTTAAGGGAAAACCTTGGTTACTATTATCTGGAAACCGATTCCATCGATAAAGCAAGAGAAGAATTTTATTTTGTTTTGAATATTGGAGATGAGAGAGGATTTAAAGATCTTTCCCTTTCCTCTTTGACCAATCTTGCCAGCATGGAACAACGGCTTGGAAATTTATTCAGGGCAGATTCTCTTTATTCAAAAGCACTGGAAATTGCCAAAACAGAAAGACTTTTTCACGCTGTCTCACCAATTTATTTAGGTCTTGTTCATCTATATACACAAACAGAAAAAATTCCGAAAGCACTTGAACTGCTGGATTCAAGTTTGGTGTATGCTGAATTTTCATCCAAACTGGATATCCGGCTGGCTTATCTTCAGCTGAAATCCAATTTGCTTGAAAAAAGCGGACAATCACAGGAAGCCTTAGAAATTTACAGAGATTATAAATCACTTTATGACTCCATCCATGAGGTTTCAAATATTTCCAGTATTACAGAAATGCAGCTTCGTTTCAACGATGAGAAAAAAGAAAAACAACAATTGCGTGACAAAAACAAGCTCATGCTTCAGATTAAACAAAATGAAATTGATCTGGCAACATTCAGACAACGATTGATATTTGTCATTGCGGTATTTGTGATTCTTATTTCAGCTATTATGATTTATTATTACCGTCTGAAACAGAAAAATGAAAGGCAGTTCAGTCACACCATTGTCAATAAACTGGAAGAAGAACGCGGAAGAATTGCACGTGATCTTCATGACGGAGTGGGTCAGAGTCTGATCATTCTCAAAATAAAGTGATTCGTACATCCAATGTCACAGATGAAAACATGAACAACTGAATGAAAATTTCAGTGAAATTATTGAAGAGATCAGAAGTATTTCGCGCTCATTGATTCCGCCGGAATTAAAACGGCTTGGTTTGAAAAAAGCCATTGAAAACAGATTAAATGAAATAGCTACTTCATCATCCATTTTTGTAACCACTGAGGTAGATGACCTGGATAAACTTACCATTGAGGATCACCAGAGTTTGAGAATTTACCGCATCATTCAGGAACTGACCACCAATACAATTAAACATTCTGAAGCAACTGCCATACGCATTGAAGCGCTATATGATCCAAATCACCTGACAATTATTTATCAGGATAACGGTAAAGGAATGGACAGGGATAAATGGAAATCAGCAGATAATTCAGTAGGTTTGCGAAGCATCATGCAGCGTTTGAATTACCTGAACGGAACAATTAAAATTGAACGGCCAAAAAAAGGATTTAAAGTAGTCATGAAAATTCAACTCACGTAATTATGGCATGCCTGCTGATAGTAGATGATCATCCCATTTTCAGAAAAGGTCTGGTTGGACTGATTGCAGACAGTTTTCCGGATTGTTCTATCGTGGAAGCCATGGATGGAGCACAGGCAATCAATCAGCTGAAGATGCTGCATTTTGACGCGGTGATACTGGATATTGACATGCCTGAAAAATCAGGAATTGATGTACTGGATTATATTCTTGAAAATGAAATAAAAACCAAACCCATTATTTTGACCATGCACAACGATGAACTCTTTTTCAATGAAGCGTTTGACCGCGGTGCAAAAGGTTTTGTGCTGAAAGAAGATTCCAGTCTGGAAATCATTGAATGTCTTGAAAACATTAAAAGCAATGTGCCGTTTGTCAGTAAAAAACTAAAACCTTTTAAATAACCGCAGACATTTTTCACAACAGTTAGGCGCTATAAAAGAGGCGCTGTCTTCTTTGACAAAAGTAGAATTACATACTTTGAAACTGGTCAGCGAAAATAAAAGTTCCAAAGAAATTGGCGAGTTGCTTTTTGTAACAGAAAAATCGGTTGAAAATTACCGCAGCAGGATCTGTAAAAAATTGAATATTTCAGGAGGAAGCAATACGCTTTACAAATGGACAATTGCGAATAAAGAACTTATCCGTTAAACCAAATTCAGTTTACTTTCATCACTTTTCCGGTAAGCGTATAGTAGATTTCACCTCTTACAGCCGGGTAATCCATGCTTCTTAATTGCTCAACGTAATCAGCCACCTGCTGAAGATGCATGGTGTTTTCTTTTCCGGTTTTGAAATCCACTACCAGTGTTTCATGTTCTCTGAAAATTATTTTATCCGGTATCAATTTCAAACCGGTTGAAGTAATGATTTCCTTTTCACAAAAACTTTTTTCTTCAAAATAAGAATTAAAATGAGAGTCACTGAATAACTTTTTCAGTTCAGCTTTTATAACAGGTAAATCTTCTTCTTCAATTAAACCTTTTTTTAGCTGCATGTCAACAATACGTTCAGCTTCATCCGCAATTTTAATTTTTGAAAGAATCTGATGCAGCTTATTTCCAAATGTTCTTTTCATTTCTGAATCTTCCGTATTCCAGTTTTGTCCGCTTTTGAAACTCATCTGAATCCGTTTCAGTTTCGGATAATTTTCTGTAATCAGATATTTTCCGGAAACTGCTTTCTTACCAGTTTCTGAACGTATAAAAGTTCCTGTGAAAAAACAACCCTTTTCATTGACACTGAATCCGCCTGATTTAAAATATTTATCTAACCAATGAATAACAGGAGTAGCAGGTTTTTTACTGTTACCGGAAATAAACAAGGCCATCTCAGGGCGTGTAAATGCCACATACAATAAATTCAACTGATCCAGATAATATTTGGATTCTTCTTCATTATACACTCCTGAAATTTCTGTGTCTTTAATTTTGGAAGTGATGTTTACAAAATAGGCAGGTAATTTTCCGGATTCATTTTCCACCCATGAAATTTGTCTGTTCAATTCAAATCTCCAGTCAAAAAACGGACAAATTACAACCGGAAATTCCAATCCTTTTGCTTTAAAAATGGTAATCACCTGAACGGCATCTGAACCCTCCGGACTGATGATAGAATGTTCCATCCCTTTTTCTCTGAACCAATCAATAAAATCTCTGATTCCGGGATTAACGCGTTTTTCAAAAGATGCACTTCTTCAAGTAAAAACTGGAGATACGGATTTTGTAATAAATCAAGTTTGAATGTTTCAATCAGATAAAAACATAATCATAGAGATTTGGGAAATCAGTATATTTTTTGAACTGATAATTCTCCAGTCTAAAAATTTCTTCAATGGTTTTATTGCTGAACAAAGCGCGGAATTGTTCCGTTTTTTCTGCAGGATCCTGTTTCAGAATCAAACTGCTGTAATGCTCAATGGTTTTTATTTTGAAATTTTTCTGTGATGGCACTGCTGCAGCACACATCATAGAAAAAATCAGTTTTACTCCATGGTCTTTTGAAATGAATAAACTGTCCGGTGAAATAACATCAATTCCGTTTTTGGTCAGATGATCTGCAAGCAATGCACCCTTGTCATTTTTTCTTACCAGTATGCAGATGTCTTTATACCTGAATCCTTTTTCAACAGCTCGTTTCACACAATCTAACGTGTACTTCAATTGCTGATCATCATTCAATTCCGGCTGAAAATTTGCTTCTACATAACCCGGGAATTTCTTAACAGGTTCCTGCTCCAGTTCATGATAAATATATTGCAGTTCCGGTGCAAGTGTCTCCACCTAATTTTCTGAAAAGTTTATTATTGAAATGAACTATTTTCGAGGCGAAGACCTGAAGTTTTTTGCAGTCTTTGCAGTTGACCTGATTCAGAAAAATTGTTTTTCAGCTTCTGCCAGCGAGGCAATTTTTTTTCAGGGTTGAGAATTTTGTGAGGCAGATTGGTAAACTGTTCCACTTCTCCGTTTCTCCATCTGTAGATTGCCTGTTTACCATCACCAACAATCAGGTTTAAATTTCCGGTTGCAAGTGAATTATGGACAAGCGGAATCATATTAATCCATTGCAGGTGGGAGGTATCCTGAAATTCATCCAGCAGAAAATGTTCATACCGGGTTCCCATTCGTTCATAGATGAACGGAATTTTTTCATTGACAATAATGTCTGCAATTTTTTTGTAGAAATCAGAAATCAACAATACGTTCTGTTCTTCTTTTACACCTTCTACCAAAGAAAGCAAATGATTCAGCAAAGAAAGGTTATTCAGATTTTTCAGAATTTCTTTGTTGAGCGCAACTTTAGAAATTCCTTTATCCAGAATATCGGTTATCTGTTTAAAATACTGAGCCAGCAAAGGACCAATTTCATCTGCCTGAAAACGGTTTGGGCTTTGCGGATGTCCCCATTTGTTTTCGCTCACATATTTGATCAGCGTAGGCGAAGGCATTGAGAAATTTCCTTTGATCAGCCGTTTAAAATAACTGCCAATTCCATTTGACTTGCCCTGAAAATCTGAATCAGTAAGTCCTTTGGATTTTATCAGATCATATGCTTCAACAGCATTTCTGTCAACCGCAGCTTCAATTTTTGCAATCTCCTGCTGCAGGTCATCCTGAATTTTATGAAAATCTTCAGCAGATAATTTTTTAAGCAGAGAAATAGATTTGATGGCATCTTCCCTGAACAAAAGACTGCTGAAATCAAAAACCTGATCTGAAAAATTCCAGGAGCGGTCTCTGTTCAGATTGGTGCGAGCATAGCGCATCATCAAATCAGTCAGCTCTTCGTTTTTTCCAATTTCATCAAACAATAAATCCGTAACATTTTTTCTGAGACCTGTCAGATCCAGCTCCACATCAAAATCCACGGATATATTTAAATCACGTGCAAATGTGCGGATTATCCGATGCGTAAACTTATCAATTGTCATTACCGAAAACGCATGATAGTTATGCAGAATCTGATTCAAAATTTTCTGTGCTCTTTCTTCCAGTATTTTGGGACCAATTCCAAGATTTTTTGACGTGTCAGTCAGAAAAGTTATTTCTGAAGGTGTTTTCTCATACTCTGGTTTTGCCAGCTGAATCAGTCCGTCCAAAATTCTTGTTTTCATTTCATTGGCCGCCTTATTGGTAAAGGTCATTGCCAGTATTGCCCTGAATTTTTTTGGATTTGAACTATGCAGAATGATTCTTAAATATTCCTGAACCAGCGTATAGGTTTTACCACTTCCGGCTGAGGCATTAAATATCTGAAGCGGTTTCTGTGTCATAGACTGAGCGCAAGCGGGCAGAATTCGTTTAAAGATAAGCATCTCCCCGCAAAATGATCCTTTTCAAAACTATTTCAAAATTTTAATGTTCCGGAATTATTGAATTACGCCATATTCATTACCTTTCCCTTCTGATGCGTATAGTTATTTTATTTTCGTTTCTGTCAATTGCAATTTTCGGCAAGGCGCAGGTACATCCGCAACTGGGAGCCCGTTCGTATGGAATGGGCAATACCTCTTTGTGCGCGGATGATGTATGGTCAGTTTACAACAACCCAGGTGCATTTGGTTTGATGGAAAAGACATCTCTGGGAGCTTCTGCTGAGAACAGATTTTTAGTCAAACAACTTTCATCACAGGCCCTTGCATTTGGTTTTCATCCGTCCAAAGGCGGCAATATGGGAATTCATTTTCAGCAATATGGTTTTGAATTGTATCGTGAACTGAACGGTGGATTTACATACGGAATGAAATTATTCGATAATTTTTCAGCGGGTGTTTCCATTAACTATCACGGTGTTTTTCTTGCTGAAAATTACGGTTCAAAAATACGGCATCAGCCGCTTTAGGTCTTGTTTACTCACCCACTAAAAATCTGAAAATAGGCATGCGCGCCGTAAATATTTCACGCACCCGTTTAGCAGAATTTAATGATGAAAGATTGCCAACCGTTTTTGGATTAGGTATGCAGTATCAGATCAGTAAAAAAGCAATTTGTACGCTTGAGGCTGAAAAAGATCTGACAAATCCAATCAATATAAAAGGCGGACTGGAAATTCAGGCTCATGAAATTTTTGATGTACGGCTTGGGGTTAATTCCTATCCCTTTCTCACCAGTTTCGGATTCGGGCTGAACCTGAAAAATTTTCAATTTGATGCCGCTGCACAATGGCATAGTTATTTAGGGCTGAGTCCTTCATTTGGTCTTCTTTATACATTCTGACAATGAAATATTTTCTGTTTTTCACGGTGTATTTTCTGACGGTACTGAGTATCGCGCAGAATGATCCGGAAAGTCAGAAAGTAATTGAAAAAAGAATTGAATTTATTGGTGAAAATCTGGAAGATTCTGATTTGGATTTAACCGTATTTCTGGAAGACTTATATTTCTTTCTTGAAAATCCGCTTAACCTGAATGCCGCAGGATATACTGACCTGATGAAACTCCATTTACTCACAGATGTTCAGGTTGCTTCTATCATTAATTACCGAAAAAAATTCGGGCAGTTTATCACCATCTATGAACTCGGTGCAATTCCGGAACTTGACCGGGAAGTAATTGAAATGATGCAGCCGTTTATTGAGATCAAACCCGTTGAAAAAGATAATTTCAAATGGAAATATGCATTCAAATACGGCAGGCATGAAATCTTAACGCGGTATGAACGAGTAATAGAGGATAAAGCAGGATATCTGGAATATCCTGACAGCATACTTGCAGAAAATCCAAACAAACAATATCTGGGCAGTCCGGATAAACTTTATTTACGTTACCGCAATCAATACAAAGACAGAATCAGCTGGGGTGTAACTGCGGAAAAAGATGCGGGTGAAGAATTTTTTACCGGCTCACAACAAAACGGTTTTGATTTTTATTCGGCACATTTATTTGCCAGAAAGATGTGGAAATTTGATGCTGTTGCACTGGGAGATTATCAGGTAAAAATTGGTCAGGGATTAACCATGTGGTCAGGTTTTGCAATGGGAAAAACGCCCAATGTTTTTAATGCACGCAGAAATGCGGATATTCTCAGACCTTACACTTCTGTCAATGAAAGTTTATACCTCAGAGGTGGTGCATTTACTTTAGGCTCAGATAAAATTCAGTTCACCGGATTTGTTTCATACAAAGGTGTTGATGCCAATGTAAATTCCGCTGATACACTGGAATCTATTTTTGATGCCGGTTTTTCTTCTTTTCAGATTTCAGGATATCACCGCACTCCCGGAGAAATAGAAGACAAAACAAAGTACAGGAATTTATTACCGGAGGTGAACTTGCCTATTCAAGAGATAATTTCAGAATTGGAATTGCGGGTGTTTACACATCGTATGACATACCTTTGAATGCATCACTGAAACCTTACAATCAGTTCAAGTTTAACAGCGGAGATCTTTTTACAGGCGGAATTAATTATAAATTATTTTACCGCAAGATGTCTTTTTTTGGTGAAGCTGCCATGAGTGATAATTTAAAAGGTGGTGTCATAAACGGATTTGCCTGGCACGCTGATCCAAAATTAGATCTGATGATTATTCACCGCTATTATGACAAGGCTTTTCAGTCCATTTACTCGGCAGGTTTTGGAGAATCATCTGACAACACGGGTGAAAATGGAATATATCTGGGCGCTCAGCTCAGGGTGAATAAAAAACTTTCTGTAAGTACTTATTATGATCAGTTTAATTTTAATTATCTAAAATGGCTGACAGATGATTTGTCTTCAGGCAGAGATTTTTTTCTTCAGCTTGATTTCACCTTGTCACGCAATTCAAAATTTTACATCCGCTTTAAAAATAAAATTACAGAAAGAAATAATGATGCAGAAACTGCCGGCATACATGATCAGATTTATCTGAAAAGAACAACAGTCAGATTTAATTTTGATCAGCGTGTAAATTCCATGATCACTTTACAATCACGTGTTGAATGGAGTGATTTCAGATTCGATGATAACAAGGCAAACGGTATTTTACTGTTTCAGGACATAGAATTTACGTTCAGAAAAATTCCATTGAAATTATATACACGTTATGCCATTTTCGATTCGGATGATTATGATTCGCGTTTATACGCTTATGAAAATGATCTGCTTTATGTCTTCAGTATCCCGTCTTATTATTATAAAGGAATCAGAACTTATTTTATGGCCAGATATGAAATTACAGACAAGATAGACCTGTGGGTTCGTTACGGATTATGGTCATACCAGAACGTTGAGAATATTTCATCCGGCCTTGAAGAAATAGACGGAAAACGTAAATCAGACATAAAAATTCAGTTAAAAATCAGATTATAGAAGAAGATGGATTTATCTTTTTTGCTTCCACCAAAAACATCCTATACAGATCATTATGCAATTGCAAAATTTGATCTGACATGGAAAATGGTGGTATTTAATTCTGTTTTCCTTTTTATAGTCATGGTTGGCTATTTCTTTTTTGAGCCGGATGCATTCCTTGCCGCAATGTACGGCTGGCTGGTGGCAATTGGTTTGAACGCTGCACTCTGGCATTTTAAAAAGTATAAAGTCATTGGGTTTATTTATGCCCTGCACGGGTGTCTTTTTCTTGTTTACACTCTCAACTTCATGCCAACGGTTATTCATGCCATTGAATTTTTCTGGATGATTGTTTTTACACTTTATACATTTTTGCCGTTGGAAAAAAGCTGGTTATTTTCTTGCGCTCAAATTTTTGGGAGTAGCCAATTATTTCTACTTCCATTTTCAGGAAAATATATCACACCTCACAGTTTATTGAACGATATCAGGTAACCGCAACTGTATTTAATATTTTTGTGTCCTTGCGTTTTGATTGCCTATTTACTGAGACAATTTAAAAAACACCACCTCTTTGCAGAAAATCAATTCAAAGCGGCAAATGCTGAACTTGAAAACAGAACAAGACTGGTTCAGGCGCAGAATGAGGAAAAAAACTCATGCTCAAAGAAATTCATCACCGGGTTAAAAATAATTTGCAGGTGATTACCAGTCTGCTCCGGTTGCAATCCCGTGAAATTGAAGATGAAAAAACCAAAGCACAATTTCAGGATGCTGTACAACGAATTATTGCCATGTCACTCATTCATGAAAAAATATATCAGAATGAAAACCTGTCCAAAATTGATCTGAAAGATTATCTGGATACACTGGCGGCAGATTTGATTCATACCTATGCGGACAATATTAAAATCACACTGGATATTAATTCTGCACTTGACCGGCTTGGAAATAATACACTTGTTCCGGTAGCACTTATTTTTAACGAACTGATTTCAAATTCTCTCAAGCATGCTTTTAATGACCTTGATCACGGACATATTAAAGTAGAACTGTTTCCGCGAGAAAAAAATATGTTTGAGCTGATGTACAAAGACAATGGAAAATGGAGTGAACCGGTGAAAGAAGGAAGTTTTGGTCTTGAGCTGATTGAAACCCTCACTGAACAATTAGACGGCAAAGTAGAACGGAAAAGTGAAAACGGCACGGTATACCGGTTCATCTTAAAAAATGTCGAATAGTATTATGAAACGTATTACAGTTTTCTGCGGATCATCTGACGGGCAAAATGAAATTTATAAATCAAGTGCGTATTCACTTGGTAAAAAACTTGCGCTGGAAAAAATCGGAGTTGTTTATGGCGGTGCATCCATTGGTGTGATGGGTGCTGTTGCAAACGGGTCAATGGAAAACGGCGGAGAAGTAATTGGTGTGATTCCGGTTTTTTTAAGTACCAAAGAAATTGCACACGCTTCACTCAGTCAGCTGATTGAAGTAGAAACCATGCATGAACGAAAAATGAAAATGCATGAACTGGCAGATGGATTTATTATACTTCCTTGGGGTATTGGTACACTGGAAGAATTTTTTGAAATTCTGACCTGGGCTCAACTGGGATTACATAAAAAACCGATTGCTGTTTACAACGTCAATCACTATTACAATGATCTGATTCATTTTATCGATCACATGGTTCAAAGCGGATTTCTGAAACCTGTTCACAAAAAACTGATTCTGGTGAGTGAAGATGAAAATGATCTGATTAACCAGATGCAAAATTATACTGCACCGGATTTAGGAAAATTTATTTCAGAAGAAAAAACCTGATACGTTACGCACGTTTGATACCTTGCCCCCATTTTCCGCCAACATACGCAAAAGGAAAATACGCCAGCAATAAATCAACAATAATAAACCACACTGGTGCCGGAATCATAGTTGCCGCCAAAATACCTCCTGCAAAAAACAAGGCTCCAACCAAAAGGGCAAATTTCATTTTGTGAGAAGCGGCAATCAGCGAAGCAACATAACCACCTGCAAAAGCACCCAGCGCATGTGCAAGAAATGGCATGATGAAATGTTTAAACTCAAAAAGATGAATACCGGCTTCAAGACCTTCAGCTGTCGTTACGTCAACTCCCGGTGGCGGCGGAATAACAGAACCGCTGATCATGATGATACCGGAGTTCACAATTCCTCCAATAAATGCTCCGATAACAACCGCCAGAATATTTCTGAGAATGGGATTCATAATCTGAATTTATTATAGTCGTTGTTAAGGTACAAAAAAATCAGCAGAACAGCTCAGGCAATCTTTAATCCATTTTCACATTTCAGATCAGGAGAAATAACAGTCACTCCTTTTTCAGAATCAACTGCACCCATAACAAGACATTCACTCATAAAGGGACCAATCTGTTTAGGCGGAAAATTGACCACTGCAATAATCTGTTTACCAATAAGATCCTCCGGCTTATAAAATTTTGTGATTTGAGCACTTGACTTTTTAATTCCAAGCGAACCAAAATCAATCTGCAATTTGTAGGCAGGATTTTTTGCTTCAGCAAATACTTCAGCATGGACAATGGTTCCAACGCGCATATCTACTTTTTCAAAATCGGCCCAGGAAATCATTTTTATTGAATGGTCAGTTTAAATCCAACACCATGAATGTTAGCTATGGAAACATTTTCATCTTCTTTCAGATATTTTCTGAGTTTAGTAATGAATACATCCAGTGATCTTCCAACAAAATAATCATCTTGTCCCCAAACGGAATTCAGAACGATATCACGCGGCAATACTTTATTGGCATGCTGAACAAGCAAATGCAAAATTCTAGCTTCCTTTTTTGTCAGATTTTGTTTTTCACCAGACGGATACTTCAGAAAAAAATTCTCCGTATCAAAAATGATAGATCCAATTTTTCACTTCTGTTTCAGGTTCTGGTTCTTTCACCAGATTCACACGTTTAAGTATGGCCTGTACACGCAGCAAAAACTCTTCCGTTGAAAATGGTTTGTCAGATAGTCATCACCACCGGCTTTAAAACCTTCAATTTTATCTTCGGTCTGATTTTTGCCGTAAGAAAGAATGGGAACATTTTTATTCAGTTTGCGGATATCTCTGGCTAACGTGAAGCCATCTTTTGGCAATCATCACATCAAAATGCATCTGAAAATGTGTGTTCACCAAAACGCTTCAATCCCTCTACTCCATCTGTACACAAAATGAACATCAAATCCGCTTTCTTTCAGTTTATCTGAATGACAAAAAAAAAAACCAGATTATAATCATCTTCAACAAGAAGTATTTTAATTTTTCTTTCATAACTATTCATTTACTGCCGGAAAAGAAACACTGAATTCAGATCCTTTACCAGGTGCACTTTTTACGCTCACTGAACCGCCCAATTGTTCCGTAATGGTTTTTACATAAAACAAACCAAGTCCGAATCCTTTACATCATGTAAGTTTCCGGTAGATACCCGGAAAAATTTATCAAAAATATATTTCTGATTTTCTCTTGAAATTCCTTTGCCGTTGTCTTTAACGGTAACAACAATTTTGTTTTTGATATTTCTTGTACTGATTTCAATTTCCGGTACTTTGTCACAATATGTCGACATTATCAATGACGGGTTATTGATGATGTTGGTAACGTGCACCACATCAGCCTTTATAAGATGATATAATGCCTGCAGATCAAGTCTGATTTTTCCGCCCTGTTCTTCCAGCTGATTGAACTGAAAATTCTCTTTGGCTTCTTCTATAATTTCATGCACACAAAAAGTTTCCAGCTTGAGTTTTATTTCATCTTTGTCCAGTTTGGCAATATTTAAAACACGTTCAACCTGTTGCTCCAGTCTTTTGTTTTCTTTATAAATAATACCGGCATATCTCAGTAATTTCTCCGGATCATCTTTTTGCAAATCAAGATTCAATAAAGTCTCACTGCTGATACGAATTGTAGCAATGGGCGTCTTGAGTTCATGCGTCATGTTATTGATGAAATCATTTTTTACTTCAGACAATTTCTTTTGTCTCAGCAAAACAGAAACAGCAAATCCAAAAAACAACAAAACAAAAAGAATCACCGCAAACAGGTAATACCACGGAGTAACTTCATTGGGCAATTCGTCAAGAGTAATGCCGGTTATTTCAGGAAAGAAAACTGTAAAATAATGCGCATCTGAATTCAGTTTTAATTGTAACGATGGATTCAGTTTAGCTTCATCTTGTCCGGTATCGGTAATAAATGTAGAGTCATTTACAAAGCGGATATAATTTCCATAAATAATACTGTCAGCATAACAGTCATAAATACCATATTGAAAATCCTGCTCTACATTCTGATGATAAAACTCTTTTTTCAAAAGTGTTTCAAGTAAAAAAGGCATGATGGTATCCTGCAATTCAACGGTAAAATAATTGGAGGTGAGCTGTCTGACATTTCCATAAAGATCACCAGGCTGTTTATTAATGCGCTGAATTTCTTCGGCCACATTTTTCAGCGCAATGGTTACGTTGTCATTAAACTGTTTGGTACTGATACTGTCCTGCCGCTGCTGGAGCTCCACGTTCTTTTCCTGGAACTGAATATTTTTCTGAATCCAGAACAACTGAATGGCAAGAATAGAAAGTATCGAAAATACCCCCAGAATAATCACCATTCTGATACTTCTGCCGCTCATAGGGAATAAAGTTAATTGAAAATCAATGTAAACCCAACACCCGTGCCTGTTAAAAGGTTGTTAATGTTGTGGCGTTCCGCGTCAGATCAGGTGTTTGTTGATACGGAGAGTAACGTTTCCATGATGCAGGCAAGTTAGGTGCGGATACATATCCGCTATATTAGTTTTTGGCGAAGGATGAATATCCTTCGCAGCAGGGCTTAAAAGTTAATGTTACGGATTACGTAAGGCTCGAGCGTGACGCTCGCGCCAGCTTCAGTCTAACTCGCAACACGTGGCCAAAATCTTCAAAACCTATATCTCCAAACTCCTCTTCCAAACATTCCAACTGTCAAAACTTTAGCTTCATTGTGATAATGCAAACCGTAAACTTTGCAGTGAGGTAAACCGAATCCGACTTTTATCCAGTCTGCTTTTCCTTTTAGTGTTTTTTTATTTCCGTAATAAACTCCAGTGCGTGTTGCAATAAAAAGTTCTGGTCCGTTTTCATTCAGGCAAACCATGTTGAATCTGCCGCCAACGGAATTGGGAATGTTGCGCGTGAGATCTAATGATTGTTTCATGCCTTTGGTTTTTTTATTGTACTTCACGGCATAAATCATTTTGTTTTCTGAATCATCACCCGCTGATGCATACGAAATAAAAATGCGGTCAGGATTTGAAGGATCTCCTTCTACATCTCCAATCCACGCACTAACCGGTACTTCCAGTTCATACCAGGAATCAATTACTTTTGATGCGCTGTCACGCGCAATTTCCGTTTTGAATAACCGGTGTTTGGTTATGTTTTTTCCATCTTCATTTTTTTCAAAATGCAAAACATAGGCATACAAATGATCCGGAAAAAAACGGTTGTTGAATAAACCATAGACTTTATATGAACTCATTCCATATTTGCTGAAATCAGAAATGGTTTCTACATTTTTCTTTTTTGTGATGTCGGATGATCGTGCAACATCCATTCTGATATCAGGCGTTTTTGCACTCTGAAAATTGAAATAAAGCCAATCCGAATTTTCCGGATGTAAAACTGCAGTGAGTTCCCAGCCCGGAGTTGTCAGGCCGTTTGATGAATGAATATTTGTAACTGAGTTTGCAGTATCGGAAGAATAATACAATCCGCCGCCGGCAAACTGTGTTGATGTATAAACCACCGCAGCATTTTCAGGATTGATTAACGGGGTAAGCGCATCTCCTCCGTTTACCGTTCTCCAAAAATAATTTCCGTTTTATTGTAATCAGCATAAACCGTTGAACCATCATGAAAACATCCAATTACCAGTTGATTTGGATCTGATTCTGAAACATCCAGTCCCATCACCTCAGCAATTCCCAATCCATTACTTTTTGAAATCCATTTTGCTCCTTTGTCTTCTGAAAGATAAATTCCGCCATGACAGGCAATGTAAATTTTGTTGGTATCTGACGGATGATAATTCACAAATTCAACATCGACATGATAACCACCGCCTAATTTAATTTCTTTCATGGAAGGATATGCATACCTTTTCAGGCTGATTGAATTACCAATAATAATTTCAGATTTGTTATGCGGATTAACCGCAAAAGTATGTCCGCTTCCAAAATTCACCTGAACACCTGATTTCAATTGGTTGAACGCCGTATCTGAAGGATTGTATTCCCACAGCTCATCTCCCAGTTTTGTATAATCAATTAAGACGATCAGCTTTTCATTCAATGGCTCAAATGTGATAGATCTTTTTTCATCTGAAAGAGATTCAATTTGCGGAATGGTTTCCTGTTTTTGTGAAGTAAAATCAAAACGGTGAATACTCCATTTATTTTGTTTCAAGGAAGATACATAGGCAACATCCTCTATAAAATCCATGTCATAAATAGATCCGTTCAATCCGTCATATTTTATCCAGGAAACTTTTTCAGCCAGACAATCTTTGGTATAAAACAATCCGGCTTCTGATAAAATAAATAACACATTTGGGTTAGACGGCAAAAAACGAAAACCATACACCGCAATTTTTGATGTGCCGAATTCTGTTCCTCCTGCAATCATTTCCCATGAAATTCCGCCGTCTTTTGTACGCAGTATTCCGCCTTTCACTCCCATTTTTCCTGGTTTACCATTATTGTCTGCATTATTGGAATAAGCAAAAAGAATGTCTTTATTTTCAGGATGAAAATCTGCCCAGCCACAGCCGGAATAATCCCAGGAATCTGATCCTGCATTCAGCCAACTATCACCACCATCTTCAGATATAAATAATCCTCCTGAAAGAGAACCAGCCAGCAAATAGTTTGGATTGTTTTTGAATATTCTGACAAACTCAGCCGGACCAACACCTGCAGCAGAAATATTTGTGGGAGAATCCGGTTTGTCATTTGGGCCTGCATTTTCCCACATGCCTGTGTAATTCCATGACTGAGAATAAACGAAAAAAGAATATAAAGCAACAAGAAGCAAAATTGATTTCATGAGAACGTACTTAGCAGTTAACTCAAATTTACTGATAATATTACGGACAGAAATCTGATGTGGAAATTCAGGTCAAAAAAAAACCGCCTCTGAAAATTTCAAAGGCGGTTTTTCAGAATATTTTTCTTTGTCAGTGAATGACTAATTTTTCTGTGTAAACAAATCCATCTTGTTCAATGCTGATTAAATAAATTCCCGCTTCAACAAAATTCAGATTAATGTTTTTGCAAACCATTTGCATTACTTGAGTATACTAATTTTCCGGATGCATCTGAAATTGAAATCAGGTAAGCATTAACTCCTTTTACCTGGAAAGTTCCGGTGGAAGGATTAGGGAAAATTTCAAACGGATTTTTACTTTCTTCACCAATACCTACACTTGATTTCACACTAAATGTTGTGTCTTTTGTACAACCATTGGCATCAGTTACTGTAAGTGTATAATCACCGGCACCAAGACCAGTAATATCTTCAGTAGTTTCAGAATTACTCCAGGCAAATGTATAAGTTGGAGTACCTCCTGTTGCAGTTGCATCTATAGCTCCGTTGGAAGTTCCGTTATCATAAGAAACAACACCGGTAATAAAAATTTCTGCAGGCTGATTAACTACCGTGCTGGCAGTTGCTGTACAACCATTGGCATCTGTAACAGTTACTGAATAAGTTCCAGCCGGAAGACCCGCAGCCGGATTGGTAGTTTGCGCAGACGGATCATCCCATGTAAAAGTAAAAGGGCCAACACCGTTTGTCACAACAGCTTCAACCTGTCCGTCAGATGAACCAAAACAACTTGCATCATCACGTATAATATCAACAATAATTTCAGCTGTTTCTCCAATTGTTACAGTTCCTGATCCGGTACAACCCAAATCATCCACTACGTCCACATTATACGTTGTGTTTGCCAATAATCCGGTTGCAGTTTGTGTTGTTTGCACCAATGGATCATCCCATGTATAAGTATACGGACCAGTACCGTTTTGCGAAGTTGCTGTAGCTTCTCCATCTGTATCTCCAAAACAAGTTGGGTTTTGACCAACCACATCAATAATCAAGTCAGGCAAAACAGTAATCAAAACTTCAGCGCTGTCATCACAACCTGAAATATCTGTCATATATAATTTTGCTGTGTATGTTCCAGGTACTGTATAAGTGTGTGAGCCATTTTGAGTCACATCAAGCGGCGAACCGTCACCATAGTTCCAGGTATAATCTACAATATTGTTCAAATCACTTGTTGAGTTATCTGTAAAGTTCACCGTTGAACCCGGACACAGAGAAGTAAGATCTTGTGTGAATCCGGCATTTCTGTACATACAAACTCTTTGCTCATTAAATGCACCTCCGCCGGAAGCCGTGAATCCAAAATAAACCATTGGATTTCCTGAAAAAATAAGATTGGTAATATTTATGGTACTTGCAAAAATAGGTGCTCCATCCAGTAATGCGGCAATAGTAGTAAGTCCTGGATTCCAAATAACGCGGAATGTATGGTAATTTCCGTCTTCAATATTTGCAATTGGATAAGGTCCGCCAAGATTGTGTTCATTGCTTCCGTTTGATGATATTCCGATATGATCAGATGCAATATCTGTTGCAACTGTAGGACTGCTGTTCCAGGTGTCAATTTCAATTGCAAATGACGATGCAGAAATTGCAGGTGTGTTAGCCGGAGCTATATCATGATACCCTAATGTATATCCAAAATCACCAATTCCGGTACCGTTTTGTTGCAGTACAAAAGCCAAACCGTCAGCACCTCCGTCATTTGTACCCAGATACACATAAAAGGTCATGTCAAATGCGTTGGTCAAGTCAATAGGCGCTGGACTCCAGATAGCACCTTTTTTGTTTGACAAGTTTGGAGTAACCTGATAACAATTACATCCTGAACCTGCAAGCATTGACGCGTTGTTATGCATGGTCATTTGTGAAAAGCCTGCAGAACTTAATGCTCCGGCCAAAATGAGTAATGATTTTTTCATAGACTTTATTCTTTGGATATATAGTAGTTACGGCTAAAGGTAGGAAAAAGTTGGTTGAGACAACTATCTACTCAGCCCGTAATGCATTGAAATAGGCTTTTAATACCTCAGCATTGCTTTGACTAAACGTTTTAACCTCCAGCAACACGGGTCCATTGCTTTCTACCGTCAAAAGCGTCTTGATTTCTTTTTCCAATGCTAATTCATTATCAGCAGACAGATAGTGAACATCAAATGTTTTGCACAAATGAGCAAGATCTGCCTTATAAGGTGAGAAAAAATAATCTTTTTGTTTTACAGAATTTGAACCCTCAAGAATTTGAAAGATTCCGCCACCTCCATTATTGATGACAATGATTCTGAAATTGGATTTCAAATAATTATTCCAGAGCGCATTTGAGTCATACAAAAAAGAGACATCTCCTGTAATGAGTAAATTCATTTTATCCTGAACAACTGCAGAAAAACCGGCAGCTGTTGATGTTGAACCATCAATACCGCTTACACCCCTGTTTGAATAATACCGAATTGATTTTTCGGGATTGAAGAGCTGACAATATCTCACAACAGAAGAATTACCCATGTGTAAAACGGAATTCGCCGGAATGGAATCCAGAATTATTTCAAATGCTTTCAAATCACACCACGATGTTTTCTCCAAAAAAACCTGGTGTTTTTCCTGCGCTATAAAATCTCTTTGTTTCCATTTATCACCAAAATTGGTTTCAGCAATTACAGGAACAGAAGCGACAAAATCAAAAAAATCAGCCGCGGAAACTTCAAATGAATGTGTAAGTGACTGGTAAGTATCTTCTTCAAATAAATAATTCCCGACGCGCCAGTTGATTGAAGGTTTTTTAGTTCTGAAAAATGCTTTTATTTTTTTTGAGATGATTGCACCGCCAATTGTAATCAACAAATCAGGAGCAAATTGTTCCAGTTCATCTTCTTTAATAACAGCAAGGGTGCGATCAATGCAATGGACAATTTTTTGAAATTGCTGCAGATTTGAAGTGTTTTCTACCAGCACTGCAACATCCGGCTGAGTCAGAATTGTTGAAAGTGCAATTTCCAGTTTAGGATCAGGTGAAAGTTGTCCGATCAAAATCAGTTTTTTCTTTGAATTACTCCAGCCATTTTTTATTGTTTCCTTTTCTGCTGATGTCAATGAAAAATTCTTTTTCTGCGATAATTTAAATTCCGGTTTTGTTGTCAATTCTGAAACTCCGTATAAAGGTTCACTCAGTGGAATATTTATATGCACAGGAGCTGATGGAATTTCATTCAACAACACCAGCGCATCATTAACACGTTTGTCTGAATTTTCAGTTTTTGTTTCAAGTGTAAAATCGGGTAATTCAAAAGAAGATTTGACAAAATTCTGAAATACATTTTTCTGACGAATTGTCTGGCCATCACCCTGATCTATCAACGCAAGCGGACGGTCAGCAGTCAAAATGAGCAGGGGAATTCTTCTGTAATACGCTTCAGAAATGGCGGGAGAATAATTAAGCGGGGCGCTGCCTGAAGTACATGCAATTGCAACCGGTTCATTCAGTGCATCAGCCAATCCCAACGCAAAAAAAGCAGCACAACGCTCTTCGTGAATCAGCCAGGTTTTGATTCCCGGATGTTCATCAAATGCAATAATCAAAGGAGCGTTTCTTGAACCGGGAGAAAGAACAATATTTTTTATTCCATGCTGAAAACATAGTTCAGCCAGATGTGCTATATGCGTTATGTTGGTTGTGATCACAGCGGTACAAAATTACAACAATTAAGGATGTAATCCTGACCTGCAGGTTAAGAATATCGGTAAATACGTTCTGACTAACTTTTCTTAAGCAGTCTGAATCCTTTACCGTGTACATTCATGATTTCCACCTGTCCGGAAGCACTCAGGTATTTACGAAGTTTGGTAATATATACATCCATACTTCTTCCGTTGAAATAATTATCATCCCCCAGACATGTTTCAGCGCATCATTTCTGTCCAGAATTTCATCCTGATTTTTTATGAGCAGGTAGAACAGTTCATTTTCTTTTGTGGTGAGTTTTGTTTTCTGTCCATTGATGTCTATCATCTGCTGCAAGTAATCATAACTGATATCCCCTATTTTGAATGTCGTTTCTTTTTTACCCTCTTTATAGGTCCGTTTCAAAATTGCATTGATTCTTGCCAGCAGTTCTTCCATGGCAAACGGTTTGGTCAGGTAATCGTCTCCGCCCGCATCAAAACCTGCCAGTTTATCTTCTTTCATTGACTTTGCCGTGAGGAACAAAATTGGAATTTCAGAATCTGTTTTTCGAATTTCCTTTGCAACAGCAAAACCATCTTTCACGGGCATCATCACATCAAGAATGATGAAATCAAAAAGTTGCTCTTTAAATCGCTGCAGGGCAATCTCACCATCCACACACAAGGTGACGTCAAATGATTTTGCTTTCAGATAATTTGACAACACGGTACCAAGACTGGTATCATCTTCTGCCAGAAGAATTTTAACTTTTTCACTCATCGCTGATTGTTATTTTAAATGTTGAACCTTTTTCAAGTGCACTCTTTAAGGAAATTTCTCCGTTGTGCAATTTAACTATAGAAAAAACATAACTCAACCCAAGTCCAAATCCTTTGACGTTATGTACGTCTCCGGTTGGAACGCGGTAGAGTTTTTCAAAAATTCGTTTTTGATCTTCTTTTCTGATTCCAATTCCGTTATCAGATACTTCCAGCGTAAATCCGTTTGAATTTTTCAGAAGAGAAATATGAACCACCGGTTTGGTATCACAATATTTCAATAAATTATCAAGCAAATTGAAAATCACGTTGGCGAAAATGCATTTTATCAAATTGTAGCTGAATACATCCAGTTTGTCCACAATAATTTCTCCGCCTTTATCATGATACCTGATCTGAAATGATTCAATCACCTGTTTCAGCAATGCATCAACGGGAATCAATTCTCTGTTGAGTTTCAATTTTCCTTTATCGATCAGAGCAGTCTGCAACACATTCTCCACTAATTTTCCAAGACGTTTGTTTTCTTTATCAATCATGGAAATAAATGAATCAAGCATGGCTTTATCATTTTGCATATCCGGATCTTTTACGGCTTCGCAGGCAAGTGAAATAGTAGATATAGGCGTCTTCAATTCATGCGTCATGTTGCTGATGAAGTCATTTTTAATTTCAGACAATTGTTTTTGCTGATAAATTGTTCTAACGGCAAAATAAAAAGCAAACATGACAATCAGCACCAGCAAAATGGATGCAGCAATTGTACCGGCCATTTCTTTCCAAACGAATAAACCTTGTCCGGGAAAAGAGACCATCAGCCGGTATTCACTTGGTATCACATCACTTGGATAAAGCAATGTGGAATGCTGACTTTCTTTCAGCGTTTCATCAAAATGCGGACTTTTGAATTTGAATTTATGCTGCCACAGAGAATCCTTGACTATATTGAATCGAAAGGTGGTGTCAATATCATTCAGAATCAGATTTTGTGAAAGCAAACTATCTAGAACATAGCGATTCAACCTCAAAGAAATATCCTCAACCGGATTGGTGGTAAACATACTTTCTATAAGGTAATTCAGGTAAATGGTTTTTTTATTAATCTGCTTTTCAAAAGATTCATTCCATTGAATGGCAAATGAATTGGTATCAGCGTCCAGCCCCAATAATTCATTTTCTACTGCCAGTGGTTCATCTTGCCTCAGATCTCTTGTAAGTACTCGGTGAGATGCGCGCAAACCGGTTGTGGTATCAATCAGATTTCCCTGAACCAGCCAGAATTTTTGCTTTTCACCACCTACAAAAATGATGGTATCTCGCAGCGAAATGGATTCTTGCGCCTGAATCACATAACCTACACTCTTTACATAATCATCCAGTGAGCCTTCCAGTCCTTCATCGAAAACTTCAGGATTCATGAGCTGAACCATTTCAAATTTTTCCAGATCAAGGGCCGTTTTAGCCAGAGCAATCTGAACATTTTCATTGAATTTTTGTTCAGTTAGTTTATGTACGTTTCTGATCCAGCCAAACTGAAGAAAAACAAGCCCAGCACTGCTGCCGACATAAGCACAATCAATATGCTGATTCTGTTCTTACTCAAAGAAAATAAGGGTTTTAATCAAAGTTAACTTTACGAATTTAACATTATTTCGGGCTTAACTTATTTTAACAGGAACAGTGCAGATCACACTGGTTGATTTTTCTTGCTGTTTTAAGAGACTGATTTATTAGTTTTGTATCTGATTTATGAGACCGCTATACTTCTTACTCTGGATAACGTTACCGTATGTGCTCCGTGTTTTTTACCGGAGAATCAGAATTGTAAATACACAAAAAACATTCTACGCACAAACCATATTCGTTTGTAACCACCCAAGCGCCTTCATTGATCCGTTAATCATTGCAAACTATCATAGACCAATTATCCACTTCATGACAAGAAGTGATGTCTTCAAGCCCTGGCTTAAACCAGTTACCTGGGCCTGTCACATGGTGCCCATTTACCGCATGGCTGAAGACGGCAATGACAGTGCTGAAAAAATATTGCAACATTTAAAGAAGCTATAAAAATTCTGAAGTGGAAAAAATCGCTCATCATGTTTGGTGAAGGATATACAGATGATGTTTTTATCAGAAGTTTGAAACCACTCAAAAAAGGTCCTGCAAGAATTGCCTTTGGTGCAATGGTTGCTACTGACTGGAAAGAAGACATAAAAATACAGGCCATCGGAACAAATTATTCTGATCCAAAATCATTCAATTGTGACATTGTCATGTCGGCGGGTAAAATCATTCATCTAAAAGACTACAAACAACTTTATGATGAAAGTCCTGCAAAAGCGGCAACTACTCTCATGCGTCAGCTTGACAAAGAATTGAAAGAACAGATTACTTATGTTCATGATAAATCGCTGGCGGTTTTTGTTGATCAGATTAAGGCAATAAACAGAAACGGAATGCATCATTTTTACCGTGACAACTCCATTCCGCTGATTGACCGCTATCACAATTCTCAAAAAACGGCCCGTTTGTCAACGAAAATTACAAAGCTGATGAAACCAAATGGGCTGACCTGAAAACTTCACTTGATCAATACTTCAGAGATGAAAAAAAATCAGGTGTCAATGACAACTGGGTGTATCATTTTGAAAAACACAATTCAAAAAATCTGCTTACCCGATTCTTAAAACTGATCCTGCTTTTTCCATTTTTTATTGCTGGATTTGTTCATCTTTTTATTCCCTACATGCTGGTAAAAAAACTGGTTGAAAAAATGTTCCGCCGGGAAGTTTTTTGGAGCGGCGTAAAAATTTTACTTGGTGCGTTTATTGGAATGCTGTTTAACTTACCGGTGATCTGGTTATTTCATGAATTTGTTTATCCAAGCTACTGGCTGGCAGCATCGTATTATTTCACTGTTCCTGCAGGTTGCGGAATCATTGCCTATAACTACGGTTTATTATTTGCGGATACGATGAGAATTTTAAAAATGCCTGCTGAAACACTTCTGAAATTTGTCATCAGAAGAAAAGAACTTGTTTCAAAAATCAAAGAGGCCGGACTTTAATTTTCAAAATCTGTATAAAGAAGATATTTTTTTCTTTTCTCTTTAAACTCGTTCAACCCACTTTGCCAGGATGCTTCTATTTCTTCCAGTGTTTTTCCTGCAAGAATTTGACTCTTTAACTGATCTGTTCCTGCCAGATTATTGATGAAATTTGATTTTAAAAAATAAGCGCTGCCCATTTTAAGTTTGTTATAGAATTCAATCAGGTAACTCAAATCAAGTTTAGCTTTTGTTCTTAATTCTTTAATATCAGATCCGGACAAATCATATCCGTAACAGGTTTCCCCTTCCAGCACCGGATGTGCAGCTGCTGCGTTTGGCATTGGTTTAAATGAATAAAGTTTTTCCAGTACATCCACTTCCATTTTGGGATGACCGATTACCTGAAACGGTTTATCAGTTCCACGTCCAATGCTCACCACCGTTCCTTCAAAAAAACAAAGTGAGGGATATAAATAAATTGACGTCATGTTCTGAAGATTTGGCGAAGGAGCAATCGGTAATTCATAAAAACGGGTGTGATCCCAACCTTCACATTTAATTACTGAAAGATCACAAACAACACCATTTGCAAGCCAGCCTTCGCCGTTAATCATTTGCGCATATTCACCGATAGTCATACCGTGAACCACCGGAACCGGATGCATCCCCACAAAAGATTTGAATTTGGGATCTAGCACTGGTCCGTCAACATAATGTCCGTTTGGATTTGGACGGTCAAGCAGAATTAATTTTTTTCCGTTTTCAGCAGCAGCCTCCATTACATAGTGGAGTGTTGAGATGTAGGTATAAAATCGTGCTCCTACGTCCTGAATGTCAAATAACAGAATATCCACATCCGCCAATTGTTCAGCTGTTGGTTTTCTGTTGCTTCCATACAAAGAAACTATCTGCAAACCGGTTTTTTCATCTGTTCCGCTTGCAACTTTTTCACCAGCATCGGCATCACCTCTGAATCCATGTTCAGGAGAAAAAACCCGTACCAGATTTATTCCTGAATTTTTCAGCGAATCTACCAGATGGACTGAACCTATCATCGAAGACTGATTACCGACAACAGCCACCCGTTTATCTTTCAGCAAACTCAAATAGCTGTCCGTTTGTTCAGCACCTACTTTTACTTCGTGATTACAATATAACGGTTCAGATTGCTTTTCGGCAGAAATTGTATCCTGACTGAAATTTTCCGTTACAGGTAAATCTGCCTGCTGTGATGAACAAGCTATAAAAATGGTGATTGTAATCAGGATCAACGGATATTTCATAACTGAAACTTTATAATGATGAAAGGAAGATTCGTACTTTTGAAATCAAATGTAACAAATTGAGTACCGAAATTTTCATAGCGCGGAAAATTATACGTGGTAAAAAAATACCAGCCGTTTGACGAAACCCATTGTGATCATTTCACTGATCAGCATCGTTGCCGGAATTGCGTTTATGATTGTATCCGTCTCTGTAGTAACCGGATTTCAGCATGGCATTAGAGATAAGGTAATTGGATTTGGCGCACATATTCAGGTAACAGATATGGGTGATAACTCATCCATGGAATCAACTCCGGTTTTAATTGATCAGGAATTTTACCCACGGCTGCAGGAAGATGAACGGATAAAAAATATTCAGATCTACGCGTTTAAACCAGCTATTCTGCAGGCACGCAGAGATTCTGTTCAGGTGCAGCTGGCAAATGATAAAGATACACTTGAATCCAGACAAGACATATTGGGTGTACGTTTTAAAGGAGTTGATGAACATTACAACTGGAGTTTTTTTGATGATAAAATTGTGGAAGGAAGAATTCCGGATTTTTCAGATCAGAACAACGAAGTATTTATTTCCAAATACATGGCTGATATGCTGGGGTATAAAGTTGGATCTGATCTGGATGCCTTTTTTTATTCAGGATGATGCCGGACCAAAAAAGAAAATTTGTTGTTTGTGGCATTTACCGAACCGGGTTTGAAGAGTTTGACAAACAATTTATTTTCACACAGATTCATCACCTACAGTATCTAAACAACTGGGGAATACAAACCAACATAACGGTTCTTGATACCTGCTTAGGTGATTACTTTGTTTTACAGGCCAAAACTTTTCACGGAACCGGCGCATACCGCTATGACTGGGGACAAGGTTATACGGGAAAGCAGTTATTATCTTTTTACCGGTGAACTGCAAGACAGAGTCAGATTAATTTCAACTGACTTTGATGTTGAAATTTACGGTTTGTCTCCTAATCCAAAATCTGTTCCGGATACAGCTTACGCAAATATCATGATTGACAAATCATGTACTTGCAGTGAAACTGTTCTGAAAGAAAAACCCATTGAGTACATTTCAGAAAATGAAATCAAAATGCCTTTTGGAAAAATAACCATTACCAACGGTCAGGGCACCGGGCACCTCTATACCGGAGGATTTGAAATTATTCTTAAACACTTCCGTGATTTAAAACAAATGGATGAGATTATTTACAATAAAATTCCACACGATCTCAAATCAACAAAAATTACGGATCTGCATCCTGAAATTTTTAAGTGGCTTCAGTTTCTGAATATTGACATCATCATCATTCTGGTTTTAATTCTGATTGTTTCAATCATCAATATGGTGACAACACTGCTTGTTATGATTCTTGAAAAAACCAATATGATTGAATTTTAAAAGCACTTGGAGCATCTGACAAATCCATTCGGAAAGTATTTATATATCACGCATTTTACCTTTTGTCAAGAGGGTTGATAATTGGAAATATTGTTGGAATAGGACTGGTTGTTTTGCAGCAGCAAACTGGATTTCTGTCATTAAATCCGGACATTTATTATCTCGATACAGTTCCGGTGAATTTCAATATCTGGCACATCTTACTCATCAATTTGATGACAATTACAATATGTACCCTGACACTCCTGCTGCCTGGCAGAATTATCACCCGCATTTCTCCGGTGAAGGCAATTCGTTTCAATTAATATTTTATAAAACACTGGTTGTAAGACCTTTCAGGCTTTTATTTAATTTTTTATCGTCTTGTTATAAAGCGAAAAATGAACTAAATTTGTGGACTTAAAAAAACACAAAGAGTACATGGCTGAAATTGAAATCAGACTTCCGAAAATGGGAGAAAGCGTTACTGAAGCAACTATTACAAACTGGTTGAAAGAAGTTGGTGATACTGTTGAGATGGATGAACCGTTGGTTGAAGTAGCAACTGATAAAGTAGATAATGAATTGCCTTCAGAGGCAAAAGGAGTGCTTGTTAAACGTCTTTATGAAAAAAATGATGTTGTTCAGGTTGGTGAAGTAATCGCTATCATTTCAACAGGTGGTGATTCAAAACCGGTTGCACCGACAACAAGTTCTCAGCCGGTAAAAACAGAAACTGCCGCCAAACCAGTTGCAGCAGAAAAAGTAGCAGTTACCGCACAGGCAGCAGAAGTGGATAAAAACGGTCCTTCAGGAAAATTCTACTCCCCGCTTGTTAGAAGTATCGCCAAAGAAGAAGGTATTTCAATGGCACAACTGGAGACAATTTCAGGAACCGGAGAAAACAGCAGAGTGACTAAAAAAGATATTCTTAATTATATTCAGAATGGCGGTGCAAAATCTGCAACAGTTGCAGCAACAGCAACAGTGGCAACAACAGTGACAGCCGCGGCAGTTAAACCTGCTGTGTCTTCATCAAACGGATCAGCTCCAAAAGAGCATAAAGCTCCTGAAGTTCCAATCTGGGCGGGTGATGAAATCATTGAGATGGACCGCATGCGCAAAATCATTGCTGATCACATGGTGATGTCCAAACATACTTCACCGCATGTGACTTCTTACGTTGAGGCTGATGTGACAAACATTGTTTTGTGGAGAGAAAAAATGAAAGATACTTTCCTGAAAAAGAGAAAGAAAAAATCACCTTCACTCCTATTTTCATTGAAGCAATTGTCAAAGCCATCAAGGATTTCCCGATGGTAAATATTTCAGTGAGCGGTAACAATATTATCAAACGCAAAAGCATCAACATAGGAATGGCAACTGCTTTACCAAGCGGCAACCTGATTGTTCCGGTGATAAAAAATGCAGATATGCTCAATCTGGTTGGTCTGACTAAACAGGTAAATGATCTGGCTGACAGAGCAAGAAATAACAAGTTGAATCCAGATGATATCCAGGGCGGAACATATACCGTAACCAACGTTGGAACATTTGGAAATGTGATGGGTACACCTATCATCAACCAACCTCAGGTTGCAATTCTCGCTTTGGGTGCAATCAGAAAAATGCCGGCTGTAATTGAAACGCCGTTTGGTGATACAATTGGTATCCGTCACAAAATGTTCTTATCACATGCGTATGACCACCGTGTAGTTGACGGCGCACTAGGCGGACAGTTTGTAAGACGCGTGGCTGATTATCTGGAACAATTTGATATGAACCGGGAGTTATAAACAATTAAGCGTAAAAAAGTTAGGAACCCGTTGCCCGCAAGCAACGGGTTTTCTTTTTTTCTTTGAAGATAATTTTGACCTAACCTGTGCTTAAAACTTACCTGATTCTGGGAATTTTATTATCCGGTGTTACACTGGTGACAGCACAGCCCCGCCCCAGCCGTGAAGAACTGAGAGCCGCCCTGAAAGAAGCAACTTTCATCGAAAAGTTTGAACTGGCCAATGGTTTTATGTTTGACAAAATCTACGGTGAAGCTCTTTTTGTCTGGGAAATTATGCTGGAAGAAGATCCAAATAATGCCAATCTTCTTTACAAAACCGGTATGTGTCTGGTTTATCTAAACCGTGAAATAGAAGCCATCACTTATTTTGAAAAAGCACAATATTCAGTTAGCAAAACATACAATCCATTTTCCGCTCTTGAAAGAAATGCTCCGCCCGAAATATATTATTACCTGGCCAAATCAAATCACAGCAAGGGAAACATTGATACAGCCTTTTTCAGTATGATTTCTTTTTGCAGAATGTGAAGAAAAAACACATGAATTATGATCTGGCAATTTTAGGAATCACCCAATGCAGTGTTGCCAGAAAATTAATGGCTAATCCTTCAAATTATATTATCACCAACATGGGTGGTGTAATCAACACTGCCAATCCTGAATACTCTCCGGTGATCACCATTGATGGTTCTGCAATTTTTTTCACTGCAAAAAGAATGCGTCCTGACAGTTCTAACAGTTCGCTGATCAATATGGAAAACGGGCAGCACTATGAAGATATTTATGTGAGCTACAGAAATTATGACGGAACCTGGGAAGCACCAAAATATCTTGACTTCTGCCGGCCTAATAAAAATGATGCGTCAGTTTCTGTTTCACCTGACGGAACTTCCATTTTTGTTTATCAGGATTTAGGTGGTGGTGATATTTATTTTTCTGAACTGAGAGATACTGTTTTCGTAAATATCATTCCATTCCCGGCTGAAGAATTAAATACCGATGCCTGGGAAACTCACGCCACAATCAGTCCTGACGGAAACTATCTGTATTTTGTTTCTGACCGTGAAGGCGGCATGGGCGGCAGAGATATTTACCGTCTTAAAAAATTGCCAAACGGTGAATGGAGCAAAGCTATGAATCTTGGTGCGCCAATCAATTCACCTTATGATGAAGATTCTCCGTTTCTGGGTGCTGATAATAAAACCATGTACTTCTCTTCAAACGGACCTGCAAGTATGGGAGGATTTGACATTTTTGTCACTCAAATGGATGAGTCAGAACTTTGGTCAGCTCCTGAAAACATGGGGTATCCGCTGAACTCTTTTGATGATGATATTTTTTACACTACAACAGCAGACGGATTAACCGGTTACTACTCTTCAGACAAACAGGACGGACAAGGTGATAAAGACATTTATAAAATTGAATCTGAAAAATCATTGATTAAAAATGTAGCCATTCTTACCGGTTTTATTTTCACCAGTGACAACAGTATGATTCCCAAAGGAATTACCAGTCTTGTTACAGATCTTACTGATGCAACTCCGCCTAAAATATATTCACCAAGAAGAAGAGATGGTGGTTATGTACTGACATTAAAACCATGTCATACCTACGAACTGGATTATCAGTTAGACAACAAAACTTTTTACAAAACTGAATTGTACGTGCCGTGCAATTCATCTTACCAGGAATTAAAACATGAGCTTCTTCTGGATATCGTAAATCTGGATGCAATCAGCATGAATCAGGATCTGCCGCTAAATGGTGAGCGCTGGGAATTCAGCAACAATGAACATTTCGGGGATTTATCAGGTCAAACCGTTCAGATTTATGAAGATCAGAAAATGGTGTATGAAGAAGTCATAAATAAATACGGACAATTCCCATACAAAGGATTGGACGCTAACAAATCACACCTGATTAAAATTAACGAAGATGAATTTGATTTTTGTGAAGATCTGGTGCTGAATATGGTTGATAACGGAGGTGTGATTCGTGACACTTACACATTTAAAGCAAATTGTGAAAGCAAGACAACAGTTTCAGAATACTCAACCATTTTATCCACACCGATTTTCCAGTACAATTTTGGATATAACAAAGACAAATTCGATACAAAAAATGAAGCACTTCAGCTTTATGTAAAAGGTGTAAAACAAGTAATTGACGCCGGACAGCAAGTAACTATTGTTATTTCTTCAAGCGCTTCAAAAGTTCCTACCAAATCTTATTCCAGCAATCAGGAGCTGGCAAACCAGCGCTTGAAAACTGGAAAAGACATTCTGATCAGGTTATTAAAAGCAGAAGGCATAGATGTTAGTAAAATTATTTTTATTGAAAAAGAAGCATTGGTGCAGGGTCCTGATTATAATAATGACGCAACTGAAAAAGCAAATGTTTATCAGCGGTATCAGTACATTAAATTTGAAATTCAATTCTGATGGAAAGATTCTTTAGAATATTATCTCTGCTTCTTTTGCTTGCCGGAATGTGCATTTCCACCAACTCATTTGCACAAGATGAAGACGAGGATGATGAGGATGACAAAAAGAAGAAGTTACCGGAGGAGGTAAAGAGAAAAAATATATCCGCAAAGGAAGAAATGCTTACCGCAAAGGTGAGTACTGGAAAGCAAAATCCTACTACGACAAAGCCATTGCTGAAAGCCCTTCCAAACCACAATACTGGCTTGAAACCGGAATGGTTTATTATGACTCAGAAGTAGAGCGTGAAAAATCACTTGGTTTCTTCTTAAAAGCACTTGAACTTTCGGTAACTGATACCATGCCGGAAATTCTTTATTATACCGCAAAAGCATATCACTTTAACGGAGAATATGAAAAGGCAATTGAATTCTACAATGAGTTTCTGAACAACGTAAAAAACAATAAAAAGGGAATGGAACTCCGTCAGGAAGTTATCCGTGAAATTGAAGTGTGTAATAACGGAGTTGATCTCAGAGGAAAAACAACTTTCAAAAATGCCACTATCACCAACATGGGTAAAAATGTAAATTCAGATTATCCTGATTACGTGCCGGTGGTAACCAATAATGAAGATCTTATTCTTTTCTGCTCCCGCCGTCCGCCGGGGAAAAAGAAAAATCTCGACGGTCTTTATTATGAAGATATTTTTTACACCACCAATAAAAACGGAATCTGGCAGCCGGCTGAAGTGATTGATAAATCATCCGGATATCTGAACAAAGAAATCAACGACGGTAAAGCACACGAAGCACCTATCAGTTTATCACCTGACGGAAATACACTTTTTATCTATAAAGAAAATAGTGTATGGAAAAGTTCAAAAGATGAAACCGGAAAATGGTCAGTGCCGGTTAGAATGAATCAGAATGTAAATATTGGTGATGCAAACCCAAGCATTTATATCACACCGGATGAGCAGGAATTATTTATTGTTTCAGAAGGCGCAGCAGGAAGTTTTGGTGAACGTGATATTTATTATGCGCGCAAAAATGAAAACGGAACATGGGACAAACCGGTTAATCTTGGTCCGGTAATCAATACACCCTATAAAGAAGATGCGCCGTTTTTATCAAAAGACGGAAAGACACTTTATTTTGCATCGCAGGGTCATAACTCCATGGGTGGTTTTGATATTTTCAAATCTGAACGTGATGCAAGCGGTAACTGGTCAGAGCCTGTAAACATAGGCTCGCCTATCAACTCTGCGGGTGATGATATTTATTATGTAGAGAACTCAGAAGGAACATTGGCCTATTACGCGTCCATGCGTCCGGGATCATTCGGATATCTGGATTTATACACCGCAAGTTTTGGTTGTAAAAATCTGGCAACAACAGAAATAAAAGGATATGCCATTTTTGCTGAAAATCATTTGCCTGTGAGCGGAGTAATAAAAATCACAGACAAAGAATCAGGTCAGGTAATGGGAACTTACAACATTGATTCAAAAACCGGTAAATACACTATGGTACTTCCGCCAAACAAAGGATATTATCTTGAATTAATTGTTGCGCAAAGCAAGTACAATGAGATCCGTCCGCACAGAGAAGAGTTTTTTATTCCTGAACAATGTGAACAGTACAATCTTTTCCAGCAGATTATTATTGATTATATAAAAGATGATAACGGAATGCCGTATGCGCAGCGTGCAACATTCAAAAACGCCATGTTTGACATTGAAGCTGAAGTAGAAAAAAATACGGCAACGGAAATGTAACTGACGGAAACATCTCAACCCATAAAGGGATCAGCGGAAATCTGGCGCATAACCGCACCGTTAACGCACGTTTTGTTGAAGTAACGCTGATGAATGAAAATCACCAGATTTTAAGAATGACCCAGACAGATGAATTCGGGAATTTCACATTTGAAAAAATTGATCCGTTTCAGAATTACATCATCATGATTAATGAAGATGATGCCAAAGCAAGTTTTATGGGTGATAATGTTACAGGATCTTCAACAGTAACTGTGCAGGGAATTATCCGTGAATTCAAAGATCCGGCATCTTATACACCAAGACCAAACGTAACCATTTACATGGCTAACAGTGAGCGCAAAATTTCGAATAAAATTGTAAGTGACGGCTTTGGAAAATTTGAATTCACAAACGTTGCAAGTGATCCGGCTTCTGTTGCTGATCTGAATAAAAAAACTGTTTCCTATAATCTTGATCTGTCTGAATCTGAAGTTGTATTCTCTGCTTATATTATGTACATAGATCCAAAAACAACAGAGCTTGCCTATACAGAATATGTTGACATCATTGAATTAAAAGAAATGGGATCAGATGGCGGAATGGGTCAGGAATTTGCCAATATTCTGTTTGATTTTGACAAATTTTTTCTGAGAGATAAAAGTAAAAACGTGCTGGATGATGTATATAATTTCCTCAAAGCAAATCCGACAGTTACACTGCGCTTAGATGGCCATACTGATTGGTTTGGTTCTGATCCTTACAACATGAAATTGTCTGAACGACGCGCTTTATCTGCACACAAATATTTAATTGACAAAGGAATTTCACCTAACAGAATTAAGAATGCCTGGTTTGGTGAAAGCCGTCCTGCGTTTGACAACATGGCCCCGGATGGCGCAGACAGCCCTGAAAACCGTCAGTTAAACAGACGTGTTGAAATAAAAATTGAAATTCCTGAAATGGCTGACTTATATTTGTCTTTATAATAAAAGATACTTTATCAGTCCATGTTGATTAATCTCCAAAAACCCCTTGCGTTTTTTGATCTGGAAACTACCGGTTTGAATATTTCCAAAGACCGCATTATTGAAATTGCAATTCTGAAAATTCATCCTGATCAGAAACAGGAAAAATATATTCAACGAATTAATCCCGGTATTCCTATTCCGGCAGAATCAACTGCTATACATGGAATCAAAAATGAAGATCTCAAAGATTGTCCTTCATTTAAAGATCTTGCTGAAGACATCAAATCATTTATTGGTGCATCGGATCTTGCCGGTTACAATTCCAACAAATTTGATATTCCGTTTTTGCTGGAAGAGTTTTTAAGACTTGGGATTGAACTGGAAATGGAAGGCAGAAAATTTGTAGACGTACAAACCATTTTCCACAAAATGGAACAGCGGACGCTGGGTGCTGCGTTCAGATTTTATTGCAACCGTGAACTGGAAAATGCTCACAGCGCTGAAGCAGATATTACCGCAACATTTGAAATTCTGAAAGCACAATTGGATCGTTATCCGGATTTAAAAAATGACATCAGTTATCTGAGTGACTTTACGCAAACTGATAAATCAAAAAAAATTGATTTTGTCGGACGTCTTGCATTGAATGACAAAAATGAAATTGTCTATAATTTTGGTAAACACGCAGGCAAAACAATACGTGATGTGCTATCTCTTGAACCGGGATATCACCGATGGATTCTTGACAATGAATTTCCGCTTTACACAAAATCAATTGTAAAGAAGGAAACTGACAAACTGATTACGGCTAACCGCGAACTGAAAGAAAAGAAAAAAGCAGAAGAGAAAGAGAATTTCTCAAATAAACTGGATCAGTTAAAAAATAAATTCAAAGGATAAACGCTTGTTATGAAAATCATTTGCATCGGACGTAATTATGCTGATCATGCCAAAGAAATGAACAGCCCTGTTCCCAAAGAACCTATTTTTTTCATGAAACCGGATACCGCTCTTTTGCGGGAATCAGAATTTTATCTGCCCGATTTTACCAAAGATCTGCAACATGAAATTGAACTGGTTATTAAAATCAGTAAAGTTGGTAAAAACATTGCTCCTGAATTTGCATCCGGATACTATAATGAGATTGGCCTTGGAATAGATTTTACTGCACGCGATATTCAAAAGCATTGCAAAGAAAACGGTCTCCCTTGGGAAAAAGCAAAAGCATTTGATAACAGCGCCATCATTTCCGCTTCATTTCTTCAAAAAGCTGATCTGAACCTGAGCAATATTGAGTTTTCACTAACCAATAATAATACTGAAGTTCAAAAAGGAAATTCAAAAGACATGCTTTTTAATTTTGATCAGCTGATTTCACATATTTCCAGATACATTACTTTAAAAGTGGGAGACCTTATTTATACGGGAACCCCTGAGGGCGTAGCTTCTGTTAAAATCGGTGACAAGCTTCAGGGTTACATTGGAAATCAGTCCATGTTTGAGGTTAAAATCCTTTAAAATCAAGGCCTTAAGATTTGTTAAAGATTGTTAAGAATCATTTGTATTTCGCGCCTTCAGACCTTTAACCGCTTTGGATTTCAAAAATAATCCATAGGTTTGCGCCATTAAAGAAAATCAAAAGTTAATCAATTGTTAATCTAAAAAAAGAAAAGTTATGAAAAAAGAATTAGTAAAATTCGGATTTGTTGTTTTCGCTGCTGTAGCTATGGCTGCTTGCGGTGGTGCTGCTGAAGAGACTACAGAAGAAGCTCCGGCTACTGAGCCTGCTACTACTGAGCCTGCTACTACTGAGCCTGCTACTACTGAGCCTGCTGTTGCTGATACAGCTGCTGCTTGTGATGCTGCTTGCGACGGTACTACTGACGCTGCTGCTCACTAAGAACAATAAGTTCTCAGAAAAAATTAACCCCGGCCGAAGTGCCGGGGTTTTTTTTTGCTCACTTCGGCTACGCTCAGTGAGCAAAAAAAATGAAAGGTCATAAGTCAATTTTTCTACCCAAACAAAGATTTGATAATCTATTCAAAAATCACTTTGCGGAACACCTCTCATCCAATTCAACGCAGAAAAATAAATGCGTATCTTCACCTTGCGATATGAGTGAATCTAAAAATTCTTCAAATGACCTTATTTTCTGGCAAACCAACCGGAGGAAAATTCTTAAGGCAGCCATAATTGCAGGCGCTCTTTCACAATTCTCCTTTCTTGAAGCATGTGCGTCAGGTATTATCGATGAAGAAAATAATCTGCACTTCACCGCTGAACAAAACAAAATCCTTAAAAATGTCATGGAGATTCTTTTTCCGGATGACGGAAACGGTCCCGGAATTAATGCATTGAATTCGTTTAAATATATGCTTTGGGTAATGGACGATGAAGGCGCTTATCAAAAAAACAAAGACAAGGTAAAAACCGGGGTTGAATGGCTGGAAAAATATACTTCTGAAAACTATCAGAAAAAATTTACGGAACTGGAAAAACAAGATCAGGAAAAAACTATTGCTGAGATTATTCAGGAGGAAACCGGTGAAGATTTTTGTTCTGTTCTACTCACCTACATTTTAGAATCTTTATTACTTGATCCGGTTTATGGAATAAATCCGGAAGAAACCGGATGGAAATGGCTCAGTCACACTCCGGGCTATCCGCAGGCAAATGAAGAACTGCGGTATGAAAACATTTTGACAATAGTCAGAGCATCTTATTCAGTAAACTCATGAAAGCAGATGTATGTGTCATAGGAAGTGGTGCTGGTGCAGGCCCCGTAATTTATGAACTTGCAAAAGCTGGCTATCATGTTATTGTTCTTGAAAAAGGACCGTGGTTTAAAACTGAACATTTCACCAAAGATGATATGGTTGCAACACGGCGTGCAATTTATACACCCGCATTTAAAGATGAGTATCATGTTCTGGAGACTGAAAGTTCTGACGGAACATGGACAGCAGTTCCAACGCATGAAAGCAGAAAAGAATTCTGGAACGGAAATGTGGTAGGCGGTTCATCCAATTTCATGAGTGCGTATTTCCACCGCATGAAACCAAATGATTTCAAATCACTTTCAGTTTTCGGAAATATTGAAAACGCAAATATTGCTGACTGGCCCATTGACTACAGTGAGCTGGAACCATATTATACCAAGGTAGAAGAAACGGTTGGCGTTTCAGGAATTGTAACACCGCATAAATTTCTTGAACCCCGCTCAACAGAAAATTATCCGTTTCCACCGCTGGTGACAAATAAAATTTCAGACTGGTTTTCAGAAGCAGGTAAAAATCTTGGTTTTGGAATTGTGCCTGCTGCACGCGGAATAATTTCTGTTCCAAAAGGAGACAGAAAAGCCTGCTACCTTTCAAATTATTGCGGAAGTTTTGGTTGTTCATCTGACGGCAAAGGAAGTTCACGCGCAGCTCTGATCAATGAAGCGCTGAAAACAAATCATGTTACTATTCTGCCTGATTCCAAAGTATATCATCTGGAAACAAATGATCAGAATAAAATAATTAAGGCACATTATTATGATTTGGAAGGGAACAAAAAAAGTGTTGAAGCAAACTTATTTGTAGTTGCTGCCCAGGCGGTTGAAACGGCAAGACTTTTACTGATGAGTAAAAATCCTTCCTGTCCGCAGGGACTTTCAAACAACTCCGGTAATGTGGGGAAAAATCTTTTGTTCTCTGCCATTGCTACAGGCTCAGGGTATATTGAGTTTGCAGATTTTGATAAAGATAAAGTTGCGGAGATTAACAATCCGATGACATTTGTCAACCGAACGCTGCAGGATTTTTATGAATTTGAAAAAGACGGAAAAAAGATAAAGGGCGGAACGATTGATTTTCTTTTGGAACACTCCAATCCCATGCCCAAAGCAAGCCGTAATAAATTTGACGGAGAAAGACTTGTTTACGGATCTGAATTAAAAACACGTTTGCTGAATTATTTTACCACAAAGAAAAAAATCAGATTTGAATGTTTTACTGACTGGATTCCCAATGACAATTGTTACGTGACACTTGATGCAGATCACAAAGATAAGTGGGGAGATCCGGTGGCAAAAATCAGACTTGGATATCATACCGCAAATAAAATACCCGGAGAAAAATTAGCGGAAATTTCAAAACAAGTATTTGAAGAGGTTGGCGCAAAAGAAATCAGCGGAGCAGTTTCAACTTCACCCGCTCAAAACTTACAGGCGGGCGGATGCAGGTTTGGAAATGACCCTAAAACATCTGTGCTTGACCGCAACTGCAAATCGCATGAAGTACCCAATCTTTACATCACAGACGGAAGTTTTATGCCAACCGGAGGAAGCGTTCCGTATACTTTTACAATTTATGCCAACTCTTTCCGGGTTGCTGAAAAAATTATTGATCATTTAAAACAATTTTCATGAAATACATATTTGTTCCATTGATCTTTATTTTGAATTTTCTTTCATTCGCACAGGAAAAAAATACGCTGACGCTGGAAAATACACTGACCGGAAAATCCAAAACGCTGAATCTTGAACGCGCATCATACATGACTCTGTACATTGACTCACTCGATGAATCAAACACTGCAGGTATCAGTTACACAACCTATGATCCAACTAAAAGTACATTTGGCAAACAGGAAATGATTTTCAAGTTTGAAGAGTTTGACTCATACAGCGATATCTGGAAAGGAGAATCAAATTTTTATTCAGAAAATTACGGATATCTTGAAAATGATTCATTGATTAAACTACCCTATTCTGATGAGAACAGAAATATTGATTTGCGTCTTACGTATCAAACACGGTTCAGGAATTTTCTGTCAACCGCCGGTGCGGGAATTTGTATTGCAGCAATTGTAAACGCCGTGATAGTATCACCCATTGCAGGACTTAACAATGGAAGTTTTACCAATTATAACTGGAGTCGTTTTTTGCAGTATGAACTTTATTCCGCCGGCGGATTAGCGGCCGGATTGACATTAGGTGTCTGCTTTATGGAAAAAGATTTTTATTTCCAAACCACTAGCAGTTATTACAAGACCTGGAGAGTCAAATAATAACTATTTTTCTTAATGAATTTCTGTAACGCTTAAAACGGTGACTGATATTCCGGATTAGTGAGAAACGTATAATCCGTCAATGTTTTCAAAAAATTTACCAGATCCGCTTTTTCCTGCGCATCAAGCATCAGCCCGGTTGAACTTGTGAAATAAATAGCAGGATCTACCGAATTTGAATTCTGAATTCCGGAATTGTAATGATCAACAACTTCTTCCAAAGTCTGAAATCTTCCATCGTGCATGTACGGTGCAGTCATTTCAATATTTCGAAGACTTGGTATTTTGAATTTTCCTTTATCAGCAACATCACCTGTTACACTTTGTCTGCCGATGTCAGCAATAGCTGCTTCAGCATCCAAACCATTATTACGGTACTCATCATTTTCAAAATTATTTCCAGAGTGACAATGCGCGCAATCAGCACCACTTTCTTCCGGAAAAAACGGATTATATTCCGCAAAAAATAATTGTCTTCCTCTTTCTTCACTTTCTGTCAGCGTTGCATTTCCCATCAGAAACTGATCATATTTAGAATTATCTGAAACAATACTGAACATAAAATTTTCTAATGCAAATGACATTCGTTCGGCAGTGATGTCGTCAGAGCCAAAAGCACGCGTAAATTGATTTCTGTACTCACCTTTGCTTTCCAGTTTAAGTATTACGTTTTCCAGTGTTTCTTTCATTTCCAATGCATCCTGAATAGGTTTCAGCGACTGATGTCTTAATAATTCAGCTCGTCCATCCCAGAAAAAGCCATTGGTATGCCAGGCCATATTAAAAATAGGCATAGCTTGTCTTTTACCCAAACTTCCTCCTACACCAATTGAAAGAACATGTTTGTCTGAAAATCCATCTTCCTGAACGTGACAACTTGCGCAGCTGATTGAATTATCCAATGAAAGTAACGTTTCATAAAAAAGCATTTTTCCAAGCTTCACTTTTTCTACTGTGAGCGGATTATCTGAAGGCAAAGTTGGAACCGGTAATGTGCTGTTCTGATAAACCAGTTCATACGGTGTCGGATCGTACGCTACAATATCCGGATTGTCTTTCTGACATCCTGAAAAACAACAAGTAAAACCGCTATTGAAAAAAATAGTTCATCTATAAAATAATTACCTTCTTATTGATAATCTGATTACCATAAATAATTCTCACCGAATACATACCTGCATTTTCAAATTGAATCTGAATTTTATTCGAATCTGAGTCTGAAATTAAATTTACCAGAGCACCGTCAGCATTATAAACTTCCAGATTAAAATTCCCCGGTAAATTTTCCATTTCAACTGTTACCGTATTATTGTCAGACGGAACAGGATAGACAGAAACTGAAGCATCCGTAAACTCATTCTCAACCCCAACAAAAGTCTGCCCGAAAACATAGTTATTAAAATTTTCCAGACAAACTTTAGCACCCCCAATATTTCCATGTGCGTACAAACCATTTGAAACGTCAATATTTCTGACAGCTTCCAGATAATCAGCATTGACATTGATATAGAGTGAATCATTGCTCAGGTTAGTGGATTGAGGTACTACCATAGTGGTATAATAGTTTTCATTTCCCAACGCATGAATTTCAAACGTGAGTGTAAATGCTGATCCTCCCAGGCCTTCAATAGCAGCAAATCTGTAACCGGAAGCCCAGCCCCAATGCATAGAAGGAATCTGAGGCGCAAGTGGAGAGTTAACCGGCTGCAAAGTTGGATCTGCATTATTAACCGGCTGATGAACACCCACATGAAAAACCATCGCTTCCACATTGGTGATATTCACTTCACCCAAATCTACCAGCGTGTAAGGCCCGTCAGCAGCGTTCACAAGTGACACAACAGAATCATCAATCGTTGTCACCTGATTGCCGTCATGGACAATTGAAAATTTTGTGAGATAATATTGAAAACGAGTGTATTTAAAAATATTACCCAGGTTGTTCTGAACTTCATAATCAAGCGCAAAATCTTCAGCGCCCAGTTTATGATTGATTTTCAGATAGGCTGTTGTTTGTGCGTTCAGCAGGTTTGCTGTCAGACAAATCACAAGAATGAGTATCGTTTTAGCCATAATAATTCAACTGTAAGTAACGAATTTACAATAAAAGCCAGAGAATGACAAGGCAGGCTATTTATGGATTATTGGAATTCTATGTTTAATCTCTTGATTTTCTAATTGTTCTAACAAAGTAAGCAGCCTGATTTCAGACTATTCAGGTTTGATATCAAGCTCACTTCACCACCATCGGATACAGTTTTCTCCTCTCCTTTTCCTTGATTATAAGTGAGAGTTCTCTGCTCGTCTGTCCGGCAACAGAAGTGTTTTCTTGCGCACGGCGGAGTAAATAAGGAAGTACTTCTTTTACCGGACCATATGGAACATACTTCACAACGTTGTATCCATTGTGCGCCAGATTGTAAGTGATGTGATCACTCATTCCAAGTAATTGCGCGGCAAAAATGCGTTTGTCCTGGCGGTCAATTTTATATTTTTCCATCAGACTTAAAAGTAAATCTGTACTTGTTTCATTGTGAGTTCCGCAACAAATTGAAAACACATCCAGATGCGCAAACATAAATTCGAGCGCTTTGTTAAAATCCCTGTCTGTAGCTTCTTTGGTAGACTGAATAGGAGAAGCATATCCTTTTTCTTTGCACGTTCTCTCTCTTTTTCCATGTACGCACCACGAACGAGCTTTACTCCTACCCGGTAATTTTCACGTCTCGCATCATCATACATTTCTTTCAGGTATTGGTACCTATCGTGCCGATACATTTGAAGCGTTGTAAATACAATGGTTTTTTCGCGGTTGTATTTTTTCATCATTAAAACAGCCATGCGGTCAATTCCATTTTGGATCCAGCTATCTTCTGCATCAATAAAAACCGGAACATTATTTTCTAATGCCGCATGACAAATTGAATCTGCCCGATCAAGAAATAAATCAGCCTCACGCTCTTCTTCATCTGTGAGCATCGTTTTCTGATCATTTATTTTTTCAAGGATATTTACACACGCAATACCCGTCGGTTTGAAAACTGAGAAAGGAATTCCCGTTTCATTTTTTGCTTTAATAATTGTTGCAATTATTTCATCACGGGTATGATCAAGATCTTTTTCAGATGTTTTTCCTTCAATGGAATAATCAAGTATCGTCCCAATTCCAAATTCAGAAAGCTGGTTAATTTTTGGTTCACATTCACGGATATTTTCTCCTCCGCAAAACTGTCTGAAAACAGTTTTTTAATGAGGCCTTTGACAGGCAAACGTAGAACTAACGCCGCCTTCGATAAAACTGACCCAAAGCTAACCATCCAGGGTTTTCCGATCACTTTAAAAAGACGATAAGACCAAAGCAGTTCGCGATCTGATTTCCCCTTGAAGGCTATTTCAGTGTTATCAAAGGCAGGCATAGTTCAAGACATGCATCGACTCCAAATTTAAGATCTGGTTTTATCTGAAACTATGAGCCAGATCATCGCTCATCAACTATTTTTTATTCAATCTTTTTAAACTTTGCCTGAAAAAACCGAAGGTATTTTGGCTCGTAAACCATTTCCATTCCTTTGATTTTTTCTCTGTTTTCAAAGACCGATAAAACTGATTCGGCAACTACATCCATGTGGGCCTGCGTATATACTCTTCTAGGTATTGTCAGTCTGACCAATTCAAGTTTCGGATAATTGTGTTCACCGGTTACGTCATTTCTCCCGGCTGAAACAATACCGCGCTCCATAGATCTCACGCCTGAATCAAGATAAAGTTCTGCAGCCAGTGTTTGTGCCGGATAATTGTCCTGAGAAACATGAGGAAGTATTCTTTTTGCATCGAGAAAAATTCCATGCGTACCTAACGGCATTACAACCGGAATTTTATAACTGAGTAATTTTTCACCCAGGTAATGAACCTGTCCAATTCGTGCACGGATATGATCATCCTGAACTGATTCAGAAATACCAATTGCCATTGCCTCCATATCTCTGCCTGCAAGTCCACCATAAGTGTGAAGTCCTTCATAGACTACAACCCAGTTACTAGCTTCAGTATAGACGTCTTCTTTATTGGTTGCAAGAAAACCACCAATATTCACAAGAGCATCTTTTTTTGCACTCATTGTTGCGTGATCAGTTAGTGAACAGATTTCATGCACAATTTCCGCCACACTTTATTTCCATATCCGTCTTCATGCTGCTGAATCATGTATGCATTTTCTGCTACGCGGGTCATGTCATGGACAATGTCGATTCCATATTTATCTGCAACCTTTCGAACGTCTTTCAGGTTTTGCATGGAGATAGGCTGATCATCTGCCATATTAACCGTTGTTGCTACACAGATGTATGGAATTTTATCAGCTCCCTTTGACTCTATCAGACTGATCAATTTATCTGTGTCGATATTTCCTTTGAATTTGAAAAGACTTTCAGGATCATGTGCTTCATCAATGATTACATCCACAAATGTTCCGCCTGCCAATTCCTGATGTAAACGGGTTGTAGTGAAATACATATTGCCCGGAATAAAATCTCCTTCTTTAATCAGAATTTTGGAAAGTAAATGTTCAGCTCCTCTGCCCTGATGTGTTGGAATCAAATATTTATATCCATAAAATCTTTTTACGGCGTCTTCAAGCCGGTAAAAATTTTCACTGCCTGCATATGCTTCATCTCCAAGCATCATTCCCGCCCACTGACGGTCACTCATGGCTGATGTTCCGCTGTCAGTCAGCAAATCAATATAAACATCTTTTGATCTTAAAAAGAAAGGTATTATAGCCTGCCTCTTGTATATATCGTTCTCTGTCATTTTTACTGGTCATTGTCAAAGGCTCAACCATTTTAATTTTAAATGGTTCAGCCCAGGATCGTTTTGATGTATTTTGCATAACGCTTTTTGTTGTTTTATGCAAAATTCACCCTGATACCTTTTTAATCAGATGACATAAATCATAAAAGGAGAAGATTTCTATTCGAAATATTCATGAAATTCTCCCAGAGAATTCAAAATCTGGTTGTATAATGAATCAGATTTTTCAACAGCAGAGCTGGCAGAAAATTCCTCACTCAGATCAAGAAAAGGCAACAACCATTTATGCAGTTCATCATGCGCCTGACCAGACATGGTACAGTTGGATGTGAGAGAATCCAGATTTGTACTGATGGATGAAGCCAACTGATTGTACACTTCAACTGATTTTGTTTTGGCATCTTTTGAAAAACCGGTTGCATCTTCTTCAATTTTCATGATGAATGACATCATCTTTTCATCTACTTTCCATTTTGCGCCGTTGTTTAACTGAATGTCGTCTTCATTCGTTACTTCGATTGTTTCAACAATTACAGAATCTTTTTCAGCTACAGGTTCTGCAGTACCTGAACCAGCGCAAGAAAAAAACTCCAACCTGAAATGACAATCCCTGAGCAAATATCAATGCAAGAGTAACTATTACTGCAATTAAAAAGATTAAAAGTCCGGCGTTCAAAAAAAGTGAAAACCGGGTAAACAACTTCTCTGTGGCAAAAGTGATCAGACTGATGCTGACAAAACCCAGCATAATCAAATGCAGATATCCGATGCTGTAATTTCTGATTTTAAATGAGGCAGATGCCAAGTCAGGGTGAATGGTGAGCAGATGAAAAAGGATTTTAAGAGCAAAACAAAAAACAGCGAAAACCAATAATTTTTTGAAAATAGAATTGAACGGTATTGATTTAAATTTCTTTGATTTCAAAAATATATATCCGATATACGCTATTAAGACAGCCGGAATGAGAGCCGAAACATCATTCATTATCATCCAGATTAAGGACGGGAAAAAATGATGCATGATTAATGAAAATGAAAGTACTGATGAAAAAATAAAAAGGTAAAGCAGGAATTTTATATCAGACCGTTCCCATAAAAACCGAAGAGTATTTTCTTTTACCCGGAAAAATAATCCCAATATTCCAAAAATAAACCAGCCCTGAAACTGAAAGTGCAGATAAAACTGAATCACCAGATGATACATGACAGAAGATTTTCCGAACAGAACCATCACCGGCGCAAGCATCCAGATACCAAAAGTAGCGACAACCAGAAAAATCAGCGCGGCACGTATCAGTATTTTTTCTGCTGAATTTTTGAATAGTGCATTTTTCCAAACCAGATAAATAAAATAATAACTGCAAAAGATGCGCAGTACAGAAAATGAAATAGAAACCGCACCATATCCCTGAAAAGGAAAACTGCACGTCATTCCGACAACTGCAAGCTGTGTGATCCAGAAAAGCCACCGGTAACGGTTGTCAAAAACAGGAATAAAATAATAAATTATCAAAACTGTCAGTGCCTGATAAACCCAGCCAAGCGCAGCTGTATGAGAATGAGCATGCAGCATAAATCCGAAATTAAATCCGGTATTTTCTGTAAATGCATATCTGAGCATTACCCCAATTACCGAAGCAATAAAAAAATTAATTAAACAGATAACCAGATATTTTTTTAACTCGGGTTGGTTCATGGCATTTCCTTTTTTTCTCTCTGTCATCTATCCTGCAAATTTGATAAACCTTTTTTGAAATAACTGATCTTTTAGTCACTCCGGAAAATGATCCACGTCATTGTTAATGAAGTAATCTGAATTTATTTTTGTATCATGCGTTGTTGTGTTCTGGTTTTTTGTCTGATCCTTCTGGGGTCTTGCCGCAAGGATTCTCCTCTGCAAACAGATGAACTATGGGGAGCTTATAATCCACAGCCATATCCTTTTCCCGAAGCATTTTCCAATTTTCCGCCGGTGCCAGAATTTGACTGGAACAAAACAACCATAGAAGGCGTGACCCTTGGCAGAAACCTTTATTACGATAATATACTGAGCACAAATGGTAAATCCTGTTCATCCTGCCACGTGCAGCAAAGTGCTTTTACAATAAGTGATGCAGGACCAAACGGGATGGGAATTCCTGCCCACATAAATCTGGCTTGGAACAGCAGTTTTGGATGGACAGGGTCAGCTCATGCTTTGGACAGTGTGGCCCTGGCTGATCTGGAGGAAGGAAATATTTTTCTGAATGCAAATAATGATTCAATACTTGCACGATTCAAAAGAAATGAAGATTATCAGCGCATGTTTTGGAATGCATTCGGAGTAAAAATAATTGAAGAATCTGTTCATGAAAGAAAGAAATACATCAGTTATGCCTTGGCTCAGTTTATGAGAACTCAAATTTCTTACAACTCTAAATTTGATAAATATCTGCGCGGAGAAATCAATTTAACCGATGATGAAATGGCAGGTTATGACATTTTTATGAATGAATCCAAAGGAGATTGTTTTCACTGTCACGGCAGTGAATCAAACCCCATGTGGAGAGATAATCTTTTACACAACAACGGACTCAATTCAGTTTTTACCGGAAACGATCTCGGACTTTATTCAGTGACAGAAAATATAAATGACATTGGAAAATTCAGAACGCCTACATTAAGAAATATCGAACTCACATCACCCTATATGCATGACGGGCGTTATACCACACTGGAAGAAGTTGTAAATTTCTACAGTACCGGTTTACAAAATTCACCGACGGTAGATCCGCTGATGAAAAAAGTAAATGAAGGCGGCGTTCAATTAAATCCGACTGAAAAAATGCAATTGGTTGCCTTTTTGAAAACGTTGACCGATCCTTCTTTTGTAGCCAATCCATATCTCGGTAATCCGGATTGATTTATAAAAGGTAGTGTGCCGGTCATAAAAATTTCTTTTGCCTTACCGCTCATGCCGGCTCAAAATTAAACTGTGGTCCAGTCTGAATAATTTCGCCTGTTTTTCTTTCAAAAAAATCAAATTACCTCTTTTGTGGTATTGCAGGAAAATAAAGCCAACCTACCTTTGTTTGAAATAAGTCTAAATAAGAATAAATAAAATGCACCGGATGAAAACGCACATACAACTTAAAAATATTTTGGCAATCATATTACTGATTTCGGCATTTACAACTTCAGTCAATTCACTGGCACAAAATGGCACCATTTCAGGTAATGTAAAAACAGAAACAGGTATTGCCATGATTGGAGTTTTGGTATCTGACAGTTTGCATACCTGGCAGGTATATACCGATGTTAACGGAAATTTTAAAATCGAAAATTTAACTCTTAAATCCTACACCGTTTTAGTTTCAGCCAATGGATTTGAAAAAGCAAGTTATAAAGTTGATGTCAGCGCAAATCAAGCAACTCAGTTGGATATTGTACTGGAATTGGATATTCATGAAATGCCGCAAATTACAGTTATTGAAAAACGCTCAGATGCCTTATATAAAATTCCCGGGTCGGTTAAATTAATCAGTCATACTGACATAATTAATATAGATGCGGTCAACGGAAATGAGGTGTTAAGAAAAATTCCCGGCGTGCATTTGGTAGATGAAGAAGGCGCGGGTTTAAGAATGAATTTAAGTATACGTGGTACAGATCCTGACAGAAGCCGCTCTGTTTTAGTGCTGGAAGATGGAATTCCTGTTGCCCTGGCACCATACGGCGAACCTGAACTTTACTATACACCTTCCATGGATAGAATGTCAGGTGTTGAAGTTGTAAAAGGCAGCGGCTCAATTTTATTTGGTCCGCAAACTATAGGAGGAGTTATAAATTTTTTGACAATGGATCCGCCAGCAAAAGAATCAGGTTCAGTTCTTGTCAGAGGTGGTCAGGGTGGATATTATTCATTGATGGCAGGTTATGGAAACACGATTAATAAAACAGGATTTTATTTTAGTTTGCTTCATAAACAGGCAGATAATTTTGGCGCCTTAAATTTTAACGTGACTGATTTTACCGGCAAAGTAAAATTCCCTACCGGAGATAATTCTGCACTGGGTTTGAAATTTGGCATATATAATGAAACATCCAATTCTACTTACGTTGGAATGACATTACCAATGTATAATGCCGGCATTTATGATCAGACAAATATTCCTGCAGACGATTTGCTGGCTATTCAAAGATATTCGGCTTCAGCAACACATTCCTGGTTCATTAATTCAAAATCATCATTAAAAACGACAATCTATGCATACAACACAGTGAGAAACTGGAGAAGACAAAATTTCACTTTAAGCACTTTGGATTCAACCGGTGCGGCAAATCCTTTACCTTCTGATTGGAGCGGTGTTACCTGGGGCGACTCAACGGTTGAAAACGGAGCACTTTATATGCGCAAAGGAACTGGAAACCGCAACAGACAATTTGATGTTGCAGGTGCAGAAACAAAATATCAGCTCCGTTTCAAACTGGGAAACATTTCAAACGAATTCAATATTGGCGGAAGACTTTTATTTGAGCGCGCATACGAACAGCGCATTAATGGAGCAAAACCTGATGCATCAACAGGTACACTGAAAGAATATGAAATCAGAACCGGATACGGCAGCAGTGCATATATTCATAACCGCACCGACATTACAAGTAAATTTTCAGCAACTTACGGAGTACGCTTTGAAAATTTTAATTACAGAAGAGAAATTCTTTATGGTGAATTTACAAATCCAGTAACCGGGGTTAAAAAAATGATTGATACGTCAATTGTTGCCGGCAGCCTTACACAAGAATTTATTCCCGGCATTGGGTTAACTTTTATACCAAACAAAAACACAACCATTTTTGGAGGCGTTCACCGCGGATTTGCTCCGCCACGTATCAAAGATGCTATTTCGGCAAGTGGTGTTCCATATGAATTAGATGCAGAACTAAGCTGGAATTATGAACTTGGTGCACGTACAACTTTTGCTAAGGGAATTGAAATGGAAGCTACATTATTTTATATGGATTTTTCAAATCAAATTATTCCGGTTTCTGAATCGTCAGGAGGAACAGGTGCTGGTTTGGTAAATGGTGGACGAACTGAACATTATGGTGCTGAAGCAGCCATACAGGTTAACTTTCACGAATTTTTCAAAACCAAAGAAAAAATTATGCTTAGCGTGAACACCACGTATGTAAATGCAACATTCTCTTCTGACCGGTTTTTAAGCGAAGGTGATGATCTGATTAATGTCAATGGCAACAAAGTACCTTATTCACCTGAATTCATTTTCAATTCGGTATTAAGATATGAAAGCAATATTGGTTTAGGAACTCAAATCAATTTCTCGTATGTTGGCAAACAATATTCTGATGCTCTGAACACCACCGAAATGTCTAATGACGGATTGACCGGAGTGATTCCCGCATATAAATTAATTGACGTGATGGTAAAGTATAATTTGAAAAAAATCAACACCACCTTTAGCATCAGTGGTATAAATATTACTGACGAAAGATTTATCGTGTCCTATCGTCCGCAAGGAATTCGAGTTGGTATGCCGCGTTTTGTGATTTTTGGTGTTAAATATGAATTCTGATTTTTATTTGACACGTTTCACAGAAGTAAAACTTAAAAATATTCGAAATTAAAATGCTTTCGTTTCAATGTTATTGGAATGAATTCAGAAATACAAAGATTCAGCTAAAATCAATCGTGGCGGCTCCCTTTCAGTATTCCAAAAACATGCAGCACCTGCGGAAAAATTGCCTCCATACTTTCACGGGCTCCGTTTGTTGAACCGGGTAAAGCAAGAATCAGCATTTCACCTTTTACTCCGGCAACACTCCTTGATAACATGGAATAAGGAGTGCGCTGCTGACCGTAATTTCTGATTGCTTCTTCAATTCCTTCAATGCGGCGGTCAATCATTGGAATGATTGATTCAGGTGTCACATCTCTTGAAGACAAACCTGTTCCGCCGGTATAGATAAGCAGGTTGTATTTTTCATTATAACATTTTTGCAGACAGGATTGAATGTCTTTTTTCTCATCCGGTATAATCTGATAAGTTCCGATTTCTATTTTACTTTTTTCAAGCACAGTAATAATTGCTTTACCAGCCTTGTCTTCTTTTTGTCCGGCAGAAATGGAATCTGAACAAACAATCACCGCCGCTTTCAAATCTTTTCTGTCCAGAAATTTATCCCTGAAATCTGACTTACCGCCTTTCTTCTCTACTAAACGAACTGATAAAATTTCAATGCCTTTGTCAATTGGTTTCAGCATATCATACATATTCAGCGCAACAACACTTGCACCATGCATGGCTTCTACTTCAACACCGGTTTTATAAATAGTGTGTACTTCACATTCAATTTTAATTTCAAGATTTAATATCTCATAACGGATTGCGGTGAATTCAATTGGCAGCGGATGACAATCCGGCAAAAGATCCGGCGTTTTTTTTACGCCCAGTAAACCTGCAGCTTTGGACATTTCAAAAACATCTCCCTTCGGAACCTTTTTATTGATGATGGCATCAATTGTTTCCTGTTTTGAAACTCTGACAATTGCCATTGCCGTTGCCTTGCGGAGTGTATTTGATTTAGCGGTAATATCTACCATAATGCCTGATTAAAAATTATAAAATTAATGATTCACTTTCCACTGATGGGTTTCATCATCAAAAATCTCTTTTCCAAAAACCGGAACTTTAACTTTAATTTCCTCAACAATCCAGGTGCAGGCATCAATTGCCATTTTTCGGTGACGCGATGATGTAAATACGAACAAACAAATCTCCCCTGCTTTTACAATTCCTTTGCTGTGATAAATATGCATACAGGTCAGTTCAAATTTCTCAAATGCAGATTCCCTGATTTCATGAAATATTTTTTCAGCCATTTCTTCATAACACGAGTAATCAATTGCTGATACTTTTTTTCCGTCAATTTCATCTGCTCTCACCTGCCCCAGAAAAATAGAATGTGCGCCAATATCTGTTTTTACCTGATGATGACTGATCGAGTCACCAATTTTTACCGGACTTATCGGTCCTTCTGTTATTACTTTTTTCATGATTCAATATGAAATGCGTTTAACCCTTTTTCCAGATTAAACAAATTAGTAAATCCATAACTTCTGTTAAGCAGATGGATGGCCATTTTTGAACGTCCTCCGCTTTGACAAAATACAACTATTTCCTCATTTTGAGGAATTTCGTTAATTCTGTTTTCAATCTGGTCAAGCGGAATACGCAATAAATTCAAACATTCAATTTGCGGTTCTTCCCATAATTCCCTCACGTCCAGAAATACCGCATTGGTTTTCATTTTATTCAGAAACGTACTTTCATCTAACTGTGTAAAAAAGTTCTCATTAGACTGACAGGTTATTTGTGATGATTCTGGCTGTATAAACAGTTCATCCTGATTGGTGTTTTTTTCAAATTTCACAGTTGAAAAAGAACTGTTCAATGCATTATAGAGTAATAATTTTCCTGAAAGAATTTCACCCAGATCAAGAACAATTTTAATAGCTTCAGTTGCCATCAAAGTTCCAATCACTCCCGGCAAAACCGGTAAAACTCCAGCTTCTCTGCAATCAGGGGCAGTATTTGGGGGTTCAGGAAATAGGCAGCGATAGGTTGGTCCGTTTTTATAATTGAAAACTGAAACTTGTCCTTCAAATTTATAAATGGCACCATAAATGAGTGGTTTATTTTTTTTGACACATATATCATTAACAAGATATCTCGTTTCAATATTATCTGAACCGTCAATGATGATATCAAATTGCTCTATTATTTCAGATGCATTTTCATCATTTATGGAAAAAGGAAAACACAAAATTTCAACATTCGGATTTTGCCTTTCAGTTTTTCCTTCGCACACTCCACCTTTTTTAATCCTAAAAGTCCGGTTTCAAAAAGTATTTGTCTGTGTAAGTTGGATTCATCCACTACATCATGATCGGCTATTCCAATTGTTCCGATACCTGTGCCAGTCAAATAGGAAAGAACCGGACACCCCAGCCCTCCGCATCCAATGACAAGAACTTTAGCCTGTTTCAGTTTTTCCTGACCTGCAACTCCTACCGGCTGAAGATTTATTTGCCGGGCATATCGGTATTTTTCAATTGATGTTAGCATTTATCCTCCTGCAAAGGGTGGCAGAAAAGCAAGTGTTCCGGCTGCATCAATTTTAGCATCACGGGCAACCAAATTTTCATTGAATGCCAGCGAATAAGTTTTGTCTTTTAATGCAGGATACTCCTCCAGAATTGCTTTTTCAAAATCACCAACAGAAACAACATTGGTCTCTACTTCAACTTTTGAAGTTTTAGTCTGTTCTGCAAGCATTCCGAAAAAAAGTACGGTGATTTTCATGCTCAGTAATTTTTTGTGTATCTCGTTAATCTCAATCTGCAGCTGGCTGAATCATCGATATGATTAACCATGCATATCGATACAAAGATACGTCAGAGTCAACCAGATAATATGATATATATCATTTATCCGAATCAAAAATGGTGATTTATTGCTTATGAAATCTTTTCAAAATGCGAAGTAAAGTGCCTCAGGAATTTTGGTTCACGGGTGATTTTATATCCCCTGACATCTTTTGCTGTTGCCAGTATTTCATTGAACGTTTCAATGACATATTCAATATGACTCTGGGTATAAACCCGGCGCGGTATTGCAAGACGAACCAGCTCCATGGCTGCCGGAATTAATTTACCGTCTTCACCATATTTGCCAAACATAACTGATCCAATTTCAACACTTCTGATTCCTCCCTTGAGATATAATTCACACACTAAAGCCTGACCCGGGTATTCATGAACCGGAATATGCGGATAAAGTTTTTTTGCATCTATATATACGGCGTGTCCTCCAATGGGAACCATAACCGGCACTCCGGCTTTATCTAAATGTTCACCGAGATAAGTTGTACTTTTAATCCGATACTCCAGATAATTCGGATCAAAAATTTCTTCCAGTCCGATTGCAAGCGCTTCCATATCTCTGCCGGATAATCCACCATAAGTTGTAAATCCTTCTGTTATGATCAGTAAATTTTTACAGGCATCAGCAATTTCATTATCACGCAGGGCAAGAAATCCCCCCATGTTTACCAGTGCATCTTTTTTAGAACTCATCACCGCCCCGTCAGCAAGAGAAAACATTTCCACCGCAATTTCACGCGCAGTTTTATCTGTATAACCTTTTTCACGTATTTTGATGAAGTAGGCGTTTTCTGCAACACGGCAGCAATCCAGTAAAAAAAGAATTCCGTTTTCTTTACAGATCCGGCTCACTTCTTTAGTATTCTCCATACTTACCGGTTGACCACCACCGCTGTTATTTGTCACCGTCAGAATTACTGCGCCAATGTTTTTTGCTCCTTTTTCCTGAATGGTTTTTACCAAACTACCGGTGTCCATATTTCCTTTAAAAGGATAAATCTGTGCCGGATTTTTTCCTTCAGGAATTAAAAGATCGATTGCTTCAGCACCTGAAAATTCAATATTGGCACGGGTGGTATCAAAATGAGTATTACTGATAAATGTTTTACCCTTACCTCCCAGATGAGAATAAATAATTCGTTCAGCAGCCCGTCCCTGATGCGTGGGTAAAATAAATTCCATACCCGTAAGGGACTGAACTGCGTTCTCCATTTTTTTCCAGCTCGAAGATCCTGCATATGATTCATCGCCGTTCATTATTCCGGCCCATTGGTTGGCACTCATGGCTGACGTTCCGCTGTCTGTCAGAAAATCAATAATCACCTGATCTGAACTCAATAGAAACGGATTGTAATGTGCATCTTTTAAAAATTTCTCACGCTGAGCTTCTGTGCTCATCTGAATTGGTTCAACAGATTTTATTTTGAACGGCTCAATAATTGTTTTGTGTATCATATTTTTTTGTGTGATTTTTGTCAGATAAGATATAACTCCACCAGATCATCTGCCTCCATTTGATGAACATCTTCAGGTATATACATCAGCGCGTCTGATTCAGAAAATGAAAACATCATGTCTGAATTCTGACCCTGAAGAATTTTTGCTTTTTGATTTTTTATACTCGCTTTGAGAAAATATCCTTTATCATCATTTTTAGCATACGCATTTTCCAGCGGAATCTGAATTTTCTGTAATCCGGTGAATCCTTCGCCTGAAAATTTGCGCAATGCAGGAATTACATAAATTAAGAAAGAAGTCATTGCCGCTGCAGGATTTCCCGGAAGTCCAAAAATATATTTACCAGAATCATGCACACCAAAATAAAGCGGTTTTCCCGGTTTCTGTTTTACCTTATGAAAAATACATTTTACATTATTCATTTCAAGTGCCTGAGAAACGAAATCATAATCACCAGCAGAAATTCCGCCTGACAAAAGAATAAAATCAGATTGATTAATTGCGTCTTGAATGGTTTTTGAAATTTCATTCAGATCATCTTTTACCCAGATAATATTTGCCTCAGCGAGTTTATAATATTCCACTGCGCTTTGAAGCATGAAAGAATTACTTTCATAAATTTTTCCCTGTGGCAAAGGATTCCCCGGTTTCACCAATTCACTTCCGGTAGCTATGATGGTAATTTTTGGTTTTCTGTAAACACTTACCTCAGTTATACCCAGTGAACATAAAAATCCGACACAGGCGGGTGAAAGTATTCTTCCCGGCTGATAAACCGATGCATCTTTTTTTATTTGCTCTCCCTGATTTCTGATATGACTGCCCTCCTTTACATGATTTTCAAGAATGAGAAAACCATTTTCAGTTCTGATATCTTCCTGCATAATAACCATGTTGGCTAAATCCGGAACCTTTGCTCCGGTAAATATCCTTACACATTGTCCGGGTTCTAATGAAAATGTTGTGGCGTCACCAGCAGCCAATTCTCCAACAATTAAATAGTGATCGAAATCCGGATTGAAACAGAGCGCATAACCATCCATCGCTGATTGCCTGAAAGGTGGCAGATCGATTGGAGCTGAAACAGGCTCAGCCAGAATTTTTCCGGTAGCCTGCATCAAAGGAATTCTAACTTTCTGTGTAACGGAAACTACTTCTTCAATTTTCTGTATCGCTTGTTCAATGGTAATCATTGCGTAAATTTTGTTTCAAATGTACCGTTGTCAGATTTCTTGTAAAATGATTCACGTCATTAATATTGCGTTTGTTTTTCAGGTTTTAACGAATCTCAATCCTGTATATATGATTTATATCATATAGTAAAGATGACTTTTCGCCTTTTTGCTGAGTTCCTTTGTAAGTAATTTTACGATAAACTCAAGCGGTATGAAAAGCAGCAAACTCGATATGCCCAATTGTGAAGACTGCCAGAATAAAGGCGGTGTTTTTTCATGTCTTTCCAAGCAAGACAAAGCAATTCTGGGAGAAGACAAAGGCAACAATTTCTATAAAAAGGGACAGGTTATTTTTTACGAAGGAAATCATCCTCATGGTCTGTACTGTATCTTTAACGGAAAAGTAAAAATTTCCAAACTGGGAGATGAAGGCAAAGAACAAATCGTACGCATATCCGGAAATGCTGACACACTTGGGTACCGTTCGCTTTTATGCAATGAACCCTACAAAGCAACAGCCACTGCAATTGAAGACAGTTATATCTGTTATCTCTCCAAGAAAAAATTTTTTGAATTACTGGAATCGAATAATACCCTTTGTCTGAATACCATTCAGTTACTAGCAAGGGAATTAAGACAATCTGAACAGCAGCTGGTTGATATCACGCAAAAATCGGTTCGTGAAAGAATTGCAGAAGTATTGATGCAACTCAAAGGAAAATTCGGAACTAAACCAGACGGAATAACCTTAGATATCCGACTTACCAGAAGAGAAATCGGAGATATGGCGGGAGTCACAACTGAGACAACTATACGTACACTTTCTGATCTTAATAAAGAAGAAATCATTCACATCAACGGAAAGGATATTCAGATTCTGAAACCGGATCAGCTTCACCGCATAGCAAATATTGAAGACTGATTTACGTGAATACTTTTTATGATCCATCTCATTTTCTGTGCGGGCTCATTATCAGATCTTTGTTCACATCAGAACATAGTTTATGTCACTGGAAATTGAATTACTTCTAAAGGAATACGGTGCGCGGGAAAAAAAATACTCCCGTGGAAGCGTTATATACAGCAATGAGTCCGGTGTTGAAGGAATTTATTTTCTGGTAACCGGAAAAATACGCATTGACAATTCACGGGTAAAGGACAAAAAGATGTACTCATCTGGCTGCTCGGATCAGGTAGTTTTTTCGGATTATCTTCTTACTACAATGGATATGAATCTTGTGCTTACACCACCACGGTTATTTCTGAATCTGCCGATATACTGCTTATTTCAAGAGAAGAATTTATCCACTTGCTGAAGGAAAATAAAATGGTGCGTGATTTTGTGATCAATCTTCTTTACCGGAGAATGGATTACATTGAAAAAAGAAAATCATACGGACCGAAAATCACATTCAGAAAAAAACTAATTGACGCGCTGATCTTTTTATGTCCTTCGCATACTGTTCCGGAAGAAGTAGCCGAAGGAAAATCAATTAAAATTTTTGTCACTCTTGCTGAACTTTCTTCCATGATACATACCACCAGAAAACAACTGGTGGGTGAAATTGAAAATCTCATCAACCGAAGAATTATTGACAGAGACGGTGACGGAATTACTATCCGGAGTTATGAAAAACTTTTGGAATCAGCCTGATGAAACTGCAGCATAAAAGACTTATATTTTTTTCTCTTGTATTTGCGTACATTTCTTATTCAGTTTTTGTTTATACAAAGGGTACTGAAACAAAATCAGGAATGAGCCCTGAGGCACACTCAGGAAAAAATATCTTTCAGGAAAAAAATTGTATTGCATGTCATCAGATTTATGGTTTAGGTGGATATATGGGACCTGATCTGACTAATGTGATCTCAGTAAAAGGTGAAATTTACACACGGAGTTTTATTGAAAATGGCACAGCTAAAATGCCTGATTTCAATCTGCAGGATGAAGAAATTAATTCTCTTATTGCTTATCTGACGTTTATTGATTCAACAACAGTTTATCCGGATTCTACAATCAGACTTACCTGGTATGGTAACATGGACAAAAAAAAATAAGCTGACACTATGATCAGAATCGGAAGACTATTTATCATTACAGGAATTACTTCTCTTACACTTGCATTGTTATTTGGCGCACTGGCTTCCATCCAGTTTATTTATCCTGATTTTTTTCCTGAAATAGCATTTTATAAAGCGCGCCCGCTTCATACCTCCTTAGCCGTTGCATGGATATTCAGCTGCGGAATTGGCGCGGTGTATAATTATCTTGAATGCACTAAAATTATACGGCTGAGAATTCTGGGTCTGCTGCATTGGCTTATTTTTAATGTCACCGGTATTCTGATTATTATCTCCTATTTCCAGGGAACTTTTGGGGGAAGAGAATATTGGGAATTTCCACCTGTGCTTTCTCTGCCAATTTTGTTCTCATGGATTTTATTCGGAATTGTATTTTTTCTCTCTGTTTATAAAGTAAAATCATGGCCGGTTTATTTGTGGATGTGGGGAACCGGAATTGTGATATTTTTTGTCACATTCATGGAAGCCAACCTTTGGATCTTTGATTATTTCAGCAGTTCTGTAGTGCGCGAACTAACTGTTCAGTGGAAATCATACGGCTCACTCGTTGGCTCATGGAATATGCTGATTTACGGCAGTGGCATTTATGTTATGGAAAAAATCAGCGGTGAAAATTTTTACGCACATTCAAAAATCGGTTTTGTACTTTTTTTTGTCGGTCTCACAAATTTATTCTTCAACTGGGCGCACCACATTTACGCTGTTCCCTCTTCAGAGTGGATTGGAAATACCGCTTATTTTATAAGTATGACTGAACTTTTTATCATTGGCAGAATAATCTGGAAATGGAAGAGCACTTTGGATAGCGCTAAGAAACATGCAAACAAAAACGCTTATCTGTTTATTCTTGCATCGGATATTTGGGTATTTCTCAATCTGGCACTGGCCATACTTATATCCATTCCGGCAGTAAATTTCTATACGCATGGCACGCATGTTACAGTTGCGCACGCCATGGGAAGTACTATTGGAATTAATTCCATGATTATTATCAGTTTTATTATTCATCATTTCGGCTGGAATAACTCCGGTTGGGTAAAAATCTGTTATTGGGTGATAAACCTGTCGCTTGGCGTTTTCTGGATAACGCTTATCACAAGCGGCATATTAAAAGGACTTGCTTTACATAACGGTGAGGCCTTTGGTGCGGTTATGTCTGAATTGAATAACTGGTTTCATGTATTTATGATATCCGGCGTCACACTGGCCCTTGGTTTTCTGGCGCTGCTCTTCCATTTTTTCTTTGAGTTTCTGCTTGATTTTCCTGAGAATCTGAAGCAAAAAACTGAATAATATCAGTTTTATAGAATTCTGACTATAATCTCAAAAAGTATGACGCATATCATTTTGTGGGCATAGTTTAATGTACACCTTTGGGACATAGTTTAGCACTTAAACACTTGTCACAATGAAAACCAAATTTTATAAATCCTCTAAAACACTGGCTTTAGGAATGTCACTGTTGTTTGGAGTTACATCAGGAACCGCTCAGGACGGTTCTCAATTGTTCCAAACCAATTGTGCGGCATGTCATAAAACCACAGACGGTAAACTGGTCGGGCCTGGTATGGCCGGCATTACAGAAAAAAGATCAACTGAATGGTTAAAATCCTGGATTAAAGATTCCCAGGCAATGATTGCTTCCGGTGATCCGGATGCCAAAGCAATTTCTGCGGAATACAATAATATGGTAATGCCTCCCTTCACACAATTTAGCGGTGCTGAAATGGATGCATTGATCACTTATCTTGGAACACTTGGTGCCGGTTCAGGAACAGATACCGCACAAATGGTTGACATTGTATATAGTGATGTCGAAATTGCAGAAGGAAAAAAATACTTTACCGGTGAAAAAAGTTTTTTCAACGGAGGACCAAGTTGTATTTCCTGTCATGATGTAAGTGCTGATGGCGTTGTCGGAGGATATCTTGCCAAAGACCTGACAGATGTTTATGCCCGTTTGGGAGAAGCAGGCATCATGGCAATGATTACCAACGCTCCATTCCCTGCAATGAATTCCGCGTATAAAAATAATCCGGTGAGCGGACCTGAGCAAAAAAGTCTTTCTGCTTTCCTTAAATCTGTTTCAGCTAATCAGCCTGAAAACAGATCATCAAGCGTTATCACATTTTTGGCGTACGGTTTCGGAGGATTTTTTGTCCTTCTCATTCTCATCATGCTGATATGGAACAAGCGTAAAAAACATTCTGTGAAAGAACAAATTTTTGCAAGACAAATAAGATCAATTAACTAACAATTAATACCTGGAAATAATGAGCTGGATAGAAGATATCATCTCCCCGAAAACCAGAAAATGGGAAGAATTTTACAGAAACAGATGGCAATACGATAAGGTTGTCAGATCTACACACGGTGTGAATTGTACCGGTGGCTGTTCATGGGCAATTCACGTCAAAGACGGAATTGTAGTCTGGGAATTACAACAAGTAGATTATCCTCAGTTTAATAAAGAGGTTCCTCCTTATGAACCAAGAGGATGTCAGCGTGGTATTTCATATTCATGGTACCTCTACAGTCCAATCCGTGTTAAATATCCGATTGTGCGCGGAGCGTTAATTGATTTGTATCGCGAAGCGAAAGCAAAAAATGCTAACGATCCGGTTAAAGCCTGGGCAAGTATTCAGGCTGATCCTGTTCAGCGTCACAGATATCAGAGAGCAAGAGGTAAAGGTGGGTTCAGAAGAGTTCACTGGGATGAACTTTTAGAACTGATTGCAGCTTCTAATATATATACTGTTCAAAAATATGGCTCTGACCGTATCATCGGATTTTCTCCGATTCCGGCAATGAGTATGCTCAGTTATGCATCAGGTGCACGTTATCTTCAATTAATGGGTGGGGTGAATCTGAGTTTCTACGATTGGTATTGTGATTTACCAAATGCATTCCCTGAAATCTGGGGTGAACAAACAGACGTTTGTGAAAGTGCTGACTGGTATAAATCAAAATATATTGTTGACATGGGTGCAAACCTGGGTATGACTCGTACACCAGACATTCACTTCTTCTCTGAAGCACGTCACAATGGTACCAAAACAGTTGTTATGTCGCCTGACTTCAGCATGGTTGCAAAACACGCTGATCAGTGGATTCCGGTTCACGCTGGTTCTGACGGTGCATTCTGGATGGCTGTTACTCACGTCATTTTAAAAGAATTCCACGTTGACAGAAAAGTACCTTACTTCATTGATTACGTGAAAAAATTTACGGACTGTCCTTTCATTATTAAACTGGATGAAAAAGATGGTGCTTATCACCCTGGAAAAATGGTGAAAGCAGGTGAAGTTGCAAAATACAAAGACGCTGAAAATGCAGACTGGAAATTCCTGAACGTAGATGCCAAAACAGGCGAACTTGTTTGTCCCGGAGGAACTATGGGGCATCGCTGGCAGCAACAAAAAGGAAAATGGAATCTTTTATTTCAGGATGGTGAATCAGGAAAAGATTATGACCCTGAATTAAGTTTCATTGATAAAAAGATGGTGTTCTGCAGGTAGAATTTGTAGAATACGGACACAAGAAAAAAGTACTTCGCGGGGTTCCGGTAAGATATATCACAGACAAAAACGGAGCAAAAATTCCGGTAACAACTATCTATGATATCACCATGGCACAGTATGGTGTTGGAAGAGGATTGGAAGGAGCATACCCGGCAAACTATGAAGATAAATTTGCAGCATATACTCCTGCTTGGCAGGAAATTTTCACCGGCATTGGTCCGAAAACTGTTCTGCAGATTGCAAGAGAATGGGCAAGCACAGCTGAAAAAACAGAAGGTGCATGTATGGTGATTGTTGGTGCAGGTATCAACCACTGGTTCCATGAAAATCTGATGTACCGTTCAGCAATTATGGCACAGATGTTAACCGGATGCAACGGTAAAAATGGTGGTGGAATGAATCACTATGTTGGTCAGGAAAAACTTGCACCGATGGATTCATGGGGAACCATTATGAGTTCAAAAGACTGGGGAACTGTTCCAAGATTGCAGCAAGCACCACTCTGGCATTACATTAATACAAGTCAGTGGAGATATGATGGAAATCAAAAATTCTATAACTCATCTCCTGATAATAAACTGGCAAATATGCACACCGCTGACTGGGTTGTAAAATCTGTCAGAAACGGTTGGATGCCATATTATCCGCAATACAATCAGAACAATTTCGAATTAGTGAAAGAAGCTCAGGCTGCGGGTGCTGCAGATGATAAAGCAATCACAGATTATATTGTGAAAAAACTTAAAACAGGCGATCTTAAACACGCCTGTGTTCAGCCAGACGAAGAAATCAATTTCCCACGTGTGTGGTTTATCTGGAGAGGAAATGCAATTGGTACTTCTTCTAAAGGACATGAATATTTCTTGGATCACTATCTGGGAACACACACCAATAAAATTGCAGATGAAGTTGCAGGAGATCTGGTAGAAGATATCGAATTCAAAAAAGAAGGTGCGAGAGGAAAAATGGATTTGGTGATTGACATCAATTTCAGAATGGATACTTCTGCGCTTTATTCAGATATCGTTCTTCCAACGGCATCGTGGTATGAAAAAGCGGATATCAACTCAACCGATATGCACTCATTCATTCACCCGTTGTCAGAAGCAATTCCACCGGTTTGGGAATCAAAAACTGACTGGCAGATTTTCCAGACACTGGCTAAAAAAGTTCAGGAAATGGCTCCAACTTATTTGCCTGATGTGATGAAAGATGTTGTCAACTCTCCGTTGTCTCACGACTCGAAAGATGAAATTTCTCAGTTGACCTTGCAAGACTGGGCAAAAGGAGAATGTGATCTGATCCCCGGAAAAACAATGCACAAAATAAACATCGTTGAAAGAGATTACACCAAAATTTATGACAAGTTTATTTCGCTTGGAAAAGGTGTTGCCAAAAACGGATTGGGTGCACACGGTAACCATTATATGTGTGAAGATGTGTATGAAGAAATGCTTACACACCGCCAGCACATTACCAAATGGAAAGACGGAACAGAATATCCATCATTGAAAGAAGATGTTGAAGGAATCAATGCCATTCTGAAATTATCCTCACTAACAAATGGTAAACTGGCTGACCGTGCTTACAGAAACATGGCCGAGAAAATTGGTGTACCTGCAATTGCTGAATTAGGAATGCCTTATCGCGACATCGATATCTCTTACCGCGATTTGCAAGCTCAGCCTAAGCGCTACAACTCGTCACCACTCTGGTCAGGATTAATGCATGATGGAAGAACCTATGCGGCTTATACCTATAACGTAGACATGTTTGTTCCATGGAGAACATTAACCGGAAGACAACATTTCTATCTTGATCATGATGCTTACATCGCATTCGGAGAACATCTTGCAACATACAAACCATCTCCAACTCCTGAGGTATATGGTGACATGCGTGTAACGGTTAATGACGGTAAAGCCAAAGTATTAAACATCCTTACACCACATGGTAAATGGCATATTCACTCAACGTATGGAGATACTCTGAGAATGCTTACGCTATCTCGCGGAGGTGAACCTTGCTGGCTGAGTGAAGAAGATGCGGCATCACTTGGAATTAAAGACAACGATTTTGTGGAAGTATATAATGACCACGGAGTATATGTAACACGCGCCTGCGTCAGTGCACGTATTCCAAGCGGAGTTTGCATTGTTTACCACGCTGTTGAAAGAACTTACAATGTTCCAAAATCACAAATCAGAAGAGGTAAAAACGGTGAACCAAGACGCGGTGGTATGAACAACTCGTTCACACGTGTACACTTGAAACCAAATCTTCTGTGCGGAGGTTACGGGCAATTTACTTATCACTTCAACTATTGGGGACCGGTTGGAGTAAACAGAGATACGCACGTACTTGTACGCAGAATGGATAAAGTGGAATATTAAAAAAGCGACAAAATAGGAATTAACGAAAAAAAAAAGTTATGGACGTTAGATCACAAATTTCAATGGTATTTCATCTCGACAAATGCATCGGATGTC
>JADJYC010000011.1 GCA_016719925.1 Crocinitomicaceae bacterium | reverse complement strand
GGCATGTTAATTGGACCTTGATTTGGTTTACCATTCAAGTCAAGTGTAAACGGATCAGTACCGGTAATGGTATCACCACACCAAACATAAAATCCTTCACCAACCCCCATAATTTGTGATGTGCCGGTACATCCTACCCAGCCATCACCGGGTCCAAGGGTTTCATCATAAGTATAAATTGAATTGAATGGAAAACTTGGCCATGGAGAACCAGGAAAACCAGCCGTAACAAAATCATCAAGATACATTCCGACGTTTGCATTTTCTACTGCTGAAGAAAAATTTCTCCAATAGGTTTCGCCGGCGTCAATGTATCGTTCCATTGAGATTGAACCAGAAATTAAATCAGCCCATGGGCCGGTTGCTGTACCTGAGTATACTGTACCCGAAGAAATAGGAGCGGCGTCAGAATAAATAGTAGTTCCAAAAGCATCTTGCAGAGAAAAAGAGTTTTCACTTTCCCATGATCCGGCTGTATAATTAATTGTAACGGTAGAACCACTACTAACTGTAAAACCAGCCACAGTGCCATAACCGGATGCAGCAAATGTTCCAATTGAAACGCCATTTTCAAGCACTGTTAGGTAACCACCATTCCAACCATCACCATACGAATCGTTCATGGTAAGTGTATAATCACAACTCGTTTTCAGTTCAGCAATACGTGCAGTACCAACTGCATCAGATTTCAAAATGACCGCGTTGCCGGTATTGAAATGAGATTTATTTACCTGCAATTCAGTTCCAATAGTTAGTGCACCAGAAGTAACAGAAGTACCAGAAGAATTTTCAATACGCAGATTTGAAATAGTCATTGTACCTGAAATATTACTCGGACTTTTTCCTTTCATCACGGTAGTGCCACCATTGTCAACAAAGGTTCCAGAATTAGCGAAGTGACTATAAATATTCAAGGTACCATTTGCTGCGAGCGTGAGTTGTCCTTCAAGAACTAATTCATCACATGAAACATTGCTGCTGATGTTTGGATTATTTGGAGTGCCTGCAGGAATTTTTGCATCCATAAATTGATTTGGAATTCCTTTTGTCCAGTTATTTGCCACATTCCAATTTGAATTTTGTGCACCTGTCCAAACAGTGAGCGTGTCAAAAATAAAACTGATCTGAGGTTTGTTTGTGTTAGTAGTGTTTGGCACTAATCCACACGCTCCTCCTGAATTATCATCCCAGCGATATTTATATCCTTGAGATGTATTGTAAACCCGGCACTGACCGGATGCATTGTAATTCGGTTGCACTTGTGACCAGCAAATTCTTACGACAATATTTTGTGTACCATTCCAATTGAATGGAGTGTCTAAAGCCAAATAATCCCACCCACCAGCAGTTGGCGTATAGGAGAATGCATTTTTAACAACCGTATAACCTCCTTCTAAATTTCCACTTGCATTGGTGGCAGAAGTGTGTTTCATAGAAATGGTATATCCGGGAATAGCATAAACAGGAGCTTGCGTAACGTAGTACGCCAATTGTCTGATGGTTGCCGGACCGGTAATTCCAGCAGCATTCAACTCAGAAACGGTATACACTGTTTGATTAACACAACGCCGATACCAAATATTGACAGGAGATGATTGAGTAGTAGTATGAACGTTTGCACCGGTACCAAGATTGATGACCTGAGAGTTTGAATTATAATTTACACTGATAAATAGAACCAGCGCAACGAATGATTTGATTTTGAATGCCATACAACGATATTATCTTGCAGTTTTTTCTTCCCTTCGTGAAGGTTGGGTTTCCCTTCGTTCTTCTTCAAATGCTTAACGTTGGGAAATTACAAATAGTTGGCTGGTTAAGTCAATAAATTTCGACCAATTACTCGATTTAAATCAGAAGTGGTAAAGATTGATTGGTGACTAAACGTTTAAGAGAAAAATACGTTCGGAAATCAACGAAAAATTCTGGCTATTGTTTTGAATATGAGTTTTATATCCACAGAAAAAGACCGTTCGGAAACGTATTTTAGGCTAAGACGAATTTTTTCAGGCATAACTTCTTTCACATAGGTAGTTTCAGGATCAGAAGAAGCTCCTAAAATGCGTTGTTCATCAAAATATTGAAGAGATGCATAATCAGTCAAACCCGGTCTTACAGAAAGAACTTTTTTCTGTTCTTCAGTGTAAAGTGCAACATACTTTGGAACTTCCGGGCGAGGACCCACAACGCTCATATCTCCTTTGATGATGTTTAAAAGTTGGGGGAATTCATCCAGTTTTGTTTTACGTATGAAACGACCGACACGAGTTACACGATTGTCATTACCAATAGTTAGCTGACCAGATTTATCAGCACCACTGCGCATGGATCTGAATTTGAGCAGATGAAAATTTTTACCCATCAGGCCTACTCTTTCTTGCTTATAAAAAATTCCACCGCGGCTGTCAAGCAAAATCCAGATTGCAATGAAAAGAAAAAGCCATGACAAGATCACGAGCATCAAAAGAGATGAAACAATATCAAATATTCTTTTGCTGATTGGATACATGCCAAAAGTTCATGTGTGTTGTGAAAAATTATTTCATGATTTCTTCAACTGAGGTTATCACTGCATTGGCAACGTTTTGCAAATTTTCATCAGTCAAATCAAAATAAACAGGCAAGGTTATTTCATTCTGATATTTATTCCACGCCTCAGGAAAATTATCCATCTGATATCCTCTTGTTTTGTATGCAGTGAGTAATGGTAGCGGTTGAAAATGTACGTTTACAGAAATTTCTTTTTCAGTAATTTTTTGAATAATCAAATCACGTTGCGCTTCAGTTGCCCCTTTAATACGCAATAGATATAAGTGATACGAACTTTCTTTTACCGCATCTTTATAAGCAGGTAAGATAGCCCAGTTGTATTTGCTGAAAGTTTGATTATAAAAGTCAAAGATTTTTTTTCGTCTTTCCAAATTTTCATCATACCTACCCAGTTCAACCATTCCAATTGCAGCTTGAATATCCATCATATTGCATTTGTAGCCGGGTTCAAGAATATCATACCGCCAGGTTCCTTTTGTTTTGTCTAGTGCATCTTTACTTTGTCCGTGAAGTGATTTTATATTGAGCGCAGTGTAAATTGCATCACAATCAAATTGTGCAGGAAGATTGAGACAAACAGCACCACCTTCAGCAGTGGTTAAATTTTTTACTGCGTGAAATGAGAACACAGATACATCGGTTGTGCTGCCATGCCTTTTGCTATGCAAAGTAGCCCCGATGCTATGGGCAGCATCAGACATGACGAGGATGCGTCCAAGATTCTTTTGCTCATCAGTTTGTGGTGTGAACATTTTTTGAATTTCAGGATCAGTAACCAAAGCATTGATTTCATCATAATCCGCAGGCCAACCAGAAATATCAACCGGAATAATCACTTTAGTTTTAGGCGTGATATGCTTTTTAATTTCCGCTACTGAAATATTAAAATCTTTTTGATCAATATCCACCATCACCGGTTTGGCTCCACAATGCAAAACTACATTAGCCGTTGCACAATACGTGTATGCGGGCACAATCACTTCATCTCCTTCTTTCACACCAAACCAACGCAGCACCAATTCCATTCCGGCAGTTGCAGAATTGAAACAAATAGTTTTGCGACAGCCGATATATTCAGTAATTTTTTTTTCAAATTCTTTGGTAGTTGGCCCTGTCGTAATCCAACCAGAAAGTAAAACTTTGGTAACAGCATCAATTGTTTTTTGATCAATACGCGGAGGAGAAAATGGAATCATGCTAAAATGTTTATACAAATTTAGCAGAATATGCTGTATTTTTCAGAAGTTGATTTACAGAGCGTTGTAAAAAGCGATCAGTTTTGCCTTTTTAGTATTCCAGTTGTATTTTTTTTGAATAAGCGCACATTGTTTTCAGCTAACTTCAGACTAAAAATATTTATCACAATACATGGACCAAATAAAAACTCCATTATCTTAGGTAAATGAAAATTCGAATGCTATGAAAAAAATACTTTCTGCAACATTTGTTTTATTTGTACTATTTGATGCAGATTTATTGGCAATAAATATCTATGTTTCAAACAACGGAGATGATTCGCCATCTCTAACCAGAGGTGAGTATACAGATCCCGTAAAAACACTTAAAGGTGCTTATGATTTAATACCAAATCCATTAACCGAAAGTTGTAATATAATTCTAAAAAATGATGGTGGACCAATTCTGGTAGCGCCTTCACCAGAAGCAGGAATTTTATGGACGAAATCCGGAAGTGCAATCTATCCAATTCTAGTAACCTCTGAAAGTTGTTATAGTACACTTACGCGCTCATCGGAATCACCAACCAAAATGGTTAAAATTCTCCATGCCAACTTTGTCTCATTTAGTTATATTAATTTTACGAATTGTATCCAAGGAGCATTTGAACTCAGTAATGCAGACTATTGCCGAATAGAATACTGTACATTTTCAGGAATAGGCACAGTTGCCCCACAGTCTACGGGAATTATTTGGATTGGCCATAATTCAGAAAATCCTTCATCTGATTCGAGTTCAGCATACAATTATATCAATGATAATTATTTTTATCAATTATTGGTAAATCCACTTGACACAATAAGAAAGCTCCATCAAACTATATATGTATCAGTGCAGGCAAAATTCAATCAAATATATAATAACACGATAGTTGATCCCCCCGCATATTCGATTCAATATCACCATGACGACATCACTAACAATCAATCTAGTTATAACATTCTTATACAAAACATTGGTAATGGAAGTGGTTCAAAAGCCTTATCCTTAAGCTGTGAAAACAGCGAAGACATTAATACCATTGAGAACAATAATTTAACCACTAACTATATTCATGATAACCAAGATCCGGTAAACTTCAAAAGCAGGTTTACCTTCTAATAATAATCTGAGCGATGAGTCTGAACAAGATTTGAATTATCAATATCCAATTTTTACCCAGCCGATCCGTACTGGTTAGGTTATGAACCATCTCAAATCACAAGCAAATTAGTTAGCGGAGATTTCAACGGAGATGGAAATTTAGATGATATAGCGGGAATCTACGATAACGCAAACGGCACCACTTCTATTCATGTTTGGAATACAGATGCAATTGAATCCAACAGAGCATTCATTTATTCTGGAGGAAATGATTCATGGTGGTATGGTTCATCATATACCGGAAATAATACAACAGGGAAGAGTTGTGAATGGCGATTTTGATAATGATGGAAAACAAGATGACATTGCGGCATTTTACAATTATGGTGGTTCAACAACTCAAATTCATCGATGGACATCCACTGGTAATTTATTTAATGTTTCAACATTTTGGCCAGTGAGCGGTTATGACGTAACTAAAATAACTAATAGAGTAGTTAGTGGTGATTTTGACAATGATGGAAACAATGATGACATTGCAGCATTTTATGACTATGGTTCAGGAAATACGCGTATCCATGTTTGGTTAGGTTCTCCAAGTGGATTTAGTTATCAAGGGTCTACTGGTTGGTGGTCCGTTACTAACGGTGGCTACGACTGTAATAAAATAACCAGTCGGGTAGTTTGTGGTGATTTTGATCATGATGGATTTCAAGATGACATAGCAGCTTTCTTTAACAATGGCGGAAGCAATACTAGAATACATGTTTGGAAATCAACGGGATCAGCTTTCACCTATTCAGGTTCAACCGGATGGTGGAGTTCTTCAAGTCTTAATTCAAATTTATTAACCGGTAGAGTTGTTGTTGGAGATTTTGATCAAGATAATTTCTTGGATGATATTGCCGCTTTTTATGATAACGGAACAGGAACGAATTTGCGTGTTTGGAAATCTTCAGGGACAGCTTTCACATATTCTGGAAATACAGGTTGGTGGAATGTGCCAAATGGATATGATACTGATAACTTTACGGGTAGAGTGGTAAGTGGGGATTTTGATCGGGACGATACATGTAATGACATTACTGTTTTTTATGATAGAACTAATTCCTGCGGAAGTTTGAGAACAAATGTCTGGCAATCTAATAGCACAAGTTTCAGTTATATAAACAATTCAATGGGTTATCCTTGGCTGACTTCATATGTATTCGAAAGGTCGGCAGTGTTGGAGGAAACAGCATCAATAGCTCAAGAAATTGCCAAACCAGATTTCAACGTATATCCTAACCCGTTTTCAAATGAACTGACCATTCAATATGAATTGGAAATTGAAACTCCCGTTGAAGTTTCAATTTATTCTTCACATGGAACGTTAGTTGCTCAACTTGTCAATGAAATACAGTTTTCGGGCGAGCACAAATTTACCTGGAACTTGCAAAACTCTGCTTCAGATAAAATTGAATCGGGGTTGTACTATGTAGTATTAAAAACTGATGCTGAAATTCTTACAACAAAAATTATTTGTGTTGAATAACATTTTATTTAAAAATTCGTTTGCTAAACTATCTAACAACCCTTTGCCAATTTATATGCACTTCTCATCAATTGTAGTTTCAATTTTCATAGTCCTGCTGATTCCTTCTTGCTCTGACAAACCTAAACCTGATGAACTCGCAGGAACATTTCAATGCACAAGTCACAAAGTTTATTCCGGCAATGGTACCGTTTATACAGACACAACCTTTCAAGAAACAATTACTATTGAAGCTGACAAAAAATATCTGACCATTCATTATACTCCATTATATAACCCAAAAGAATGGACATTTCATGTGGACAGTCTCGATGATAATGGTTATTTTTCCAAACAATATGGTAGCTGTTATATTATTCTTACACCAGACTCACTGAAATTTCATGAATATAGCGGAGACTTTCTTGGAGCAACGGATTTCACCACAATAGGTGTTAAAATCGAATAAATTGTAATTGTAGCTGTTAAAATGGAAATCAGTTTTAATTAATCGAAGTGTAAAATTTAATCAGTTTTGCCTTTTCAGCATTCCAGTTGTATTTTTCGTTCACAGCTATCAGGCCATTTTCTCCCATTTGTTTTGAAACCTCAGGATGTTCCAATAAATAAGTAATTGCCTGACTGATTTCTTCAGGATTTAGCGGATCAACGCATACACCACAATTGTTTTTTTCGACAATTTCTTTCCAGTAAGGAAAATTTGAAGCAATCACCGGAATACCCGCCGCCATATACTCAAACATTTTTACAGGCAGGGAATCTAAATAATTAATAGTTGGATGAAGTGTTACCATTCCAAGCTTTGATTGATTATAAACATCCTGGACTTGTTTTCGGTCAAGAAACCCCAAATAACGGACTTTTTCCCATCCTTTTGCCATGATGAGCTTTTCCTGCAGACCTGCCTCACCGAAATTTCCTCCCAACAATAAAGTACATTCTGTTTTCTCGAGAGCGGAAATAAGTTCGTTAATTCCACGAATTGAGACTATACTTCCCAGATAACAAATATTATTTGCCGTTTTAGATTCATAAGGTGCAACAGCAAAGTCAGAATTGATAACCGGGAAATTATTGATGTCTATCGTTTTTTTATTGATTTTCAAAAACCGGTCTCTTATAAACGGTGTTGCAGTTATTACGCCGTCAATCTGAGATGCAATTTTATTTTCATATTTTTCGAATCTTTTACTGATAGTTTGTCTTAATAACTTTGGAATATAGGGCTTGGATAAGATATCTCTAGGCACATCTTCATGCGCATCATAAATGACCTTTTTTCCCTGCTTTTTTAACTTCAGCGCTATTCTCAAAAGTTCCGGGTCATGCAAATGATATATATCTGCATTTATTTCCAGTGCGCGTTTGTAAATTTCTTTCACCAGAAAAAACATTCTCTTAAAACGGGAAGAAATTTCAAATGGAAATGAAATTATCTGTACTCCTTTTTCAATGCGTGTAGTTGAATTTGGAACCAGATGATACACTTCAAATCCGTTCTCAGCAAGACTAACACATTCTTTGTGAAAAATGCGGACATCACCATCATTGTGGGCACTTGTAACATGGCAGATTTTTATCTTTTCAGACATTTGCAACCAATGATTTGTAGAATTTTATCAAGGTTTCCTTTTCAAAATTCCAATTGTATATTTTCATTACCGCTTCTCTCCCATTTTCTCCCATTTGTTTTGCACGTTCTTTATCCGCAAGAATTTTATTAACCGCTTCTGCAATTCTTTGAGGACTTAACGGATCAACACAAATACCGCAATCTGAATTTTCCACTATGGATTTCCAAAGAGGAAAATCCGAAGAGATTACTGGAATTCCAGCAGCCATATATTCAAACAACTTTACCGGAAGCGCATCCAGATAATTCTCCATGGGATGCAAGGTTACCATCCCCACAGCAGAATCGGCAAAAACCTGTTTGATTTGTTCTCTGTTCAAATACCCCCGATAATCAACGTATTTCCAGTTTGGATGTTTGAACAGTTTGTTTTTAAAATGATCGTCTTCAAAATCACCTGCCAGAATTAACTGTGCACTGCATTGATCAAGACATTGTACTAACTCATATACTCCTCTTACTTTATTCAGTCCACCAACATAACATACTTTTCTATTAGAAACATCTGACTTAATGACAATCAGCTCATTTACCAGCGGAAGATTTTTGACATCCGTTACATTTGGATGTATTTTCAAAAACCGGTCTCTGATAAAAGGAGTTGCAGTAATAACTCCATCCAGTTTTCTTACAATCCGGTTTTCGAATTTTTCAGTAAACCAGGAAATTATTTTTCTCAAAAAACCTGGAATATAAGCTTTTGACATTATTTGTCTTGGTAAGTCTTCATGTGCGTCGTAAATTACCTTTTTACCAAGTCTTTTAAACTTCTTTGAAATTCTCAAAAGTTCGGGATCATGAAGATGGTAAATGTCACCATTTAATTTTTCTGCTTCTTCAAAGACACGATTTACAATTTTTGTAGTACGATAGAATCTACCCTGCTTTTTTGTCTGAAATGAGACAATATTCACGCCCCTTTCTATTCTCAGAACTGCATTTGGAATAACCAGAAAGACGTCATAACCGGCTTCAGCAAGACTCACACATTCTTTATGAAAAATGCGGACGTCACCATCTTTGTGGGCGCTGGATATATGTACTACCCTAATTGGTTTTGACATGGAATATTGTTTGCCATCTGGCCAGATTAAATAATCTCCATTTGGTTCTAAGGTCAGTCTTCTGAAGATTCAATTCATCCATAATAATAAATTTTTTCAGAATATCTGATCTGCGAATTTCGTCATTTATTTGTGAATCGAGCTGATCCAGCCATGATTTTTCTGGTGCGTTGAATCCAAATTTATTCTTGCGCCAAACAATACTTTCAGGCAAAAGATTTTGAACTGTTTTTCTTAAGACGTACTTTGTCCATCCGTTATGTATTTTGAAGTTATGGTTAATTGAAAGAGCCGTTTGGAGCACTTGATAATCCAAAAATGGCAGACGTGTCTCTATCCCATGGCGCATCGAGTTTTTATCCTCGTACCGCAATAGCTCAGGTAAAGGAAGTACCCCAATTTCAAAACGTTGAAGCTCATCAATATCCAAATATGCAGAGGATAACTTTTTAATTTCAGGCGACTGATAATTATCCAAAAACTCCGGTTTAATACAACAGGCTCTTCTCTTCAAATGATTCAATCTGATTTTATATCTGGTAAAATAAAAGAAATAAGACAACAACTTTTTTCTTGATAAAGTTGAATTTTCAGAGGACTTCAGATATGCGCGCCATTTATTCAGAAATCCTTTTTGAGCAATTATATATGCAGGATAATATTTTTCATATCCAAGCAACGTTTCATCACCGCCCTGACCGTCAAGCATCACCAGACATTTTAGTTCTCTAGCCTTTTTCAAAACAAAATACTGAAGATAAACAGAAGGACTTCCAAACGGCTCTTCCTGGGTAAAAATAACTTCATCAAGAGCATCCTGAAAATCTTTTTCAGTTGGTTGAATGATATGCAAATTCAAATTACAATGCTGAGATACAATTCTCGCCTTGTCACTCTCGTCAAATTTACTTTCTGTTGTTTGTGCGTGTATCGCAGTAAACTGTTGAGCACCGTTGTTCTGGTAAAAAGGAGAAGCGAACGCTGCCACTGCTGAACTATCCATTCCACCACTAAGACACGTACCTACTTTGACATCTGATCTCATCCTTAAATTGACAGATCTTTGAAATACAGTTTTGTATTCTTTGATCGTTTCTATTTCATTCAATTGACCTATCTTGAGATTGGTTTCTATTTCAAAATAACATTCAGTCGATGTCGTATTATCCTTTAAATTATAAATCAGATTATGAGCAGGCATCAACTTGACAACGTCTTTAAAAAAGTGAATGCGGTGTGATCCATAAATCCGGCAATTAAATAATCAAGCACCATTTGATTATTCGCAGAAATTTCTGAAAGAAAAGGAAGGATTTGTTTTATTTCAGAACCAAAAACAAATGTCTTGTCATTCTGAAAATAATAAAATGGTTTTACCCCAAATCGGTCTCTCGAACAAAAAATAGTTTCATTTTTTCTGTCGTATATGGCAAACGCCCACATTCCATTGAATCGAGAGACACAGGAATTACCCCATTGATTATAAGCTGCAAGAATTACCTCGGTATCAGACTCAGTCATGAATTCCTGACCAAGAAGTTTTAATTCTTCTCTCAACTCAATGTAATTGTAAATTTCACCATTGAATGTTATGATCAGATCATTTCCATAGAACATCGGCTGATGACCGTTTTCAGAAAGATCAATAATTGCCAGACGCCGATGACCAAATGCAAAATTTTGTCCGAAATAGAATCCTTCACCATCCGGACCCCGGTGTATAATCAAATCATTCATTGATCTGATAAGATCAGGCTGGACAGGTGATTTATCTTTGTTAATGATGCCACTGACACCGCACATCAGACATTCTTTTTACGCAGAAATATTGCAAAATACAAAAGGGTGAATCCAAAACCACCGGAAAAAAGCCAGGTCGTTATTGCGCCGGAGCTCAGCATAAAAATTGGGAACATACAAAGGCATAATTTCAATATCAGATCATTTCTGAAAAAATATTCTACCCAGGATAAAACAAGTGCCAATAAAAAGCCGGATAATACAAGACCCGGCATACCAAAGTTGGAATATTCATACATAAAACTAGCCACGTTCACAGATCCAGTCAATCCCATGGCTGCAAACTCAGTTTGAATTATTGGATACAATTCACGTGCGTAATTGTGATAGGTTCTACCTCTGATCATTGCCAAAACACGATATCCGTCGCCATAAAGGAAAGGTTTTTTCTCAGGGATCACCTCAAACCAATCAGACACAACCTGCCCTGGTACAACAAAAAGGCGATCTACAAGACCCAATACAATTCTTCCCAGTTTTGATGTTTCATCCGTAATCAACGTTACTTGTTTTGAATTAACAGTTATTGGATTCCCTTCTTCATCCATTACAACGGTAGACGGCCCGTTTCTGCGATTTGGGTCATTACCTCCCGGGGGATTGCCCGCATAAGTCAGTCCTATAACACCAATAAAAATCATTGCCAGATACTTTGCGACAAAAAGATATCTTCTTTTAACTACACAATATACCATCGCAGGAAGGACCAAACCAACGATGAAACTTTTCTGAATCAAAGAGACAGAATATATTGCACCGACTATTAAAATTATCCAATATAACCACTTAATATCCTTGTACAAAAGATAAAGTATGATGAAGGGTAAAGAACTTTTTAACGAAATAGATGCCAGATAGAGAATCCATTTTGGCGAATCATAAGTGATTGAATTCCTATAATCTGCGACATCTTCGATATACGTGTAATCGAGAGCTTTCAATGTAGGGATTCCTCCCAACATAGTGAGGTGAACAATTATAATGAGTACAGTAGGAATTAGTAGCCAGTAAATCGAAAAATTAAATTTCAATAATGAAGGTAATTTTAGTCTTTCAAACATTAAACGGTTAACTGAAGGAAGGTTAAAAAGCACATAAAAAACCAATAAAGAAAAGCCATACAAAAACACACCGCCGAAATATTTTGATCCGGAAGTAACATATACACCATAAATAAGTCCAATCAATACCAACGTATAGAGAAACATCAGACTATTTCGTGCAAGCAGATTTTTAATCATTTTTCAAATTTTGTGGGTTCAAATTATTGTCGTAATTATTTGCAAGATAAACAATCATATAAAGATAAATGAGATAAAGAATAACTTCAGTACATACATTTAAAATTATAAATGTCATAATATCATGACCAGATAAAGAACAAACCGCCAAAACCACAGCAAACCGGAGATACTGCCAGTAACTTACAGTTTTCAGTTTCTGATGAGAAAAGAAAATTACTGACAATGGAGTGATAGTAAATTTCATGGCATAAGCGAAAACCAGCAATGATGACATTTGACCAGCATATTCCCATTGATTCCCTAAGAAAAGAATAAATAACTCTTCCCCAAAAAAGAAAAATGTAACAATTCCGACTATAGCCATAGCCGCAAGTACCCAAAAATGTCTAAGTATGATTGATAAAACCGGTTTATTCTTTTGTTTGTTTTCAGTTAGTTTCTGAAGCAGTACCTGCGAAATAGCCATGGAAATTAATGCAAGAGGCAAAGCAAGCACATTTGTACATTGAAAAAATTGACCACTCGTGTCATCATCAAAAAATGAATTCACAAAAATAAATGGCAGATATAAACTAGCGGTATCCAGCAAAGCCGGTATCAAATTGTGTTTAGGAAAATGGCCGTATTTTTTTAATTCAGATTTCAATGACAGCAAATTAAATTTTCTGAAATTGCCTTCTGATTTTCTGAATTGAATCAGATGTACAAACATGTTAATAAAATCACCAGCAAAAGTTCCCCATGTCAGACCACCGAATATTTTCAGCTTTCCAAATAGTACCTGTAAAAATCCTTCTCCTCCTCTGCGTATTGATTTATTGTAAGCCATTCCCTTGAAAAACTTTTTTCTGTTCAGCCAACTGTTTAATCCCACAGATGCCGACATAAAGAAAGTACTCAAAGGCACAAGCCACAACCAGAATGCGCCTTGCACAGGAATATCCAGCCAGAAACAAAACTGATTAAAAAAAACAAGCAATAAAATGAAAAGCAAAAGTGAAAAAACTGCACTCAGCCAAAATGAACCTATAAGAATATTTCTGGCTTCTTCATCCGTGTCAGCAACTGCGACAGCCTGCGCATACCTTAAGTTTGCAACTACAGAAAGAATGGAAACGGTGGTAACAAAAAGGCCCATGGTATTAAAATCCTCCGGGGTGTACATTCTTCCCAGAATTGGCTGCAGCAAAATTGGAATGGCACTTGCCACTCCCACTCCTAAAATGGAGATGACAGAATTTCTGGCATATTCTGATTTTGGCAACAACCGTTTCATCAATCAGCTTCTAGTTAGTTCAGTTCCCCGCAAACCGGGCTTTCTGTTTAAAAAAAATAAATCAATCAGGCCCTTCAGGTAACCAAATCCATAGGCAAAATGCAAAATCAAAAATGTTCTGATCAACGCAAATGTTTCTCCAATTTTATCGGCCATTTTTATTGCAAAAGTGAAAGCCATCATCAAATACAAAACAACAACACTGCCGGTTATCCACCAAAACAGCGGATGTACAAATCCAAGACCGGTTCCTGCTAAAATTCCCAAAATAAAAAGTGCCGGAAATAATTGTCTGACCGATGTAACCAGTTTATGCTTTTTGTTCACATACACCTTCCAATAACCGTATTGAAAATATTGTTTTCGTAATTGTTTGTATGAACCTCTCACATAATAATGCGAAACAATTTCTGGATCAAACAATATTTTGTACCCTGCCTGAGTCACTCTGAAATTGTAGTCATCGTCCTGATTTCTGACAAGCACCTCATCAAATCCGCCAATCTGTTCAAACACTTTTTTCCAGTACGCGCCAAAAGCTACTGTATCAACCAACGATTTTTTTCCGCCCAATCTGAACGTTGCATTTCCAACTCCAAATACTGAACTCATGGCTTTTGAAATCAACGCTCCTTCGTTGTTTTCAAAAATATTCTTTATAACCCTCCTGTACAACCCAAAGAAGGATCTGAAATCAGATGCTCCACATTTTTAGAAACAAATGACTTATCCAGAAAAGCATGTCCGCCCAGAATGATAAATATTTCAGCTGAGGATGATTCTATCCCAATATTCAACGCATCAGGCGTGAATTTTTTGGGATTATCAATTAGCCGTACTTTTTCCGGGTATTTATTTTCAAGTTCTAGGACTATGCCACGCGTATCATCTGTACTCATGCCATCTACCACAAATACCTCACAAAATCCTGAATAATCCTGATCTAAAATTGACTGAATATTCTGCCTAATATATTTCTCTTCATTCCGGCAAGGAATGACAATCGTGACACTGGGCAATGAATTCAATTTTTTCATTTAAAAATCAGCTATTCGAATCAAATCGCAACCCCTTATTAAAGCTGCAGTTTGCACATCTCAAAGATTACGAAAAAAGCAGTTAAAAGGTTATTTATGTTATGATCATGTTCAAACCTCTGTCTTTGCCATACAAAATGAATCCTTATATGTATACATGAAAGTGATCAGAACAGTAAAGAAAATTATACCTGATTGACGCTGCAAAACAGATTCAAACAAACCGTTAAACATTAACATACAAAGCATTAATATGATGAGAAAGTTCTTATTCCTAATTGCATCCTTCAAAAATAGGTAAACAAGTAAAATGAGAAATAACATCCCAGGTATGCCAATATCAATTCCGGTTTGAAGCAATTGATTATGTGGATTGTATTGTTTTATTTTGAGACGCTCAAGATTATAATCATCACACTTTTTATTCAGGTAAAAATCTATATCGCCCAATCCAACACCCATTGGATTTTCCAGAATGACTTCCGATGAAATTATCCACACCATCATTCTAAGTTTATTTCCGTCATATAATTCCCTATTTGCTTCAAAATAAGATTCTTTACCATGTTGAAGTTCAGAAAATGCCTGAGTAGCCACTTTAAAGTCATTTCTAAAACCCGGAATCGAAAAAAGTATAATCAGTCCAGCGAGCGGCGCAACTACTGCTGACACCAGAGATCCTTTCCATTTCCAGCGAAGATGAGTATGATAAACAACCCAACCGTAGGCAACTATTAAAATAAAAAGAATTGATGCCAGAGAACCCATCAGATAAATTATATATAGAAACAAGAGAGAAAGACTAACAATTACTATCCATGTAAAATCCAATTTGCCAATGTACTTGCCATATATTAGAAAGCTGATAGCAAAAATGTAATAGAGACTAACATATGTTGGATGCATCAAAAGAATCTCATTGGTAGTCACAAATACCGGTTGAGTGCTCTCTGTTGTCAAACCCAGAATAAAAATTCTTGCGCAGAGGATGAGACAACCTAAAACAAATCCTTCAAGGATGTGCCATGCATTGGTTGATTTTTTAGGGAACAAAAACAAAACCGGAAAAATGATAAAAGACATTTTATATTCCAGTAATTTCAATCCTACGTCTTTATGTTCAGCCCAAACCAAAGAAACTGCATAAAACAAAAAAAGCAGAATAAAAAAGAGGTTCAAGCCCGGTTTCTGAAAATTCAGATTTTTCAAGAAAAATCCCTCTGTCAATAGCGCCAGAAAAAACAAGCCAATTGAAGGAGACACCCAATGCTGAAATCCAACAAAGGTTGCCAGCATCAAGAAAAGTGATAAACCATACAAGTCTTTATTCCTGATGAGTGTGAGCATATGTTATGCTAAAATTTGAGAAATATATTCACGCATACCTTCATCGAAATCAGTTTCAATTTTAAAACCAAGATCTCTTTTTATTTTGGTAATGTCCGCCAACGAATTTAAAATATCATTCTTGCGCTGTTCAGAATAATCGCATCTTAGATTTTCAACAGGAAGGCCAAATCTGACCAGTTCAGTTCTAATTATTTCCACTACATAATTTAACGAATATGATTTACCGCATGCAACATTGTATGACTCTCCAAAGCAGTTTTTATTCGTGGTTTCAAGAGCAAGTTTATTGGCAGACAAAACATTTCGGATATAAGTAAAATCGCGAGTCTGATTTCCATCTCCATAAATAACCGGAGATTTCTGATCACGCATAATTTGTATGAATTTTGGAATTGCAGCCGCATAAGCCCCATTTGGATCCTGATTTTTGCCAAAGACATTAAAATATCTCAAACCAATAGTTTCTATACCGTACAAATCAGAAAAAATTCTGCCATATAATTCATTAGTAAGTTTTGAAACTGCGTACGGTGAAAGTGGTTTTCCAAGATCTTCTTCTTTTTTGGGAGAGGCAACGGAATTTCCATAAACAGAAGAACTGGATGCGTATACAAATCTTTTCACTCCATTTACTCGTGCAGCCTGAATCATGTTTAAAAATCCCTGACAGTTGATTTCATTGGTAGGAATCGGGTTTTCAATTGATCTGGGCACAGAACCTAAAGCTGCCTGATGCGAAATCGCTGTAATATTTTTTGTCAATTCCACACATGTCGCATAATCCCGAATGTCTCCATGGACAAAAGTAAAGGCGGCCTTTTTCTTTAAATCAATCAAATTTTCTTCTCTTCCTGTCAGTAAATTATCCAGGCAAATCACCTGATATCCGGATTCGATTAAAAAACCGCAAAGATTGGAGCCAATAAAACCGGCACCACCTGTAACAAGAATAATTTGTGTATTTTTCACACCGAATTTTAAACTGCTAAAACGTAAAGATATAGAAAATGGCTCAATCCCGATAGGAATCGGCCTCAAGTGGACAACGAACTGCCATTGTCGGTTCCGGTCCTTGTTCGTTAATTAAAGCGATATTTCTTGCGCAAGAAAATCCAAACGATCAGATTATTATTATTGATTCTGCTTCAAAAATTGGAGGCGCCTGGTTTACAGACCAATCTCCATCCGGTTATGACATAGAAAGTGGCTGTCACATTTGGACTTATGTCCCAGAAGCGTATGAATTCATCGAAAAAAATCTTGGAATTAAATTATATCCTGTTGCTCCCAGTCCGGTATTTGTTGGCGGTAAAATCAGATTACCTTATACATTAAAGAACACCATAGATTCTTATAAAACAGTCTCTAAACTCTTGTTGAAGGGGAAATGGAATCAAATTAAAAAGCTAAAGAAGATCCCAGTATTCAATACAAAATTTTTTATAAACGAAATAAATACCCATCTCTTGGTTCAGCCGAATTAATTCATAAACTTGAGCAAGAAATCAAGAAAAATAAAAACATCGTTCTTCATTTGAATACTGAAATTAAAGAATTAAACATAGAGAATTCACGGGTAAAAATTTCAACAAGTGATCTTAAAGAACAGGTTTACGATCAGATTTACCTCACACATGTTTCAAGAATCAACTCTCTGATTATACTCGATCAAAGGAAAGAAATGCAATTCAGAAAAGTGAATTACATCCATTTTCTAATTTCATTAGATAAACCCCTGAAGAAAAAAATTTCATATTGGAGACTAATTAATGATGAATTAATTCATAGAATAACAGATATAAGTCCGCAAACTGATTTCAAAGAAAATCTAATAATGGTTGCTTTAAAAGAAGTTGTATTTTCTAAAAATGGAGAATCAGATACTTTCAAAAAAGTTCTGACGAAATTGAATAAATTTGGCCTTATGGATCATCAATATAAGTGTATGCTTGTAAAAACCCATATCTTTGAATCGAATTACTTGTCACAGGACAACATTGCAGAGCTAGACAAAATCGGTTCTCATGTGAAAATTATACATACCACAGACCTGATGCATGGCATCTATTTTTTGTTACATAAAAGAGAAGAAAAAACAGAGAAAATTATTTAATAAAAACACCCATCAAAATATATTTCCACTTTTTAGGAATTATAAATCCAAAACCCGAATCAACTATTCCTAAAAAATTTCTCTGACCTTCTGATCTTCCAAACAAAGCTGAAAATCCTCGTTTGCTTAAAAAAGATTTGGAGTATAACCCTGACCAGTTTACAAATTCTGAATCATCGCTGTATCTCCATGGACTCTGCCATTTTGCAAACTTACTTCTCATCCAGCGGTGAAATCTGCTTGCTTTGGTGTTTTCTGCAAAAACAAGGGCACCGTCTTTTTTCAATACGCGGTAAATTTCATTCATTGTTTGATTCTGCTCTTCAAAAATATTCAGTGCGCCCAATACAGATTTAAATGCAACGACATCAAATTCTGAATCAGAAAATGGTATGGTTCGCATATCTACTTTAGCATACTCTATCAAATGTTCTATCTGATGTAACTGATGTAATTTTTTAGCTGTTTCAATCTGCAAATCAAAGTCACTGCAAACAACGTTCATCCCTTTTTTAGCAAAAAACAAACTCAGTCCGCCGTTGCGGTCACCCAGCACAAGAACCTTTTGTCCGGGTTTAAAATCAAAATGCGCTTCCCAGAAGAAAAGCGCATTTTTCCAGTTTCTGATATCCCACTGAATTATATCCTTAATCTCATTCTGTGAAAGATTATTTGGCATAATTCACGGCGCGTTTTTCACGAATCACGGTTACTTTTACCTGTCCCGGATACGTCATTTCATTTTGTATTTTCTGAGAAATAATAAATGATAATTCTTCAGCACGCTGATCGTTTACTTTTTCACTTTCTACCATGACGCGCAATTCTCTTCCGGCCTGAATAGCGAAAGACTGAACAACGCCGTCAAAACCAAGTGCAATTGTTTCAAGCTCCTTGATACGTTTGATATAAGATTCCGCAATTTCACGTCTTGCACCAGGGCGTGCACCAGAGATAGCATCACACACCTGAACAATTGGTGAGATCAATGTAGTCATTTCAATTTCATCGTGGTGTGCTCCGATAGCATTGCAGACATCCGGTTTTTCTCCATACTTTTCGGCAAGCTTCATACCCAGAATAGCATGTGGCAATTCTGGTTCGTCATCCGGAACTTTTCCGATATCATGTAACAATCCTGCACGTTTGGCTACTTTTGGATTCAACCCTAATTCTGACGCCATAATAGCACAAAGGTTTGCTACCTCGCGGCTGTGCTGCAACAAATTCTGTCCGTAAGAAGAACGGTATTTCATTCTTCCAACCATTCTCATCAGTTCAGGATGCAAACCGTGAATCCCTAAGTCAACACAAGTTCTTCTTCCGGTTTCAATAATCTCTTCTTCCAGCTGACGTTTTGTTTTTGCAACCACTTCTTCAATACGTGCAGGGTGAATTCGCCCGTCAGAAACCAATTGGTGTAATGACAAACGCGCAATCTCTCTTCTTACTGAATCAAAACAAGAAAGGATAATTGCCTCTGGTGTATCATCTACAATAATTTCAACACCGGTTGCGGCTTCCAGCGCACGGATATTTCTTCCTTCACGTCCGATAATTCTACCTTTCATTTCATCATTTTCAATATTGAAAACAGAAACAGAATTTTCAACTGCCTGTTCTGTCGCCACACGCTGAATGGATTGCACCACAATTTTTTTAGCTTCACGGGATGCATTGATTTTAGCCTCATCCACAATCTCCTTGATATAGGCCATGGCATCTGTTCTTGCTTCATCTTTCAAAGCTTCCATCATTTGCTTTTTAGCATCTTCAGATGAAAGACCGAAATTTTTGAAAGCTCAGTTACCTGTTTCTGATGCACTTTTGAAATTTCTGCCTTTTTATTTTCAATAGCCTCCTGCTGTGCTTTGATGTCTTTTTTCAGGTTGTCAATTTCTCCGCTTTTACGGTTGACCTCTTCAATTTTCTGATTCAGCGTTTTTTCTTTGGCTTTGATTTTATCTTCAGCGCTTTGAATATTTCTTTCTCTTGATCTGACAGAATTTTCATGCTCTTCTTTCAGCTGCAGAAATTTTTCTTTTGCCTGAAGAATTTTGTCTTTTTTTACCGCTTCTCCTTCATCTTCCGCCTTCTTTCTAATAGCATCAATTTTGCCCTTAAGGGCAGATTTTTGCAGGACAACCATAATAATTATACCAACAACGAGTCCTGCCCCGACGCCGATAAGTATGCTGACTAAATCCATAACTTCTAAATTTAAATAAACAAAAACCGCCACGCTAACTGTACTAATTACAATTGCCGGCGGGAAACCAATAAAAGACGTGAGCCAGAATTAATCCTGCAGCTGCGCGTCGATTTTATAAATAATTTTTTGAATGTCCTCTGAATACTGAGGCTGAGAAACGGTTGAAGAATCACCGGCATTTTTCAGTTGTACTGCCATCTGCAGCGCAGTCATTGCAAGCAAATCCTGCATGTCTTTTACTGCGTAACTGCCTTGCAGTTTCTGAATATTGGTGTTGATACGATCAGCTGCTTCACGCACAGCTGCTTCTTCTTCCCCTTTTATAGTAAGCGGATAAGTACGACCTGCAATAACAATTTTAAGTGATACCTTCTCCATCTAGTTTCCAACCTTTAGTAAAGAAATACATTCATCTATTTCCCTAACCATTTCATTGATTCGTCCTTTCAGTTGCTCATTCTCCAGTGTCACAGATGAATTTTGAGAAGACTGCAGGTCCTGAATCTGTGCCCGCAAACCTGAAATCAAAACATCTTTCTGGCGCAACTGGTCTGTTAAAGAAAGAATTTCCCTCTGTTTATTTTCTATTGCATGATTTGACTCGGCAATGCGGTGAATCAGTTTATCCACCTTTTCATTCAGTTGAGAAATTAAAACTTTGGTATCAGACATATCAGCCGATTATCAACGATTACATACAAAAATACAATAGATTCAGGCATTTTCAAAGCGGTCTCCTCTTAAATATTAAAAACAAAGTCTTAATAACAATCACTAAGTCAGCTAAATCAAGCTAATCAGGGCATTAATTTTGATTCAGGATATTCTATTCAGGATGCTAAAAATTACATTTTTCATATTGTTCTCAGCTGCTTTCGCTCTTTACGGACAATCTTACCAGCCCAAAGAGATCGATTATGAAGGGTTGCAAATGCAGGCTCCAATGAAAATTGATTTAATTCTTGCCGGCAATTTTGGTGAAATGAGAGATAATCATTTTCATACGGGTCTTGATATCAAAACTGCCGGAGTAGAAGGTCAAAATTTATATGCCGTTGAAGAAGGGTATATATCGCGCATCCGAATTTCACCCTGGGGTTACGGACTGGCAGTTTACATTGACCATCCGAACGGACTTACCAGTTTGTATGCACACATGAAATCATTTTCAGGAAAAATAGATTCACTTGCCTATTCAAAACAGAAAAAAAATGAAGCGTATGTGCTGGATGAAATTGTACTGGAAGATTCTGTTTATGTAAAAAAGGGTGAATTCATCGGGCTGTCAGGAAACTCAGGAAGTTCAAATGCACCGCATCTTCATTTTGAAATCAGGGAGACAAAAACAGAACACTCCATAAATCCGCTTCTTTTTAAATGTTTCCGCTCAAAAATTCCGGATACCACCAATCCAACCATAACAGGAATTAAACTCTATGCTGTTTCAGAAAAAGGATATATGATTCCGGGAAAATCAATTTACTATTCGTGCAAAACAGTTGAAGGAAAACTGATAGTAAATGAAGGGCAACCTATTGATATATCTCCTCTTCTCACAGAAAACGCATATCTGGCAATTGGAATTCACACCACTGACAAATTAAACGGAGCAGGCAATATATGCGGTATATATCATACTGAACTTTCAAAAGATGACAAAGCCATTCATGAAATGAAAATTGAATATCTGAATTTTGATCATAACCGTTTTATGAATACTCATCAGGATTATTCTGAATTTGACAAAAACAATAAACACATTCACAAGCATTTTAAAACAGTCATAAATCCACTGGCAATTTATGTCAGGGCAAACGGAATTCTGCCGTGGAACCTCTGCAATGGTTCATATAAAATTAATGCATGGGATGCTCACGGCAATAAAACCGCACTTGAATTTTCACTGAAAAAAACAGGAGATGAATACAGTAAAAACCCGTTTGATGAAGCGGGTAAATATTATTTTCCGGATTCAGTCAATGTTATGCTGAGAGAAGATTTTCAGGTATTGATGGAACCGGCAACATTTTATGAACCGCTGCAACGCATATTTAAGCGTGATACCGTTTCAAACTATTTATCACCCATCTATCAATTTGGTGAATATTCAATTCCTGTTCAGCAAAAATATGATGTGAGAATCAAGGTTCCTGAATTGCCTGAAAATTTTCCGATTTATAAATTAGGAGTCGGTTTGATCAGTGACAAAAATTATCTCAGTTATGTTGGCGGAGATTATGTAGAGGGCTGGGTTGAGGGTGCACCAAGAAATTTCGGAAGATTTGTTCTTATTGTGGACACAATTGCTCCGGTGATTACTCCGCTGGATTTTACAGAAGGGAAAATAATTACCAAATTCAGAAATCTGCAGCTTGAAATTACCGATAATTTATCCGGAGTGAATTCTTACAAAGCCTACCTCAACGGAAAATGGATTTTAATGGAATATCACCGCAGAGAAGGAAAATATGTTATTCCGATAAACGAAAGAAGTAAACCCATTCTGAGAACAGGAAACAATAAACTGAGAGTGATTGCAAAAGATTCTAAAGGGAATGAAAGTGAGATGAGCTGGACTGTTGTTTTTTGAGGACAGAGGGCAGAGGGCTAAGGGCTAAGGACAGAGGGCTAAGGACAAAGGGAAAAGCATCGCTTTTTGATTTTAGGAATTTAGACCTTTAGGATTTTTTAAATACAAAGGACAAAGGGCAAAGGGCAAAGGACAAAGGGCAAAGGACAAAGGACAGAACAAGGTTTGAGTCTGGAATTAAAATCAAATTAATCTCATCAACTATAAACTGATCAACTAAAAACATTCAACCTTCAACTTCGCTCAGTCTCCAGTGGAAACTTTTCAACTAAAAACATACAACATTCAACTTATCAACTCATCAACTATAAACTAATAAACAATGAAATCAACTTTTTTATCACTCATCACGATCGTTTCTTTAACACTTCATGCCCAATACAATTTCAAAGCTGGATACGGATTTGACAATTTGCATATTGGCATGTCAAAATCCGGGATCATTGAAACACTTGGTGAACCGGAAGAGGAAGTTACCATGACTAATGAACGGGCAATGTGGGAGGATGGCGGATACAACACCGCTAAAGAAATGCCGTTTGTACTCAACTTCGATTATTTGCTGATTTTCCCATCAAACAATTTTTATGTCTGGAAAGTTTTTATGAAAGATGAGAAAGCCATTTATATTACAGTTTCAGCGTATATGGAGAGTGAAGTACCAAAAGAGAATATTGTACTCGATGGTAAAATCAAACTGGGGGACGGATTTTCTGAAATGCTGAATTATTTGGGAAAACCAACACTTAGAAAAGAACGAGAAAGTTCAACCATCTATTACTTTCTTGAAAAGGGTATTTCAGTGAATGTGGATGACGGTCTGATTGCTAATTTCTGGATATACACTCCAATGAGCGCTAAACAAGCGAAAAAAATTAAAAAGAAAATCGGTTGACACTAAACTTTTCGGAAAACTGAAAGAATGGTCTTCAATAATCTGGAAAATTAATGAAAAGCTAATTTGAATTCAATCAACACCATATCTGATCTTGAATACTGGTTGAATGAAAACTGCTATGCAGATTCATACGCTATAGGCAGCAGAAACATCTATGAAGGATTCGGATTAAAAAAAGAAAATGAACATTATATCTGGTACTTTACTGAAAGAGGTCAGCACAATGATTTGAAAAAATTTAATTCTGAAAAAGAAGCCGTTGATTTTGCATTTTATCCAGATTAAATCAGATAAGTATGCCAACCGTCATTTGCTTGCTATGGTAAGAGAGAAAACAGATGCTGAAAAAATCACAACTGAATTAAAACGCAGAAACATTTCATTTGAAACGGATGAAATACCGTTTGGCGGTCTAACAGATATGCGTATCCGGATTTTTGTTTTCGGATGTGATATTAAAAATGCATCTGATTTAATAAGGGCATAAAAAAATCAGCCGGAGCTGATTTTCTGTTTTCTTATTTATTCAATTCCTGTTTGACTATTTCAGAGATTATTTTTCCGTCTGCTTTTCCATTCAGTTGTCCCATAATCGGTCCCATCACCTTTGGAAGATCCTGTGGACCTGAAGCCCCGACAGCAGCAATTTTTTCACGCACGGCATTTCTGATTTCATCTTCACTCATCATTTTAGGCAGATATCCTTCAATAATTTTTGCCTGAAATAATTCCGGTTCTGCCAGATCATTTCTTCCCTGCTGTTTGAAAATATCGTAAGCCTCCATTCTCTGCTTGTGTAATTTGATCACAATTTTATTTTCAGCTTCTTCAGAAACTCCTCCAGCACCACTTGTTGCCTCCAGCAGCAGTTTTGCTTTAATATCACGCAGCGCATTCAGTTTTTCCGTTTCACGGGCCTTCATGGCTTCTTTTATATCGTTGTTGATTTTTTCAGTTAAAGACATATAATTATAATTTAGATCATCAAAAGTACAGAAAACCCTGAAAACAAAAAATACCCGTCACAAGGCGGGTATTTTCCGGATATAAAAAATCGTCTTTCGACTCTTAATTATCAGTCGAGGTTATCTTCCTGTCATCACCAGTGGCTTATCTACCGGATGAAACAAGCTGATAACAGCATAGGTTTTTTTCTTAGTCGACATTATCGTGTAAAAAAGAATTGTTTTCTTTTAATCCGAATTTGCGTTTTCCTTCCTCTGTTTCTTCAGACAAAGTGAATTTGCTCATTTGCTCTTCTGAAGAATGAGGCACGTCATTCATGATAATATTCTTTCTTTTATAAGCTGGTTCTTTTTCAAGATCAGAAAGACCAGAAGAAGTTTTCAGTTTGGATGTGTAAGACTGAATTCTGTCCATTCTTTCTTTGGTTCTCTTTTGTTGTTCTTCCAGAGAAAGCGGTGTTTTTGTCTGAAGATCATCTGATTCATCTGCGCGTTCATCCAGATCATCTGTCAGCATATGACGAATTACAGATTCTTTCTCGTCTTCATCATTTGATTTTGCAACAAACCCGTCAGATGATTCTGATTCAAATTTAATTTCTGATTCAGATGAAGTAAGTGACTCTGACGTAAAATTCCAGTCAATTTCAGTTTGAGTTTCTGACTCTTCTTTTATTTTCAGATAAGGTTGTTCTTCTTCTTCCTGAGCAATTGGGGTTTCAATTGTAAATGATTCAACTTTTTCTTCAGCAATAAAAGTTTCTGTTACTGAAACGGGTGATTCAATTGGTTGTGTAATCATGGTTGGAATCGTAGTGTCTTCCAGATTCATCACCGTTTTTTCAGCTGCCTTTTCAAATCCCGTAATCTCTGAAGAATTAAATCCCGTAGCAATCAATGTCAGACTGATTGAGTCACCCAGTGATTCATCAAATCCATGTCCCCAGATTACATCAGCAGTTGAACCAGCTTCTTCCTGAATATAGTCTGTAATAATTCCGATTTCATCCATCAGAATTTCTTTATTACCATAAGTAATATTCAGTAATACATATTTGGCACCGCGAATATCATTGTCATTTAATAACGGAGATGACAACGCATTTTTAACAGCTTCAATCGCTCTTTGTTCACCTTCAGCAGTTGCTGATCCCATGATAGCAACACCGCTGTTTTTCATTACCGTATTTACATCATTGAAATCGACGTTGATCAAACCAGTAACAGAAATTACCTCAGCAATTCCTTTGGCCGCAATTGCAAGTACGTTATCTGCCTGGGCAAATGCACTTCCTAAGGAAAGATTTCCATACATTTCACGCAAACGATCATTGTTGATGATCAAAAGTGTATCAACACTTTCGCGCATTTCCTGCAAACCATCTTCAGCCTGTTGTTTTCTTTTCTTTCCTTCAAATGCAAATGGAACAGTTACAATACCAACAGTGAGAATATCCAGTTCTTTTGCAACTCTTGCTATTACCGGCGCAGCACCTGTTCCGGTACCACCGCCCATACCTGCAGTAATGAAAACCATTTTAGTTCCTTTAGAAAGAAAACTGCGGATATCATCGATATTTTCAATGGCAGCATTTTTACCAATTTCAGGAATTGCTCCTGCACCACGTCCTTCAGTCAGACTTGCGCCTAATTGAATTTTTACCGGCACCTGACTCATATCAAGCGCTTGCTGATCTGTATTGCAAACAACAAAATCAACACCTTTAATTCCCTGATTAAACATGTGATTCACCGCGTTGCTTCCTCCGCCTCCTACTCCAACTACTTTAATAATTGAAGATTGATCTTTTGGCATGTCAAATTCCATATACTTCATTTTTGGTGGCCCACCGGACCGGTTATTATTTTTTTTTAGGCAAATGCCATGAGCCATTAACCAGAAGTAGAATTGTTCTCCCACATGGCGAATGGCTTTTGCCTAATACCTTATTTAATCCTCTTCCTCAAACCAGGTTCTGCTTTTTGAAAGTATTTTATCAAAGAAACCGCCTTTGGTTTTTGTGGAGTGATTTTTTACAGTTGTTTTATCTGCTGTTTTTTCAGGTTCTGTTTTTGTTTCCTGAGTAGTCTGAATATTTTTCAATGCACCCTGGAATCCTTTTACCACCAGGCCAATTCCTGTTGCGTACATAGGACTGGTTACATTTTCCACAATAGTTGTTGGAGCAAGATGTTCATTCGGATATCCGATACGCGCATCCATTCCGGTAATGTATTCAAACAATTGTGTGATGTTTTTCATTTGAGCACCACCTCCGGTTACAACAATTCCTCCAATGAGTTTTTTCTCGTAACCTGAATTTTTAATTTCATAATAAACATGCTCAATGATTTCTTCCATTCTTGCCTGAATAATTGCAGCAAGATTTCTGACAGAAATTTCTTTTGGTTCACGTCCGCGCAAGCCCGGAATACATACCACTTCATTTTCCTGGCATTCACTGGCCAGGGCTGAACCAAATTTTACCTTCAGCAATTCAGCGTGCCGTTTCATGATGGTACATCCTTCCTTGATATCTTCAGTAATCACATTTCCGCCAAAAGGAATGACGGCAGTATGTCTGATAATACCATCCTGAAAAATTGTAATATCCGTTGTTCCGCCACCAATATCTACCAGTACCACACCCGCTTCTTTTTCTTCGTCACTTAAAACTGCTTCAGAAGATGCGAGCGGTTCAAGAATCATCTCATCTACCTCAAGCCCTGCCTTGTCAACACATTTTTTAATATTTTTTGCAGCAGCAATGTGGCCGGTGATGATATGGAAATTTGCTTCCAGTCTCATTCCTGACATTCCAATCGGATCTTTGATTCCCTGTTCCTGATCAACAATATATTCCTGAGGCAGAACGTGAATAATTTCTTCGCCCGGCTGAACCACCAGCTTGTACATGTCTTCCACCAAAGCGTCAATATCAGACTGAGAAATTTCAGTTTCCAGTGAACGTCTTGTAAGCATTCCACGGTGCTGTAAACTGCTGATGTGCTGACCGGCAATTCCAACATTCACCACCCTTACTTTCAGTTCTCCTTTGATTTTTGCCTGAGCTTCTTCAACCGCCGCCTTGATGGACTGAACTGTCTTTTCAATGTTTGAAACAACACCACGGGTAACACCAATACTTTCAGCTTTTCCGATAGAAAGAATTTCAATTTTACCATGCTCTGTTCTTCTGCCAACAATGCATGCAATTTTTGTGGTTCCGATATCTAATCCAACTACTATTTCAGACATACGTTTTATCTTTTTGACGTAACCACCTGGTTGCGGTTTATTAAATTAATTGTGTCGCAATTCTCCCAGCCTGCTCTGGAAATACCCTCACTGTAGAAGTACTGAAGTTTTTTAAACTTGCCTTTTACATGAGAAGCATCACCAAATAAAATACGCTGATCACCCACGCGGGGTATCAATTCAAACTCACGGTATGGATTGATAAACACGTGTGTAATCTGGGCTGATAAGAACTCATCTGAACAAACATATTGCGAAATAGCGTACAAATCATCGAGGATTTCAATAGTTTTCAAACTGTCATTGTTCATTATTGCGGGTACATTTTTACCCATGTCTGTTTCATTAATGAACCCGTTTACAGTTAAGACACGGGCAGTATAGGTATCTGAAAGCGGCATTAAAAATCCATCTTCATCCAAATAACAACTGCTGCTGTCCAGATTAAAAATCCGCGCAATTGGCCTGCGGAGTTCAATATCAATTTTCCATTTACCGGATACATATGAATACACATTCACATTTTTTACCTCCGGCATATTTTGAATTTCAGTTTCAATTGCCGAGATATCATTTTCAACATAAATTCTATTTTCACCAATCAGATTCCGGTCATTCAACCGCTGCATAACCTGATCTTTTGTCAGAAAAAGCATATGGTCTGTAACCTCAATTTCAATTTCAGGAAGACCAACCGATGCATCATTCTGCCTGCTGTTTGCAAACGCCATCAGAACACATGCACCAATTGAAAAGGTAACCCAGAATAATATGCTGATCCACTTTTTCATCTATAAATAAGTATCTCTGATTGGTTTGACACACGTATCAATATCACCTGCACCAATAATTACTATTACTTCTCTTTTCTCTTTTTTCAGATCTCCGGCAATACCCTGTTTCGTACTCATCTGTTTTTTTGGTGCGGTTACCTTTTGCAGCAAAACTTCGCTCGTAATTCCCGGTATCGGTAATTCCCTTGCCGGATAAATAGCCAGCAGAAATAAATCATCACAAATTGAAAGTGATTTTGCAAATCCTTCTAAAAAATCTCTGGTACGTGAAAAGAGGTGCGGCTGAAAAACAGCAATAATTTTTTTTGACGGATACAATTTTTTACTGCAGATAAAAACGCTTCTATTTCAGTTGGGTGATGAGCATAGTCATCAATAATAACAATATCTTCCCGTCTGATCTGAAAATCAAATCTTCTCTGAACACCCTTAAATGACGCAAATGATTTTCTGAGAATTTCTTCATTGATTTTCAATTCAGACAATAGTGCAAAAACCGCTGTTGCATTTTCACAATTATGCGCACCCGGAATTCCAAGTTCAATATTTTTATATTCTTTTTGCGGAGATTTTATATCAAAAAGAAACCGTTCATTATCATACCGGAGATTTTCAGCACGCCAATCGGCATTTTGATTTGTACCGTAGGTAATTCGTTTTGTATTGCTGAGAGATTCAAAAAGTTTATTTGTTAAATCCAGATTTGCATTGATCACAATCAACCCTTTTTCATCAACACGGTTCATAAAATCTCTGAATGATTCCAGCAGATGTGAACCGTCTCCGTATATGTCCAGATGGTCAGCGTCCATACTTGTTACTATGGCGTAATCAGGATCCAACTGCAAAAATGAACGGTCAAATTCATCTGCTTCAACCACTACTCTTTTTGAATTTGGTTCAATGAGCGTATTGGAATTAAAATTGGAAGAAATTCCGCCGACAAACGCATTACATTTTTCACTTGTATTGCTCAATACCCATGACAACAAAGTACTTGTTGTTGTTTTTCCATGTGTGCCGGCTACGGCAAAAGTTTCCAGTTCTGAGGAAATAATTCCCAGTGCTTTCGCGCGCTTTATTAAATTATAATCTTCACGCAAAAATGCATTGAGTTCGCCATGATCTTTGGGCACGGCAGGTGTATATATAATGAGTGAAGTTGTTTTGTCCAGTTTTTTTAGTACCTCATCTCCCAAATCAGTGTAATGAACTTCAATTCCTTCTTTCACCAACTGAATAGTCAAATCTGTTTCTGTTTTATCATAACCTGAAACAACTTTACCCTGTGATTTAAAATAACGCGCAAGGGCGCTCATACCTATTCCGCCAATGCCGATAAAATAAACCGTATGTATTTCGTTAAACTTCATTTTTTTATTGTAATTCAAGTGCCGTAGGCGTCCCAATGGGACGCCTACGGCACGTGAATTAATTTTTCAATTCTTTTAATATTCTGTCAGGTGCGTCTGCAATGGCCATCAATTTTATATTCGCTGAAAGTTCTGCACATTGTTTCTCATCTTTTAATAATTCGATTGCCCTTTCTGCAAGTTGATTTTTTGCGTCAGTATCTTTTACAAGAATTGCCGCATTTTTTTGAACCAGAGCCATCGCATTTTTTGTCTGGTGATCTTCTGCCACATTAGGTGACGGAATCAGTATAACAGGTTTACCAACCAAACAAACTTCTGACACAGATATAGCACCGGCACGTGAAACAATCAAATCTGCAGCAGCATAGGCCAAATCCATTTCATAAATAAAATCAGACAAGAATATTTTCCTTTAGCCTTTTCACCGATGTCACTTTTCAACTGCTCAAAATAAATTTTACCGCTTTGCCAGATTAATTGAACATCTGCGGTCAGAATTTTTTCTATATCATTTTTAAAACTCTCATTAAGTGTTCTGGCTCCCAAACTACCTCCAATTATCAGGATTGTTTTTTTAGAAGGATTCAGATTAAAGTGTGCAAGGGCTTTTTCTCTTTTTCCGGAAATATTTACCATTTCCATTCTTACAGGATTTCCTGTCATGACTATTTTTTCTTTCGGAAAAAAGCGGTCGAGATTTTCATAGGCAACACAAATTGTTTTTGCCCTTGAAGCCAGCCATTTATTTGTAATACCCGGATATGAATTCTGTTCCTGAATCAGTGTTGGAATTCCCATGCGGCTTGCCACTCTAAGCGTTGCCGCACTTGCATAGCCTCCAACTCCAACAGCAATTTGCGGTTTGAATTCTTTCAGGATTTTTTTTGCTTTTCTTAAACTCTTCCAAAGTTTAACCGGAAACATCAGGTTTTCCAAAGTCAGTTTTCTTTGCAGACCTCTGATGGGTAAACCAATAATTTTGTATCCTGCTTTTGGAACTTTTTCCATTTCCATTTTGCCTTCCGCACCCACAAATAAAATTTCACAGGAAGGATAAACTTCCTTTATTTTATTTGCAATTGCTACCGCCGGAAAAATATGTCCGCCGGTACCACCTCCACTTATAATGACTCTATTCAATGACATTAGGTTCAGTTTCAGTATTGGTTTTAAATTGATTTCTGCTGATGCTTAAAACTATTCCAAATGCAATGCAGGTAAACCAGGAAGATGTTCCTCCCATACTCAGCAAAGGCATATTTTGTCCGGTAACCGGCATCAGTTTTGTGCTGACCATCATGTTGACCAGCGCCTGTGAAAGCAGCATGACGGCAATACCCAACGCCACATATGTTGCAAACATATCTTCAGCACCGAGGCCCGCCTTTATAAACCTGAAAAACATCGCCAGATATAAAATAATAACAACAACCGCCATAGGTAATCCACCTTCTTCTATCAATGCGGCAAAATAAAAATCTGCATATGCTTCAGGAATATAATCTTTGAACACACCGTTGCCAGGTCCTTCCGGTAATGGATCCTGTAAAGTGATCGCGCCATTTTTAATAGCTGCCAGTGCGTTGTTTATTTGTCCCTGTTCTGTTGGATCCACATCATCTGAAAACATTCTGACAATACGCATCCTCCATGTTTCTACCCTTGGTAAAATTTCAGGCTGCAGTTTTGCAAGCATCAGCAAAAGCAGAAATAATGCAACCATACTTCCAACTGAAAGCCCAATCCATTTCCAGGAAATTTTGCAAGTATCAAAAGTGTCAGACAAAGTAATCCAACCAAACCTGCAGTAGAAAGATTTGACGGCAGAATCAAAAGACAACAATTGCAATTGGCAAAAGCACATATTTAAATGCCACATTAAAATCATTGAATTCATCTTTATGTTTTACTAATTGCCGCGACAAATAAATGATCAATGCAAGTTTTGCAAAATCAGATGTCTGAAATGAAAACGGAACAAAAGGAATTTTTAACCATCTGTCTGCACCATTTACACTCTCTCCAATTATCATTGTCAGAATCAGTAAAAGAACAGAGAGATAAAGCAAAAACTTAGACAATCTTGAATAGGCTCTGACCGGAATTTTATGAACGATATACATCAGAACAAATCCAAGCGCAAGCAAAAAGAAATGTTTGAAAAAAAGGTAGGAATAGCTCATGCCCTTTACCTTTACAAGTATTGGGATAAAGCTGAAAACCGACACAACTGAAATCAGTCCGAGCGTAATTGCAAGCACCCAGATATTTCGGTCACCACCAAGATATTTAAACAACTCTTTCAATTCAGAATTATATTACAATGCTCTTACCGCATTTTTAAACTGACGGCCTCTGTCTTCATAATTTTCAAAAAGATCAAAACTTGCACAAGCCGGTGAAAGCAGCACAGTGTCTTCTTTTTTAGCCAATCTGTATGACAGGGCAACTGCTTCAAAAGCCGAATTTGCTTCTGCAATAACATCAACAGTTCCGCTGAAAGCTTCTTTGATTTTAGAATTATCTTTTCCAAGGCAGACAATTGCTTTCACTTTTTCTTTCACAAGCGGAAGCAGTGAGTCATAATCATTTCCTTTATCTACTCCGCCTACAATCCAAACAGTTGGTTTTTCCATACTTTCAAGTGCGTACCAAACTGAATTGACATTGGTTGCTTTTGAATCGTTGATAAACTCAATTCCATTTACTTTGGCAACAAATGCCAAACGGTGTTCGACGTTTTTGAAGTCAGATAAACTTTCGCGCAGACTTTCATTGCGGATTTGTAAAATACTTGCTGCAATTCCTGAAGCCAGGAATTTTGCGTGTTGTGTTTCCCTTTCAGGGACAGATCGTGGATCGACATAGTGAAACTAGGTTTAAGGTTGATATTTATTTGGTTGTTGTTTACGAATCCTGTCATTCCCTCCGTTTTTTCGATAGAGAATGGTGCCAGTTGTGCGGCAATTTTTCTTTTCTGAAGTTCTGTCAGAATGATTGGGTCATCTGCATTATAGATGAACCAGTCATTAGCAGTCATGTTCTGAATGATGCGGAATTTTGAATCCACATAATTCTGCATTTCATAATTGTAGCGGTCAAGATGATCGGGTGTAATATTGGTCAGTATGGCAATATCCGCTTTGAAATCATACATATCATCAAGCTGAAAGGAACTCAGTTCAATGACATAAATTTCTGCTTCATCATCAATCACCAGACGCGCAAGTGATTTGCCCACATTCCCTGCCAGCTCAGCTTTTTTACCACCATTTTTAAGGATGTGATGAATCCACATTGTGGTGGTTGTTTTACCATTTGAACCGGTAATACAAACCATTTTTTTATTGGTATATCTGGAAGCAAATTCTATTTCGCTGATGATTGAAATTTTCTTCTCTCTCAGTTTTTTAATGATGGGTGCTTTTTCCGGAATTCCCGGACTTTTAATTATCAGGTCAGCTGCTAAAATTCTTTCTTCGCTGTGTTTACCTTCTTCATACTCCAGTTGATTTTCATCCATCTCCTGTTTATAGGAAGGTTTAATTTTTCCGGAATCAGAAAGAAATACCGCATGACCTTTTGCCTTTGCAAGCAAGGCCGCTCCCACTCCGCTTTCACCGGCACCCAGTATGATAATATTTTGTCTGGTACTCATAAATTTTCTATCTCAGTTTGAGTGTAACAATAGTCATGACTGCCAGAATTAATCCGATAATCCAGAAGCGGGAAACAATTTTTGCTTCATGGATTCCGAGTTTCTGAAAGTGGTGATGCAGTGGTGCCATTTTGAAAATTCTTCTCCCTTCACCATATTTTCTTTTGGTGTATTTGAACCAGCTCACCTGTAAAATCACAGATAAATTTTCTGCCAGAAACACTCCGCACAAAACAGGTAACAACAATTCTTTTCTGATAAGAATTGCAAACACAGCTATAATTCCTCCAATTGCCAGACTTCCGGTATCACCCATAAACACTTGCGCCGGATAGGAGTTGTACCAGAGGAATCCGATACATGCTCCCATAAATGCAGAAATAAAAATTACCAGTTCAGCAGAATCAGGGATATACATCACATTGAGATAATCTGCAAATTCAATGTGACCTGAAACATATGCAAGAATTGCAAGTGCAATGGCAATAATTCCGGATGTACCTGTTGCAAGACCATCCAGTCCGTCAGTCATATTTGCACCATTTGAAACTGCGATGATGATAAAAATCACAACCGGAATAAAAAGCATCCAGCCATAACTTTTTGCGGTGTCACCAATCAGCCAGTTGTAGTTAAATTCATTGTCTTTTACAAACGGAATGGTAGTGGTCATGTCTTTTGTCATCACCCATTTTGTTCCGGGTGCAGCTTCCTGATGTTTTTCGGTTACATCAACACTGTTAGGCATATTTTCAGTTACCGGAATATTTTCATGTACCTGAACATCCGGGCTGAAATAAAGCATTGACCCAACAATAATTCCGACAATAATCTGTCCGACAATTTTAAATCTGCCTGCAAGACCTTCTTTATTTTTTTTGAAAACTTTGATGTAGTCATCAATGAAGCCAATCAACCCCAAAAGAATAGTTGCAATGATCATGATGATCACATAAATATTTTCCAGTTTGGCAAAAAGTAAAGTTGGAATAAGTACTGATGCAAGAATGATTAAACCACCCATAGTTGGTGTTCCTTCTTTTGCTTTCTGACCTTCCAGACCAAGATCACGAACAGTTTCTCCGATCTGCTGTTTTTTCAAAAGCGCAATAATTTTTTTACCAAACACCATTGATATCAACAGTGAAGTAATGATTGCCATAGCAGCTCTGAAAGAGATGTAATCAAATACACCTGCTCCGGGAACACCAAGCGAATCCAAATAGTGAAAGAGGTAGTACAACATTATTTCTGAAGGGTTTTAAGGGTTTCTTTTACTGTTTCAAAATCATCAAAAGGATATTTTACTCCTTTTATTTCCTGGTATTTTTCATGACCTTTTCCGGCGATCAATAAAATATCACCAGGCTGCGCAAGTGCGCATGCAACTTTGATTGCTTCAGCACGGTTAGTTACTGAAAGCGCCCGTGAAGATTTTTCTACCGGCAACCCCTGCTGCATTTCACGGATTATTTCATCGGGATTTTCAGAGCGCGGATTATCAGAAGTGAGAATTACTTTATCACTCATTTCAGCGGCAATATTTGCCATCAGAGGTCTTTTGGTTCTGTCTCTGTCACCACCGCACCCAACAACTGTTATCACTTGTTCATTTCGGGTGCGAACTGTTTGAATTGTACCCAGCACATTTTTCAGCGCATCAGGTGTATGAGCATAATCTACAATGGCTGTAATTTTTTTTGGAGAAGTGAAATATTCAAATCTTCCTTCAACAGATTTTAATTTGCTCATTCCGGTAAGCACGTCTATTTTATCCAATCCCAGCTCAACGGCAATTGCATAAACACTAAGCAAATTGTAAGCATTAAATCCACCAATGAGATTAGTGTAAACTTCCTGACCATTGATGGAAAGTATGAGACCTGAAAAACTGTTTTCCATGATCTTTACTTTATAGTCAGCCAATGTCTGCATAGCAAGCGTTCTCACTTTTGCTTTGGTGTTCTGAACCATCACCGTTCCATTTGCATCATCAATGTTCACAATAGCTGAAGCGTTTGAACCAAGTGCATCAAAAAATCCCTTTTTTGCATTGATATAATCACGGAAAGTTTTGTGATAATCAAGATGATCATGTGTAATGTTGGTGAATAATCCAACCTGAAAATTCAATCCGGTAACACGGTGCTGATGCACCGCATGTGAACTTACTTCCATGAAACAATGTGTGCATCCTTCGCTGACCATTTCACGCAGTAATCTGTTTAATTCAACGGGATCAGGAGTTGTGTGAGTTGATGGAATTTCTCTTTCACCAATTTTATTTACAACCGTGGAAAGTAATCCGGATTTAAAGCCAAGATCATTAAACAATCTGTGCAATAAAGTTGTTGTTGTAGTTTTACCGTTTGTTCCGGTAACACCGGTAAGTGTTAATTCAGCAGAAGGATTATCATAAAAATTAGTTGCCATATACGCCAATGCAACCGATGAATCTTTCACCTGAATGAATGTAACTGTATCAATTATTTTTTCAGGCAGTATTTCACACACTACCACTGAGGCACCGGTAAGAATTGCTTTTTCTATAAACTGATGTCCATCAGACTGAACTCCTTTTACCGCAACAAATGCCGCATTTTCTACCATTTTTCTGGAATCAAAAATCACCGCACTAATTTCTTTGTTCATTGCTCCGTGAACAGAAACCAGATTTACTTTATATAATATGTCCTGTAAATTTTTCACTAGCGTAATTCAAGTTTGATTGATTGACCTTTTACAAATACATCTCCGGCTGTCAGCGATTGTGACACTACCCTGCCACTGCCGGAAATCATCACTCTGAGTCCGGCATTTTCACACAGAAAAACAGCATCATTCAAAGGCATTCCAACCAGATTTGGTATATGGGTTTTATCTACATATCTTGGCTCCAGGGTGACATAATTTTCAGCCATACCTGCAACTATCCAGTTTTCATTCTGAGAAAGATTTTTATACTTCACTCCCAGCTTTTCAAGAACGAGTGCAGCGTCATCCGCATTTCCGTTCTTTACACTGGGATAAGTTGCAATTCTGTTCAGTCCGTTATAATTCGGATGATACTCCATGGAAGATGAAAACACCTTGTTTGCAATTGCGGCAAAAACAGTTCCGGATACCTGTGCACCATAGATCTGCTGGGTAGGACCAGCAATCGAAACAATGCAGGAATATTTTGGTTTATCAGCAGGAAAATATCCGACAAATGATGCCAGATATTCAGTTCCGTAACCCTGATTGGTGTTGGCGATTTTTGCCGTTCCGGTTTTGCCGGCAATTTTAAAATTGGCTGATTTTAATCCACTACCGGTTCCTCTTTCAACGACTCCTTCCAGACATATTTTTAATTTTTCAAGTGTTTCATCTGAACAGATTTTTTCATTCAGCACTACTTTTTCATACGTCTTTAATGTCTTTCCGTCTTTGCGGATTTCTTTGACAAATTGTGGTCTTATAAGCTCTCCGTTATTAGCAACAGCATTGTAAAAAGCCAATATCTGAAGCGGCGTTAATTCTACTTCATAACCAATTGCCATCTGAGGTAAAGTCAAACCTGACCAGCCATCCTGACCAACATTTTTAATCATTGGAAACGGTTCACCTGAAATATCAATTCCAAGCGTATCGGCAATTCCGAATGAACGGATTGTGTTTATAAATTCCTGCGGATTTTTTTTGTAGGCATCATTTACAATTTTTGAAAAAACGTTAGATGATTTCTCAAAAGCCTGCTGAATAGTTATTCTTCCATACCCACCTTCATCGTGATCTTTTACAGTGTGATTATAAAACTGATATTCACCATAAGCACCAACAGTATCTGTAATATTTACCTTATCATCTTCCAGCAGGGCCATAAGAGATACCAGTTTGAAGGTTGATCCGGGATCCGTTCTGTTTGCTACTGCGTGATTATAACTTTCATAATATTTTCCATCTTCACCGCGAGTGAGATTTGCTATGGCTTTCACAAAACCAGTTTCTACTTCCATTAATACAACTGAACCATGTTTGGCACTCTGATTTTCCAGCTGATTTCTGAGTTCATTTTCAGCTACATCCTGTATATCGATGTTGATGCTTGTAACAATATCAGCACCATCAACAGGATCTTTCAAAAATTCACTGCCAACCGGTTTCCAGCTTCCGTTGATCAGTTGTTTATTTTCAAGACCATATTCACCGGTGAGGTAATAATCGAATGCGCCTTCAAGGCCAACCGGTTTTGCGCCTTCACGTTTATACCCAAGTGTACGCTGCGCCAATTCACCATAGGGCATTTCACGTTTGATGTATTTTTCTTCAATGTATCCTCCTTTGTATTTTTTTTCTCTGAGGATTGGAAATGTTCTTACTTGTTTTACAATATCATATTTTACTTTGGTGGCAATCTTATGATAGCGGTCGTTGTTTTGTCTTCCCATTATCAGTTCAGATTCCCATTCTGATTTTGATTTTTCTGTGAAGAGAAGTGACAAATGATAAGAAAGCGAATCAATCTCCTGAGAGAGTTCATCATCCATGACTGTAAGATCAATGTACAGATTGTATAATGGAACAGATGTTACAAGATCACTGTAATCATCAGCCAGAATTCTGCCCCGGCTTGGTTCAATGGAATCAATTTTTGTTGTGATTTCATTTCCGGATTCATCAATTACGTTTGCATCCGGAACTATATCACCGTACTGAATAAAACAAATACGAACCACAACCACAATCATGGCTATCACTGCTAAAAAATACAGCACATAGGATTTGATATAAAGTTGTTTTTTTTCGTCCATTATTCAAACACGTATTTTCTAACGCGTATTTTTTTTGGTGAACTTGTGCTTTCCTGAACACCGACAGGGGCAAGTCTCAGTGCAATCTGTCTTCTGCCACGCTGCATATTGTAATCAGCTGTCAGTGTATAATATTCTGAATTCAGTTCACCCAGTTCTTTTTCAAGTTGTACTTCTTTTTTTAGTCACTGTCTCTCCGTAATATCCCCAGGCAATAATTACCACAAACAAAAAGCCGATATAAAAAGTGAAAGGAAGATTTTTCAGAAAATAATCTCTGGTTAAAAACTCACCGTTGATTATCTGAACAATTGTCCGTCCTGAAAAAAGTTTGTCTTTCTTTTTTTCTTCCGGCTGCACGTTTTCCTTTACTTCTTCTTCAGCAGCTTTTTGTTTTGGTTCACTATTTTCGTTGTATTCGTTCATTTTTTTCAGGCAAAAGCCAAAGTGAAAAAGGCAAAAGATTTTTTGGTTTGAGTTATATTATTTTTGGTTTTCATTCATTCTTTCTTGTCTGTTTTTTGGCATTTTCCTTTTGCCTGTTGAATTCACTCAATTCTTCACGGCCACCCGCATCTTGGCACTTCTTGACCTTGGGTTTCTTTCCAGTTCTTCATCAGAAGGAACCATTGGTTTTGTATTTATTGCATCAAAGGGTTTAGAGACTACTCCATACACATCTTTATCCAGTTCACCTTCAAAATTGCCGCTGCGTATAAAATTTTTAACTATTCTGTCTTCAATACTGTGATAAGATATTACTACCAGTCTACCACCCTTTTTAAGCACTTTAGAACATTGCTCGAGCATATCCATCAGCGCACCCATTTCATCATTCACTTCAATGCGGATTGCCTGAAAAACCTGAGCTAAAAACTGATGTTGTTTTTGTGGCGGAACTAACGGAGATAATAAATCAACCAGTTGTTTTGTTGTTTCGATTTTTGATTTTTTTCGCTGCGCAGAAATTGCATAAACAACTTTTTTTGTATTCTGCAAATCAGCATACGAATTAAAAACCCGGAACAAATCAATTTCTGAATAATGGTTGATGACCTTGTGGGCAGATAAAGATGCGTTGCGGTTCATACGCATATCCAGTTTTCCTTCTTCACGAATTGAAAATCCTCTGTCACCGGTATCAAACTGATGAGATGAAACACCAAGATCAGCAAGGATTGCATCAACGCCCATCAGATCATAAAACCGAACGAAATTGATCAGGAAACGGAAATTAGAATTTACAAGAATGAAGCGGGAATCATCAATGCGGTTTGCGAGTGCATCATCATCCTGATCAAAAGAAACAAGAATTCCTTTTTTACCCAGGCGATTAAGAATTTCTCTTGAATGGCCACCACCACCAAATGTGACATCAATAACTACACCTGATTTTGGGATATTCAGTGCGTCAATTGATTCATTAAAAAGTACTGGTGTGTGATATACACTATTCGTCATGGCCGGAGTCAGTTTCTCCCATCACCTCATCTGCCAGGTCAGCGAAATCAGACATATTTTCCTTCATTAATTTGAAGTACTCTTTTTTGTCCCAGATTTCAATCCTGTCATTATACGCCGTTAACATTATTTCTTTCTTCAATCCAATGCGCTCCATCATTGCGGCTGGAATCAAAATACGCCCGACATTATCAAGCGTAAGTTGTTTCGCACCCTGGTGAAACAAGCGGTAAAACATCCGGTTTTTCGGTTTGAACAAATTCAGTTTTGAAAGTTTGCTGCTCACTTTATCCCATTCATTCATCGGGTAAAGTGTCAGGCAGTTTTCAAAGCCCTTGTTCATCATGAAAATTTCATTAGCAGTTGGATCCAATTGCTTTCTTAACCCTGAAGGGAAAAGAAATCTCCCTTTGGAATCAAGCGCACATTCGAATTCTCCTACTAAACCGGCCATTTTACGTGGATTAGAGTGTAAAAATAATTGTTAATCTCCCACAAATTACCACTAAACCGAAGTCTGTTGATAACTTTTGACTCATGATGGTAGTACTATACGCACAAATTTGCATTTGGTTACAGTATTTATAAGGCTTTTTAATAGCTATTGTTCTGGTGGTAAATTGTGGGACTTTTTAAAACTTGTTGAAAAACCAATTCGTTTGGATATAAGCAAAACAATACCCTCCGGCCAGAATCCGGAAAATCAAAATCATGAAAAAATCAAATGATCAGGAACGGGAAAAATAAGGACAAAAAATATCCCTTAGAAAAATGTTGAGATTGAAAAAAATTATTTTTTGTTTTTCAGAAGAAAATATTCTGCCAGCTGACGGGCAACTACAAGAGAGATTCCCAAAACATAATTTTTTGTATCAGCAGGAACAACAAACCGAAGGAGAAGAGTCATGCCTACCAGCAGAAAAAAAATCAACGCAACCAGTCCATACGTTTTTATTTCAACCTGAGCAGACGTATATTTTTATAATCACCAGAAAAAATAAATCCAATGAAATATTCCAGCAAATAAACTATTACCAGACCATAAATTACTTCCGGTTCAAAGCGGGCTTCCATGTTTCCTTTGCCTGCGCCGTCAAATGACATTCCGGCAACAATCATCATAAAAAAAAGCAATACAGTGAAGATCAAAATGAATCTGAAAAAAGTCCCGAGCCGATTGCCAAAAGTTGATTGAGCAGCACTGAATATTTTCAGTACAGTTTCCCCCCCAATGAATAATAGATCAAACCAGAAATACAAAAAAATGGTACCAATACTCCAATTGAAAAAATGATTCCGGTTATGGGTACAATAATTTTCAATAATGTGAAAATTCAGTTTTGTATCTCAGTAATTTCATCTTTCGAAAATATCAAAAAAAAATCCCGTCTCCAAAAAACTGAAGACGGGATTTTTAGTTTAAAATATCTGTTTTTAATGAGCTGCTTTTTTCACCAGGATTGATTCGCAATCAAACGTAGTTTCAATTTTATCTTGTGTAATGGCATCGTACTCTGCTTGACTTACCTCTTCACCTGCTTCTTTCGCATCATCCAGCAAATGTTTCTGGAAGTCTACGCTCAACGTATCTACTACCAGCTTACCGTATAATACGGCTTCTGTACCTGCCGGAGTTTCAATTGGAATGGTAAAATGATCACGGAAGAAAACTCTTACCGGCTCTCCTGCTTCATTATTAAATGTAATCCAGCAACCCGCTTTCTGACAAACCTCAGCAATGTTTACATTCACTTTGTCATTGAATGATCCTGTTGCTTCCATCTGTGTAAACATTTCAGTCATTGATACTGCACCATCTGCAGTAATATCGGTATGGCCGAATAAAGTATATTCTCCTTTGTCTACTCCGTCAAATGCAATTGCAGATTCTTCCTCTTCATGATGCTCTTCTGTTGTTGCAGTTGAATCATGACCGTGCCCTGCGGCTTCATCCTCTTTACCGCAAAATCCGCAGCAAGATGCAAAACCAAAAGTTGTAATTACAGCGGAAACATAAACTATTTTTTTCATGAGATATAAATTAAATATGGCCAAATGTACATAATTCTTTTGATAGGAAAATTGTCAGGAATTACTAAACACGCGATCTGATTTTCACAAGTCAGACAACTAGCTGACAGAAATACTATTTGGACTGAATATCAATTAACAGAAGCCGAAATAAAGAATAATTACATGATAAAGGATACGGTAACTCTGTTTCAAGATTATTCAATGTATTTTATAAACTGATCAACCGGATTATCTGAAGCAGAACACTAATTATTCCTAATTTTATCATTCAACTTAAAAAAATGACCAACATAAAATTAGGTCTCAAAGAAAATCTAAGCCAGTTTGTTTTACTAGTGATAGTAAATGCGTTTGTCGGAGGCATGGTTGGACTGGAACGAACTATTCTTCCTGAAATTGCCGAAAAAGAATTTCATCTTGCGGCCACTTCAGTGGTTCTTTCTTTTATCATTGTCTTTGGTATTGTAAAAGCATTAACCAATTATTTTACCGGCGCACTTGCAAATAAATTTGGCAGAAAAAAACTTTTAATTATTGGATGGATTATTGGTATTCCAGTCCCGTTCATTTTAATGCTTGCCGATAACTGGAACTGGATTGTGGCAGCCAACGTTTTACTCGGAATCAATCAAGGTCTCACCTGGTCTTCAACAGTAGTGATGAAAATTGATCTTGTTGGAGATAAACAGAGAGGATTTGCAATGGGACTAAATGAATTTGCAGGATATCTTGCAGTTGCTATTGTTGCATTTTTTTCAGGATATATTGCCAGTGAATATGGAGTAAGACCTTATCCGTTTTATATTGGAATCGTGTTGGTTGCCCTGGGATTATTTTTCAGCATTTTTCTGATAAAAGATACCAGCGGACATGTTTCACTCGAATCAGCAGAAAACAAAATTCCAAAACTCAAACATGTCTTTTGGGAAACTACCTGGAAAAACAAAAATCTGGGTTCAGTTACGCAGGCAGGATTGATCAACAACCTCAATGACGGAATGACCTGGGGCCTATTTCCGATTCTGCTCGCACAAAAAAAATTCGACCTTTATGAAATCGGAATAATTACTGCAATCTATCCGGCGGTATGGGGATTGGGACAATTATTCACCGGCAAAATGGCTGATCAGTTTTCAAAAAAACTTTTACTCTTTTGGGGAATGTTGTTACAAGGCATTGCGCTTTTATTTTTTGTTCTGGCCACAACCAAATTCCATTTTATTTTTCTTTCCGTCATTCTTGGATTTGGAACCGCATTAGTCTATCCAACTTTTTTGGCAACTGTAGCTGAAAACACACATCCAACCGACCGCGCAAAAAGTTTGGGAATTTTCAGATTGTGGCGTGACTTGGGCTATGCTATAGGTGCACTGCTAACTGGATTAATCGCGGATTTTTATAACATAGAAATTTCTATTATAGTTGTTGGGATACTGACTGTTTTTTCAGCACTGATTATTTTGCGGAGGATGGAGTGAAGTAGAGAGCGAGAAACAGAATGAGAATGATAAACAGAAGTGAACGAAGAAAAAAATCAGAGCTTGCAACTTCGCTCTCGCTCTGTTTCTCGCTCTGATTTTTAGTACACTGGACGTATACAAAATCGAACCAATTTCTTGAAGACATGGAGCTGATAAACGACCTCATGGCAATTATCGAACCGAAAAGGAGGATGGTGTGACCGATATTCAAACATTTTTTGTTTAATTGATAAATGATAATTTTGCTCGGGTAAAAGGCCAAGGTCACTTGACAGAAATCTTTGATTAAAATTTGCTTCAGGAGTGACTTATTTTAATACACCAAAATTAATTCCAATTCCAAAAGTCAGTCTGATCATATTCCAAGTCGGGCCCCTGTCCCAAGAGTAGTTTTGGTCTTTAGAATCAAAAGTATATGCATAGCAGGTATAGTCCAATGAACTAAAAAAATGAAAGTGTTTTCCCAAATATAATTGAGGTTTAATACCAAATGAAAGACCGAAATCAAAAAGAGTTTTTGAAAGAACGAAAACTTCAGCAACCGTATCATTTATCATGCCATATGCACCAAAAACGCTTTCATGACCAATTCTCAAACTAATGGATGCGTCAGCGAAAAGTTCGAAATTATTTTTAGCGTAGATAGATCTTTGATAAATACCTCTTGAGTCAATGAAATACCTATAGTCATAGGTTCCTCTTTCCATTATATTATATGGCTTCCAATTTTGAAACACATAATAGTCTAATGAAACGCCCCAATAGTTTTTTGAATCTACTTTTCGAGAATACTCAGCGCCATAGGAGTTGGACAACCAATGTGCCTCACTAGTATAATTGGTTTGAATAAATGGTCCACCATCAAAGAAATTATAAAAGGTTGTATTTAATTTTATTGAATTCCTGTTCTCGTGAGACAATTCTTTACTCTGTCCATAGACTATTTCATTTGATAAAAAACACAAACTAGTAATTAATATGACAAAAATGTTTCTCACTCGGATTTTACTAATTTGTACGTAGATGTAAAACTCGAGGACATCAATTCTACAATATAAGTACCAGCAGGAATTTGTGTGAGAAGAATGCTGACATTTCCGCTTATTTTCTCGTTATGATGAATAACTTTTCCATCTAAAGTAAAAACACTTATTGTGTATAATTCTTCATTATTCCAATTGATGGAGAATTGATCTATAAATGGATTCGGATATATCGATACATTCGATGAAACTTGGTTCTCATTGGCCAAAACGTCTATACACTCGCTTTGGTTCCCAACACCAACTGCGTACCAAGAATTTGCTACTTGGTGATATTGATTGGAACATTCTCCAAAAAATAATAGCGCAGAAGCCAGCCAGCCCTCTCGTGAATCTGCAAACTGCGACCCCTCCTGTAAGACATTAACCAAAGTCCAATACGCCAAAACCTCAGCGTCATGAATACCTATTCCGCTTATGTCATAAGCATCACCATTATCATTGGTTCCAAGCCCTCCGGTTACAAGTAAATAGAAATAAAAATTTTGAACACCACTATTGCTATGAACTATGGCACTATTACAATCAGGAAATTCAGTAAGTGAATGATAATAAGTGCCTAAATAAGTATCAGGATTACCATCTTCATTTACGCAAATGGCTGAAGTTGGATGTTGACCGCCGGAATTGGGGCTAGATAAAGATCTGTTTGCAATAGGATTAGAAAGCCAGTCAGGATCACCATAAACAGAATATGTATGATGTTCAATCAGTTCGCCGAAAATATCTGCAAACGATTCATTTAATGAGCCAGACTCATCACTATAAATCAGATCACTTGAATAAGCTATCACTCCATGAGTATATTCGTGTGCAATGACATCTATCCAATTGCCCATAGAAATACCGTCATACCACGAAAGGTAGATATTATCGGTGCCAACCTCCTTGGAATATTTAGCCTGAAGACTTCCATAATTCCATCCCACACGGATACGAACATTATTATTGTCATCATCCATTCCATCACGAAGATGCACATCTCTAAAATATTCCCATGCCTTTGTAGCGTACCAGTGCGCCGTGGTTGAAACAACTTCTGAACCAAGCCAGTCATCATCATCATCATCAATTTCGTCAAGAAGACTCCATGCAATCAAACCATTCATCCATTTTGTATGTATATTAACATCAGCATTGTCAGTTTCTAACACCCAATCATTAAATGGAAAATTTCTCTCCCTCGTATCAATAATATGATAGCCTAACAAAGGATTATTTGTAACAGTCGCAGGTCCATCTGTGTGTTCATTGGACAGTGTTTTAAAAACCTCACCGGTGTGTGCATCAACCCAAAAAGAAGAATTGAATTCAGGGCTTAAGCAAACCAGCGTAAATTTATACGCAAGACGAAATCTACTGCCAGGGATTTCATAGGTTAAATTGCTGTAATTATCAATTGCCAACATCAATTCGCCTGATGGAAAATAAGTTGCTGACTCATCATCAAGTTCATGTTGTAGGTCATCCTCCCAGGTTTCATCTTCCCAAGCGAATAAATGTGAATCAGGAAACGATTTAATTAAAATACTTCTTGCCATTTCTACCGAAATTGAAGGGGTGACATCAAGATTCAAATTAATGGCATGTTTGGAGTTAGCAAAGACTAGCGAGTTCCCTTGAAAGTGTTCTATACAGCCGGCTATCTCAACCGGGACTGATTTATAAGTTTGTCGAAATTTATAATGAGTCATTCCCAATTGTGGATCAATCCATTGCCTTTCCAGCACCATTTCGTTATCAAGATCGCCGGTTGCGCTTTGATATTGGACATAACAATTTCCTGGTGCCGCTACATGAGGCTGAGAGTACCATCTGTAACCACTTATAGGGTCTCTTGACAATGCAGGGTCGATTATTGAGTCAAATTGGTCAAGCTGAGCATGACTCAGAGAAACACAAAGAAACAGCGCAAAAAAGGTATAAAGGTTTTGTTTCATAAAAAGTGAATTAGCAAGCGGATTAATTTCAATAGAACCATTTGGGAATAAATTTTACACAGAGTGATTCTAAAGATAGAAAAAAATTATTGCACTACCCTTATCAATAAAGAAAGCATATTCTTTCTTTGAAAAACGGACTCCTACAAAGCAAAACAACAGTATTGAAAAATAATTCCGAAAATTTTACAACTATGTTTGCAATTTGTTGTGTTAATACATCTCTATATTTTCCTAGTCTTATTTTTGTTTTACCTTTTTTGCACAGAGAGGTTCATTGATATTTTTTTCCTTTTTATCCTTCATTAATTTTGGTGAGAAAGAATTCAAAAGCGAACCTAAAGAAATTAATGGCAGTCGAATCTCAATTTCCATTTTTATGGAATAAGATTTATAAAAAAATGGCAGAAGACTTAATCTACTGCCATTTTCGAACAAAGTTCGATATTGTACAATGGGTGGGTAGGTTGTCTAACTTTTTACCTGCTTCTTTGCAGAGATTTGAAAAGTTGACGCCGATTCGTCATGGGAGTTAATTATTTATTTTAGGTTCCAAGAAATGCTTGCAATCTTCAGCCGCATAAAACTATAATCAATATGACAGCAAATAACTTCACTGCGTCATCGAACATAAAATATTTACATAGATATCGCACCTCAGACACCGTCCTGTCGCTTTAATCAAAAAAGCCGTATATTTGATTCTCTGTCAGTTAGATTTGTAGTTTCTCCAATATCAATAGATTAAAAAATTTGGCTTGTGAAAAAGTTGGGCTTAAGCGGATTAATTTTGATTATATCATTGGGGGTACAATCCCAATTTTCTACCCAGATACCTCTATCACAAAGTGGTGGTGGTGGCCACTGTATTACTGCAGCAGACTTGGATGGAGATGGCGATTCTGATTTGCTTTATTCTGGATCGGGTTCTTTTGTTGGTTGCTCCTGGCGCAAAAACTTTGGAAACGGAGATTACGGACCTCAGCAAAAAATCAGTCATAGTTCTGGGAATGCTACGGATGTGCGTGCGGTTGATTTGGATGCGGATGGTGATATTGATGTCCTTACCTCTTCAAATGATGATCACAAAATTGCTTGGTATGAAAATTTTGGTGATGGAAGTTTTGGGCAGCCAGTTATTATTTCAGTTCAGGCATTTCAAGCAAGATGTGTCAGAACTGGTGATTTAGACAACGATGGCGATTTGGATGTGATATCCGCGTCGTTTCAAGATAATAAGATTGCATGGTATGAGAACCTCGGAAATACAATTTTTGGTCCGCAACAAATAATAAGTACTCTAGCAGTCGGGGCGGAAGCTGTGAGAGTTGTAGACCTCGATGGTGATGGAGATCTTGACCTAGTATCAGCGTCTTCAACGGATAACAAAATCGCATTTTATGTAAATTCCGGTACTGGCAGTTTTGGGCCTCAACAAGTAATTACTACATTGGCAAATGGTATCAGTTACGAGATGAATGTCCATGTATTAGACCTTGATAATGATGGAGATTTGGATATACTTTCCGCGTCCTATAGTGATGATAAAATAGCGTGGTATGAGAATCTTGGAGGCAATACATTTGGTCCGCAGCAAATTCTTTCTGCGGTCGCAGATGGCGCTCAGTGTGTCTTGACAGCAGATTTAGATGGGGATTCTGATCCCGACATCATCTCAGCATCTTCGGATGATGGAAAAATAGCATGGCATGAAAATCTTGGTGGAGGCCTATTTTCCGGACAGCAAATAATCATAGTTAGCGCTAATGTTCAAAGTATTTATCCATGTGACATGAATAATGATGGAATAGTCGATCTTATTTCAATCACAATCGCAACGGGAATAAGCGTGCATGAAAATACCGGAAACGCTAATTTTGTCGCCCCGAATTTGATTACTCACAAAACGCAATCTGCACGAGCCGTTATCACGGCAGATTTGGATGGAGATGGAGACGGAGATATAGTTACTGCTTCAAGTGGTGATGACAAGATAGCTTGGGTGGAAAACCTTGGAGGTGGAAAATATGGTGATCAAAAAGTCATATCAACTACGGTAAATATTGCATTAACTGTGCACGCGTCAGACTTGGACGGTGATGGTGATTTGGATATTCTGACAGCCTCGAACGGTGATAACTTAATACTTTGGTTTGAGAATCTTGGCAATGGAGATTTTGGATCTCAACAAACAATTTCGTCGTTACCTGATTTGCCAACCTCAGTTTACAGCGAAGATTTGGACGGCGATGGAGACATGGATGTTCTGTCCGCATCCTGGGATGATGACAGAATTTCTTGGTTTAAAAATCTTGGGGGAGGTACCTTTGGTCCGATGATAGTAATAACAAATTTGGCTGACAAGGCCGAGGATGTATTTGCAATTGATTTGGATGGTGACAGCGATGTCGACGTAATATCAGCTTCTAGCTGGGATGGAGAACTTGCTTGGTATCAAAATTCTGGAACGGGTACATTTGGCCCTCAGCAGATCATCTTAGATGATGTTCAATGCTACAGCACATACGCTATAGATTTGGATCAAGACGGAGACAATGATATTCTATCCGCATGGGCAAATAAAATAATTTGGCATGAAAATTCTGGAGTAGGTAGTTTCACCACCCATATTATTTCTGCAGCTTCTGTCGCACTATCAATCTATGCCCAAGACCTTGATGATGATGGTGATCTTGATGTACTTTTAGCAACTCAGACTAATGATAAAATAGCCTGGCACGAAAACACGGGCAACTGCATTTTTGGTCCAGCACAGTCATTGACGGCAACTTATTTCATTGCTGACGCAGCGTCCAGCGTATTTGCGGATGATCTTGACAATGACGGAGACATGGATGTACTTTCTTCTTCGGAACAAGACAGTAAAATTGCTTTATATGAGAATCTTTTGTATGATCCATTGCAGCTGCGTGGTCAGGTATTCATTGACTATGATGAGAACGGTATGCGTGATGTTGGTGATGAAGGGATATATTTGGCTGAAATTCTGACAAATCCGCAGACAGCGTTCACCTTTAGCGAGATAGATGGAAAATATGCGGTGCAATTTGTAGATGTGGTAACAGGAAGTTATCAGATTTATCCTCAAGATTTGCCATACTGGTATTTAACTTCGGATTCTGCCTTATACAATGTTCAGATTCTACCGTCATTCAGTGTTATTGATAGTCTCGACTTTGGATTTTGCTTTGATACACTTGTTGATATATTGACACCAGAACTTGTAGGAGGCTATCCTAAATGCAATACTATTATTAATTATTGGTTGAATTTTCAAAATACTGGAACCACACACCCCTCAGGAGTAATTCATCTAGAACTTGATAATGAAATTACCTATATCAGCTCTTCATTTATTCCGGATTCAACATCAGGGCAACATATTTATTGGAGTTATGACTCGCTGGAATACTTTTCGTTTTCAACAATCGACATTCTAGTTGAAATGCCTGATTTTACAAGTTTGGGAGATACACTCAACTCATATCTGGAAGCTATAGTGATTGATTCGTTGGGAAACACCTCTTCTTCTATTGATTCTTTGTTGCAAGTGTTGACATGTGCATATGATCCTAATGATAAAATAAAGCACACCAAAAGGAATCGATAGCCTTGGCTATATTCAGCAACTACTGATCATCTTGAATATACAATCCGTTTTCAGAATACGAAATGATGTGGCTTCTAAGGTTGTTATAAAGGATATGTTAGATAGCAATCTGGAGTGGCAGACGCTTGCGCCATTGGCTTTTAGTCATCCGGTTAACATTGATGTTTCCGAAAACGGAGAAGTAACATTCACGTTTGATAATATTATGCTTCCAGACAGCAGCTCAAATGAACCGGAAAGTCACGGTTTCATTACATACAGAATCGATCTTATATCTGGACTGGCAGCTGGAACAAGTATTTACAATACGGCAAAAATATATTTTGATGCAAATCCGGATGTCGTTACGAATACCGCAATAAATACCATTTACTCATGTAATTCAGTATTACAAAATCTTTCTCTACAAACCGAAGTATGCGAAGGAACGTCGCTGACAGGTGAAATTTTGGACAGCCCATCGAATGTACAATTTGAGTGGAATCTTATTGGCTTAGAAACTCAAACAGGTAGTAGCTTAGATTTTGTAACTGATACCAGTGGAGTTTTTGATTTGGATGTGACTGCATCGGCTAATTCCTGTAGTGCAGACACAAGTTTTGTAATCACAACCTATCCTGAACCATTTCCGCAAATTATGCCCTCAATAAATTTATGTAGTGGGGATAGTGTTCTAATTTTTGGAGTATATGAAACAAATGCCGGAAATTATTTCACTACTGTTCAGAACGTAAATGGATGTGATTCAATAACCTCCCAAGAATTAATAGCTCTCCCATTTATTCCAACCGAAATCATTGATACTACTTATATCTGTGCTGGAGACAGCACCCTGATTTTCGAACTTACCAGACCGTTGCAGGAATTTACGTTGATTCCCTGCAAACAATAAACGGCTGTGATTCCGTTATTTCGAAACAACTTAATTTGATGTCGGTGCCAATTATTAAGATGAGTTCACTTGTTATTTGTGATGGCGATAGCCTATTAATTTTTGGAGAGTACAAGTATTTCTCTGGTGTTTATTATGACACCCTACAAACCGTATTTGGTTGTGATTCGATTATCGTGCAAGCGTTAGATGTTTTAATGCCGCCGGCAACCGTTATATTAAGTTCTTCACAAATTTGTGAAGGTGATAGCTTATTGATATTTGGCGAATACCGGTACCTAGGAGGTGTATATTATGATACTGTTTTGACAATAATGGGTTGCGATTCAGTACTTTCAAAAGAACTGAATGTAATTCTGCCTCTTCCGATTACCAATCAAGGAATTGTTCAGATTTGTAGTGGTGATTCCATCTTAATCTATGACCAAAATCAATCTGTAAAATGGGATCTGTATGACACTTTGCAAACTATAAATGGTTGTGATTCGATTTTGTCAATGCAGCTCGAGTACTTTCTTTGCCCTCAGTGAGCTTTAGTCCACTTTCGGATGACACACTATGCGACAATTCTCCTCCTGTTATACTTTCTGGCACTCCTTCCGGTGGCATTTATTACGGGAATGGTGTTTCGTCAAATGAATTTAATCCGGCTATTGCAGGTCAAGGTATGCACTACATTTATTACGATTTTATTGATGTCAATGGATGCACAGCGACTGACTCAGTATTAGTTTTTGTAGACATCTGCCTAGGGCAAAATGAATCAAGTACATACGCTGCTTCAAAGTCTATCCAAATCCATTTTCGGATTATACTATGCTCTATTTTGGACAGGAGTTGAATGGAAACTACTCGATACGAATTCACGATTTATTGGGACAAATAGTTTTACATAAATAATGAAGTAAATAACAATCAACTTGAAATCCATAGAGATGAACTAACTCCTGGAATTTATGTCCTTTCAATCATTGAGTCTGAAAATTATCTAGAAGTCTATTCCGTTAAACTAATTATTGAATAGTAATAGGGAGGCAAGGGTAAATTCGAACATTTCAGGAATCCTTAAGTCTTCTCCGTTTTGTTTTTGGCTCGTTTTTGTTTCCAGTTTTTTCAGATTAGTTTCGGTTTCAGGGGATTGGATTCAAACTCATTTCACGGGCAATAGTGATGTAAAATAATTCTGAAAATTTCACAACTATTTCTGCAATTCCTTGTGCTAATTCGTCGTCCAGATTTTCCCAACCTTTCATTTGTTTTACTTTTTGTGCGGTAGTTGGTTGATATTCTTTTTCTACATTTTTCTTCATAAAATTTTTTATGGAAGAATACAAAAAGCGAGCCTAAAGATATTGAATGGGAGTCGAACCTCATTCTCCATTTTTAACGATCAAAACCAACATTTTTAAACAAAAAATACCGCTTAGAGGTTCTAAGCGGTATTATCAGGCATTGTACCGAAGAAGGGAATCGAACCCTTACTCTTTCGAACACGAGTTTGAGTCGTGCGCGTCTACCAATTCCGCCACTTCGGCATTTTGGTGATTGGGAGTGCAAATTTAATGTTTTTTTTATAATCTGACATCGTAGATTGAAATCTTACTGCTCACACCTGAATCAACAGCTGTTGCCGTCAATCCCATATGATTAATGACTTGTGTAAATCCCCTGATATTATTACATCTTGTCTACCTCTTCCAGCAGCCCCAAAAAATTGTTGTATTGATTAATTAACGCAATAGAATCCGGTTCATTTACAAAAGAATTCCATTCACCAAAATCTGAATATTTCAAACCATCAATTGCCACATACATTCTATTTTCTTTGAAAAGCGAATCAAATTTCATGTTATAATCTGTTTTCATTTTCAGTAAAAATGCCGGCCATTCTGAATTTAAAAAATGAACTAAACAATCATTATCCTTGCATTGGGCATCAAACAAACCATCTAAGTCAGCATTTCCGGTTTGAACCTTATCCATTGTTGGTCCGGTAAATATTTTTTGAAACATTCGGTCCCAGAAAATCCGTTATTTTCTGACCAATTTTTTCTCCAACAGAATGATCTTTGGATCTCAGAATCAAAGGACTTTTAAATTGTGTTTTGACATCAATAACAGCAAATAACCCTTTGTGAATTGAATGAATTCTCTGATCTTTTTTTGAAGAAGAACTTTCGTTAACAGTATAACTGTGCACATATGCTGCATTAAAATCAACGTTATTCAGGTTGCCGGATATTAACCCTGTTGATTGGTATTTTCTTGTATTTCTGGACATCAATGGAAGCGGAAACAATTCTGTGGCATAAAAATCTTCTCTGCTTATTCCTTTATCCGGAAAAAAATTCCACGACTCATTTACAAATTTTACAATTTGCGGCACAACATGAATCATATACTCCTTTCTAACCGGCCGATAACCGAAACTTCGAAGAACATAAAGTACAATCAGAAAAAAAAGTGCTACGAAAAAGAAAAGTGCAAACATTTTTACGCCCAAATCTTTATCTCCTCTGTAAGCGTGATGATGTTTCAGTTGTAAAAAGAGAATAATTGTTGCAGCAAGCAAAAGAATGAGAAAGATCCCATACTTTTTAAATGAATACCTGATATTGACCTTATTTATTTTTTCATCCAGATTTTCCAACTCGGGTTTCAGCGTGTTGTCGTAAAACTCTTTTATTTCTTCTTTTGATTTCATTTAATGAAGATAATCTTTTTTAGGTGGTAACATCTTTAAAAATCTACAGTCAATCCGTTCTTGCCAGGGTAAAACCTATTCCGCGCCAACTATTACAGCAGATTTGAAAAATAATTCGTTTCATTTAAAACATTTGAACTTCTTATCCGTCAATCAACACATGTTTAAACAAATACCCTAATTATTTGTTCCTTTGTAAGCTATGAGTAAAAAGAAAGTTTCCCTGAAACAGGTTTTTTAAAGACATCATCTGGCCGCGCCGCCGGATTCTTTTTGTTGGTTTGATTTTGATTGTGATCAGTCGTGCGGCAGGACTGGTACTGCCCTATTCCACCAAAATGCTTTTGGATGATATTATTCCAAATGACAATTACGCCCTGCTGAAAATTTTTCTGGCAGCCGTTTTAGTTGCACTTACTGTTCAGGCAATTACTTCTTTCTGGCTGACTAAATTGTTGAGTGTAGAAGCGCAGCATTTAATTTCTCAGTTGCGGGTACAGGTGCAGAAAAAAGTTCTGACACTGCCTGTGAGTTATTTTGATAACAACAAATCCGGTGCACTTGTTTCCAGAATAATGACAGATGTGGAAGGAGTCAGAAACCTTGTTGGAACTGGTTTTGTGCAATTAATCGGAGGTTCACTGACCGCCATTGTTGCGTTAATCTGGCTGATTAAAATCAACTGGATTATGACGTTATCTACTTTAATTCCGATTGGTGTTTTTGCATTTATCGCTATGAAAGCTTTTGGAAAAATCAGACCCATTTTTAAAGAGCGTGGAAAATTAAATGCAGATGTTACAGGCCGATTGACTGAAACAATTTCAGGTGTGAGAGTCATCAAAGGATTTAATGCAGAAAATCAGGAAAACAAAATTTTTGAACGGGGTGCTGATCAGCTTTTTGAAAATGTAAAAAGCAGTTTGACTGCTACCTCAATGGTTACAAGTCTTGCCACTTTTTTGTTAGGCGTAGGTTCAGTTTGTATTATGGGCATCGAAGGATATTTAATGATGAATGATCAGATGTCAACCGGAGACTTTTTTGCTTTCACTGTTTTACTTGGATTTATGATTGCACCAATTATTCAGATGAGCAATATCGGAAGTCAGATGACCGAAGCATTTGCAGGATTGGACCGCACAGCAGAAATCATGAATGCTTCACCGGAAAATGACGATGCAGTAAGAACACACAATCTGCAGCTGACAAATGGTGATATCAAATTCAGCAATGTTTCATTTGCTTATGAAGAAGGGAAAGAAGTTTTACACGAAGTTTCTTTTGATGCTCCTCCGGGAAGTGTGACTGCATTAGTTGGTTCATCTGGTTCAGGAAAATCCACCATCGCAGGTTTGGCTGCAACATTTTTACAACCTCAATCCGGAAAAATCACCTTAGACGGAATTGATTTGTCAACTGTAAATCTTGGATCATACAGACAATTTTTAGGAGTTGTTTTACAAGATGATTTTCTTTTTGAAGGAACTATCAAAGAAAATATTTTATTCCCAAGACCAAACGCAACAGAAGAGCAACTTTTGAATGCTGTGAATGCTGCTTATGTATATGAATTTACTGATCGTTTTGAACAAGGCCTGGACACAGTTATTGGAGAAAGAGGAGTTAAATTATCCGGCGGACAACGTCAGCGGATTGCCATTGCGCGTGCCATTTTAGCTGATCCAAAAATTCTGATTCTCGATGAAGCAACATCTTCACTCGATACGGAAAGTGAATCACTGATCCAAAAAAGTTTGTCTGAATTAATGAAAGGAAGAACCACTTTTGTTATCGCGCACAGATTAAGCACCATCCGTCAGGCAAATCAGATTCTGGTCATCGAACATGGAAAAATTGAAGAGCGCGGAACACATGATGAGCTGATTGCGAAACAGGGCAGATATTATAATTTGTATACGTATCAGAGCCGTATTTAAGTACGCCCGAATTTGTTGAAAATGTTGGCCACAGATTTATTATGCAGATTTAGATTTGCGAAGTAAAAACTATGTTTGTTCAAAAATTTCCTTAAAATCAGCGAATCTTTTCAGCGATAATCAGCGGGAGTTTTTCCAAAAGATTGGTTTGTTTTTCCCCGCAGATATGCGCAGATTTATTTCGCAGATTTGCGCAGATTTATTTTGCTGATTCTCGCTGATAAAAAATTGTCCTTATATTGAAAATTCGATTACCTTCGCAATGAATCAAATGTGAGAAGGATGAGTGAGAATGAAATTTCCTATTGCCTTAGAGGCTGCATTTTCAAAGTGTTTAATAAACTTGGACCCGGCTTGTTGGAATCTGCCTACGAAGCTGCTCTGATGTATGAAATAAAAAAATCCGGGCTTTCAGCACGCGCTCAAGTTCCTCTTCCAATGTTCTATGATGAAATAAAAGTTGACGTTGGATATCGACTTGATATTCTCGTTGAAGAAAAAGTAATCATTGAAATAAAAATCTATTGAAAATCTAACTGAGGTGCATCATAAACAATTGATTACTTATCTAAAATTATCAGAGAAAAAATTAGGCTTGCTTGTTAATTTTAATTCTTCAAACATTGCGGGCTCAATTTTCAGAAAGGTTAACTGGGCTTGAGGGATAAAATCTCAGATCAAATTTCCCGCTGATTTTCGCTGAATAAACTATATTGCTTTTTGAAAATCTCCTTGAATCAGCGATTCTTATCTGCGTTAATCAGCGGGAATTATTCAATGATCACAGGAATGTTTTTTTGGATTATGCGGAACAGGATCTTCACCAAACCCTCCCCACGGATGACAACTTAAAATACGTTTGGTACCTAAATAAAATCCTTTGAAAGGGCCCCATTCTTTAATGGCTTGTATCATGTAATTACTGCAAGTAGGATTGTAACGACATGATTGCGGTAAAATGGGTGAAATAATCCACTGATAAATTTTCACGGGAATAATCAGAATGTATCCGATCAGCTGAAGAAAAAATTTTACAACTATCATTTTACATAAGATTCTCTGACCACCAATGCAAAGTATCCGTCTTCAATCTGAATGTATCCCTGATCATAACAAAAGAAATATTTTCCTCCCTTTTTAGTTTCGTAAACATTGGTGAAGTAAGCAAAATTGAATCCCTCTTCCATCAGTGAAGTGCCAAGTACTTTTGCTTTACCGGTTGGATTATATTGCGCAAGAATTCTTCTGTTTTTTCTTAAAATATTGTTGACAGGCCGCATGTAATTACTGGTGTCTCTGTTCTCTTCGTTGTGTTTTGAATTCCGGCAATAGTCAGAACAAAACCGTTTATCAGAACGACCCAGAATTTTTTCTCCGCAATGTTCACACGTGCGGTTTTTGGTATCACGTAAAGGCATGTCTTCAAATTATAGTCAAATATACACATTGGTTAGGATAAAGGGCTAAGGGCAAAGGACTAAGGACAAAGGGAAATTGGTTGGCCCAATGGTTAATGTTTAATCATTTAAATTAAAAAGCATATCCCTTTTGACCTCTTCACTTTTGGCTTTGTCCTTATTACCCACAAAAAAATTCCTTAACTTCACAACGTGTACGGTAAAATAGACATACAGGAACTTGCCAAATTCGGAAATCTTGAATTTGTTGCCAAACAGGTGGTGGAAGGATTTATTACCGGATTACACCGTTCACCTTTTCATGGTTTTTCTGTTGAATTTGCAGAACATCGTATTTATAATACCGGCGAATCTACCCGGCATATTGACTGGAAACTTTACGCAAAAACAGATAAACTTTTCATCAAGCGATACGAAGAAGAAACCAATCTGCGCTGCAGAATCATTTTGGATATTTCTTCCTCCATGTACTTTCCGGAAATCAGTAAAGAATATCCGCTCAATAAATTAGGATTTAGTGTTTACGCCATTGCATCACTTATTGAATTATTAAAATCACAAAGAGACGGAGTTGGATTAACCATTTTTGAAGACGGAATAAAATTTGACAGCGCAATCAAAACTTCCAACGCGCATCACAAAATGCTTTTCCATGAACTGGAAAAACGCATGTCTGTGCAGCAGGAAACTTTGAACAGAACTACCTCTGTTGTAAATACACTTCATGAAATTGCGGAAAATAATCACAAGCGTTCACTGATCATTTTGTTTTCTGATTTTTTCACCAACGAATCCATGGATGAACTGACAGATGCATTTCTCCATCTGAAACACAACAAACATGAAGTGCTTTTATTTAATGTTGTTGACAGAAAACATGAGCTGAATTTTGAGTATCCAAATCGTCCGACAACTTTCATTGATTTGGAAACCGGTGAAAAGATCAAACTGCATCCGGGAGAGATCAAAGACTTCTATAAAAATCAGGTAGACGAAGCCATGAGTGCCCTGAAACTGAAATGCACACAGTTTAAAATTGACTTTATAGAAGCTGATATTCAGGAAGGTCTGGCCTTTGTACTCCAGCAATATCTGATCAAACGGCAAAAAATTCTTTGATTTTTTCAATCTTTTATTTGCATAGCATTAAAAATTGCTTAATTTTGTCGCTCCTTTCAAAGGAAAGGTGCTGGTTTGGTAGTTCAGTTGGTTAGAATACGTGCCTGTCACGCACGGGGTCGCGGGTTCGAGTCCCGTCCAGACCGCCAATAAAAAACAGCTTGTATGGCTGCAAGCTTAGAAAACCCTGGGCGCGAAGGCACTCAGGGTTTTTGTTTTTTACCTCCCGTGGGTCAGATTCGGGGTCAGATTTTTTGAATTTGGATTGCTTTTTCTTTGCTAATTCGTTTTTAAAACTTTTTTTACTTGAACTCATTTTGTCTTAAATGACCACTCCAAAAATTTTAGTGTCCTCAAAATTTTTTCTTCGTTTTGGATAATCTGTTTTTGATTTTTTTCGAAAAACCAATTCGGAAAAAAAAAATTCAATGCTTATACTACATTTTTGTTCAAATTTTTGACCAAAAAAAACCAATTGCTAATTTGCGGTGGTTCGAGTAACTTTACTAAATGGTAAAATATTTTAACAAACATGTTTACGAGATTGACATTTTAAATACGTTTATTTCCTTTAAACAAAATATCTCAAATAACACATTTGAGATTACAGCTAACATAAATGCTGCGGAATATTTAGATCGGCTTTGGGAAAGTATTAAAGTCATCGTTCAACCTGACGACATTGATTTGGATCAAATGTTGCAAAGTAAAATTCCAATCGTCATCACTCCACGTTATTCATTGGGTCATTACGAATTTTGGTTCGCGTTTCAACTAATGATCACGAATTTTAGAAAAATACCATTGCTGCTTGAATATCATCTTGAACGATGGAAAGGTTCGATTCAATTTTTGAACACACTAGAATTTCACATTTTATCTATTTATGAGCAGAACAAACCGAGTAATGTGGAAAATGTAACTGATACTCTATATGCCTGGATTGTGACTCGCCGAAAACAGTTTGGTTTTGAAAAGATTAAGAATGTGGAAGATGCAGTAATAATCGACGAATTTTATAATGTAGAAGTTAAAGAATTTCAAAGCAAAGATTTGTCAAAACCTTTGATTATGGACCAAACAATTCTTCCTGATCTTCTTGAAATTTTGACGAAATATTTGTTTGACTTAAATGAAAAAGATAAACTTGAAATACTTTTAAATGGAGGCAGTCTCACTGCACCATTAAAATTAAATTGTTTTGGAAATTCAATAGGCTTTGCATTAATAACACTAAAGGACAAAGGCAAAATAATTAGTACAAAATCTTCTATTGGCGTTTGGCTACAAAACAATTTCCTTTTTAGGAAAGAAATTCGGTCGCTTTTGAAAAATTGACTGATGCGTATTTACAACAAGTAATTACCGGTCAAAAAAAACCTTCAAAACCAAACTTTATAGATTTGTCTCAAATAATCGGTTAATTCTAATTTTAAGACTCTAGACCAGGTAACTTTTGGGTAACCTTACCCAGATGGTTCAAAATACTTGGTCTATGTTTGCTCCAATAAATATTATTCCCATGAGCGAAAGAATTAGACAACTATTTGAATTAACAGAAGAAGATTTAAAAATCTTATCATTACAATTTTGGTGCAGCAACAACTTGTTACTGCAAATCAGCCAAAACCAGAATTGATGAACGACCTCATTCCAAGAAGGGATGTCGCAAAACTATTTGGCATCAGCCTGGTCACCCTAGCTAAATGGGCGCGGCTAAAAATTCTACCGAAACCAATTAAAAAAGGTGGACGTGTTTTTTATTTAAGAAGCCAAATCAACGAATCAATTAAACCTAAACAATAAGCTATGCGTTCGTTTGAACCATTATACGACACGTTGGACGCGATAAAACTAAATTGTCTTTTCAGTAAATGTAATCGCACATTTTATACAAATAATTCGAAAGCACTATTTTGTTGTGACAGTCATCGCGGAAAATATTTTCGTGAAATTAACGCTGAGCGTTTACAACATGAAAAAAATTACACAGTTGGTTTTAGTAACAATGCAAAAGCGTTGAAAAGGCTTTATCACTCAGCCATTCGTCATTGCAATGAGCGCGAACTAATAATTGCAGGTTTCAGTTTTAAAACTATGGGACAACCAAAACAGACGCAAGACGGAAGAGTTTGTTTTAAATTTTTGATTTCATTTTAATTGAAGATAATATCAAAAGCGGGGTTTATTTAATCGAAATCGTAACAAAAAATAATTTTATGATTGTTGAAGACATACCATTTAAACAAATGTTTCGGTTTGAAGCAAAACCAAAAGCTGTAATATCGGCGCCGATAATCGTTCAACCGATCACGCCAGACGCGAATCCAATAAATTGGGGGAAAATAATAGGTATAACCGCCTTGGTAGCTATCAGCGGTTTTGTTGCTTACAAAATTTGGAAGCATTATAATTTGAAGGAATCTGAGAAAAAATCATCGGCTTAAATTGAAAAGTCACGGGAAGAAATATTTTGATTATTCCACCGATTCCACTTTCCCATCTTTACAAAACATATTTATTCCATGTTCATTGTCCCATGAAATATCAAAGCAAATCATATAATACAAGTGATCCAGGTCTAAATTGTCATCAAAGTAGATATGATTTATTTTTGCTGCTGCAAATGTATCTTCTTGATTCTTGTGTCCAAAAAATTCCCGATTTGCTTCTTCTGAATTATTGTGTTTGTCATAAAGCTCATGTGGAACTATTCCATAATCAGTCACGCGAATTGAAATTTCATAATTCTTCCAAATTTCACTTTTAATTCGATCAAGCTCTGATTTATCCATTGCCAGGAAACAGTTTATTCTATCAACTATTCTTTGATGAATGGTTTGAACATCATCGTTCTTATTCCAAAAAATGTGGAGTAGGACATCTCTTTCAAACAAGGAAGAATATTCAGTTAATTCTAAAACATGCCAACGATCGGAATAGTTAGCTCTTTGTATTATGTCATGTCGCGTTAATGTCATAATCAATAATGATTTAAGCTTTCATCAACTGTTTCAACCTCCCCGAATAAGCTTGCCAATAGTTTCTCTTAGTTGTATCGTTCAGAAAAGAAGCAGCAACCAATTTTTCAACCAACTCTGATTTTGAAATCATGAACGAAAAAATATCGTGAAAAATCTTTTCACTCCCTCCGGCTTGTTTTGCAAGTATGGCAAATTGCTGACTCATTTTTCCTTTTGCCAAATTTCTTGGTAACAATCCATCGCTTAACGCAAATTCTTTGTCGTTTACGTGAATGTGGCTATTCAGCAAATCATACGCAGGACTTAAGCGATAATCTCCCATTGGTGTTTCAAGCAATGAAAAGTTTTTTAAATGGGCATCTCCATTTGAAAACAGGTAATTAAATACAAGCAATTTTAAGAGTTTGGGTGCTTCCAATTTATAAACCGGCAAATGTTTTTGCATCAATTGAAACAACTCCAAATAGTTTCCTAAATATTTATAATGTTCACCGTGAGTTTGTGGCGTTCTTCCGGCAAGTGATGCAAAATCATCTTGGGCCAATTTTATTCCTCCCGCCTTGCCGCGAGGCAGGTTTTCATTTACATCAAAGCGTTTTGTAATGTAAGCGGGCGTTCCATCCTTAAAAAAGATCAATGCATTTTCTGCAGTTTCTATTCCATAAACCTGACGTGCAATTTGCATAGTGAGGTGTTCGTTCGCCGGCATTTGATCTGCTTTTTTTCCTGCACCCGGAATTGGTTTTAAAATATAGGTTCCACGTTCACCTTCATTGATGAGTCGCAATTTATTTTTTTCAAGGATCACTGAGAATTTTTCTTGAACACCTGAAATGGAAGTACGTTTTCGATTCTCCTCAAAAAGTTCATCTGTTTCTTCATTCGTCGCAGGTGAATCATAAGGCAAAACGTGATGTACTTTTTTACCACCAAATACTTTATTCAAACAGGTTTTACTGTACGTATCAAATCCTTTTGACAAGGTGCCCGGGCAATATTTTATTTTTGGTAGACTCACTATTCTTCTATTTTAACCACTCTTACTGCGCCAATACTATCACTTTTTGCCGTTGTCATCAGCAGACCAAAATAATCATCTTGATCAATTCTATGATGTTTACAGACTACTTGTTTATTAGACCCTTCCGGTAACATATTGAAAAAAAATGGAAATAAATATTTTGACTGATATGCTTTTTTTGTTTTAGGCAAAGTAAGGCTGATGACCGGTTTATCGTTGTTTGAAACCCAAGTATCATCATAACGGAATGTAAAACTACCATCATCAAGCTGAGTCAACAGGCCAGCCTCTTCATCCCTAAATAGTATTTTTGCGGTTCTCATTTCTTACCGGTTGTGTTTTTTATTTTTAGTGTTATTTCTAAGCCAAGCACATCTGCTAACTTTTGAATCGTTGATAGTGTTGGGTTTCCTTTTCCACTTTCAAACTGTTTTAAGGTTCGCAAGCCCACACCGGATAGCTCCGCTAAGGCTTCCTGTGTTACACGGAGGGCTTCTCGTCTGGCTTTTATTGTTTCTATTAGTGGTTTAAAGTGCATTATACGGCTCTTTATTATGCAAATATATGAATTAATTTAGAATTGCCAACATATAGTGCTATAAACCGCACTATTCAATAATTATTTTACTATTTCTTGAATTGGAGAGAGAGATTATACCCTATCGGGTACATTTTATGAATTACTACTTGAATATACACGATTGGGTGTAAGTAAATCAAATATAAGCGTGCAGTTTTTCGATCTAAATTTGACTTTGCAAAAGTGTCAAAAAATTATAAACGAAATTTCTATCAGAGAATTCATTATTTTTGATTTCAACTCAATCCAACATTCTCAATAAGGCACTTGTACCCTTTTTAGTTTTTCTTTTGATTTCTTCTTGCGTACAAGAAAACAAAATTCCCACAAATTCTTTTGATCCAAAAGTAGTTGATGCCAATGGATACTTAGTACCACAGGACAGTATTACGGAACCAATTGTAATAATTGTCGATGAAAAAAACTCACAAACATTCCTGTACAAAATCCAACAATAATTTCAACAAATTCAAATGTTCATCCAACAGGCATACCAAGGATAACAACAGCAGGAAGTCCAACCGTTTGCACTCCCGGCCCCAATGGTTTTGAACTTCCAAAAGTCGCAATTGCAATTGACCTTCCATTTGTTGCAGGGATGCCTCAAATTGTGGAGGTCAGAGACGCAAGTACTAAAGATCAGAATCCACATAACTTTAGCTTCTTTCAAAAATTGCATGGATTGAAACACGACGTCATAAATTGCATGATTCAAGATAAAAAGGGAAATCTTTGGTTCGGAACTGATGGAGCTGGAGTAACAAAGTATGATGGCAAAACATTTACAAACTATACAGAAATAGAAGGTCTTAGTGGTAATACTATTTTATCGATTTACGAGGACGTCAATGACAATATGTGGTTTGGCACTTTTGGTGGCGGGGTTTCAAAATATGATGGACGTAACTTCACTCACTTTAATTCTCAAACAGGATTCAGCGATAGCCCAGTTTGGGGAATATTTCAGGATCAAACCGGTAATATTTGGTTTGGTACCGACGGAGATGGTGTTTTTAAATATGATGAAAAGACCTTTGCTCGATTTTCCAAAAGTCAAGGACTTAGTAACGATAGTGTGCGAAGTATTTTTGAGGATCGATTAGGTAATATTTGGTTTGGAACTTATGGTGGGGGTGCTTGCAAATTCAATGGAATATCTTTTACAAATTACACAGAAAAAATGGTCTGTGTAACAACGTTGTTCGTGACATTATCGAAGATAAAGATGGAAATTTGTGGTTTGCAACATCAATGGGCGTAAGTAAATTTGATGGTGATTATTTTTTCAATTATACAGAAAATGAAGGGCTCAGTGGTAATTTGATTTGGAGCGTATTTGAAGATAATGAAGGTATTATTTGGTTCGCGACGTACGGTGGGGGTGTTTGCAATTTTGATGGAAATAATTTTAGACACTTTACTGAATCAGAAGGCCTAAGCGATAATATTATTAGCACAATCATTGAAGATAAAACTGGAATAATTTGGATCGGAACTAATTCAGGAGTTAATAAATACAATGGTGAACTATTTACACACCTTACGCAAAATGAAGGCCTGATCAGCGATAACATTTATAACATTATTGAGGATAAAAAAGGTAATCTATGGTTCGGATCGGCCAACGGAGTTTGTAATTATAATCATTCTTCATTTACTTATTTTTCAAAAAAAATGGCTTAAGTGGAAATGTTATATTGTCAATATTTGAAGATAAAACTGGAAATATTTGGTTCGGCACTTATAACCAAGGCATCACTATGTTTGATGGTAAAACTTTTGTTCACTTCACAGAAAATGATGGTCTCACTGACAATACGATTCGGTGTATTTTGGAAGACAAAAATGGAAATATTTGGTTTGGAACAGATGACGGAGCATGTTTTTATGATGGAAAATCGTTCACACAAATTACTACGAATGAAGGGTTAAGCAGCAATTTCATAATGTCAATTTTAGAAGATAAAAACGGAAACATTTGGTTCGGAACTTTTAAGGGTGGTGTTACAAAATACGACGGCGAGACCTATACTCATTTTACGGTCAAGGATGGGTTAAGCCAAAATAACGTTTGGAGCATTTTTGAAGATAGCGATGGGTACTTATGGTTCGGGACTGATGGAGGCGGAGTGAATATGTATGACGGAGAAACGTTTACGCATTTTACACAAAAGAAGGACTTAGCAATAATAGTGTTTTATCAATCATCGAAGACTATAACGAGAACTTATGGTTCGGTACGCGATCAGGTTTATGCAAACTCTCAAATGAAAGAAAGTTAAGATTTCTAAAAGATTCAGAATCACAATTTGATCAACATGCCTTTTTGAAAATTATACTTATGAAGATGGTTTTGTAGGTATTGGTGTAAATGAAGGGAAAAGTTTATGTGAGGATCAAGATGGAACTATTTGGGCAGCGGCTAACGGCCGTGTTACTGCATACCATCCGCAAGAATCAATAAAAGATACTTCTCATCTCGTAACTGAAATCACCAGCCTTGATCTATACAACGAAAAAATCGAATGGCAAAATATCGCTCTTAGTGGTACAAAAACAAAATTACTTGGTAATGGGGTTGCTTTAACTGATTATGAGTTCAGCGGTGTAACAAAATGGTATGGACTACCGGAAAATTTGAGTCTTGCGTACAACAACAATTATATCACATTTAACTTTATTGGAATCAATACAAATCAACCAAAACGAGTAAGATATCAATATAAACTTGAAGGGATAGAAGAGAACTGGAGCGCTCTCTCCTCCGAAAATTACGCGACTTATGGTAACTTACCGCATGGAAAATATATTTTTAAAGTCAAATCAAAGAATGGTCAAGGATATTGGAGTGAGCCAATTGAATACGCTTTTGAAATCCGTCCTCCATGGTGGAAAACTTGGTGGTTTAGAATCACCTTAAGTATTTTAATTTTGACGTTACTTTTTGGTATTTACCGTTGGCGAACCGCATCATTAAGAACTCGACAAAAACAACTTGAAAAAGACAGTAGAAGATAGAACAGTTGAATTAGTACAAAAAAAATATTATCGTCGAAGAACAAAAACAAATTGCAGAAAAACAAAGAGAACTCGTCGAAGAAAAACACAAAGAAATAACCGATAGTATAAATTACGCTGAACGAATTCAGCGCAGTTTTTTGGCAACAAAAGATTTATTAGATGAAAATCTAAAGGAATATTTTGTTTTCTTTCAACCCAAAGATGTAGTGAGCGGTGATTTTTATTGGGCCACAAAATTACAGAACAATCAATTTGCATTAGTTACTGCAGACAGCACCGGGCATGGTGTTCCTGGAGCCATTATGAGTATTGCTAATATTGCTTGCTTGAAAGAATCTGTTACAAAAGGTTTAGTAGAACTGGATCAAATTTTTAAACGAAACCAGAAAACTTGTTATCGATTATTTAAAAATGACGGTAGCAAAGAAGGCGGTAAAGATGGCATGGATGCAAGTTTGGTTTGTTTTGACTTACAAAATAAAAAAAACTAAGTTATGCCGCAGCAAATAACCCTGTTTGGATTGTCAGACAAAATGAAATTTTAGAATTCGCACCAGATAAAATGCCTGTTGGAAAACACGATAAACAACATATTCCATTTACAGCAAATCAAGTTGAATTAAAAACAGGTGATGTGGTCTATACATTGACAGATGGAATGCCCGATCAATTTGGTGGTGAGAAAGGAAAAAAATTCATGTATAAGAAATTGAAAGAGCTTTTGATTTCAATAGCAAATGATCCAATGGAAATGCAGAAGGAGAAATTGAGCAAAGCGTTTTTTGATTGGAAAGGGGATTTGGAACAGGTGGATGATGTTTGTGTTATTGGTGTACGCGTGTAAAAAATACCATATGAAAAAATTCTTCTTTCTTTTGTTTACATAGCACTACTCTTTCAAGTAAATGGCCAGTCATACACGGTCCAAAAGATAACACCAGAAAACGGATTGATGACGAATTCTACCGGCGGATCATTTCAAGATGATTTTGGCGTTGTATGGGTAGCGAATGGAGCTGGCTTTACAAAATTTTACGGTGACCATGTTGAGCAAGTAAAAGGTGATTATTTTGTTTTTGAATTTGGGCCAATGAACGGTTTAAGGAAAGTCAGTGATGAATACTACTGGCAAGGTGGACGAATAATCGATAACATGATTTTTCGACATCTATCATTGGATAGTCAAGCGCCCTGGATCGCAAAATTGGATACTGCTGGTTTGGGAGGAGGAATACAAATCCTGGATGAAGAAGGATTTTATTGGTCGACCTATGAGAACCAAGTGACGAAACAATATCATTTCATTCGATATAATTCAAAAGATACGATCGATATGGGTTCGATTCTTAAGCAACTCGGCATAGAATTTAATAGTTACACGAAACACCTGACAATGGATTCGCCGTGGAATTATAGCCTGTTACCTTTTCCTCCATGTTTGTACATTTTTGACAATTTAAGAGGGATTTGGATAAGGTCAAAAAGTGGAGGAATTCACACCTACAATATCAAAACAGGTCGTCTTATTTCTCTTGAAATTGATCTTCAAAATATTGCTGCCATAACGATTGACGAGGATAAGAATTACTGGTTTACAATTTTTCCTTATGATAATCCAAATCCTGGTATTTACAGATTTGATGGCAAAGACCTAATCAATTACGAATCTGTAGGTCAAACTAAAATTATTAGCACGCCAGATGGAAACATTTGGTTTGCAGACGAGCAAGGAATACAGAAATTTGATGGAAAAAAATTCAATTTGATTTGCAATGCTTCTTCAATTACAGATATTGTTAGTAATAGTCGAAGTGAAATCATTGTTCGACAAAACTTAAATACCAACAAGTATGTTGTTTCAAATTTGAAAGATTCTAAACTGAATAAAATAATTGAGTCTCCAAGTTATATTTTTCCAATTATTGTTGACCATGAAAATAATTTGTGGATTTCAACTGCTTCTGATGGCTTATTTAAATGCAGCCGCACATATTTTATGTACCATGACCAAACTAAAAAAATTAGTGGAAATATTGACAGATCGAATCTCAATTTTAAATTACGAACAAAAAATAATTTAAAGTATTATTCTGGATATGACGCGGGTCTCTTTGTTGAAGTTGATGATAGCTTAAGGATTGTACCGGTTGAATTTGACGGTTATCCTATTGTGACACCTGATTCAGTTGGAAATTTATACTGGTTTAACAATTACGTGTACAATGATGGAAATTATAAATTAGAAGGTATTTGCAAATTAGATACTAATCTTTTAATAAGCCAGCCGTTTAAAGATGTACTTTCAAATTTTGGCCAGGACATAGAATACATAGATAATAAACCATTAATTGTTAAAGACAAAATCTGGATATTAACAAAAACTTCAATCATAGTATTATCTCATGATGACATTCGAGAAGTACAATTGATAGATACATCAATGTATACAACGTATGAACTACAAAATTCCAATCACAAGGATCTCAAATCCATTCGTCTCTATCCAAAGTCAGAAGAAACAACCAAAGACTGGAAATTTGATGTCAAATTATTCAACTATCACACTTTTGAGTACGTCAATTTTGAATCGTTAATCGATTCCATGCCTGTCAGTGGTGAATTGTATTCAATGGCCAGCGGAAAAAATCTGATGACGACCAAGGAATATATATGTGTATTTGATGAATCCAGTGCACAGTACTATAAAAAAGCCAGTTTCAAAAATAAATAATCAACCGATAGCTTTTTGGGGAAGTGGTTCAATTGTTGAAGTGAATAACATTATCTACAGTGGCGAGTATGAAGGAGGTTTGATTAGATTCGATCCAAAAGATTCATCCGTAATTCAAATTACAATGAAGGATGGTTTAGCCACCAATGTGATTTATTCATTATTCGTTGATCCTGACTCAAATTATCTTTGGTTAGCAAGTCCGTTGGCGCTTCAACGAATTGATATAACTAAAGCAGAAAAATTTAATCAATTGGAAATAGAAACTTGGGATGCATCTTCTGGTTTCCATCCTGGATATCGTTTTGAATTTATAAATGATTCGATTCTGGTGACATACTCCACTCATGGTTATACAGAAATCAATATTAATCACATGCATCCTGAGCCTCAGCCAAAGATTCACTTCACAAATGTTGAATTGTTTTCGCATTCTGTAAACTGGAACAATTATAATTGCAAAACGGACACCTCATTTGGTAGACAATTACCAACAGACTTGGTTCTGGATTACGATGAAAATAATCTGACTTTTTATTTTCAGGGAGTTTCTTGTAAGCGCCCCCTTTTTCGGACATAGTTAAAGGTAGACTTTTCATTTTAATTTATTATTATTTGTTAAGCTGTTCAATTGTGGTAAACATGTGGGCGGATTTTTGGAGGGCGTTTTCCATAATTGAATAGCCTCCCGGTATTTGATTGGACTTCTTCTACCCAATGATTTGTGCGGGTGATTTTCGTTGTAATCTTTCAACCACTTCCAACATTCTTCTCTCACCTGATCAAGACTTTCAAAAATGTAAGCATCGAGCACATCGCGGCGGAGGGTTTTGTTGAATCGTTCAACTAGAGAATTTTGAACTGGCTTTCCTGGTTGAATGTATTTAATCTTTATTTGTTGTGTCGCACAGAACTCAACAAAAACTGATGACAGAAATTCAGGTCCATTATCTGTCCGAATTTCTTCTGGCTTACCTTTCCAGTTTATCAATTCTTCCAGAACACGGGTTATCCTTGCTCCGCTAAGAGATGTATCAACTTCAATAGTCAATGCTTCGCGATTAAAATCATCAATTACATTAAACGTGCGGAACTTTCTACCACTCTCAAGGCTATCATGCATAAAATCCATTGACCAGCTTTTGTTTGGCGCACATGGAATTTGCAAGGGTTCTTTTACTCTCATGGGTAATCTTCTTTTTTTTCTTCTACGGATATTTAATCCAAGTTTATTGTATACACGTTTAACACGCTTGTGATTCCACTTCAATCCTTCATTGCGAATTCTGCCCTGATAATCCCAAAATCCTTTAGTCGGAAATTTCTCAGCAAGATCTCGCAGCTTATTTTCTACAGCGGTATCATCTTTACAACTTTTGTAATAGAACATTGAACGTGGCAGATCCAACACCCGACAGGCCCTGCCGATACTGACCTTAGTTTCTTCCAAAACTTCGCATGCCAGTTCCTTTTGCGACAAGGCCTTAAAGTTTTTTTTCAACGATGTATTTGAGTGTTTGATGATCAAACACTAATTCAACATACATGTTTTTGAGCTTTCGGTTCTCATCTTCAAGCTCTTTTAATCGCTTAAGCTGACCCGTATCCATACCACCGTACTTCTTTTTCCAGTTGTAAAATGTTTGCTTATTAATGCTCATTTCACGGCAGATATCTTCCGCCCTTTTTCCACTCTCGTGGCTCTTGAGAGCTGCAATGATTTGGCTCTCTGTAAATCTTGATTTTTTCATTTTTGACAGTATTAAAGTTAAACATTTATGTCTACTTTTAAACTGTCCGGTTTTCAGGGGCGCTTACATTCTCATCTCTCTGAATTGACATACAACTATTGTTTAAAGGGAATGGATTCTTCTTTTAAGCAAACCGTTAATAAGTCTATTACTTACACAAATATAGATCCGGGAACTTATGATTTCCAAGTCCAGGCTCTCGACGCATATGGTTTTCCAAGTGAAACTGTTTCAATCAAATTTCAAATTCTCAAACCATTTTGGCAACAAACCTGGTTTTATATTCTCATTGTCTTAGGTTCTGTTGGTTCTATTTTCTTATTCATTCGCTGGCGCACATCAAAACTAAAACAACGACAAAAAGAATTAGAACAAGATATTTCAAAAGCCACAAATGAAATCCGCCAACAAAAGGATCATATAGAAGAAAAACACAAAGAAATAACCGACAGTATAAACTACGCAGAAAGAATTCAACGAAGTTTTCTAGCAACAAAAAGTTTACTCGATGAAAATCTAAAAGAATATTTTGTTCTCTTCCAACCGAAAGATGTTGTAAGCGGAGATTTTTATTGGGCAACAAAATTACAGAATAATCAATTTGCATTAGTCACTGCAGATAGCACCGGGCATGGAGTTCCGGGAGCTATTATGAGTATCTTAAATATTACCTGTTTAGAAAAAGCAGTGCAAGAAGAAAAATTAGTTGAGCCCGGAGAAATTTTAAATCACGCGCGTTTAAATATTATTGATCGCCTCAAAAAAGATGGCAGCGCTGAAGGTGGAAAAGATGGTATGGATGCCAGCTTAGTTTGTTTTGATTTACAAAATAAAAAACTAAGTTATGCCGCAGCAAATAATCCTGTTTGGATTGTTCGCCCTTCCACAGGCTCAGGGCCCGGAGAAATTTTAGAATTTGCTCCGGATAAAATGCCGGTTGGTAAGCATGATAAACAACATATTCCATTTACATCAAATCAAGTTGAATTAAAAACTGGTGATGTTGTTTATACTTTAACCGATGGTATGCCCGATCAATTTGGTGGCGAGAAAGGAAAAAAATTCATGTATAAGAAATTGAAAGAGCTTTTGATTTCAATAGCAAATGATCCAATGGAAATGCAGAAGGAGAAATTAAGCAAAGCGTTCTTTGATTGGAAGGGGGATTTGGAGCAGGTGGATGATGTTTGTGTTATTGGGGTTAGGATATGAATGACCTGTAAATAATTTCAGCTTAGGTTTGTTAAAGAAACTGAATGATGGTTTCGAAACTAGGGTTTTACTAACAATTTACATTTTGACTTTATAACTCAGTTGTCTATCTTTCCAGAAATATTTAAGAATTCAATACATATGTTTCAAGATATTACTCCAAAAATTAATTAATAGTGTGATGAAATTAATATTCTTTGCAGCAATCATTTTTTCTTACTCAATTAAATTATTCAGTCAAGAAAATAACTTCTATTTTAAAACAGAACCAAGAAACTATATCAAGGATTATTATGATAATGTGAGTTATTTGAGGAATGTATCTATTGATTATTCTCAATTCGAAGACAGTAGTTATTTTGATAAGATTCAAATTGTCACAAAAAATAGAGTAATCGTTGAGCGAGACAATAAAGCCGGATTGGTAGATTTAGTTTCTGGTCAATTAATTATACCGTGCTTCTATAACGAGATAGATTGACCAATATTCTGGCGTTTATAATTACGATGGAATCAAGTTATTTTCTTTTAATGCAGATACGACTATTGTAGATTTTGCCAAAGATCTAATGATCTTAAAAGCCAATTCAAAATACGCGTTGGCTAATTTTAGCGGACAAATTGTATTACCATTTAAATACGCGTCAATTTCATTTTCCAAACACATGTTATTATGCGAAGAAATAATTGAAGAAAAAGTGTTTATTCTTTGTATCGAATCGGTGATTACTCCATTAATTTACTCGACAAAAAATATGAAGATGTTTACCTTACCGAAATAAGTAAAATATTGTTATAAAAGAAAATTTTATATGGTTTGATAGACGCCGGCACCGGTAAAGAACTAATTAAACCTGCATATAAATCTGAGCTTCACGAAATTTGGTTCTGCGATAATGGTATAGGTTCTTTCGAGCCCAATAGGCATTTGTGTATTGCGAAAACAGTCTCCTACAGTGATGGAAATATCACAATTATTGATTCTTTTTGAATAATTATAACATTCGTTGTTCCGACAAGATGCCAAGTCAAATTATTAAAATTGGCAACTATTATTTTCCTATTCTGAAGATAATATATTCTCATATGTTATATCGAATTCAGAAAAAATTATTTACAAGAGCAAACCAGACGATGATTGGCCCCAATTACTTGAAGTAATAAATAGTTCTGCTTTTATCGCATGGTTCCCTCAACAAGAAGTATGTATTTTCTTTAATGAGGAATCGCATTATGTCATCAGATCAAAAGCTGAACCTCTGTTTTCTCCCTCCACAAAGTACATGATTTTTGAAGAGATGATCATTGAACTTGAAACCAAGAAGAAGTTTGTTTATAGCCATACCACACATCCATCATGGTATATTGCAGCCTTTTACGACAACAATGATAAACCCGTAGCTTATTTGGACTACTACTCGGATCACTTTTTCGAAATGTCAAATCAGCCAAATTTTAACAAACGTTTCGATAAAATAATGGTTCATTTAGAAACACAAATGAGATCATCATTAAAGGGGTCGTACAAGACAGGAGTGGATAACGTGCTGAAGCAAGAACTAGCAGACAAGTTATTTAGATATTTGGATTATGACGGAAATGTGCTTATAGACACAACACATTTGGATCTTACTTTCTCATCGATCATAATTGACGATAAAGCTGTTTATCATATAGGTTCTATGCTGATTTGGAAAGATCCTTCATTCGATCAGAATTTGTTTGGATTTTTCATATTCAATGAAAACATGACTTTAATTTCTCCATTGATTCTAGGCGATATCAAGGTTTTATAAAGGATGCTAACACAAACGATGTTCATTTAGAATTGTCGATGCCAGTATACCTAAAAGAAGACGAAAGCTATTGGCCGCAACTTAATCGTTTTTCAATAAACGAAATGAAAATAATCTACACCGAAAAATTTGAAAATGACTAAAAAAGTTTTTGATATCAATTGTCTTCTGCTAAAGGTGAAACAATTGCTTTTTCTGATTTTTGTAATTTGTTATCAAACTACATTTTCACAACAATTTAAATTGCAAATTCCTAATGATTTTGAAAAAATCGACGGATTTTCTATTGATAGCAAAGCTAAATTCTACTTATATTATATTAATAATGATATCTATATTAATGAAATCCGGACTGGAAGACATCTAAAAAAAATTGCTGTCAAAAATGTCGAGGGTTCAATAGAGTCCGTTAATTTTTCAAAAAACCTTGATGTAATATACGTAACTACTCGATATCAGCAATTGATTTTTATAAGCCTTTTCACAGATTATCAGTATGAAGTTTCAGAGTTTCAAAACATTGTAGCCTTCGATCCTAAGAACGATTATTTTATCTCAAAAACAAAATATGGAACTAGTGAAACAGAAAATTATTGGCTCTATGATTTAGCAACCAGAGACGAAATTCATATCGAAATTCAGCCTGATGATGCTAACAATGTAAAATGGTTGTCGAGAGATGGAAATAGATTGATTGCGTTAGTTAGTGATTACAATATTCATTCACATCAAAACTATAATAAGCTTTGCGTTTTTGAAATGGACCCCAATCAATCAATTAAAAAATTTTCGTACAGCAGAGATTTAGAGATGTCCATTTCTTCTGAGAAACTAATTAGTGAAGCTGACATTGTTGATTTGGAAAACCAACGAATTGCCGTTCAATTCGATAATAAAAGTATTGTATATAGTTATAGTGATAAAATAAATGAAATACAGACTATTGAGCTAGAAACAGATTACAAGCATATTTTTTACAAAACGGATTTACCCGGACAAACAATTCGTTTTTTCTCCTACAACAAAGAAGATTCAACAATAATTATCAATGACAAAAAAATAAAAATCTTTGACGAAATTAAATCAAGTGAATTCTCATCATCCGGTGAGCAAGTAATAATAAAGACTACAAATTATATACGTGTATTCGATTTTACCAGTGTTAAAATCATTTCAGAGTATCCAATTAATAATTTCACAGCAAAAGATAATCTGTTTAATCCAAACCACTTTTCTGTTTCTGAAGATAACAAGTACTTTTTTCTAGTAAATCCCGATGAGAAAAAGAGTATTGTTCGTTTCAATTTCCCACAACTTTTGCCGTTAGAAACTAACACTACGGCAAAGAATTTAGATACTGTTTTTGCAAATCTTGGAACTTTTTCGTACACCACAATTCAGAATTCGCAGGTAAAAATTTGGAACTCGAAAAATCACAATCTCATAATTTCTCATAATTATAAAGTAATGGACGCAAAGAATATTTGTGTAGACTATTCTTCAACTGAAGCGAAGATTGCGTATCAAATGAAAGATTCCAGCGTCATCATTCATAATCTTTATGATAGTCGTGGCGAATTAATAATAAAACCAAAATTCAATACAGTAATAGGTTTAACTTTTTCTCCTGATGGCTCAAATCTGTGCATTGTTAGTTCTAATGGGTTACGTGGGAGCGCTTTCATCGAAACTTGGGATTTAAATACGCTAGAAAAACTTACGAGCTTCGACACACAGTTGAGCGGCATTACAAAAGTATATCCAACTAATTCGCCGAATCACATCATTATAGCTTCGTTAGAGTTAACCGAATTATCTTATCAACCACTTTCGATTCATCTATGGAACATAAAAGAAATGAAACAGGAAACATCGATTGATGCCTTTTTTGAAAAGTTCATTTATGGCGACATGTCAGATATACCAGATTTGTACAGAGTGCATGCTCCAGTATTTTCTCGGCGATTAAATCATTTTCTTACATTCGAAGCGGATGGTATTCATATTCGAAATCTCACACAACTAGCAGATGAGACTATTATTTCTTTTAACCAAGAAAAGATTTTCAATACAATTATCAGTCTGCGGCGGGGTTCACTTTTGATGAGAATTATGTTTGGTGTACTATAAATGGCATTATTTCCATTTTCGATGTCAAACAAAAAATTGATAGGTTCTACGAAGCTCGACGAAAGTTATAAGGACTGTGGCATAAAGAAAATTATTTTTACTAAAAACAATGAATACGCACTTTTAGCCTTGAAAAAAAACTCTGAGTCGCAACACAATATATTGCGGTATGCTAACGATCTAAATGAAGATAGGAATTACTTCTACAAATATTTACTTGAAGCAGAAATTTCTGATATTTTTTATATCAACAATGAGGAAAACTTCATTTCATATAGTTCCGACTTCTTAAATTTTTATTCGGTTTCAGAATCTGATAAATGTCTAGCGACAAAGTACATTTATGACGACAATTATATAAACATTGTTCCCGAGGGCTACTATTTTCTCTATAATCACAATAATTCAACAGAGTTATTTAACCAATTATATTTTGTGAATGACAAACTTGAAACATACACCTTCGAGCAGTTCGACTTAAAGTACAATCGCCCGGATATTGTCTTAGAGCGTTTAGGAAATTCTGACACTGCTTTGATTCAAGCATACCACCAAGCTTATTTGAAGAGATTAAAGAAAATGAATTTCACAGAAGAAATGTTGGAAGATGATTTTCATATCCCCAAAATTAGCATCGAAAACTTCGAAATGATGCCCACAATTACCTCTAGTAATGAAATTGAACTAAACTTAAATATAGAAGACACCAAATATCCATTGGATCGCATAAATGTTTAGGTAAACGAGGTTGCCATTTTCGGCAACAATGGTATATCTCTTCGCCATTAAATGCATATAAATTGAATCGGCAAACTAAGGTTCCACTTAGCGAAGGTAAAATGAAATTCAAATTTCTGTACTGAACCAAGCCGGCGCCGAAAGTTATAAGAAATCCTTTGAGGTTGAGTCTACTTCTGGAAAATCAAAACCTGATTTGTTTCTTGTAAGCGTTGGTGTAAGTGAATATAAAGACTCCCGATTTAATTTAACCTACGCGTCGAAGGATGCAATGGATATCGTAAAATTGTTTGAACAAAACAAATATTATGGCAAAGTTCAAACTATGGTGTTAAAGGATCAAGAGGTGATTTTGGAAAATCTCGATCAACTCAGATCATTTTTAAATTTAGCAGATATTAATGATCAAGTTATTATCTTCATCGCCGGCCATGGTGTACTCGACGCAAATTTTAATTATTATTTCGCATCTCATGATATTGATTTCCAAAATCCATCAGGCCGGGGAATTCCTTACGAAATGATCGAAGCTTTGTTAGACGGAATCAAACCACTCAAAAATTATTATTATGGACACCTGCCACAGCGGCGAGGTTGACAAAGACGATATTCAAATTTCTGACAACAAAACAGAATCTGAAAATGACATCACTTTTAGAAATGTTGGTGTTGCAGTTGAAAATAAAGAAAGCCAATTAGGTCTTCAAAACACATCTGAATTAATGAAAAGTTTGTTCACCGATTTAAGAAAAGGTACAGGTGCAACTGTCATCTCATCTGCTGGAGGCGTTGAATTTGCAATGGAATCTTCAACTTGGCAAAATGGATTGTTTACTTATTGTTTGATAGATGGTCTTACAAACAAAAAAGCCGACTTGAATAAGGATTTGCAAATTACGGTTTCAGAAATACAGAAATACGTTCAAACGGAAGTCAATAGATTGTCAAATGGCAGACAAAATCCAACATCGAGAATTGAGAATAATGAATTAGATTATCGAATTTGGTAAGATAAGTTTGTTGTTTAATAAGTTTTCAATGCTTAGATCAATTCAGTGGTAAAAAACCTGCCTCGCGGCAGCGGGGGAAGAAAAATTCATGTACAAACGCCACAAAGAATTTTTAAAAACAATTTGTCTGCTGTTTCGAAATCGTTATATTTTAGTAATATTGTTGTTGACCTCCAAACAGCTTTTGAGTTTGGGTCGCTGACCTAAGCACATTTATGTTGCAAAACGTAATCTACTTACTTTTATTTGAGTCACTCGGAGTGAGCCCTGTTCCATTCTATTTAAGTAATTCAAATCGTAAGTATTTATTTCGAAAGAACTTATTCATGAGCGTGGTATTTTCCATCAGAGCGATTCTTCATTTCACAGTTTCTCAAAATCAACCTACAAATTTGATCGGAAGGCCGATTGTCCAACATATCTTATAACAGTTTATGGGCAGATGTTTCTCGTGATTTTTGGAGTTCCCGCCAAAACCGAATATGATAAGTCAGGCCACTTTCAAATAATTGAAAGCGGATAAATTCTAAAAAATTTCATGTTCAAGGTTTTTTGAATCACTCAGATTCATCCATTTCTGTGAACATTAGTTTTGACAATTTAGCTAAGTCAGGCTTGTCAGAAGGCGGATTCGAGTTTGATCAGGATGCTGACCAGTTTGCTAGTGCGCCAGACACAAACTTCAATTATGCGATACAATTGAACGATTCCAAATTTTGAAATATCGATAGCAGCTTCTGAAAATATTATTTTATCCAATTTCTCTCATTCTTATGACTCATGCTACTCATGCCCAGAATCACGTGATGATCGAAATAATTTGCGTTTTGAAATTATAGATCATAGCAAAGAGCGACTGATATTATATTTGAAGCAAGGGACAACTGAGCAAAATATAATTGAACACGAATACATTTTAGTTACATTTTCAAATAATTTGCCTGCAAGTATTTTGTCTTACATGTGGGTAAGTGAAAATTCTTCAGCCCTTCATTTCAATTATCATAACAGTGCGGATATCAATTACGGTATTTTTTAAGTTCAGTTATATCAAACATGCCCGTTATCTCAGCAACGAGTACTCTGAAAAAATTGAGTTAACCAAGACTCGTTTAATTAAGAAAAATCAGTCAAAACTTTCTGACGAGACTACAGATGAGATATTTTATTTCAAAGATTGAATTCAAAAAGTTGCTTTTCACAATTTCAACTTTACTGCACTCGCTCTTTTCGAGTGGGCAACTTTCTGTGAACATTGACGACTTCAGTTCAATAAAATCGGTTGCAGTAAACAATGAACGTTTAGAAATTGCAATAATTCGTAAAAATGGTAACCTGAGCATATTTGACCTGAAATCAAAGCGATTGGTTCATTCGATCTGTATCATTCCGGAACATGTTCGCGCTGAAAAGCTGGAATATTTTGGCGATACCCTAATAATTGCATTTATTGAGAATGCAAGCGTTCAGCGAAATCCTACATATCACCATCTGCTCATAATAAAGCTTTTGGCAAGCGACCATTACAAATTGATTGAGTTTAAAAGTAGTCCTACTTTCCAGAACAGGATATACAGATGAGCCTGATTGGCGAGATGCCTGGAGAGGTCCTCAACCTGAATTAATCGATTTTACAGATTCTTCGATCATTTACCGTAATATTTACCGACCAAACGATAACAGTTTTAAAACATACGTAGAATTTGAATCCACTGATTTAAAAATTATTAGGCAAGAGAACTTTTTAGACTCTTTGCGCGATACGACCCTTACCCAGATATCAGGCCAAAACACTATTTGGGATACGGAATTTTCGGAATCAAGAGTACAGTTGTATAAAAACGATTCAATTTATTTTAACAATTATAATCAGATAATTCCATCCACAAGTACTGAACAAATTGCCTTTAAAAATGGTCAACTCATAATTTTTCTGCGACCAGATGGAATTTACTGTTATAACAACGATAAAATCCTCTATAAGCAGGTTTTTGATTCAAGGAACCGCGAAGTGGAATTGACAAATCATTGCAGTTCAAACTCTGACTATGCTATTTTTATATAAAAGTACCGGAGACATCTATCGCTTTAGTTTAATTTCACAGAATATTGATATCACAGCAAGCTTAAACGAACCAATTAATGACGTTATTATAACTTCGAGCAATCCAATATGTCATTCACACCCTTAATAGAGAAAACTACTTATTTATAAAATGTACAAAGACTCCTGCAAGTTGATATTCGAATACAAAGATTGGTATGACAAAACTTCAAAGGAGTGAATGGCCAACCGAACAGAATGAGATTTTATTTGCAAACTGCTTTGATGGGATGACCGAAAATATTTCAAATCAAGAGGCAGATTATCGAGGAGACGCTAATTATTGGAGAAGTGCAAATCTTTGTTGGACTAAATATAAAGGAAAGATTTCGTCTATACTTCCAACGGAAATAAAAATTGATGAAGAATTAATTCAAACTGATTATGACGTTGGATATTCTGTTATTCAAGTATTAAATGATTCTATTCTAATGCTGGCCGATGGATTTGGGCAACTTGCATGTTACAATTATAAAAATAAAACGTCAGTCTATCAACTCATAATTTTAGGAACTGAATCGGTTACTGTACTTCCAAATGGCTATTATGCGGGAGCCAGGTCAATGACCAATATGTTGAACTATGTCGTTGATGGACACCGTACCGTCAGCAATTTGACATAAAGTATAACAGACCTGACTTGGTACTCTTGAATACTCATGCAGAAGACACTTCACTAATCACTGCTTATCACAATGCTTATTTAAAACGACTAAAAAAAATGGGGTTTTCTGAAGAAATGCTCAAAGATGATTTTCACATTCCAGAATTATCGATTGAAAATTTTGAGTCAATGCCAATTATCACCAACCACGACACAATTAGTTTTGAATCTCCGTCTCGAAGATTCAAAATACAATCTTGACCGTATCAATATTTGGGTGAATGATGTGGCAATTTATGGCACTGGTGGCATATCCTTAAAAGACAAGTTTACACAAACATTCAACGCAACAATTTTGGTGCCTCTGGCATTTGGAAAAAATAAAATCCAGGCATCCGTTTTGAATGCAGTTGGTGCTGAGAGTTACAAAGAAACAGTGATGCTTGAGTGTACTGCAGGTAAACAAAAACCAGATCTTTACATGTTGAGCATTGGCGTCAGCAAATACAGAGACAGTAGATACAACCTTAGCTATGCTTCAAAAGATGCCTTTGATCTAAATGCAGCATTTTCAAATGGAAAATTCTTTAATCAAGTGCATTCCAAAACGCTTACTGATGAACAAGTCACATTGGAAAATATATCTCTAGTCAAGGAATTTTTCGCTAATGCCGATATAAATGACCAAGTAATAATTTTTGTCGCCGGTCATGGTGTGCTTGATAAAAATTTCGATTATTATCTGCTTCATACGACATGGATTTCCAAATTCCGGCTTCTCGAGGTATTCCATATGAAATGTTAGAATCATTGTGATGGAATTAAACCACTAAAAAAAGTACTGTTCATGGATACTTGTCACAGCGGTGAAGTGGATAAGGACGAAATTCAAATTTCAGATAACCAATTCGACGCTCAAAATGAAATAGTTTTTAGGAGTGTTGGTTTAGCAGTAGAGGATAAGAAAAATCAACTTGGATTGAAGAGTACTACAGAATTGATGAATAGTTTATTCTCCGACTTAAGGAAAGGTACAGGTGCAACAGTTATCTCATCAGCTGGCGGTGTAGAGTTTGCAATCGAATCTGCAACTTGGCAAAATGGATTGTTTACTTATTGTTTGATAGATGGCCTTACAAACAAAAAAGCCGACTTGAATAACGATTTGCAAATTACGGTTTCAGAAATACAGAAATACGTTCAAACAGAGGTCAACAGATTGTCAAATGGTAGACAAAATCCAACATCGAGAATTGAGAATAATGCATTAGATTATCGAATTTGGTGAGATAAAATTCTTGTTTTGACAAGTTCTCAATACACCAATCAATTTGGCGGCGAGAAAGGAAAAATTCATGTATAAAAAATTGAAAGAACTTTTGATTTCAATTGCCAATGATCCGATGGAAATGCAGAGAGAAAAATTGAGCAAAGCGTTTTTTGATTGGAAGGGGGATTTGGAGCAGGTCGATGACGTGTGCGTTATCGGAGTCCGAATATAATTTTGAAAGAACGAAAGAACGTCGAATCAGACGAACGAAACACACTAGCGTCATCCCTGCCCACCGAAACTGTGTGCAGGCGGGGATTCCGACGAAGGAGGAATCTTTCGACTTGTATAAAAGCATGATGTTTGTGTTATTGGGGTTAGGGTTTAATTAATTTTCAGCGTGCTTCAAACTGATTATTTAGAAAAATAAATGAGTTGTCTCTTTTTCTTTTGTCGGAATTCTGAAAAAAATACTAACCGATTTTTGCCGGTTACAATTCGTGATCTTGTGATAAAAAACAGTGTTGATGTTTTTGGATTGGTGTTTTGGAAAGATCAAATCCTAGTTGCTTATTAATTTGAAAATTCTGATACTATGTATAGTATTGGAGTTGATTTTAGCGGAGAGAAAGGGTTGTTCCGAGATGTAGTAGTCGTAAGCATTTAAGACCTGCCTAACCACGCGTAAGGTCCGGGAGCTTTGGGATGCGCGGGAGCTGGGGCTAATTTTATTTAGTGTATGAGCCAAGCTCTGATTTGAATTGCTAAGGTTTCAAGTGAAATCGACGGAACTTCTCGGAAAAAACTTAACTTGATTCCGTTATACTTTTCTCCTACTGCAGCGCCATTAAAATAACTGCGTATTATATTGTTATCCACAAACCAATATTGCTCACTATCTTCACACCCTAATATCCAACGCAGATTGTTTTCAAAATAATCAGTTCTATTCCTTAAAACTTCCGGTTGAAATCCCGCTCCTCTCGCCTGCCCAAACCCTAGTCTACCATGTGAATTTTTATGGTATTTGATTTCTAGAAAGAACAATTTTGGAGCTTCGCCATTTTTTACAATCAAGACATCAACAGCTTTTTTAAAGTTGTATAAATGAAAGTCAGTTAGATCATTCAGAATTGGAACCAGAATGTCATTTCTGAGATGGTTTTCAAATTGTGATTCGGATAGGATATTCTCCATTTATTAAATTTGTTAGTTCACTGAAGGTAATTTTACTACTGATCGATTGGTTTTGTATATAACAATGCCAATATAGCCATTCGCGTAGTTAAGTGATTCTATTTGCAATTTATACTCGTTAGATTCATATGAGTAATCCCAATTGTCACCTGGCACAACATTTCTGTGCATTTCAGCTTTCTGGCCCGGAAGTAATTTTCATGTCCGCGTTGGAAATACCTAATCTGACATTACCAACTATCAAACCTGACGCGTCATGAGTAATCGATCGATTCTCATAGACTTGATCAGACATGATTTTTACAAAGGACATGGAGTCTGGAATTATCACTTCTTGCAACTCTATTTCTTTATTGCCCGCGATTGCACTATCCGAGATAGTTTTGTTCGTTATTGTTTCCAATGGACTCATAGCAGAACCATCAGGGTTAGTCTTTACCTCAGAATAATGCATTGAAAACCAGGTAATAATTACACCTACAAGCGCAATAATTGTCGTAATAAGCCAGATGTTAGAGGGATGGGTTGAATCGTACCAATTTGAGAACCAAGTTTGCTTTATTTCTGGTTTTTCTGTTTGTTTAATGGCTATAGAAGAAACTGGCTCAATGCTTTTTTGTTCTTCGCTCTTGGAACCGATCGGTTCCGGAATATCAAAATCGTGGGTCACATTGTATCCTAGTGACTCTAAAAGATCAATTTCCTTTTTGTATAGCTTTGTTTTTCCATTTGTTTATTTCATCCTTGAGATAAGCCTTATTAACATTATTAAGCGCTTTCTTGGCATCACATATTTTGAAGGATGTATAATCTTGTAAGTAAATCTTTTCTTACCATCTATTCGTATAAATTCAACATTGGATTGAACATCAAATAATTTTTCTAGATCACTACGAGTTAAAGCATACTGAAATTGACTAATACCATTTACTTGAAGATGGATATTGAATAATTCTTTTCGACTCTTCTGATCATTATTTGATTCTTGCAATGTTGCGCTGCATCTTCTATTTGCTGAACATAATATTCGGCTAAAAGATTTCCATGTAAATCCTGTCCCGATATTTTATTGTCCAGTAAAAAATAAATTGGTTTGGTTAAATCCTCAAAAAAGATATAAATGAAATAGAAATCATTTCTTTTGCGTATTTCGGCTTTACTGAATTTCTTTAAATCAAATTTTGAATTAATATTTGAACTAAAGCCAGAGCGACAAGGATCAATACAAAATGTGCTGATGCAAATACTTTCTTGCTCTATTTTGAAAATCAGAAAAAAGAAATCTTTGATTGGAAAGGTGTTTATTTCTTTCATCAAGTTTTTTTAATTCTGAAACATCAATACTATGATGAATTTCATTCCCGTCGCAAATACTATTAATACCATACCCCCAAACCTCAGTTCCGAATAATTTAGAAGAATTGTCTAACTTTTTTAATTCACTGACATGAAACTGTTCGTACTGTCTTATTTGCAAAAACAGACCGCTATTATTTGATGCAATTGCTACGGCATAATCGTAAAATCGTTCTTGAATAAGTTTAAGAAAATTTTCTTTCGATATGTGCTTCAATTTGGATAACATTTCTTTCAATTATTCGATAAAAAATAATTAATACGCCCAATCAACATGACTAACCGGCAACCTATTCAACTCAGACTTCAGTTGTTTCCACTCTGGTAAAAAATAAATCATGTACGCGATAAACTTGTTGTTATGATTTCGCTCTTTAAAATGAACCATTTCATGCACCACAATATATTCAATACATTCAATAAATTCAATACATTCAATTGGTTTCTTTACTAATTCAAAATTTAACCAAATGCGTTTTGCTGCTTCGTTGCAAGCGCCCCATTTCGTTTTCATCTTCTTTATTCCAAACTCTTGCACTTTCAAACTCATCTTTTTCAATCTAGTATTTCGCTGATTCAATTGCATATTATCATGCTTTTAATCTTTTAATTTCATCGCCAAAAGCGTTTATCATTTTCGGCATTTGACTACAAAAAAGTCGGACATCGCTGGCCAGTCCGACTCATTAAAAAATACTAAGCTGTTTATTTGCTTTTGATATTGCACTTAATTTATAATCGGGCAGTTCTTGCCAATCCAATACACTCCCGAATCTTTGTTCAATTTCTTGCTTCTTACTTTCCAGTTGACGGAAATAATTTTTATTTCTTTCTTTATTACTTGTAGAAAGCACCACTTCGATGCGCACGCCATTTTTAGTTGCAGCGCACAAGAAGGTTACACCGCTTACACCCGAACTTGCTTGCAACCATGAGTCTTTATTAGGTGAAATATTATCAAAAGAGAGGTTACTTCGCTCATTTTAGGCAGAAGCATAGTCCAAAATTTTTCTTCTAAGAACAAATCTATTGGGTGAAGTTCCTGAACCGTCGTCATATTTTATCGAAAGCTCATCTTCCAATTCAAATAGCGTTAATAGACGCTTTAGTGAACTAAATTTTGTTGGACTATCAATATTAGATTCTATAAAATAGCCATTCAGCAATTCCTGTGGTGCACGAAAATCTTCTTTACTGCGTGTAATTTTTAATCCAACGTCATTCGATAATAGTAATTCAGGATTCTTCTCATATAGTTTTGCTATCACGTAAAATACATCTGTGCAATTGTGTTCTCTTCTACTTTCGTGTTTTCAAAAATAGTATTCTAATTTTTGATGCTTCGGTGATTCAGCATCAAAATATTTTGTTCGCTTGCGTCATCGGTTTGCGGAATAACTATGTCAGGATACTGCCAAATATCTACAAATCGCTTATAAATAATTCCAAGCGCTCTTCATATTTTCTAAGTTCCAAGTATCAATTTGATTTAAATAAACATTTAACCACAGACGTGAGAATTTATAACCTTGCTCACCTCCATCTTTATTCATTTCCCTTCTTTCTTGGAATGATTTATTACTCAACAATCCGTTATTTCCGGAAAGGGTTAAGTTGGCAATGGTATTTAACTTATACTCTTTAAAGGTGTTCAACTCTTCTCGGCTCAACTCATTTTGCCACTTCTCACTTGGATTCTGTGGGTAAATGTGTTCTATAGTTATTAACGAACTTGATGTATTCACATATTCTCTGTTGTTGTGATTCTCCAACAGTTCAAATAAATAATTTCTGTTCTTCGATTGCGTATTATAAAGGTCTTTGTCTTTTAAGGCTGTGAACAAATCTTCATTTGTTGGAAATTTAGAACTCCCCTTTTTCTTCATTAAAGCAATTGCCAGCGAATTATAATAATCTTCAAAATCAATTTCAGCGTATAAGACCATGAAAATTTTGTTTAATGCATTGGTTGGAAGACCTACAACGAATCTTCTCCAAACATAACTTTGAATGAGCTTAAGAATTTTTAGTAAAGTTTGATTATCAATCATGCCATTGTCTGCATCTTCAAAAACCTGTAACAGGAATGGGTAAGCCACATTGATTTCCAAACGAGCTATATATTCTAATTCGCGTTTGATGTTGACATCATCAACTGTGTTAGGGTTGATCAATTTTTTGTAATGAACTGAAAGCGATTTGATATTCTCTAATTCCTGATGATAAACTGCGTCCTTTTTATTAGCATACAATTTTTTAAATTCAAGGTAGACGCTGTTTTTATTTGGAATCTTCTTATTCTTCAAGGTTAAGTAATCTCGAATGTAATCCGACACCATTGATTTTTGCTTCACCAAATCCCTGGCATTCTCTTCAATTGGATTCCAGATTTGTTCAAAGATTCTGTTTTTGGTCTTTTGGATCTAAATCCATCAAAATAAAATTTCGAATTAAATCTGATTGTGAAAGCTCCAAACCTGTAGAGTTTAAACTCTCAAAATTCGTTGCGGGTCATCTTTATCACGTTCCAAAGAAATTTCAACGAAGATTAAACGCTTTAATCCGTTAAGGATATCCTGAAAAGTTTCGGTATTAATTACACTTCGGAAGAAGCTGTAATTCTCAATCACATTCGAGTAACTGCCAAACTCACGTTCGGTTCCCAGCATAATAGCTTTAAAATGCTTTTGAATTGTTATCCGTTTGTTTTAGCTTTAGTTTACTATCTTCATTTTGCACATACTGGTTGGTAAGAAACATGTTGTAAAGCATATTTACTTCTTGCTCCATGCCTTGCTCTTTTGCAAAGCGGAACAAGGCAACGTAAATAATATT
>JADJYC010000010.1 GCA_016719925.1 Crocinitomicaceae bacterium | reverse complement strand
ACAAATAAAATGCCCCAGGCTTTATCTTTTTTCTAAACGAATTGTTTATAACCGTTTTCAGTAAGCCGGCGCGATTCCTCGCTTCGTTCGGAATGACCCTTAAATCTAATGTTTAGTTGTTTTAATAGCTAAAAACCAGCCATTTATTTTCCCCTCACTTTTCCCTATATTTGTACCTATTCCAAATCACGCTTAAAAAACTATGGAACAAGTACACCCCTACAAACCAAAACACAATGTCAGAGTAGTCACTGCCGCATCACTTTTTGACGGGCATGATGCTGCCATCAATATCATGCGCCGTATCATTCAGTCAACTGGTTGTGAAGTCATTCACCTGGGGAATGACCGCAGTGTGGAAGAGGTTGTTGATTGCGCCATTCAGGAAGATGCGCAGGCCATTGCAATGACATCGTATCAGGGCGGGCATACCGAGTATTTGAAGTACATGTATGATTTGCTCAAAGAAAAAGGGGCGGGTCACATCAAAATATTTGCAGGCGGCGGCGGAACCATTTTGCCTTCTGAAATAAAAGAATTACAAGATTACGGTATCACCCGCATCTATCACCCGGATGATGGCCGTGCCATGGGTTTGCAGGGAATGATCAATGATCTGGTTCAGCGTGCTGATTTTTCTGTGGGTGACAATTTGAACGGAGAAGTAAATCACATCAAAGAAAAAAATCCGCTGAGTATTGCGCGTTTGATTTCTGCTGCTGAAAATTTTCCGGAGCAATCAAAACCGGAATTGGATAAAGTCAAAAAAATTGCCGTTGATTCTAAAACACCTGTGCTTGGTATTACAGGTACAGGTGGTGCTGGTAAATCATCGTTAGTAGATGAATTGGTGAGACGGTTTTTATTGGATTTCCCAGATAAAAATATTGCAATCGTTTCAGTTGATCCTTCAAAAAGAAAAACAGGCGGTGCACTTTTGGGTGACCGTATTCGCATGAACTCCATCCGCAACAAACGGGTGTATATGCGTTCACTGGCAACGCGTCAAAGTAATCTGGCGCTGTCTAAACACGTGGCTGAAGCCATTGATGTTTTGAAAGCAGCAAACTATGATTTGATCATTTTAGAAACTTCCGGAATTGGTCAAAGTGATACTGAAATTTTAGATCATTCGCATGCATCGTTGTATGTGATGACACCTGAATTTGGTGCAGCAACACAATTGGAAAAAATTGACATGCTGGATTTTGCAGACATTGTTGCGCTCAATAAATTTGATAAACGCGGTGCGTTGGATGCTTTGCGCGATGTAAAAAAACAATACCGCCGCAACCACAATATGTGGGAAGCAAAGGAGGAAGAAATTCCGGTTTACGGAACCATTGCATCGCAGTTCAATGACCTGGGCATGAACACGCTTTACAAAGCGATCATGGATAAAGTGGCTGAAAAAACAGGCGCTCCGTTGTCATCTAATTATGCGATCACCAAAGAAATGTCTGAAAAGATTTTTGTGATTCCACCGGCACGTACGCGTTATCTTTCTGAGATTTCTGAGAATAACCGTAATTACGATAAGTGGGTTGATGAGCAGGTTGAAGTTGCAAACCGCATGCATGCGCTTCATCAATCCATTGATACCATTCGTGCAATGAAACCGGCAGATGAAGATCGTCTGGCAAAATCACTGGCAGAACTTTTTGAAAAAGAAAAAATAAATCTTGATCCCAAAAACTGGCTCATCATTGAAAACTGGAATGAGAAAGTAGAAAAATACAAAGCGCCGCTTTACAAATTCAAAGTGCGTGACAATGAACTTTCCATGGCTACGCATACAGAGTCACTTTCACATGTGCAGCTTCCAAAAGTGGCTTTGCCAAAATACAAAGGCTGGGGTGATGTGCTGAGATGGAGTTTGCAGGAAAATGTTCCGGGTGAATTTCCATACACTTCTGGTTTGTTTCCGTTTAAACGGGAAGGAGAAGATCCAACCAGAATGTTTGCCGGTGAAGGCGGACCGGAAAGAACCAACAAGCGTTTCCATTATGTGAGTTTATCCATGCCGGCAAAGCGTTTGTCAACAGCGTTTGATTCGGTAACACTTTATGGAAACGATCCAGATTTACGTCCGGATATTTATGGAAAAATCGGAAATTCAGGTGTATCAATTTGCTGTCTGGATGATGCAAAAAAATTGTATTCCGGTTTCCGTTTGACTGATCCAAAAACATCCGTGAGTATGACGATTAATGGTCCGGCTCCAATGCTTTTAGGATTTTTCATGAACGCTGCTATTGATCAGGAATGTGAAGTTTACATCAAAGAAAATAAACTGGAAAAAACCGTTGAGGCAAAATACAAAGAACTCTACGATGACAAAAAATTAGTTCGTCCAAAATACCAGGGAGAATTGCCTGAGGGAAATGACGGACTTGGTTTGATGTTATTAGGATTAACGGGTGATCAGGTATTGCCTGCTGATGTGTATGCAAAAATAAAAGCGGATACCTTGAAGAAAGTCAGAGGTACTGTTCAGGCAGATATTTTGAAAGAAGATCAGGCACAAAATACGTGTATTTTCTCCACTGAATTTGCGCTGCGTTTAATGGGTGATGTGCAGGAATATTTTATTGATAACGGAGTACGGAATTTTTATTCCGTTTCTATTTCAGGATATCACATTGCAGAAGCAGGAGCAAATCCAATTACGCAATTGGCATTTACTTTAGCAAACGGATTTACCTATGTAGAATACTATTTGAGCAGAGGAATGGACATCAATAAATTTGGTCCAAACCTTTCGTTCTTTTTCTCGAACGGAATTGATCCGGAATATGCTGTGATTGGTCGTGTGGCAAGAAGAATCTGGGCAAAAGCATTAGCTAAAAAATATCACGCCGATGAACGTGCGCAAATGTTGAAATATCACATTCAAACTTCAGGTCGTTCACTTCACGCACAGGAAATTGATTTTAATGATATCCGCACAACGCTTCAGGCTTTGTATGCGATTTATGACAATTGTAATTCATTGCATACAAACGCATACGATGAAGCCATCACAACTCCTACAGAAGAATCAGTGAGAAGAGCAATGGCCATTCAGTTAATCATCAACCGCGAATTAGGTCTTGCTAAAAATGAAAACCCGCTGCAAGGTTCTTTCATCATTGAAGAATTGACTGATCTGGTTGAGGAAGCGGTACTTTCAGAGTTTGACCGAATCACAGAGCGTGGAGGAGTTTTAGGTGCCATGGAAACCATGTATCAGCGCAGCAAAATTCAGGAAGAAAGTTTGTATTATGAAACGCTGAAACACACAGGTGAATTTCCAATTATTGGAGTGAATACGTTCTTGAGTTCAAAAGGATCACCAACCGTTTTACCAAAAGAAGTGATTCGTGCAACGGAAGAGGAAAAGCAATATCAGATTTCGATGCTGAAGAATTTGCATGAGGCAAAAAAATCAGTCAGTGAAAAATCGCTTGATAAATTGCAGGAGGAAGCAATTCAGAATAGAAATCTTTTTGCCGAACTCATGGAAGTAACCAAACATTGTTCGTTAGGGCAAATTACGGGTTCACTTTTTGAAGTGGGCGGTCAGTATCGTCGTAATATGTAATGTGTTTTTTTGTGGGCAGGATAACACTATTTTTACTTTGCGCCTTAGCGTCTTTGCGTGAAATATTGTTGTTCCACAAAGTATCACAAAGAAATATTTTTAGAACAAATAAATTCACTGCACATTTGCGAAATTTTTCTGTGCAATTCTGCGGGAAATTTTTTTTAACCACGGAGACACAGAGATCACAGAGAGTCACAGAGAAATTTTATTTTGCCAAAATCGATCTGCGAAAATCTGCGTGTTTTTCATTTGCGACAATCAGCGGGGAAATAAAATCATTCAAATCACTTCTCCGTGTACCTCTGTGCCTCCTCAGTGCAACTCTGTGGTTAACTTTTCAATGCACAACTTCTTTTTCTCAAAGAGATTCTTCAACCATCATTCAGTACATTGATCAGTGTAATGAAACCTACTACGCCAATCCGGACAGTTCATTTGAATTTTGTCTGAAGGCAGAAAAAGAATCAAAGTATCAGGGAAACTTTTCATATGCCGGAGAAATAGCTTTATGCAAAGCACGTTACCACATTCTGGTCACAGATTATGAAACAGCCAACGCTGAACTTATTTTTGCCATCAGCTGTTTTGAACAGAAAAATAACTACGCCAAACTCTCCAAAGCCATGTCTTTGAAAAGTATTCTTTTAGACAGAATTGGAGAACATTACCAGTCAACAAAAGTTTTGCGTGAAGCGTATCTGATCAGTAAAAATCATGGAGACAAAGCAGGTGAAATATCCCGGCTTATTAATCTTACGTTAGATTTTATTGATCATCAGGCAGCAGATTCTGCTTACAAATATCTGCTCATTCTGGAATCACTTGGCTCAGATGTAAAAGATGAAAACCTCTATTTTTTGAATCAGAATCTGGGACTTTATTACAACATGATTGATGACCATACCAAAGCAATTTACTATTACCAGCGTGCGAAAGAAGTCAGTGAAAAATTTCAGATGACAGACAGCAAAGCAACTATTCTTGCACGTCTTTCAGAATCATACCGCAAGTTAAAAATGTATACGGAAGCTGAACTTGCCGGAGTTGAAAGTGAAGCTATTTCAATAAAAAACAATTTGGTTTTTGAAGAACGTGATGCGGTTGAACAACTGGTATTGCTCTATGAAGCCAATGGTGATTTTGCAAGTGCTTACGATTATCAGAAGAGACTGATGGATGTGGATGAACGAATCAATAAAATTGAAAAAGTTCAGAAATTAAAAGAAGAAGAGTACAAAACGAATATCGCTCTTAAAGAAAAAGTGCTGGCAGAAAAAGAACTCAGCATTCAGGAAGAACAGCTGAAATCTGAGCAGGCTGAATCACGCAACTGGATTCTTGCTTCAGTTATCTTTTTAGTTATAGTAGTGCTTGGTTTTACTATAGTGATTTATCTGCGCACCAAAAAAATGAATCAGGCCATTGAATTAAGCAAGAGTATTCTGGAGCAGAAAAATAAAGAAGTGACGGATTCTATTAATTATGCACGTCAGATTCAGGAGGCCATTCTTGCACCTAAAAAATATTATCAGAGTTTATTTAAAGAGATTTTTGTTTTTTATCGTCCCAAGGATATCGTTGCGGGAGATTTTTACTGGTTTTATAAACATGATTCAAGAATTTATTTTGCAGCGGCCGACTGTACCGGTCACGGTGTACCGGGTGCAATGGTAAGTGTCATTTGTCACAGCGCTTTGAACCGTTGTGTAAAAGAATTTGATCTTAAAACACCGGCGGATATTCTGGATAAAACCTCACAGCTTGTTCTTGATACATTTTCAAAAAGTGACCGCACCGTAAAAGACGGAATGGACATTGCACTTTGTATGCTGGATACAAAAACTAATGTGCTGCAGTTTGCCGGAGCAAATAATCCTGTCTGGGTGATTAAAAATTTAAATTCTCCTCACATCGCTTCATTGCCTGCCAAAGGTATGATGGCTTTTGAAGATAAGATTCTGGTTGAATTGAAAGGTTCCAAGCAGGCAATTGGATATTCCACAAAAAAACAACCCTTCCTCAATCATGAACTTCAGCTTGAACCGGGAGATTCCATTTACATTTCTACGGATGGTTTTATTGACCAGTTTGGCGGTGACAAAGGCAAAAAATTCAAAAGTAAATTCTTCAAACAGAAATTACTTCAGGTTCAGAAAAACACGATTGCAGAACAGGAAACCATGCTGTCTTCCATTTTTGACCAATGGAAAGGTGAATTTGAACAGGTAGATGATGTTTGTGTACTTGCGATTCGAATCAGCGGATAGCGTTCTTCCTGCGTATTTAATGATTCTGCACTATCTTCTTATAAATCATTAAGTTCATTATATTTACCTGAATGAAAAACTGCCGGATACTCTTATTTTCCATCTGCTTTCTTTTTACAATGCACACATTCAGCAAAGGGAAAGGAAATACAGATAGTTTGAAAATTGATTTGCAGCAAGCTGAAACTTCTGAAGATAAAATCAGCGTACTGCTTGAATTGGGTCAGGCCTATACATCAGAAAACAAAGATTCAGCTGCGCTTTACCTTGACATGGCTTATCAGCTGGCAGGTTCAGTCAATAATATTTCAGCGCAAAGTAAAGCAGCCGCCATGCTTGGTCTGGTTTATCAATATGAGAATGATGTTAAATCAACAGATTATATTTTTATTTCTCTGGATCTTGCTGAACAATCCGGTGATAATCTTCAGAAAGCATATGTGTACAATATCGTTGGGTCACATTACCGGGGTGCCGGTGAGCTTGAAAAATCCATTGAATATTACAATAAGTCGCTTTCTATTCGTGAATTTCTGGTTGACAGCACAGGCATGGCTGTTTGTTTTAATAATCTTGGAATAAGTTACATGATGTCTGGTAAATATGATACCGGACTTGATTACTGGAAACGTTCACTGGATATGAAGCTGGCTTATGGTGACAGTCTTTCTGCAGCTTATACCATGGCAAATATTGCAATCTATTACAAAGACATTGACAGAATACTGGAGGCTGTACAATACGCTGAAAGAGCATTGGAAATTGAACTTGCCAATAAAGATTTTATGGGAGCAAGTCATTGCACTTCACTGCTTGGTGAAATTTATAATAAGACAGAAAATTATCCAAAAGCAATCAGCTGGTTTAATCAATCACTGGCCTATTCAGATTCTGCAGCAACCGGATACGACAAGCTGGAACCAATGATGGGTCTGGCCATTGCTTATGAGGGGTTGGGTGATTATAAAAATGCTTATTTCACTTTGCAGGAATATCAAAAACTCTATAAATATTTTAATGGTGAAACAACCGCACAGATTTCATTGGAAATGCAAACCAAATATGAAACAGAAAAGAGAGAAAAAGAGAATCTGGAATTAAAGAATAAAACTGAAACACAGGATTTAAAACTGAAAGAAGAAACAGCGCGCAATGAATTACAGGAAGCGAACAACAGATATCTGATGATGGGACTTGGTGCGGCAGTTTTACTTATAGGAATAATATTTTTTGCTCTGAGAAGAGTGCGTCAGTCTAAAATTCTGGTTGAAGAGCAAAAACACATTGTGGAAGAAAAAAATAAAGAAATCACCGATTCGATTAATTACGCCAAACGAATTCAGGCAGCAATTCTTCCGCCTGACAGGCTGGTAAAAAACTTTTTGCCTGATAGTTTTGTTCTTTATAAACCAAAAGACATTGTTGCCGGAGATTTTTACTGGTTGCATCAGGCGGATGATGAAATATTGTTTGCTGCGGCAGACTGCACCGGTCATGGTGTGCCGGGTGCAATGGTTTCAGTGGTTTGTAATAATGCACTGAACAGATCTGTGCGTGAATATGGGTTGAAAGATCCCGGAAAAATTCTGGACAAAACCCGTGAAATTGTCATTGCTGAATTTGAAAAATCAGATGAAGAAGTGAAAGACGGAATGGATATATCGCTTGTTGCGATACAGAGTGAGTTTGAGAACGGAAAGCGAAAATTGAATTGGGCCGGAGCAAATAATCCATTGTGGATTTTAAGAAAGGGATCCATTGAAATTGAAGAGATAAAACCCGATAAACAACCTATTGGTAAATATGCAGATGCAAAACCATTCAAAACAAATGGTATAAATTTACAGAAGGGAGATGCGCTTTACATTTTTACAGATGGCTATCAGGATCAGTTTGGCGGGGAAAAGGGAAAAAAATTCAAGGCATCCAATCTGAAAAATCTGATCATTGAGAATAAAGAAAAATCCATGACGGAACAAAAAGAAATTATAAATAGTGCATTTGAAGGTTGGAAGGGAAATCTGGAACAGGTGGATGATGTATGTGTTATCGGATTAAGGATATGACGATGTGAGCATATAATTTTTGTAAGGAATTTGAATTGTTGCAGACTAAAAAGAAAAGACAAAGAGAATGAGTTTATTGATCAGCAGAATCTTAGGAAACATAACCACGCGGATTATGTTTATTATCTACATCACCATCATTCTGTTAACCGGTTTTTTTATTGTATTTGGTTATTATAATCAGATGAATTTGCAGGAAGAGCGTCAGTATGATAAACTTAAAGCAATTGTATCATCTGTTTCATTAGCTATTGACGGAAATGAATTTGAAATGATGATGAAAGATCATCCGGGTAAAGATGATATTAAAACCATAGAACAGAATCATGTGTATCATGCCATCAATGATAAACTGTCCAAAGCAGTTACTGAAAATGAGCTGAACAGTCCGATGTACACCCTGGTTTATGTTCCTGAAAAAGATCTGTTCCATTACGGTGTGCGTTCAGATGATCAGGTTTATTTCAGACATGAATATACGCAGTATCCTCCTGTGCTAAAGAAAAAATGAATGAAGGCGGAATCATTCCAAAATACAATTCTGAAAACGGAACCTGGCTTTCTGCATTTCATCCGATTAAAAACAGCAAGGGGATGTCGTAGGTTTACTGGAAGCGGATATTGAGTTTTCTTATTTTACTGATCTGGTGAATAAACAATACACAAGACAGGCACTGATAGCAATGGGGGTAATAATTATAATCTCTTTTTTACTCATTCCCTACACCCGAAAAATTCTGAAAGAAGATGAGCGTCAGAAAAAATTGTTCATGGAACAGAAATTACTGATTGAAGAATCGCACAGGGAAATTAAAGATTCAATCAGTTATGCAAAAAGAATTCAGTCAGCTATTTTACCTTCTGCCCGAATTGTCAACGATTGTTTTAATGATGCATTCATTCTCTATAAACCAAAAGATATAGTTGCGGGTGATTTTTACTGGATAGAAAAGCAGGAAAACAAAATTTTATTTGCTGCCTGCGATTGCACCGGACATGGCGTTCCGGGTGCAATGGTGAGTGTAATCTGTAATAACGCACTCAACCGGTCAGTTAGGGAATTTGGTTTGACAGATCCTGGTAAAATTTTAGATAAAACCAGAGAAATAGTTATAGCTGAATTTGAAAAATCAGATGAAGAAGTGAAAGATGGTATGGATTTATCACTGGTTTCAATCTCGACGGTGTCTGAAACATCTGTAGGGACAGGTCGCGACGTGTCCCTACAGATGTTTCGGGTGAATTGGGCAGGCGCAAATAATCCGTTGTGGATTTTAAGAAAAGGAACAAATGAAATAGAAGAAATTAAACCCGATAAACAACCAATCGGAAAATATGCTGATCAAAAGCCATTCACAAATCACCACGTCACACTGAATTCAGGCGATGCAATTTATATATTCACAGATGGTTATCAGGATCAGTTTGGCGGAGAAAAAGGAAAAAAATTCAAAGCATCTGAACTGAAAAAATTGTTCATCCGGATTTCTGATCAACCCATGGCTGAGCAAAAGAAACTCATTGATCAGGCCTTTGAAAAGTGGAGAGGAAAATTAGAGCAGATTGATGATGTATGCGTAATAGGGGTGAGGATCTGAATTAAAGGAATATAGATTTGGCTCTGAAGTAAGATTAAATTGACACCTGACAGACGATTATTTTTTTTCAGGACTCCAGAATTCAACGCCCACCCGATCTATATGTTCTTTTAATTCCGTATGAAGATCTGAATCATATAAAACGAGATCTACTTTGTATGGTATTGGTAACCTTTCATTCAATTCAACTGTTAGATCTGTAATATCTTTTTGATTTAAATCTCCTTTTAATGCCAGATCAATATCGCTGCCGCTCTTATAATTTCCTTTAGCTCTGCTCCCGAAAATAACAGCCTGTTTGATTTTTTGATTAGTACGGAGTACATTAAAGATTAAAAGCAAGGATTGTTCACTAATTCCGAATGAATTCATAATTCAGCTTTAAGCTTAATAATTAATTCTTCTATTGATCGGTAATAGCTGTCGTGTATAAGGTGAAAAGCTAATTCAGAATTCTTTTCATCATACGTGTGAGCCATCAGATTTCTTTTTTCCAGCATATCCATCCAGACATCTCCGTCTTGTACAAGCTGGTAACTAAAAGCTTCTTTAATCACGTCCCTTGGGAATTTACATTCAACATTTCTTGACTCCAGAAAATCTTTCATGGTTTTCCAAGCGAGTTCAAATGTGAATTCATAAAATTGAATCAAACCCGCTTTTTCAACGTTAGATGGATTTTCTAATGCAACTGCTTCTTTCAGATTATGAAATGCTTTTTCAAAATTCTGAAAGCGTTGCTTCCAACGTATGTCTGATTCAGATGTCATGATTACGTTTTTTATAATTAATAATTCACCAGCTTCAGCAACTTTTCTTCAAACCGTGATTTAGGGAAGAAATTTTTCTCCAGTTCAGCGTCAAACGGAACCGGTGTGTCCAAACTTCCTTCACGCATTACCGGCGCGTCTAATGATTCAAAACAGTTTTCAGAAATCAGTGCGGCAATTTCACCACCAATTCCGCCGGTAATACAATCTTCATGCAGTAAAATAACGCGGTGTGTTTTTCTTACCGTTTCATAAATGGCTTCTGTGTCTAACGGAAGTAATGTGCGAAGATCCAGAATTTCAACATCCAGATTATTTTTCTCCACAATTTCTTTTGCCCAATGAACGCCCATTCCATACGTAATGACTGAAGCAGCATTTCCTTCTCTGACAATATTTGCTTTACCTAATTCAATGGTGTAATAATCATCCGGAACTTCTTCTTTAATACTTCTGTACAAACCTTTATGCTCAAAGAAAATTACCGGATTCGGGTATTCAATGGATGCAAGCAATAATCCTTTTGCCTCAGTTGGTGTTGATGGATAAACCACTTTTAAACCCGGTGTATGTGTAAACCACGCTTCATTGCTTTGTGAATGGAATGGTCCTGCGGCCGATCCTCCGCCGGTTGGCATACGCACAACTACGTCAGCGTTTTCACCCCAGCGGTAATGTAATTTGGCAAGGTTGTTTACAATCTGATTAAATCCTACTGTTACAAAATCTGCAAACTGCATTTCCATTATCGCTTTCATTCCTTTAATAGAAAGTCCGAGTGCTGTTCCTAATATTGCAGATTCACAAAGCGGTGTATTTCTGATTCGTTGTTTACCAAATTCATCAACAAATCCTTCAGTGATTTTAAAAACTCCTCCGTACTCAGCAATATCCTGACCCATAATGATGAGATCCTGATATTTTCTCATGGCCAGACGCAGCGCATCTGAAATTGCATCAATATGTCTTTTTTCAGTTTTTGAAGAGGATTGCGGATGTACTACCACCTGATTCCACGGAGCATAAACATCTTTCAGTTCAGTATCTGTGTCAGGTGTAATTTTTGGTTCAGCAAAAGCTATTTCCAGTTCATCATGAATTTCCTGCTTAATTGTTTCACGGATTTTTTCAACTTCTGCTGCTGAAAGAACTCCTTCATTTTTCAGGTAAAGTTCATAGTTTGTAACCGGATCTTTTTTTGCCCACTCATCCTGAATTCCGTCAGGATAGTATTTCGTTCCGGATGCTTCTTCATGTCCGCGCATACGGAAAGAAAGACACTCCAGTAAAAATGGTCTTGGTTTTTTACGCAAAGAATCTGCAATTTGTCTGACAGAATTATATACTTCCAGAATGTTGTTACCGTCAATCTGAAATGCGTCCATGCCGTAACCAACTCCCTTATCAATAAATTGTTTGCAGCGGAACTGTTCATTGGACGGAGTAGACAATCCCCATTGATTATTTTCCACACAAAATATTACAGGCACATCCCATACAGCAGCAACGTTCAGTGCTTCATGAAAATCACCTTCACTGGCACCACCGTCACCTGTGATTGCAAGAGCAACTTTTCGTTCACCTTTTAATTTTCCGGCAAGTGCAATTCCGGTTCCAATGGCCAGCTGCGGACCTAAATGAGAAATCATTCCAACCAGATGATGTTCTTTTGTACCAAAATGGAAAGAACGGTCACGACCTTTTGTAAATCCGGTCATTTTACCCTGAAACTGAGCAAATAATCTGTTCAGCGGAATTTCACGGGCGGTAAAAATTCCAAGGTTCCGGTGCATGGGTAAAATATATTCATCTTTGTCCAGCGTGTAACACCTACAGAAATTCCTTCCCTGTCCCCAGCCTGAAAACCATTTTGAAATTTTTCCCTGTCTGAGCAGGATCAGCATTTTTTCTTCAATGAGACGAGGTTTCACTAATGCTTTGTAAATGCGCACCAGTTCTTCATTGCTCAAATCTTTCCGATCGTATTGAATGTATTGTTTCTCCTGAACTTCCATAGGAATAAATATAAATCAGGCCCAAAGTTAAGGGTTATTGGACGAGGGAAGAAATGATTGCAGAGAATTTATTAACGGACATCAGCCGTTTATCAAAGCTTCAGATTCAGACTGATTCCGGCCTGAATGTAGGGTGCAGAAAAACTGGTTTTGGTAAAATCTTTCATTTTTCCGTCCAGCTTCCAGAATTTTCCCGAAGCATCAAGTCCGTATCCGGTTTTGAAATTGAAACTTATTACAGGCAATGTTAATCGCAATTCTATATTCGGGTCAAAAACCAGCATGTCATTCCGGTAAAGGTTAACATTTTTACCATTTTGCTGTATGAGATTGGGAACAGTATTATCTGATTCTTCTGTTAATGTCATTCTTCCGTATCCGATATCCATTCCAAAACCCGCCATCACATATTTGTTGCCAACCGGATAATAATAACCAAGGGAAGTAAGATTTCCGCCTATTTCAAATCCGTCATTATTCGAAATTGCCGGGAAATAGCTGAATGAAAGTCTTGCTCCAAGAACATTCATTTCAAGATAATCCATTGCAAAGTTATAGGTGACAAATTTGTTGGTGAAACCAGTTGAGTTAAATGCAACCAGCGCTGAATTCAGATTCCGGATTTTGTTGAAATAATGATATCCGTAATAAGCACCCGCGTGGTATTCATACAAAGGAATCTGCCAGGAAAAATAGGTGTCTTCATAACCATCCGCTGTTTCATTGCAAATAATCACAAACGGAAGTTTTTCATAAAATCCGGTAATTTCATGATTGCCTCCTTTGTAGGCCAGATCAATGATGTAGGGATGTACCCGGTGTCAAAAATTTATCTTTTAATTCCAGCCGGTCTATTACATCTCCATCCATTTCACGGTTTTCAGAATAAAAAATCGGAATTTCCAGAACGGTATTACTCAGAGAAGGATCTATTTCAGTAATTCTGGACGCAACTGAATTCATATAATAGTCATAACAGTTTCTTGATTTTTTGTCTTTGTGCAAGTGACATCTTCCAAACTGACCGTAATATTTTCCCTGCATATCCAGTCTGAATATCCGTTCAAATTCATCACACATAAAACGTTCACGGATGATGGGTGATTTCAGATCACCGGCCCGTTCTGACAAATACCATTCACGGCCAACTTCAAGACTTTTTATGATGGCAAAATAAATCGGGCCGTCTGGTCCGAGCTGTTTCATCAATGTATCTTTCAGATAATTTGAATCATCAATAATTGATTTTAAAGATGACCAGGCATTTACTTCAGCGAATTCAAAATCAAAAGCAAAATCAGGTTCACCGTAATAGGTTTCTACGTTATAATCTTCATAATTTGCACTGGCAAGTGCTTTGATCTGTTCAAAAATTTCACCACCGTAAAAGCGTGTGGGCAGCGTATCAACAATTGAGTTTAATGCGTAAATGGAGAAGTAGGGGAAACGCTCTGCATCAATGCCGTGAACGTGAATTTTCTTTTCTGGAGCAAGGGTGTCATTGTATTTTTTTAATCCTTTAACAAAATCATAAAAGGGAGTATAGAACATATCCAGCAGATAATTCTGGTGTGATTTTTTTTAAAAGAGAAAGAAGATTGAATTAAACGGATGAAAACAAGTAAGCGATGCCTGTTTTGAATTTGTTTTGGTATAACAGTTTTTATTCGTTTGGTTTCTGAAAGTATAAAAACCCCAAACCGGTTTCGATTTGGGGTTCTATAAAATGTAATCAATTATTGTTGTTTTGCTCCTGACATTTTAGCTTTCAGAGCAGCAAGGCTGTCTGATGCTTTAACCTGAGCTGATCCTGTTTCTAATGCCTTGTTGATTTCATCATCAACAGATTTATTTTCATTGGCAATTTCACCGTAAGATTCAGCCAGTGCTTCTTCCTGAGCAACTTTTTCTTTCATACGCTCAAGCATTGATACCGTACTTGAAGAATCAATATCTGCAAGTTGTTTGTTGATATTGGAAGTTGCTTTTGAAACTTTGGCGCGTGCGCGTAATGTCTTTAATTCAACTTCAAATTTCTGAATGTTTGATTTCAGATGTTTGATATTGCCGTCTAATTTTGAAACACTCGCTTCAAATTTTGCCTGATCTGCTCTGCAAGCTGCTGCACTTGCAACGTTCTGATCTTTCTGAACCAGACATTCGCTTGCAAGACGATCAGCTTCTTCTGGTGACATTTCACCTTTTTCAGCTTTCTGAAGCAACATCATAGCTTTGCGCTCATATTCATTTGCTCTTTCAGTGTGAGTCGCCGCGTCATTTTTTGCACGGATAGCAAGCGCTTTAACTTCAGCCATTGCCTGCAAAGCTTTGCTCATGTCTTCTTTCAGATCACGGATTCCCTGCTCCGTCATTTTGATCGGATCTTCCAGTTTGTCAACCAGAGAATTTGCTTCCGCTGATCCGATTTTGAAAAGTCTTTTAAAAATATTCATTGTTCAATTTTTTTTGAGTTAATATTAATTTTTTGAAAAACTGATAATCTCGTCAGTGTATTCACTCAATAATAAACTGAGTGATGAAAGTGTTCCTTCCAGCTCATTCAGATCAAGTGTTTCAATTTGAAGCGTATCACGGAAAATTACTCGTTTACCATCATTGTCCAGTACAAAAGCTCCATGAACGATGTCACGGTTTTTCTGTAATAATTGTTTACAAACATCACCGGCATTTTTTCCCTGCAGGTCAAACAAATATTGTTCAATAATAACAATAGGTTCAGCAATTCCGATCAACAGATTTGAAATCCCGTCTTCAGCTGACTCAATGATGAAAATTTCACGCTCTTTGTCTTCCTTAAGAATCGTGATTTCCAGATCCATGAGGTAACCTTTGATTTTATCAAAATGATTCATAATTCTTTTAGTGTTAATTAATTCAATCAAATATATAAATTATTCATGGCTTTCACCCGGTTGGCTAAAAAACTTAGTGCCGGATAATACCCTTTAACAATTCGTTCATTTTACATAGGCTGAAAATTAAAAACAGAAACAAATGTACTATTATTTATAGCATATTGCTATATTTGTTAGCAAATTATGAAAAAATCCAATCTTTCCCGCAATCTGCGAAAACTCAGAACCTTTAAAAATATGAATCAGACTGAGTTTGCAGAATTATTTGAACTTAACCGACCGGCGCTTGCAAGTTATGAAGAGGGTAGATCTGAACCGAGACTGCAGACACTGCATAAAATGGCAAAGTACTTTAAGCTTTCCATGGATGATTTGTTCAGCCGTGATCTGACCGTAAATCAAATAGCCGGATTTGAATCAACCGAAAATAAAAAATCAAAAAGTTTAAATACGGATGAAAAATTGGAATTGATGGAGAAGAGACTGGCAAATATAGAGGCTGCTTTGCGCCTGCTCGTTAAGAATAAATCACAGATGTTATGAGTTGGTAAGGCGATTGTTCTGATTTCCTTTATCTTCGTGCATATTTTTTCTGAAAATGTATTTAAGGTATCTTGTTTTGATTTTGTTTAGCGTTGCAATACACAATGTAAGCAAAGCACAAAACGCTATTCAGAAATATTATCCCGTTGCTTTCAAATCAACCAATGATACAGCAAAAGTAAATGCACTGAATGCTCTTGGAAAATATCATATTAATGTTTCTATAGACAGCGCAGATTATTATTCAAAGCAAGCTGAGACAATTGCTAAAAATCTGAATTATCAGCGGGGAATAATCATGGCGCGTGTTACAAAGGGAATAATAGAATCAGACAGAGGAAATTATCCTGAAGCCCTTGAACTTTTGCTCAATGCAGGTGCTGATGCTGAAAAATTGAAGACTATAATATACTTGCAGGACAACGTCTGAATCTGGGCAATATATATGTACGTATGGGCGACCTGAATACGGCCATGGAAACTTATCAGTCAGGTATTGATATTTGTGAAAAGCACGGAATAAAATATACACAGGCAAGTTTATACACCTCTGTCGGAATGGTATTGAGAATGCAGGATCAGCTTGATTCAGCTTTGATATATTATGAAAAAGGTATTGGAAATCCATTATAATGAACTCCATGATTCTACTGTAATTGCAGCCGTTTATAATAATATCGCCTCGCTATATTTTGCCAAAAAGGATAAAAAAACTGCAGAAAATTATCTTCTTAAATCTTATGAAATCAATAAACTGACCGGCAATGTAAGATATCAGATTATGAATCTTGCCAATCTTGCCGGAATGGTTGGTGATATGCCGGGCGGTGATCTTAACAAAGCCAATGAATATTATAACATGGCACTGGAAATGGCTTACCAGACAAAATCAAAAGATGCCCTGCAGAGTATCTATGAAGGTATGGCCCTGGTACATTATAATCATGACAGATTTAAAGATGCATTTGATTACCTCTACAAAGCCAATGCCTATAAAGACAGTGTACTGGGTGATGAAAAACAAAATCAGATTCTGGCTATCTCAAAAGATTTTAAAACAAGACAGATTCAGGATTCGCTGCGCATCAAAGAACAGGAACTTGCGCTTTCACACAGCAATGAAGAAGCTGCAAACCTCAAAGCATCCAAATCCACTTTGCAGTTAGTAATTGCAATTGTACTTCTTGCGGCAATACTTGTTGTTCTGTTTTTTGTCTATCGTCATTTAAAACACAGAAAAAAATCAATGCGTTACTGCAGCAGAAAAACGATGAAATTTTTCATCAGAAAATTGAAATAGAACAAAAAAATACGGAGCTGACAGACAGCATTAATTATGCTAAACGTATTCAGCAGGCATTATTACCCTCTACAAGTTATCTTCAGAAAGTACTGGGTGAACACTTTTTAATTTTCAGACCAAAGGATATTGTTTCAGGAGATTTTTACTGGGTGAAACATCAGGGCAACAAACATTATTTTGTAGTAGCTGATTGCACCGGTCATGGTGTGCCGGGTGCTATGGTAAGTATGCTTGGTTTTGAAACCATAGACCGTATTTCTACAGGTGATATTTCCAGTTCATCTGAATTTGTAAATAAAGTAAATGATGCTCTGGTAAATTCCCTGACCGCAAGAAATGAAGAAAAAACCACAAGGGAGCAGCAGGTAAAAGACGGAATGGATATGTCACTTTGTATTGTGACTGATAAACAGAAGTTGAGTTATTGCGGTGCTAATAATGAATGTTATATCATGCGTTCAAATGACAAAAATTTTCCGGCTGAGAATGACCGCATCAAAATTATCAGAGGAGAACAGTATTCAGTTATTGAACTGGAAACCTACCAAAACGACCTGTTGGTTTATTTGAATCAGATGAAAATTTTTTACCTCTGTTGAACTGCAGCTTTTGCAGGGAGATATGTTTTATTTGTTCTCAGATGGATACGCAGATCAGTTTGGCGGTGACAAAGGAAAAAAAATGAAAACGTCTGCATTCCGTGAAGCCCTGTTGAAGTATGCGCATCTCACTATGAAAGATCAATGTAAAGCACTTGAAAATTATTTATCAGAATGGCAGCATAACTTTGATCAGCTGGATGATATTACTGTGCTGGGTGTAAAAGTAGAATAACCGGTTTTTTACCCTTAACTTTGCGTTCGTAAATGTTCACCCGGTGCAAAAAACGAAACGCAGATTCTTAGATTATTTCCTGAATGCATTGCTGGTTGTGATCATCTTGATTTTAATTGTTCCGTCATGGCGCGTTTCATTTCAGGGTTGGTTCCAGTCGGTTTTTATGGGATCAGTTGCGTTTGAAAAAGTATGTCAGAAGCTATTCCGCCAAATGCATCTAACTGGGCACTGTTTGATATGAATGATCAGATGCATAATTTCAATGATTTCAGCGGAAAACCAATTGTCCTCAGTTTCTGGGCAACCTGGTGTCCGCCGTGCAGGGCAGAGTTACCTGAACTCAAAGAGTTAAAAGAAGAATTTTCAAACCAGATTCATGTTGTTGCTGCAAGTGAAGAATCCATTGAGACTATTCAGCAATCCGGTCTTAATAATACCTACTCATTTTTGTACAGTACACCCGGATATCCCGCCTTTTTTAAAATTGATACCTATCCTACATTAATGATCATTGATAAAAAAATGAACATTGTTTTTAAAAATATTGGTGCAGGAAAAGTGAATACAGAAGAGAACAGAAGTTTTATTAAAAGTTTAATTTCGGAAAATTGAAATTTGCGATAGTTGATATTGAAACCACCGGAGATTCACCTAAAAATTTTAAGGTAATCGAAATTGCTGTCATCATTCATGACGGAAAAATGAACTGGAAACTTTTCACACGTTTGTCAATCCGCTTGAAAAAATAAATCCGTTTGTTGCCAGACTGACAGGCATCAGCGATAATGATCTGGTAAATGCACCAAATTTTTTGAAGTCGCTAAAAATTATTGAAATTACACGTGATACCATATTTGTGCGCATAATGTGAGTTTTGATTACGGTGTGCTGAGAACAGAATATAAAAGACTGGGGTATGATTTCAGAATGGATCATCTGGATACCGTTCAGACAGCAAAAATCTTATTTCCCGGATATGCATCTTACGGATTAAAAAATATCACACGTGAATTAGGTATACAGCTGACCAAACATCACCGTGCAATTGATGACACACGCGCAACGGCCGCATTATTCAATATGCTTTTTGAAAGAGATGTAAATAATCTGGAAAGTTTTATCCGCAGAGAAATAAATCCTTCTTTACTGAATCCAAGACTTAAGCTGGAAGAGTTTGATGATGTGCCTAACAAAGTGGGAGTGTATCGTTTTTATGATGAGGAGAATAATCTGATTTATATCGGTAAAAGTATTCACATAAAAAAGAGAATAGAACAACATCTGAAGAATACAAAAACCAGCAAGGCAATAGAAATGCGCGAGCGTATTTCATCCATTCAGCATGAACTGACCGGCAGTGAACTGATTGCATTACTGAAAGAATCTGAAGCAATTAAAGAAAATCAACCCCCGTTATAACCGTGCAGCGGAACTCAATCTTTTCTCATGGATTATTTATGCATGAAGATCAGCTCGGATATAAACGTCTTGTCATCCGTAAAAATAATTCTACCGAAAGTCCCATTACCACTTTTACCAGTTTGGTAAATGCAAAAACAGCTCTTGAAAATTGGGTGAGTGAATTTAATCTTTGTCAGAAACTCTGTCATTTGCATGATGGTAATTCAGGCTGTTTTCACTATTCGATTAAAAAATGTCAGGTGCCTGTGTAGGAGAAGAGTCTGCAGAAGTCTACAATAAAAAGTAGAAGACTTTACCGGATATCTAATTTCAGATCATCCAGTTTTTTGATTATTGATAAAGGAAGAAATAATAAAGAAAGCAGTTTTGTATGGGTGCATGAAGGACAATACAAAGGGTATGGATTTGCATTCAGATATCTGCTAAAACGTGATCCAAAGAATTTCAGAAAATTTCTGATTCCTCAAAATACCAACCGGGATTTTCAGTCGATAATACGGCAACAATTGGAACAGAATCCAAAACTGGAAATTGTTCCGCTGGTTTAGTTTGGTAAAGATTAACGTATCGTTCATACATAATAAATTTGGTTTGGTATTTTAATTATACCTTTGAATAATACTTCACACAAATGACTTTTACTGTAATAGCTGCGGTTTGTGTTTTATTGCTTTTGGCATATATATTTGATTTAACATCAGCCAAGACCAGAATTCCGGCAGTGATATTGTTGTTAACACTGGGATGGGGCGTAAGGCAATTAACTGATTTTGCCAAAATTGAAATACCCGATCTTACTCCTGTATTACCATTTTTTGGAACAATAGGATTAATATTAATTGTGCTTGAAGGATCTCTTGAACTTGAACTTGAACGTTCAAAACTTCCGCTGATTGGAAAATCGATAGTTGGTTCCTTTCTGCCCTGGCACTGGCTTTCACCATTGCCTATTCATTCAAATATTTTGGTCATTCAACCATGCAAACCGGATTAATCAATGCTTTGCCGTTTTGTATTATAAGCAGTGCAATTGCTATTTCCAGTGTTAAGTCCCTGTCTAAATCAAACAAAGAATTTATTATCTACGAAAGCAGCCTCTCTGATATTTTTGGTGTATTGATTTTTAATTTTCTTTTGTTGAATGATACTATTTCTTTTTCGTCTTTTTCAGTTTTTATTTTCCAAATAGTACTGATGGTTTTAATTGCATTTGTGGCATCTCTTAGTTTATCATTTATGCTTGGCAGAATTGAACATCACATTAAGTATGCTCCGGTTGTAATTCTGACTATATTAATATATGCTGTCAGTGAAATTTATCATCTTCCTGCATTGATTTTTATAATGATATTCGGAATGTTTGCAGCAAATCTTGGAGAAATTAAAAGATCAGACTGGATGAAAAAATTCAGACCGGAAGTGCTGGAGAAAGAGGTGAGTAAATTACGTGAACTTAATACAGAAGGTACTTTTTTGATTCGCTCACTTTTTTTTCTGATGTTTGGTTTTTTAATTGAAACCAAAGAAGTCCTCAATGAAAAGACATTGCCATGGGCTATCGTTATTGTTTCTTTGATATTATTTTTTAGGATTATTCAGTTGATGCTTTCAAAACTGCCGATAATGCCGTTGCTTTTTATTGCACCGCGCGGCCTCATTACTATTTTGCTTTTCATTTCAATTCCTCAGGAAAAACAATTACCGTTTGTTGACAAGTCATTAATTATTCAGGTCATCTTGATCAGCTCACTGGTAATGATGACGGGCTTGATTTTTACCCGTAAATCCGCAATAATAAATAAGGACAGCACTGATTCTAAATAACTTGCTGTGTTTTAAACACTGATAGCATCACTCTATTCATTGATTGAACAGACTGATAAATGTCATATTTCTAACAGTTCTGATTATTTCCGGTTAATATCTTATTAATAACTCCAAAACAGCAGCATTTAAGGGAGGTATAAAAAACAGTACTTTTGTCGGGCAAAACAGATTCCGGGGGCTGCCGGACAGTAAAATATTTATTATGAATGACTATGGAATAAAAGCAGACAATGCTTCATTAGAATCTATCGGTTTAAAACATGTCGGAAATGTATTCTGGAATATGTCTCCGTCTGAACTGGTTGAAGAAATTGTAATTCAGGGCCAGGGTGTTTTAACAGATACCGGTGCTATTGCAATTGAAACCGGAGAATTTACCGGTCGTTCACCTCAGGATAAATTTTGTGTGTGTGATGAAAAAACTGAAAATTCAGTTTGGTGGGGAAAAGTGAATATCAAATTTGAACCGTCAAAATTTGACGCGTTGTATGACCGCATGAAAGCATATCTGACCAACCGTGATATTTATGCACGTGATGCTTATGCCTGTGCTGATCCGAAATATCGTTTGAATATCCGTGTTGTTACTGAAACAGCATGGTCAAATATGTTTGCTTATAACATGTTTCTGAGACCAACTGATCAGGAGCTTCAGTCTTTCAATCCGGAATGGCATATTGTATGCGCTCCCGGATTTATGGCTGATCCAAGTATTGATGGTACACGTCAGCATAATTTTGCGGTGATCAACTTTACCAAAAAAATGATTCTTATCGGCGGAACAGGTTATACCGGTGAGATTAAAAAAGGAGTTTTCACTATTCTGAATTACATTCTTCCGCATGAGAAAAATGTACTTTCTATGCACTGCTCAGCTAACGTAGGTAAAGATGGTGATACTGCTGTTTTCTTTGGATTGTCAGGTACAGGTAAAACTACATTGTCATCTGATCCAAACCGCCGACTGATTGGTGATGATGAACATGGCTGGTCTTCTGAAGGTGTTTTCAATTTTGAAGGCGGATGTTATGCAAAAACCATTGATCTTACACGCACGAAAAAGAACCTCAGATTTTTGAAGCAATTAAATTTGGGGCAATTCTTGAAAACATAGGATTTGTAAACGCAACTTCAACACCGGATTATACCGATAATTCAATCACTGAAAATACACGCGTATCTTATCCGATACATCATATTGACAATATCATGGTACCTTCTGTGGGAGGTGTTCCAAAAAATATTTTCTTCCTTACTGCAGATGCAACCGGAATTTTACCTCCGATTTCAAAATTGACTGCCGGTCAGGCCATGTATCATTTCATTTCAGGATATACTGCAAAAGTTGCCGGAACAGAAATGGGAGTGAAAGAACCTCAGTCAACTTTCTCTGCTTGTTTCGGACAGGCATTTTTACCATTGCATCCAGCTAAATATGCTGAAATGCTTGGTCAAAAAATGAAAGAATGTAATGTGAATGTATGGCTGATCAACACAGGTTGGTCCGGCGGTTCATATGGAGTAGGAGAGCGTATCAAATTGAAATTTACCCGTGCAATGATTACTGCTGCACTGGAAGGCAAATTGGATAAAGTTGCTTATACCAACCATGAAGTGTTTGGTGTTGCTATGCCTAATGAATGTGAAAATGTTCCGGCTGAAATGCTCAATCCAAGAAATACCTGGGCAGATAAAAACGCATACGATGACCGTGCAAATAAACTGGCTGCTGAATTTGTAAAAAACTTTGAACAGTTTGCAAGTGCTGCAAGTCCTGAAATTCTTTCAGCAGCCCCAAAAGCAAAAACAACAGCGTAAAATTTTTCTGATTAATTTAAAAAACCTGCGTTGAATTTTCAGCGCAGGTTTTTTTATGAATTGAATTTTGATTTTTTTACCTGACGCAAAGAATTTTTACAACCTTCAGAAAGCAGTGGCATTGACAAGGCAAAATCAAGCAATTCCCGGTCCGGATTTTCACCGTAAAGTAATTCCCAAACTTCTGAAATTTTAAGTGAGTTGTGCGGTCTTTCAATCAGATCCATCTGATCTCCTTTCTTTACCATATCTTCTTCCAGTATTCTCAGGTAAATGCCGGGTTGTTTTTTTTGAATGAACTTTTTGAGAACTGTTTGGGTTCCAAATCGGATTCCCAGTTTAAAGCAAGGCTGACGTGGCTGAGATATCTGTACTGTTGCACCGCCAATCCGAAAAATATCTCCAATCAGAAAATCTTTTTCATCCAAACCGCTTATGGTTAAATTTTCTCCGAACATTCCATATGTCCAGTCCAGTTTTGGGAATAGTTTTTTCCATTCTTCATAATGGTCTGCTGAAAAAATATAACATGCTTTATCTATTCCGCCGTGATATTTTCTGTCAATGACATGATCACCCTGAACATCTGTTTTTTCAAGCCGCACTGCCTGCTCAACAGGAAATTTATAAATACCTGTTTGAACGGTTTTGCCTCGCCACTGAACGTTGACAGGTTTACTGATATTGACGGATTGGATTATCATGGTATAAATTTATCTTTTTCTTTTTCCAAACATCATGCGGCTTCTTGCCCAGTTTGCAATTTTTTGAGCTTTGTGCTGCTCTTCAGAAACGGTTATTTCAATTATTTTTTCTCCCGGATTTCTCCGGTATCTGAAAATTATTTTCTGATCTTTTTTGATAAAGGTGGTTATGAGAATCAGAAATGCCAGAAGAATTAATATTTTCCAAATATAGTTGTTGAACCAGAATCCGGTGAGATTTAAAAATTTTGCATCGATCGGATTTTCCGGATCATAAATTATGTTGACTTTGTCACTTACTCCCGGACACGATTCCATATCGTAATAAGTAGGTCCCTGAATGGTGTAAATGAAGTCTCCATGCTGAAACTCCGCATATGGATAGAATCTGGTAACTCTGGGATTTCTTCCGTATCGGGTATATCCTCCGCTTTTTTCATTTTTTGAACGAACAACTTCAGTGATTGTACCCTGAGTGGTGGGGGTAGTATCCATACTCAATTAAACGTGGTACAAAATGAACCAGAATAAAGAGGATAAAAGTTATAAGCAACAATCCATTTCTGGAAATCTGTGTCATTTAATTACGTATTGATCTGAGAATTTCATTCCTGAATTCAAATCAAAGATACAAAGTTAAAAGTGTAATTACCCAATTCTCAGACTCCGCATAAAACTTCCTATCAATGTGTCTTTTGAATTGTGATTGGCATAGGTAATGGTTTCATTTTTTTGCTGAAGTGCAAGTGAATACAAAAGCGGAATGTAATGCTCTGCAGAATTCACTGCAATTTCTGCTGAGGTGCCAAGTGATTTGTAATTGATGAGAGAAGTATGATCCCCTGAGTTCATCAGTTCTTCTGTTTTGGTATCAAATTCTACCGCCCAGTCAAAAGGTTTTTCATACATGTACCTCATGTATCTCAGATTGTGAACAATGTTTCCGCTGCTTACAATCAATACTCCCCGTTTACGTAAAAATGCCAGTTCTTTTGCAAGATCATAATGCCATTTCATATCTCTTGTTTGATTAAGAGACAACTGAAAACAAGGAACAGAAGCATCCGGATACATGTGAACCAGAATACTCCATGCACCATGATCTAATCCCCATTCATGATCTAAACCAATTTCAGTGAAAGAAACATTTTCTTTAATTTCTTTGGCAAGATCCGGCGCGCCGTCTGCCGGATATTTTACCTCATATAATTCCTGCCGAAAACCGTACATGTCATAAATCAGTTTTGGTTTGTCAACCGCAAGTATTTTTGTTCCGGTGGTTTCCCAATGCGCTGAGACCACCAGTACTGCTTTGGGTGTTGGAATATCTTTCATCAGACTTTTCCATCCTTCTGTAAATTCATTATTCTCAATAGCATTCATCGGGCTTCCATGTCCCATAAAAAGTACCGGCATCAGATTTCCGTCTTCAGGAAGCGTTTGCAAAAATTTAGAATTCATAATTGAATTGGATAATAAAATTCCTGTTCCGCCAAGCGCTGATAAGGTCAGAAATTTTTTACGGTTCATGGAAAATTTGTTATTTGAAATAAAGGTAAATCATGTAATAAGTAAAATTACATGTTATAACAAATAAATAACAATTGAATTAAAAGGGAGTTGAAATGAAAAGAGATTAGATCGTCAATTTAATGTAAAGTGAATTAAAGACAGAGATGGTTAAAGCCACTTCCTGCGTTTGAAATAGAGAATCATACCCAAAGCAATAACTGCCATTATTCCCCAGATGATAAAATATCCGTAGTGCCAGTCTTTTAGTAAGTAATTTCATCACTTCATTCATTTTGTTGCTGATTCCTGACAGATATAAATCCTGAATACTTGCAACAACCTCTCTTTGTGAATCAATGCTGTCATTTACCTGAATGATGTGTTCATACAAATCGCGCAAATAACGGAATGTAGTTGGTTGAATTAAACCTTCACCATCTTTTTCCAAACCTGAAGCCACTTCTCTCAACGGTAAAACTGCGCGTTTGAAGTTTACAAGCTGTCTTTTCAGTAATTGGATTTCTTTTAGTGCTTCAGGAGAAGGATTTTTGAAAATGTCTTTTTCGATAGATGCATTTTTATCGCTGAAATATTCAGTAACAAAAAAGTAATTATCTACAACCGTATCCAATAATCTGTACAAAAGAAAATCTACTTTTCTTTTTGGCATTTCTCCCTGCAGTTTTCTGAGTCTGTCTCTGATTCCGTCAAAAACATCTCCTCCTTCTTCCTGAAAAGAAATCAGCCAGCCGTCACCCATCACAAAACTAACCTGTTCATGCGTAAGTCCTGTTCTTTCCGGATTCACATCAATCATTTTCAGCATGACAAAAATGTAGTCTTTGAAAATTTCTGTTTTTGGACGGTGATTGGTATTCAAAATATCTTCCAGCAATAGTTTGTCCAGATGAAACTGTTCTCCTATTTTCTGAAGCAGTTCCACATTGTGTAAACCATCTACGTTGATCCAGGTAATAGATTTATCATTGCAGAAATTACAAAGTTCCTCAATCTTACATTCTCTTTCAGAAACAGTTTCTGGTGTATAATCGAAAACGGTAATTTTAACATGATCAGTGCGCTGAGAACCAATATGAACAAGCGTTCCCGGAGGAGCGCCTGATTTGGAAGATTTTCTTACAGCGTAGCGTGACATGGTAAATTGTACTTATTTATTTTTTAAAATTTTTGGAGACAACCAGATCTTTTGTACCGTGTGTCCAGGAATAAAAACCTTCACCTGATTTAACACCCAGTTTACCGGCAGTAACCATATTCACCAGTAAAGGACAAGGTGCATATTTGTCATTTCCAAGTCCTGAATAGAGTACATTCATAATTGCCAGACATACATCCAGGCCAATAAAATCTGCAAGCTGAAGCGGACCCATTGGATGAGCCATACCTAATTTCATCACTGTATCAATTTCTTCAACACCGGCAACACCTTCATTTAAAGTGATAATCGCCTCATTGATCATTGGCATTAAAATACGGTTGGCAACAAATCCGGGATAATCATTTACTTCAACCGGAACTTTGTCAAGTGACTTACTTGCTTCCATGATTGTTTTTGTCACTTCATCAGATGTATTGTATCCTCTGATAATTTCTACCAGTTTCATCACCGGTACAGGATTCATAAAGTGCATACCGATTACTTTATCCGGCTTTGAAGTAACAGCGGCAATTTTTGTTATTGAGATTGAGGATGTGTTGGTTGCCAAAATACAGTTTGGTGAAGTGGCCGCATCCATATCACGGAAAATTTTCAGTTTCAGATCTATATTTTCAGTAGCTGCTTCAACTACCAGTTCGGCATTTGCAACGCCTGATTTTAAATCAGTCACCGTTTTAATATTGGATAATGTTTTTGTTTTGTCTTCTGCGGTCAGTTTGCCCTTTTCAACCATGCGGTCAAGATTTTTTGTAATAGTGGCAACTGCTTTTTTCAAAGCGTCTTCTGAAACATCAACCAGATTTACGGAATAGCCAAATTGTGCAAACGTGTGCGCAATTCCATTTCCCATTGTTCCGGCTCCAATAACTGTAACATTTTTCATAGTATCTGTGTTTTTGCCCGTTTTGACGGTTAATTTGAGGGATAAAGATAATTATTTTAGAAGATACCCAACCCTCAAACCTTACTTGCCGTGTTAATGTATAATTCTGACGTTTATCGTCAACTTTTGAAATGAAAAAAACGAAACCCGGATCCGGCTACTGATTCGGGTTTCCGTTTTTCAGATGATGACCTGAATCATGCTTTGAATTCAAATTCTGCAGCGAATAAAAAATAGTAAACTTTTTTTGTGAATTTTCTGTAATTAATTGTCCGCTCAATCGTTACTTTTGAAGTATGAATGAAGAATCACAGGCAGCGGGGAATATGCCGGATGCAAAAGCGGTAAATGAGGAACACAAACCTTCAGGTGACAAACATCATGCATATTCAGTAATTATTCTGGGTATTGTTGCCGCAGTTCTGACCATGCCTTTATTCATTTTACTTTATAAATATATTCCGTCCGTTGAAATTAATCTGTTCGAAAAGGCAATCCGGCTGGATCACATCATTCTTTTTCTGGTCATCTTTTTTGCGGCGTATTATTTGTTGAAAAAGTTCAGAACCATTGTCTATTTTTCTATGATTTCAGGATTGGTAGTTTTGACTATCACCAATTTTGCCGGAATCTACACGCTGGAGAATCTTTACCACGATTATTCTGAATTTCTGTATGACCTGTCATCGAATTCACTCAGCTCTGAATTTTTAACACAGGACGGCGCTTTTGCCAGAGAAGAGGAATTGCGTAACGCTATTGATTATGATAATCCGGATTTGAGAAATTACGCAGCAAGTATTGCAGTAAAACATTTTGATGATCAGGCTTATCTTTCCAAAAAACAGAAAATGGGTGCAGTTTTTCAGTGTATTCAAAGAAATCTACGGACACTGGAAATATGTTTTTGATCCGGTTGGGGAAGAATATTACTCCAAAGCAAGTGAAACGCTGGGGCAGTTAAAGTATGATGATAACTTTAAAGGAGACTGTGATGATTATTCTATTATGATGGCTTCCTGTATAAAAGCAATTGGAGGAGAGGTGAGACTGATCAGGACTAAAATCAAACATCCGGACGGATCTACCGGAGGTCATATGTATCCGGAAGTGAAATTTGGAAATTCAAAAGACCTGGAGACCGTGGTATATCTTATTAAAAATGTTTTTTTTGTTCATGAGGCCAAAGGCAAATCCATCTTCTATTATGAGGACAACAAAGGGTTTATCTGGCTGAACTTTGATTACAATGACGCTTATCCCGGTGGCAAGTTTCAAAGTGACATTCGTGAGAATGAAATCATAATCTGACCGTTTTAGATTTATTATAAATCGTTTTAGTACAAAAGAAGGCGTTGATCTGTCAAAAACCTGCGTTCGTCTAATAATTTTGTATGCGTTCATAAATCTCCTTACATTTTTTGAAACCATTCTACCCAAGATGGATATCAGGAACTGCGATTTTCATTGCCCGCATTGTACCGGAAAGCTGAATGCTGACGGTTACATAGAGCTTAGTACACGCCGTCAGAGCGGCGAAGAAGGTATTATCCGGCTGGCAACTACATTTGGTAATTATGAATATCTGCATGAACCCCGGGTAGATTTTAATCCCGGTGAAATTGTTGCATTCAATTGTCCTTCCTGCAGACAACACGTGCACTCTGAAAAATACCGTGACTACGCTATTCTGAAAATGCATGTAACAGACAAAATTATTTTTGATGTATTATTCTCCAGAGAAGCCGGCAAAAGAAGAACCTATATCGTCACAGAAGACGGAATTGAATCTTATTCTGAAATGTAATTTCCGGATAATCATTTCACCAACACAAATAATAAGTTGATTTATTTAAGTGGTCAGGCTGATAAGTTACTGACCTGAATTCATTTACATTTGATTCATCTTAATCAATGTCTATGAAAACCCTTTTAAAAGCTCTGAATTTCAATATTACATCGGTATTTAAATTCTCTGTTCCAGCCTTCACTCTTATTCTGTATTCGTGCGGAACAGGAAAAGTAGAAGACATGGTAAAGACCGTCAGGAAGAGGATATGTCAGATGTGTTTTCAATTTATCCTGAGGCTGATGGTATTGTATCCTGGCTGGATGAACAGACACTTGAATTTAATCCGGCCGGATTTTTACATTCTGGTGTACGCTACAAAGGAACAATTAATCTTGCTGAACTAATGCCAGTTGAAGCCGGATTTGAAGTATTTGAATTTAATTTCAGAACCATTAAAAAAGATTTCAGGGTTGAAATAGAAAATTTTGAAACATATAATGTAACGGACTATACCAAACAGCGCATGAATGGTTCCATTGTTTTTAATGATGTGGTGGATTCATCAGCTGTTCATGATTTTATTTCAGCACAGCAGGACGGAAGCTCTCTTAACGTGACATTGAAAAAAGAGAACCGCTTCAGATGGAATTTTTCTGTTGACAATATTCTGCGTAAAAATCAGCGTTCAGATTTAAATATTGAATGGGATGGTTCAGATGCCGGAATTGAAACTACCGGAACAAAAGAAATTACGATTCCGGCAGTAGATGAATTTGTTGTACTTGATGTAGAAGTAAGTCACGCACCGGTGCAGTATGTAAAAATTCATTTTTCTGATCCGCTCAATTCAAGTCAGCTTTTGGATGGTTTAATTTATTTGGAGGATTATGAAGCAACCATGGTTGTAGACGGACAGGTAGTGACGCTGTATCCGGCAGAAAGAATAGTTGGTTCTACTTATGTTACTGTTGATGGTTCCATTGAAAATTCAAAAGGACAAAAAATATCAGGTGCTGATTCTTACCGTGTATATTTTGAAGACATTGCACCAGACATTGAATTAATAGGTGAGGAAATATTGTGCCGCGAACAGGAGACAGCCATTTTCCTTTTAAATGTGTGAATCTGAATGCAGTTGATCTGACAATTACAAAAATTTTTGAAGACAATGTGATTCAGTTTTTTCAGGAGAATGATTATGACGGAACCTATCAGTTGAGAAGAGTTGGAAGAGAAGTGCACAAAGAAAAAATTGAACTCGATCCGGAGGGAGAAATGAATCTGCATGACTGGAATAATTTCTCTATTAATCTTGGAAAATATACGGATTTGGATCCCGGTGCAATTTATCACATTGAACTCACCGCTAAAAAAGAATATTCATTGTATGAGTGTACAGGCGGACAACCGACAGATGATAATTTAATTGCATTTGCTTTTACATCAGAAGAGGAAGAGTGGAATGAAAATGACTGGGAAAATTCGTACTACTATGATGATTATTATTACTATGATTATTATGATTACGACTACGATTATGAAACAATCCGCCAGCAAAAAAAGGACCCGTGTCATGATCGCTTCTATGATAATTTTTCCATTTCAAGAAACATTCTGGTTTCTGATATCGGAATGATTGCCAAAGCCGGCGGAGATAAAACCATGCACATTTTTACTACGGATCTTATCTCTACAGATCCCCTGCAGGAAACCAATCTGAAATTTTATGATTTTCAGCAGCAGTTATTGGGTGAAACAAAAACCAATGCAGAAGGAATGGGTGAAATTCATCTCGACAGAAAACCATTTGTTGTAGTTGCAGAACACAATAATCAGAAAGGATATCTGAAATTGAATGACGGAGAAAGTCTTTCTCTGAGCAAGTTTGATGTAAGCGGTGAAACAGTTCAAAACGGAATCAAAGGATTTATTTATACAGAAAGAGGTGTGTGGCGTCCGGGTGATAGTCTTTTTATCTCATTTATGTTAGAAGATAAGGCAGATGTTTTACCTGCCAACCATCCGGTGAAACTGGAAATTATCAATCCAAAAGGAAATGTGATTTACGAAAAAATCAAAACTGTTTCTAAAAATGGTTTGTATGATTTCAGAACCAAAACACGTCCTGAAGCGTTGACCGGAAATTATACAGCAAAAGTCTCTGTAGGTAACCGTACGTATCACAAACAACTAAAAATTGAATCAGTAAAACCAAACCGGCTGAAAATAAATCTGAAGTTTGCCGGTGAGACATTAAACCAAACCGCAGGTAAAAATGTAGCCATGGAAGTGAGCTGGCTGCATGGAGCCAAAGCAGGCGGACTAAAAGCGAAAGTGGATGTGCATCTTGAAGCTACAACCACCACTTTCAAAAAATTCAACGGCTTTATTTTTTGATGATCCGCTGAAAGATTTTCAATCAGAAGACAAAACAATTTTTAAAGGAAATCTGGATGCTGACGGAAAATTAAATTTTGAACACGGCATTGAATTAACAGATGCTTCACCCGGCATGCTGAAAGCATATTTTACCACAAAAGTTTTTGAAAGCGGTGGAGATTTCAGCATTGACAGAACGTCTGTAATTTATTCACCATACACCGAGTATGCGGGTATTAGAGTTCCTGAGGGAGATATGTACGGAGGAACGCTGGTGACCGGAAAAGATCATGCAGTAGAAATTGTGACGTTAAATGAAAGCGGTGCATTTGTTTCAAGTGAAGTAGAAGTGAAAGTGTATCAGCTGGAATGGAGATGGTGGTGGGATAGTTATGACAATGATCTGGCAAGTTATATCTCACGTGAAAGTACAACTCCGATTCAACAAAAAACGTTGACAACATCTGGCGGAAAAGCACTTTTTAAATTCCGCATAGATCAGCCAAACTGGGGCAGATATCTCATTCAGGTAGAAGATAAAAAATCAGGACACGTTACCGGAAAAATTGTTTTTGTTGACTGGCCGTATGAGCAAAGAGGAAGCAGATCAAATTCTGAAAATGCAACCATGTTAACTTTTTCTACCGACAAGGAAGTCTACACAAAAGGGGAGATGGTCACACTGACAATTCCAACGCCGGAAGAAGGCAGAGCCTTAATCAGTCTGGAAAGCGGAACAAAAATCATTGACAAATTCTGGCTTGAAACAGAGAAAGGACAAACGCAATGTCAGTTTACCACAACGGATGAAATGGATCCGAATGTTTTTGTTCACGTCACACTTATTCAGCCTTATGCAAATACCAAAAATGATTTGCCTATCAGAATGTATGGCGTTGTACCTATTTCGGTGGAAGATCCTTCATCACATCTGGAGCCAATCATTCAGATGCCGGATGCATTAAAACCCGAGACAACAACTACCATCAAAGTAGGTGAGAAAAATAATCGTCCGATGACGTACACACTTGCCATTGTAGATGAAGGATTATTGGATCTGACAAGTTTCAAAACACCTGATCCGTGGAATCATTTTTATCAGCGTGAAGCACTAGGTGTAAAAACCTGGGATATGTATGATTATGTACTTGGTGTGTATGCTGAAGAAATGGATAAGATGCTGGCAATTGGTGGTGATGAAGATGGCATGAACAGAAAAAATGTAAAAGCAAACCGGTTTGAACCCATGGTTCGTTTTCTGGGACCATTTGAAACTGACGGAACAATTAATACACACACCGTGCAGATTCCAAATTATGTTGGTTCAGTAAGAGTGATGGTAGTTGCCGGTGAAAATACCGCTTACGGCCGAACTGAAAAAACAGTGCCGGTGAGAAATCCGCTGATGGTACTTGGTACGTTGCCACGTGTTGTTGGTCCGGGTGAAACGGTTTCATTACCCGTGAATGTTTTTGCCATGGAAAAAAATGTAAAAAATGTTTCTGTCACTATTTCTACCAATGACTTTTTCAAAGTAGAAGGAGAAAAAACACAGTCATTGACGTTTTCAGAGATTGGAGATAAAATTGCCAACTTCAAATTGAAAGTAGCTGAAAAAACGGGTATCGCAACAGTGACCATTAACGCTGTCAGCGGAAGTGAAAAAGCAAGATTTGATATTGAACTGGATGTGCGTACACCAAATTCTGAACAAACCAAAGTGCAGGATAAAGTCTTGAATCCGGGAGAAATTTTTGAAGGTTCAATGGATTATTTTGGGATGCAGGGAACCAACCGCGGATTTTTGGAAGTATCAAATTTCCCGGCTATTGATCTGGGAAGACGACTGGATTATCTGATCTCATATCCACATGGATGTATTGAGCAGACAACCTCTTCAGTATTCCCGCAATTATATCTGGCAGATATTATGGAACTCGATGCAACTGAAAAAACAAAAATTCAGAATAACATCAATGCAGGTATTGAACGCATTCGTTTATTCCAGACGTCAAGCGGCGGATTTTCTTACTGGCCGGGAGATACATATGACAACGAATGGGGAACAAATTATGCCGGGCATTTTTTGATTGAGGCAGAGAAAAAAGGATTTTTTATTCCGTCCGGCATGAAAACAAGCTGGATTAATTTCCAGAAAAAACAAGCCAAAAACTGGAACAAGTCCAATGAAACCATTGCAGGATATCAGTACAGTGATCTCACACACAGGCATATCGTCTATACACGCTGGCGCTTGCCGGAAAAGCAGAATTGGGATTAATGAACCGTTTGCGTGAAAGAACCGATCTTTCAATTCCTGCGCGATGGAGATTGGCAGCTGCCTATAAAATTGCCGGACAAAAAGAAGTGGCTGTTGAATTGATTCAGGGACATGGAAAAACTGTTCCGCAATACAATGAGTTGTCATATACCTACGGTTCAAATTACAGAGATGAGGCAATGATTGTCGAAACACTCGTCTTATTAAATATGAAAACCGATGCTGCAGAAATGGCAAAAGCACTGGCTGACCGATTGAACAATGATGAATGGATGAGTACTCAAACAACCGCCTATTGTTTGCTTGCTGTCAGCAAATTTATGGGAGCATATAAAGGAGAAAGTAAACTCAAATTTACATTTGATATTGACGGTACAAAAGGTTCGCGTAATTCTGCATTGAGTATGATTCGATTTGAAATGAATGAAAAATCAGATCAGGTGAAAGTAGAAAATACCGGAGATGGAGTTTTGTATATTCGATTAATTTCAAAAGGAATTCCGGTTGCAGGTGAAGAGAAAAATGAAGCCAGCAATATTACTCTTTCAGTAAAATATCTTGACATGAACAACAAAACACTGAACGTGGCCAACATGAAACAGGGTACAGATTTTATTGCAGAAATCACTGTTACAAATTCAGGTATTCGCGGTGATTTGAAAGAACTTGCTTTGGTTCATATTGTTCCGTCAGGTTGGGAAATTCACAACTCGCGCATGGATGAGTTTGCATCTGATAAATCTTCTTTCTTTACCTATCAGGATATTCGCGATGACAGGATTTATACCTATTTCGATTTGAGTTCCGGTAAATCAAAAACATTCCGTGTTCAGATGAATTCAAGTTATCTGGGTAAATTTTATATGCCGGGAATTTCAGTGGAAGCCATGTACGATAATACCATTTATGGACGCGTCAAAGGTCAGTGGATTGAAGTCATACAATAACGCAGGGGCGGATTTTACATCCGCCCCCAATGACGTGTTTTTGAAATGAAATTGATAAATTTCACAAGCCCCCAATACACATTTTTTGAAATAATCCCCGCAGGTTTACGTATATATTAATGATCTGAAAAGCCCTCTTATTGAGGGCTTTCATATTTTATACCAACTTTTCAACCATGGCTCTCACGCCTTTTTTTTCTGAGTAAATTTGTGCCACTGAATTAAAACCAAAAATATGCAGGCTATCCAGTCAACCACATTTCATTTTCCCGGACAAAAATCTGTTTATAACGGAAAAGTCCGTGATGTTTATTTTCTGGAGAATGAGTTTTTGGTGATTGTTGCTTCAGACCGGATCTCCGCATTTGATCATATTTTGCCCAAACCAATTCCATATAAAGGGCAGGTATTGAATCAGCTTGCTGCAAAATTTTTACATGCAACGGCTGACATTGTTCCCAACTGGTTAACCGGTACACCTGATCCGATGGTTGCAGTTGGTCATATGTGTGAACCGTTTAAAGTAGAAATGGTAATCAGAGGTTATCTTGCCGGGCATGCAGCCAGAGAATACAAAGCGGGTAAACGAATTTTGTGCGGGGTGAAATTGCCGGATGGTATGAAAGAAAATGACAAGTTTCCTTCACCCATTATCACACCTGCAACAAAAGCAGAAAGCGGTCATCATGATGAAGATATTTCCAGAGAAGATATTATTGCCAAAGGAATTGTTTCAAAAGAAGATTACGAACAGCTTGAAAAATATACCTTCGCTCTTTTTGAGCGCGGAAGTAAAATTGCTGCAGAGCGTGGTTTGATTTTGGTAGATACCAAATACGAGTTTGGAAAAAAGAACGGTAAAATTTATCTCATTGATGAAATTCATACGCCTGATTCATCCCGTTATTTCTATGCAGATGGTTATGCTGAACGTCAGGCAAAAGGTGAAAAACAAAAACAACTTTCAAAAGAGTTTGTGCGTGAATGGCTGATCGCAAATAATTTTCAGGGACTGGAAGGTCAGACCATGCCAATGATGCCGGATGAATTTGTCAATACCGTAACAGAAAGATACATTGAACTCTACGAAAAAATCACCGGAGAAAAATTTGTCAAAGCAGACAATTCAGATATTGAATCACGCATTGAAAAAAATGTGCTTGCTTTTCTCGGTACGCTGAAATAATTTACTGTACTTTTTATTTTCAGGTCAAATAATTTTAAAGAAAAGACTTTGTTTTTTCCCTGGAGCGGCTGGCGCGAACGTCTCGCTCGTGCCTTGAATAAACCGAAATTTAAACCAGAATCTTCAAAGTGTTAATCTGCTTAGAACTGAGAATAATAGTTTACTTTCTTTAAATTGATTTAATTATATATTTCTTTTGGTTTCGTTAAACAGAGTTATTTTGTTGGTGTCAAAAAAAGAACTTTGAATTTTTGTCTATCGTTTGCGTAAGGCACGAGCGTGACGCTCGCGCCAGCTAACGAAGTATTCATTCCACGTAGCAAAAATTTTCAATCCACTGGATTTCAATAAAATAAATTACTATATTGGTTCAGTAAATTCTCCGGTATGCAGCTTGAATTTCAGGAACTCGCACTAATTGCTGAACAAATGGATCAGGGAGTGGTGGTATGCGCCAACGACGGAACAATTGAGTTTGTAAATCCCTATGCATCTAAATTTTTTGCATTTCATCTCAATGAACTTGTTGGCAGAAAAGTCAATGACCTTTCACCGGATTTTAAATTCAATCCTGAAAAAATGTCTGAGTCAAAAGCTAAGCTCAGTAATATTTCTGTTAAAAATAAATTCGGTGAGACCGTTTATTTCAATGCTACACTGGTAAAAGCTGTAAGCGGTGAACGTGTGATTGTGATGATTGAAGATGTTACCAAAGATGTGCAGGGGCATAACGGACTGGTAGAAAAAATCAATGTGGTAGAAAAGCTCACCAAATCACGTTACATGCGTGAAGGTTTGCTTACCAAAGCCATTCAGGAAATTCTGCTGGAATCAGCAAACGCCCTGCAGATTGAAAGAGTAAATGCCTGGCGTGCAGACAAAGATTTTACCATGATTGAATGTATCGGAAATTATACGCGCAGCACCAATACATTTAATGACAAAGTGATTTTGCTGAGAGATTTCAGATTATTGGCCACACAAGAAATTATTGCCACTAATTATTCTCTGGAAGATTCCCGCACCGAAGAACTGGTAGAACCTTATCTTGAAAAATACGGCATCACTTCTATGATTGATGTTCCAATCCGTATTGAAGGAGAAATGATTGGTGTAGTTTGTTTTGAGCACGTCGGAATTCCGCGTAAATGGGATTTGACAGAACGCAAGTTTGGTATGTTCATCGCACAATTAATTTCACTCGCTTTAGAGTCTTACGAAAAACAGCAAAACAAACAAAAACTTCAGAAAGTACTTGCTGAAAAAGAGGCGCTGTTGAGAGAGATGGGGAAGAGTTAGGCTGAAGTGTATTTGTTTTATCCTTGTTGCGACGCTCGCGCCAGCTGGCAGACTCTTACGCCTGCAATATTACACCTTTCCGTTCCTCTCTCTTTTTCTTTTCCTCCCCCCTTTTTTTTCCCCCCCGGAACAAGAGAAAAACTCAATCCAACCCGACAAAACTACAAATTTATGTTTTGTTCAGCTTTTTCATCTCAGCAATAGCCTCATCATAACTATCATAAATAAGCGGCACCACTTCTATGCCGTTTTGATCAATCACTCCCCATTTGGAACCGGTCATTTTCTGAAACTGCCACCACCGTTTACCACTGTTTCCATTTCCAACTACACAAAATATATTATTGTAAAAACTGGTGCTGTAATTGTATGAAGGGGTAATTTGTTTTCCGTCTAAACTGTAGTAAACGTATTTTTCATTTTGTATGGTTTCAATTAGACCGGCATTGAGCATGTTTAATTCACTGAACTGACAGGGAAAAATTTCTTTTCCCGATGTATTGATGCAGCCGAATTTTCCATTAAGCTGAACTTTTGCCAATCCTTTGTAAAATAGGCTTGCATCAGAATATTGAAACGGAATAACAGGCTCGTTTTTAGTATTGATAAATCCCCAAAGTCCATTGAGCTGTACAGGAGCAAGCCCCTCTTTAAAATCAAAAACCTGTTCATAGATCAGCGGAATAATTTCCTCACCTTTCCGGTTTATAAATCCACATTTACCTGATTTTCTGACTGTGCCTAATCCGTTGCAAAATGACCAGAAAGTATCATACACACATTCAAACAGACGCTTCCCGGTTTTGTCGATAAAAAATGATTCACCGTTTAATTTAACCACCGCAAGTCCTTCAGAAAAATTGCCGGCCTGATCATAAATCACCGGAATTACTTCCTCTCTTTTTTCGTTGATATAACCCCATTTACCTTCGCTGATTGTCATGCGGGCATAACCTTCACGCGGGTCATAAATGTGATCAGTTGCAACATCTTTAAAACCAACATTGACTGCGGCCATTCCATCACGGAAACTATTTTCTCTGTCGTAGATTTTCATACTATCTAAAATACAAATTTTGTTCTATAAATAGTAAACGTTTTCGTAGATAAGCATCATTAATTTCTTCAAGATAAATTTGTTTTCTTAATTCATTAATAAAAGTGAGTTCATCAATATTTATTTCATGCTGTAGATCGGTCATTGAATTAAACTTAACGATGTTGAACCAATCAGAAATAAAATTCTGAGGATCATTATAAATAATTTCCGATGCGCCGTGACTGATTTCTCTTGCTACGGTGTAAATAAGATGAAATTGTGCTGATTCAGGTGAAACCTTACCTTTCGAAAGTTCATCAAACAAAATTTGTTGAAGTCTGGAGTTGTTGACTTTGCTTTCCTTCCAGTTATAAGTTGAATGCTGAAAAATAAACCAATATGGCGTTGTTTTATTGGGCTGACCAAAATTTATAGAACTTGGAAGCGTTTTACCGTTTTGATTATAAAGTTTAATCAATTTCTCTCGATTGAGAGAATCTATGGTATGCAATTTTTTATTTGAAACAAATATAGAATAAGGAAATTTTCTGGGTCTTTGATCTTTTCTTTCCAGCAATTTCCATTTAGAGTATAGCTGTCTTTGTTTCTCATTTAAAGTAATGTAATTTTTATGTTGAATAGTGTCTGAGACATAAATCAATTTTGGTAAACGTGAAATCGGCTCATCAAAGCTGCGCAGATCAAAAATATCAATCTCCTTCAGAATTAAAAATATAAGTGAATCGCTATAAACCTTATCTGATGAAAATTGTTCGCTAATAAAAATAGCATTAAACCAATTTTCTACATCATTAACTCCGTAATAAAGAAATGTGTTGTAATAAGCAGAAGCACTAGCATCATATTCTTTTAAGACAAATTTATTTTCAGCTTCAATTATTTCAGACCAATAGGAATGAGTTTGAGTAAATGAATGGTTGTGAAAAGATATCACAATTAAGATTGATATTAACCGATTCAATTTAGAAAAATTCAAAAGTTGTAAATTATTAGAATTGAAAGTTTTTTTTCAAGTGCACGTGCGCCTTAACTAAATATATTAGGTTGTAACCCTTTTATCAAATCACTCTCAAACCACCACCTTATCCCATTCAGCACCACACCATTTTTTGAAAATGCGTTTTTCTAAATTGGATGGAGCCTTTGCCTTGATGACATTGTAAATCGGAAAATAACTTTTGTTGGTATGCGGGCAAATTAGTTGTAAAATTCTTCCTGCACGGTTGACTGTCAATTCTATTTGGGTGTCTTTGAAATATTCTACCCACTTGTCTAAATTGCCGTTTATTTTGAATCCGTTTACGGCTAAAATTTCATCTTCTAACATCACTTGTCCTAAATCAGCTGTGCTGCCGGGAGAAATTTGTTTGACAATGGTTTTGTCCAACATCATTTGTGTTTTAACTCCCAATATAGCCATGGAGTGGAGTGGGTTGGGAGACATTTTAATATTCAGTCCAACCGATTCAAATGCTTCTACTAAAATAGATTCAAAGGAATGTAATCCGTAGAAATAATTTTCAAAAAGTTTGTCTGCTTTTTCACCCAGAAATTTCTCCACTATTTTCTGATAATCACTTTCTGTATAGCCTTTGTTTTTTAATGCAAATTTCTGATACAACTCAGACATTACATCATGGAGTGAATTTTTGTTCTGCGTTTTTTTTCTGATTTTCAAATCAGTCACCATGGCAAGTAAAGCACCTTCATTGTAGATACTTGTTTTGCGGTTGGGCGCTCCGGGTACATAGCCGTCCAGCCAGGTATCAAAGCTGCTTTCAGCAACGGAATAATTGAACCGTCCGAAATTATCAAAATGTTTTTGCAGTAATTTTTCTAATTCTTTTTTGTACCAGCCAAAATCTTTCACACCTGATTCTGCTAAAAATAAATCACCCATGTAGGTGGTGACTCCTTCACAAACATATCCGAGTCTTGAATAATTTTCTCTTGAATAATCATACGGAAACATATCAGCCGGCCGAATTGTTTTAACATTCCATGCGTGATATAATTCATGCGAACAAACACCCAGTAAATCATCATACCCCTCGTTCATGATTTCATAACCGGGTCCCAAAGCCAGTACAGTACTGGTTGTATGTTCTACTCCGTGATAATTTGGATAAGGCAATATCTGAAACAGAAAATGATATTCTTTCACCGGAAAGGCGTTGAATTTTTCCAATTGCGCATCGGTAAATTTTAAAAAGTGCGGTAAAAGTTTATCCCATTCCGGACGGCACTCTCCCTGAAACCACAAATGAAAAAGTACGCCTTTGGTTTTGTAAGAATGATGCTGCAAGTTTGCGCTGGCAATAAAAGGTGAATCAGCCAGCTCATGAAATGAAGCTGTGGTAATAATATTTTTTGCGTGTTTTGCTCCGCAGGCCAATTTAAAATCAGGTGGTAAATTTAATGTGAGTGTACATTTTTCATCTGATTTATCTTTCATGTACATCAGGCAGTTTACTGGATTCACGTACAACTGCTGATCATTCATAAAGGTAGAACCTGCATTCAGTTCAGCGGCAAAATAACTGTATCTTACTTTGAATTTTTTAGTGTTGTTCAGATTTATTTTCCAGACATCTTTGGCTGTTTTTTCAAAAGAAAGTTTTTTTCCTTTTTCATCTACAGCAGAAAATCCATGAATGTTTTTGGCAAAATTTCCTAGTTCATACCGTCCGGGTCTCCATGCAGGTAAACAAACATCAGCTGTTTTACTTTTTGATTTTCCGGTTTCAAATTCGGCTTCAATAGCAATGTATTGTGAATTGGGTCTGGCGTATGTGATTTTGTAATTCATGTCAGTTTTTCAATGTAACACAAATATACACTGAAAGAACCTGAATGATTGTCTATCAGAAAAAAGTTCAAATATCTAAAGGCGTTTCCCGGCCATCAAAAAAGACTGGTAATAATTCGAAGCAAATTCTTAGAAGGTCGGGAAGCTCCGTGTGAAGAGGTTAAATTTTTCCCAAACTGAACCGGAGATCACCCGTCCGCACTTAGAATTTGAGAGAAGAATTGCCTGTCTTTTTTGCGGGCCTTGACTTTTTGCTTCTTTTGGGTCAAACCAAAAGAAGAAGTAGGTAAGTTAATGTTTTTGGTTGCGAAAGAAGCAGGCTTTCTTAGTAGAAACAATTTTCAGAGTGTTTTTTATCTGGGCAAGAAACGAATTCAATTAATTACCAAATTATGAAGAGAATTAATATTCAATATCAAAACTTTCAATCAAAACAGTAAATACATCACCGCTTGCACCGTTGTATCCGGAAGAACCTTTTGAACCATTCACACCAGAAGCGCCGGCTGTCTGACCTTCAAGCGGAGTTCCGCCACGGCCACCGGTTCCGCCATCACCACCATAACCACCTGAACCTCCAAAATTATTACAGCTAAAAATAGGCTGAATATCCGCAGCATTCGGATGAATAAAAACATAAACATTTCCTCCTTTACCACCCGTTCCGCCAATTCCACCAGATCCTCCCATACCTCCGTTGCCGGGCGCTTTTACTTTGTTATTTGAGTTAGATCCGTCTTTTCCGTCTCCGCCTTGTCCGCCTTTTCCTCCTGTACCACCTTGCCCGCCGGATACATTCATATGAAACCGGTAATCTGTTTTTTTAATTTTATAAATATACGTTTGGGTTGTTGTCAGATTATTGACGCGGATGTAATAATATTCCATGCTGTCTTTCCACACGTACAAAGTGAGATTGTCTCCCGAACCACCATCTCCGCCAATGCCTCCGGAGCCTCCTTCTTTGCCATCTCTGAACAAAAGTGGTGTAGTTCCGTTTTCACCTGAACTTCCGGTTGATCCCTGTCTTCCGGTAAATGAAATTTCAATATCTCCTTTATAATTGAACGGAATAGTAATCTCATCTTTCAGCGTAACATCATCTTTGGTATACGCAGCAGAAATTTTTACCTGATTGGAACCAATTTTTTTGGAAGACCATCAATATGAATATATCCGTTTGAATAAAAAGCACCGGCGGTATTGACAGTCAGTTCATCTTTTCCGGTGACTTCTTTTTCTTTTCCGTTGGAATATTTGACATAAAATTCAACCGGAAAAGTTTTACCGTAGTTCACATAATTTCCATCGTTGTACCGTATTTCCAGTTCAACCGGTTTTTTGCCGGATTTGAAAACAGCACAAGTTGAAAGACTCAGTGAAAGTGCCGCAAACAACAAGCCAAATAAATAATTTTTAGTGAGCATGAAAAGTTATACGAATGATATTACTGAATCATTCATTAACTAAAATTAAAAAGAAAATTGAGATCTTTCTTTTAGTACAGCAGTTCATCCATAATTCCCTCAGTACTTTCACCGCGGGAAATCAATGCCAGAATACTTTCAATATCCACTTCATCCAGATTGCGGTAACCAATTCCAACCGCAACTCTTTCCAATGTCTGCATTTCATCGTCAGAAATTGAACCATCAACCTGCGCCATCTGAACCAGATTGATCATTTGTTCAAAACGTTCTTCTCTTCCGTATGGAGCAGTGGTGTTGAATGATTTTGCATTTTTGGCAATGTCATGAATCTGTTCAGGTGTCAGATTAAGTTTAGCGCCTATCTTATCAAGCAGTGTTTTTTCATTTGGGTTGATTGCACCATCAGCACGGGCAATAATTACCATGTTTCTGAAGTGACAACGATCTTTTTTACGCTCACCGCTTTCAAATAATTCTGACAAATTCATACGTGATATTTTTTGGCAAAAATAATATTGTTTAAATCAATAAGGCAATTTCAGTCACACTCTTTTATTAACCGCTTTGAACTTAACAGAAACTTAATTGTAGTATTTTACGTACAAGTAAAGTGCAGTCAATCCAAGCTTGGCAGGGAATCTGGATAAATTTTCGTAACTTTGAATGTGACCAAACCAACCTCTTGCGTTATTGAATCATGAGAATCCTTTTAGTATCGGTTTTATTAACTCCTTTTTTTGCACTCAGCAAAGGAATTGAGAACGATACTTTCTGATCAGAAAAGAAAAGGAAATAGGATTGCTGCTCACCAGTCTGAGGACAGTTAAGACAGACATGGAACGTGAAATGGTGAACATGGATCTGAAAGAAGAAATGAAAAATCTTCTGGTTTATCCGGGTGTTGTCAGTTATCCGTTCTCATCCTGGACAACGATGTCAACAATATCTTCTCCGGACGGAGCCTTCAGATTATTTAACTGGAATATTGAAGATGAATTTGGCACACACACCCATTTCTGTTATCTGGTTAAACCTGACGAAAGAGAAAACGATGTTATTGAACTGACGGAAGATAAATTAACCATTACTCCAAGACCAGACCACACATTGACAGCTGAACATTGGTACGGCGCACTTTATTACAATATCATTCCGGTAAAAAAAGGAAATAAAACGCTGTACACTATTTTTGGTTTTAACGGAAATGACCGGTCAACAAACAGAAAAATTCTGGATGTATTTTATTTTAAGGGAAAAACATTGCGCATGGGATATCCTTTGTTTCAGGAGGCTCCCGGATCAAATCATTTACTGCGCCGTGTGTTTTTTGAGTATTCTGAAAAAGCAATTATTTCTGTCAGAATGAATGAGAAACTGGGTGCTATTGTGTTCGATCACCTTGTTCCTGAAACCCCGCAGCTGGAAGGTATCTGGGATTATTATATTCCTGACATGACCTATGACGGGTATAAATGGGAAAACGGAATTTGGGTTTATTATGAAGATTTTGTTGCTTATAATGATGAAAATGAAACGGTGAGAAAATATATTCCTACCGATGATGAAGATGAAATTGCTTTTGTGGAAGTGGATGATATCTGGACAAACCCGGTTGATCCGGATGCGCCAAACGGAGGCGGAACAAATGCCGTTGCGCCGGTTGAAAATGTACAGGATAAAAATAAACGTACCAATAAGCCCGGAGGTAAAGAAAGACAACGCCCCTTTGTCAACAAATTAAAAGGTCCGCGTTCTGCCGTGACCGGTGAACGGGTGAAAAACAAAAGAAAGAAAAAGAAAAATTAACTACTCAGTTTTTCACTGTAGATGTATTTCTTCTGAATGGATTCAAACGGACGATAGATATAAAACACTTTTCCGTTTTTAATTTTGATCCGTTCTGTGTATTTATAATAAAGTTTAAAAGATTGTTTGATACTGCCGTCTGTCAGATCAATTTCATGCAGATAACTGTATCCGCCCCGTTCAAAAAGCGCATAGATTTTTCCATTGACTTCATCCTGAATTAATGGTTGTTCCCAGCCTGACTGACGGGCATCTTTGTGGTAATTAATTTCAGTGCTGTCAATTTTTCCAAAGTCAGGACGGTATAAAAAAAGCTGATCTGCATAATGATCAAAAATGAGAATACTGTCGCTGCCAATTTTGAAAAGCGGTGCATATAAAGGCTGATAATAAACAGAGTTTGTGAACACCGTTGCACCCACCCAGATTTCTTTGTCAATGCCTGTTTCTATTTGTTTCTGATGGGCCCATATTTTTGTCCGGGCATCCACATATTTGAATTCTGAACGGTACAGTTCCATCATCAGATCATCCTGAATTTTCATCAGACAATTGTAAACGGAATCTTTTCTGTCAAATTCATAATAATCAAATGCCGGATAGAGATCAGAATAATTGGAGAAATAAATATTTTCTCCAATGGTATCAATCACCGGCGCCACATATCTGAAATAATAATCACGTTCTTCCAGATAAACATCAAACTGCTGAGATTGGATCATGACCAGATAAACCTGATCTTCGGTTACCAGGTGAATGTTGTTTCTGAAATCGGTTTGTAAATCCAAAGCTGTTCCTTCCACAAAAAAATTGTCCAGCACTTTGTTGTCGGTTCCTATTAATTTTAAAACGGATCCGCTTTGAATATTTTTTTCATAGGTGAGTAAAACCAGATTTCCGTTTTTGTCAAATTCAAAATCTTCCACGCTGTATTCCTGTGTTCCAAAAACTGTGTCCGGTCTTTCAGTTCTGGCAACCACTTCAATGTCTTTCAAGGTAAGATCATTCAGCACCATCTTTAACCAGATGGTATCACTCAAAGCTCTTTTTCTGTTTTTTTTTAGAGATGAAAATGGAGTAGTCTTCATATACATGCTCCAATTTTAAAGGAATCATAGTTTTCAGTCTGATAAGAAATAAAAAAATTCTCCCTTATTGTTGGTTCTTACTTTTTTCTCCGCATTTTTCTGCAGATATACGCGGGCGTTAGGCACTTCATATCCGTTTTGTCTGTGACTTTTCCGGCAATAATTAATTGCTGGCTGAAAACTGACTGACAGCAGAAAACAGAAACAAGTACTATGAAAAAGCCGAAAACCTCATTTAACAGATAGATGCACAAACGTACAAATTTCCATAAATCATGCCGTGAATTGTTTCAGCATCCGGCAAAATAATCGTAATCCAATTTGCGGAGCTCTTTTCCTGTCTTGTCAATCACTCTTGATTTTCCTCGCTTTTCAACAATACATTCTCCGTTTTTGAATGATTCGGCATTGTCAAATGGTCCTTCAATAATTACCTGACCGGTTTTGTCAATGAAAAAGAAATTTGTGAATTCATTGGAATAAGAGACAGCACACAAACCTTCAGAAAATGAAAGAGCAGATTTATAGGCTGGCTCAATCACATAGTTTCCGGTGTGATCAATAAATCCGATTTTATCTTTTTGCATAACAGCAGCCAGACCTTCAGAAAACGGAGTTGCATACCTGTATTCAATCTGGCCAAATAAATTTCCGATGGAGTCAATAAATCCAAATTTTCTGTCTTTTTCTATCACTGCTTTTCCCTCAGAAAACTGACTTCCCCATTTGTATTCAATTGGAACAATTAATTCATTTTTACTGTTTACATAACCGTATTTTTCTGATTTGTCCGTGACCAGATACATTCCCTCATCCATCTTATAAAGTTCATCATAGCCTCCAAGTTCATTATACCATTTAGCAAGTTCATATCCTTCGAAAACATAAATCATTTTTCCGGTTGTGTCAATCAAACCACTTTTTCCTTTTTTAATCACCGGAGCCAGGCCATGATAAAATTCACCTGCCAGGTCAAACTGATTTTTGATGACACGTTCTCCAAATCTGTTTTTGTATCCATATCTGATTTTCCCGTCTTTGTAATCTGAATCCAGATAAAAAGAATCCAGATAAGGATCGTAAATAATTGCTTCAGGCAACGTGTCGGTTGCAGCAATTGTATCTGAAGAAATTATTTGATTTTCATTTTCAACAGTTTGATTTTGAACCGTGTTTTCAGAGCTGCAGCTTAATAAAAGCAGACAGAAAAAATAAATTGGAACAATTGCGGTTTTAGACATTGTCATGAAATTTGAATTGAAATTAACCTGAAATTCTGTGATCTGTGAATTTTGGTTGCGGAATTTCAAACCAATTGATCATCTGACTGCAGCAGCTTATTTTTCGCTCTAACAGAGCTTAGCACAGGAATCAGGGATTTAGGTTATTTTTGTACAGGTATGAAATGGCTGCGTTTTCTTCTCTTTCCTTTTGCATTGATTTACGGACTGGTAGTGCTGTGCAGAAATTTTATGTATGATTCCGGTTTTTTTAAATCGTCGAAATTCAGTATGCCTGTGATATGTGTTGGAAATCTGAGCATGGGTGGAACCGGCAAAACACCGCATACAGAATATCTTATCAGACTCCTCAAAGACAAGTATAAGCTTGCAACATTAAGCAGAGGTTTTGGAAGAAAAGACCGCAATTTCAGAATTGCTGATTCCTTTGCAAATGCTGATAATCTGGGAGATGAACCCCTTCAGTATCAGTGCAAATTTGGAAATAAAATTACTGTGGCGGTGGAAGCAAACCGCGTGCATGGTGTTATGGATATCTGCCGTGAAAAACCGGAAACCAATCTTATTCTTTTAGATGATGCTTTTCAGCATCGCTCTATTCATGCGGGATTCAATATACTTTTAACCTCTTTTGATGATCCGTTTTATTCTGATTTTATTGTTCCCGTAGGTAATTTGCGCGAATTCAAAGCCGGAAAAAAAAGGGCACAGGCTGTCATTGTGACCAAATGTCCTGATTTCAGCAAGGTTAATCAAAATGAATTCCGCAAAAAACTAAAACTGAATGCCGGTCAGGAATTATTCTTTTCCAGATTAAAATACGGCGCTGTACATGCATTGAATGATGCATCTGTTTTGGATTCATTACAAGGTTTTCAGATAATTCTTGTAACCGGAATTGCAAATGCAGAACCGCTGGTGAATAAGATTTCTGAGAGTAATGAAATTCTGCATCATTTCAGGTATCCTGATCATCATCGTTTTAAAGCAGATGAAATCAATGAAATTCACAGTTTATTTGATAAATTTGCTGGCCCTCAAACAATCGTGCTGACAACTGAAAAAGATGCTATGCGTTTGATGGGTGACACGTTGAAACCGATGCTTAAGAATTTTCCCTGGTATTATCAGGAAATTGAAATCGAGATCAGTGAAGCGGAAAAATTTGATAAAATGATTTTGAATTATGCTGAAAAAAATAGTTGAATCTGTTGAATTCATTCATGAACATGCCCCCTTTGCACCGGAAATCGGAATTGTACTGGGTACTGGTTTGGGCGGACTTGTTAAAGAAATTGAAATAAAATATTCGCTGGATTATAAATCCATTCCAAATTTTCCGGTTTCAACCGTTGAGAGTCATTCCGGCAAATTGATTTTTGGAATGCTGGGCGGTAAAAGAGTGATTGCTATGCAAGGCAGATTTCATTATTATGAAGGATATACCTTACAGGAAGTAACGTTTCCAATCAGAGTGATGAAAATGCTGGGTATTAAAAAACTTTTTCTGAGCAATGCATCTGGCGGTGTTAATCCCGATTTCAAAATTGGTGAAATCATGATTTTGAATGATCACATAAACTTGTTTCCCGGCAATCCTTTAATTGGAAAAAATCAGGATGAACTCGGTCCCCGTTTTCCGGATATGAGTGATGCATATGACAGTGAACTGATTGATGTGGCAAAATCCATTGCAAAAGAAAACGGGATTGAAATTTCTGAAGGAGTTTATGCGGGACTTACCGGACCAACCTTAGAAACTCCTGCTGAATACAATTATGTGCGGATATTGGGAGCAGATGCTGTAGGAATGTCAACCGTACCTGAGGTGATTGTTGCAAGACATATGGAAATTCCTGTTTTTGCAATTTCAATTATTACTGATCTCGGTGTTAAAGGAAAAATTAAAAAAATAACTGTACAGGATGTTATTGATGTGGCAAATAAACAGGAGCCTAAAATGACATTCATAATGAAAGAACTTATTTCAAGAATCTAATGGCTGTTTCAAAAGAAATCAGAGCGAAATATAAACCGGTTATTGGTCTGGAAATTCACGCCCAGATGATGACAAAATCAAAAGCCTATTCCAACGATAAAAATGAATACGGCGCTGCACCCAATACCAATGTGAGTGCGATTACACTCGGGCATCCCGGAACGTTGCCCCGTATGAATAAACAAACCATTGATTTTGCAATTAAAATGGGTGTTGCCTGTGAATGTAATATTACAGAATGGCAGCATTTTGCGCGTAAAAATTATTTCTATCCGGATCTTCCGAAAGGTTATCAGATTACACAGGACACAACACCTATTTGTACCGGCGGTTATGTTTTGATCAAAGATGAAAACGGCAGCGACAAAAAAATCCGTCTGACACGAATTCACATGGAAGAAGATGCCGGAAAAAGTTTGCATGATATTGATCCTTTTAATACACTGATCGATTTAAACAGAGCTGGCGTTCCGCTGATTGAAATTGTTTCTGATCCGGATATTGCCTCTTCAACCGAAGCTTATAATTATGTAACAGAAGTCAGAAAACTGGTCCGCTACCTTGATATTTGCGACGGAAATATGGAAGAAGGAAGTTTGCGCTGTGATGCAAATATTTCAGTAATGCTGAAAGATGCAAAAGAATTTGGGGTGAAAGTGGAAGTGAAAAACATGAACTCCATCCGCAATGTGCAGCGTGCTATTGAATATGAAATTGAAAGACAGATAGAGGCCATTGAAAAAGGAGAAAAACTGACACAGGAAACCAGAAACTTCAATGCACTGAATGGAACAACTGCTGCCATGCGTACCAAAGAAGCGGCCAATGATTACCGGTATTTCCCTGAGCCTGATCTGCAGCCAATCCGTGTTACCACAGATCACATTCAGCGGATTAAAAATACAATGCCGCCATTGCCTAATTTCCTGCATAAAAATATACTTCTGAACTAGGATTGTCAGAATATGATGCAGGTGTTTTGACTGATCAGAAAGAGATTGCGTTATATTTTGAAGAAGTAATTCAGCATACAAAAAATTATAAAGCCGCAACTAACTGGGTGATGGGAGAAATAAAATCTCATTTGAATGAGTTTGCTCTTGAAATTCATGAACTGAAAGTCACACCAAAAATATTGCTGCGCTGATTAGTCTGATCGATAGCGGCAAATTATCCCACTCACTGGCATCACAGAAAGTTTTTCCTGAAATGTTAAAGTCAGATGAAGATCCGCTGAAAATTGCTGAAACTAACGGCTGGATTCAAACATCGGATGAAGGAGAAATTAAAAAAATGATAGAAGAAGTGATCAGTGAAAATCCAAATGAAGTAGAAAGATACCGTGCGGGTGAAACAAAACTCACAGGATTTTTGATGGGACAACTTATGAAAAAGAGTAAAGGAAAAGCTGATCCTAAATCAGCAGGAAAATTATTGACTGAAATGCTTTCGTAACATGAAAAAAATGAAATTATTATTCCCGGTATTATTGTCTGCCGTTTTGATTGGTTGTGGCGGAGAAGAGGCTGCCACCAATGATCAGGAACAAGTAAAAAACCAAAAAATATCAGGAAATATTACAGGTGCTGAAGGTGAAATGGTGCGTTTGATGGTAATAGAAAATGGTCAGCAGCTATTTATTGATTCCACCGTGATTGTTGATGGTTATTATGAACTGCAGACAAACACCAATCAGCTTCGCGAGTATGTCGTTTTTGTTGCAACAGATATTCCTGCTATTCTTTTTCTGGATGAATCAACAACTGAAGTTGAATTATCAGGTGCTGTTCCTGGTTTTGGTGAAAACTATACGGTAAAAGGATCAAGACACAGTGAAGATGTGCGCATTTACATGGAGTTTATCACGCAGTTTACAGACGCAGAACAAGCTTTGTATAATGAGTATAATACCATTGATCCTGCTAATACAAAACGCAAAGAACAAATCATGCAAAGTCTGGACAGTATTTCAGCAATTCAGCGTGATTATGCTGTTGAGCATATTATGAAAGATACCACATCGCCGGTGAGCTGGATGTTACTGAATGAGCTGATGCCTGCCAGTGGAATTGCCAGTATGGACACAAACGATCTGGTCTATTATCAGCGGGTTGCCAACGGTATGAAATCTAAATATTCTTACAGTGAATATCCATCTTATATTCTGACCAATATTGTGAATATACGTACGCAGCTGGCACAATTAAGTGCGCCGCCGGCTGCAGCAGCTGAAATAAATCAGCCTGATCCGGATGGAAAAATGATTTCATTATCATCCCTGAAAGGAAAAGTGGTGCTGATTGATTTCTGGGCGTCCTGGTGTGCCTTGCAGACAGGCAAATCCGGAAGTGGTGACGCTTTATAATAAATACAAAAGCAAAAGTTTACCGTTTACAGTGTTTCACTGGATGAAGACAAAGAGGCATGGAAAAAAGCCATTAAAGATGACAACCTTTCCTGGCCATACCACGTCTCTGATTTGAAAGGATGGTCATCTGAACCTGCTGCATTATATGGTGTAGGGGCAATTCCGGCAACTTTCCTTTTAAATAAAAATGGTGAGATTGTGGGGCGTGACCTGCATGGATCAGACTTGGAACAGAAATTGCTTGAACTGCTGGAAGAATAATGAATATGAAGAATTTTTTTGCTTTACTTATTGGGACGTTTGTTTTACAATTGTCTTTTTCACAAGCCAATTTACCTGCTTTGGGTAATACCTATATTCAGGGGCAGATCATCAATAATGGTAAAAATCAGACAGTAATGCTCTGTAATCAGAATCTCGGCGGAGCTTCATCTCCGGTTGCGGTTGTTAAAACTGATTCACTCGGAAGATATAAAATTGATACTGCCATTCCTTTTCAGGATTATTACTTTTTAAGATTTGACAATGGTCAGATTTACAACATGATTTTATTCGGGGCAGATTCAATTAAGGTTTATACAGACACACGTGATGCATTGCGTTTTACCAATATTGTCAACTCGCCGCATTCTGTATTGATGAATGAATTTTTGCGCAAATTTTATGATTTCAGAGCTTTTGAAGATTCACTGCGAAATGTCATAAAGTATAATCCTGCTCTGCAGTCAAAAGCAGATTCTGTTTTAAACCAAAAGCCGAAATGTTTTATGGATACAGAAATGCGTTTATTTCTACTTACAGTACATCACCGTCAATCATTGTTACCATCAGCGCAATTGATCAGGAAAAAGAATGGGAACTTTACAAGCAGGTAATTCAGTTGGTTGGTACTTCGTTTCCAACTTCTCCTTCTGTTCAGAATGCAGTAAATCATCTTGCAAATCTGCAGAAAGAAAAAGATGCGAAAGCATTTCTGCAACCTGGTAATTATGCAAAAGAAATTGCTCTTCCCGGAATAAACGGTGACACCTTGAGGCTGTCTGATTTGAAAGGTAAAGTGGTGCTGATAGATTTTTTTGGGCCTCGTGGTGCGGACCGTGCAGAAGAGAAAATCCAAATGTAGTTGCCATGTATAAAAAATACAATGCAGACGGATTTGAAGTGTTTAGTGTATCATTGGATAAAGCGGGGGATGCTGAAAAATGGAAAGCAGCAATAATTCAGGACGGTTTGATCTGGCCGAATCATGTTTCTGATTTAAAAGGCTGGCAGTGCGCTGCCGGAATAGATTATGCGGTTAAGAGCATTCCGTTTACCGTGCTGGTTGATGCTGAAGGAAAAATCATAGCAACAAACGTCAGGGGAGCTGATTTACAAAACAGGCTCGCACAGATTTTCGGTCACTAATTCAAATATAGTTCTGTATGAAAAAATTCGGTCTGATTGTATTCTTGCTTTCAGCGGTTGGTTACGCGCAGGAATTTTCTGAAAAGGATTTGAAAAATCATGACAAAAAAGTTGCTTTGTCAAAAGAGAAAGGATCCGTTGAACTCAGTCTGGATACAATTTTCAATGCAGGTACTCCATATTGTCTTTTTATTCAGACAAAAGAAGTTTTGGGCAACAAAGAATTCAGTGTTCAGTCATTCGACAAAAAAGAACATATCTACATTAAGACCGATTGTGTTCCCAATCCGACAGATCCGGCAAAAAAAGATTGTTTCTGGCTTTTCCTTTTTATGCAGTCAGGCTCAACCGGAGAAGTGAATGGTGCATTCGCTTCTGGTCTGCCAAAAATCATTGTAGAAAATAATCTGATTACAAATAATACAATTAATCCTGACGGAGAAAAAAGATTTCTGATGTTGTATCCGCAGAAACTTTCCAAACCGGTTGCTCCGGTAATGACTGTGAATGTGGTATATAATGAAACAGCATTTCCAATGGTTGAAAGAGACAGAACTGCAGACATTTCTGTTTATGGTACTACTATAAAACAAGATTTCAAAGAGATTGGTTATTATACTGAAGACAGCGAAGCAACGGGTGGTAAAGTGGTTAAGACAATCACAATTTACCTTCCGGGTGGAGTTAAAGTTGCAACCGCTACTTATGAACTTGCATCAACAGAACTTTTCCAGGTTTATACTGAAAAAGATGGTAAAATCATGCATGTGGAAGTTAATCCTGCCAAGCGGATGGAGCAGTTGTGCATGTTTTTGGTTCAGCGTATGTATTTGTAACGTTTTTCACGATTTTACAGTACAATAAGAATTCAGTTTAATACGTTTTTCTGATTCATGAATCCGCGCAAAATTTATTTTCTTTCTGATTTTCATCTTGGAGCTCCTGATTATGAGAGTTCGTTGGAGCGTGAAAAAAAAATTGTACGGTTTCTCGATGAAATAAAAAATGACGCTGAAGAAATTTTTCTACTGGGTGATGTTTTTGACTTCTGGTTTGAATACAACAAGGCTATTCCAAAAGGATTTGTGCGGCTGCAGGGAAAAATTGCCGAACTGACTGATAGAGGAATTCCCGTTCACTGGTTTATTGGAAATCATGACATGTGGATATTTAATTATATCCCCAAAGAGCTTGGGGTAACCATGCACCGCAGGGAAATTGTGCGGGAGTTTGGGGGTAAAAATTTTTTTATTGGTCATGGAGATGGTTTGGGGCCGGGTGATCACGGATATAAATTCATCAAGGCGGTTTTCAGAAATAAAATCTGTCAATGGCTGTTTGCAAGATTTCATCCCAATTTTGGAATAGGACTTGCGAATTTCTTCTCAAGAAAAAGCAGAGTGGCAACCGGAGACAACGATGCAAAGTTTTATGGTGAAGAAAAAGAAATGCTGATTCAGTTTTGCAAAACCACGCTGAAAAAGAACATTTTGATTTTTTTATTTTCGGTCACAGACATTTACCAATTGAATTCCAGGTTTCTGAAAAGTCAAAATACGTCAATACCGGTGACTGGATCAGGTATTTTTCATATGCGGTTTTTGACGGGCAAAAACTTGATTTAAAGTATTTTAAAGAATAATTTGAAACCTTTTCATTAACTTTCCGTTAAACAGGTTGTAAACGGATCAATTATACGATTACAGGTTAAGGGTTAGAGGTCACCTGAGGAGGTGGCCTCTTTTTTTTCATACCGAAGCGTCAGAATAATTTTCATTTTTCTTAAACTCTTTTTGTCATAGCGTTTTATTTAGCAAAGTTGTGCCATGTCCTTTTCAGAGATTGGATGAAACTGTTTAAGGAAGTTAAGTTGATCCATTGAATGATTCTAACCTTCAGTTATTTTGTGAAATACATTCTTATCAAACCAAATTTGGTGTCAGCATATTCAATATGAAAATCATTATTGGAGCATTTTAAAATCTTGCAGGGCGTTCCGCCAATGTTAACTGAATCGTTATCTGAATAAATACTATACGTCATGGTGTCATTGTTGATTCCTGAATCGTCATATGATTCAACCAGAATTCCATTTTCAAAAAAATCCCAATAGAAAATTTCATCTTCAACAGGGTTTCCGTTTTTTTCTTTTTTATCAAAAAACCAGAAATTGTCTTCAGTAACAAATTCAATTTTACAAATCTCCCATTTTCCTATTAAATTTTCAGGAGTGTTTTTTTTGCATGAACAGATTAATAATAAAGAGATGTATGGGTAAATTGTTTTCATAAAACTTCTTAGTGAGAAAGTCATCTCATGCAAGTTATAAATTTAGTTGAATGTTGATAGCTTCAAGTATAAGAATGTTAAGTGCTTGATCATAAAATAATTGCTATTAAACCTTGTTATATGTAGAAGCGGTGCCAATTGCTATAAAAATTGATAATTCCTAACTTTTCCCTATTTTCGTACCTCAAATAAAAATTAAAATATGTCATACGATATCATTGTTATTGGAAGCGGCCCCGGAGGTTATGTTACTGCTATCCGTGCGTCACAGCTGGGGATGAAAGTTGCGGTTGTTGAGCGTGCTGAGCTTGGAGGTATTTGCCTTAACTGGGGATGTATTCCTACCAAAGCACTTTTGAAAAGTGCCAATGTATTTGAATATATAAAACATGCAGCTGATTACGGTATTAATGTAAAAGAAGCAGGTGCAGATTTTACGGGTATTGTTAAGCGCAGCCGCGGTGTTGCTGACAAAATGAGTAACGGGGTTACTTTCCTGATGAAGAAAAATAAAATTGATATTCTCAAAGGAACAGGAAAAGTAAAAGCCGGAAAAAAAGTAGAAGTGACGGATGACAAAGGTGCAAAAACAGAGTATGCAGCTGCTAAAGCAGTTATTGTTGCAACAGGTGCGCGCTCACGTCAGCTGCCAAATTTACCTCAAGACGGAAAGAAAATAATCGGATACCGTGAAGCACTTGTATTGCCATCATTACCTAAAAAAATGGTAGTGGTTGGATCAGGTGCAATTGGAGTTGAGTTTGCTTATTTCTACAATACTTTAGGCGTTGACGTTACCGTTGTTGAATACATGCCAAACATTGTTCCGGTAGAAGATGAAGAAGTTTCAAAACAATTAGAGCGTTCATTCAAAAAACAGGGAATGAAGATCATGGTTGAGTCTTCTGTTGAATCAGTTGACACCAAAGGAAAAGGTTGTGTTGTAAATATTAAAACCAAAGCCGGTCAGGAAAAAATAGAATGTGATATTGTGTTGTCTGCAGTTGGAATTGAAACCAATATTGCCGGAATAGGATTAGAAGATGTAGGTATTGCAACTGATAAAGGAAAAGTATTGGTGAATGATTTTTATCAGACAAATATTCCGGGGTACTATGCAATTGGTGATATCGTGAAAGGACCTGCTCTTGCTCACGTTGCATCAGCAGAAGGAATTATTTGTGTAGAAAAAATTGCAGGTATGCACGTTGAACCGCTTGATTACGGAAACATACCTGGTTGTACATATTGTTCACCGGAAGTGGCATCAGTAGGTATGACGGAAAAAGCTGCAAAAGATGCAGGATATACGTTAAAAATAGGAAAGTTCCCGTTCTCTGCATCTGGTAAAGCGAGTGCTGCAGGTGCCAATGACGGATTTATCAAATTAATTTTTGACGCAAAATACGGTGAACTTTTAGGAGCACATATGATTGGAATGAATGTGACAGAAATGATTGCAGAAATTGTTGCCATCAGAAAACTGGAAATAATTGGGTATGAACTAATCAAAACCGTTCACCCGCATCCGACATTGTCTGAAGCAATAATGGAAGCTGCTGCAGCGGCTTATGGTGAGGTGATACATTTGTAATAAATTATAGAAAAATAAAAATCCCGTTCATGGCCATGAACGGGATTTTTTTGTCTGTCATTTTCAAAACTTAATTCAGTTTCTCTAGATAATTCAAAGTAACTTCTGCCAGTGATTTAATATTTCCGGCAGAAAAATCAAATTCAACTCCGGCTGATTTGTAAATGGATTTGATGTCTTTCGTGTATCCAGAGTGAAAGTCCTTTTTTATAATCTTCAATGGCTTTCTTTTCATTCTGAAGTGAATTTTTCCAGACACCCAATGCACCCAACTGCGCAAACCATATTCAATATAGTAGAACGGAACGTCAAACAGATGTAATTGTTTGTGCCAGCTGTAATAACGTCCGCTTTCATAACCGGTCCAGTCTGTTAAACCTGTGCCAAACCGTTTGCTGATTTCAAGCCATTTGTTTTTTCTTTCTTCTCTGGTGTGCGCGGGGTTCTCATAGATCCAATGTTGAAATGAATCAATAGTGGCAATCCATGGAAGCACCTGAAGAATAGATTCCAGATGTTCTTTTTTTGCACGCTTCAGATCATCGTGTGATGTGTAAAATGTTTCCCAGTAATTCATACTGAGTAATTCCATTGACATAGATGCAAGTTCAGCTACTTCACTTGGAAAACTTTTATACGCTGTCAGATCGAGATCTTTGGTAAGGAATGAGTGAATCGCATGTCCGCCCTCATGGACGATCGTAATCACATCTCTGTCAGATCCCGCCGCATTCATAAAAATAAACGGAATGCCAATTTCATACAGCGGGTAATTATAGCCACCCGGTGCTTTTCCTTTTTTGGATTCCAGATCAAGATGTTTCATCTCTTTCATGGTTTCAATGCAATCAGCAAAATAGGCATCCAGTTTTTTGAAAACGGTAATTGTTTTATCTGTTAATTCGCTTCCGGTTTCAAAAGGTTTTAAGGGTGCTTTTCCATCCGGATCTGCACTCAGATCATACGGCTTGAATTTTTCAAAACCAAACTTATTCAGTTTCTCCTGCTGTATTTTTTTGTAGATGGGAACGATATGTTTCTCAATGGCATCATGAAAAGCAAAACAATCCTGAACAGAATAATCAAAGCGGCACATTTCTTTGAATTTATAATCACGGTAGTTCTTAAATCCGGCATTCAGAGCCATCTGATGTCTGAGCTGAACAAGCTGATCAAAAATAGATTCAAGAATTTCATTGTCCTGATTTTTGCGCTCAAACAATAACTCAAAAACTTCTTTTCTGATTTCACGGTTTGGATCACGCAAAAATTTTGAAGCCTGCGGTGCGGTCAAATCTTTTCCCTGATAGTTGATCAGTTGCGCACCTATTATTGTGCTGTATTCCTGTGCAAGGTTTTGTGTTTTAGCAGCCAGTTCTATATTTTCATCTCTGAAAATTTCAATAGCACTTTCTACTTTCTTCAAATAAATTTTATCTGCCTCATCAGTAAGTTCATTTTTGTATGGTGAATCATACAGTTTTTTATTCAGTCTGTTGCTTACTTCTGAAATAGGCGGATTGATTTCGTTTACAAATTTCTCATACGCGGCAGCGGCATCTTTGTCACTGGTATCAATGGTCATTCGAATATATCTCCAGGCCATATCTTCTTCCAGTACAGCTTCCAGCTCACTGGATTTTCTGAGCCAGTTTTTAAATTGATCAAAAGAACCAATCTCTTCATTCAAAAGAAGATCAAAATATTTTTTTACATCTTCATAAGAATCTATTTTCAGATCCTCTGCAACAAAAATTCTTTTCTTTCTGGTGATTTTCATAGTGCGGTTAAAATAAAAAAAGCTGCCTTTTGATTTGACAGCTTTTGAAAGGAATTATTCTTTGGTTTTTTTTGTGGTTTTTTTCTTCGGTTTTTCTTCCCCTTCTTCTTTCTTCTCCGCTTTCTTTTTTGGTTTAGCTTCAGCTTTCACCTCTTCAGCCGGAGCTTTGGAAGATTCTACCAGATCTTTGGTAATCACTCCTCTTTCCACAAGAATATTATACCATTGAAATACTTTTTTTATATCTGTGTCATACACTCTTTCAGCATCATAATCCGGTAAAAATGAAACCAGATATTCACGCAGTTTTTTTTGGTTCTTCTTTATGATCGATTGACTTGCTGAAATTTTCTTTCTCAGCCAGTTTAATATATACTTCGGTTAAAGGAACATCTTTTTCATAGGTGTAGATGCTGATATCATCCAGTGCTGAAATTTTATCGCTGGCAAAGGCCGGAAATTTTTTATCATTCTCCAGAGACTGAACAATAATATTTGCTCTCCCTTGTGCCGCAACTTTGTATAATCCCGGTTTGCCTGCAATGGCAATAATTCCTTTTAATTCCATTCGATAAAAATTTAGGTGGTAAAATTAGTAATATTTCGTCCAGAACAAGGAAAGTAGAAGATTCACAACAGATAATTTATCCACAAAAAAGGCAGGTAGTTAACAACGGTGAAATTATTTTCTGATCAGTTTTACTGTCTTGAAATTATTTCCGTAGTACAAAGTCATCAGGTACATGCCTGAAGCAAGCTCAGGGAATTCAATGACTACAAATATTCCGTCATCAGCTGACCAGGAATGATGCACCAATTTACCTGAGGCGTCTGCAATAACAATTTCAATATCTGTAAATTCATTTTTAATCAGGTAAATCTCCTGTTCAAAGGGATTTGGGAAAATAACAAACTCATTTGATGTCAATTCCTTAATCTGTGATAAATCAATATAAACCGGCGCTGAAACAAAAGAACATCCGTCTGCACTGAAAACCTCCACTGTAAAATTACCGGTCGTATCCGGATTATAATATTGTGAATTTGAATTAGGTATGGCGTCTCCTTCAAAATACCAGATAATAGAGTCAGCAGTAGTGGTGATTAAACCTCCGCCAATAATATTGATCAATGGAAATACAGGAAGTTCACCCTGGACGGTAAGGATTGAATCGGATTGAGCTTTGCAACCCGCCGCATTGATTACCGCAACTGAAAAAGTATCTTCAACTGAAACCGAAACGGAGGAAGTGGTTTCACCATTGCTCCATAAATAAGAACTGAAATTATTTTCAAGCGTTGCTAAAATTTCAGGGTCAGAACATAAAACAGAATCGCCGGTTATTGTGACAGAGAAATTGGTGGTATTGAGCAATTGAAAAGCGTTGACTTTTCCATATCCGTATGCATAATTTGGGGTAGTTCCGGTATATAAATCTTCATATGCATTATTGTGCAGTGCATCTATAAAATCCTGATATGTTGCCTCCGGACATTTTTCAAGATACAGTGCTGCAATTCCTGCAATTACCGGTGATGCCATAGAAGTTCCGCCGTTACGCACGTGTACACCGCCCTGCGCCAGCATAGCAGGATTGGAAACAATAAGGCTGGATTGCAGCCAGGCCGGACATGCACTTAAAATTCCGTCACCGGTTGCGGCAACATCCGGTTTTACGTATCCCAGTCTGTTTGGTCCTTTGCTGGAATTGGCACTCAGCATTCCAACTGGTCCGCCGCTCAGGGTAAATAAATTATTGTTGACATCCAGATAATCTTTCTGGTTTTTGAAGTTTCCAACGGTAACCACTTTTTCTGAACAGGTCCATGAACTCACTGTTGTTACCAAACTGTCCGGAAAATTATAATGTATCACATCCGGCAGCTGCAACGGAGTTGGCATGGAGGTATTACGAATATTGGAAAGCCCCATCCATGCACCTGACCATAAATCATATTCACCGTCACCATAGGTTTCAAAACGATATAAATAAGTTGCTGAATCCGGATTTGCAATAAGCAATTCGATGTGATAGTAACCATCAATAAGTTGCGTTGAGAATTCAACAGGCGCAAGTTTGTTAGGACCAACCATGATCGAGTCAAGTACAGTTGAATCAATAACAGTTTGAATATTTCTGAATTGTGTTCTTCCTCTGAAATCCCAGGCAGGTATTTCCGTATCAGCACCAAAAGCAAAATACACATCATTAAAATCTGCTGTATCGGCCCACATATCGAAATATACTGCCGGATATCCGAAAGTTGAAGAACTATTTACTTCAAACCAGCAAAAAGAAGTATCGGTATCAACTGTTGCTTTAACGTGATACTTTCCCTGAGCGCCTGAATTTCCTGCAGCTGCCACAACTATTCTGCCGGGTTTATCATTAAGCAAACTGTCTACCACTAATCCTGCCGGATCTAATCCGTCATGGCTTCCAAGATAATCGCCAACACTGGTGTTGACTACCGCAGGTTTTCCTAATGTGTCAGCCATGGAGAAGACAAAGTCAATTGCATCAGCAACTGTCATGGTCCAGTTTCCTGCACTGAAATTAGTTTCAACAATAATAATGTCTGAACCCGGAGCAGCTCCTATATTGGTTCCGTATGCGAGTCCGTTTCCTGAGCCCGCACCGGTTACAGTAGTTCCGTGAGCATTTCCGTCTGATGATGTACAAGTCAGGTTATTAATTGAAGTACTGTCCCAAACCTGACCATATCCATATTTACCCGGCGTGAGAAGCGCATCATATGGCAATGTCTGATCCCAGTAATAAAGAACACGGGTTGAACCATCTGCATTTTTAAAATCACCGTGTGTCCAGTCAAGCCCGGTATCAACATAACCAATAATAACATTTTTACCGGTGTAGGGAGATTCGAGCGGTGCAAAACCGGCATGTACTGAATCAATATTTTGTGTAAAACGCATGGTGTCATTTAGCATAGCCGGATAGGACGGCTGAAAATAAACCTGGTCAACAGTGCCGGTATTAATGAGGTTTTTAGTTGTTCAGGCGTACAGCGTATAAAATGCCAGTTGCCGGTTGAGTATTTATAATGCAGATTTTCATCGTTGAGAATTCGGTCAGCATTTCCCGTAACAGCAAAGTCAGTCACATTTTCTGGATTTGTTTTGCTGTAATGATTCAGCCAAACACCTGTATTAGATACTGTTCTCTGAGCATATCCAGAAAATAAAAATCCCGTTAGGACGATAAAACATATGACCGGTTTTAAATACATCTTCTATTACCTCTGACGTTACTTATGTTCAATTGGTTAACAAATTTACATCAATTTTAGCACGGTCATACAGTCACTTTGCCATTTGTGGTATTTCTGATCCTGCCAATTAAAAGAATTTTTACTTTTACGTTCATAAAACTATTTGTAATGAAACAACTTTCAACGATTCTTCTTGCAGCATTTTTCTTTGTCACAACAACCGGCATCGGGCAGGAAGTAGATAAAAAAATTCTTAACTGGTACAACGGTTCCAAATTTGGAATGAGTACTGATCTGGCCTATAAAAAACTGCTTGCGGGTAAAACTTCAACTACCGTTATTGTAGCTGTTATTGATTCAGGTGTGGATATTGAGCATGAAGATCTTCAGGGAAAAATCTGGACGAATACAGATGAAATTCCGGGTAATAAAATTGACGATGACAAAAACGGATATATTGATGATGTTCACGGTTGGAATTTCCTTGGTAATCCGGATGGAGAAAATCTGGTACATGAACAATTGGAAATGACCCGCTTGTATTCTGCGTATGAGAAAAAATTTGCTGGTAAAACAGAAGATCAGATTTCTGATGAGGAAAAAGAAGCTTATGCTGAGTATAAAAAAGTAAAAGAAAGTGTTGATGCTGAACGTGGTGATGCTGTTAAAACGATGGAATTTGTTGAAGACTGGTACAATAAAGCAATAGAGGCGGATACAAAAATTAAAAAAAGCTTGGGTGGATCCTATACCAATGCAGATTTGAAAAAACTTTCAAAAGATCCTGAACTTGGTCAGGATGCACAGTTTTTAATTATGATCCAGAAAAATGGATTGGGTTTAAAAGACCTTGAAAGTTATATGGAATATTTCAATGCGCAATTAGATTATCATTACAACGTAGATTATGACGGGCGCAAAATAGTTGGAGATAATCCAAATGATTTTAATGATAAATATTACGGAAATAATGATGTGGAAGGACCGGATGCTATGCACGGAACGCATTGTGCAGGTATTATTGGTGCAAACCGTGGAAACGGAATCGGAAACGACGGCGTTGCTGATAATATTCTGATCATGTCAATCAGAACAGTTCCGGATGGTGATGAGCGTGATAAAGATGTTGCAAATGCAATCAGATATGCAGTTGACAATGGTGCTCAGGTTGTAAACATGAGTTTTGGAAAATCATTCTCTCCTTATAAAGATGAGGTGATTGCTGCAATCAGATATGCTGAAGAAAAAGGTGTGTTATTGATTCATGCTGCCGGAAATGACGGAAAAGATATCAGTGAAGAAGACAATTATCCGTCTCCGCAATATCCTTCCATGAGTACTCGTTTTACAAACTGGATTGAAGTTGGCGCATCTACCAGATACAAAAAAGCTCTTGCTGCTTCTTTCTCAAACTACAGTGATAAAATGGTGGATATTTATGCACCGGGACTTGAAATCTGGTCAACCGTTCCGCAAAGTGAATATGAAGAATCTCAGGGAACATCAATGGCTGCACCAATGGTTACTGGTTTGGCTGCGTTGCTGAAATCATATTATCCAAAATTGACCATGTTTGAAATTAAGGATATCATTCTTGCTTCTGGTCAGGATGTAAGTGAAATGATTACTCCGCTTCCGGGAGATACGCAGGAAGTGCCTTTTGGTGCATTGTGCATTACCGGTAAAATTGCAAACACTTATACAGCGGTAGAAATGGCTGAAGAAATGCATGCAAAAAAATAATAATTGTATTTAAAATTCGTAATGCCATTCTCCATCCGGAGGGTGGCATTTTTTTTGATATCCGTATTTCATGATTTTGCATAAAGTAAGTTTCTGTCTGTTTTTCTTATCGTCTTTTGTGTATGCACAAAATGTGACTTTCTTTAAAGACGCAAACAACAGATTGTATAAGTTTGATTCAGGTCAGTTTGAACAGATTTATTACCAGCACATCAAAGATGTTATTGCTACAACAAAACATGTTTGTCTGGTAGATTCAAAAGGAGATGTATTTGTTCATTATAACGGTGAAAAAATTATGGTTGCCCAAACCTATAATGAACTTGTAAATACCGATCATATTATTTTAGTAAGAACAGCATCAGTGCTTCGTGTATTTGATGAAGGCGTAGTGCACATGCTCAGTCCGAATGCAATCTCATTTGCAGCAGGTGACAGTTTAGTTCTTTTCCAGGATGTTGTTGGCGGATATCTGAGATATTATTATCAGAATCAGATTCATGAAATTTCTATGATTGTGGGAGATTATCCTCTAAGTAAAAACGAAGTGGGTTCCAATACATTTATTTATAAAGACAATGCAGGGAATCATTCCGTTTTCTGGCATGGGAAGTTTTATGAGTTGCTAAATACACGATTGCCGGTTGGATATTCTGCAGGACAGGATGTGGTTGCGTTTAATGATCCGCAAAACAATACGTTTTCTGCTTTTGATAACGGTTATATCATTGATGTGGATGGTCAGTTTGCGCAGCGCTATGAGTGCGGTGACAATTTTATTTATTATCAGGATGCCGGAGATGTGCATAAAGTGGTGAGAGAAGAACGGGTGACAGATCTTGGTCTGGACCTTAAAAATATTGATGTGACAGACAGTTTGGTTATTTATCAGGATTACGGGGCAACAAAAATCTGGTATAATGAAAAGATTTATCAACTTTTCAACATGGTAGTAACTGATTATCAAACGGATGGCGGAATTGTTGCATACAAAAACAATGTTGGCGGTGTTAGTGCTTTTGTGCGTGGAAAAGAACAGGACGTAACAAATACGCGGGTTGAGGACTTCAGGCTGATTGGAAGCACAATTGTTTTAAAGTACGGACCATCATCTTATTCAGTGTGGTGGAACGGCAAAATCTATGATTTTTAACGTATATTTGTGCTCAAATTTTTTAAGCAATGAGTACTTGGTATACAGTTAAAGTAAAATTCACAAAAGAATTTCAGGACGGAACTCTGAAAAGAGTGACTGAACCTTATTTGGTAAACGCCGGATCGTTCACAGAAGCGGAGGCAAGAATTTATGAAGAAGTGGGTGAATTTATCCGCGGTGAGTTTATTGTCACCTCAATTGCACGCACTGATTTTGCGGATATCTTCCATTATGATGATTCTGACCGCTGGTATAAATGTAAAGTAAATTACACCACCGAAGATGACAACGGAAAAGAGAAAAAAGTAAGCAACAATTTTATGTGTTCAGCACCTACTGCAAAAGATGCATATGAGCGCATGGAAGACAGTCTGAAAGGCATGATGTCTGTTTTTGAAATACCTGCAATTAACCTGACTTCAATAGTTGAAATTCTGCCGGCTCTTGCGGGAGAGGGAGAAGATGGCGAGAAAAAAAGCAAAGGAAAATCAAAAGCTAAAAACGCGGCAAAAATTCAGGTAGCCGTAAAATCAAAACGTAAATAGTCAAATCAGGCAGCGCTGAAAACGACTGGTTTTTTTAAGAACATTAAACTGTTTTTTTATGACCGATCATCTGGACAAAACCCGTAATCAGCGAACCGATTTTACAAAAGGAAGTCTGGATCAGGTGAAACACCCTGATCCTTTTCTTTTTTTCAGTGAATGGTACCGCGAAGCGCATGAAAAAAATTGTGCTGATCCGCATGCATTTGTTCTTGGCACAGTATCAAAAGACGGTCAGCCTTCATCGAGAATAGTTTACATGCGTGAGTTATTGGCAGAAGGAATTATACTATACACCAATTATCACAGCCGTAAGGGAAAAGAAATTTCAGAAAGCAATAAAGTTTCCGCATTATTTTACTGGGATTGTAATGAAAGACAGGTAAGAATGGAAGGGGAGATAGAAAAAGTGAGTGAAGAATTATCCGATGATTATTTTGCTTCCCGGCCTCGCATCAGTCAGATTGGAGCATGGGCTTCTGAACAAAGTCAGGAAATACCTGATCGCGCAACACTGGATGAAAGAGTAAAATATTTCGAAGAAAAGTATCCTGAAAAAGTTCCGCGACCTCCTCACTGGGGTGGCTATCTGATCAAACCAAATTACTTTGAATTCTGGCAGGGCAGGTTAGGCAGATTGCACGACCGCATTTGTTATGAAAAAAATGACAGTGCCTGGAAAATTTTCAGAATAGCTCCTTGAATCGATGTGATTAAAATTATGAGGAGGTTTAAATTCCAAATCACAAGTTCCAAATCACAAATTCCAAATCACAAATTCCAAATCACAAGTTCCAAATTCCAAATCACAAGTTCCAAATTACAAATTCCAAATCACAAATTCCAAATTCCAAATCACAAATTCCAAATTCCAAATCACAAATTCCAAATTCCAAATTACAAATTCCAAATCACAAACTTATCCTACTTAAATAAGTATTGGCATCCATCAATACCCTAAAAACATTAGCACACCATTCCCCTTTGTCCTTCGTCCTTTGTCCTTCGTCCTTTGTCCTTCGTCCTTTGTCCTTCGTCCTTTGTCCTTCGTCCTTTGTCCTTCGTCCTTTGTCCTTCGTCCTTTGTCCTTCGTCCTTTGTCCTTTGTCCTTCGTCCTTTGTCCTTAGTCCTTTGTCCTTCGTCCTTTGTCCTTCGTCCTTTGTCCTTCGTCCTTTGTCCTTCGTCCTTGTCCTTCGTCCTTTGTCCTTCGTCCTTTGTCCTTCGTCCTTTGTCCTTCGTCCTTTGTCCTTAGTCCTTTGTCCTTTGCCCTTTGTCCTTTGTCATTTGCCCTTTGTCCTTTGCCCTTAGCCTTCCTCACTTTCAACTAAATTCCAAGAGCAAAACTCCTGTCTCCTCAAAAAGCTTGTAAAATCAAACCAAATACATTATCTTTGCACCCGCTTGCAAGGGCAGGCATCCGGTTTCCGAAACGGAAAATGTAAAACACTCTCACAGATTCGGAAGGTGAGATACAAATCTAAAGCAATGGCTGAAGAGAAAAAAAAGCCTTCTTCTGACGAAGGAGCAAAGAAAAAAGCAGCATCAAAAGTAACTGCAAAAAATGCAGATGTCAAAGCTGATGCAAAATCAACAACCAAAATTAAATCTGCAATCCGCAAAGTGGTAGACGAAGAGTCTGACCTGATTGCTGCTGACCTTCGTAAGGATGATGAACCAATGTTTGAAGAAACTGCGGACATCCGTAAAGTAATCAGCGCAGTAATTCCTAAACAGGAGTTTGACTGGCATGCTTATGAAAATGATGGTAAAACAGAAGCTGAGTTAGCAAAGCTTGACAAAATGTATGACAACTCTCTGAATTCAATTGCCGAGAAAGAAGTTGTTGACGGAACAGTTATCGCTTTAACTCAAAAAGAAGTAGTTGTAAATGTAAACTACAAATCAGAAGGTGTAATCGCTATCAATGAGTTCAGATATAATCCTGATCTTAAAGTTGGTGATACCGTTGAGGTTTATGTAGAATCACTGGAAGACAAATCAGGTCAACTTGTGTTGTCTCACAAAACTGCAAGAACACACCGTGCATGGCAGCGCGTTAATGACGTATTGCGTTCAGGTGAAGTTATTACCGGTTTTGTAAAATGCCGTACAAAAGGTGGTTTGATTGTAGATGTATTTGGAATTGAGGCTTTCTTGCCAGGTTCACAAATTGACGTTAAACCTATCCGTGATTACGATCAGTACGTTGGTAAAAACATGGAGTTCAAAGTGGTTAAAATTAATCCTGAATTCCGCAACGTGGTTGTATCTCATAAAGCACTTATTGAAGCTGAACTTGAAGAACAGAAAAAACAAATTATCGGTGGTCTTGAAAAAGGTCAGGTTCTTGAAGGAACAGTTAAAAAACATTACTTCTTACGGAGTATTCATTGACCTGGGCGGTGTAGATGGATTGATCCACATCACTGACTTGTCTTGGGGCCGTGTAAATCATCCGGAAGAAATTGTTCAGCTTGATTCTAAAATCAATGTGGTTATTCTTGATTTCGATGACAGCAAAAAACGTATCGCACTTGGTTTGAAACAATTGCAGCCACATCCATGGGATGCACTTGATCAAAACATCAATGTAGGTGACAAAGTGAAAGGTAAAGTAGTGGTTATTGCTGACTACGGTGCTTTCATTGAAATCGCTCAGGGTGTTGAAGGTCTGATTCACGTTTCTGAAATGTCATGGTCACAGCACTTACGTTCAGCTCAGGATTTCCTGAAAGTTGGAGATGAGGTTGAAGCTGTTATTTTGACTTTGGATCGCGATGAGCGTAAAATGTCTTTGGGTATTAAACAATTAATGCCAGATCCTTGGGCAGACATCGATCAGAAATATCCGGTTGATTCTAAACATTCAGCAACAGTTCGCAACTTCACCAACTTTGGTGTATTTGTAGAATTGGAAGAAGGTGTTGACGGATTGATCCACATTTCTGATTTATCATGGTCTAAAAAAATCAAACATCCGTCTGAATTCTGCAAAGTAGGAGACAAAATGGACGTTGTGGTTCTTGAGCTTGACCGTGATAACCGCAGAATTGCATTGGGTCACAAACAACTTGAAACAAATCCATGGGATGTGTTTGAATCTACTTTCACTGAAGGATCAGTTCACAAAGGAACAATCATTGAAGAGAAAAAAGATAAAGCAGCTATCGTTTCATTGCCTTACGGTGTTGAAGGAATTTGTCCTAAAAAACATTTGCGTAAAGCAGATGGTTCAAATGCCAACGTAGATGAAACATTGGATTTCAAAGTAATTGAATTCAACAAAGAAGGAAAGAAAATTGTTGTTTCTCACACCCGTACTTTTGAAGAAGGTACAGATGAAGATGCACCACGCAGCAAAAAGAAAACTACAACTGCAGGTGGTCAGAACAAAGCGGTGAAAGAAATCAATGATTCAAATGAAAAATCTACATTAGGTGATTTGGATGCACTTTCAGCGTTGAAATCTGAAATGGAAGGAAAAGGGAAATAATATTCCGGGCTTCGGCTTCGCTCAGCCCTCCTTACTTTTAAAAAATAATAAACGTCCCGTCTTTTGGCGGGACGTTTTTTTTTGATTTGAATAAAGACCAGGTTTTTATCGTTGATTGAATTGATGAACGGCACGTGAGAAACGATCTGCCCTTTTTTTCTTAAATGAATTAAGTCATTTGTCTGATGCCATTCAACTTCATAGGGTGCGAATTAATTCGTACCCTATGAAGTAATTTTACGGTTTAAAACCAATTTATTGGTTTAATGAAAAATAATATTTGAAAAAACGCAGGAAAATTTAATCCAATTTCATCCGGTCAATATCCGGATCACGTTTAAAGGAATGAAGTTCTCCTTCCCATTTAGAAACTACGGCAGTTGCAACAGCATTTCCAACTACGTTAGTGGCTGAACGGCCCATATCCAGAATCTGATCAATACCTAACAATAATAGCAAACCTTCAACCGGTATTCCAAAATAGGTGAGCATACCTGCAATTACAACCAATGATGCCCGGGGAATTCCTGCCATGCCTTTACTTGTGACTAAGAGAATCATCAGCATAGTAATCTGATCACCGGTGGACATTTCAATGCCGTAGGCTTGTGCAATAAAAACTGTTGCAAAAGTCATGTACATCATGGAGCCGTCAAGATTGAATGAATATCCCAGCGGAAGCACAAAAGAAATAATTCTGTTTCCGCATCCAAAACGTTCTAATGATTCAATGGTTTTTGGCATGGCGGCTTCAGAACTGGCTGTACTGAATGCAAGTAATATTGGTTCTTTTATAAAGCCAAGGAGTTTGAAAAAATTAATGCGCATTACCAGACAAATTGTAAAGAGAACTCCAAAAATGAAAAGCAATAATCCTAAATAAAATGTCAGAATTAAATACATATATCCTGCAAGTACACTCAACCCTTGTGCCGCAACAACAGCTGCAAGCGCTCCAAAAACACCAAACGGCGCAAATGCCATTACGTAATTGGTAACTTTAAACATGATGTGAGAAATGGCGTCAAAAAAGTCAACTACCATTTTTCCTTTTGCTCCAATGGATGCACACGCTATTCCGAAAAACAAAGCAAAAATTACGATTGGCAAAATGTCATTTGCTGCCATGGATTCTATCACGCTCTCTGGTATAACATGTTCAATGAAAGTTCCGGAATCAAACTTATGTGATTTTCCACCGCCGGGAATTTCACTGTTGTAAACTGTTTTTGCAATTGCAATGGTTGTGTCAGCTTCCATAGTTGATGGATTGATCAAAACCATTGATGTGTCAATTTCCGTTTTTGCTGAGGTGCTTTCCGGTAATTCAAGCGTCATTACTTTGCCGGGTTTGGCAATATTGACAATCATCAAACCAAGAAGCAAAGAAATAATGGCGGCACCGGTGAAATACAAAATTGTTTTTGCTCCAATTCTTCCAACTGACTTAAAATCTCCAACTTTTGCAACACCAACTACCAGCACTGCAAATACAAGCGGAGCAATAATCATTTTGATCAGCCGCATAAAAATGTCACTGAGTACTTTCAGTGATGGAGCAGCATCTGCCCAATAATATCCTACAATAATTCCAAGCAGCATTCCCAGAAAAATCTGAAGAATTAAACTAGGACCTTTTATTTTTTTTGTTCCGGAGGTGGGCATGTTTTTCCGTTTTTGGAATTAAACAAATATAATGGAAAATCTGATGTTCATTGGGAACGCTGTTAATCAGAGTGTCTCAAAATGCATGAAGAAATTAATCCTGAAATCAATTGACTATAAGAAGTACCGGTAAATCAAAAGAACGGTGTCTCACTTTTTACCTTATCCATGATCATAATATAAACACAGTTATTTTTAATTTCAGCTATGTCCATTCCAAAATCCATTAGTTTCATATCCTGAATCTGAATTAATTCAAGATGATTTGGATCCAGCAGCGTGAAGATGTAAAAATGCTTATCTCCAACCTGATCGAGCAGTTTGTGCATAATTGCAAGATCAGTTTCCTGAATCTCATGTCTTTTACTGAAAAAGTCTGATAACTTGATCTTATAATCTGTTTCAAATATTGTTTTAAGAATCGTATTTCCTTTAAAGAAGTCATTCATTCCGGAAACTTCCCACACTTCAAAGTTTTTATATTCGTTGACTTTGTTTTTAAAATCGTTGACCAGCATATGATTTGTTTAGATTTTATAAAATTAAGATTTGTTTTAATTACAGTCAAAAAAAAAGACAGCCAAAGTGACTGTCTTTCTTAACCTGTGAAAATTATTTTTAGAATCTTACACGTGCAAATCCAAATGCAGCAGAAATAGTAGGGGAGTTCTGCACAAAGAAAGTAACAGCATCACGTGATGCAATTCCAACTTCATACGCTCCTTCACCAAAACAGAAGTTGATACCCATTGGTACCTGCATATCGTATCCGCCGCCACCGGTTAAACCAGCCATCAGAATAATTTTACCCTGAGCCAGTTTTATATCTCCTCCTAAACCATAAGCAAATCCATTGATACTGCCTGGCACATCATTAAATGGAGAAACAATTTCTGCGCCGATATGTGCAAATTTTCCTAATTCAATACTTGCGCCAAAACGCAAAGTTCCGGGCAAGCTCACTTTGTATTCCTGCATGTCTTCTAATGTAAACAAACCACTACCTTCCAGCATTTCAGGAACTGAATTTGCAATGTTCATGTCTTCCAGTCCTTCTCTTGAAAAACCTACTACCAGTGTATCTACAGCACTGAAAACATTTCCGGTATAAGTCATTGAGCCAATATTTGTGACAGATGCCGCAACGTGCAGTTTATTAAAAAATGTCATGTTTGCTCCAAAATCCAGTCCGTAACCTGTTCCTACTGAACTTCTCCAAAAATTCTGAGCTTGCTGCGGAAGCGAATTTAATCCTGCTGCGTAATCAATTTGGAAACCAGGACTGAAAGCAGAGAACATTTGAAGATTTCCGTTTTCATTTGACAGATCCATAATGGCAATTCCCTGAATAAATTTAAAACCGATTCCTCCGTACAGCGTAAAAACTGAATCAACATTCAAAATTTTTCTGCCATACCCTACATGATATTCTCTGTTCAGAGATAATCTCAGGTAACTGTCACCAACAATATCAGACAATGGTACCGGAATATTTGCCGTTCCGCCGATTACATTCCCAGATGAATCTGTTGACATACTTCCGTAGTTGGCAATATTTACAGTATCAGTTCCATTCCAGTATTGAAGTGAATCAAACTGGTTTGAAAATTGCCCGTTAAATAATAATTCTGAAAATTCAGGACTGAAACTGGAAGCCCATGTGGCTCTTGAACGAATAGAGAAAGCAATTCCGCCAAATTTTTCATTCTGGTAAGATGCGCCAAACATGTTATAATCCCAGTTGAAAGCAAAGTCCGATGCAAAACCGTTAATCGCCATCATTTTTTCTTCCCGCGACATGGAATCCAGCGTTTTGAATTTGGCTGCTCCCCAGATATTATCTCTCAAATCTTGTTTAGCCAATGAATCTGAATGAATAGACATTCCAAATTCAGAACTACCCATTGTTACACTTTTTTCATAAGATTGCCAGCCAAGATTTGCCGGGTTAATTCCCAAAGCGTGATAATCTGTTACAAAAGTAGAAGACACCCCTTTCCCCGTTGCCGGATAAGCGATGAATTCATTTTGAGAAAATGAAAATCCTGATGTCAGAATGGTCAGGGCTAGTAGTATTTTTTTCATGCAGGTTATAGTTTTAGAGTTAAAAAAAATAGCCTTTGTTTTAATTCAAAGGCTATTTGTGTTTTTAGTTCATTCAGTGAATTTAAAAAAATTCAGTTTACTGTCCAAATTTTTCAATAACCTCCTGAGTCACACCGGTGTTCGAGAAACCTCCGTCATGGAAAAGGTTTTGCATAGTAACGTATCTTGTAAGATCACTGAACATGACAATACAGTAGTTTGCGCAATCAAGCGCAGATGCATTTCCAAGCGGAGACATTTTTTCAGAGAAGTTGATGAATTCATTAAATCCTTTTACACCGCTTCCGGCCGTTGTCATTGTTGGTGACTGAGAAATAGTATTTACGCGTACTTTTTTAGCAACGCCGTAATGATATCCAAAACTGCGGGCTACTGATTCAAGATAAGATTTGTTATCAGCCATATCATTGTAATCAGGAAAAACGCGTTGTGCAGCAATGTAAGACAAAGCAAGAATTGAACCCCAGTCATTCATGGCATCCTGTTTCATTGCAGACTGAAGTACTTTATGGAAAGACAACGCAGAAACATCCAGACCTTTCATGGTGAAATCATAGTTCTGGTCTGTATAATGTTTTCCTTTTCTCACATTCATTGACATACCGATTGAATGAAGAATGAAGTCAATTTTTCCGCCAAAATGTTCCATGGATTTTTGAATCAGATTATTCAGTTCATCCACACTGGTTGCATCAGCCGGAATGATTGGAGCACCTGTTTTTTCACCCAGTTCATTGATCTCCCCCATGCGCATTGCAATTGGTGCATTTGTCAGAACAAGTTGTGCACCTTCTTCATGCGCGCGTTCAGCCACTTTCCACGCAATTGACTGGTTATTCAATGCTCCGAAAATGATTCCTTTTTTCCCTTTTAATAGTCCGTTTGACATAGTTCGTTATTTCGTCTTTGTTGCAAATATAGTTATTTGAGTATTTTGAATCGTGTTAATTGATAGGACAAAGCCAAAAGTCATAAGGTAAATTTATTTTAAGAATATCATGTAAAAAAATCCCTTTTGCCTTAGTCCTCTGTCCTTAGTCCTATTAAGGCATTATCATTTTAATCACACCAAACACCATCAGTCCTGCACCTAATCCCAGACAAATGAATGCACCTATTTTTAATCCTTTAATGGATGATCCCAGGTTGTCTGCAATTTCACTTTCAGATTTGGTAGAAACGATAAACGGATATCTGGACTCTTTCGGTTTTGACATGTGCAATCGTCCTTCACGGTCGTTGGCATCTCCAAGAACATATAAATTCTGATTAACCGGAATGGCTGTTTCAGTGTAGCGGTAACCCAGTGTTCTTCTGTTTGGATCTGTATCTCCCAAACCAAAAGAAACGCCTCCGATTTTGAATTTTAATAATGCATCTTTATGCGGATCACGCTCAAAATTGGAATACACCTGAATAGCATGAATTTCAGCTTTTGCAGGATCGATCAGAATGAATCCGGTTTCATCTTTCACACCAAATCCACTAGCCCATTGGGTATTGTCAGACACGGTGTCAGATTTTTTTACCCAGTTACGCGTTACTCTTCCGTTTGAATCTCTTCTTTCTTCTAATTTTTCATATTCATGAACTACTTTGGCAGAATAATAAACGCATGATTTTTTTGCAAGTTCAGATGTGATTGGGCTGTCAGAATGGGCAACACCTTTTACTTCACAGAAGTGCGTAAAATTTCCATTTCCCATGCTGCTGATCATACTTTGAAAATTTTCATTGATTTCACTGATTTTAGAAGTTTCAGTGACAGAAATCAAAGCGGATTTTCCTTCTTTTTTATTTTTTGAAATCCACAAAATCAAGCCAATAAGTGCAACAACGGCACCACCAATTAATAATCCAATTCCCATAAATTTTAAATTTTGAGATGAATTTAGAAACTTTTTTTCAATTTCAGCCATTACGTATCTTTGTAATCTATCCGGCTATGGCAGATAATTTTGAAAATCCGATTGACAAAGACAAGGTGACTGAGAACCCGCATTCACTGGAATATGCGCATCATGTGGGCAGCGCCTTAATAAAACCTGAGGATAAAGGAAAAATCAAAGGAAGAGCTATTTCAGCCATGGAGCATCAGACAGATCAGCAGCTGACCCAGATTTATGAACAAATGCAGTTGCTGGCTGAACAGGCAAAAAAAATCAACCAGCGAAAAGAAATTTCAGAAAAAATCTATCAGGCTGAGTTTCGCTTTGAGCCAATCATCAATCATACCTATCATTTATATCAGACTAAAGTAGGTGGACAGGTTTTATCTGTGATCGGACCTGATGAATGGGGGAGATCTGTGCGAAAAGATGATTTTATTTGGGAAGCTACGGTAAAATTACTGGCTGATCATACTTGGGAAGTTCTCCGTTCAAATCCCTGATCAAATCTTTGGATATTCATTTGAAAGAAAATTTCTGTTGAGTTCTTCTTTTGCAATTTGCGCAGAAATAATTTCCTGCTTCGTTTTTCAATTATTTATCCCTTCAAAGTCAAAGTAGGTTTGTCGTATTAATTGCTTTAAAAAAATAAGAAGCAGAATACAAAAACCTATGAAAATTTTAGTAACCGGTCCGGATGGATTATTAGGAAGCAATCTGATCCGTGAACTTTTGCAACGCAATTCTGAAGTGATTGCAATGACACAAAATGCAAACTGCGCTGCAAACATCAAAGAACTCCCTGTTGAATTCAGGCCTTGTGATTTATTGAATTCAGCGGAGTTAATCCGGATAAGTAAAGATGCGGATGCAATTATTCACTGCGCTGCAAATACATCCATGTTTCCTGCAAGATCAGAAATAGTGAATAAAGTAAACATCAACGGAACAAAAAATATAATAGAAGCCTGTCTCAAAAATCAGATCAAAAGATTAATTGTTGTTGGCTCAGCAAATTCATTTGGGCCAGGCTGCAAAATTTTCCGGGAGATGAAACAAAACCTTATGCGGGTGAACATTTTGGTTTGGATTATATGGATTCAAAATTCAAAGCAATGAAACTTGTTTTGGAAGCAGTAAAAAATAATGATCTCAATGCGGTTGTTGTTCACCCTACTTTTATGATTGGCCCTTATGATTCAAGACCAAGTTCTGGTGAGATGATTCTGGGTGTTTACAAAAGAAAAATTCCTGGATATACCCTGGGAGGTAAAAACTTTGTACCTGTAAAAGATGTTGCGGTTGGAATAGCAAATGCAATTCAAATGGGGAAAAAAGGTGAGTGTTATATTTTGGGCGGAGAAAATCTGACGTATTACGAAGCTTTCAATAAAATGGCTGCTGTGCTGGAAGTAAAACCACCCCGTTTAAAACTGCCCTCAGACCTTGTAATTACACTTGGATGGATTAATTCAGTAATGGCCAAAATTTTCAGATACAAACCCGGACTGACTTATCAGCTCGCACGGTTAGCAACAGGTAATCATTATTATTCCTCAAAAAAAGCAATTGTTGAATTGGCATTTCCGCAAACACCGATTGAAAATGCAATCAAAGAATGTAAAGAATGGTTTGAGCAAAACGGATATCTAAAAAAATAAATATGTACACCTATCTTCAAAATAATTTTTCATTCTCACCAAGAGATTTGAAAATAACCGTACCGGTTTTAAGTGCGTTAGTTTTTTTTATCATTTACTGGTTTACCGCACAATCTGACCGGATAAAAAAAATATTTTACAAAAAATATGATCATGACAAGGCAAGTTACCGGCACATTCTGTTTACAAAATATACAGGATTTATTACCATGGGATTTTTCCCCGCATTGATTTGTATTTTGGTTATTCCAGATTTCAGCCTTGAGTCAATTGGCCTTTATTTCAATTCATCGACCTGGTTTTTTTCATTGGTATGGATTTGTGCACTGTCACTCATAGTAGTACCTCTTGCTTTTTTTTCTGCAAAAAATCCAAAAAACTGGGTGAATTATCCGCAAATAAGAGCCAGATTCTGGTCAAACAAAATGCTGATCATGAATGGAGTTGGATGGTTTGTTTATTTGTTCGGATATGAATTTTTGTTTCGGGGTGTATTGCTTTTTCCTTTGGTTGAAGATATCGGAATATGGCCTGCAATAGCTGTAAACATTGCCATGTACAGTGCCACTCACATACCCAAGGGGCTGGATGAAACTTTGGGTGCAATTCCTTTGGGATTGGTTTTGTGTTTATTGACCCTGGCTTCTGGGACAATCTGGATTGCTTTTTTGGTGCATGTTGCAATGGCATGGACCAACAGTTATACCTCGTTTTATTTTAATCCGCTGACAAATCATGAATCAACAAAAGGAAATTAATTCAAGGGAAATAATGAATAAACCAATTCATGTTTTTTTGGTGCGGGGTTTAACCCGTGAGTCTGGACATTGGGGAGATTTCGATGCATTTCTTAAAAAAAATATACCTGATGTTCAGATTCATTTTCTGGATCTTCCGGGAGCAGGGAAATTTGTTCATTTTAGGGCCAGTTCAAAATGAACCGGATGGTTGATTTTATGCGGTCTCATAGCAGCGAATTAATTGGGAGTATTTCAGAACCAAAAATAATTCTGGCAACTTCCCTTGCAGGTATGATGGCTGTGGATTGGATTACCAGATATCCGGATGACTTTCAGGGACTGATCATGGTGGGTTCATCGTTCAAAAAAATTTGCTCAGCAAAAGAAAGAGTTCACAAAAGGGTGCTGGGTGATATGATCCGGATTTTGATTTCATCTGATATAGAAAAAAGAGAAAGACTGATTATTAATGTAAACAGCAACCAACCGCAAAATCATCATAAAATTTTGCATGAATGGATAAAAATTCAATCGGACAGGAAAATGACCAGGATGAATATTTTAAGACAAACACTGGCAGGTATGCGCTTTCGGACAATAGAAAATAAACTTGAACTACCCGTGCTGATTGTTGGCTCTAAAGCAGACAGGATGGTTTGTCCTGAATGTATAAAAAAGACACAGAATGTTTTTGGAGGGACACTGGTCTGGCATGAAACATCCGGTCATGGAATTGCACTGGATGTACCTGAATGGCTGGCGCAAATTTCAGCAGACTGGATTGGAACAAAATTTAATCACTAAATAAAAAAATATGCATGTATTTATTACCGGCGCAACTGGTTATGTCGGATCACATCTTGTACAAAGCCTTGTTAATAGCGGGCATATCGTTCATGCCCTGGTTCGGTCAGTACCAAAAGCCAGATTGATTTTGCCTCCTCAGGCAGTTGTTTTTGAAGGAGATCTTGATAATATCAGCGCCATTGAATCTGCCATGGAAGGATGCGAAATTGTCTATCATCTTGCAGCATTTGCAAAAGTTTATTCCAAAGACACATCAGAATATTTCAGAATAAACTGTTCTGGTACTAAAAATATTTTACTGGTAGCAAAAATGTCTGGTGTAAAAAGAGTGATAGTAACTTCCACTGCGGGTGTTTTTGGTCCGTCTATAGATGGAATTATCAATGAACATGCTGTTCGAAAAATAGATTTTTTCAACGAGTATGAAAGTTCAAAAGCACTTTCTGAATTGATTGCAAGAGAATACTGCAACAAAGGTCTGGATGTAGTTATACTTAGTCCAACCAGAATTTACGGTCCTTTTCTTCATGGAGATTCAGAATCCATTACCCTGTTAATTGAAAAATTCATCAAAACAAACTGGAAATTTATTCCGGGGGATGGTTCTAAAATCGGGAACTATGTTTTTATAGATGATGTTGTTCAGGCTCATATCAATGCCATGACAAAGGGACAGAATGGTGAACTTTATCTGATAGGCGGCGAAAATAAAACTTACGACGATTTTTTTTCTATGCTTAAAAAAGTGAGCGGAATCAAAAGAAGAATGTTTCATGTTCCGGATGCGTTCCAAACCTTTTGTGCTAAAATGCAGATGATAAAAACCTGGTTTGGCAGGGAACCGCTGATTACAACAAAGTGGACAGCTAAGGGTAAGTATGATTGGGAAGTTGATTGCAGAAAAGCATGGAATGAGTTAAATCTGAATCCAATAAAACTCGAAGATGGATTAAAGAAAACTGCAGAATGGATTAAGAGGCATTGATTATTCTGCAATTTTCCCTGATTTGTCAATATAAAACCAGTCTTCACTTTCCCATTTGGTCATTTCAAATTCAGTGGTTTGAGTGCAATTTTTACTTACCTGTGCCTTGCCGTTTTCAAAAGGGTAAGCACACATAAACTGAGGTTTAATAACTATTTCACCAGCTTCATTTGCAAATCCAATCAAGCCGTCTTTTACAATTCTGAACATTCCGTCTTCAATATAATCAGGGCCATTATCAAAATTATAAATCTCAAAAAGCTCGTTGCCATGTATGTCTATTCCAATAATACCTTTAGCAGTGTCATAAACAGACCCAAAAGTGAAAAAAGAATCTGTAAAGGATTCAGCATATTTTCCAAAAGGAATTATTGTATCTCCTTTTTCATTGATGAATGCAGGCTCATAATCTGCATTGCGAATACAAGTCAGCATGGGAGCTGATGATTTTTCTACTACCAATGAATCTGAATTATTTTCAGAAACTTCATTGCTTGTTCCGCATGAAAATAAAATTGCAGATGTAAAAAGATAAAGAAATTTTTTCATGGCTATTTTCCTTTCATGACATAAGCTCCTTCAGCATCTGCTTTCACAGAACTTAAATTATTTTTCGCTTCTTCTTTAGAACCAAAAGATTTTAAAGAAACCAGATAAAGGCCGTTGTATTTACCAATGTTTTGCGCATTATAGCCTTTCTCCTTCATTTTACTTACATAATTTTCGGCATTCTTTTCACTGGAGAATGCGTTGCCTATGATGTGATAGGTTCCGCCGGGAGAAGAGTGATCAACTACTGGTTCATGATGTGTTTCTTCTGTAACAGTCTCTGTGGTTTCTTCAATGACAGCAGTTGTATCATCCGTTATTGGTTCTTCAACTATCGTCTCAAGAAGAGTGGTATCCTGATGTGTATTGTTTTGTGCGTGTGTGGAATCTTTGTCATGATCTCCCACACCGGAATGTAAAAATTCGTTGATCTGATCTTTATAGAACCATCCGGCTGTAGCGCCTCCACCAACAATAATTAGAATGATAAACCAAAGAACCCAGCGTTTTTTCTTTTTCGGTTTTTTACCTTCTGGATTTTCATGTTTTACTTTTTGCGGTTTATCTTTTTTGAATTTCTCTTTAACAGATTCTTTATTTTTCTTTTCGTCTTTTTTATCTGATTTCTTATCTTCTTTTTTCGCATCAGAAACATTCACCTTTGGAGTTTCATCAGTAACTGGTTTTAAATCCGGCTTGGTTTCAGTTTTTTCAACAGCAGCTTTAATTTCCTCAACTGGTTTGAAACTATTTTTTTCCTGAGTGGCCGGTTCTTTTTTTGAAGGCTCAGCAACCGGAATGTGTTTCGATATTTCTGGTGTTTTTTCTTCTGTCTTTGGTAGTTTTATTTCGTCAGAAGGGACAAATGTATTTTTTGCCTGTTTTGTAAGTTCTTCTTTGGTTTTAGCTTCTGTTTCTGCCGCTTTTTTTTGCGTATCTTCTTTGGATGATTTTAGTTTTTCAAGCAGACTTTCAGATTCCTTTTTGGGTTCATCTTTAATTTTTTCTGCTGGTTTGGCTTCATCTTTTTTAACTGCCGGAATTACTTTTTTTATTTCCGTGCTTTCGGATTTAACGTCTGACACTTCGGGTTTTACAGCTGTTTCACATTTAGCAGAGTCTGCAGGTTTATCTTGCTGTACAACAGGTTTATCCGTTTTTGGAGCTGTTGTTTTTTCTTCTGAAACAAAAGATGTTGCCGAATCTTGAATAAATTCAATATCTCCCTTTGCATTTTTCTGAAATTTTCCAAACTGAAAAATGTCAAATGAATTTCCCTTTGCAAGCTCTGCCTCAATTTCCCGAACAAATTTTGCAACTTGATTCTGAGCTGTCTGTTTATCTATTCCGTCTTTTTCTGAAATAAATTTTGCAAGCGCCCCATCATTGAATTTAAGCAGCGGATTAAAAACTACTTTACCACTTTTGGAATTTCCAATCATCAGTGAACCAAGTCCCGGAAGAATGACAGAGGTCTGCAATCTCAACAATTCAATAATGTACTTATTCATAGGGCAATCCAGTTTGTTTGGGGTTAGGTATTCCTAAAAATAAGTAAATCTCTGAGAATTTCAGGCAGGAGGCTATAAAATTTCTTTCAGGGGAAAGGTAGTGTCAAGCCGCACACCCTTTTCAGTGTGCTTTAGTGTTGCGCATTCATTGTAATAGTCATGCTCAAAAAACAGACAAAGATTTTCATCAGCAGCTTTTTCAGGAACCGGCCCTTTTCGTCCATAGTTATTAGCGGACGGGTATCATACCCCATAACATAGGGTAGTGGAATATGACCGGTGCTTGGCAATAAATCAGCCATAAAAACTATTTTGTTGTCTTTGTGATGAATTAGAGGCAGCATCATACTGTCCGTGTGCCCATCTACAAAAATCAGATCGATATTTTTGAATACACCCGTAGAATAATCACCTGTTCTTTCAACAAATTTTAACTGACCGCTTTCCTGGATAGGCAAAATATTTTCTTTTAAAAACGATGCCTTTTCGCGTGCATTTGGTTCAGTAGCCCATTTCCAGTGTCTTTCACTGCTCCAGTAGGTCGCGTTTTTGAAAACGGGTCTGAACTGGTCATTCCCGTTTCTTGCTATTGCACCACCACAATGATCAAAATGTAAATGAGTTAATAATACATCAGTTATGTCATCCAATGAAAATCCTGCTTTCTCAACATTAGATTTTAATGTATCATTTCCATGAAGATAATAATGACTGAAAAACTGTTCAGTTTGTTTATCACCAATTCCGGTATCTACTAAAATTAATTTGTTTCCGTCTTCAATCAGCAGGCAGCGCATACTCCATGAGCACATGTTGTTTTCATCTGCCGGATTTGTTTTTTGCCAGATTGTTTTGGGAACAACACCAAACATGGCGCCGCCGTCTAATTTGAATTTTCCGGTTTCTATGGGATAAAGATTCATGATGAATAATTGTTTTGTCAAAGATCATAAAAATTTCTGATCATTTGTTTCTGTCATCTCCGTGCTGTAGGCGCAGGTCGCGACCTGCGCCTACAGCACGGGGACGGCTACCTGCGCCTGCGTGCGATACGGGAACGGTTGGGTTTGAATAATTTCCTGTTGATAATACAAACGCTTTCTCTCTGTACCTGCTCTGATTTTTTCTGAACTTCGTTCCAAACCATTTTTATGAACGTTCATTTTATCGCAATAGGAGGCAGTGCCATGCATAATCTTGCTATAGCACTTAAACGTAAAGGGAGAAATTGTAACCGGATCAGACGATGAAATATTTGAACCTTCCAAATCACGTCTGGCTAAAGAAGGAATTCTGCCAGATTCAATTGGCTGGAATCCGGAGCGGATTACAAAAAATCTGGATGCCGTTATTCTTGGAATGCATGCACGTAAAGATAATCCGGAACTGATCAGAGCGCAGGAACTGGGCGTAAAAATTTATTCTTATCCTGAATTTATTTATGAGCAGTCAAAAGATAAAATCAGAATTGTTGTAGGAGGTTCACATGGAAAAACTACGATAACTTCTATGCTCCTGCATGCCATGAAAAAACTGAATGTGAAAACAGATTTTCTGGTGGGTGCCCTGCTTGAAGGGTTTGATTGTATGGTTCAGCTTTCTGATGCAAAATACATGGTGATTGAAGGAGATGAATACCTGACATCTCCCATTGATCTCACACCAAAATTTCACTGGTATGCGCCGCATTATGCAATCATCAGCGGAATTGCGTGGGATCATATCAATGTATTTCCAACGTTTGAAAATTATGTGGAGCAATTCAAAATTTTCACAGATAAAATTGAACCTAACGGAACACTGGTTTATTACATTGGTGATCCGGAAATGCAAAAAATGATTCCGTCAATAAGAAAAGACATTATAATCAGACCGTATGATGCGCCGGAATTTTCAGTTGAAAACGGAGTAACTTCTCTTTTATCCGAGCGAAGAAAATATCCGCTTCAGGTTTTTGGTAAACACAATCTGCAAAACATCAATGCGGCAAAATTAGTTTTGAATCAGCTTGGTTTTTCTGATGATCAGGTGTATTCTGCCATGATGGATTTCAAAGGAGCGGCAAAAAGACTTGAACTGATTGCTCAAAATGAAAGCAGTGTTGCGTATAAAGATTTTGCGCATTCGCCTTCTAAATTAAAGGCAACAGTTGCAGCGGTAAGAGAACAATTTCCTGATCGCAAATTGATTGCCTGTATGGAATTACATACATTTTCATCACTGAAAAAAGATTTTTTGCCGCAGTATAAAAACTGTATGGAAGGAGCTGATGAAGCTTTTGTTTATTTCAGTCATGAAGTAGTTCATCATAAAAAACTCGAACCGATAACAGCAGAACTTGTTCGTGATTCTTTTGGATCTTCTAACGTAAAAGTATTTACCAATTCCGGTGAACTTACCACTCATCTAAGATCAATGAACTGGAGCAATACCAATTTACTCCTGATGAGTTCCGGGAACTTTGACGGGGTTGATCTGAACCGGTTTGCCAGGGAATTGATTAATTGAAATCAGTTCAATTATTTTCTGCAGAGAATTTTATCGTAATATAACCCTTCTGATAATAATCGTTCCAAAGAAAGAGAAGAACATGGCAAATAAAAACAATCCCATCAGGTGGAAAATAAAAACAGAAAATGCGCTGTAAATTCCTTTGGTAATATCTTCCTGTTCTTCGATAAAGAAATCATAGTTTTTATCTTTCCATTCCGGATTACTTTCCTGCAGAATTTTGAAAGAGGCTTCATCCGGATAAGTATTGTGCAGGGATTCAATGCGCTCATCAGTCAGTGCCTGTCTTATTGATGTGTCAATGTTATTATGATACACATAAAGGAATCCGGAGATGATAATGGCGTAAACTATACCACTTTGCATAGCCGCTTTAAAATCTTCGAGAAAGAGTGTTTCAGCAAATTTTTTCTCTTTTCTTGAAAGAAAAAGACCAATTGCAATAGATGCAAGCAGAAAAAAAATGTTGAGCAGAATACCAATTGCAAAAAACTCTCTGGAAAAACCAATGAGATAAATGATCAGGTTGAGAATGATCCAAACAAGTGAAACGCTTAGTGCAACTCTTACGCTGGTTTTCATTCAGCAAATATAATCATCTCAGGCAACTGCAGGACGCCCCAGCGATTTAAGCATGCGCACGTGGTTTCTGAGCGCTTTGAAAAATGACGGCTCAGTGTTATATGGAATTCCATATTCCATTGCTGTATTTTGCACAATGCCAGCTATTTTACGGTAATGAACGTGACAGATATTAGGAAACAAATGGTGCTCTACCTGATGATTTAATCCTCCGACAAACCAATTGAGCAATCTGTTTTTGTGAGCAAAATTAGCAGTTGTCTGCAACTGATGTACCATCCAGTCATTTTCAATTTTATTGTTTTCATCAATTTGCGGAAATTTTGTATCAGGAATAACATGAGCAAGCTGGAAAACAGTTGAAAGAATTAATCCTGCAACAAAATGCATCATCAGAATCATAATTACAGTTTGCCACCAAGGCATATCAATAAATATAATTGGAAGTGCAACGATGAACCCGTAATAAATCAATTTGTCAATGATGAGTTCAGTCATCAGCACTTTGAATTTTGCATGCTGTGTTTCTGTCAGTCCCATTTTTTTGTAACGGCTGATCTGAACAAAATCTTTATTTGTACTCCATGACATGGTGAGTAAACCATAAAAAAACCAGGCATACCAATGCTGAAAACGGTGCGCTTTTTTCCATTCGCTGTCCGGTGAAAAACGGAGCAGACCTGCAGGTGCGTCAATATCTTCATCCATACCATGAATGTTTGTGTATGAATGGTGCAAAATGTTGTGTTGAATTTTCCAGTTGGCAGCAAAACCTCCAATCAGAATAATAATTCTTCCCAAAATTTTATTAACTGTTTCATTTTTTGAATAGGATCCGTGATTGGCATCATGCATGACACCCATACCAATACCAGCCATTCCAATTCCCATTACAATCCAGCTTGCCATAACCAGCCAGATGTTGGTGATTACCCCTGTAAGCATGAGAATAAATGGTACCAGATAAATTGCAATCATGATAACGGTTTTGGAAACCATTTCAAAATTTGCAAATCGTGATACTTTATTTTCCTTAAAATAATCCTGCACCCTTTTTTTCAGTGTGCGGTTAAATTCAGCATTTGATTTTGTACAGAAACGAACAGATGCTCTTTGAGCGTTGATTACTTTTCCCATGTGATTTTTTGGTCTTGCGTTGTTGTTAATGGAATCAGGCGGCTTTACCAAGTTTTTTAAGCATGCGCGTGTGATTAGCCAGAGCACTTAAAAAAGTAGGCTCTGAATAATAGGGAATTCCGAATTCCTGGGCAGTTTGTTTGACAATTTTACTTAGTGCTTTATAATGCACGTGACAGATATTTGGAAACAGGTGATGTTCCACCTGATAATTCAGTCCTCCGATAAACCAATACAGAAATCTGCTTCTTGGAGCAAAATTACTGGTAGTTTGAAGCTGATGAATTGCCCAGTTGTTTTCAATAGAACAGTTTGCATCCGGCTGAGGGAATTCAGTTTCATTAACAACGTGAGCGGGCTGGAAAATTGCTGCAAGAATAATTCCGGCAACAAAATGCATGATCACAATAAAGATTGGAATCATCCACCAGGCAACATCGAGAACCAAAATCGGCAGAACTAAAATATAAGAATAATAGAAGATTTTTGAAAGAATCAGCTCAATCAAAAGACGGTTAAATTTTTCATTTTCTGTTTTTGTCAGCCCCAGTTTTTTATAGCGATACAATTGGGCAAAGTCTTTATTTACAATCCAGGTCAGAGTCATCATTCCATAAAAGAACCAGGCATAAATAAACTGGAAACGCTGAATTTTACGGTATTCATCTCTTGGAGAAAAACGCAATAAAGAAATAGGAGGTGAAACATCTTCATCATATCCTAAAACATTGGTATAGGAGTGATGCAATACATTGTGCTGAATGTTCCATGTTGGAGCAAAACCACCTACCAGATTCAGTACACGACCAATCCAGAAATTTACTTTTTCATTTTTTGAATAGGCTCCATGATTTGCATCATGCATAATGGAAAGACCGATACCGGCAATCCCGATTCCCATTATAATCCAGCAAAGTGTCATCAGCCAGACATTGGTAACCACACCAAACATCATCAGAAAATACGGCGTGAAATAAAGGGTAATCATGAAAATTGTTTTGAACACCATATTGGCATTGGCAAAACGGGAAATATTATTGTCTTTGAAATAATCTCTTACCCTTTTTTTCAGGGTACCGTTGAAGTCATTTCCGATTTTTTGAGAAAACCGGATGGGTTTTAATTCTTCAGTAATTGTACTCATGGTATTAAACTTGCACTTAACCAAATTTACGCATTTAATCGGTTAAAATATGTAACGGCATCATGTTTTTCGACGAACATGCCCACAAAATACCATGAATGAGGTATGATAAAAATCAGGAATAACAGGAGATACAGCTAAAGTCATCTGAAATTTCAACGAAACGCTGTGCGTTATTTTTTTCTTGACTTTTCTGCCTGTAAACGTTGTGCTTCCTCAAGGCGCTGCGCAAATTTTGATTTCTCCTTTTTGTTAGGATTTGCCTTATTTGCCTGAATTTGCGCGTGAATTTTTGCATCATCAATGATAAAGCGTTTAATTGCCCACATAATGATAATGGTTATCAGGGTTGAAATGAAGTAGTAATAACTTAAACCGGCAGAGAAATTGTTAAAGAAGAAAATCATCAGAAACGGAAAGATATACATGATGTATTTCAGATTTGGCATTCCCTCCTGTGTTGGTTGCTGCATATTGCTGCTGTTATACCAGGTATAGAGCAATGTAGTGGCAGACATCAGTAAGGTGAAAAGTGAAACGTGATCACCATAAAGCGGAATATTAAAACCTAAATCGAGAATAGAATCATAACTGGACAAATCTTCAGCCCATAAAAATGGTTTCTGACGAAGTTCAAGCGATGAAGGAAACAATCTGAAAATTGCAAAAAGAATTGGCATTTGAATCAGCATCGGAATACAACCTGCAAAAGGACTTACACCGGTTTCCCTGTATAATGTCATCAGTGCCGTTTGCTTTTTCATTGCATCTTCTTTCTTCGGGAATTTTTTAGAGAGTTCATCTATTTCCGGTTTCAGAACTTTCATCATTGCAGATGATTTGTACATCTTATAATTCACCGGACTTAAAATCAGTTTTACAACAATAGTCAGCATCAGAATTGCAAAGCCAATTCCAATTCCCCAGCCGACAAACCAATTAAACATTGGGCGCATTGCATAGACATTGATCCAGCGGAACAACCCCCAGCCTAAATCAACAATATCTTCTGATCCGTTTTCATAATTGGAAAGAAGGTCATAATCATTTGGACCAAAGTACCATTGCAGGTCAATGGTATTATTGACTGAGGTAATTCCAAGATCAAGTGTGGATTTATATTGTTTCACATAGGTTGAATCATTCTCCGGCAGATCTTTGATGGAAATTTTTGTTTTGTCTGATTTAGGAAAACCAGATTTGCTCATCAGAATTGATGAGAAGTAACTTTGTTTAAAAGCCACCCATTGTGTAGTTTGCTCTAATGGCATCCAGTTTTGACCAATCAGATAATCATAAGATTCTTCATTATACTTAAAGAAAAGTGCGGCAATTTGTTTTTCACCCGGTAAATATTTTTCAGTAGAAAGTAATTTGAAATCCTGACGGAAAGTAATTTTCTTGGCATCTTCTTCAGCAAAACCTTTGAAAGCAATTTTGAAATCCAGGTCATATTGACCTTGTTTTAACGTATATGTATATACAACCTGTCTGCCAGCAGAATTAAGCATTTCAACAGTGACTGAAGAATCTGAAACAGACGTAAATTCAAATGAGTAATCATCAGAGTGACGTTTCAGGTCACCCTCAAAAAACTCAATAAAGAAAGTAGAAGCAGAGTCAATCAGCTGAAGAGGCTCATCGGTATTATTTATAAAAGCGTCGTAGGTTTTAAATTTTTTCAGCCAGACATTTTCTATCACGCCACCCTGATTTGAAATTTCTGCAATTAATAGATCGTTTTCAATGCGTGCAAATTTTTCAGGCATTCCTGGTGTTGAACCTTGTTTAATTGCATTGGAGTCAACCGGTGCAATTTTAGTTTCAACCACCGGAGCAATCGCAGTGTCTTTATTTGTAAGCGTATCAAAATAAACAAAACGGTTCATGGAATCCATGATGTGATTTCCGTCTTTATCTAATTTGGGAACAAAAGAAGTAGCAAGTTCTGGTTGTTCAGTTACTTCATTATTGTTTTCCTGCGGATTTTCTTTTTTTTCTGTTTTGGAAGTTTCATCCTGGACAGTTTGCTGAGAGCCGTTAAAAATGCTGAATGTAAGAAGAATGGCTCCGATTATTAACAAACCTATTATTGATCTTTTGTCCATTTTAATTTTGTGAATTAGGATGCGAAATTAGTAATAATACCAGTTTAATGAAGCATTGAAACTGAAAACTGTTTATAGTCTTCCTGGTTTTGACGTTGATCATCTGATTTTATGGTAAACCGGATCAGGTTACCATCGAATGTTTCTTTTTCTTCACGGCAGCCTTTACAAACGATACGAACAACGGATGTGGTTTCTCTACTGTTGATTTATATTCAGGATGGAATTGTGTTGCTACAAACCAGCTGTGCTCCGGAATTTCAACTACTTCAACCAAACCGGTTTCGGGATTTTTACCGGTTGCTTTCATACCATGCTTTTCAATTGCTTCCAGATAATTGTTGTTGAATTCATAACGGTGCCTGTGACGTTCAGAAATTTTAGTTTTTCCATAGGCCTCAGCACTTTTTGAATCTGCAAGTAATTCACAGGCATAAGCGCCTAAACGCATCGTGCCTCCTTTTTGCGTCAGATCTTTTTGCCCTTCCATAATGGCAATCACCGGACTGGAAGTTTTTTCTTCTATTTCAGTTGTGTGAGCATCTTTTAAGCCCAGTACATTTCTGGCAAATTCAATAACCGCACATTGCATGCCCAGACAAATTCCAAAAAACGGAATATCATTTTCACGGGCATACTGAATAGACAATATTTTGCCTTCAATTCCGCGAGATCCAAAACCAGGTGCTACCAAAATTCCATCCAGGTCTTTTAAACGGTAAGCAACATTTTCTTCATTGATTTTTTCAGAATGAATCCACTCAATTTCAACGGTACATTCATTGGCCGCTCCGGCGTGACTGAATCCTTCCACAATAGATTTGTATGAATCTTTCAGTTCAATATATTTTCCAACCAAACCAATGGTGACTTTACTTTTTGGATTTTTTAATCTCGAAAGAAAGTTTTTCCATTCCGTCAGATCTGCATCTCCTTCAAATGGCAGATTCAGTTTTTCCAGAACTACTTTATCCAGTTCTTCCTGCTGCATTAACAGAGGAACTTCATAAATAGTAGAAGCGTCAATTGACTCAATCACCGCATTTGGCTGAACGTTGCAGAAAAGCGCAATTTTTTACGCATCGCTCTGTCAACATGATATTCACTTCTGCAAACCAGAATATCCGGTTGTACACCTAATTCAAGCAATGCTTTTACTGAGTGTTGTGTAGGTTTTGTTTTTAGTTCGCCTGATGCTTTCAGATAAGGAATAAGCGTAAGGTGAATGACCAGACAGTTACTTTTAAATTCCCAAACCATCTGTCTTACTGCTTCTACATAAGGCAATGATTCAATATCACCAACTGTTCCGCCAATTTCTGTAATCACAAAATCATACTGGCCAGAATTTCCTAAAATCTGAATACGTTCTTTGATTTCATCTGTGATGTGCGGAATTACCTGAACCGTTTTTCCCAGGAATTCGCCACGTCTTTCTTTATTGATAACAGACTGATAAATGCGACCTGTGGTAACATTGTTTGCCTGAGAAGTGGTAACATTTAAAAAGCGTTCGTAATGTCCAAGATCCAGATCTGTTTCAGCACCGTCATTGGTGACATAACATTCACCGTGCTCATAGGGATTTAATGTTCCCGGATCAATGTTAATGTATGGATCTAATTTCTGAATGGTGACAGAATAGCCTCTTCCCTGAAGTAATTTTGCTAAAGACGCTGAGATGATTCCTTTACCGAGCGATGAAGTAACCCCGCCGGTTACAAAAATGTACTTGGTTGAACTGGACATAATTTGATTTTGTAACTACGGGAGACAAAAGTAAGACAATTATTCCCTGAGATCAAATAGTGTCAAAATTTTTTATCAGAGGATATGAACAGGGTAGCAGGAGTTAGGATAAAGGATTTAGTCAATTAGGTATTTGGACTCCGCTTTCACTTTGTTGCGCCGGACAAGCTTTAGGATTTTTAGTTGATGAGTTGATAAGTTGAATGTTGAAAGTTGAGGGTTTGGAGGTGATGAGTTGAGGGTTGAATGTTTTTTGGGATTTTTAGGTTTTTAGACCCTTAGAACTATAGACCTTTTTGATTTTTAGTTGATGAGTTTACGCTGGAGACTTTGCGAAGTCGAAAGTTGAGGGTTGAATGTTTTTCTTTGTGAACCTTTTTGTCTCCTTTGTGAAGCGACAGCGTCTTTGTGGTAAAACTTTTTAAAATTTGGTTTTTTAGACTCCGCCTCCACTTTGTTGCGCCGGACAAGCTTTAGGATTTTTAGTTGATAAGTTGAATGTTGAGGTTTTGGACGTGATGAGTTGAGGGTTGAATGTTTTTTAGGATTTTTAAGATTTTAGTCCTTTAGGTTTTTTTTAAGATCACGAACGATTGAACATGAATGAAGTGTGCCTGAATCAAAGCGAATCAAACAACGCAATCATCTTCAAACAAGATACTGCTGCTTCAACTCCTTTGTTGCCATGTTTACCTCCTGAGCGGTCAATGGATTGTTCTTTGGTATTATCAGTTAACAGACAAAAAGAAATGTGAATGTTGTATTCAAGCATCACGTTCATAATTCCTTCTGTTGCGCCGCTGCATACAAAATCAAAATGACGGGTGTCACCCTGAATCACACAACCAATAGCAATCATTCCGTCAAGGTCTTCATCGTTTTCTGCCAGCCACTGACATCCAATGGGCAATTCAAATGCACCGGGAACATATTTAACAACAATATTTTCTTTTTTAACTCCGGCAGATTCTAATGTCTGAACAGCTCCTTTTAAAAGATTACCGGTGATATCTCCGTTCCATTCAGAAACAACAATGCCGATTCTGAAATCGGCACCGTTTGGAATATCGTTTGTATTAAATTCTGAAAGATTTTTTTCAGATGTTGCCATTAGTTCTGTGCTCTGATAATGTATTTGTCAATGTCCTGAGCTTCTACTGAAGTTGACCAGTCATCTTTAATTTTCTGATAGGATGCAATCGCTTTTTCTTTGTCACCTAATTCCTCATAGACAAGTCCTGCTTTTTTATACATCATCGGACTGGTAAATTCATTTGGTTCACGCACCGCCGCTTCTTCAAATTTTGCAACGGCTTCTTCATATTGTCCCATCTCCACATAACAATCACCCATCAAACCAATTACCAGTGTTCCTACCATTACATCTTCAAATTCAACCTGCTCAAAATAAGCCAGTGCTCCTTCAAAATCTCCTTTTTCCATTGCTGAAACACCCAAACCATAGGTTGCAATGTTTCCACCCGGTGTTCCGGCATACTCATCAGAGATCTGCTCAAAGCCCATGAAAAATTCATTTCCGGTAAGAGCTACGCCTGTGGTATCACCATTTTCAAATTCATAAAATGCATTCCAGTACGCATCTTGTGATTCGGCTGCGTGTGGTTCTGATACAAACTTTTTATAACCGAAATAGCCGATAACAACTACTCCCAGACCAATCAATCCGTAAAGTATGACCTTGCGGTTTTTATCAAAAAATGATTCGGTTCCGGTAAGTTCTTCTGTATGCTTTGTAGCAGAGCTACTGTCTTTTTTTGCCATGTCCTTGGTAAAATGATGGGTGCAAAATTAATTTTTTTTTGTTTTAATTGGTTGAAAATGCAGAATTTTACCAATTCAATGGAACAAAACCAGAAAAAATCTTTTCGTTATCAGGCCTTTGCGCTCATTGCCATTGTGCTTTCTGCGGTTCTCTTTTATTATCAGGGCTATATTCTGACCCGGCAGAATTTTGAAGGATTCATTGGATCGTATTTTCTGCTTTTTATCCTGTTCTACTGGTTATGGCTGAATAAACAGAATTATTCGTTCAACACTTTTTTCTGGATTTCAATCGGTTTCAGGTTAATCCTGATTCTTTCTGTTCCTGCTTTGTCCAATGATTTTTTCCGGTTTATCTGGGATGGTGAACTCATTACTCACGGAATCAACCCGTATGCCCACCGGCCGGATGATTTGATCAGTTACGGCGGCTTCCTGGATCAGGATTAGATGAGGGCACTCTATCACGGGATGGGAGAATTGTCTCAGCAGCATTTTACCTGTTATCCTCCTTTGAATCAGTTGTTTTTTGCAATAGCAGCAGGATTCTCTGATAATATGCTGACGCAAATAATTGTACTTCGTTTAATAATGCTTCTTGCAGATATCGGAATTATACTGGTTGCAAAAAAAATTGCCGGACATTTGAAGATATCGGTGCATAATATCTGGTTGTTTGCTTTAAATCCGTTTGTGATTCTGGAGTTTACCGGTAATCTTCATTTTGAAGGTGTCATGATTTTCTTTTTGCTTTGTTCAATTTATCTGCTTTTGGAAAATCAGTGGTTATTTTCTTCTGTCTTTTTTGCTTTTGCCGTTCAGGTAAAATTGATTCCGCTTATTTTGCTTCCGCTGTTATTTAAAAAACTGGGGCTGAGAAAAATGATTGGATTTACTGCTGTATCAGCAATTGTTATTTTGCTTTTGGGTAAACTTTTTCTGAATGAAGATTTTCTGTTGAATATGCTGGGCAGTGTTGATTTGTATTTTGGAACATTTGAATTCAACGCCGGTATTTTTTACGTGATTCGTGAAATTGGTTTTATGTTGGTTGGGTATGATACCATTCAGACAACCGGACCTATTTTGACAAAAATTATTCTTGTTTCAATTATCATGCTGGCGCTCTTGAGAAAATATAAATCTGATCATGATCTGCCTGTATTGTTCATGTTTGCTTTTTTCATTTTCTATGGATTTTCTACCACGGTTCATCCCTGGTACATCAGTCTGGTTTTGATTTGTTCTGTTTTTACACAATTCAAGTCTGGTGTTGTTTGGTCGTTGCTGGTGATGTTGAGTTACAGTGCCTATCAGCATGAAATCTTTCATGAGAATCCAATTTATCTTTTTGCTGAATATCTCACCTTACTGGCTGTTCTCATCTATGAATTAAGAAAATATCATCAGAAAGAAAATGCATCTTTACAAACAAACTTGTTATTAAAAGGTCATTCAGTTTGAGCAAACAAATTCACATACCCATCAATAAAACCAGATTAAAACTCACCGGATTGGTGTATGCAATCATTGCCTTGTTTGTTTTTCTGGGATTTTTTCTGATGGCTGAAAAAAGTACAGATACCGTTTCACTGGTTTTGAAAATAAGTGGTGGAGTAGTTGCAGCTGTTTTGCTTTTTACCGGAGCAAGTGCTTTGAAATTATTGAATGATAAATCAGCAGGAATATGGATTGATGCCAATGGGATAGCCGATAAAAGCAGTTCCATTTCAGTTGGATTGGTCGCCTGGAAAATGATCAGTTCCATCGAACCAAGAAGTAAAGAGAAAATGATTCTGGTTCACGTAAAAAAAAATGAAGACATTTTGAAATCAGCATCCAACAAAGCAATTCGTCAACTGCTGGAAAGGAATATAGCTATTTACAAAACTCCTGTAATTTTAGAAACCAAATATTTGAAATGCAGTTTTGAAGATCTTGAAAATGCAATCAAACAATTTTATAAAGGATAAACTATGAAAGTATCCATACTGGCATTTGCTGCTCACCCTGATGATATTGAAATTTCAGCTGCGGGAACATTGATGAAACATCTTGCGATGGGAAAAAAATGTGTCATAGTTGATTTGACTGAAGGTGAACTGGGCACAAGAGGAACAGCAGAAACAAGAAAAGAAGAATCACTAAAAGCATCTGCGATTTTGGGAGTTACCCAACGTGTGAATCTGAAACTGGCTGATGGGTTTTTTGAACATTCAAAAGAAAATCTTATCAAATTCGTTGAACAGATTCGTTTTTTTAAGCCGGATGTTGTTCTGGCAAATGCTGTTGAAGACAGACATCCTGATCACGGTAAAGGCGCTAAACTGGCTGTTGACGCATGTTTTTTAGCAGGACTGAGAAAAATCGAAACAAGTTTTCAGGGAGAAAAACAAGAAGCGTGGAGACCAAAAGCAGTTTATCATTATATCCAGGAAAGATACATCAAACCAGATTTTGTTGTTGATATTACACCATTTGCAGAAAGAAAAATTGAAGCATTAAAAGCATTCAAAACACAGTTTTTTGATCCTGATTCAAAAGAACCGGTTACACCAATTTCTACAGAAAGTTATTTTGATTTTCTGAAAGGAAGATGGCTTGACTTTGGTAAAAATATCGGTGTGAAATATGCTGAAGGATTTACTACCGCAAGACCCGTTGGAATTGATGACATTACGACCTTGTTATAAATGAGTTCACTCACAGATAAAGATCAGAAATTTGTCTGGCATCCGTTTACGCAGATGAAGACAGCTTTGCCGCCTTTACCGGTTGTCAGAGCTGAAGGAGTTTGGCTTTTTACTGAAGACGGAAAAAAATATTTGGATGCAAATTCATCCTGGTGGACCAATATTCACGGCCATGGAAATAAATACATGGCTGATAAAATTCACGAACAGTTTCTCAAAATTGATCATATAATTTTTGCAGGTGTAACACATCCAAAAGCGGTAGAACTTTCTGAACGGATTTTAAATAAAGCGGATAATAATTTTCAGAAAGTTTTTTTTTCAGATAACGGATCAACTTCCGTTGAGGTGGCGTTAAAAATGGTTTACCAATATTGGTATAATCTGAGGCAGACAAAAAAAGATTTCTTGCATTGCAGGGAGCTTATCATGGAGATACATTTGGTGCCATGAGTGTAGGAGAGAGAGGCTACTTCAATAAACCTTTTGAGCATTTATTTTTTGATGTCGATTTTATTGATTTTCCAAATCAGGAAAATGGTGAATCACTTTTACAAAAATTAGAAGATTTATTTTCAACTGGTGAATTTGCCGGATTCATTTTTGAGCCCTTGGTGCAGGGTGCTGCCGGAATGAGAATCTATGATGAAGTCTGGTTAAATCTGGCAATCAGTCTGGCAAAAAACACAACGTTCTTACAATTGGTGATGAAGTAATGACTGGATTTTATCGCACCGGAAAATTTTTGGCAACCAATTATCTCACTGAAAAGCCAGACATCATTTGTTTGTCAAAAGGATTAACCGGCGGAGTTTTACCTTTGGGATTGACACTTGCATCGCAGAAAATATTTGACGCATTCTTACATGAAGAAACAACACGCGCATTATTACACGGTCATTCATTTACCGGTAATGCAATTGCTTGTGCTGCTGCTTGTGCTTCTCTTGATTTGCTTGAAGAAAAGAAATCAATACAGCAGATTGAAATGATTTCAAATTTGCATGAACAGTTTGTCAAGGATCAGTATAACAATCCCGCATTCAAATCAATAAACTCTAAAGGAACTATTCTCTCAGTTGAATTAAAAACAAAGGAAGGATCAGGATATTTTACCAGTCTGAGAGATGAAGCCTATTCTTTCTTTTTGTCAAAAGGATTTTTAATTCGCCCGCTGGGCAATGTTATTTTTCTGAATCCACCTTATTGTATTTCTGAAGAGGAACTAAAATCTCTATATCAGGTGATTTTAGATTTTGCTGAGAAGAAGGGATAAAAAAAAATCCCGGCACTTAGGCCAGGATTTTCATTTGATTATTTTTCAGTTTAGTTAATTACACTGTTGTAATATTCCATAAACTCTTCATCTTCTTCAAACCACTGTTTCACTTTTCCAAGTGTATCAACAGCAAGCTGACGCTGATTTAATTTTATTACGGCCTTGCAATATTCAATGATTCCAAGTTTAAGCATTGCAAGATCTACTTCTCTCCATTCCGCTACACTTTTAACATTGGCAAGTCTGGTAAATGCTTCTTTCTGAGTTTCCTTAGCAGTTCCTTTATCACCGTTATTGTACTCTGCGGCTGCTTTCAGAAAATAAGAACCAACATCGTTACGGTCAATTTTATGAAGTTTAGGAATTGTACCCATTAGTTTTGGATAGTTTCCGGTTTCAACCAGATTCATTATTTCTTCAACGATGGCAGTTTTTAATTCCGTAAAATATTTGATGTTTTCACGGTAGATAGTACTGTCTTTGTCTTTTTTAATACAAGAACCTGCATAGTTGATTGCATCCGGCCAGGCTTTTGGATAATCATTCAGCCAAATCTGATCTTTAGACATTTCAAAATTGGCTTTTGATAAATACAAATAAGGCAGGGCATCATTTTTTGTATCGTCTTTCAACGTATATGATTCTGCTTTTTTCAACAGCTTTTCATAATCACCATCAGCATAATAGATGAGCAGATCATCATACGTAGGTGGTTGAGCAATAGCAGGCACTGTAAGTGCTGCAAGTGTCAGTGTAAATAATATTGCCTTTTTCATATCAGCTTTAATTTGCTATAAACGGATTTTATTTGTTTGGTAACAGGTCAGTTAAATTAAAATCCGGTTCATCAGTTTTGGTTTACGTTAAACTCAAAATTGATGCCTAAAGTTACATTTTTTTGAAATTAACCAATATTTAACAGGTTTAATCCTCATAATAGCTGAGTAAAATTTCAAGTATTTCAACGGCTGCAGAAGCTATTTTTGTTCCGGGTCCAAAAATTCCCATCACTCCTTGCTTGTATAGGAATTCATAATCCTGTTGTGGTATCACACCGCCTGCAATCACCATAATATCTTCCCGGTCTTTCTTTTTTAATTCCTTCATTACCGTTGGAATCAATGTTTTGTGACCAGCAGCCAAAGAGGATATTCCTAAAATGTGCACATCGTTTTCGATGGCTTGCTGAACAGCTTCTTCGGGTGTCTGAAACAACGGACCAATATCCACGTCAAATCCTAAATCTGCAAACGCCGTTGCAATTACTTTTGCTCCGCGGTCATGACCGTCCTGTCCCATTTTTGCAACCATGATCCGCGGACGACGTCCATCCAGTTTTGCAAACTGATCAGCCATCTGACGGGCTTTTTCAAATTCTTTATCGTTCATAGCTTCTGCAGAATATACACCTGAAATAGAGCGAATCGTTGCCTGATATCTTCCAAATACTTTTTCCATAGCATCTGAAATTTCACCCAGTGATGCTCTTTTACGTGCACAATCTACTGCAAGTTCCAGTAAATTTTCTTTTGACTTTGCACCGGCAGTTAATTTTTCCAGAGCGTTCTGCACTTCTTCAGAATTTCTTGACTTGCGCATTTTTTCAAGGCGTTCAATCTGACTTTTGCGCACTTTGGCATTGTCTATATCCAGAATATCGAGTTGTGTTTCTTTATCCAGCTGATATCTGTTAACACCCACAATAATATCTTTTCCAGAATCAATCCGCGCCTGTTTTCTGGCAGCAGCTTCTTCAATGCGCATTTTGGAATTCCGGATTCAATGGCTTTGGCCATACCGCCCAGACTTTCAATTTCCTGAATATGTTCCCAGGCTTTCTGCGCAATTTCATGCGTGAGTTTTTCAACGTAATAAGATCCTGCCCAGGGATCAATCACTTTGGTAATTCCGGTTTCCTCCTGAATAAAAATTTGGGTGTTACGTGCAATGCGTGCTGAAAAATCAGTTGGTAATGCGATGGCTTCATCGAGTGCGTTGGTATGCAAAGACTGTGTGCCTCCCAAAGCAGCGGCCATTGCTTCAACACAGGTACGGGTAACGTTATTGAACGGATCTTGTTCCGTTAAACTCCATCCGGATGTCTGGCAATGTGTACGAAGCGGAAGTGATTTGGAATTTTTTGGATGAAACTGATTTACAATTTTTGACCAAAGCAATCGTGCTGCTCGCATTTTTGCAATCTCCATAAAGTGATTCATTCCAATTCCCCAAAAGAACGAAAGACGCGGTGCAAATGAATCAATATCCATTCCGGCATTTATTCCTGCGCGAATGTATTCCAGTCCGTCAGCAAGTGTGTATGCAAGTTCCAGATCTGCCGTTGCTCCTGCTTCCTGCATGTGATAACCAGAAATGGAAATGGAATTGAATTTTGGCATTTTCTGAGAGGTGTACTCAAAAATATCTGCAATGATGCGCATTGAATATGCCGGCGGATAGATGTACGTATTCCGCACCATAAATTCTTTTAGGATATCATTTTGAATAGTTCCGGCAAGTTGTTCTGGTTTCACTCCCTGCTCTTCAGCAGCAACAATATAAAAGGCAAGAATCGGAATAACCGCTCCGTTCATAGTCATGGAAACTGACATCTGATCGAGCGGAATCTGATCAAATAAAATTTTCATGTCCTCCACAGAGTCAATGGCAACTCCAGCTTTTCCAACATCACCAACCACGCGCGGATGATCAGAGTCATAATTCCGGTGTGTAGCTAAATCAAACGCAACAGAAAGTCCTTTTTGACCTGCCGCCAGATTTCTTCTGTAGAATGCATTGGAATCTTCTGCTGTTGAAAATCCTGCATATTGTCTTATAGTCCATGGTTGAATGGTGTACATGGTGGAGTAGGGACCGCCTAAAAAAGGAGCAATACCGGAAACAAAATTCAGATGTTCGCAATGCTCTGCCGATTTTTTTGTGTTCACAGAATTAACCGTAATTTTTTCAGCGGTTTCAAATTTTTCTGAATGAATTTCAGATTTCTGCTGAACCCGTTTTGGCTGAATGTGATCAAATTTTATTCTGCTCATGATACCATTGTTTTGGGTTGATACTGTTGTTCCAGCTTGAACGGTGAAAGTGGTTTGAAATCTGCGCCGGATGATTTTTCAGATGCAGTAATGTCAATCCATTTTTCAAGCGAGCTTGGATATTTATTGATGCCCAGAAAAGTTTGTTTTTTAGACTCAATTTGTGACCTCAGATAATTTTGATTTTCTTCAATCTGATTCTGAATAAAATTGGATTCAATACATGAAATCAATCCGCCTTTATTTTCGATTTCTTTAAACAGATTCCAAGATTTTTCAACCAGCTGATCAGTCAGGTCTTCAATAAACATAGATCCTGCAGCAGGGTCAACTACTTTATCAAAATAAGATTCTTCACGCAATACAAGCGGAATGTTTTTTGCCATGCGTTCATTCAGTTCTTGTTCTTCAGTTGTTTTAACTGTTAATGGTAATATGGTAATAACATCACATCCGCCCAAAATAGCTGACATCGCTTGCGTTGTTTGTCGCAAGAAATTATTGTTGCGGTCATTTTCAGCCTGAAAACGGTTAGAGGTGGTTGCATATAAAACCGGTGTCGGAAAAATTGTGTCGTTTTTATAAGCAGAAAATAAAAGAGCAGTTAATTCCCGAATAGCGCGGAATTTTGCCAGATTGACAAAATAATTTTCATTGATACTTAATTCCAGAATTACTTTTTCAGCAATTTCTTTCAGATCAATTTTTTCATCGTGTAATTTTTGAACATATTCATTCAAATGTGCCAATGAAAATGCAAGTTCCTGAACAGTGGTTGCACCTGCCTGACCATAATCTGATCCGCTGATCCAAATTGTTTTATTGGCAGTATGTTTTTTATAGAACTGAAGAAAATCATTCAGGTCAAAATGTTTTTTTCCATTTTGGTTATTGATGGAGATTACATCAAAATTCAGTGAACAATGTTTAGCTGTCTGAAGATTCAAAGCAGCTTCTTTTGTTGTAAAGCGGATATCTGTTTTGATGTGTTCAAATAAAATTCCGTCTGTGATATCTGAAAATTCTTTTTGGTTGTCAACAGAAGTTGCAATGGCATCAATTCCATTATTGAGATCTGAAAGTATTTTTTTATTCTCACCTAAAGTGTAAATTCTACGGATGTTCCAATTGTTGTTTGATCTGGAGAAATTGTTTGCGTAGCTATTTTCAGCTGATTGAAATTGATCTTTTTGCGGATGATGATAAGCAACAATCTCCAGATCTTTTTCCGGATTTGACTGAAGTGCTTCCAGTGGTTTATCTTTCAGATCTTTTTTAAGTTGATTGATCCACGAATCATAATCAGCAGGTTTGAACTCTTGAAAAAGTTTGGTCATGGTGTGCGGGTTTATACGATCAAAGATACAAAGAATGGGGTTCTGAAATTTCAATATCCAAATTCCAATATCCAAATTCCAAATAAAAAAACTTGTCAGACTTTAGGCAGTAGGTGTGAATTCAATTATCAACTGGTTAAGTCTTTCTTGTCAACAGCGATATCAAAAACAGAGAATTTGGCCATGAAGTACTGTTTGTGATTTTGAAATTTGAATTTGGAATTTTTCTACAAATAAGGTCTTACAAGCATGTAAAGAGTTGCCAATAAAGCGCAAACACCAATAAACGTTGAAACAAAAGTGTATGCAAATCGGTATCCTTTTTTAGACAATATCAAGGCACTGAAGAATGAAGTGATTAAAGAAGTAATCAAAATTAATATTAAGGGATTCATGTCAGCGTTATAAATTTTCTGAAATCATTCGGAGTTCGTTCACTTTTTTAATTCGACAAAATCAGATATTTCTTTTTACCACAAAGAGCACAAAGAAGGCACAAAGTTCACAAAGAAATATTGTACAGTTCCCTTAGTCCTCTGCCCTCTGCCCTTAGCCCTCTGTCCTTAGCCCTCCTTTTTAGACCGCTCCCAATAAACATCCATCTCCGTCAAATTCATGTCTTCCAGTTTTTTTCCATCTTTCGCACACGCTGATTCCATCCACTGAAAACGACGAATAAACTTCTGATTTGTTTTTGACAAAGCATCTTCGGGATTCACGCCAATCCAACGGGCATAGTTTATCATTGAAAAAAGAACATCGCCAAATTCATCTTCCATTTTTTCTTTATCGTTTTTTTCAACTTCAACTTTTAGTTCTGTCAGTTCTTCTTCCACTTTTGCCCAAACTTGTTCTTTGTTCTCCCATTCAAATCCAATGCCTTTGACTTTATCCTGAATACGCGTTGCTTTTACAAGTGCAGGCAGTGATGACGGAACTCCTTCCAAAACAGATTTTTTTCCTTCTTTGAGTTTCAGTTTTTCCCAGTTTGCTTTTACCTCTTCTTCATCTTGCACTTTTACATCACCGTAAATGTGCGGATGCCGGTGTACCAATTTATCACAGATTGCATTTAAGACATCGGCAATATCAAATGCATTTTTTTCAGAAGCAATTTTTGCGTAGAAAACCATGTGAAGCATCAGGTCACCAATTTCACCTTTTAATCCTTCCAGATCATTCGCAGTAATTGCATCTGCAAGCTCGTATGTTTCTTCAATTGTGAGATGTCTTAAGGATTCTATAGTTTGTTTTTTATCCCACGGACAACCGGCACGCAATTCGTCCATGATAATCAGCAATCGCTCAAAAGCTTTTAGTTTATCTTCCATTTTGCTACATTTAGCAGAATTTTACCGGTGTGAAGTTAATTTACTTTTTCCTATTCCTGTTTATAATTACTGCTGGTTATTCACAGCCAAATCTACCGTTGGCCATTTCTTTTTGCCAAAAACAGGATTTCTGATTGCGCATCGTCCTTATATGTCTCATCTTGTAAAAGACAGAAACACCGCATTTGAACTGGAATTTTCACAACAGGATAACAGCCGGAATTTTACTTCCAGTGATTACCGGTTTCCTTCCCGCGGATTTTCTTTGCATTATCAGGATTATGGTTACAAAGATGTTCTTGGATCTTCATACAGTGTTTTACAGTTTACAAAATTCAATTTGGTTCAGCATAAAAAAATTGGATTTATAGATTTCCGGATTGGTTCAGGAATTGGTTATATCACCAGAAAATATAATGCGCAAACCAATCCAAAAAACAACACCATTGGATCTTACTGGAATGCATTTATCAATTTTCAGCTGGGATATGAAAAATATTTTAGAAATTTTTTGGTTGGAGCCGGACTTGAAATTTCTCATTTCTCTAATGCGGCTATTACCACTCCTAATCTTGGATTGAATACCCCCATGTGTTATTTTAAAATTGGTTATGCGTTAAAGACAAGGGATATTTTTTCTGCAGATACAAATCCGGTGATTGCTATTTTGCCAAGATATTCCAATAAGTTTCAGTTTCATCTGATTGGAAGTGTTAAACAAAATCTTCCGGGAAATAATCCCAGTGAATATCTGCCGGTAATTGCATTGCAGACAACATACAGAAAGTATCTCAACTTTAAATGGGATCTGGAAGCAGGAATAGATCTTATATACAATCAGGCAAACCGCGTAAAATATGACGGGGTTGTCTATTCATTTGGTGAAACCATTCAGGCAGGAATTTATTTTGGAGCTGCTGCAAATTTTTATAAATCACAAATATTTTTTGGTATCGGCGGATATGTTTACAATAAAATAAATCCCGCAGGATGGATCTATAACCGCATTGGATACCGGTACGCAATCACACCGCATTTGTCTGCACTTGCAGCAATTAAGGCAAACATTGGAATTGCAGATTATCTTGAAATAGGAATCGGATACAGATTATAGAATGAAAAAATTAAAAAACATATCCGTTCTTTTTTATTTCAGTGCGCTGTTGCTGACTTTATATTCTTGTAAAAAGTCAGAACAAAGAGCCTGTTTCAAAAGTAATGGCAATGAGAGTTCATTGTTGATTCCGCTTGATTCGGTTCATCGCTTTAATCTGTATAAAAACCTGCGCTATGAAATTTTTCAGGATACCGGCAGATATATCAAAGTGAACGGAGGTGAAAATCTCATTCAGCTTATTGATATAAAAAATGAAAATGGAATTGTTTCTGTCAATAATACCAACAAATGCAATTTTTTAAGATCCAATGAAAAACCGGTGGTTGTAGAAATTCATTATCCTTATTTCAAAGAGTTTTATATGGAGGCAAGTGATTCGGTTATTTTTCATGATCAGATAATTTCAGATACGTTAATTGTCGAAATCAGAGAAGGAGGAGGAAGTGCAAGGTTAGATGTTCAGGTGCAATACTTATCAATCAATGTGACGTATGGCACAGGTGATTATGTATTAAACGGAAATGCTTCTAACGCTGAAGTTAAGATTCAGAATAATGGTTTTGCAGATGCGTCACAATTCAATGCGTCCAATATTTTTGTTTACAACAATTCAACTGGAGATTTGAAAATTGATCTGGAAAACTCAGATGCATTTGTGGTATTAGACGGAACGGGAGATATTTATTATACCGGAAATCCGGATTCAATTGTTTTCAACAATCCGGGTTCAGGTTCGTTGATTAAATTATAATTTTCATTTTCAGAGGAGTTAACTGAATAATTTTATCTTTGAAGAGTATTATCTAAAAAAAAACAAACTATGCACAAACAAAGACTTTTTATTCTGATTGCAGGCGCAGTAGGAATTCTATCAGCATTCCTTCCGTGGGCAAAAATTTCATTATTTGGTTTTTCAACTTCTGCTTCAGGAATTGATGGTGGAGACGGATGGCTTTCATTAGCATTATTTGCTGCTGCAGCAGGTCTTGCATTTACCAGCGGTGATAAAGCAGCAGTACTTGAAGGATCAATGAAAAAAGCAGTTGGTGGTATTGGAGCGGGTGTTACTGGTTTTATGCTGATTGAATTATTGAGAATTGGTTTTTCATACGCAAGTTATGGCGTTTATCTTTCTATTCTTGCTGGTCTTGCTGTAATGGCTATGCCTTTTGTTATCAAAGGAGACGGAAATTTCCAGATGCCTACAAAAGATTCAATTAAAGATGAATTAAAGTAGATTTAAGATTTTCTTAAAAAGTAAAGGCGGTGTTAGTATGACATCGCTTTTTTTTTGACAAAGAGTTGAGTAAATCGATTTTTTTATATTCGAACTGTATTAATCTAAACCTTATAATTATGAGTGATCAAATTCTTGACAGCAATGGTGGTGGAACCGGAACGCGTCCTACCTTTTTAACAGTATTATGTATTCTTACTTTCATTGGGTCAGCCTGGGGAGCAATAGGAAATTTCGTTGGTGCAAATGCCTATATGATTTCAATGTGGTACAAATTAGTATTATTAGCTTGTAATTTGGCCACAGGTTATGGTGCATGGCAAATGTGGAACATGAAAAAACAAGGGTTAATGATTTATACTGCCGGTGAAGGATTAGCGATAGTTTTCCCATTGGTATTGATATATGCTATTTTACCTCCGGGATTTGCTGATCTTTTTGGAGCAGTATTCTTGATTGCAGCACTTTTCCCAATTGCATTCATCATCATGTATTGGTCAAATGCAAAACATCTGAAATAAGAATTTTCAATTGAAATTAAAACCCGTCTTGTTCATTCAGGACGGGTTTTTTTGTGACTTTGATTACCATGAATTGATTTGAACTTCACTAACTTTGTACAACAAATTACTGCGTTATGAAAATTGCACTTGTTGCCATTGTTTTATTGGCTTTGGCTTTTGCCGGAATCGCTATCAAAATCTGGGCAAAAAAAGACGGAAAGTTTGCCGGAACCTGTGCAAGTAATAATCCGTTGATTAATGATACGGGTGAAACCTGCAGTTTCTGCGGTGCCCGCCCCGATGAAAAATGCCAGGGTGAAGAAGCCTGAAGGAGAAGTACGAAGTTGGAAGTACGATTTACGAAGTGAAAAGTTTTGTTGAAAGTCCGTCCACGGAGACTGAGGTTCTCGAAGTCGGAGTTGGAAGAACGAATTCTTTTTGGAATTACAGAAAAACTTCGATGGCATTTCTGGATTTAAAAATTGCGGACATTATTAAGAATCCGTTATACAATAACTGATTGCCTTCTGCCACATGCCACATGGCTTTATTCATAAACAAAAACCCTCCTTACTCACAGAATCCGCCACACCATCACTGTTTTCAATTCTTAAGGTAACATCATAGAAACCTTGATTCTGATATAACATCGAATCATTTTGAGTAGTGGAATTAAAATTGTTTCCAAAATCCCATTCCCACTTTACAGCGTTTTGCGAATTGTCGTAAAAATAAATCCAGCAGGGTGCCAGACAGCCGTTATTACTCACAAAAAAATCTGCAAATGGCAACGGAGCCGGTGGTGGTTCTTTTTTACAAGATAAGGTTAGAGCAGAAAATAAAATTCCGGATAAAAAAAATGCGGCTATTTTTTTTTCTGACGACATGTTTTTACCGGATGATATTCATCTCTTCTATCAAATGACCAGCTTCACCGTATTTGTCAATCACCCAAAGTACATAACGGATATCCACCACAATATTTCTGCAGCGTGATTCATCAAACATAAAATCACTCATGGTACTTTCCCAGCTGCGGTCAAAATTTATTCCTATCAGATTTCCCTCTCCGTCAATTACAGGACTGCCGGAATTACCACCGGTGGTGTGATTGGAAGCGGTAAAGCAAACCCATAATTCGCTATCTTGGGTATAGTCACCAAAATCTTTTTTTCATACAATTCCATAAACCGGTCAGTCAAAACAAAATCAGGATTAGTTTCATCGTGTTTCTGAATGATACCGTCAATGGTTGTAAAATGAAGATATTTCATTCCGTCATACGGTTGTGATCCGTCTATTTTTCCGTAAGCAATACGTAAGGTTGAATTTGCATCGGCCCATATTTTTTTATCCGGAAACATCACCAGCATTCCTTCTACATACCGTTGCATCAGCTGGTCTTCTTTAGCCATAAACCATTTGTAGTTATCATGAACATTTAAGTAATACGCATTGTATATATCGCGTGCAAATAAAAGTGCAGGGTCTTTTTGAAGTTTTTTAGCAGATTTGGCGGTGAATTTGTCCAGCAATTCTTCCAGCTTCAACCGATTTGAAAATATGGATTTGGTATAAATCAGCTCTCCGGTTTTCATCCAGTTTTCAGCAATTCCTGCAGGAAGTAAATCAGTATTTACATATCCAACATAAAGCGGCGTGAGTTCTTCAAAAATAGAACGGTCCAATTGTGCATTGTAATCCTTGTAGAAACTATTGGTATTCTTTTTTAATCCGTCAATTGTCTCCTGCAGTTTACCGGCTGACTCAAGTTCATCATATTTAAATGCAAGTTCATAAAAATCAAACGTAAAGCTGACAAACTCAGGTCCGTAATAAAAATATTCGATGAACATATTCCGGGCAAATTCATAGCGCCCATATTCTGCCTGCAGTTTATCCAGTTCATCAATCACAGAACCATACTTGTCTTTCCATTCTGTTCTTTCAGCTGCTTTTGCTCTGTATTCTTCTTCAAATTTTATTTTTTTACCGAGCGCATCCAATTCTTTTAATCCCCCTAATTGACCAATCCATTTTTTCCATGCATTGGCAATGCTTGCCTGTTTGCTGAGTATTGAATGCGGATTGTATCATTTCCGTTCATGGCAGGTTTCATTAAATCAAGCGTATGCGTACGCATATTGATTCTTGCCGGTGCTTCGGTTTCAATATAAAATTTCAGTTTGCTTGCTGTGTAATGCTGATCTGTATAACCCGGAAAACCATATACCATGGTAAAATCACCAACCTGTTTTGGTTTAAGACTAATTGGTAATGAATGATCTGGTTTGAAAGGAACATTGTCAGCATTGTATTTTGACGGTTTATTGTCTTTGTCTGCATAAATTCTGAATACAGAAAAATCTCCGGTATGTCTTGGCCAAACCCAGTTGTCTGTATCTCCGCCAAATTTTCCGATAGCGTTTGGAGGTGTGCCTACCAATCGGATGTCATCATAGTTTTGGGTGATCAGCATAAAATATTCATTACCCTGATTGAAAGGTTTTATTTTAGCTGAATATCCACTTTTCTTTTTCTTCTTCTTCCAGTTTTGAAATATTTAGCGCAATCATTTTCTGAATTTCAGATTCAGATTTTGTTTTGTCTACCCCTTCAAAAACTGCTGCGGTTACTTCTCTGATTTCTTTTACAAAAGTCACATTGAGCCAGGGGCACGGCAATTCTTCACTGAAATTTTTTGACCAGAAGCCTCTTGCCAGGTAATCATTTTCAACCGTGGTGTGTCGTTGAATAGCATCATAACCGCAATGGTGATTGGTGAGAATCAATCCCTGATCAGAAACTATTTCAGCCGTACATCCGCCGTTAAACTGAATCACTGCGTCTTTTAAACTGGAACTGTTGGTTGAGTAAATTTGTTCTTTGGTCAGTTTCAAACCGTATGTCTGCATGTCAGAATAAAACATGTCAATCAGTGAAGGAATCCACATTCCTTCAACGGCAATCAGATTATAAGAGCTGAATAAAACGGCAAATAACAGGAGCGAAAATCGTTTCATATTCTAAATAAAATCAAGTATGTACAAATATACTATTGTTTTATTAAGCTTATTGCCGAAATTTGACCGCCGGTTCAGATAACAAATCAGCAGTATTTTTACGGTTTAACATCATAAAATCAACGCAGTAATGAATTTTGAAAAATATATTTCAGACGCAAAAAATCAAAATTTGGTTTGTTTAAACTGAATCTCGGACTTGGTTTTATCATTCCGTTCAATAAACCGCACCGAATTAAGATTACTGAAATCGGAGATGATTTTGTAAAAACCAGAATACCATTCCGCAGAAAAATCTGAATCACATTAAAGGCATTCACGCCTGCGGACTTGCAACTGCGGCCGAATTTGCATCGGGTTTTTACTGCTCACAAAACTGGGTGATAAAAAAGTACAGACTGATAATGCAGTCACTTGAAATGAAATATCTGTATCAGGCTAAAACAGATTCGTATGCTGTTTTTAAAGCAAACGATGAATGGATAGACAAACAAGTAATTGAACCACTAAAATATTCTGATCAGGTATACGTCAAGTGTGAAATAAGACTCTTTGACAATGAAGAAAATCATATAGCTACCGGATACACAAACTGGCAGATAAAAGAATGGAAATCGGTCAAAACTAAAATGTAGTTTGCATTTTTCGGCGCAATTGTCAGAAGTTTCATATTTGTATATAATTTGATTAAAACAACGCATGGAAATTTTAGAATTCATATTCATACTTGGAATTAACTTCTCCATTTTTGGTTTCATCTGGGGATTGATGATGCTGGTGATACGCATGTTCAGAAATCCTGCAGCACCTCCCAATCAGGCGCTAGATTATACATTGCGTATTGTGAAGTATTTTTTACTGGTTTCAGTTACGGCCAATTATATTACCCGTTTTGAAAGTGGTGATTTGTCTACCAATGCCGGTATGACCAATTTAATTGTGGGTGCAATGGTAATGGCATTGTATCTGCTAGGCAAATTACAAAACAGAGCAGTTCTCAGTCAGCTGGCAAATAATCCGCTGTTTGCAAGACTGGCAGGTTCCGTTGATCCTAAAATTGAACGGTTTCTTTTGCTGGGATCTGTCGTCTGGTTTATCGTCTGTATCATATATCCTGTTCTGGTGGATAATACTCTGGTGAATTGGTTTAATGACTCCATCATCAGCATTTATGAAACACCTGTTATCGGATGGATTTTCAGAATCATTGCATTCTTCTTCCTTATCAATATTTTACTGCGTGCTGCCAATGTGATCGGAAGATTATTAAACGGACAATCACTTACAGAGTCTAATGTGAAAACAAATTTCAAATACACGCATACTGAATTTGGTGCTCAAAGCAAACGGGAAGATTCAGATGGATTTACAGATTATGAAGATGTGACAGAAGACGAGGATCAGAAAAAATAGATAGGTTCTGTTTTTGATAATGGCTTTTATTTTTAGAGTTTACAACGACTATCTCATCAGATAAGTTTAATTTAGTTCCTTCAATTCCATTCGTTTATGCAGGTTCTGGAAATCCGTTCACCGTTTAATCAATTACTTGTTTCAACCGTTCAGCTTGAAGATGAAAAATCTGTTTTTGATAAGCTGGAAAAAGCAAAAAAAATTGCCCGGGAATTTCCTCAGGGTTTAGATATAAAATTCAGGATTTCAGTATTAAAAAAGTTGGCAGAACAGGTAAATGCTGATTCAGAAAATCTTTTGAAAACTGCCATCAGTGAAGGTGGAAAACCATTTGCAGATTCTAAGGTAGAAGTAGCCAGAGCAATACACGGAATTCATCTTGCAGTTGAATATCTTGAAAATCTGCAGCCACAAAAATTTGACATTTCAAGAACAGAGCAAACCAAAATAAAAAAGCCTGGTTGCAGCGTGAACCAATAGGAGTAGTTTTTGCAATAAGTGCATTTAATCATCCATTGAATTTAATTGTGCATCAGGTTGTGACTGCTTTTGCGGCAGGATGTCCGGTTCTTGTCAAGCCTGATCTGAGAACACCGCTGTCTTGTATAAAACTGGTTGAATTATTAAATCTGTCCGGATGTCCGGATGACTGGTGTCAGGTAATTTTGTGTGAGAATAGTGTCGCAGACAAACTGGCAAGAGACGGACGTATTAATTATCTCAATTTTATCGGTTCAGCAAAAACGGGATGGTATTTGCGTTCCATACTTGCACCAGGAACACGTTGTGCTTTGGAACATGGTGGAATTGCACCTGTCATTGTTTGTGAAGATGCAGATTTTTCAAAAATGATTCCGGCCTTAATTAAAGGAGCATTTTACCACGCCGGGCAAGTATGTGTTTCAACTCAGCGGATTTTTATTCCGGAAAATCTCACCGCAAAATTTTTAGATCTTTCAAATCTGCTGCAAAATTTAGTGACAGGAGATCCAATAAATCCAGAAACACAAGGGGACCAATTATTTCCAAAACTGAACTGGAAAGAATTCACAGTTGGGTGGAGGAGGCCATTTCAAAGGTGCTCAACTGATTTGCGGCGGAGAAAAAATTTCTGAGAGTTTATATAAGCCAACCATTTTGTTTAATCCCTCTGACGATTCAAAAATTTCTACACTCGAAATTTTCGGACCAGTTGTTGCCGTGTATTCGTACAAACAAATTGAAGAAGCAGTTTTAAAAGCAAATAATACGCCTTACCATTTTCAGGCTTCAGTATTTTCAGCATCCATTGAGAAAGCAAAAAATATTTTAAACCAATTAAATGCTTCAACTGTAATGATTAATGACCACACTGCTTTCAGGGTTGACTGGATGCCTTTTGGCGGCAGAGATCAGTCAGGTCTTGGAACAGGGGGAATAAAATATTCAATTGAAGAAATGATGCCGGAAAAGTTGGTAGTGGTTAATGAGTAGAAATACGTTTTCAGGTTTTATTGATTTTGCTGAACGTCATTTTTCAATGAATCCACCTGATCTGTTTTTTGTTTGTCTATCTGTTTTTTTTCTTCAACCGATTCTGCAATTAAATAAGCAAGCAAAACAACAATGAGAATAAACAAAAACATTTTTTGTCTTTGTAAATCGGAACTTTCGGGCGTTTGGTGTATTTGTCATAGGTATGAGAAAGCCGGGAGAAATCTTTGTACTTCTCTATTGTCTCCTTTAAAGGAACGTTGGTTTCACCGGTTCTATTTACTTTATACTTTCTCATTTATTTCCAGTCGTCTTTCATTTTTTCAAATATGCGGTAGAGTCTCATTTTTGCATTCGCTTCAGTGATATTATAAAATTCGGCAATTTCTTTGAAAGAATACTCCATAAAAAAACGCAGCTCTATAATTTCTGTATATTCAGGTTTTAATCTCGACAACATTTGGATTAGTTTTTCCTGATCCTCTTCACTTTCAATTTTACCCAAATGTCCTTCGTGCATTAATTCTTTCAAATGTTTTTCCTGAATTTCAACAGTCGTATTTTTTTTCTGGCCCCTGTAATAAAGATTTACTTCATTACTTGCAATTCTATACAGCCATGCTGAAAAGGGAAGTCCTCTGTCTTCATACTTGTGAATATTCATCATCACTTTCAGCATCGTTTCCTGACAAATATCACCGGCCAATTGTTCATCTCCCACGCGCTTATAGATGAACAGATAAATACGATCAAAGTACTTGTCATAGATTGCGGCAAAGGCATTTCTGTCTTTTTGAGCTGCAACAACTAACGCGCTGTCATCATTCTGATATGGTTCTTTATTTTGAGCCAGAATCTGTTGGGTTTTTCTATAAAATGTCAGCGCTGAATAAAAGTAACAGTATTTCTGAAATTATTTTTTGAGATCAATTCTTTTTCGGCCAGAACTCCTTGAATCTGCTTAAGAGAAGAGCAACCAGCACAACCGGAATTATTTCTTTCAAAACAGCCAGCGTATTACCGTCTGAAATATGCAGCATCAAATCCGGTGTCTGAACAAGATCTGTCAGCGGAATCAAAAGGAAAAGCAGAATAATAGAAACTATGAAAGCCCACTTTTTCAGTTTTAATAAGAGGAGCGTACATATAAGAAGTAACACTGTAAAAATGCAAATCACAATTAATGTAATACCCTGAGAAAAATTTTTCAGTGCATCAAATTCGCTGTGATGTTCAACCGGCAAAAACAGTTCTCTGATTGAAATGATCAGCGTCCAAAGTGTGTAAAGAGCTAGTAACGCAACAAAAATCTTTAAAAATACGGATATTTTATTTGAGTTCATTGAACGTGTTTTTTCAGCGGTTTAAATTTTCTTCAAGTCTGGTGATCACTTCAAGAATGGAAAGGTAGGTATTGGATTTGATTTCACTGAACTGATTTTTGTCAAACAATCTTACTTCAGTTATTCCTTCTTCTGTTTGCGGAGTCATGTTCAGGTTTTTTTCTGTTGATTTTAAAAGGTACCAGTATGTTTTTTTAAGCACATTCTTTCCTTTATGTTCATAAGTGTGAAAAGTGTCTGTCAGTTTTGAAATAATAACCGGCTGATGTAAGCCACATTCTTCTTCGATTTCTCTCACGGCAGCAATTTCGGGAGTTTCATCTTTGTCCAATTTTCCTTTTGGAATATCCCAAAAATTATTTCGCAGAATAAAAAGATATTTACCCTGATGTTCAACTATGCCACCTGCCGCCTCAATAAATTTGTGATCATGGAAAACTTTTTTCAGTTCATCCTCTGATTTGCAGTCAAATGACACTGCATTATTTTCAGTAAATACTTTGTACATTTGCGCCCTATGATTTTAGATAAAGATAAGGCGCTAAAAATAGCTGATTTTTTATTACAGATTAAAGCAGTCAGATTACAGCCTAAAAATCCTTTTACCTGGGCAAGCGGATGGCAATCTCCTATTTATTGTGATAACCGGAAAACACTATCATATCCTGTTATACGCACTGCAATCCGTCAGACTTTTTCTGAACAGATTACAGAGGCTTTTGGAAGTGTTGAGGTAATAGCAGGTGTTGCAACAGGCGGAATTGCCATAGGTGCTTTGGTGGCTGAAGAAATGGGATTGCCGTTTGTTTATGTGAGGTCTGAATCAAAAGGACATGGTCTGGAAAATCAGATTGAAGGTGAAATACAAAACGGACAACGCGTGGTTGTTATTGAAGATCTCATTTCCACCGGAGGAAGCAGTCTCAAAGCAGTTGAAGCATTGAGAAAAGCGGGTTGTAATGTGCTGGGTCTTGGTGCAATATTTTCTTACGGATTTGAAAAGGCCAATGCCAATTTTGAAAAAGCAGAATGTCCTTTTTTCTCTTTGTCTGATTATGCTCATTTGATTGAACATGCCATAAGCACCAATTACATCAATGAATCTGACCTGGAGTCATTGCGTGCATGGAGAAATAACCCTGAAAACTGGAAAGGCTGATGTCAACTACTATTGATAGCGAAAAAGTAACCATTCACAAATCACCTGAAGTGGTCTATAATTATTTGTGCGACTTCAATAATTTTGTTGAACTGCTGCCACCGGATAAAATTTCTGACTGGCGTTCAGATTTGGATCAGTGTTCATTTAAAATACAGAATGCCGCAATTATTCCCCTGGTAAAAAAAGAAGTACATCCCACTCATAAAATTGATATTGTCTCTGGTGAAAAAGCACCGTTTCCGTTTACATTGACTGTGCATATCAAAGAAGTTGAAAACGGCTGTGAATGTCAGCTCCACTTCAACGGTGAAATAAACGCGTTTTTGAAAATGATGGTAATGAAACCACTTACCAATCTGTTCAATTATATGGCAGACCGGTTACAAAAAGTTCATTCTGCCTGAATCAAAAACTGAATTTCTTTGAGGTCATAAGCTTGAATTTTCCCTGTATTTTTTTTCTCTACAAGCAAATTTCCCTGTTCATTGATTCCGGTAATTTTACCTTCAAATTCACCTGTTGAATCCCTGATTTTTTTTTCTTTATTCAATCCAAATAATCTGAGATAATATTTTTCTTTCAGCAGCGTAAATTCTTTTTCTTCCAGATACCTGATGTAGTGATCAAGTCTGCTGTGAAACTCTGTTAGCACATCCTGAATGTCATAGGAATTGCCCGTTTCCAGTTTAATGGAAGTTGCATTTATTTCTTTACCGAATTCAGTCTGATTGACATTAATTCCGATACCAATAATAGCACATTGAATTTTATTTCCCTTGAGTTGATTTTCGATTAAAATGCCTGCCACTTTTCCAGATCTGATCAGAATATCATTCGGCCACTTGATCTCAATTTGCCGCGCTGTAATTTTTTCCAGAATATCTGCCGCTGCAAGTGAAGTAATAATATTCAGATAAAACATTTTATCTGCTTCCAGATTCGGGTAATAAATAACAGAACAGGTTAAGTTTAACCAGGGCGATGAGTTCCAGACATTTCCCCTCTGACCTCTTCCGGATGTTTGAGAATGTGCTGAAATGGTGGTGCCGTTTTCTGCCTGTTTACTTTTGATAAGTTCAGATGCAAATGAATTGGTTGATGTTGTTTCATCCAGTGCAATAAATACTGGTTTTAACCGGTAATAACTCATGGATACAAATGTGAGGAATTTTATATTTCCGGCTGTTGAGAAATTCAGTTAATTAGAGGTTTTGAAGATAGGGCAGGGCAAAATTCCATGAATATTAGTCTTTCGCCCTTTAAACTGAGACAAAATGCGTAATTTTGCCACTTAATTTCTAAAGAATGCCAAAAGCGCTTAAAATAAAAGATAAGGCCATTCGTCAACTCATTGAAACGATGGTTGACGGTTTGCAGGATGTAAAAGCAAAAGATATTGTGATTCTTGACATGACCAGTCTTTCAAATGCTGTGACGGATTATTTTATAATAGCAACTGGAGATTCCAGCACACAGGTTGAAGGTATGGCAAGCTCAGTGGTAAGAAAAACCAGAAAAGAACTGAAAGAGCGTCCATGGCATGAAGAAGGAGTTGGCAACTCTGAATGGATTTTACTTGATTACGTGAATGTGGTAGTACATATCTTTTTCCGTGAGACAAGAGAATTTTACAATCTGGAAGATTTGTGGGCAGATGCAAAACGCACCGAAATTGAAAATCTTCAATAGAAAAAATTATGTCAGAAGAACAGAAAAAAAATAACAAGGGATTTAATGCGTATTGGATTTACGCAATCATTGCCGTATTGCTGATTAGTTTCAGTTTACTCAATTCGGGCGGTAGAGTAATAAAAATTGAAGACAGTGATTTTTATGATCTGGCTGAACATGGATATATCGAAAAACTGAACTTTGTTAAGAATAAAGAAATCGGTGAAATTTATCTGAAACAGGATTCGCTTGATGCAATCAAAAATTTTGATGAGAAATATAAAAACATCGTAAAAAAGGAATCATTCGGTGGCGGTTCACCTGATCTAACCTTTACCACTCCTGACAGAGAATCGTTTGAAAAAGACCTGGATGAAATCAAATTGCAGCTTGCTCAAAAGGGACCTGATTTTGAATTTGCAATTACCCGTGAAGAAAGAACAGACTGGTTTGGTGAAATTCTTGGCTGGTTATTGTTCCCGATTTTATTAATTGTCTTCTGGATTATTATCATGCGCCGTATGTCAGGTGGCGGCGGTGGACAAGGCGGTGCAGGAAATATTTTCTCGATCGGAAAATCGCGCGCTAAAGTTTTTGAAAAAGGTAAAGGTACCAACACAACATTTAAAGATGTTGCAGGCTTGCAGGGAGCAAAAGAAGAAATTGAGGAGATTGTTGACTTCCTGAAAAATCCAAAAAAATATACTGAACTCGGCGCAAAAATTCCAAAAGGAGCCTTACTTGTAGGACCTCCGGGAACCGGTAAAACATTGCTTGCAAAAGCAGTTGCCGGCGAAGCTAAAGTTCCATTTTTCTCATTGTCAGGTTCTGATTTTGTAGAGATGTTTGTTGGGGTAGGAGCATCACGTGTGCGTGATTTATTCAGACAGGCAAAAGAAAAAGCGCCTTCAATTATTTTCATAGATGAGATTGATGCAATTGGTCGTGCACGTGGAAAAAATCTGAACATGGGTTCAAATGATGAGCGTGAAAATACGCTGAATCAATTGTTAACTGAAATGGATGGATTTGGAACAAACAGCGGTGTGATTATTCTTGCTGCAACCAACCGTGCTGATGTATTAGATTCTGCCTTGATGCGTGCCGGACGTTTTGACCGTCAGATTTATGTTGATATGCCTGACATGAATGAACGGAAAGATATTTTTCAGGTGCACTTGAAGCCGTTAAAACTGGATCAGAATCTGGATATTGATTTTCTGGCAAGACAAACTCCGGGATTCTCCGGTGCTGATATCGCCAACATTTGTAATGAAGCAGCGCTGATTGCCGCGCGTAAGAAAAAACATTTTGTTTCCCAGCAGGATTTTCTGGATGCAGTAGACAGAATTATCGGCGGTCTTGAAAAGAAAAACAAAATCATTACGCCGGAAGAAAAGAAAACCATTGCTTTCCATGAAGCCGGTCATGCTACTACAAGCTGGTTACTTGAACATGCTTCCCCGTTAGTTAAAGTGACTATTGTTCCACGAGGAAGATCTTTGGGGGCTGCCTGGTATCTGCCTGAAGAAAGACAAATCACAACTAAAGAACAGTTGCTGGATGAAATGTGTTATGCTTTGGGTGGCCGTGCAGCTGAAGAAATTATTTTCGGAAAAATCTCAACCGGTGCCTTAAGTGATCTGGAGAAAATAACCAAACAGGCCTATGCCATGGTTTCTATTTACGGGTTAAGTGATAAGCTTGGAAATATAAGTTATTATGATCCGCAGGGACAATCTGCATTCATGAAACCATACTCTGAAGAGCGCGCTGAACTCATAGACAAAGAAGTGTCGGATATCATTGAAACACAATATCAGCGTGCATTACAGATATTGCGCGATAATAAAGATAAACTTACCTTACTTGCTGAAAAATTGCTGGAGCGTGAGGTTATTTTCAAAGATGATCTGATTGCTATTTTTGGAAAACGTCAGTGGGAAAAAGAAGAAGTAAAAGTTGCAGATACCATTGTTCAGCAGGAAGAAAAAAAGGAAGATGAAACTCCTGAAAAACCTGCTGAAAATAATTCTGAAAACAAACCATTGCCTCACTAAAAGTCATGAGTTTTGCCAAAGGACAGGTGTGTATTTATTCAACTGATTCGGAGCCCGAAGCATATATGAAACAGCACCATCTGCTTGAAGCAAATGTAGAAGTGATTCTGCTGAATAAAAAAGATTCTCCTTACGGAACATTTGGTCAGATTGAATTATATGTTCCGGTTTTACAGGTAGAAAAAGCCAAACTAATTCTTGCTAAACTGAATGAGTAATTTCTGGCAGCGCGCAATAACGGGAACCATTTTTGTTGCTGTACTGGTGGGTGCAATTGTGATGGGTGGGTGGTACATGCATGTGTTATTCGGAATCATTGTTTTTCTGGGATTGATTGAGTTTTATTCCTTGTTTAAAAACACCGAATCAAAACCGCAAATTTATACCGGAGCAATTACAGGAATAGTTATTTACACTTCCGCAATTCTTAGCTGGTATTTTGGAAATCCTGCTGGAACAATTCTTTTATCTTTCAGTTTATGTGCTTTAATTCTGACAGGTACAATTGAGCTTTTTAGAAATACGGCTAAACCATTTGAAAATATTGCGATAACTATTGGTGGTATTTTATATATCGTATTGCCGTTTGTATTATTGAATATGCTTTCAGTTTCATTTAATTTATTTGGTGCTGAAACAGATTACTGGCCTGTACTCAGCGTATTCATCTTAATCTGGTGCAATGACACCTTTGCATATCTCACCGGAAGATTAATAGGCAAACACAAATTATTTGAGCGCATCTCTCCAAAAAAAACCTGGGAAGGTTTTATTGGTGGAATTGTTTTTGCTGTAGTTGCCGGAATTATTCTCGCGTATTTTCTTGAATGGTCTCATGCCAAAATGATTACCTACGGAATTGTTGCCGGAGTAATTGGCACTGCAGGAGATTTGGTTGAATCCATGCTGAAGAGAAGTGTTGGTGTCAAAGATTCAGGAAATATTTTACCTGGTCACGGCGGAATTTTAGACCGGTTTGACGCCTTGCTTTTTGTTGTGCCGGTGATCTTTTTCCTTGAGAAGTTTATTTTTGTAAATATCTGAATAGAGCATCATGAAAATTCATAAAGAAGGTTATGTCATTATTTTAATTGCGCTGATTATTTGTGCAGGAATTTTTACCGTGAATCACTTATACCTGAAAGAAATTGTGATTTTGTATTGGCTGATCAATGCATTTCTGCTGGTGATGTTTTATCTGATAGTTCAGTTTTTCAGAGTGCCTTTTCGGGTTTCACCTGAAGGAGAAAATCTGATTATTTGTCCGGCTGACGGTAAAGTAGTGGTGATTGAAGAAACTGAAGAAACAGAATATTTTAAAGACAAAAGAATTCAGATCTCCATTTTGTCACCCTGAATGTCCATGTGCAATGGAATCCAATTGCAGGACTTACAAAATATGTCAAGTATCATCCGGGCAAATACCTGGTAGCATGGCATCCGAAATCTTCAACAGAGAATGAAAGAACCACTGTGGTGGTTCAGCACAAAAACGGTAAAGAAATTTTATTCAGACAAATTGCCGGTGCCGTTGCAAGAAGAATAATCTGTTATTCAAAAGAAAATGAAAATGTAAAGGCTTCTTCAGAGTTCGGATTTATTAAATTCGGTTCCCGTGTCGATCTTTTTCTGCCGGTTGGAACAAAACTAAATGTTAAAATTGGTGATGTGGTTCAGGGAAAAACAACCGTTTTAGGTGAAATCTGATTCTGAACTCAACTAAAATTTAGCAACTTTTTAACAGAAGATCATTTTAAATAGATTTACTTTTACATCAATCAAATAGAATTTTAAAATTTAAGAATATGAAAAAATTAATTTT
>JADJYC010000009.1 GCA_016719925.1 Crocinitomicaceae bacterium | reverse complement strand
AAGCAGCTTTAAATGTTCACATTTCAGGCACAAAAGACCGGCACGGACACGCCATTGCCGCTGCAGGAATTCAGGAAGTGTGCATGTTACTGGAGTGCATAAAACATAATTTTATTCCCGGAAATCTGAATATGCAAAATCCGCTCAAACCAGAAATGAATCTTGTCAAAACAAATATGAATCTGAAAATAAAAAATGCGCTGACAAATAATTTTGCGTTTGGCGGAATCAATACTGTACTTGCCATCAAAAATGAGATGTTATGAATCTGGATCTAAAAAATAAAATTGTTTTACTCACCGGCGGTACAGGTGAGATAGGCAAACAGATTTGTCTTGATTTTATTCAGGAAGATGCGAGGGTAATTTGTCTTTACAGAAATGAAGAGAAATTTAAACTTTTAAAAAATTGGATTGACGAAAAAAAAGGTAACTCAGAACAGGTTTTCGGCTACAAATGCGATCTTTTAAATAAAGACATGCTGCAAAAAACTGTTTCAGAAATTGAAACTGAATTCAAACGGATTGATGTGTTGGTAAACTGCGCAGGACAAGCAGCGGAGTATCCTTTTGCCATGATGGAAGAACGGCATCTGCATGATATGATCGATCAGAATTTTTTAACTGTCATGCTGGTTACCCAATCTGTATTAAAAACCATGTTCAGACAAAAATCTGGAGCAATTGTAAACATTTCATCTGTTGCAAGTTCAAAAGCGGGAAGGGGAATTGTAGTTTACGCATCTGCCAAATCAGCCGTTGATACCTTTACCAGAACACTTGCACAGGAAGTTGGTAAAAAAAATATCCGTGTGAATGCCATACGCCCGGGAGCTGTGAAAACACCTATGAGCAAAGCACTTGAAGACCGTGCCTCTCAGAAATTGAATGACCAGATAATTCTTGGAAGAATAGGAACACCTGAAGAAATATCAAAAGCCGTATTATTTTTATCCTCTGAAAAAACCTCGTCTTATATTACCGGAACAACACTTGACATTGACGGAGGTTTAATGTATTAGCAATTATGACACTCGAAGAAATTTTTGAAACTGTAAAAGAAGTAATTGAAAAATCTGTTGGAAAACCAAAAGATTCTATTGAACTGAACGATACGTTATTTGATAAGATTGGTATTGATTCCATCGATCTGGTAGATATATTATTTGAACTGGAATCACATTTCAATGTAGAACTTAAAATAAGTGATTTTGAATCCAGAGCACGTGAAAAGATGAGCAATGAGCCCTATGAAGTGAATGGTTTAATTACTACTCAGGGGTTAACTGTTTTAAAAAAATACATGACCGAACTTGATCAGAATAAACTTGTAGAAGGCTTAACAGTTCATCAGCTGGTAAAACTGCTTACCGTGCATTCCTTGTGTAAAATTGTTTTGTACAAACTGGAAGAAACCAAAACCCAACCTCAAACTGGCTCAAAAGAAAACTGATATTGTATTGATTGGAGCCTATGGCTACACCGGTAAGCTGATTTGTAACTACTTTCAGGATAATCAGATTAGCATCAATATTGCAGGAAGAGATGAATCAAAACTTCAGGAAATTCAAAAAAAATTCAGTTGTGTTTCAGAAATAATAATTAGCGATATTTCCAGAGAACAAGAATGTCAGAATCTGATTTCTGCTCATTCATTTTTCATTAATTGTGCAGGACCATTTACCGAAGAATCAGCAGCATTTGTAAAGTTGATATCTCAGGCAAAGAACAAATATTATCTGGACATCTGCGGTGAATCTTCTTTTATAAAAAAATCATTTGAAGAGAATCATATCAGGGCTATTGCCAACAACACTTGTATTATTCATGGCTGCGCGTTTGAGTCTATGCTGGCTGATCTGGCCGTACAAACGTTGATTAAACAAACCGGAAAAATAAATTCCCTGTTCACGTATTATTTATTTGATCACTCCAAACCGTCACCCGGTACACGTATTACTATGAAATTAAGCAAGTACCGGAATTTTCAGAAAATAGAAAACGGTGACTGGTATACTTACAAGCCATCAGAAGAAATAAAAAAAATTGATTTTTCCACCTCTGAAAAAAATACAGCCATACCCTACCCGTTACCTGAACTTGTTTTCAATTATATAAAGTACAAACCAAAACAGGTCATGAGTTATTTGCTGGTCAGTCATGAAGAGAGTTTGTTTTTTGGAGATGCAGAAAAACCTTCAGGTGACCTGAAAGCAGAATTAATTCAACTGAAAAAAAGAGCATTTGCCGGTCCGTCAGAATCAGACAGACAAAAGCAGCAATGCACTGTTTATGTTCAGGTGCAGTATGAAAACGGAAATTCAGACATGCTGAAATTAACAACAACGGATATGTACAAACTGACTGCGAACTGTATTTATCTGGCTGTGCAAAAAATGAAAGCGGGTATTGAATTGAAGGGAGTTCTTTGTCCGGGTGAACTCTTTAAAGGTCATGAAAAAGAAACGTTGAATTCGCTTGGAGTCAAGATGCATTTATTGTAATACAAAACTCAGCAATATGAAAAATACAAATTTGATTTTAACAAAAATATTTTTCAAGGTACTCTTGGTACTGTTTGTTTCATCTTGTACATCTTACAAATCAGCAAATTTTGGAAGGCAGAAGTTTACGGATCTGAAAGAAATCAAACCTGAAGCTGTTGCTGAATTAAATATGAATGAATTCAATTCCGATAAAAACATATTTCAATCTGAATCGCCGATTTCTGATGACACATTAAAAAAAGAAAGTTCGTGGTTTGTGATACTATCATCATGCAGAGCGGTGCTTATCTTGACTGCATAATTCTTGAAATAGATAATGAAAATATTACTTATACGGATTGTCCGCCCTCAGATCATAAATTCAAAATACCGGTAACAAAAATAAAACACTACAACAAACAAGAAAGACCCGAAGTCATAGATTCTGAAAGCGAAACTGAAAGGGTCACTGATCCGGAATCACTGAATGAAGAGTATGAATTACGAAAAGCTAAAGGCATTAAATTGTTCTTAATCAGTCTGATTTTTTTGTTTACGTTTGGTCTGGGAATTCTTTGTGCCATTTTCTTGTTTGAAATAGCCGGAGCTGTTATCATAATCGGTTCTCTTATTATCGGATATCCCGTGCTGGCTAATGCGGCAAAGAATCTGAAAATTGCTCAACTTCTCAAACCTGAAGAATTTATAAAATCAAAAATCGATGGATTATTTGTATTAATTATTTTAGGAATGATGCTATTCGGAAGTATTCCCTTTTTAATACCATTTTTTATTGCCTGGCTTATCATTTTGAAATTGGCTAAAAAAGAAGTAAATCTTATTAAATAAAAGTCAAGAATAACCAATTTAATCAAAGATTTTACTCCCTGTACTTTTTAAACGGATCCCAGTCAAACGCCTCTCTTCTGGCAGTATCAGGAAATTTAGCTGTGCGAATAAAACACATTATTTCAGCACCTATTTCATTGAACGTAACATACATTTCATCATGATGTAAACGCGTGTAGATTTTATCATGATAAATCTGATTTAAATCCGGATTATTCCAGTCAATGGCTCCGTAACTCATCGTTTTCTTTTTGAATTTTCGAATAAGCGGTGAAGCTTTGCTCTCTATGATCACACCAATTTTCAATCCGGTTGTATCAATGGTTGGATAATCAATTAATGTCAGATCCTCCAAAACCTGCCCGGCGACCATTCTGCCAAGTAACGGAATTTTTTCATTCACTACTTTGGGCGCTCTTTCCTGAAGCGGACTACGGTCATACACAATCGTAGAAATATTCTGTTTGCCCTCTTCAATAATATATGAGTTCAGAATCCAGGCGCCAAGAATATAAGCAAGCACATGCACTTTATTATATTCTTCCATTTTCTGAAAGGCATAAAATTGTTTGAAATTTTCATACGATTGCGCAAATGATTTTTTTGAGAGAAAATCTGGAATGTATAAATCATAACCTGTTGAATCAAAATAAGCTTTTTGATTTTTTCTGCCTTTATTACTATCACCAAAACCGGACATAATCAAAATTGCTTCTTTTTCACCTTTTGATTTTTCAGGATGATGAATGACAATCACATCTTTTTTCCCTCCATACGGCAATTGTTCCTTTGCTGCAGAAAAAAAAGTCTGACTCAGTAAAAAGACAACAAAAAAATATGAAGAAAATTTATTCAATGAAATTTGATTTATTTTCCCATCAGATACATACCACCAACAAGTAAGGCCATTCCTGCAACGTTTACCGGCTTGATGGGTATTCCGTAAAAAATCATTCCAAGCAATGCGGCCCATATAAAAGTAGTTGCATATACCGGATACAAAACAGTCAATGATCCACCCTTTTTAAATGCAGCAACAAACAAAACCATCACAGCAATATAACAAACCACTCCGCCAATAATGCGGATATTGGAAATGTAATTTACTATTCCGCCTTCAACTTGTGAAGCACCGCTTTTATAAAGATACTGTCCACATGCACCCAGTACCGATGCAATCAAAAAAAATACCACAGAAATTAAAGGTGTTGTCATAATTATTCCAGTTCAAAATGGTTATTATTTCTTGCATCAGGACTTTGAAGTTTCTGTACTTCACTTTGCACGTAATCAAGAATCTCTCCCACATCACCCTGTTTTGCATACACCGGTTCACCGAATCTAACTTTACAAACCAGCGGAATAATTAGGTAAGCATTTTTAGGAAGCACTTTTCCAAAACCATCCAGATAAACAGGTACAAAAGGAATCTGCGGATTCTTTTTTAACAATACTGCCACACCAGATTTAAAATCTTTCATAACTCCATCTGTTCCTCTTGTTCCTTCAGGATAAATAATCAGTGATTTTCCATTTTTCAGTTCAGCATCCAGCAAATCAATTGCTGAAGGATCATTTTCATCCGGATTGCGTTTTATCAGAACAGCGTGAAAGAAAAAACTCATCAGCCATCTGCTAAGCGCACTTTTTCCAAAATATTCATCTGCGGCAACAGCGCGTGTGGATTTGAATTTGTGATTGGGAAGAGCTGCCATAATAGCAACCGAATCAAAATGACTGTTGTGATTTGCCACAATAATGTACTGCGTTTTTTCTGCAGCGCTTTTCTGTTTTCAAATTGCACACCAATAAAATGTCTCAGCCAGGGTCTGATCAGAATGAGGTATACTATTCTGGCTAATAAATTACTCATCTGTTTGAAATTAAATAGGTGAGTAAATGAAAAAACGCCGGTGCAGTGATTATAATTGAATCTAATCTATCCATTGCTCCACCATGTCCCGGAATCAGGTTACCAGAATCTTAAATACCAAGATCACGTTTGATGGCTGACATCAAGGCTCCGCCGATATAACCGCCCAATGCAAGAACAAATCCGACAATTAAAGACTCCATTGGATTCAGTGGTGTGAGAAAGCGCATAAAGTAAGCCAGCAAAGTTGTGCAGATTATTCCTCCGATTAATCCTTCCCACGTTTTATTGGGACTGATAAGCGGCATGATTTTATGTTTGCCAAAAAGTTTGCCCCATGTAAATTGAAAAACATCATTGAAAGAAGTAACAATGATTAAAAACAAAATCAAACTTCCGCCTCCCAGTTCATAATCAGGAAACTCAACATGATACAACAAAACCATGTGACTGATCATATAAACAGTCAGTATAAGTGTTGACGGAATCAATGACATCGACCGGACAATTTTTGGAATTTGTCCTGCCGTTACCAGAATAAAAGGAATACCAACAAACATGAATGCCGGAATGAAATAAAGAAATTGTTCATAGTGATTATGATAGGCCAGATAATACTGAACGGGCACTGCAATATATGCAAGGAACAAACCCGCGCGGTCAGATTCACGGAAGTATCCGATTGAAAACATTTCTCTCAGCGCAACAAAAGAAACATAAGCTAAAACAAGTGTAGCAGGCAATAAAGGACCTGCCACAACCAATGAAACACCCAGTGAAATATACCACCAGGATTTTGTGCGCACAACCAGCTCTTTGGAAAAAGTTGATTTTGCTTTATGATGATAAATTGCAAATACAGTGCTGCAAATGATCAGCACACCAAATACAACGGCCAATGTGTACAGTACTTCCAGCGGTATGTAATGCGTGCCTATTTTCATTTGAGAGAACGCGTTAATCTGAGAAAAGTGCTCAAAATAAGAGCCAGATTAATCAGAACAAAAACTGAATTTGAATAAACAGCATCAATTTCTATAAAAAATGAAACCAAACAAAACAAACCAATCACTAATGCGCGGTCACTTTTTCCCATGGGGCCATCATAACGTCTGACACCTGAAATTACTTTGGCCAGTATCCCTGCAAATTCATTAAATGCTGACAAAAAAAGAAAAGCGATCAGCAGCCAGTGATTAATTTCTGCAAAACTGAATAAAGCACAAGCCATAAAAAAATCTGACAAAACATCTCCGCTTTCATTGAGTATTTCACCCGTTTTTGACTGAAGATTAAAGGTCTTTGCCATCATTCCGTCGAGTGCGTTCAGCATCATTCTCAGAAATAAACCCAAAGGAACAATCAATAAAAAAACCGGATACAGCGCATGATAATATAGCATTGCTGCAAGTCCTGCACTTAGCATAACAGCAGCAACAGTGAGCTGATTGGGAGTGACACCCATCTTGTGAAGTCCGTTCATTAAGGGACTCAACAATTTCTGAAATCCGGATTTTAACTGATAAACTGAAATCATTGTCGCAAACTAAGCATCACTTTATATGAATAAAAGTAAACAATATTTAGAATCAGTGATTGTGTATTGACATATCTTTGAGATAACTGAACTGTGTGGAATCAACAGAACAAGATGTTTTAAAATTTGATCTGATAATGCTTGGCGGAGGCATTTCAGCCTCATTGCTTGCCATCAATCTTCTGAAAAAAAACAAAAACATTCAGATTGCGATTGTTGAAAAATCAATTGAATTCAATCAGAAAATAGGCGAATCCACGTCAGATATCACAGCTATTTGTTTAAGAAGCATGGGGATTGATCATCTGCTGAAAGATCTGATTCCCAAAACCGGACTGCGTTTTTTATACAATGAAAAAATTCAGGAAATATTTCAGACGAAAGCGAATTTTCAAGTCCGAGTTTTCAAAGCAAATACACGGGTTTTCAAATCAACCGTAAAAATTTGATCAGCGATTATTAGATGAAGCTGAAAAATTAGGAGCGGTAATTTTCAGACCGGCGGAATTAAAAATTTGAATTTAAACCGTTTCATTTTTCAGGTCAGATTTTATATCAGGAAAAACAGATAAAAATTGAATCAAGATGGTTTCTGGATGGCTCGGGAAGAGCGCGTTTTGCTCATAAAAATCTTCATTGGAAAGACACCACAATTCCATTGAATACAGGATCCGTTTACGCTCATTTCACTGATCTTGCGCCACAAAACGAGTGGCATATTAACACCGATGATTACTGGAAAAAAAATGCTATCGGTGACGGCTCATACAGTACAATTCATTTTATGAGGCCGAACGCCTGGTGGTGGTTCATACGCATTGATGAAAGAACAACAAGCATTGGTGTTGTCTATGACAAAAGAAAAATTCAGGTGAAGGATCCGGAATCTTTTTTGGAGGAACAAATTGAAAAGGATGTCCAGCTGAAAAGAATTACAACAGGATCTCAAAGAACTAAGGCGGGATTTTTTGAAACTGTTCCATATAAAAGTGAACATTTACAAAAAGACGGAATCATACTTATAGGTGACAGTGCTGCCATGGTTGATCCTTTTCTGAGTCCGGGAATTGAATTGATTTGTCAACAGGTTTTATGGTTAAGTGAAATTTTAACAGAAGATTTTCAGACAAAAAAATTCAACGCCAGAAAATGGAACCGGTATGAAAAAGTTTTTTCAAAAGGAATTATGGACCGTATGAAAATTTACGCGGCGGCTTATCCTTTTTTGCATTCGTATGATATTTCAAAAAACTGGATCAGGGCAGGTTTGATGGGATATTTTGGAAATACTGTTTTTTTAAGTGTTCTTTTTCCGTCAAGTAAAAAATATCCGTTCAGATTTAATTTTTTTACTGAAACCGGATTCAATTTCATGATTCGAAGGCTTCAAAAAATTGCCGTAAAAAGAGAAAATCAGGGAAGGGTTTCAGAACCGGAAAAAGGAAAAAGAAAACATACAGGGGTTTACTATTCCCGTGGAATTGGTTTTTATCTCATTCCACTGAGAATGATTTTTCTTTGGATGGGAGATTATTTGAAACTTGAATTAAAAGAACTCAAATTCCGGGCAAAGCACAAGCGGTCAAAAACGTAACCCAACTGAAACCTGAGGAAGCAACAAAAACGTTCCCATTTTTTCAGGGCGAGAGTACTGTCACTGGTTTTTGAACCGAAATAAAATGCGCTGCGCAACTGCGGATTGATATAAATCATTTGTTTGAAAAAATAAAACTCATAACCAACGTAAGGAGTTGCCACAAAAGAAGAAAGCCTTACAGAATTAAGGTAACCCGGCTGTTCTATATCACTGTATTCATATCCTGCAATCAAACCAACATAGGGATTACTTTCCCACTGATCAAATACTTTAATCCTGTACCGCATCATCAAAGCTCCGTGAAATCCAAGTCTTACTGTGCTTGAATCAGGAGAGACATTATCAAACATCATTTCTTTGGTCCAGTCAGGAACATCGAGCATAGAAAAATGCAATCCTGCAGATAAATTATTGTCCTCGGTAACATTATACAAAGCAGCAACACCAAAACCACGCAGTACAAAAGACCCCGGTTCAACTTCCAGTCTGAAATTTCTGTCCTTTGTTTCATCTGACTGAGAAAAACAAACTGTGTTAAGTGACAGCATCAGCATACTGCAAATGAATAATACACTTTTCTTTTTCATAATCAGGGTTTTAAGAATACAATCAAATCTAAGAAATTAAACGGGAATACGCCGATTTTAAAATTTAACTCCGTCAAATACGTATCTTTAATTTTCAAAAGCGGGTCTATCAGAATATTCAGTGCATATCATCTTTTCGAAGCATTTATCAGCTCCCGGTTCAGGAGATTAAAATTTGAACGCCGTGAATTCAAAACAGATCTACTGCATTTGGAGTATTGGGATACAGAAGAAAACAAACCGATTATTCTATTATTAAGTGCGTTTGCACCCGAAGCAAAATACAGCTGGTTCAAACAGATCAGAACATTAAAGAAAAATTACCGGGTAGTTATGCCTAATCTGCTTTATTTTGGAAAAAGCAGAATGAATACTCCGGCATTTGATGTTTCTGATCAGGTGTCAGCAATGAATTCACTGCTGGAATTTCTGGGTGCTAAAAAAATTTCTTTGCTGGGAGCATCCTATGGCGGATTGATTGCAATTGAACTGGCTCAGTCAGAAAAATTTGAAATTGAAAAACTGATTTTGGCCAGCCCAAAAGTAATTTACTCTCAGGATAAAGACATTTACATTCAACCCGGAACTAAAGAACCACTTTTGCGCACAGATTTGTTAGTTCCCGGAAACGCTGCAGACCTGAAAAGGTTATTTGATTTATCGTATCACAAAAAAATGCCCATCCCCCATTTTGTTTTCAAAAATCTGCACAAACATTTATATACTTCAAACCCGCATGAAAAAAAACAAATTGTAGAGGCGTGCAAAGCGGAAAAAACCAGCTGCAAAAGAAAACTGAATTTCAATTTTTCAACGCTGATCATCTGTGGTAAACATGACAAACTGGTTTCAAAAGAGGATGTGGAGAATCTGAAAGAGTTAATTGGTGAACAGGCACAAATCATTTTAATTCCGCGCACTGCACACATGCCCAATTACGAAAGGCCGTGGTATTACAACAAATCAATCAAAAAATTTCTTGCCGGATAAAGTTTCAGCGGTACCATTCTTTATAACTCACATAACTCATTACAACCAGCAGTAATCCGGCCCAAATTATAAAAATCACAGGAACATCAGTTACCCCCTGATACTCCAATAAAAATCCCCAGCAAAACATGGCCGCTGTTTTTGTAATCACAGAAATCCACATCACCAGATGCAGCATTGATTCATAAAATGTACAGCGATCTGTATGAAATTTCAGTTCATCAATAAACTCATGAACTAGTCTGGTAATAAATGCGCCAATAAACAATGGCAAAGCGGCTGCGCCAAGCCAGTACGCAGAAACCAGTGACAATTCCATTACAAACGATGCTAGTAAAATTCTGCGGTGTGTGTCTAATTCAAGGCGGGTAATTTCTTTATGAGCCAGTTCCTTGTGAGTGACTGCATCCAATGTCCATGCAACGGTAAAAACAGTTGCAGACCCAAGTATCAGCAAACACCACAATTCAGTTGTAACACCATCAAATAAGTCCGTCATACCAAAAAATGAAAGAAATTAAAAATATTAAAACACAGGTGAACAGATTAAATTTTTGTCCCCAGAAAGCGGAATTGTTTTTTAAGTTGAGGCCAATCAGATTTATCAGTCTCCATAAAACAACAATCAACAAAATCCATTTGAATTTTCCTTCAAAAGCCCAGACCAAAACTGTCAACCAGGAAGCGAAATTAAAAATATGCAATGCAATAAATGTATTTTTCTTTCCTAACACCACAGGAAAACTTTTAACACCGGCAGCCTTGTCTTTTTCTTCATCCGGCACATCTCTTATGATACTGCCAATCATTACCTGAACCGATGAAAACAGAAAAAGTGTTTTAATAACCGGATCAGAAAATTCACCCGAACCAATAAGAATTAATGAACCCCAGGCTATTCCAATAAAAATATTTTTAAGAAGAAAAACATTTTTGATTCTGAACAGTTTTTTGCCGTAATGAAATGAAAGTGAATAAAACACACCCATTAATGAAATCACTGAAAGTACCAGAAAAGTAAACACATTCAGAAAATACAAACAGAGCGGTATAAGTGCGATAAAAAGTAAAACAGTGATCACGGTGTGGAGCGGAAAACTGAAAAATGCCGGATATTAAACCGCAGATCAGCATCCTGATCAATACAATCATTCAAGCGGTAAATCAAAAAAATTCCAATCAGGCAGCAAAGAAACAACAACAAAATACGCAGCAGATTTAAATCGGCTGATAAAATTATTCCTGTGGCTAATAGCGCACAAGACGAAGCAAAAAATAAAGGAAGTTTCTTGAAATTCGTCTCCGGCTGGTATGAAATTTTATCTGACAGTGGTATTATTTTAGAGATAACAATGAGTACTGTGAGTAAAGTAAGTAAAAAAACCAGTACCACAATGCCAGCAACAGCAACAATTTTAGCAAGAATCAACATGGCCTTATACCCGTTATCTCTGTCTTCTTCTGCAACATTCGTTGAACCTTTAATAAGTCCCCAGCTCATAATCCAGGTGGTGAGCAATCCAATTGAAGCCGCCCAGATGAAGAATGTTTTTTCCGCGGGTCTTCTTGAGTATGGCAAGAATGTAGTTGAGTATTGTTAAAACAAAAATGGAAAGTCCGATAAAGAAAAACCAGTTATAGGAATTTCTGTCTGTGATAATTGGATCACCTTGTAAGGTTTGTATTTGGTTTACTTCTTCAATTTTTTCAATAAGAAATTTGTTCTTGCGATGTGAGTAATGCCTTAAATTTTGCTTTTGAAGAATCTCTGATGAAAGTATTTGCATTGATTTATCAGGTTCAGCAGTACCATCTAAATTGGAATTAACTGGCCCGGCATGATTTATAATTTTCAAAAATTCAGATTCAAAAGATGTTTCATTGAATTCATAATGTTGTGCTGAAACCTGATTTGAATTTTTAAGTTCAGAAAGTTTGGTGAATTTTTGTTTGTTGAAATTTTGAATAGATGCTCCGCAGCCGGTGAGGAAAAAAAGACAAAACAGGATCACCAGATTATTTTTCATTGGCTAATCTTCTTTTCTTTTGGTGCCGAGTTTTATGAGCAGCGAAATTTTCAAATTAAATATCGTATTTACCTGCATAAACCGAATAAAATTTCCTTTGTCCGGATTGATAAACTGGTACTGCTCGCTCAAATAGAATTCATATGGTCCTCCAAATTTACTTACAAAAACACTATCATTTTCTCCCTTGTTTTTCATCCTGGTAGAAAATGAAGACTCTACATTTAATGAAATAAATCTTGTGAAATTCAGGTCAATTCCGAAACGGGTTTGATACCTTAAATAATTAAATTTTGAGGGACAATAAAAAACTTTTTCCGAACTGGTTTTCCATAAATAACTTGTATCAACAGGCCAATGCCATTGATTAATCTGATGAACAGTATCCAGGTCAAGATAATGGTTAGCCCTGTTATAATTGCCCCGCCCAATACTCAACTCTTGTCCAATATAAAATGAGAACAGATTTATTCCAAAAGGGTAATATTTTCCCGACAAACCAAATTGCCAAAGTACCTCAGGCCGATGAATTTTTTGAGAGTATTGAGAATAATCCAAAAATGGGATATTAACTAATTTATAACTGTAATATTCATCTCTATAAATTGGAAAAACTGTAATAGGTTGGTCATTTAAATATTCTGAAGATACAGTATAATAATAACTGCCTAAGTCAATTTCAGTATTTACTGTGTTTTTGTTATATTTTAATCCAAGTATAACCGGCAATCCAAAACTCCATTTTTCAAAACTCCATTGTGGTTCCAGATAAATATAGGGATTGAAAGAGAAAACTCTCTGTTCCTGATTCAGCAATTCAGTTCCGTTGTCAATAAACCCCGGAGAGAATGAAACGTACATTGACAATGGGAAATACGTTCTCCTGAGATCAATTTTGAACAGATGTTCTGTCAGAGAATCCTTAAATTGAACATTTACCATGAACGGATTCATCCGTTCTTTTTGATTAATGTATCCTTCAGAAATATTCAAGTTTGAATCGTTCCTTTTCAATTTTAAATACTGGTCAGATACAGTTGAAAATACAATACTGTATTCTAGAATCAATAATGCTAAAATGATGTTTCTAAATAATCCGGACATAGGTTTGGTTTGTTTTGGTTTATTTTGTCATATTAATTTAACACCCCATAGAAAAAGTAATACCAATCCTCCAAAAATTGTCGCAATACAAACAAACACCCCTATTCCACAAACCACTTGTGCTAACCTGAATTTTACTCTGATATTTTTTGGCTGTGAGTCAATATCAATTCTTTTCAATTTGGTAAGGGCAAAAAAACTCATGACCCAGGTAACAAAAACAAAAAAACTTGCGCCGGCTAAAAGCCAAATAGAGGCATAAGCTCCCATTACTAGCATGATACCAAATAAGAAGAAAATGAGCCCATTATTAAAAATCCGGTTAAAACTTGTAAGTGCTTTTTGTTTTTCTTCATCACTCAATTTCTCAAAATCTCTTGGATTGCCCCCCTTCCATTCTTTAGGTTTGATTTGCTCTGACTCAGATATAATTTCTTCTGTATTCACCGGAATCACTTCTTCCTGCTTATAATTTTCTTCCGGATTATTTATTTCAGAAGTTAAATCATCACTCACAGATTGTTCAGAATTATTATCTGTTTGATAAGACACATCAATTTCAAATTCATTTTTTTCTTCTGCTATCTGATCTGACTGCTTGTACTTTTCAGTCTTCAGATTAGTAAATTTTGTTTGTTGAAATTTTGAAATGCCGTTCCTCAGCCGGTGAGCAGAAAAAGACAAAACAGGAACACCAGATTATTTTTCATTTACTAATCTTCTTTTCTTTTGGTGCCGAGTTTAATCAACAAGGAAAGCTGCAACCTGAATACTATATTCTCTCTCAACACTCTTAGAGTGCTATTATAAGTATAAAAACTATCATTATATGATGTATTGTTTTCTGATCTCAGAAAGATATAGGGTTCGTTGAATCTGCTTACAAATATACTATCCGAAACTCCCCGGTTTTTCATGGCGTTTGAAAAAGAGGCTTCTGCATTGAAGCTGATGATTTTTGATATATTAAAGTCAATACCGAATTTGGTTGTGTAATTCAAATAATTGAAATATGAAGGTCTGTAAACTATCGTCTGGTGGGCTGTAGTCCAACCAGCAACATATCCGTCCCAGTCGGAATAATATCCGGCAGTATCTGCATCAATATAAAAATTAGCCTGATTATAATTGCCTCTGCCAAAACTTAATTGTTGTCCTAAATAGAATGCATTTAGCTTTTGACCAAAAGGATAGTACTTTACCGATAAACCGGTTTGGAAAACTAATTCCGGGCGGTGTATTTTACATAAGCTCTCAAAATCCAAAGAATATGAATATTCGTTTTTTGCAATCGCTGGAAAATCATTTGAAGGATAAGTACCATATACCTGATAATAATATTCCTCCAAATAAGAATATGCGGGTGAGGATAATGGACCAATATGTGTCCCACCGTTTTTGCTTACACCGCTTCCAAAAACAAGAGGTAATCCTACAGTCCATTTATCCGAAAAATTCCACTCAGGTTCAATATACCACGTAGAATTATAGCAGTAGATCCGGCTGGCTTGCTGCATATAGCTCCACATACTGTTACCCAAAAGTCCGGGATGATAACTGAATTTTATTGAAAGAGGATAATAATTAATTTTATTTGGAATATTCAAAAAGTGACGATTGCTGCTATCAATGGGCGATAATTCCCCTGTATTAATAGTTTCACAAATTAAAACGTCTGAATTGAATGTAAGTTCAGCATTACAAAGCGATTTAAGATTTGAATAATTATAATTAGCGAATGCCGATGATTTATAATGACAGAAAAAGATTAAAATATAAATAAACCGAGTCCAATTCATAAGTCAAATTACTTTAGCCAGCAATAAAATCCCTAAAACTATTCCTCCCAATATTGTAATAATACAAACAGCAACCCCTATTCCACAAACAATCTGAGCCAATCTGATTTTATGCATCATTGATACTTGCTGGTTATGCACATTAATTCTTCTTACTTTGTTCAATGCAACAAAACTCATAATCCAAACAACAAAAACAAAAAAAGCAGTTCCGATCAACAGAAAAAAAGCTGAAAAAGAACCTAAGGCCAATAAGATCCCAAACAAAAATAAAATCAGCCCATTATTAAAAATCCGGTTAAAACTTGTAAGTGCTTGTTGTTTCTCTTCATCACTCAATTTCTCAAAATCTTTTGGATTACCGCCATGTTTCATTACTGGTTTTGTCTGTTCCTGATCCTCTGTTGATTCAACTTCAGACTCAATAAATGTTTCTTCAATTGGCTCTCCTGATTGAGTAACTGTATATTCATCCGAATTTTCAGAATGCAAATTTATTTCATCATTGAAGTTGGTCCCTTCTTCAAAGTCAATGTATGACTTCTGATTGTTTATCAATTCATCATTTGCCTGAACATAATCTGTATTCTGAACCGGCTTCAGATCAGTATATTTTTGTTTGTTGAAATTAGAATGAGATCCAACTGAACAAGAGACCAGAAAAGTTAATACCAGTATGTAAAAATATATTCTCATTGAAGAAAATTAACAGGCCCGCTGATAGCGATTCCTTTATGAATTTAAAATATTTCTGAAATAATAATCAGTAACAGTCAAACATCATTTTACCAACCTCCGCATTGCCATAATATAACCAATATGCATCCCCTCATGTATCAGTACAAAATTCAGTGCTTCATCAAACGTATTCATTGTATATCCAAAGCTTGTTGGATAGGTAGTATAATTTTTAAACTTTTGCTGAGCAAAATCACTTTTGAGTTTATCAGTCTGAGCAATTAGTTCCTTTTTTATATATTCCAGTTCAGCCTGATCAGCCGGACTTTGAGGAACAGCTCCTTTTTTGTATTTGTCAATGAAAGAAGCTTCCAGATTCATTTCTAATCCGCTTAACCGGTATAACAAACCTTGCTGCGTTGAAACCAGGTGCCCCATGTGCCAGATGATGTTTCCGGTAAATCCGTCCGGAATTTTATTCAGCTGATCCAATGATAATTCTTCAGTCAGTTTCAGAATATTTTGTCTTCCCTGTGTAAAAATTTCAAGTTGCGAATTCATATGAATTTTGTTTGGATCAAATGTAGCATTTATGAATGTTATAAAACCAATTGGATGTATTTGCATTGATTTTGTTCAATCTGTCTGTCTTTTTGTAATTTTGGTTCATGCTTGAAAAAATCCAGAAAATAAATATTCCGCAACGCATCTGGATTTTTATTGTCGGAACTGAAAAACCAAACATGCTTACGCAGATAAGTGTTGCTCTTGGATTGTGTATCTGGTTCTATTTTTTTCATGGCATCTGCTGACATTTTTATCCCTGACGCTGATGGAAAATCTGGATAAGGCCAATGAACTTGATTCGGCATTTAACAGAATCGGCGGTAAATACCAGATGTTACTTCCGGGAAACATCACTACCTATCTTTGGATTCATTCGTTAATTCAGTTAATTGTATTCTCTGTTTCTCTGGTTGGTTTGATTCTGATCTGGAGAAAGAAAAAAATAGGTTTTCTGCTTTACATTTTTTCCAACGCAAGCACTTACATCATTACTTTTTTGTTCTTGGACTGGCATATATGGCCAACGAATTATCTTTTTGATTTTGTTTTACTGCTTGCTGCCACGCTTTATTTTGCTACCGGGTATTGGTTGTTTTATAGGAAGTGAAGGAGGGCTAAGGACAGAGGGCTAAGGACAAAGGGCAGAGGGCTAAGGGGCAAGAATTTTTAAAATCAAACGTTAGGATGAATACATTAAATAGTAAAAAATCCTAAAGCTTGTCCGACGCAACAAAATGGAGGTGGAGTCTAAAAACCTAAAAAAGGAACTTCAAAAACCATCAACTTATCAACTCATCAATTTTCAACAATCAACTCTCAACCATCAACTTTCAATCATCAACTTTCAACAATCAACTCTCAACTCATCAACTTTCAACAATCAACTCTCAACCATCAACTCATCAACCAAAAAACGATCAACCACCAACCCGATCACGCAACGCTTTCACTGTGTTATAGGGATTATCCACAATAAACATATTGATCAGCCACGAAGGCATACTTCCTCCCGGATCACTCAGATATTGATAATGCACCACACAACCTTCACCTTTACTGGTTAGTTTCCAGAATCCTTTTCCTCTTGTCATGCGCACATAACCGTCTGCTTTTGATTTGTATTTTTCCACAACAGTCATATTTATCAGTGTCACTTTTTCTTCTTTGTTGTGTGTTACTTTTATGTGGCACTCGCCATCTCTGTCATCTGACGGCCACGGAATATCCATTTTGGAATAACAATAAAATTCTGTCTCTGAAATTTTTTTACACAATTCTGATTCAACTATGTCAGGATACCATTGCGGATATTTCACCACATCAATTAATGTTTCATAAATAATATATCGCTTCACGTTCATTACACAAATCACTTTGAACTCATGTACATCCCAGCCATCAACCTGACGTGTATAAACTTTTATTCCGTCTTCGTCCTTGGCTGGAACCCAATCTGAATCAGCAAACAGATAAGTCACCTGAAAAAAACAAAAAACTAAAACGATATGTGAAATTCTGAAAATCATTTTCTGCCAAAGTCTGCCGGAATTTCTCCCCACACTTTTGTTTCCCACTTTGCAATTTTGTTGCTGAATCTGTTTTCATGCAGCCATTTTTCAGCACGCTGAATCAGATTCTGCACCTCAGATGAAGGTGATTTTTTAGTGTGACACTTTTTTTGTCTGATCCAGCTCATGGCAATTTTTGAATCGGTATAAATCATCATATTCTTCAGCTTTTCATCTCGTTGTTTGTTCAGATAAGCCAATGCATGTACCAACGCAAGAAATTCACCAATATTATTGGAACCCTTTTATAAGGCCCTGTTTAAATACAACATCTTTATTAATCATCCACACTCCTGATACTCCATATCTCCCTTACCATTGCAGGCCGCATCAACACATAAACTCAGTTCAATGGGTTTGCCGATTTTTCGCAGTAGTTTTGCATCCAGATCTATTGTTTTGTTAAAGCGTCCGTCTCTGTAATTTTCAGGTCCTTCAGCAAATGCCTTTTCAGCTAACGTTTTACTTCCAAAAGTTTTATAAAGTGGTTTTGGAAATCCGGTAATTGATTTCTGTGTTTCTGTCCAGCTTTCAAAAACTCCGGTTTTATGACCATTCCACACTACGTAGAAATATTTTTTTTAGGTTCACTTTTGACTGATTCAGGATCTTTAAAAGCCTTTCTTGCTTCTTCCAAATTGGTGAACGATTTGAATTTAGCATCCGGATATCCTTTTATTTCACGCTGACAATCTTCCCAGCTTCCATAAATACCCGGAGAATTGCCCTGCCAAACCACATAATATTTCTTCTCTTTTGACATGTTGGTTGCTAAGGTAAAAATAGCGATTCATTTAAAGAGTTTATGGGTCATTAAGAATAAAACGGTTTTGATTGAAGAATATATGTCATTGATTTACATAAACTTAAAATTCATAGAAACTCAGGAAACAAAAATTCTTAAAAATGTTTCCAAAGTTTAAAAAGTATATATCTTTGCGCCATGGATGAAAAAAAGAGGGAACTGATTACACAAGCTACTGCCATCTATCTGAAGTATGGTATCAAGAGTGTAACCATGGATGAGATGGCCAGACAACTGGGTATATCCAAGAAGACACTTTATTCTTACGTTGCAGATAAAAATGAACTGGTTGAGCTTTGTGTTTTGTTAGAACATGAAGGTGAAGTTTGCCGCATGGGTGAAATTTCAAAAACCAATGAAAATGCAATTGATGAGATGCTTGCAATCAGTACATCAGTTGCACAGGAATTAAAAAAAATACATCCGTCTATCTTTTTTGACCTGGCCAAATATCACCCCAACGCATTAAAAATGATGAATGCTCACAAACGTGAATTTGTAAAAGGGTGTGTTACTGATAATCTTCAGAGAGGAATTAAACAGGGACTTTACAGATCAGATATCAATATTGAAGTAGTGGCAACTATTTATCTGGCAACCATTGATCACATTATGCTGGGAGATATTTTTCCTGACTCTCACGACAAGCTTGACTTAATCTATCAGGAATTTTTCTCCTATCACTTAAGGGGAATTGCAAATAATAACGGACTTGAATATCTAAATGAATTAACTAAACAAAATGAAAATAACTAACCCCAAAACTCTTACACTCTTTTCACTTTGCTTTTCGTTTATCGGATTTGCTCAGGATCAATCTGCTTTTTCACTTGCTGAAGCAGAAGAGTATGGCGTAAACAATAATGCCAAAGTGCTGAATGCAATGCTACGCTATGAAGCCGCGCAGAAAAAAATATGGGAAACAACTGCCATGGGATTGCCTCAGGTAAGTGCCAACGGAAATTTCCAGAATCTGATTGACATTCCTACTTCTGTTGTTGATGCAACGCTGTTTAATCCAAACGCGCAGCCCGGAGAAGTAATGACCTTTCAGATGGGACAGAAATACAGCAGCTCACTTACTTTTAATGTTAACCAGCTGGTTTTTGATGGTTCATACATCATTGGTTTGCAGTTTGTAAATTCTACAGTCTCATGGCTGAAACGGCTATTTCAAATTCCAAAACCGAAATTAAAGCCATGGTAAGGGAAGCATATTATAATGTACTTGTAGCTGATAAAAATCTTTCGCTGGTTGACTCTGTTTTGATCAATACACAAAAACTCTGGAAAGAAGTTGAAATATTTGAAAAAAACGGAATGATCAAACCAGAAGAAGTCATGCAGCTTGAACTGGCCTATAACAGAATTTTATCTACAAGACAGAATGCTTTCAGACAAACTGAAATTGCCCGTAATCTGCTGAAACTGCAAATGGGCTATGATTTTGATAAATCAATTACACTGACGGAAAATCTGGATCAGGTACTCGCTTCTATTGAACAGGCAAATCCTGTAACGGAAGAATTCAACGTTGCACAAAATCAGAATTATATTCTGATGGAACAGCAGCAACAATTAGACGGATATAATCTGCGCAATGAAAAAGCAAAATACCTTCCGTCAGTTGGTGCATTTTTACTCATTCACAAAATGCTTACAGAAATGAATTCAGCTTTTTTGAAGATCAGCCATGGTATCCAACTACAGTATGGGGAGTTTCAGTACAAATTCCAATCACATCAAGCGGTCAGAAATTAATGCGTGTTCAGCAGGCAGAAATAAAACTTGATCAGGATGCAAACACGCTTAAAAGTTTAGAAGATCAGTTAAAATTTCAGGAGCTTCAGTTAAAAGCCGGATTTGAAAATGCATATCAAATGATGAAAATTGAAAAGATGAACATTGATCTGGCAGAAAAAATTTATAACAACGAATTAAAAAGAAAAGACATTGGTTCAGTATCAGGAATGAATCTGACACAATTGCAATCTCAGCTGCTGACTGCACAGGGAAATTATATAGGAGCTGTCATGCAAATGCTTACTTACAAAATTCAGTTAGACAAATTATACAATCAATAAAAATTACCTAATCCAACTCAAATGAATATCAGATTATACACCTCAGCCGTACTTGCTTCTGTACTACTTGTATCATGCGGCGGTTCAGTTCAGTCAGACAATGAACTGGAAAAATTAAAGGCTAAACGCGACTCACTAAAAAATGAACTTGCACTTATCAATGAACAGATTGCTTTGCTTGATACAGCAAAAGAAGTTCTGATTCCAATAGTAACCGCATCAGCCGTTCAACAGAAAGATTTTGTGCACAAAGTAGAAGTACAGGGTTCTGTTGAAACAGATGAAAATGTAATTCTGACTGCAGAATCTCAGGGTGTGATCAGAACTATTCACGTACGTGAGGGACAAAAAGTTTCTCAGGGTCAGGCACTGATTACCATTGATTCTGAAATTCTGGCATCAACCATTGATGAGATTGAAACCTCTCTTGAAATGGCAAATTACATGCTGGACAAACAGCAGAAATTAATGGATGAAGGCGTAGGTGTTGAAATAGAATATGAACAGGCAAAAAATCAGAAAAAAGCACTCGAGCAAAAACTGAAAACCATGCGTTCACAACAAGGTAAAACAATTATACGCGCTCCTTTTTCTGGTGTGGTAGATGAGATTATGGTAAGTCTTGGAGATATGGCAAGTCCTATGACACCAACCATGCGCATCGTGAATAATAAAAACATTACAATCGCTGCAAGTCTTGCTGAAAACTTATTAGCCAACGTTGGTTTGGGTACTCCGGTTGATTTGGTTATCCCTGCTATGAACGACACAGCTATTTCAGGAGTCGTGAGTTATAAAGGAAACTTCATTGATCCGGTAAACAGAACTTTCAAAATTCAGGTTGAAATTAAAAACAACTCCATTCTGATGGCAAACATGCTGGCCAAAAGTAAATGTGGTTGATTTCACAAGAAAAAACGCATTGGTTGTTCAGACAGAATCCATTCTTCAGGATACTAAAAACAACAATTATGTTTTCAAACTTTCAAAAGGAGAAGGAGATTTATATAGTCTTGAAAAAGTTTTTGTGACCATTGAAAAATCGTATCGAGGTGAATCTTGTGTCGTTCCTGTTGTTGCAGGCTCATTGAATCAGGGTGATCAGATTGTATTGTCAGGTGCAAAAGGAATCACTGAGTCAGATAAAGTTAAACTTCAATAAGATTAACCATGAGCAACAATATTGAAAATCAAAAAGAATTCGGGATAACCACCTGGGCGGTCAACAACCGCAAAACGGTCTACCTGATTTCATTCATCATATTTCTTGCCGGGCTGGGTGCATATACCAGCATGCCGAATGAGAGTTTTCCGGAATTACAGATTCCGGAAATTTATGTCGGTGTGGCTTATCCCGGAAACTCACCTGAAATCATTGCAGAAAAAATTACCGATCCGATAGAAAAAGAACTTCACTCCATCAAAAACGTGGATGAAATTACTTCAACTTCTATTGATGGTTATGCATCTATCCGCGTCAAATTCGATTTTGTCGTCACACCCAAACAGGCATTGCAGGAGGTAAAGACGCCGTTGACAAGGCAAGATCGAAAAAAGATTTCCCGACAGACTTACCGGTTGAACCAAACATTTTTGAAATGGACATTTCTGAAATGCCAATTCTGAATATCAATCTTTCTTCCAATGATTATTCCATCACTCAGTTAAATGAGTATGCTGAAATTCTGGAAGATCAGATTGAGGAAATGGAAGAAATAAGCGGGGTTGATATTCGTGGTACTCAGGAGCGTGAAATGATTATTGAAGTGGATCCTAAAAAAGCAGAAGCGGTGGATGTTTCATTCGGTGATATTCAGTCAGCCATTCAGCAGGAAAATCTGACGATGTCAGGTGGAGAATTTCTGGACGGATCAACCAAACGAACTGTAAAAATTGAAGGAGAATTTAAAACGGCGGATGAAATTGCCGGTGTTATTGTAAAACAAGAAGAATACAAACCGGTTTATCTGAGAGATGTTGCTGATGTCCATTTTGGGGATGCAGACACCACTTCATATGCCCGTGAAAGAGGAAAACAGTTGTCATGCTGGATGTAAAAAAAACGCAGCGGACAAAATCTTTTGACAGCCTCACAGAAAATTCATGAACTGATTTATCAGGTAAAAGTAAATAATACCATTCCTGACGGTGTGGATATTTCAATTACCAATGACCAGTCTGATAAAACAATTGACATGGTTTCCAACCTGGAAAACTCAATCATTTTTGGTGTCATACTTGTGGTAGGTGTTTTACTTTTCTTTCTGGGAGTAAGAAATTCCCTGTTTGTAGGAATTGCAATTCCAATGTCCATGCTGATGTCATTTTTGATTCTTGACTCTATGGATATCACATTAAATACCATGGTACTCTTCTCTTTGGTTCTTGCTCTTGGAATGTTGGTGGATAACGGAATTGTGGTTGTTGAAAACGTTCAGCGTCTGATGGAAGAAGGTGTGGATTCATTCACAGCCGCAAGAAAGGGTGTTGGCGAAATTGCCTGGCCGATTATTGCGTCAACAGCAACCACCGTGGCAGCCTTTTTACCTCTGGCTTTTTGGCCCGGCATTATGGGTGAATTTATGCAATACCTGCCACTCACACTTATTATTGTTTTAAGTTCTTCTTTGTTTGTTGCATTGGTTGTAAATCCGGTAATGGTTGCCATGTGGATGAAAATCGGCAAACCAACTCCAAACAAACGTAAAACATTAATCTGGACAACTGCATTTATGATACTTGGTTTGCTGCTGATACCTGTTTCAGCAGGTTGGAGTAACATCTTTATTACATGCGGCGTTTTGACCGTAACAACTGTCTACCTGCTCAACCCATGGGCTGATAAATTCATGAACGGTTTTCTGGTTAAACTCGAACTGTCTTATGAAAAATTAATTCACTACGTACTTGATAAAAGAAGACCGCTCTGGTTCTTTTTGGGAACAATCGGATTATTCTTTTTCTCGTTTATTATTCTTGGCGTTTTTACTCCAAAGGTTTTATTCTTTCCGGAGAATCAGCCAAATTATGTCAACATTTTTATTCAGCATCCCATTGGAACAGACATCAAAGTGACCAACAAAACAACGCTTGAAGTTGAGCGGATTCTGACTGAAGAAATTCTGCCTGAATACCTTGGCGACACAGTTGGCATTCCTAAAAAAGAATGGATTATTCAATCGGTTATTGCACAAGTAGGTGACGGTACAAGTGACCCTGCTCAGGGACCTGTTATGGGAAATACGCCGCACAAAGCAAGGATCACAGTCAACTTTGCAGAATTTAAATACCGTGGCAAACACAACACCAGTGTTATCATGGAAAAAATTTCAGAAGGTCTGAAAGGAAAATTTACTGCTGAAGTTCAGGTTTCAGTTGATAAAAACAATGAAGGACCTCCAACAGCTCCACCGGTAAATATTGAAGTAAGCGGTGATGTGGATTATAATCAGTTAATTGCTGAAGCAGAAAATATCCGCTTGTTCTTAGACAGAAAAAATGTTCAAGGTGTTGAAAAACTGAAATTAGATGTGGAAACCGGCAAACCTGAACTGCCGATAATCATTGATCGTGAAAAAGCAAGATTGTTCAATACTTCTACCGGACAAATTGCCAATGCAATCCGTACCGCTCTTTTTGGTTCAGACATATCAACCTACAAATTAGGTGATGAAACATATGACATTGCTGTCAGATTTAATAATGAAGACCGTTATGACATCGATGCGCTTTTAAATCAGCGTTTGATTTTCAGAAACAATCAGGGAAAAATTTTACGAATTCCAATTCGTTCCATGATTCTTGAACCGGTGCCAACAAACACGTACAGTGCAGTGGTTCATAAGGACCTTACACCAGTTGTAACAATTTACTCTAATGTAACTGAAGGTTCAAATCCAAACGAGGTAGTCGCTGAACTGAAAGAACTTGTTGCGGATTATGAAGCAGAAAATGAAATCACCAAAGGAGTAAAAATAAACTTCACCGGTGAACAGGAAGAGCAGGCAAAAGAAATGGCATTTCTCTCTAAAGCACTTTTGATAGCCATGTTCCTTGTATTGCTGATTATTGTTGCCCAGTTCAATGCCTTTACTTCTCCGGTAGTAATCATGTTTGCAACGTTGTTCAGTTTTATTGGTGTATTGCTGGGTGAAGTTATTTTCCAGATGGACTTTGTTATTATCATGACCATGATTGGAATTATTTCACTGGCCGGCGTAGTTGTAAATAACGCCATTGTATTGATTGACTATACAAATCTTTTAAGACAAAGAAAACGTGCTGAACTAAGTTTAACAGAGTATGAATTATTACCAATGGATGAAGTAATCAAAGCAACTGTTGAAGCCGGTAAAACCAGATTACGTCCGGTATTATTGACTGCAATCACAACTGTACTCGGTTTGATTCCTCTGGCAACCGGATTCAATATTGACTTCTTCACACTTTACACAGATTATAATCCAAACATATTCATCGGAGGAGACAATACTATGTTCTTTGGTCCTATGTCCTGGACAATTATTTTCGGACTTACATTTGCCACGTTTCTGACGCTGGTTATCACACCTTCCATGTACCTTGTATTCTACAAATTCAAACTCTGGATTTACAAAACCTTCAACATGAAAATGCGCACAGACATTTAACAGAGTTTCTTTTTTTGATTAACACAGAAAGGTCGTTATGAAATCCATAACGGCCTTTTTGTTTTTCTATGAATATCAATACTATCTTTGTATCACCTAACCTATTAAGATATTTATGACATTACATACACATAAGGACTGGAATGAAATCCGCACCAATGACAGCTGGGCTATTTTTAAAATCATGGCTGAGTTTGTTGAAGGATATGAGAAAATGGCTAGAATTGGTCCGTGCATTTCTGTATTTGGTTCAGCGCGTACAAAAAAAGACAGCGTGTATTATAAAGGTGCTGTTGAAACATCCAAACTTTTAGTTGAATCCGGATACGGTGTAATTACAGGCGGCGGACCCGGAATTATGGAAGCAGGAAATTTAGGTGCGCAGATGGGTGAAGGAAAATCAGTGGGATTAAATATCCGTTTGCCATTTGAACAATCGTGCAATGAACATGTAAACCATCCGGTAAATTTTGATTATTTCTTTGTACGCAAAGTCATGTTTGTAAAATACTCACAGGGATTTATTGTATTCCCCGGAGGATTTGGAACCATGGATGAATTGTTTGAAGCATTGACGTTAATGCAAACAAAAAAAATTGACATGCGTCCGGTTGTATTATTTGGTACAAGTTACTGGAGTGGAATGGTAAAATGGATTGAAGAAATTATGCTGGGAGTTGAAGGAAATATCAATATCAAGGATATGGAATTTCTGAAAATGACTGATGATCCGAAAGAGGCAGTGAAACACATGAATGATTTCTACAAATCTCACCCGCTCAGACCAAACTTCTAAAAACAAAAAAGTCCGCACATGTGCGGACTTTTTTTTGAATCATTATTTTTTTTAAGGACAATAAAAATTTTCACTTACATCTGCCGGATGCGAAGAACAAAACCAGAGATGTCCGGTTCTTGAACCTTTGCATAATTCTTTACGCGATGCTTTGTTCAGATCAAAATCATTGATTTCAAAAATCTGTCTGCTTGAAAATAATCCAAGTCCGCCTGAAAGGTTTGTGTAAACCGGCTGTACCTGAGCAATACTTGTTACCGGCTGAGAAACATCCAGATACTGATCAAATTCATTGTGAGCAACTGTTATGCGCAGATCAAGACCATCAAATTTTCTTTTATTACATCCGGGTCATCTGGAATAACAGAAGCGATCCATTCATAAAAATCCAATCCTCTGAAAAAAAGCAATTTGTGACAGCGGTGAATCCGGATCAATCTGTTCAATATCTCCGTTATTTCGTGTAGCTGAAAAACTTGCTGTTGAATTATCTGAATACGTTTCGGTCCATCGCACAGTGTATTTGTACGAATATCTTTTTCCGTTGTATGCTTCAAAAACCTAAAAGGTCCAGTTTAAATAATCCTGATCATCAGCCACCGTATTTCCTGCAAACGCAATTTCACTCATCAGGTAAACGCTTGACGCCAATTTGAACCCGTTAATCAGTTCAGTTTTTCCATAAACTTCATGTTCACCTTCGTTTATAATTACTGTCAGTTCATATTCCATGGTTGAATCCAGATCGCTCTCATAAAAAACATACACCTTTTGTTCAGGTGCATAGAAAATACCACTGGTATCTTTGTTGGTAATAATTGAATCATGTAATTGCCATTCACGTCCGGTAGCAACACCATCATCGTATTCAACTACTTTGGCATCTACTGTTTCAAAATAACTTGAGTCGGGATTCTGGGCATAAACCAGATTATCTCCGTCACCCATAAATGCTTTTGTAATTTTAATGATGTGAAAATCTTTGGAATGATCAAGTAAACCAAAAACCACCGGAGTGATTTCATAATCACCGTTCAGACTAAAATCTTCAGCCTGACATGATCCAACTAAAATGCAATACCCAAAACGGAATTGCAAAAAACTTTTTAAAGAAAAACTTTTGATTCATAAAACAAAAATAACCAAAAACCAGTGATATACGGTTTCCGTTCAATCAATCAGGCCGACATTTTGCAGGAAATTCAGCTTATTCTGCAACGGGCTTGAGGTGACGCTCACTTTTTCAGGATAAACATCCGCCAGTGTGATGAGAATTCCGGTCTCCTCTACTCCGCCAAAATCCGGATTCTGCGCTGTTCCAAAAGATTTCATAGTAGGTGAAAGCTGCATGTAGTTACTAATAAGGGGCGGAACATTTTCATCCCGTTCACGGCAATATTTCTGCAGCTGTTTAAATCCTTCCTTAAAATCCATTCCTTTGGTCAGTTGAACAATTTCATGTGATTCAACGCTGGTATAGATTGGATGGATAGGTGTCACCAGATTTTCTTTATCCGGAAAATAAGTTTTCATAAAACCAAGCACAGCACGTTTAGCCTGTTCATTGTAGTTGGTGTACATGGTCACTTTTCCAAAAAGTATTTCATGTGTGGATGCGTCAATACAATTCCACCTAAACCATCCCATAAATTATCCAGAGCAAATAAACCTTTCCTTGGATTGATAGATGGCTGAAAAAGCGGATTAATCCATGATCTTCCAAGCTCTATAGAATAAGGCAGATAATCACGGACAAACTTTTCAGAAAAATTAAAATAATGTGAGGTGGATAAATTTCCGGTTCCTTTTCCAATCAGATTTTTTTGCTGATCAAATAATTTAGCACAATCAATAAACCGGTATCCGCCCATGATTTCTTCATCTTCAGGAGAATAAACTACCAGCTGCTCATAACAAAGATCTGCTGTATCATGATCATCAATATCGATCGGCAAGCCTGTTCCGCCTCCTGCCAATGCAAAAGAAACCTCTCTCAGTCTGCCAATCTCACGCATCACATTGGGTGAATTATGATGATTAATAATATAAATCAGGTTGCCAATTTTATTTGTCTTGCGAATATACCGGTCAGCATTCAGTTCTGCTTTGATCAATTTCCGGTCAACCGGTGGAATAATATAATCCAGATTTTTTCTGACATAATTTATGCTATCTCATTTCATATACTTTACCCTTCACCCATTCAGCCCATTCTGAATCTGTTTTTGTTTGTCAAACGTTGTGTGCGAAATTGGTTTTCCAAAGCGAATGGTAATAGTTTTATGGCGTTGTTTAAATAATTCATCTACCAGATAAAGCATTTCAATATTTGCTTTGATGCCTATAAATTTACGGAATTTTGCCAGTCCGTAAAACCAATTACTCAGCTTTCCGTCAATATAAACAGGAATCACATTACGTTCAAATTTTTTTGAGCGAGTTATGAATGTTTTTTTCCATTCAAGATCAGTGACTTTTCCTTTCTGTTTTCTGCTGACAAGTCCTGCCGGAAAAACAAAAACCGCCTGATCAGATTCAAAAAGTGCGTTGAGTTCTGTGAGTGATTCTTTGGTGTTTGTGCCATGCTTATTTACACCAACAAACATGCCTTTTAAACTGTGAAGTTTGAGAAGGATATCATTGACCACAAACCGGATATCTGACCTGACGGGATTCACTTCCCGTACCATTGCCAGCGCATCAAAACCACCCAGCGGATGATTGGAGGCAAAAATAACTCCGCCGGTTTTTGGAATATTTTCCAAACCTTCAGCTTTTATATTGAGATGAAACCGGTGAATAATATCCACACAAAAATCATATCCATAATTATTTTTATTTACTTCAATTCCTTCATTCACTTCATCTTCATGCAATATCCTTTTCAGATAACGGATAATAAAACCCGGCATCCACTTTAATAGTTTCGGATTCTTTTCAGCAATGATTTTTTCAATATCAATGAATTTCTCTGCCATATCTGACTCATCAAAGATAAAGTCTAAAGAACATTAAATAAAATTTTGACTGGTTATGATTTCAACAGGAGATTGTAATCAATTATTCAACTGCAAACTTAATTGCGTATTCATATCTTTCCATACGCATGACATACAAGCCGCTGTCAAGGTCAGAAACATTCAGCGAACTGTCATTTTCAAGCTCCGGAAATGTGCGCAGTACTTTGCCGGAAAGATCAATAATTAAAAAATTACCTGCTGGATCAAAACCCGGCGCAAATTCAAATTTGATTTTTTTGTCATCTGCACTGTACCATATTTTACTTCCTGCAAGCATTTCAGGAATAGAATTTGAAACGGTGGCAACAGAAATTTTCATCAGCACCGGTAAATGATCTGACATGTTATAAAGATTATGCAAAACTGAGAACGGAACAGACGTATTCAGCGGGGCATCAATCAAAGCATCATTGTAATGCAAACCATCCTGTCCCAGCGCTTTGTATGAACCCGGAACATATTTTGCATCATTTCCATAACTGTTGAGATCAGGAGACATAAAAATAAAATCAAACCGGTCATCCATGCCACCGGTGCTGCCGCCGCCAAAACTGGCTGTACGAGTACTTTGAGTATGAATTGCTGCATATGAAGGATTGGAATTCCAGTGACCGGGTGAATTTATAGGATCAACAATGGTAACCCCTGATCCGCTGAGAATGGTATTCCAGGCAGGTTCTGTATCACTTCCGTAAAAATTAAAATCTCCCCCAATTAAAATGTTCTGACGGTTGGTACGTGTTGCTATATATGCCTTTAACTGCTGTGCTTCTGCATTTCTTTCTGCTTCAAACCCTGTGCTGGCTTTTAAATGACAGACGTAGATATAAAAGAATGTGGTATCGGGTGTTGTGGCAATGTCAGAACTTTTGTAGTACAATACATATTCATTGATATCCCGCAAAGCAGTAGTAATAACGTTTTGCTCTTTGAAACCAAGAATATCAGAATTATAATAAACCAGATTATCTGTATCCGGTCCGTCAGAAAATGTGCAAGACTCATACGAAGTTTCTCCACCAACATTCAATGCGTTGAACAGAATATCGTCACCACCGGCAGCGCTGTTCAGTTCACACACCATTAAAATATCAGGTTTCACATAAGTCAGAATTCCCTTCAGTGTATCAATGCGTTCCGGATTTACATTTGGAAAATTCAAAAGATTATATGACATCACTGAAAGTGTATCAAATAGCTGTGCATTAGTCTGCAAAGACAAATTCAAAAACAAAGCAAGTAATGTAATCTTCAGTTTATTCATTCTTTCCAAATGTACGTTGATTTTATTTTGTCTGCAACACAATTTGATTATCGTTTCATCGTTTCTTTACTATCTGATTATCACTGTTTAATCGCGCATTTTTTTTCATTTTTCATTTTCATTATAATTATTTAATGCTTCATGTTAAAGAGATATTAAGATTGGTCTAATTTTACAGAAACATTTTCCCATGCTGAAAATTGGTTTATTTGGTGTTGGACACCTTGGCAAAATTCATGCCCGACTGATTAAAGAACTGAATGAAACTTTTGAGTTTGTTGGTTTTTATGATCCTTCAGATGCACACGCTGAAAAAGCTACTGCTGAATTTGGAATCAGACGATTTGATAAAATCAAAGATTTGATTCAGGCATGTGACTGTGTTGATATTGTTACTCCTACCCTTTCTCATTTTGAAATTGCATCACTTGCCATTCAGCAGGGCAAACATACATTCATTGAAAAACCGGTAACAGAGACAACCGATGAAGCGGAAAAACTTATTTCATTGGCTGACCAAACCAAAGTAAAAGTTCAGGTAGGTCACGTAGAGCGTTTTAATCCGGCTTTCAAACAAGCTCTTCCTTTTCTGGATGCACCTATGTTTATTGAAACGCACAGATTGGCACAATATAATCCAAGAGGGACTGATGTTCCCGTTGTGCTTGATCTGATGATTCATGATCTGGATATTATTCTGAGTGTTGTAAAATCAAAAGTGGTACGGGTTTCTGCCAGCGGTGTTGCAGTAGTGAGTGAAACACCGGATATCACCAACGCGCGTATTGAATTTGAAAATGGATGTGTGGCCAATTTAACTGCATCACGTATCTCATTAAAGAACATGCGTAAAACAAGATTCTTTCAGAAAGATGCGTATATCTCGGTTGATTTTCTGACTAAAGAAACGGAAGTGGTTAAATGTCACAGGTACAGGGTGAGCCTGATCCGTTTGATATTGTTCTGGATTTAGGCAACGGAAAACCAAAACGTAAAATCGAAATTTTCAAACCGGAAATTTCCCAGTCAAATGCTATCAAGGAAGAGCTTCAGTCTTTTGCAGACGCAATTAAAAATAACACCACTCCGGTTGTTTCTTTAGCACAGGGAACACAAGCATTGCAGGTGGCCCACCAGATTATGCAGGAATTGAATGCAGCAGTGCCTTCCGGTCTTTAAAATAATTTGAACTTTTCAGCGTTAAATGAGACAATTATCCATTCCATGAAATACACGTTTACTTTTTTAATTATTTCATTTCTCTTTTTCTCCTGTAAAGAAGATATTACCCCTTCTTACCTGGAAATTCCTGCCATTACGTTACAAACCGATGAAGCAACAGAAGGATCAAATTCACATGGAATTGTAGATGCCTGGGTTTATATGGATAATAAATCACTTGGGGTTTATGAACTTCCGGCACACATTCCTATTCTGGATGAAGGTCCGCATGAATTCATTATTTATGCCGGAGTAAAAAATAACGGAATATCAGCAACACGTATTAAGTACCCAATGTATGAGAGGTTTGATACTACACTGACATTGATAAAAAATCAAACGGTGACAATCAACCCTGTTGTAACCTATAAATCAAATATTCAGTTTGAAATGATTGAAGATTTTGAAGATACCGGCATTGAATTTACTGCAGATATTATTTCAGACACACCCATGGTGTTCATTGATAAAACGGATTATCCGTCCATTGTTAAATATGGCCAGCGCTGCGGCGGTATTTTTCTGACAGAAACGGACAGTATTTTTAAAGCAGCAACCGGATCTTATCTCGACCTTCCAAAAGGAGAAGATGTTTTTCTTGAGATCGATTTTATGAATAATAATTCACTTCGAATGGGTGTGATTGCGCAAAACTCGCTGGATCTTATTGAACATACTCCTTATGTGCAAATGAACCCGCAAGCTGAGAGCAGCTGGGTATGGAAAAAAATATACATTGATCTCAAAGAAGATGTGAGCGTTGAACAAAATGCCACCAGTTATGAAATTTATCTTTTGTCGGTGATTGATCCGGATAATACGCTCGGTAAAATTTATCTTGACAACATCAAAGTGCTGCGTTATCAATGAAACCAAAACAGCAACTTGTTCTTCATGTCTTATCTGATTACCTGACAGCACTGTTTGCCTGGTTTCTGTTTTATGTTTACCGCGTTACTGAAATTGAAAATTCTCCGCTCATTTTTAAAGGCAGTTTTATTACCGGAATGATAGTAATTCCAATCTGCTGGATGTTTTTGTATACACTGCAGGGAACCTATCAGAATGTGCAGCGTAATTACCGTCTAAAAACCATCAAACAAACTTTTTTCGGAACAGCACTGCGAACTCTTTTTGTCTTTTTTATTCTTGTCCTGAATGATTTTGTTTATTCCTACACGCAGTTTTATGTGATGCTGCTGATGCTTTTTTCCCTGCATTTTTTTATTACACTTGTTCCGCGATTTATACTTACCACCATTCATGTTAAACGTATACACCGCGGCGCTTACGGATTTAAAACACTGATTATTGGCGGAAGCCAGAAAGCCATAGAAATTCTGGATGAAATTCAAAAACAGAAACAAAGTTCAGGACATTTATTTGAAGGTTTTGTCAATATCAACGGAAGTGATTTTGCATTAAAAGACAAACTGCCACTGCTTGGAAATATTTCAGAAATTGATAAAATTATTCAGGATAAAAAAATTCAGGAAGTAATCATTGCTGTTGAAAGTTCAGATCATGAAAAGCTGAAAAAAATTCTGACTACTCTTGCCGGACACAATGTGCGAATCAGTTTGATTCCGGATGTTTATGATATTCTTTCAGGTCAGGTTCAGATGAACAGTATTTTTGGCGCACTGCTGTTCAGAGTAAATGATAATGTGATGCCTGAATGGCAGATTTCTACCAAACGTATTATAGACATTGCCTGTTCTATTTTTGCACTTCTAATTCTGATGCCGCTTTATCTGATTCTTGCAATTCTTGTAAAAACCAGTTCAAAGGGTCCGGTATTTTTCAAACAGGAAAGAATTGGATTACATCAGAAACCATTTCAAATCATCAAATTCAGAACTATGATTGTAGATGCTGAAAAAAGTGGTCCGCAATTATCCAGTTCACATGACAAACGTATAACCGGAATTGGAAAATTTTTACGAAAAACCAGACTGGATGAATTTCCTCAATTCTGGAATGTGCTGCGTGGTGATATGTCACTGGTAGGACCACGGCCTGAAAGAAGATTTTATATTGATCAGATTGCAAAACATGATCCGCAGTATTTATATCTGCACAAAGTAAGACCCGGCATTACCAGCTGGGGACAAGTAAAATACGGCTACGCTGAAAATGTAGAACAAATGATTCAGCGAATGAAGTATGATCTGTTGTACATCCGTAACATGTCGCTGGCGCTGGATCTGAAAATCATGTTTTATACCATTGCCATTATCTTTAAAGGTACCGGTAAATAAGAAAAAAACATAGTTTATTTTTCTTGCCGGAATTTTTGTAGATTCACAAAAACAATCTTTTATGTCAAACGAAATTCTTGACTCTTCTTTCAGTTCAAAACATGAATTCAGGGAATTCAAATTCCCGATTATGTTTGAATTCAAAATATCCTCCTTTGCAAATGACTTTACGGCAACCGATGCAGACGGTGCTAAAATTGCTTATGTCAGACAAAAATTATTCAAGTTCAAAGAAGCAATTCTGATTTACACCAATGAAAATAAAACAGATATTCTTTATAAAATAGACGCTGACCGCATCATTGATTTTAATGCCTGCTATAGTTTTAAAGACAATGCAGATAATATGATTGGTAAACTGGGGAGAAAAGGAATGCGTTCATTACTGAAAGCGCACTATGAAATTTTTGACAATGAAAATAATCATGAGTATTCAATCCGCGAAGAAAATCCGTGGGCCAAAGTTTTTGACGCGTTGTTATGTGAAGTTCCGCTTTTAGGTTTGTTCAGCGGATACATGTTTAATCCAAGATATATTGTTCAGAAAAATGACGGAACAATTGTTGCGCGCATCTCCAAACAAAAATCTTTTTTTGGAAGACGATTTTTATTAGAAAAACTTCAGGATTTGGAACCTGGTGACGGAGAACGGATGATGCTTGCGCTGATGATGATGATTTTGCTTGAGCGCAGAAGAGGCTAAGCTGATATTTAGAAAATAACCGTTTAATTATGCTGTGTGATTTTTTCAATTATTGAATCAAAATTATTCAAATTTTATGTAAATAATTTTCCTGACAAAGGTTAAACAAAATAAACCAACTAAACTATATCAATTGAACTCTCATTGCATATCGTTTTATGGGTCAGTGGAAAATCATCAAAAAAGCTTATCTTTACTTTGTGACAATAATTGAATCAAATATTAATATAATAAAGGAGTTGTGTGCAAAGCACAGGGTTGCAAGGCTTTTTGTTTTTGGTTCTGTATTAACAAACAAGTTCTCTAAAAACAGCGACATAGACTTTGTAGTTGACTTTTCTGATGTTAGTTTGTATGAGTATGCAGACAATTATTTTGATTTAAAAAAATCGCTTGAAAAAATATTTCAGAGACCCGTCGATCTTTTAGAAGATAAAGCAATTAAAAATCCTTTTTTAATACAGTCCATAGATTCTTCAAAACAGATTATCTATGGACGTTGAAACAAAAGCCTGGTTGTTTGACATACTCCAATCTATTGACGAGATTGAAAGTTATTACGGAGATAAACCTAAAATTTATGAGGAATATCTTGCCGATATAAAAACAAAAAGAGCAATTGAAAGAGATCTTGAAATAATAGGTGAAGCAGCAAACCGAATCTTAAAAAAGAATGCGGGCTTTCAATTAAGCAACGTTGAAAAAATAATCAGTACCAGAAACAGAATAATACATGGTTACGACAAGATTTCCGATGAATTAATCTGGAGTATTGTCATCAATCATATTCCAAAATTGAAAGAAGAAGTCTCTATACTTCTTAAGGATTAAACCATAATCAACACGCTGCAAAGAACGGGGGATAAAAGGTATTCAATATAAGAGCAGAATAGTTCTACCTACTTTCCTGATAAAAATCACCTCTAAACCGTTCATTTGGAATTGTTTCAGATTTCATTTATTCAGAACTTTGTAAAAATAAGGTTTATGAAAACTGAAAAAATCATCATCGCAAATCTGAAATGTGCAGGTTGTGAAAACACCATAAAAAAAAGAATTTCTGGAATTGAAGGAGTAAAAAATGTGAACATCAGTCAGGATGAAGACAGCGTTACGGTTGACATGGAAGATCAGTTAGAACGCAAACAAATAACCAATCTTTTACATAAACTCGGATATCCGGAAGCAACAGAAGAAAATGGTTTATTACTTCAGATCAAAAGTTACGCAAGTTGTATGGTTGGCCGTATGAGCAAACCCCAGGCTTAAGAATTATCCTGCTCACTATTTTATTCAGGGATTTGCATTTTCTTTTATCTTTAATTCATGAACTGCATCATTCGTCCCTGGAAATTGTCTGATCTTGATTCATTGGTAAAATATGCCAACAATGCGGCAGTTGCAAAAAACATGACGGATGGTTTTCCTCATCCGTACACCAAAGAAAGCGGTGAAAAATTTCTAACTATGGCAATGAATGCTCCTGAACGGATTTTTGCCATTGAAGTCAACAACGAAGCAGTTGGCGGAATTGGAGTGCACCCGCTCTCTGACATTATGCGAAAAAATGCTGAGCTGGGTTATTGGCTGGCTGAACCTTTCTGGGGAAAAGGTATTGTGGTTGATGCAATTAATCAAATTGTTCCGCTGGCTTTTGAAAAACTGGATATCAACCGGATTTTTGCCAGACCATTTGGAACCAACAATGCTTCACAGCGCGTACTTGAAAAAGCGGGATTCAAATTTGAAGCACATTTTGAAAAAACAATTATCAAGAACGGAGAATTGCTGGATGAACTTTTTTACGCCATCCGCAAATACTGATGGATACAGCTCTGAGCATATCTTATTCACTCACATAAGATTTCTTTTCTGTTAATTCCTGTGCGGGACTAATATTGCAATCCTGATCGTTTAAAATATTTATACATTTGTTCAGAATTAATCTAAAAAATCAACACATGAAAAACACCGCACTCACCGATAAACACATTGCCCTTGGCGCAAAAATGGTTCCTTTTGCCGGATACAACATGCCCGTTCAGTATGAAGGCGTTAAGGCAGAACATGATTGCGTAAGAAATTCAGTGGGCGTTTTTGATGTGTCTCACATGGGTGAATTCAGATTAAAAGGAGAAAAAGCACTTGATTTGATTCAGGCTGTGACTTCCAACGATGCTTCAAAACTTGCTCCGTTTCAGGCACAGTATTCTTGTCTGCCAAACAATGAAGGCGGAATTGTGGATGATTTGCTGGTATATAAATTTACTGACACAGAATATTACCTGATTGTAAACGCATCCAACATTGAAAAAGACTGGAACTGGATTTCAAAACACAATACGTTTGGTGTAGAAATGACCAATTTGTCTGATAACATGTCATTACTTGCCATACAAGGTCCAAAAGCCATTGAAGCACTGCAAAGTCTTACTGATGTTGATCTTGCTTCAATTAAATATTATACGTTCCGTGTTGGAAAATTTGCCGGAATTGATAACGTAATTATTTCTGCAACTGGTTATACCGGTGCCGGCGGATTTGAATTGTATTTTAATAATGGAGATGCAAATCAGATATGGGACAGTGTTTTCAAAGCAGGTGCTCCTTACGGAATAAAACCAATCGGTCTTGCAGCAAGAGATACATTAAGACTTGAAATGGGATTTTGTTTATATGGAAACGACATCAACGATACAACCTCTCCGTTAGAAGCAGGTTTAGGCTGGATTACAAAATTCACCAAAGATTTTACTAACTCTGCCAATCTGAAAGCACAAAAAGAAGCTGGTGTAAAACGTAAGTTAGTTGGATTTGAATTAGTAGACAAAGGTATTCCGCGTCATGATTATGACATTGTGGATGCAACCGGTAAAAAAATCGGAATTGTTACTTCAGGAACTATGTCACCATCCATGAACATTGCTATTGGAATGGGATACGTACCAACAGAATTATCTGCACCGGGCAGTGAAATTTACATTTCAATCAGAGACAAATCACTGAAAGCAAAAGTGGTTACACTCCCTTTCTATAAAAAATAATAAATTCACACCACAGCGCCTCCAACATGTTTGGGGGCGTTTTTTTTTGACCTATGAAAAATCAAATTTTCTTTTCTTCCTTCTTGATGTTCATGCTGAGCTGCGGATCAGACAAAACATCAGATACAATTTCTTCTGACGGAAATGATTCAACTGCTGTTGCAGAAGAAAAAACTTTTACCAAAGTAGAATTTCCATCTCTGGATTCACTGACCATTTCTGCCAATTTGTATGAAGCTGATCCTTCATTTCCACTGATGATTTTATTTCACCAGCGCGGTTTCTGCAAATTTGAATATGCGGGAGTTGCAGAACGTTTCAATAAGTTAGGATATAATTGTCTGGCAGTAGATTTACGCTGCGGAGGACCAATAGCGAATGAACCTAACGAAACATGGCTGAGAGCAGTTGAACAAAATAAACCCACTGAATTTTTAGATGCTGATCAGGATATTGCTGCAGCAATTCAATACGGATATGAAAAATATCAGCGTCCGGTTGTTTTAGTTGGCAGTTCTTATTCATCCACACTTGTAATCTTTCATGCGCTGACCAATGAACATGTTGCCGCAGTTATTTCTTTCAGTCCGGGAAATTATTTTTTCTATGACGGAACCAAACCAGATTTGACTTCTGAACTGATCAAATTTGAAAAACCATTTTTCTTTACCGCCGCAAAAGAAGAAATGCCTTACGTGAGAGAACTGGTTTTAGGCAGACAGCGCACCGAAAATCAAATTGTCTTTGCACCTGAAGGAGAAGGACATCACGGCGCACGTGCTTTATGGCCTGATCAGGTTGATGGTGAAGAATACTGGGCAGCGCTTGAGTTGTTTTTGCAGAAATTGAAATTGAATAAAAAAGGAGTCCTGAAATCAGGACTTCTTTTTTTTAATTTTATTATTTCACCTCTTGCATCAATTTTCTGATGAGCGGTGAAATTAGTATCAGCACAATTCCACTTGCAATTGAAATGTATGCTATCATTTCATATCCACTGGTGTATTGATTCAATTTTTCCATATTGGATAAGTTTTTGCTGGCATCTTCACTTTGTGCAAGTGCTGATCCAATCAAACCTGCTCCGTATTGTCCGTAAGCTGAAGCCAGAAACCAGGTTCCCATCATCACACCATATAATCTTTTTGGTGATAATTTTGTTACCATCGATAATCCGATTGGTGATAAACATAATTCACCAATAGTCAAAACCAAATAAGCAAAACAGAACATAGTAAGTGGTGTGAATCCTTCAGGTGTTGCAAAAACCTACTCAGGTAGAAAACCAAAAATCCTGCTCCAAGGAAAACAAATCCCAAACCGAATTTCACCACGGTATTTGGTTCCTTATTCCGTTTTGCCAAAGCAAGCCAAAGCAATCCAACTAATGGAGCAAAAATAATTACCCAAAGAGCGTTAACTGAGTTGTTAACTGATGTCATATTTAGTCCATGACTGTCAACGTTACCAAGGGCAAAGAAGTTAAGTGAACCTCCGCCCTGTTCAAAGAACGACCAGAAAATAACTGAGAAGAAAATTAGAATCACAGCGGCAATCAACTTTTTGGATTCCTCTTTGGTTGCTTTTCTGACTTCAAAGAACAGGAATGCTATCGTAATTATTGCTGCAATTAAAAAGATCAGGTCAACCAACTGCACCATGTAGTTCTCTAAAATATAAGATGATTCACCTGGAATAATGGTCAATTCTTTTGTCGCATTTTTTTCTCCGGCATAAACAATTTTATTAGCCGCACACGTATCATCTGTAACAATGTATTGCGCAACTTCTGTATTAATTCCGGTTAACTGGAAACTTCCTGTGGCATCTGAAGTAGCAGTCTGCAATAAATTTTTCTCCTCATCATAGAGATAAATATTTGCACCAGATACAGCGAGGTCATCCTGCATTAGCGATCCTTTAAATTGAGCAGCATCTCCATCAGCTACGTGAATATTTTTAACCGTTCCAAAAAGTCCGGTCATATTGAATTCCATCGGATAATAAACCAATGCAAAAAACAACGGTATAAATAAAAGCGTACCTAAATGGAATAACCAACCTCTCGGAATTCCTGCAACAGGTTTAGATAATTTTTCCGGATCAGGAGCCAACCCAATTGGTCCCAGTGATTTTTGAGTAAAAATAAAAAGCCCAAGACCAAGCAACATACATATACCGGCAAGACTGAATCCAAGTGACCAACTGTAGGCTGTTCCAATAAACGCAATTGTCAGACCGCTTAAAAATGCACCAATGTTAATTCCGGAATAGAAAAGTGAGAATCCGGCATCTCTTCTTGGATCACCATCTTTATATAATGCCCCAACCATGGTAGAAATATTTGGTTTGAAAAAACCAGTACCTACAATCAGGATACTAACACCCAGATAAAAAGAAAAACTTCCGGGTACAGCCATAATGAATGTTCCAATGGCCATGAGAATTCCTCCCCAGAAAATCGATCGTCTGAAACCGAAAAGTTTATCAGCAAATAATCCGCCAATAAAGGCCATCATATAAATGAACGCATTGATTATTCCGTATCTTTTTGCTGCAACAGCTTCTGCCGCATCCTTTTCTTTTTGCTGAGAAGTAATAATAAAATATTGTGGGTGTCCTTCCGTTATTTTTTCACCTTCATGTTTTTCTTCATACTTTGCAATATTCTCAGCCATGGTAACCGGATCAGCCTGCTGGTAATTGGCAGACAAAATCAAATGTGAAATGTACAGTCCAAGCAATGCACGCATTCCATAAAACGTAAATCGCTCCCACATTTCTATCAAAAACAGATACCAAAGTTGTTTCGGATATTTTCCTTTAAAATTCTGAATTTCTTCTAAAGTCATGACTGATGTATATTTTTAATTTCTGGAAAGATAATACTTATTCAGATTATGGTGCAGAAGGACATTCATTTTTCAATAAAGTCAAGTGTTTAAGGAGATGTATGAACACAAAAAACGGGGCTCCATTGGTATGAAGCCCCGTTTGTATTAACCTTAATTTTATTATAGATTGTTGATAGCTGTTTCAATATCAGCAAGCGTAGTTGCATTCATTGTTACCGGAACCACAAGATTAGTTGTAATAGTTACCGGAACAAATGCTGAATAATATTGTCCGCTGATTTCAGAAATACATACAATTGTCACCGCTTCGTTTTCAGGAACATCATATGCCACAAAATCAGTCCCGTTATTGAACACTGAAGCAATTGAATTGATATTTGAGAAATGTAAAAATACAGCTGTGTTAGAAGCAGTATAATCTGCAGCAAGATCAACAGTCATATTCGTGAGAGATGCGCCGCTGTAATAGAAATAATCCAGGTTAATCCACCCAAGAGATGAATCTGTCCAGTTGAATCCGTAATATCCGCCTAAAAATCCGCCGCCCGTTGAATCAGGAACGAAACTTACTGAATCAGAAAATCCACTTGAATCATCTGTAGATAAAATCCAGTCTACACTTCCATCTGTTTGTGCAACACCATCAAATAACTGCATGCTGTAATCAAATTGTGTTGTAGGAACCATCACAGAAACATATGCATTGTCAGCCAGATAAACGATATTACCATTTTGTGTTGCTGTCAGATTCATTTGACCGCCTGAAACAAGAATGTCTCCGCTGGATGTTGTTGGCATACCCATTAAAATCATAGAAGACTGATCCAGTATTTCAATTAGCTGCATGCTTACATTGCCTGAAATAATATTTCCGCTGGCATCTTCAAAAGAGTTTGCCGGAATTGTTACCACTACTCCATTTGCTCCGGTAAACTGATTGAAGGTTGAAGCATTGATTGTAAAAGCTTGTTTTGCATCATCCAAATTGTCATCAAATACATTTGACAAGTTACTGGTTGGTGCCGGAGGCGGAACCTCATCTTTTTTACATCCGGTAAAAACTAATCCCGTTCCGATGATTGAAATTAAAAGCAGATTTTTCATAATTCAAAAGTTACATTGTTTGCCTTAGATACAACGGAGAAAAAGGATGGTTGTCTGGAAATATTTTTTTTTTTGAAAAAAGACAGAAGTATGATGTTAGCGTTACGAAGTATTAATTGGCCTTGCTTTTTCAAAAAGCCGCACTTGCAGGTTGAGCAAATTAATTGACCTTGACGCAAGCTGAGCGAAGCAGAAGTTAAGTTTTTCTTTTCTTCTTCTTAGCCGCCGGAAAAAGAATGTTGTTCAAAATCAATCTGTAGCCTGGTGAGGTTGGATGTAAACTGAGGTCGGTTGGCGGATCATTGACAAAATGCTGATAATCTTCCGGATCATGTCCCCCGTAATAGGTCCAGGTGCCTTCACCAAATTCACCGTGAATATAACGGGCTGTTCCAAGTGCTTTATTATCACCCATTACTAAAACATCAGACCGGATAAATTCAGTTCTGAAATCTGTTGTTTGTCCCATAAACCCATTTATTTCTTTGGTGTGGTTCTGACACAACATGGTTGGAACAACGTCCCATTTGGCTGAAAAATCAAACAGAAAAAATTTATCCTGCTCTTCAGGAATTCCTTTGTGATCATCTGAACCATCTATGTCTGAATACTCATATTCCACCGGATTTTTTTCGATGGTATAATTATAAAATGCAAATCCCTGAGAGTAATCTATTTTGCTTTGAAAATTTGGTTCAGGCGGATCGTAATCATAAATGATGTCACAAATGTCCGTGTTATATGCAGATAGTGCAATGTCATAACTGTCCGTTCCGGAGCACATGGTAAAAAGAAATCCGCCACCAGCCACAAACTCTTTTATTTTAATTGCAACCGCCAGTTTCATGATGGAAACTTTTGCAAAACCGAGTGCTTTTGCTGAAGCCTCTGATTCACGCACCTGTTTCTGATACCAGGGTGCATTGTGATAATTCTGATAAAATTTTCCGTATTGTCCGGTGAAATCTTCATGGTGCAGATGCAACCAGTCATATTCCGGTAAAACTCCATTTACAACCGCAGAGTCATAAATTTCTGTATACGGAATCTCTGCATAAGTCAGCACCATAGTTACAGCATCATCCCAGGGTTGTTTCCCACCCGGAGTATACACCGCAATTTTTGGAGCCGTTTCAAGCTGAACCACTTCCATGTTGACTTCAGGTTGTGCAATTTCAGATTTGATTTGCTGCACTTTGATATCGGGCAGAATTTTATACGCAACTCTGGAAAGAATTAAATCTTCTTCAATAGATGCCTGATGCGGAAAAAGAAAACTGCCTCCTTTATAATTCAGTAACCACTCCATAATGAATCCCTTTTCCAGAGTACGGTATGCAACACCATAAGCACGCAAATGCTCCGTTTGTGTTTCATCCATGGGAACAAGAATAGTAGATGCCTGTGATCTGAATGCGCTCAGAAAAATGAAAACCGCAGCTATTTTAAAAAGGTGCTTCATCGTTTGAATTATTCAGGAAATCATCGTCCTCTTCATTCATTTTACTGCTAACGGTAATGGTTGCGGAATTATTGCCTTTATCAAATGTCTTGTTGGCTTTAAAACCGCCGTACGGTCCTGCATCAAATGAATCAAGGTTATCAAATTTAGTTAATTCCTTGATAAATTTTAAGCGGACAGTATCCAATGATCCGTTCCGGTGTTTAGCTACAATAATCTCGCCAACTCCTTCTGTCGGCATTCCATTTTCATCTTCAATCAGTCCGTAATATTCCGGACGATAGATAAAACAAACCATGTCAGCATCCTGCTCAATGGCACCTGATTCACGCAAATCTGAAAGCAACGGACGTTTGTCTCCGCCTCTGGTTTCAACAGAACGGCTCAGCTGAGAAAGTGCAATGATAGGCACATTTAACTCTTTTGCAATTTCTTTGATGGAGCGTGAAATAGTAGAAATTTCCTGTTCACGGTTACCACCTTTTTGTTCCGGCAGACATCAACTGTAAATAATCGATAATCACCAGCTGTATATCATGCTGCATTTTCATCCGGCGGCATTTTGCGCGGAGTTCGAAAATGGATAATGCAGGTGTATCATCAATAAAAATAGGAGCTTCTGTCAAAGCGCTGATTCTTGAGTGTAACTGATCCCAGTCTTCTTTACCAGAAAAACCTTTACGCAATTTTTCAGACGCAATTCCGGTTTCCATTGCCATGAAACGTTTCACTAACTGAACGCTTGACATCTCCAGCGAAAAATAGCAACACCCTGATTAAACTGAACGGCGGTATTGCGCGCCATTGAAAGTACAAAAGCTGTTTTTCCCATACCGGGACGGGCAGCCAGTACAATCATATCTGAACGCTGCCAGCCGGAAGTAATTCGGTCCAAATCTGTAAATCCGGAAGGAACTCCACTTACACCATCTTTGTTTTCGCTTGCCTTTTCAATTTCAGTGACCGCCTGACTCACAAGATCTTTTACGTTCTGATAACTTTTTTTCAGGTTGCCTTCAGCTATGCGGAACAGTCCACTTTCAGCTTCAGACAAAACGTTAAAAACATCTTGTGTTTCATCGTATGAATTTTTAATTACATGTGATGAAACTTCAATCAATGAACGCAAAATAAATTTTTCAGAAATTATTCTGGCGTGATATTCAACGTGTGCTGCAGACGCAATTTTATTTGTCAGACGGGCAATGTATCCGGGTCCGCCAACCAGCTGAAGTTCTCCTTTTTTCCTGAGTTTTTCAGTCACACTGAGTATGTCAATATTTTCAGAGCTTGCGAATAGATCAAGAATTACAGCAAAAATTTTCTGGTGTTCTATTTTATAAAAACTTTCCGGCTGAAGAATATCAATGGCATCATTCACCGCATTTTTTTCAAGCAGCATGGCTCCCAGCACAGCCTCTTCAATATCAACAGCCTGCGGAGGTAATTTACCCATTTCAGAAACAGCCTGAACTGTCTGAGTAAGAAGTGTACGTCTGTTTATGGGTTTTATGGGTTTATTTTCTTCCATTTCCACAAATATAGCCATTTGATGAGGGCCAGACCAGTGTTTGAAGATTTTAACTTTTAAACAGAAATATTGATGATAACTTGTTGAAAAACCTCAGAAGCAGACCAATTTTACAACCAGGTTTTTAGCGGGAACAGATACAAAATAAACTCCTTTGTGATGAAACGGAAGTGTCAGGGACTCATTCAGGTCAGCGGTTTGGATCAATTCCCCATTGACTGAATAAATAAAAACTTCACCTGAAATCAATTCCAAAGGATCGATTATAAAAATGATTTGGTTTTGATAATAACGAATCAAATCAGATTGAGAATGAACAACTCTGACTTCAGAATAATTCCAGGACTGATCATATGATTTCATTCCGATACGATAATACAAAAGAGATTGATCAGGAATATTTTTATCTGTCCATTTAAATTTTTCAAACTGATCTGAATTTCCGTTTACAGGTATTTCACCAATGGATTGAAAATCTTCACCGGTATAAGAACGCTGAATGAAAAATGATTCCATTTCATCATATGAAAAAGTTGCCCAGTTCAGGGAAACATCTTTGTCAGATAATTCAGCTGTGAAATAAGCAAGTCTGGCAGATAAAGGATAAACGCAATTAGTTGAAGTATAATAGGTCGGATTACCGGCATCATCATAATTGACAGATCCGCCGTCATTCTGATCTACATCATCCGCATAGTATGCAACGCTGTCTGTCTGACCATTGCCAAAATCTATTTCAATTATTTTTGTTGCTGCGCCATCATTTAAAAAATTACCAGTGGTGCTTGAATTATTCATAAAGATGACATAGATGGGCGCACCCGGAGCACCGCAATTAGAAGAATAATCCAAAACAGTTGAAGGAGGATCACCGGTGAAAATCATGATCGTTGCACCGGCTGGAATGGGGTTTGAGTAAACAAATAAATCAGGGCTGCATCCGGCCTGGGTGTTCAAATCAGAAACATAGGTTGGATTATTCACCAGCGTATTTGAACCACAACCGCTATTGCACCAGTCAGAGTTTGGCAGTTCCAGAAGCATATCATCAATATCAACCGGCTCTGAACCGTTTTGAATAATAATTAACTCATCTGTTCCTTCAGCAACGCCGTTACATGAATTAACTATCAGTGATGTTATTTGAGCATCATCACAGGCGGATAATGTAGTAAACGATCCAAAATTTCCACCGGTCAGATAATTTTCTTCACAATCAGCAGCAACGCCATCATAACCAAAAATGGCGTAGTTATAAGTTGTACCGGGAGTTAAACCAGTCACGATTACGGATGTTCCGGAACCATTGTAAACCACATATTGATTTGCACCAATTGTTTCTCCGCTACCGTAATTTGCATTGGCGGTATAAGCCGTTCCATCTGTTGGTGTTGAACCAATTGCACCGGTTGAAACTACCACGATCACATTGTCTGCGGTTGTACTTGCTGTCCAGCTGATGGTAGCATATGTGCATGACGGCGTTGAAGAATCAGCTGTTGTTTCTGTAGTTGGTTGTCCCACCGGACCAGAGCAACCACAACAAGATGAAGTATGAGAGCCTAAATCCGTTCCTGCACTTAAAGGAAAAGATGTCCAATTAGCAGAAGTGAAAGAAGTAAATGATCCGACACCACAAGCTCCAGTTGGATCAGCAGTGATTCCTCCACAATATCCGGCATTTCTAACAAAATTACCATCTTCAGTCCCCGGCGAAACACCCGTCCATTCTGTTCCCGGATCACATCCGATATCACCTATCAGATCCAGCAAAGTGGTTCCGTTATACAGTCCAATAGCATCATCTCCGTTGTGAGAAAGTGATCCAGAAGTCTGGTTTGCTGTATATCCAACAGTTCCTGAATTATAACTACTATTACATATAACAAATGTTGCACATGCATTTATAGTGCCAGATAAATTTATTGTTGTAGCCGATGTTGAACCGTTGGAGTATATTTTGATATTATACCCTGTAAGATTAATAGCAGAGCTTGTTGTGTTATAAATTTCGATACACTTGTCGTTACTAGCTCCTTCATAATATTGAGAGATAATTAATTGAGCATGGGTATACTGATTCCCAATCCAATAAACAGAAAGGAAAAGTAAACCTCTATACCACAAACTGACAAACAGTTTCATTGTTCTGTATCTCTTTTTGAGTATTAAGTGGTTTCGGAATACCTCCAGCTAATTTAGGAGACTCTTGTAGGATGTTCACTTAACCTGAATAATTAAAACCGTATTCTGTTCAGTTTCAATTGAATCATCCAAAATTACTAAAAAAAGAAAAAAGACCGGTTAGCGATATGTTAACAAAGAATGAACGAAATAAGATCAGGGAATAATTTCAAATAAAACCACATACTTCCCTACTCTGCTCTGCACTTCAGGATTATCGGTATCCCATAAACCTTCCTGTTCTGAAAGTGAGAATCTGGCCGTTTGATCAATTAATTTCTCTACCTCTTCACGCATGACATTGCCTGCAGAAAATTTGATAAACCATTCCTGCCCGTCATAAACGAGAAATAAATCTCCGGCGCCTTCAATTTCTTTTCCGGCTTTATTCACAAATGGAACATAAATGACTTTTGCTTCCACTTTTTTTGGTGTGACGTGATCCATGGTTTCTGTTTTATTTTCTTCCAGAACGGGTTTGACAGCACATGAGTGCAGAGCAACAATAAATATCAGTGCAGTAAATTTCATATGTGAAAGATATAAAAAAAGCCGGCTCCAAATTTATTGAAGCCGGCCTGAAGATTTTAAATTTTGCTCAAATTAAAATTCCCCTTCAAATGCCTTTGCTTTAGCTTTTTTCTTCACAACGATAGATGTCACAGCAAAATTAATTACCTGACCTTGTGTGTTCATCTGCATCATGTGCGGGAAATAATATCCTTTGCCCATGTCTTTGAAATCTGAAAAATTAATCAGCACACTAAATACTTCATCTCCTTCACCTTTACTGAATGTTTCCTTTTTCTCCAGCATACCGCTTTCTACCGAATAGAATTCATAAGAAAATTCATCTGGATTGGAAACTTCCTGAACTTTCACCTTGTAGTATTCTTTACCTTCAATCTCATCAATTCCCAAAAGTTCAACTTTCAGTGAAGCATCCGTCAGATAATACATCTGAGAAAAAGGAAAAGAAGGTTTCATTTTGCGGTTAGTTCATCACCTTCATATTTGGTAGAACCAGCACCCATGGCAAATGTTCCACCGGCAGTTCCGTTAAAATATTCTTTCTGCGCAACTGCATTCATTCCCGGTGCCTCAATTTTTGTAATCATGGCTGATTTGTTTGGTTTACCTTCCCAGGTTGTCATATAAAGTGTTGCTCCCATTTCAGGCATTTCAGCTTTATAGCTGGTTTGGATCATTCCCAGCTTTGAAAGTTTAGCATCAAACGCAACTTTATCATTCACCATAAATGCCTTGAACATATAATTATTTAAAACGGTTTCAAGTGTCACACCTGAAGCAACTGCTTTTAATTGTGCTTTGTCATTTCCGTAATAATCTTTATAGTGAACTGCATTACTTGCGTCAAATACCTTTAGTTTTTCAGCAATTTCCTGATTACCTACAACAACAATATTCAGGTTAGAGGGTTTCAGATACAAACCGGCAACCCGCAGCAAATCTTCTTTTGTTACCTGCTCCAATTTCACCAGATACGTTGAATAATAATCTTTAGGCAAATTATAACGAATGGTGTTCAAAGCAAACTGAGCAACTGTTTCAGAACTTTCTAAAGAACGAGCAAAAGCTCCGGTCATCGAACTCTTTACTAATTTCAGTTCTTCATCAGTCACCATGTTTTTTGAAATTCTGTCAATCTCATACATGATTTGCGTAACGGCACTGTCAGTCACTTCATTTCTGAAACTTCCGCCGGCAGAAAATCCTCCAATAATTTCATCTGAATAAATAGAAGAATAACAACCATACGTGTATGCTTTGTCTTCACGAAGGTTAGCCATTAATCTTGCAGAAAAACTTCCGCCACCTAAAATACCGTTGAGTATTTTCAAAGGAATTTCATCCGGGTGACCAGGCTTCAATACTACGTTATGTGAAATATCGATAACACTCTGAACTGCTCCCGGTTTATCAACGAAATAAACAGTGTTTCCATGATTTTCAGGCAAGGTATAAACCGGCTCTTTTAATTCACTTCCTTTTTTCCAGCCGGAAAAATATTTTGTCACGTATTCTTTAGCCTCCTGCTGTGTGATATCACCAACAATAACCAGATATGCGTAATTCGGAATAAAATATTTCGCGTAGAAATCTCTCATGTCCTGCAGTGTGATATTGTTTACCGTTGTTTCAGATGTTACTTCACCGTAAGGATGCGCTTTTCCATAATTGGCAATTCCGCTCACAATTCCTGAAATAGCATCAGCATCCGTTGGAAGCGTTGATAGGTTTGTCAAAGACTGTTGTTTCAAACGGTCAAAATCTTCTTGTGGCAAAAGCAGGATTCAAGACCATGTCACTGACAAAGGCAAGTAACTGAGGTGTATGTTTTTTCAATGACGTTGCAAAAAATCCTCTTGAGTTTGGAAAAACAGAAGCACCGATATAATCGATTTTTTTATCGAAATCATCTTTGCTCATCGAGGTAGTTCCGCAACCAAGTAATTCAGAAAAGATTCCGGCAGCACCTGCTTTATCCCCTTCAGCATAAGTTGGATAATCTAAATACAATCTGAAAGAAACTTTAGGAAGTTTGTGATTTTCTACAACAATCACCTTCATGCCATTATCAAACGTGATGGCATCCGGAATACTGATTTTAATTTCCGGATTTGGCTGCGGCTGCGGCGCTTTGGAACGATCAATTTGTGTATATCCTGTGAACGCTATCAGCGCAAGAACAAGAATTGAAATTATTTTTTTCATATAAAAGCTTTTTAAAAAAATCCGGCTTAACCTTCTTTTGGTAAATAATATAAAATCACCCGGTTTGACTGGATAAAATATGTGTTAGCAACACGTTTAATGTCTTCTTTGGTTACAGCCATGTATTTGTCAATTTCAGTATTGATCAGATTGGTACTGTGCTTATACACATAATAATCTGCCAGTGACTCAGCAATTCCAGCCATAGATGAATTTCCCATGATAAAATCACTTTCAATCATGTTGCGGAGTTTTTCAAATTCTTCATCTGAAATCAATTCAGTCTGAAGTTTTGAAATTTCATTATCTACAGCCAGTTCAAGTTCTTTCATATCACCACCCATTACCGGCATGGCAAGCATAATTGCCAGTCCCGGATCTTCTAATGGATAAGGGAATGAAAGTGCAAATAACGCTTTTTCTTTTTCCACCAGATTTTTGTTCAGACGTGAACTGTTTCCCTGTGAAAGAATCATCGACAACATTTCAACAGCATAGTGGTCAGCATGATTTAATTCAGGTGTGCGGTATGCAATGGCAATTGCCGGCAGCTGAATGTTATCATAAATAGTGTCTCTGATTTCAGCTTTCAGTAATCCTTCTTTGACTGTTGGAGTTGGAATTGGTTTCCAGGTTTCAGATGTTTTTGAGAAATATTTTTTTACAAATTCTTCCGTTGTAAAATTATGATAATCTCCCAGAAAGTTTTTTGAAGCTTCAATTCCGCCACCCAGCTGCGGACCATATTTTGCCTGAAACTGTTCTAAAGAAAGAAATTCTCTATCACGGTAAACATCTAATTTTTCTCCATTCGGAATTGAACCAAAATATCCGGCAATCCATTTTTTGGTTTGCTCGATATTCAAATCACCTGCAATTGAAAGTGTAGCATTGTGAGGCACATAAAATGTACGGTAAAAATTTACATAATCAGCTTCTTCAGCTGCATCCAGATCTTCCATACTTCCGATTGGCTGCCATTTGTACGGGTGATCTTTGAAAGCTCTTCTGAACAATTCATACATCAGTGAACCATAGGGCTGGTTATCCACGCGCTGTCTTTTTTCTTCTTTTACAACCTCACGTTGTGTCTCAATACCGATGTTTTCCACTTTGGCATGCAATAAACGCTCTGACTCCAGCCAAATACCTAGTTCAAGCTGGTTAGAAGGAAGCAATTCGTAATAAAAAGTTCTGTCCTGAGTAGTATTGGCGTTCAGCGTTCCTCCAGCACCTTCAACATATTTATCAAACTGATGACGATCGATGTATTGAGTGCCTTCAAACATTAAATGCTCAAAGAAATGCGCAAAACCGGTTCGGTTAGATTGTTCATTTTTTGAACCTACATGGTACATGATAGTTACTGCAACAATAGGTGTAGAATGATCCTCATGTAAAATAACATGCAAACCATTTGGCAGATCGTACTCTACAAAATCAATCTTCTTGCGGTCCTGAGAAAAACTCAAAACAGAGATTGAAATAAGTCCGGCTGAAATCCAAGCTTTTAATTTCATTGCTTCTTTTTTTAATGAAAGGCAAAAATAAGAGATGTTTCTTAATTATTTTAGCGTGCTGGATAATTGGTAAAATATGAAGTTAAATGGTTTCAAAGGTGTTATAACCACGCTCTTACTGGTCTGCATGTCTGTTTCAGCCAAATCTTTTGACTTTTATGAAACGACCCGGAAACTGATGATTGACCTGAATAATGGAGATTCTATCGCCTTTATGGATCATTTTCTGCCCGAAGCCATTTTATATCATTTAGGAGATGAAGGATTGGAACAATTGCCGTTAAAAGAGTTTAATCCGGTGCTGGCGAAGTTCAGAAAAGGTGAATACCGTGAAAATTTTTCTAAAATTGAAGTTGTTGAACTTCCTACAGGACTTACACATGTTGATGTCTATTTTGATTTTTACATTTCAGAAAAACTTGCTTTCTCAGGAATTGATCATGTGATTTGGGTAAAAACTGCCAACGGATATAAAATCTCCAGTCTTTATTCAGGAAGCCTGAAACCAAAATTCACTACTTCTGCCGGAGGGAATACGTTATCCGGTGAACTGGATCAGCTGATGCTCAAATGGCATAATGATGTTGCGATTTTTTCACTGGAAGAGTATTTCAGTTTTATGTCAGATGATTTCATTTTTCTGGGAACTGATCCTTCAGAGCGCTGGACCAAAGAAGAGTTCAGAACCTTTTGTGTTCCCTTTTTTGAAAAAAAATCAACGTGGAATTTCAAAACAAACTGGCGTAACTGGTACTTGAATGAGCGGAATGATGTTGCCTGGTTTGAAGAATCATTAGATACTCAAATGGAAGAATGCCGTGGCTCAGGAGTGCTGGTAAAAGAAAACGGTACGTGGAAAATTGCGCACTATAATTTATCCGTAGTGATTGAAAACGAAAAAATGAAACAATTCATCAAACTCAGAAAAAAAGAAATTATGCTGAAAATAGACATGCATACACATATCCTTCCGCCATCCATGCCAAACTGGACGGAAAAATTCGGATATGGCGATTTCATCTGGCTCAAACAAGCAGACAAACCCGGCTTTGCAGACATGATGAAGGGACATAAATTTTTCAGAAGAATTGAAGAAAACTGCTGGGATGAGAATATGCGCATTCCGGATTATGCAAAATTCAATACACAGGTACAAGTAGTATGTACTATTCCGGTAATGTTTTCATATTGGGCTAATGCTAAAGATACTTTGGAATTAAGCCGTTTTCTGAATGATCACATTGCAGATTTAACAGTGCGTTTTCCTAAAAACTACATTGGTCTTGGAACACTTCCCATGCAGGATACAGAACTTGCCATTCAGGAATTAAGACGTTTGAAAAATGAATTAAAAATGCCGGGGATTCAAATTGGTTCCAACATCAATGACAAAAATTTAAGTGACCCGCAATTCTATCCGATTTTTGAAGAAGCTGAAAAGTTAGGCATGGCCATTATGATTCATCCGTGGGAAATGATGGGTGAAAAAAGTATGGAGAAATACTGGCTGCCCTGGCTTGTTGGTATGCCTGCTGAAACAGCACGTGCCATGGCATCTTTAATTTTTGGAGGTGTTTTGGAAAGATTACCCAATCTGCGTGTTTTACTTTCTCACGCCGGTGGTTCATTTATTCCAACCATCGGAAGATTAGAACATGGATTCAATTGCCGGCCTGATTTGGTTGCTATCGATAATAAAAGAAACCCGCGTGAATATCTCGGAAAATTCTGGGTGGATTGTATCACCCATGACATTGACATGCTTAAATACATTCTGAAAGTTCAGGGATCAAAAAAAGTATGTCTTGGATCAGATTATCCATTTCCATTGGGTGATCTGGAGATTGGAAAATTTATTGAAGAGAGTGATTTGCCTAAAAATGTGATTGAAGATATTTTTTGTCATTCTACGCTTGAATGGCTGAATCTCAAAGCAGATCAATTCCGTTAAATCAACGAAATACACATTTTACACGTATTCCTGAAAAAAGACAGAAGTCTTTTTAGTACTTTCATTGTCTCAATTAAACATCCATGAAAAAAATTTTACATCCTTCTTGTTTCAATTTTCAGTTTAGGAATTTCATTTTCTCAAAGTGGTCTGACCTGTTCACACATGAAAGCCAATTCCAAAAATTTTGAACGGTCAAATACACTTCCTCTTGAATACATTGCGTTAACAGAAGAGTATGATGTGCATTTTTATTTTCTGGACGTTGCGCTTGAAAATACTTCTACAGATATTTCTGGTTCAACAGAAATTCACGTAATCAGTAAAGTGGCTGTTCTGGACACCTTACTTTTTGAATTACATGAAGATTTGGTAATCACCGATATTTTGCTGAACGGAGTTACATCAACACCTTTTACCCGAGTTGGTTCAGCAGTCATCGTACCGGTAAATTATACAACCGGAGATCAGTTTTATGTAAAAGTTCTTTATGGCGGAACACCTCCAACGCCTGTTACAAATCCACTGGGTGGCGCAGGAATGACACATGATGATTCACCAAGCTGGGGAAATGAAGTTACCTGGACGTTGAGTGAACCTTTTTCAGCATTTGAATGGTTTCCATGCAAACAATCTCTGACAGATAAAATAGATTCTGTTTTTACTTATGTAACTACTTCTTCAACCAACAAAGCTGGCAGTAACGGAATACTTGTGAATGTGACAGATCTTGGTGGCGGCATGAGCAGATATGAATGGCAGACCAGATATCCGATTGATTATTATCTGATTTCAATTGCAGTTGCTGAGTATGTAGATTATACTATTTATGCAAATCCGGTTGGGGCGCCTGCACCAATTATGATTCAGAATTATGTTTACAACAATGCGGCAACGCTGCCTTATTTTCAGGATGAGATTGATAATACCGCAGACTTTATCGAATATTTTTCAGAACTCTATGGATTGTATCCGTTTGATGAAGAAAAATACGGCCATTGTATGGCGCCGCTTAGTGGCGGAATGGAACATCAGACTATGACTACGCAGGGTTGGTTTGAAGACGGACTGACTGTTCACGAAATGGGACATCAGTGGTTTGGTGATCAGGTAACTTGTGCAAGCTGGAGTGACATCTGGCTGAATGAAGGGTTTGCTTCTTATACTGAACATTTAATGTACGAACATTTTTATCCGGGAGATGAATTAACCGATATGCAAAGCAGACATAATGATGTGATGAGCGCCCCAGGTGGAAGTGTTTGGGTACTGGATTCTTTAGATGCCGGTGCAATTTTCAGCGGAAGACTGGTATATAACAAAGGAGCCGCAATTATTCATACAATACGCTTTCTGATAAATGATGATGCATTATTTTTAGACGTACTTCAAACGTATCAGCAAACTTACAAAGATGGAACAGCTCATGCACAAGATTTTAAAAATGTACTGGAGACAGAAACCGGAATGGATTTTACCAATTTCTTCAATGAGTGGTATTACGGACAAGGATATCCAACTTACAGCATTGAATGGAATCAGGTGAACTCTTCCGTATGGATTGATCTTTCTCAAATTGTTTCAATGCCCGGTGTAACACCTTTCTTTACAAATGATCTGGAAATAGGAATTGAAGACAATACCGGATATACTACATACTATCGGCTTACTGATATTAACGCAGCGAATTCACTTCATTATTTAGGCTTTGGCGGAGTAATTACGGACATTTTTATTGATCCGCACAACTACATCATTAATCAAAACGGAACTGTTACACAAAACTCTACTGTTGTTACGCTGCAGGAAAATAAAAATGAACTGAACGTTTATCCGGTTCCAGCTGAAAATTCACTTACAGTTGAAATTAATACTGCAGACAACTATCAGATAATTTCTGCTTCAGGTCAGGTTGTTTTATCCGGAAATCTGGTTCAGGGAAAAAATACGATTGATTTGAGTTCATTCGCTGCCGGAAATTATATTCTGAAAACAAATTCTCAGCAGATTTCATTCAGTAAAAAGTAGAATCAGTTTTGAAATTCAACCTTGTTTAGAATTAATCCTGAAGAAGGAGCAATATTTCTTACAGGAATATCTGAATCAGGTTCCAGCGATTTTTTTATTTCTTCCAGCGAAGTTTTTCCTTTTCCCAAACTGAAAATTTCACCCATTATCAGTCTCACCTGATAACGCAAAAAACCATTTGCTTTAATTCGCAGCATCCAGGATTTATCCGGAAAAAAATCAGCCTGATACAATTTATTTTCAATGATCTCACAACATTCAACCGTACGAACAAACTGCTGATCCGGTTTGGGTTCTGCACAATATCTTCTGAAATCATGAGTGCCTTCAAATAATTTTGCGGCGGTTTTCATTGCTTCAATATTCAGCTGTTCATCCACTGACATAATTAGCGGAGCAGTAAACGGATGATTTTTTGCTGCGTGTGCAAAATGATATAAATACTCTTTCGATTTTACCTGATGAATAATATTGAATGACTGATCTGTTTCTTCAATTTTTAAAAGGCGGATATCATTTGGCAGATTTTTATTAAACAGCGGAAAAAAAATTACGGGGTCAATTTTATCGGAAGAAAATAATTCAAACACAAAATGATCAGCAGATACTTTTGCATCGGTTCTGCTGCAACCCATCGTTTTAAAATCACTGTGCTGAAAAATAAATTCAAATGTTTTGTCAACCATGAACTGCACAGTTTTATAACCTGGCTGTTTCAGCCATCCATGATAGCGGTATCCAAGAAACTGAATGTGGAAGAGATAATAATATTTGATGGAGTTTTTCACCAGTCAATTGGAAAATAATCTTTCAAAAATTTTCCGTTCCAGTGTTTGCCGGTATTGATTCCGTCAAAAAGAGGATCACAAACTCTTGCCGCACCATCTACAATATCCAGCGGCGGCTGAAAATCATGCACATCCTGCTTATGCTTTGATAATTCAACAGGATCTTCATCAGTTACCCAGCCGGTGTCAACAGCATTCATATAAATTCCTCCAGTCCCAATCCGGATGCGGCGGTATGTGTCATCATATTGAGTGCAGCTTTTGCCATATTCGTGTGCGGATGACGGTCCGCTTTTTTAAACCGGTGAAATTTTCCCTCCATGGCAGAAACGTTAATGATGTGTTTTTTACCGGTGTATTCTTTTTTCATCAGATCAAGAAGCCGGTTAATCAAAACAAAAGGCGCAACAGCATTTACCAGCTGCACTTCTATCATTTCAGCGGTTTCAATTTCACCCATTTTTAATCTCCAGCTGTTTGTCTTTCTCAAATCTACCTGCTGTAAATCTGCATCGAGTTTACCTTCCGGAAAAACTTCTTTTGCCTCCAGCGAATTATCAAATTTGTAAGGAATCTGTGAAAGTTGTGCAGATGCTCTTATACCGATACCCGGTTCCGTTCCATGCCAGGTTACTGCCAGCGAATTATTATTATCGTCTGTTCTGTTGGCAAATCCGCTTAACTCCTGCGCACAGTTTTTGTGACCTGCTAAAATCTGTTTTACTTTTTCAGTATGTTTTTCAAACGGAAGATTTTCCATTTCCATCAAATGGCTGTAAAAACCAGATGGTCTTCTTACCGTTTGCGCAGCATTGTTTATAATGATGTCTAATCTTGAAAAATTCTGTTTGAAATAATCAGCAAATAATTCTACACTGGGAATATGTCTCAGATCAAGACCGTGAATATGCAAACGATGTCCCCATTTTTCAAAATCTTCTTCTTTTGAAAAACGAATTGCCGAATCAGCCGGAAAGCGTGTTGTTGCGACAACCGTGGCGCCTGCACGCAGCAACATAAGTGTTGTATGATAGCCAATTTTTAAACGTGAACCGGTAATGAGCGCAACCTGACCGGTGAGATCAGTAGTCTGATATCGCTTTATATAATTCAGATCACCACATGACTCACACATGCTGTCATAGAAATGATGAAGTTCATCGTATTCTTTTTTGCAGACATAACAGTTACGGGGTGCAGAAAGTTTAGGTCTTTCTTTTTTTTCTTCCAGCTTTTCCTGAGCAATTAATTTGGGTGCTTCAAAAACCGGATTTTCTCTGGCAACACGAATTGCAGCTTTTGCTCTTTCTTTTTTATCACTGAGAATATTTGCCTGCTTGCGCGTAAACTTGACAGCCTTGTTTCTTTTTTTGATTTCTTTTTTGTCTGGTCTGGATAATTGCCCTGCAGCTTTCATCAATGCGATGCGCTGTTCTGCTGATAACTGTGTAATCTCATCTCCGTTATCACGTAAAAATTCAAGCAGAGAAATTGCCGAATCAATTTCTTCTTTGTTCAGTATTTTTTTTTGATCAGACATCTGCATTAAACAGGAATCAATTCATAGGAACAAAACTCATTTCTTCCGGCTGATCCAATAAAGAAATTACACCTCCTGCAAATTTGGCGTTCAGTTTTTTAGATTCCCACAACATATAAACCTCCCATGATGTAAGCCCTGCAGCTTTTGCTTCTTCTGAATTCATCAGAGACAAATCAACTGTTTCATTGAAAAAATCCGTTTGCTGAGGAACCAGTTCAAATGACATATTTTCACCATCTACCACAAGATTTTGCATGGGTAAAACAAAAAATCCGGCTGAATATTCCGATCTGTCCGGATCAAACATATCTGTAACTCCGTAGTATCTTCCCGAATAAGTATCATCTGAATTTTTTTCAAGAACGATGTAATGATTGTGAATCAGGTCAAGCGAATTATACGGATTGACGTATTCATACGTTCCGGTGAAATCATCTGTTGCAGCAACTGCAGTATCAACATTTGTTTTAGTTGAATCAGAAGAATTTGTTTCTGTTTCTGTGCTTTGTCCGCATGCGGCAAAAATAAACGGCAAGGTAAATAATAACACTCTCATAAGTTCAGGTTTTAAAATCAGATGCAAAAATAGCTGATTTATCAGATACTTCTGAGAAACGCTTTCGAATTATTTGTATGAAAGAAACGTGACTAATCTTCAGCCAGAACTATGATATAATCATCTGCTGAGAATGTAACTGTTTTTGATTTATCCGGATTCATGTATACACCAAAGGCCTTATCCGAATCCTGTGCCTGAGCGGTAATGCGGTAACCGAATGCAGTTTCATTAATTTGTGCGGCACTTTCAACCACTGTATAGAAATTCATTGGCACACCTGTTTTTACATATCTGCTTACGGGTTTCAGATAAATTTCTGAACCTTCTGCTTCAAATAGAACATCATATACTTTTTTCAGTTCTTTGTTTTCACTCAGCTGACTCAGCATTAAACTGATCAGGTTGTCGCTGACAATAAAATCATCTGCCTTTGCAACAACACCCAATTCACGGTTTTGAATATCCAGCATTTCTGAAACAATCGCATAATCTTTATTATACTGCTCAGCAAAATTTCTGAGATGCAATAAACAGATCAGTGTTTTGGCATCACTTTCCTGTACGTCAATATGCGTATAACTCAATAAAATTATGTGGTCATACGTCTCTGTTTTTAAGTCTACCAGCGTTTCTCTGTCATTGATATCGCCTTCTTTAAAGTCAATTTTTTGTCTTTTCAAAACAGATTTTAATTCTTTTAATTCACCCTGCAGATCAACACCTTCTGACATAATAAATACCTCAGATCCGTTGGCAACATAATTATCAAGTTCTTCAATAATTCTTTTCCCTTTTTGATTCCATCCCAGAATCAAAGTACGTTCAATAACCGGTTCTTTTTCAGTATCGCGGTGAAACGCATCCACTGAAATTTTATAATCTGTTTTATTGCTCAGAACAACGGTATCATCATCTTCAGAAATAGCAATGACCTGATCACCTTTTTTGAATACATAATCCATTGGCGGATTAATGAGAACCGATTCTTCTTTGGTAAATACACCCAGCACAGAAGATGTTTCAAACATCATCAATGATTCTTTATAGGTTTTGCCAACCAGTTTGGGCTCATTGGCAAAATAAATTTCATCTCCTTCAAACTGAAGCAGGTCGCTGTAAACAACACTCAATCCAGACTGACGACAGGTTTGTGCTGTAATTCTTGAAATCAGATCCGCAGACAAAACAAAAATGGTTTCATCATTTCCTACAAGTTCAGCAGCTTCCATATTTTTTGGATCTTTCAACTCGGCAACAATGTGATAAGGATCTTGTTTCCGGTTTTTTCCATTGGTTAATGCCAGCACTGATTTGATGACATAGGTATCTGAATTTTCTTCTTCTCCGGCAAGTATAATAATGGAACGTGCTTCATTCGGACTCACAACATTTATTGCAGCAGATGACAACGGACTTCCGCTTCTGACAATAATTCGGGTGTTTTTCAAATCAGGAATCCGCTGACGGATTTCATCATCCATCTCTACTTTATCTTTGTTGGCAAGAATAACAATACTTGGTTTTTTCTGGTTCGAATTAGCTTCAATTACTTCAGTAAGAATTGAAAATATTTTTTCAGACCAACCTAAAATCAGCGTGTGATTTGATTCAAGAACTTTTGATTTTCCTTTTCTGAGTTCACCAATTTTTGCATCAATGCCCGAAGAAATTGTACCAATTAAAATAGAGAGTAAGAAGAGCGAACCCAGTGTTGCCACAAAACGAACCGCTCTGAATGCCCAGCCCTGATCACCCGCCATTGCACCCTGATCTAACGTTGACATCAGAATCTGCCATGAACCTTCAATGAATCCAAGATCTTCTGTTGCATCCGGTGAACCTTTGATTTGCGCAACCATGATGACAAAACCAAGTACCACAACTACAATGAGAGATAAAATCGCGAGCCATTTAATGACTCCGATTGGTCCTGCAGACATGGTGTTTTCAAAATAATAACGGATGCGCTGTTTGAGCGGATGTTTAGCCATTTGAATTCAGATAAATTAATTGATCTTCAAATTTGGCGTTTTTCTTTGGAATTCAGGTTACTGCAATCCAAAAAAATGACTCAACAATCAAAACCGGATGGAGTACTGAAGCACAATTGTTCTCATTTGCTCAATTTTCAGCGGTCTCAGCGAGTAAGTACGGTTCATGATGTTTTTTCCAATCACAGCAAATTTATGTTCAGTCTTTTTTTCCAAATGCGTATGAAACTCTGAGATCATGAATGAAATTACCGACATTATTTTCAGCATAAAAATCTGAGAAATAAATTGCCTGCATACTTCCTCCGGTATTCTGAGTCAGGAATTCAAAATCAGAAATGGCTTTGTCCAGATTTTCCATTTTGCTGAAATATTTGATGGTATATCCAACTGAAAAACCGTATAGATTTAATTCCACATCTGCTTTGAAGGTATGCTTGAATCGGTACTTCAAAACGTTGGTCAGCGTATCCTGGCTGGTATTTCTGAAACTATATTGTGTAGGATTAAACGGATTGTAATCTTCTGCAAAAACTTTATCTGGTTCAAGGGTAATGGGGTTAATATAATTATATCCAACCATGGTAACAAAGCTGAAATTTTTACCAATTTTTCCGCCTCCGTTTAATGAAATATCAAAACCGGTTACTTGTGATTTTCCGGTATTCAGAAATTTAAATCCAGCCAGTGGTCCTCCGTCAGGCATGCCGTACATGGGATCCCAGAAACCGAAAAGATATTCAATGGTATTTTCATATTTCTGAATGAATGCGGCAATATCCAGTTGTGCCATATACGATCCGATTTTGAATCCCTGATTTACGCCAACTTCAGCATTCCAGCTTTCTTCAGGCAGCAGATTTGGATTTTCATAAACGCCAAACGCACCAACTGCAGTTCTGATGTATCTTTCAGTAATTGTTGGAAAACGATATCCCTGACCGTATGATGCTCAAGAAAAGTTGCCTGTCCAAGTTTCAGATTAAACCTGCCCTGAAAATAGGATTCCATGCGGTGATGCTGTCATTTAATTTGAAATATTCTCCCCTTGCTCCAATTGAAAAATTTAAACATCGAGTAATTTTTTATGTACCTCAGCATATCCTGAAAGATTGAAAGAATAATTGGTAGAATCATCAGTGCCGCCTCCGTACATGTTAGCTTTAGAATCAATGTACTGGGATGAAACTCCGCCAATAAAATCAAATGATTTATCCTTCAAAAAATTAAATTCTTTTTTAAACTGGTAGTCTGCAAAATAAACCGCTGCCTGATTGGATTGATTCATGGACATTTCATTATCTGTGTATAGATAACGCATTTTCAGGCTATGCTTAACGCCGATTTTAGATTGAAAAATAACAAAGGGATCGACATTATAAATAGTTTGTAACTGCTGCAGAACAGCACCCGGATAAGCTCTGAAAATTCCTGACGTATCATCCAGCCATGCCAATACCATATTTGTCTGATGATACATGAAGTTTCCGTTAATTCCGTATTGCAAACCTTTGAAATGAGTTGAACGCTGACGCAAATTAAAATTGATCCGGTATTTACTGCTGCGCATTTCTTCATCTGTAAAATTGGGTGTAATGGTATCTTCCACAAATGGTCCTTTAATTGGCGCACCTATATAACCATGATCAAAATTCAGATTTCCGCCAATAACCAAATCCGTATTTTTTTTAATAATTCTGCTGTGAAGAAAATTCACACCATGTATGTATGGATAATCATTCCACCACAAAGCCGAATCATCTTCAGGTGCGGAATAAAAACCAGAATACATATTAATTTTTGTCATGGGTTTATCTTTTGGATAGGCAGTGCGGATATGAATTGCTCCGCTCAAAGCAGAAGAACCCGATAAAACAGAAGATGCTCCTTTGATTACTTCAATCTGCTCAATATTTTCAACAGGAACAAAACCCCATTCAGGTCTTCCGGCGTCACCTGAAAGGATTGGCATGTCATCAACCAAAACGGCCACTTTACTTCCAACACCAAAAGTAAAACCACTTCCGCCTCTGATCTGCGGTTCACCATCCATGATATTTAATCCGGGAGTCTGATCCAGAATTGTTTCAATGCTTCGGGTATTTTTATTATCAATGATAGATGGTTTTATAACCTACATTGAAAAAGTAAACTCTTCAACCGACTAATCAAATTTTCCAACAATGACATCTACTTTTTGCAATGAACACGGTTGCATTTCCACATTTAAAGTTTCTTCTTCTCCTTTACCAAGTTCAACTATGATTGTGTTATTCATCATACCGGTAAACTTGAAAACCAATTCGTGAATTCCCTCAGTCAGTTCCAATTTATAATTACCATAAATATCAGACACAGCACCAATGGAAGGATCTTTTTTCAGAATGATATATGCTCCTATGAGCGGTTCTTTAGTAGCAGCATCGGTTACTGTTCCAATTACACGTGCCTGTGAAAATCCATTGAAGGAAATAAAAAAGGCAAACAAAAAAATCAGACTTCTTTTCATTGCAGAATAAAAAAAAGCTATCCGCTCAGTTTGAACGAATAGCTTTTTTGTTTTATAAATTAAAGATTTATTTTTCCAGTGATGATTCTGTCACCTCTTACAACACGATATACAAAAACACCAGTTGCAGGTATATGATGTACAGAGTTTGTTTCTGTCAGCTGATCTGAATAAATCAATTTACCATCTAAACTGAATACTGAGAAAAGCGTGTTGGATTGAATATCACTCATCAATACATTTACATCTGATCCATTATTAAAAATATTAAATTGTAAATTTTCTTCATTGATTCCGGCAGCAGAAGGAACCATAATGGTCACTTCATTTGAAATCTGAACATCGCCTGAAAAATCACTTTCACAAATAATGTAATAAGTTCCAAGTGCACCAAAATTTGGCGTGTAAGTCAGGCCTGTTTCAGCAGTTCCGAATGAAGTATATCCAGAACCAGAAACTGTTGAAAATTTCCACTCGCGTGATGATGCTGCAGAAGGAGTTTCGGTAGCCGTAAGTAATGTTCCGTTTTGACCAACCAGTAAATTTTGAGTTGCTGACGGTGAAATTGTAACGGTGTTTGCACCCGGATCAGTTACAACAATTTCTACTTCATTTGAAGTAATTACCTCTGTCCCAAAATCAACGTCACAAACCACGTAATAAATTCCCGGTGTTGCAAAATTGGGTGTATAGGTTAAACCAGTTTCTGCTGTTCCGAAAGAAGTGTATCCGCTGCCAGATGTTGTTGAATATTTCCATTCCTGAGTGATTGCAGATACAACTGCAGCATTTGGCGTATAATTAACTGTAAGCATGGTACCGTTAACACCCATATCGATATTCTGCGTTGCAGGTGGAGTAACGTTTACCAGATTTGGATTATAAATCAGTTCCAGATCATCAATCCACATTTCACTTCCAATTAATGCATTAGTACTATCTCCTGCAGAAAGAACAACCAGAATATATTCAGATGCATTAGTAGAATAATATGTGAACGGAACAGAAAAACGTACCCAGGTTGAAGGTGAAGATGTCGTTATATCGTAACGCGCTCTTGAAATCCAATGTGTTTCAGGATAGTTTGCACCCGGAAGTTTTCCCAAAGCAGCAGTAGTATGAGTAATTACTTCTACTTTACCCTGATCTCCTGTAGTTGGGTCATATCGATACCAACCCACCAGACTGTCTGGTCTGTCAGTAAAAACTGTATTCCATTTCGTATCTGAAGTATTTGTAAAAACATATCCGTTTGCTGCAACCAGCTCAGCATGAACACGGCCATTGGTTAACAATCCGTTTGCAACCGGACCTAAACCGGTGTCCACATTTAATAATCTGATACAATATGTACCTGAATGAGGATTAACAGTTTCTTTGAATGCAACAATTGGCGCAACTAAGGTATAAGCATCTGCCGATTTCAATGAACTCCATTGAAGTGGTTCATCTTCGGCTCCCGCAATATCCGCACCGTTTTCCCACCCAGCCTCAAAGCCAGGGTTTTCCAGTTGTGCCTGCGAAATTCCGGATACGGAAATTACAGCAGACAACATAAAAAGTAAAATTTCTTCATCGTAGTTTTCATTTTAGGATTGATCAAAAATAATGATTCTTTTGAAATAGCATTTTATTCAGGGTTCTATGCGTGCATTGCTATTAACAGACATGGCTGTCTCAAACGATTCTCATTCTATATCCGTCATATTTTTATATCTTAGAATTCTCAAACAGTTTTTCATGAAAATCAAATTTATACTCTCCGCATTTTTTCTGACATTCATTATTCAGGTTAATTCACAAATAGTAATCAATGAAGGCTGTAATAAAAACTATTCCATTTTAACAGATGAAGACGGAGATTATGAAGACTGGATTGAACTTTACAATGCGGGCTCAACCGCTTTGAATCTAAACGGATATTTTCTGACCGATAATATTTCCAATCCAACCAAATGGGTAATGCCAAATCTGCAGCTGTTACCCGGAGAATATGAAATTATATATTGCAGCAGCAAAGACAGATATGCAACACCCGGTTTCACTACGGTATTAAACTCAGGTCCGTTTGTTCCCACAACCGGATGGAATACGCACAATTTTACAACTCCTTTTAACTGGGACGGAATTTCCAATGTGGTTATTGATATTTGTTCATACAGCAGCACCGGATATATTACTAACTCTGTTTTCAATCAAACCGCTACGCCTTACGTTTCAACTACCGCTGCATGGAATGACGGAAGTCCTGCATCCTGTTCAGCAGTGAATGGAACTACTTACAGTCAGCGTCCGAACATCCAGCTAAACGGTCAGCAGATTGGAACCGGAACTATTCAGAATTCTCCTTATGATTATCCGGCACCTTATGGAAACTGGTACTGGAGTTCAAGAACTCAAATGATTATTCCTGCTTCAGAGTTAACCGCCGCAGGCCTTACTGCGGGAAATATTAATTCCCTTGCATTTGATGTGGTTTGGACTGATCCGGTCATGTATGATTACATTGAAATAAACATGAATCATACAGCGCAGACTGAAATGAATGCTGCATTTATCCCCAACTCAGGGAATTTAAATCACACCAATTTTAATATTGACGGCGGCGGCGAAACAGTTTATCTCCTTACACCCGCGCAAACAATAATGAGCAGTTTGAATGTTCATACTGAGGGATACAATGACAGTTATGGATGTTTTCCGGATGCATCAGCGGTGAAAAAAATATTTGATATTCCAACTCCCGGCAGCACAAACAATGCGTCTTCAACTTACAATGGATATCTGCAGGCACCAGTATTATCAGTCAATTCAGGTTTTTATGCTGCTCCTTTTTCTGTTGCCATATCAAACCCCAATGCGTTGCCCTCAACAATCAAATACACGATTGACGGAAGTGACCCAACACTTGCATCACCAACCTACACTGGCTCTTTTAATATTACATCAACAACCGTTGTGCGAGCAAAAGTTTTTGATTCTGACAGTCTTCCTTCACCAACTGCATCCGCCAGTTATTTCTTTGGAATTAATCACGTCACTCCTATTATATCTGTCATCACCGATGATGCAAATATTTTTGGCGCAACGGGTATGTTTGACAACTGGTGGGAGGATTGGTTAAAGCCTGCTCATATTGAATATTTTGATTCAATGCCTGCACATCCGCTGGTGTTTTCACAAAAAGCAGGTATCATGGTAGATGGCGGTGCAGGTGGCAGCAGATCTCAGCCACAACATTCTTTCAGAATTGAATGGGCCAACGGTGTTTTAGGTGATCAGCCAATTGTTCATGAAGTAATTCCAGACAGAGCCGGAAGAACCGAATACAATACTTTTTATCTGCGTAACGGAAGTAATCAATACTTAAATTTTCCGCAAAAAGATGCGATGCAGGTAAAAATGATGTGCGAACAGACCAATACATACTATTCAACATGGCGTCCTGTTTCTGTTTACATCAACGGAGAATATTTTGGTTTGTATGAATTGCGTGAAAAATATGATTCGCAGATGTTCGAATTTCAGGATGGAGCAAGTCCCAATACAATTGAAATGGTTGGACTGAGTTATTGGTATGGATTAGTGCTGCACGCGACAGAAGGTGACGTGGATAATTTCTGGAATTCTTACAATTCTTTTCTCACTGCAGATCCTGCCTCACCTGCTTTCTGGGATGAAGCTGATCAGCATTTTGATCTGGAATATTACACAGACTATATAATCAGTGAATCATGGATGGGGAATGTTGACTGGCCACAAAACAATATCAAAGCTTACCGTTCAGATTCTACCGATTATGCCTGGAGATTCTGTACCATTGATCTGGAACTTTCATTACAACCGAATGGCTGGACAGATTGTTATCAGGACATGATCAGCTATATGATGGGGCAGTCAACATCATTGCCTTATATCAATATCTGGCTCCAGTCAATTCAGAATGAAGAGTACAAAAATTATTTTATTAACCGCTATGCTGATGTTATGAACACAGCTTATCTCACTGACAGATTACTGGATGTGGAAGAAGGTATTTTCAATCAGGCATATCCTGAAATGTCCAATGAGTATCAGCGCTGGGGCACCAGTGACATTATTGGCCAGATGCTTGATTATTATAACCGTCATATTCAGTTCAGAAATGAATTGAGTTGCAGAGGTCAGCAGGTCAGGGATGATATTCAGGCAGGATTTTCTTTACCGCAGCAGGTTGATGTTACTTTGGATGTTTTTCCGGCCGGTGCAGGAAAAATTAAAATCAGCACAATTACTCCTGACACATATCCATGGAACGGAATTTATTTTGATGGTGTTCCAATTCAGATTGAGGCGATTCACAATCCCGGATGGTTGTTTGATCACTGGGGAACTGAACCTCTGATTACAAATTCTCTGAATGATACTTTTCTTGACACATTAAGCAATTCATCTGCAAATTTCACGGCGTATTTTGTGGAAGATTTAAGTGCTGTCAACGGAACAGACAACATTGATTTTGCTGTTTATCCGTCACCTGCAAATGCTGAAATTTATATCGTGAACCGCCACGGAGAAAAATTTGAAAATTCACTTTTTCAGATTGTGGATATTCATGGTAATCTTGTTTTGGAAGGACAACTTGACAATACCACTGACAAACAAATTATATCTGTTGATCAGTTAAGTGATGGAATTTATTTTGTCAGAATACTGAGCAATGAATTCCCTGTCAACCTGAGATTTGTGAAACAATAATTTTAACCTCTGACATAATGCATATTCCGGCAAAAAGTGTTGAAGATTATTATGATTCTGTTCCCGATGACAGAAAAGAAATCATGCTTGAGTTAAGAAATACCATTTCTAAAAATCTGCCCAAAGGATTTGCAGAAGTTCTGAATTATGGCATGCCTGGCTGGGTGATTCCGCATTCTATTTATCCGTCAGGATATCACTGTGATCCCAAATTACCTCTCCCCTTTTTCGGGTTAGCGTCTCAGAAAAATTTTATTGCGGTTTATCACATGGGAATTTATGCAAATCCGGAATTACTGAAATGGTTTACAGATGAGTTTCCAAAACACAGCAAATTCAAACTTGACATGGGAAAAAAAGCTGTATCCGGTTTAAAAAACCAGATCAGATTCCGGTTAAATTATTTGGTGAACTGGCAAAAAAAATGACTCCCAAACAATGGATTGATCTTTACGAATCCGGATTAAAACCACAGCCAAAAAAGAAAAAATAACGGTGTCTGAAAAAGAGGAAAATAAAATTCCTGATTGGTTGAAAAACCTCCAGGAAAATTCATGGGAACTTGAATTACTTGTTTCCGGCGGAGCGATTTTCAGTTTGATTCAGATGTCGGATTTATACATTGACTGGATCAGAACCATTAAAATCACCACGCAGATACCGGGAATGAGTATTATACTTATTCTTGGTATGTTCGGAATCAAAATTCTGACACCGGATTTATACTTCATTTAATTCTCAGAGCATTCTGGCTGGGTCTTGTTTGCATTAATTATGTCTATCCGGGAGGAATTAAAAAAGAAAAACTCAATTTTAAAAATCCATTTCAAACAAATCACCAGAAAGAAGATCTGAAAGAACAAATCATACGTGTTAACAAACTTTACAAAACGCTCATGTATACTTCTATTATTTCTGCTGCAGCACTGATTGGAATCACTGTTTTAATGCTTTGTCTTATTGCATTTTTCAGCACACTGGAAAATAATTTTCCGGATTTGGGTGTTTGGATAAACTATTTTTTATTTACGGTATTCTGGATATACATTCTGGATTTACTCTTCAGCGGTGTGTTCAGAAAAATTCCTTATCTCTCTTATTTATTTTTTCCGTTCTTTAAAGTATATGATCTTTTCAGTTTCAGAAAACTCTACCAGCGTTCACTGAACTTATTCAGTTCCAACGTAAACAAACTAAAGTTTTTTGCAGGCGCGATTTTGTTTGCGGTAATTGCTCTGATTTCAACTTATCTGGCAATTTACAGAACAATGCACTGGCCAAATATGTTTGACGAAAGAGCGTATAAATACCAGATGGCAGACGGCGGATATGAGAGCTATGCCATGTATCGTGATGAAATGTCTGAGAATGATTTTTTCCATGGTAAATATTCAGTCCAGAATTGTAGAGCAGCATGTAATCAATCTTTTGTAAGATATGATGTCGGACAAGATTATTTCATCAACAAACTGAACAAACCTGATTCTCTTAAATTATACTCAGATGTAATAGAAATTTCAATTGATGATTCATTGTATACAAATCAAAGATGGTTTGATAAATGGAACAAAGATGTAACTTATATCGGCGTGAGTACCATGATAGATATCGCTCATCTGAAACGCGGTGAACACATTTTGAAAATTTCTACCAAACCTGAACTTCAGGATCCTGAGGACAGTGAACATCTGGTAAAATATTCCGCTGAAATTCCTTTTTTTAAAGACGTAAAGTAGGGATTACCTGTTTTTTTTTAGAGTTTCAAAAAAAATCTCCCTGACAACTTTGATTTCAAATGTGACGTGATCACTGAATAAGGTATTATTAACTGATAACTGATAACAAAACAACCCTTTTTCTTTCATTTTCAGGAATTTATTTCAGAATTCTCAACCGATTTACAGAGATTTTTCTATTTTTAGTTAAAATAACTGTTGTGAAACTTTTGCATGTTCTCATTTTGGTCTGTACTGTTTTTTCAGTTTCAGGACAAATGCCCCAGAGCGTCAGTCCGCATCACGCTCAGGGCGTATATGGATTTGACCTCTACTCATCTGAAAACGGTCTTGCCGGTACAACGGTTGAAGATATTTTTCAGGATTCGAAAGGATATGTTTGGGTTGCAACGCGATCCGGAATAAGCCGGTTTGACGGTAAAAGATAATTACCTATACGGAGAACGACGGGTTAGTATTCAACCAGACACATTATTTTGAAGAAGATAAAAATGGTGTTCTTTGGATTGCAACAGAAAAAGGTGTGAGTTCATTTGACGGTGAAAAATTCACGAACTACAGTGACGAATCCAATCCAAGACAAAACCAGTCTTGGTGCCTTGAAAATCATCCAGATGGTGGAATATTAGTTGGTACTTCAACGGGCATTGATCTAATAAAAAACGGAAAAAGAGAAACTTTCTTTGTTTTGGATACCAATGTAAACGAGAACGCCATGGTTCGCGCCCTGAATTACGATTCTAAAGGAACATTGTGGATAGGCGGTCAGCATGGACTCCACACGCTGAGTCCTGAAAAAAAATTAACTAAAATTACAGATGCCTATGTCGCAATAGGCTGGGCTGAAGATGCTGATGGCAGAATCTGGTTCGGATCATGGTCAAATTTTATCGGTTGTTTTTACAATGACAGTTTATACAGGTATGATGTTGGTACCCCTGTCAATGATATTGATATTGATTCTGACGGAAATTTATGGATGGCCACCTGGGAATTTGGTCTGGCCAAATTCAATCCGGTTTCCGGGCAAATACTTTACTATGGCAGCACCGAGGGTTTAGGCATTTCAACTTTGTGGACCGTGCTTGCTGACCATGAAGATAATATCTGGGCAGGCTCTTACGGTACAGGAATTGGCATATTGAGAGACCAGAAATTTGCTCATATATCCGAGTACAACGGATTGATAAATCCGCTTGTTAACGCATTGGTTCAGGATTCATCCGGCAACATTTGGGCAGCTACTGAAGGAGGCGTGACCTGTTTAAAAACAGATGGTACTTCCTTTCATTTTACTCAGGCGGATGGATTGGAAAACACCCGCGTCAGAGATATTCTGGTTGATTACAACGGACATATCTGGTTTGTACTTTACGGTGGCGGAACAGGAATTCTTGAATATGACGGAACGACAGTTTATTCCTACCCTATTGGAAGCGGATTTTCAATTATGCAGGCTAGTGACAGTTCATTCTATTACGGCTCCGACGGCGGAGGCGCAATACAATTTGATCACGGACTCAAATTAAGAAATTACAGCACCAGTGAATGGGAAAGAAACTATGTGTTGTTCGAAGACTCTAAAAAAAATATCTGGCAGGGCAAAGAAAGATATGGATGGGCTGTCATTGAGAATTTTGCAGCAAGATCCAATCTGCTGCCACCATATTATTACACACGGGCAGGATCAGCTATATGTGAAGATGACAAAGGGTATGTTTGGATTAATCTAGCTAATCAGGGAATTTACAGGACAACATATGAATCAGGTAAAATTGTTTTACATGACTCTATCAGAATTGCTGATGGATTATCATCAACTGAAATACGCGGACTGGGTTATAACAATCACTTTTTGTGGATAACCTCACCTCTTGGATTGTCCAGACTGAATCTGGAAAAATACTATGCGAACAGAGACCTTGAGTGGAAACATTATTTTGCAAAAGATGGTTTCAAAGGTGAAGCAACTGCCCAGATGCTTTTCATGTCTGACGGCCGAATTGCAATTCCGTCTACAAAAGGTATTTTGATTTTAGATGAATCAAAGGACCGTGAAATAAAAACCCCTCCTATAACAGTGCTGGAAAACGTATTGTTATTTCATCAGGAAGTTGACTGGAAAACAAAAGGTTATGAATTAAAATCAGGCCAACATTTCCCCGACAAAATTGAACTTAATTATACTGAAAATCATCTGACTTTTATTGTGAACGGAATCTCCTTCAACAATCATGACAACGTAACCTACTTATATATTCTTGAAGGTTTTGATAAAGAATGGTCAGCTCCCACTTCACATGATGAAATAGTCTACACAAATATTCCTCCGGGCGAATATACATTCAGAATAAAATCTGCAAACAAGGACGGATACTGGGACGAATCACCTGCTGAAATTTCTGTTTTAATCACTCCTCCTTTCTGGCAGACTTGGTGGTTCAGAATTTCTGCCATACTTATTTTACTTACGGCATTATATTTATTTATGCGCTGGCGAAATTCAAAATTAATCCGTGACAAAAAAAATCTGGAAGAAAAGGTAAAAATACGGACAGTTCAGCTTGACAATGCGTTTCAGGAAATCCGTCAGAAAAATGAAGAAATAACGGACAGTATTTCTTACGCCAAACGAATTCAAAAAGCAATTCTTCCGCCATCCAGAATTGCAAAAAAATTGCTGGGAGATAATTTTATTTTTTACCGCCCGAAAGATATTGTTGCCGGTGATTTTTACTGGCTGAATGAAAAAAATAACATGACACTATGTGCTGTAGCTGATTGTACCGGACACGGAGTACCGGGTGCAATGGTTAGTGTTGTGTGCAACTCAGCCCTGAACAGGGCAATAAGGGAATTCGAACTTACAAACCCAGCAGATATTCTAAACAAAGTACGCGAGCTTGTCATTGAAACATTTGCACAGAGTGAAGAGGAAGTGAAAGATGGAATGGACATTACATTGATCTCACTTCAGAAAAATACTATCAGCAATGAGATAGAATTAAATTATGCCGGAGCTAATAATCCTTTATGGATTTTCAGAAAAGGCAAAACAGAAATTCCTGTAACAGACAAAATAACTACCGATTATTTTGAAAATAATGACTGGACACTTATTGAACTTAAACCTGATAAGCAACCGGTTGGAAAATTCATCAATGAAAAACCTTTTTCAAATATTAATTTCAAAATTCAGAAAGACGATCTGGTTTATTTATTTTCAGATGGATTTGCAGATCAGTTTGGCGGAGAAAAAGGCAAGAAAATGAAAAACACCAATTTCAAAACTATTCTCATGCAAAATTTAAATCTGGAAATGGACAGTCAGATGAAGGAAATTGAGAAGGAGTTTATTAAATGGCGCGGAGATTTTGAGCAACTCGATGATGTATGTGTTGTTGGAGTCAAATTCTAAAATCGTTAATATTATAACTATTAATATTTAATCTTGTTAAATCACAACTGAATGTTCCCGGTTACTATCTAAATCAGTTGCCAGCCCAAATACAGCCGGTTTCATTTGCTATATTTGGTTAACCCCAAAACCTGGTCAGACTGAAAAGGTACTGAAAACAGAACCTTTTATGCAATCTGCCGTTTAACGTGAACCGCACAATTACTTTGGTTTGAAGGCATTTTGAATTCACAGAATGACTTATCAAATCAGAAGATGAAACCGGTATGAAAGTAAGATTACTCTTATTTGAATGGCTATTGCTTTGGATGTCCTTTACTTCCATTGCACAGGATACCACAACCCAAATTTTCACGCCGCTTGTTGATGAAGTAATTGGTCTGAGTGCAACTGCCCAGAGTCAGGACAAAATAAAAATCACAAACCTTAACAACGTTAAAATCAATGAGGCACCGGGTTCTGTTTTTGTTATTACCGGTGATGAAATTATTGAAGCAGGTTACCGTGATCTGATAGAAGTTTTTATGGATATTCCGGGCTTCAATATTGCATCGGATGTTCAGAACGGAACAGGAATAGCATTGCGCGGTGCATGGGCCTCTGAAGCAAAAATGTTGGTGATGATTGACGGTATGATCATGAATGACATGTCGTATGGTTCTTTTATTTTAGGCGGAAGAGTTCCGCTTCTCAACGTAGAGAGAATTGAAGTGATTCGTGGTGCCAGTTCGAGTATTTATGGTGGAATTGCCGGATTGGGTGTTATCAACATCATTACCAAAGAAGGAAATTATTCAAAAGGAAGTTCGTTTATGGTCGATGCCGGATTTTCAGGAGATGAACTTTCAGGCGCGCGTCTGACATTTGCAAATACCAGCTACCTGCTCAATGATTTTGAGCTGAGTATGTCAGGAAGTATTTATTCAGGTAATAAGTCAAATGTTCAATACACATCCTGACACCATGTTTAGTGATTATTCTGATTCATCCAGTATCACTGACGCTTATCTTCAACTCAAACTGAGACGCAAAGAATTTGAATACAAAGTGATCTATGATGACTACAGCTTTCAGGCTACCCATGAAAACATTTACTCGCTTTGCCGCACTTTTATCAATGATATGAGTTATGACAAACGCTTTGGAAAATTTCATCTATACACCAATCTGAATCTGAAAGAGCAAATTCCGTGGAACACGCAATATGGTGATCCAACAGTGTATGATTTGCAGAATCTGAAAACCAGAAGAATTACAGCCGGAGTGAACGCCACGTATGAAATTAATGATAATATCAATTTTTTGCTTGGAGGAACTTATTACAATGATTACATGCGATATTACCGTCCGTTTCTTGTTTTAAATACCGGAAATACCTTTGAATATTACCACGCAGCAGCAGGCTTTGGAGAATTCAGTCTTAAAACACGTTTCTTCAATTTGTTTGCCGGAGGACGACTCGACATTTACAATGCACATAATTTGTTTGAACCCAATTTTTCGCCGCGTATTTCAATAACCAAAGAATTCAAATCTTTTCATTACAAACTTATCTATGGTGAGTCATTCAAAATTCCAACACTTCAGAACATCAATCTCGCATTCAATAATTCAGAGCCTATTAAACCGGAAAAAATAAAAGATTATCAGCTTGAACTTGGCACAAAATATAAAACCAGCACGGTTAATGCTGGTCTCTTTATACCAGCATTGATGACATTATAGTTTATGGTTACGATCTTACAACCAACCTGGAAAGCTATATAAACAATGGCAACATTACATTTGCAGGAGCAGAACTATTTACCACACATGCATTTAATAAACTAAATATAAGAGCCGGCTATTCGTATTATGAACTGATTAACGCTGACGGAACTGATTTTGTGGCAGACACAACAACGCTCACTGCAGGTACTTTGGCCATACCAAAACATAAATTCACAATTAAGGGTGCCTATTCGTTGAATGAAAAACACCGTTTTATTCTGAGTTATATTTTTCAATCAGAAAAAATCAGTTTTGAACAAACAAATTCCTTTACTGAAGAATACAATTACATTACAAGACCTTCTACAAACCTGATTGATTTTACTTATCAATGGAATAATATTTTCGGTTTTCTGGACTTCAGTACCGGTGTAAGAAATTTACTGAATATTAAAAATCATTATGTCTATCCAATGAGCGGCGGATACCCGACCTCAATGGGAATGGGTCTGGAAATTTTTGCTGTAGTTAAAATCAAACTTTGATAAAAAAATATTTACATATAATTTTGTTTTTGTTAGTTCTGAATTACGGATTCGCGCAGCCGTTCAAACTGGACAATATAGTTTTTGAAAATGTAAATTTTGAAGATGAGGGAGGACAACAGCTCTATCTTGAAACAGATAAAGAAACCAGGTTCAATGAACTGATTCAGATATTGCCGCAATACTATCATGACAAAACTGTTTCACCGGCTGATGAGGCAGCAATGACCATTCTTTTGTCCTACAGTTATTATTATCAGGATGAATATTACGATGCTTTGGTTTTCAACCGCATGGCCACAAAGGACATGGGTAAAAAAATGACCGGAAAACTACCGCTTGCCAACAAGACACTCACTGCAATGATTTATGAAAAATTCGGTGATTTACTAGGTGCAGATAAAGTATTACAGGCACTCACACCAGAAAAAAATTTACATAAATATCAAATTGTGGTTTTCTCTGCATACATGAATTATAAAACCGGAAATTTCAAAACGGCTTATTCGCAGTTTCAGAATGGAACCAGGTTTACATCAGAGATTTCAGTGTATGATGAGTTCAATTGCTATTATCATCTTTCAAAATGCGCTGAACAGCTGGAAATAAAAAATGAATTTCTTGCTTTTGCCATGATGGCGGACAGCGTTATTCGGCGTAAGAATGGAAATTTATTCAGCAATGATCTCAGCTATACTTTCTCTGTAAAAAATGAAAGTGAAATTCTTGATTCTTTGCGCAAACAATCACATCTTAATCTTGCTGTTGCTTACCGGAAAACCGGATTTTTACTTACCGCCTTAGAGGAACTGGACAAATCCATTGCAGTTTACGGAACTGGCAGCAAAAGCCCTGAGCTTGCTGAACTTTATCTAAACAAAGGAATTACGCTGACATTGCTTCAGAAAAACAATGAAGCTTCAGCATCTTTAATTTCTGCTCTGAAAATTTATTCAGATTTAAATAATAATTCAAAAATCAGTGAGACTTATAATCTCCTTGCAAAAAACAACTACCTGCGACAGGATTTTGGTAAAGTAATAGACCAGTGCAATGAGTCAGTTGAATACGCCAAACAAAGCAATGACCTGCAGAACCTGGCTGCCGCGTATCTGATTATGTCTGAAACATATTCAGCAAACAATGATTATGTAAACTCTCAGAAATATTATAAGCTCTATGTTTCAACCAAAGACGCCTACGAAAAAGAACAGGAAAAACAAAATTCCGTTTTTGCAATCAGACAAAGTGAAACAAAAATAATTCTTCAGAAAGTTGAATCCGATATCATTGAAAGTGAAATGCGTGAAATGGAACTGCTGAACGCGCGCATGACCGCTGATCAAAAAGAACAGGAAAACATTTTTCTGAAACAGCAGAATGAACTGAGAGAAAAAGATCTGATCAATAAACAGCTTGAAAAGGAGCAGATACAGAGAAATCTCCTCATCATGCAAAGTCAGCTGGAAAATGAACAGCTTCAGATGAAATACATTGAAGAGCAGAATGAAAAAGAAAGACAGATTGCTGAAAATAATGAGAACAAAAAAAATCTGGAATTGCTTAATACGCAAAAAGACGCTGCAGACAAACAAAACAAATTGAATTCACTTGAGCTGAAAGCAACAAAAAGCAGACAGCTGATGTTTATTATTATCATGATCATCATGGTATTGTTCATTGCTTTTATGGTTTACTTCATTGTACGTTTCAGGAAGCAGAATAAAATTATTGAGAACAATATTCAGATCATCAATAAAACCAACGCAGAACTGGTTGGAACTATTGAACAGGTGAATGTTCAAAAGGCACTGATTGAAACCAAAAACGAAGAAATTACGGATTCAATTGCTTACGCCAAACGAATTCAGAATGCGATTTTACCGCATGCATCCGCAATTAAAAATCTGTTGGGTGAAAACTTCATTATTTACCGCCCGAAAGATATAGTTGCAGGAGATTTTTTACTGGCTGACCGAAGAAAAACCATTCTGTGATGTTTGCAGTTGCTGACTGCACAGGACATGGTGTGCCCGGGGCAATGGTGTCTGTTGTATGCCACTCAGCCCTTACGCGATCAATACGAGAATTTAATTTGAGTAAACCCGGTTTGATTTTAAATAAAGTACGTGAACTGGTTCTTGAAACTTTTGAAAAAAGCGGTGAAGGAGTAAACGACGGAATGGATATTGCACTATATCATTACGATCCAAAAACCAAAATGCTCCAATACGCAGGTGCCAACAACAGTATTTTCATTATTCGTGATGCTGAGCTGATTGAAATCAAATCAGACAAACAACCCATCGGAAAATTCATTCATGCCAAGCCGTTCACCAATCAGGAATTTCAGATGCAAAAGAATGATTTGCTCTATTTATTCTCGGATGGTTTTGCTGATCAATTTGGCGGTGAAAAAGGAAAGAAACTTAAAAGCCAGACCTTTAAAGAAATTCTTGTTCAGAACAGAAATAAATCCATGGATGAGCAAAGACAACTTCTTGAAAAATATTTTGATCAGTGGAGAGGAGAACTTGAACAGATTGATGATGTGTGTGTGATGGGAATCCGGATTTAATTTCAGATATCTTAAATAAAAACGCCGGCTTTAACCGGCGTTTTTATTTCATACTTATTTCTATTTGCTAAAGCAATGTTGACGGACAAACATATTCTGTCATTGGAAGTTTTGTGTCATTTTAATTGCAGAAAATCCGCCGGCTACATCAATCAGATTGTGATAACCGCGTGACTTAAGAATCGATTCAAAAATCACCGAGCGATAACCACCTGCACAATGTACGTAATAGGTTTTTTCGGCATCGAGTTTTGACATATCACGGTTCACAGTATCCAGCGGTGAATTCTCTACGCCTACCAAATGTTCTGAATCGTATTCTGACTTTTTACGCACATCCAGCACATTGATTCCGCTGTCTTTCAACGCAGACTCAAATTCTTTTGCAGTAATTTTCTTAATTGAATCTACTTCAAAACCTGCATCTTTCCATGCTTCTATTCCGCCTTTCAGATAACCCAATGAGTTGTCATATCCGATTCTTGATAATCTGGTTACTGCTTCTTCTTCACGTCCAAACGGAGTTACCAGTAAAATTTTCTGATCGATATCCATGATCAGCGCACCTACCCACGGAGCAAATTGCCCGTCTAATCCAATGAAAATTGAACCCGGAATATGAGCGGTTACAAATTCATTTTGTGAACGAACATCCAGAATCAGTGCATTGGTTTCTTTGGCTATCTGTTTAAATTCTTCAGCACTGAAAGAAGTTGTTCCTCTTCTGACTATTTCATCAATTGAATCATTGATGCGTTTGTTCATTCCAACATTTTTAGGAAAATATTGCGGCGGTGCTGTCAATCCGGTTAATACTTCTTTTACAAATTCATCTTCGGTCATATCAGCGCGCAGTGCATAATTGGTTGCTTTCTGATTCCCCAAAGTATCATATGTTTCTTTACTCATTTTTTTTCCGCATGCTGAACCTGCACCGTGATTTGGATAAACAATCACGTGACCCGGCAAGGTCATGATTTTATTTCGCAGTGATTTAAATAAGTGACGGGCCAGATCTTCTTCTGTTAATGCACCTTGTTTTACCGCAAGATCCGGTCTTCCGACATCACCGATAAACAACGCATCACCGGTAAAAATGGCTTGCTCTTTTCCTTCTTCATCCAACAAAAGATAAGTTGTGGACTCCATGGTGTGACCCGGAGTATGCAAAGCTTTTATACTTACATTTCCAACTTTAAAAATCTCATTGTCTTTGGCTTCATGAATAGCATATTCTGCTTTTGCTCCCGGACCAAATACGATGGTTGCTCCTGTTTTACGTGCAAGATCTACCTGCCCTGAAACAAAGTCCGCATGGAAATGCGTAAGAAAAATATATTTCAGTTTTGCCTTGTCATTTTCAAGACGTTCAGTATAAGGTGAGGTTTCACGTAACGGATCAATCACAATTGCTTCTCCGTTTGATTCAATATAATATGCTGCCTCTGCAAGACAGCCCGTATATAATTGTTCCAGTTTCATATTCTGTTCTTTAGTCATACAAATTTACTTAAAATGTGACACAAAGTAATGACATTCATCAGGTAAGAGAGGTGACTAAGGTTACAATCCCAAACCAGTTTTCAGTGCTGGCAGGACTTTTAAAAGATGTAAATAATTCTGATAGCTGTATAGACTATACTAATGAATCAGGAATCCAGCTTTTTCCAGTTCTTCCAGATGATTTTCATATCCATCATGAGGGAATGATTTTTTGCATAGATGAGATTGATGCGGGCAACGGCATCATCATCCGGATTGGAAGAATTAAACTGCAGTGCGGCTGAAAGAATTCCACGTTTGATTTTTGGCAGCTTAAGTGTACTGATGTGTTTTACGGGTGCATAACCCACCATGGATAATTTACCAATCAATACCCCAAACATATTGCTGTAGAAATTTCTCTTATTATTGAAAACCCATATCAAAAAAGGACTCAGCACAATCATTTTAATTGCTGTCGCCAAATCCAGCAGTCTTTTATTTCTTTGATTGGATGGTTTATTAATCCGGTTAAGATCCATCACATATAAATCACCTTTGGTTTCAATAGAATTACTACCGATCAGAAAAGATGTTTCAGGCTGTGCTATTTTGAAATCCACATTTTGTCCTTCCAGATTAAGCATGGATGAAATGATATCACTGGATGAAATATTTTTAGCACAAAAAATCACCTCATCTATTTTATGGATTTCAACAACCTGATCCAGCTGATTAAATGTTCCGCTGAAAAAACTTCCTTCTCTTTCATTTCCGGCTGAAATAAATTCCACCGATGAAATCTGCTGATTGGTTTGAAGTAAAAGCTGGTGCACTCTTTCTGCTTCCTGCTGATCACCCACAATCACAAATCGTTTATTGTTTGCTCCTCCAATTCTCCATTGAGGTAAAAACATGTGCAAAATCAAACGGGTCAAAAGATAATATGCCAAGCACCATTCCGCCGCCGGCCAATATGATCAATCTTGAAAACTGAAAATCTTTTGGAAGAAGAGCATATATCATCAGAATCAAACCTGTTCCAATTGCGGCACCAAAAATTCCGGAAATAAGTCTGACTGGTTTATCATATCCTCCTGAAAAAACCAGAGACAAAAACCAGATTCCGGCATAAACCGGCAAGGCCATCTTCAATAAAATTTCCGGGATAAAAATGGATGTATAATTCTGATAGACGGATGCAATACCAAAAAGCAAAATAAGCATTGCACCGTAATCCAGAACCGGCAAAACAGATTTCCGAAGTGCGCGGTTTCCAAGCGCAATACCGGCACGGAAGTAAATTGCCAGATTAATGAGAAATGAAAATAGTTTTGCGTTTTTACTTGAAAAATGTTTGCGTGCAAAAATGATCATTGCGTTATAAACACAAAAACATAATTCACGCTGCTTTTTTGGTGCTCTCTCCTTTGTAATGAATAATGCGTGTGCCCGGATAATAATAATTTTTGTATCCCTCCCAGACAAATGCGGTAACTCAGATCAATATCCTCACCGTACATAAAAAAAGCCTCATCGAGTAATCCAACTTTATCCAAAGCTGTTTTTCTCATGAGCATAAATGCGCCGGAAAGAATTTCAATTTCATGTGTAGAATTCTGATCCAGATAGGACAAATGATACCTGCCGAATTTTTTTGATTTGGGAAACAAACGCGATAGTCCGAAAATTTTGTAAAACGCCACAGCCGGTGTTGGAAGTCCACGTTTGGATTCAGGTAAAAAATTTCCTTTTCCGTCAATCATTTTCACTCCTAACCCACCAGCATCTGGATGCTCATCCATAAAGCGGATTACTTTTTCAAAAGTATCTTCTTCCACAATTGTATCCGGGTTCAACAAAAGATGATATTCTCCTTGCGCAATTTTCAACGCCTGATTATTGGCTCGGGAAAAACCAACATTTTCTTTATTGTCAATCAGTATAACAGACGGAAATTTTTGTCTGACCATTGCCACTGATCCGTCAATTGAGTTATTGTCTACCACAAACACTTCACCGTGGGTATGCTCCAGCGCGCGATATACAGACAGCAAACATTGCTCGAGAAAAAACTCAACATTATAATTAACTATGATAACTGATAATTTCATTTAATGCTGCACAGATTTTTCAAGCTGAGAATGATCGATCAATGCTGTCCAGAGTGTAATTCTTCCTTCATGTAAACGTGTCCAGATGGGTCTTATTATTCCGTTATGGACTGAAATATTGGTGTAATCACCAAAAAATATTTTAGGATTGGGTTTAAAAGAAGATGAACTGATTTTTATATCCTGAAAAGTTTCACCTCCGTCTTTTGACCAGGATAAATAAACATCTGTTTCTGTTTTCTCCTGTTCCCTTCTGTCATAATAAACAAAATAAAGATTGCCGTTTGACTGATCAATAGTCATCCAGGTTAGAAACTGATGATGCTGACTGAGATCTGTATTTACTTTTTTAGGTTTGCTCCAGGTTGTTCCCTGATCATTGGATTTGATCAGCCAGATATCTGTATTGTTTTCTCCATTGCGCTGATCAGCCCAGTTCACATAAATTGTTCCGCGATGTTTTGAATTACTAAGGTCACAGGCAGTAACCGGTAATCCATTACATCTGTAGATTCCTGGAATGTCAATCACCCACCCGGCCGGCTGCGTTGAAATAAATTTTTCCTGTTTCATCCACGTCTTTCCATCATCTGTTGAAACGTTAAACCAAAGTGTATCATTTCTTGCCCAGGAAACATAAATTTCTCCTTTAGGTCCGATTGCCGGAACAGCACCTTCAGCTGTTTTGTCGTTATCCTGACAGTCACCTGGTATTTCAGAAATTTTTACCGGATCAGTCCAGGTCAAACCACCATCTTCACTTTTTGAAAAAACAATAAAACTATAATCATTTGGATTGGATGAATCATACGCATCAAACTGCGTCCACGTCATGTAGATATGATTGTTTGACGGATTTACAACAGCCCATTCTTTGTCATGAAATTTCCCGTTTGCCAGTGTATGTCCCTGATATTTGAATTTACCCTTCAGTACATTTGACCGCTCGCAAACCATGCCTCCAACCAAAGCTTCATCATTGATATTGGATAAATGAAAATAATAAAAACGCTCCAGTGTATCAATCAGCATACAGGGATCTCCGTTCACTCCCCATTTGGAATAAACAGATTTTGATTTCCAGGTTTGGCCTCCGTCAGCTGACCAGTAATAATCATTCATGACGGAACCGGCAATAATTTCATTGGTGTTTTTAGGATTAATACAAATGGATGGTTCAACCTGAGAATATAAATAGGTTGCTTTTTTTGGCAGCGGTAATTGCACATTCACAAACTGAGCAGACAAATTTATGCCGGTAGCCAGCATCAGAATGAAAACAAAAAATCTCTTCATAGTATTAAAACGGATAACCGATTCCGAAATTGAAACGCATTGCAAAAGGAGCTTTATACCAGCTCTTTTCATAATCTGTATCTATTGCACCGTTGTTGTTATAATCAAAAGATGAATTATAAATTGGATGCGGTGTACCAAACCATTTTTCTCCTGCAGGCATGTAAGGATTATGAATTGGAAATGACATGTCAAGTCTCACAATTAAAAACTCAAAATCTGCTCTTACACCAAATCCGGTTCCAATTGCAGTTTGTCTGTAAAATGAATTAAAATGAAAAACACCTAAATCATCTTTTGTTGTTGACGGATCATCTTTTATTTTCCAGATATTTCCCATATCAACAAAAATTGCTCCTTCTAACATACCGTTCATTTTAAACCGGTATTCCAGATTCAGTTCAAGCCGCATGTCACCTATCTGTGTGTTTGTTGCAAGCGTATCTTCCATGATTCGGATACTGCCCGGCGCCATCGTTCTTGCTTCAAATGCACGTATGTCATTTGAACCTCCGGCAACAAAACTTTGCTCATAGGGCAAAGAAGGAGAATTTCCATAAGCCCACCCCTACTCCGGTTAATAACCGCGTGGCAATTTCAGTTTTCGGTTAAACCTGTACTGATACAAACCTGATTATCAAATCTGACAAATTGCGCAAAGGGTACACCAAAAATTTGTTTCAGACTGTCTTCACTCAGATTATTGGATCCAAGTCCGGTGAAATTTAAAATTCCGCCCGACTGAATCACATTCACCACCAGATTGAAAATAGTTTTGTTGTAAACATTTGGAACCTGCGTATTGATTTTATAAACCAGTCCGTTAAACAGGGTAAAGTGATCTGCATATGAATTAATCAGAAACGGGTCATTGAGTGAATCCAGTTTTACAGCAAAAACAGAATCCTTCTCTAATCTTACAAAATCAAAATTCACAAACTGCAATCCCCATTCCTGCATTTTTCCCTGTTTGAAATTCCACTCATAGGAAAAATGCGCAAGCCTTCTGTCAAACTCTGTTCTTCTCTGAATGTTAACTGTTAAATCAAATTTTGTAGAAGGATAAAGTCTTTTGGAAAAAGTGGCCCACACTTTTTTAGGCATAGGTACCAGTTTAGGAAATGATAACTGAATACTTGGTCCCCACTCAAACGTATTTAATTTTCGTATTCTGCTTTCTGCACCTGATTCAGTAATAATGAGTGGTTGAGATTCAAATCCGCCGGTAAAGGACACCTTTAGTTTTTGTGCTCCACGTGCAAGATTTTTATTTGAGTAGCTGATGCTTCCCATCAATCCCAAAACGCTGTTAGAATTTGTAACACGCGGCTCCAGTGTAAACGTAGATCTTTTTGCAGGAACAAGATGATAGGTCACCACTACATTTCTACCAAGCGGATTGGCGGGATCAATTTTAATTTCAGGAGTAATGGTACTGAACACATCCAGCTGCAGCATGGTGCGGTAACTTCTTTCCAGATATTCTTCTTTGGCCCAGTGCGGAATGTAAAGGAAATTCTGTTTATCAATCAGATCCGGTTCCAGAAAAGGTATATCATTATAAATATAAACTCCTTTATGAGTAATCAGCGGATCTTTTTTACGGTAGAAAATGGTATCAATGTTTATTAAAGTATCAAGCAACGTATAATAACCATCTGCTTCATAGGGCAGACCTTTTTCATCACATCTCTTTTGAAAGCAGCAAATCCATATTTGAATGACAAGGTGTCTTTTGGAGGGTTATGGAGCATGAATGTTACATTACTTACTTTATACCCGCGGTAAGGCAGAAAAATGGTCGAATCCGGATTAGACGGATCAGGAACTCCTATAGGCGCAACATACATATAGACAATTGCATTGTGACCTTTTCCCAGTGTGTCAACTTTGAATGTGATATAATTTTTATTCAGCCCGAAAAGCGCTCCCTGATCTCTGCAGAATGCTGAAAAGTTTTCCCGTTCCAGATTCAAAATATCTTCATCAATCAGCGTGCCTTCAACAATAACTGATTTATCCGCCTTGTTAAAATTTTTGTATTGGGTAATAATTTCAGGATCTGTTTTAGGTGCCAGAGAAAATGAGTCAATGCGATATGGTTCTCCGGGAATCACCATGTATTCAACAATTGCTTTTTTCTTTTTTGGTTTTTTGTAGAGAATGGTATCCTGAACTGAAGCATCAAAATAACCTCTTTGCTTCATATAAATTTCAAGCTGCTGATCTGATTTTGTTACCAATGCTGTATCCAATAAAACAGGAGGCATTCCCATGTGCACAATCACCCAGTCACGCCAACCGTTTTTAACCTCTTTCATTTTTTTGGTTTTGTGATTGTAGAAAGATTTGCCTCTTGACTTCGATTTTTCAATACGTCTCTTGTTGATCTCATCTTCTTTTCGTTTTCCGGTCTTCATTCTCTTCCATACATTTTCATGTTTGCGGTTGAGCTGATTCTGATAACGGGCAGTGTCTATCCGGTTGTAAAAAAGTTTTGTTCCTTTATAGGGTATCGGTTTGATAAGATCATACATATCACCGGTATAAATACCCTCATGCTCTTCATCCTTTATCAGTTCACCATTTTCATCATAAGACAAAAAAGCGATTTTGTTTTTTTTGAGAAGATGATCACCATCGGCAACGTACTTTGCCTGACGACATGAAATAAATGTTGTCAGTGCAAAAACCAAAACAGCTGCCTTTAAAATTGAGTGATGCATGAATTAAAGTATCTTTACAAAAATAATTGAATCCGAATGATGGCGCTATCACGGAATGAAATAAAATTAATTAAGTCGCTCCAGAATAAAAAAGAGCGGGAGGAACACCGCCTGTTTGCAGCGGAAGGAGCCAAATTAGTTGAAGAACTTCTGAAATCGCCTCATTTCAGCATCGACAGAATTTTTTACACAGAATCTGTTCAGCCGGCTGCTGATGGAAAAGCAGAATGGACAAAAATTTCCGCTTCTGATATGGAGCGGATTTCTGGTCTGGTTAATCCTCCGGGAATACTTGCTCTGGTTCATTTTCCGGAAACATTAAAGGTCGAAACCGATAGCGATGAAAAATTCGTTCTGGCATTGGACGAAATCAAAGATCCCGGAAACCTTGGTACTATTCTCAGAACTGCCGACTGGTTTGGAATCAGAACAGTTATTGCATCTGAGAATTCAGTAGATATTTATAATCCGAAAGTCATACAGGCTTCAATGGGAGCCGTTTTCCGTATTCATTATCAGACAACTGATCTTTGCAAACAATTGAATACACTTAAATCACAGGGCTTCAAAATTCTGGGTGCTGATATGAAAGGTGAATCAATTTATTCCTTTCAATTTCCTGCAAAAGCAGTGCTGGTTATGGGAAGTGAGTCTCATGGAATATCTGCAGATGTTCATCAGTTACTGGACACCCGGTTGACAATTCCCTCTTTTGGAAAAACAGAATCACTTAATGTGGGCGTTGCAGCTGCAATCATTTTGTCAAACTTTAAACAGGCTGCTGCAGAATGACAGATATTACGGATGATAAGGCAGCATTCATTTTCAGAATCAAATCAAAATTTTTTCAGGATATTCCGCATCCAAAAATAATTCTGAAATACATTGAACAACTTAATCAGAAATGCGAAAATAAAACGCCCTTTATTGAATCTGTCATTGATTTTGGCGGTGCAGATCTCGGTTATATTCTTAGAAATTACAGCAAAGAAATACTCGAGTTGAGATCAGAATTAGCTAAAGAAACAGACACCTGTAAAATGAAAATTATTTTGGAAAAAATCCATGCTGTTCATTGGTCGGTTATTCTGAAATTGATAAACTACTTGCCCAAACTTGAATCATATCCTGATCAGCACCTCAGACAAAGTCAGGCCTTTGATGCTTTTGAGATGTACCGGTTTATTGAAAGAGCCGCTTTAAAAGAAGATGAAATTAAGACCTATATTTGCACAGAAATTGAGAAAGATAAACCGGAAAATTTTTCGGTGCTTAGCAATGGCTGTCTGATTAGCAGAAAAATAATTTTAAATGTCTGAACACACCGGAAAACTGAAAGAACTGCTGGATAAAGAAAATTATCCGCTGGTGTATCTTTTTAAATTCATTATTAAAAATGATCATCAGAAAATGGTAGAAATTAAATTGTGTTTTGACGAAACAGCAGAATTTGAAACGCACCATTCAAAAAACGGCAATTATATTTCAGTAAACATAAAACAAATGATGCTCAGCAGTGAAGATATTTTGAAGCGCTATGAGCTGGTTGCAAGAATTAAAAACGTAATTCCGCTTTAATATGGGAGTAACCGATACCGTTCACCTGCTCATTGTCATCTTATACGTAACCGGTGGTTTAATTTTGCTGGTTACAGCTTATATCATCTATATACGCAAGTACCGTAAACGCGGAAGAATGGAAATGCTTAACAATATTGTATTTACCACATCGAGATATGATGTTTACTTTTCAAAAACACAATTTTTGCTTGAGCTTCCAAAGGCATGTGATGTTGAACTCGATTTGCTGGATGAAAAAGAAAATCCGGTCAGAAAAATAATTCAGAAAAATATGGAATCAGGCCAGCACATAATTCCGTTTGATCCGGCGGAGTTTGCAAATGGAATCTATTTTTTATCTTTGAAAGCAGCGCACTCATCTGTACTTAGAAAAATCACAATAGAAAACAAATAATTACGTTTAATTACCATGCTCTTAAAAAAAAGTCTGTTACTAGTTTTTGTTCTCAGCACCAAACTGATTATTGCACAGACTTATTATGAGCCTAAACTCAGTTTCAGCGTTGATTTGGGAATTCCGGCCAAGGCTAAAAATGAGTCGTTTGGAAGAGTTTTTGAAGGCCTCTTTAACGGAGGTTTAACCATGCAATACAATATTTTTGGCGGATTGACGGCAGGTGCCGGCCTCAAATATTCTTTTTTTACACTCAATCCCTTTTCACTTAACAATGTACAATGGGGAGCTTCCATGCACATGCCGGCTGCTTATCTGAAATTAGGATATGAACGTTTTACTACAGACAGAGTGTCATTCAACATCAGTGCCCGTGCTGGTTACGCAGCTTTATTTGCAATACATGGTAATGATTCCTGCTCGGTTGAAAAGAAAGATCTTTTTGAAATGGCATTTTTTATTGAACCACAGTTTGAATTGGTTTTGTTAACTGATAAAGTTTCAAGTGATGGATTTTCACTTGTTTTAGGTTATCCGTTTTACTTTAATGAATTTGGGCCAAGATACCTGTGTATGGAGAAATTCCCTGGCTATGCAGCTGAAGAATACGAAGGCATTACGCGCTTTTTCAGCTTTGGATTCGGATACCGGTATTACTTCGGAAGAAAATAATCCTGCTCAGAACCAACATTTTCTGTTATTTTTACGTAGTAAGTTCAAAAGCGTCACCTATGAAATTGTTGCGTTTGATTTCTTTTTTGCTGGTTGCAGCAACCGCAAGTGCCTGTATAAAGGATGAACCGGATGATACATCCAATCTTCCTGAAGGTGCAACACCATATACTGAAACAGACATTCAATTTGTTCCCTATCAGTCAGGTGACCGGGTTTTTAAAACTTTGCCCGCACTTGATTCAACACTTGTTTTTCAATTTGATGAAAGATTAAGAACAGAAGAATATTTTGCATGGGATCAGACTTTTTTCACCTATAGTACAGATGCTGCACTGCAAATTGAGTTCAGACTGAGATATCTGCAATCAGACAATTCACGCAAAACTCTGGCAATGTATTTACCATACAGAGACGCTACAAATACACCAAGAACCAACATTTTTGAAATTCCTATTTCCCCTATTGGAATCGAGAGCGGATTTTTTCAGAACCTGGTTGAATATCATGATACCCTTACGCTGAATTCCATTGACTGGTATAATGTGTATGAAGTTACTCCGCTTATTTCAACTGACCCTGAAAAAGATGGACCTGAAAACTACAACAGAGCCTATTACAATTCTGTTTACGGCCTTATTGGCATGAATCAGGATAACGGTACCCAGTGGATTTTGCAGCAATAATCTGCAGCATACACTATGTCTCAAATTACCTTTACTTTTCTTGGAACAGGCACCTCCCAGGGTATTCCTGTAATTGCTTGTGATTGCGAGGTATGCAGTTCTATTGATAAAAAAGATAACCGGACAAGAACATCACTGCTTATTAATGCGGATGGAAAAAATCTGGTAATCGATACCGGACCAGATTTCAGACAACAAATGCTGCGTGAAAATGTGAAGACACTGGAAGCTGTAATTTTTACGCATGAACACAAAGATCATATTGCCGGCATGGATGATATAAGAGCCTTTAATTTTATCGCTCAAAAACCCATGCGCATTTATGCAACTGAAAAAGTCTTTGCTGCTTTACAGCGTGAATACCATTATGTATACAGTGGTTCTGATTATCCGGGAATACCGCAGGTAGAAACCATAATTTTTGAAAACGAACCGATCACTTTCTTTAATCAGAAAATAATTCCGGTTAATGTAATGCATCATAAAATGCCGGTGAAAGCATTCCGTATTCAGGACTTCACATACATTACAGATGCAAATTTTATCATTGATGAGAGCATGAGACAAATTGCCGGAACCCGGATACTTGTAATCAACGCACTCAGAAAAGAAAAACACATTTCACATTTTAATCTGGAAGAAGCTCTGGAAATTATTCAGAAAATAAAACCGGAAAAAGCTTACCTCACACACATTAGTCATTTATTGGGTAAACATGAAGATATAAGTAAAGAACTTCCAGCGGGTGTTGAACTGGCTTATGACGGCTTGAAAATTGAATTGTGATGAATCTGAAAGGAAAACTGATTGCATTTTTCATTTTGACAATCATTATTTTATTTACCTGGCTGATGATACAGAATAAATCAGGCAAGTCCTATATCTATGCAGATTTTGGCGTAAACATTCCTGAAGAATATCAGCTGCTTGGTTTAGATGTTTCGCATTATCAGGGAGACATTAACTGGCCTCAGGTTGACAGTATGAAAATAGAAGGAGACAGTTTGGAGTTTGTTTTTATTAAGTGTACTGAAGGAACTTCCAAACAGGATAAAAAATGCAAAGAAAATGTGGAAGGAGCTGAAGAATCAGATCTTGAATTTGGACTATACCATTTTTTTCATTTCGATTTAAGCGCAACCAAACAGGCAGCATTTTTTTCAGAAGAAATTGCCGGATATGACTTTACACTTAAGCCTGTCATTGATGTTGAACTGAGAGGAAATTTCTCAAAAGAAAAGCTGACAGATTCGGTTTATGTTTTTCTGAATCTGGTTGAAAAAAACACTTCTGTAAGACCCATCATTTACACAAATGAAAATTTCTATCTGGATTATTTCAAAGATTCTTACCTCAAAAACGAACTTTACTGGATTGCAAATTATAATGGTGAATGTGAGTCCATGCAAAATGAAAATGTCATTATCTGGCAATTCTCTGAGTCAGGCACTGTGAACGGGATTTCGGGTAAGGTTGATTTGAATGTTGCCAAACCAGAATTCAGAGATTTGATCAAAACAAAGCCTTGACCGGCAGAAAAAAATAAGAGCGGATGCCCTAACTAACTGAGAGCTTTTCATTTAACCCAAAACTTATGAAAAAGTAAGATCTCTCCAATCAGAAAATAAGCACCCGCTCCGTCTTTTAATATCCTGAGATTTTTAATGCAGACTAAAACAGCGGTACAAAGGTACTTAATTGTTTTTATTCTTTTTGGAATTCGTATAAAATTCTGTTTAATTACGTTTTTAAACGGCAAACCCCGGAATAAAGTCGCTAAAACGGCTAAATACTACGATTGGGACTTTTGTCAAAATTTTACGGAAGCTTAATGATGCTCTTCATCCTCGTCTTCATCTTCCTGAGGAAATAATTTTACATCATTTTTGTGACCGGTAACATCATCCATGATCATCTCCAATTGTGAAATACCAATCTGCTTGAATTTGATTTTTTTGTCTTTATCCAGAACAAACATTTTTGGAGTTGAATAGACATCATAGGTATCAGAATAGTTCAATGACTCAAGTGTGGTTTTCTGCAGCAACGGTCTTGGATCTTTCATTGCCTGATCGTAAACATTTTTTGTAAGCCCGACATTTATAAAAGTCAGCTTATTATCGATGATAAATTTTTTCCATGCTTCAAAATCATCTCCCGTAGCTTTTGCAACTGCATAAATTTCTATGTTGCGGTCTTTCAGTTTTTTCTCATACAATGTTTGAAGTTTTGGGGTGGTCTTCTTACAATGACCGCAGTTAGGATCCCAGAAATAAAGCACCGTATATTCAGCAGGCACTTTGTACATGTTTATCCAGTTTTGTTCAGTAGTATCAGTCAAAATCAACATCGGTGCATAATTCCCAATCAGTGTGCGGCCAATTTTTGTTGTACGCTCACATAATTTTTTCAGATTTTCTTCTGACATCCAATATGCTTTTTTATTAGGCTCACAATAATAATTGGTACCCAAATACCAGAAAACACGGTCCATTCCCATGATCTGCATAGTCTCATATTTATATGTCAGGTGGTGCAACGTGTACTGGAAAACTTTGTTTGACTGATCGGTCATGTCCATTTGTTCAAGCATCCACACACCGTATTTTATAATAGTATCCGGAATCTGGAGAATACCATCTTTGGAGAAAAATTTATCCAGCTTATTATGGTAAACGGGTGTATTTACAATTCTTGCATCTTTAAAATTGACACCATCCCAATAATGATTAATATAATAGTTATACACGTAAGCAGAATCAGTTACCACGCCATTTTCATCTTTAGGCGGTTCAGGCAATTGAACATCCATTGTCATTGTGATCAGTGCAGAAATAAATTTTCCCTGATACTGTTCAACCACATTCTTTTGATATGCATGAACCTGATCATTCAATACTTTACTGTCAGCTTTTAACTTTTCACGTTCAGGAGAATTCTCTGCTGCAGCTTCATATTGTTTAGTAAGTTCATTCATTTTTTTCTTGTGTTCCGTCATGAAAAAAATGTACTTATAGAAAACCTCATTGTTGACCGATTTATTGATTTTCATAGGACTGATCATATCAGCCTGATCAATGGTTGCCATATCCACCACTTCGCCGTCATGTATAAATTCAAAATAGCGGCTGCCCGGTAATACAACAGCATACATTCCCGCTGCGTGCTTTGAACCATCATACTGAACGATGCCCCCTTTACTCACAGCTGTATCTGCATAATACAATTTCGGACCAAAATATTTTGCAAGATGCACAGTGGTATCTTTTAATCCTTCAATTTTAAATTTCAAGGTTTGAGCCCCGGAAGCCAGGGAAGTCAAAAATGCGATTGCAAAAATTATTCTTTTCATATCAGCAAAATTATCTGAAAGTTAGTTTGGTTGTTCTATGTTAAGACGGAGATTTTTCCGGCAGGTAGTTGGTTTAACAAATATTTAACTTTTTTAAATTCATGAGCTCTTACCAAGCTTGAAAATTGTCTTTCTCACACTTAAAAAATTAGAACCAATAAAAAGGCCAAAACAAAGTACCGCAAGAATAACCGAAGGCCCCATGCCTGACTTCTCCAGATGAATGCCGTTATCATCCAGCCAGACATTGACCACAAGTACATTTACAATCATCATAATGACAATACTGCACACCGTAATTATTCCAAAAATCACAATCATCTGAATAATGAAAGTCATGACAATACTTTTAACCGAATAGCCGATTCTGATCAAGGTTCTGATTTCATACGAAACTTTGCTCAGCATTAACTGTGAATATTGAACAAATCCCATCAGCGAAAGAAGCATTATCAATAACGCCGCAACTCCAAAAATTCCAATAACCACTGTTATAATGGTTTTGATTTTTGCCACATCAATTGATGCCTGTGAAATATCCAGATTCATCTCATCCATTAGTGCTTCGAGCTCACCATAGCTGTCATCTTTGGTAGTGATAAAAACCCGTGACGGATTAATAATATTACCATTGCTGTAAATTCCGTTTGCGTAATGAAGAAAAGATTCAGGAACAAGAATGGAGCTGATTTTCTGGGAGAACCCTACTACCCTTCCGATCATCGTTGTTTTTTTTCCGTTACCGTCAATGTGAATTGTCAGCCGGGCAGCCATCAGCAGCTCTTCAGAAATCTGATTGATTCCCTGACTCTGAGCAAAACCATAATTGATAATCATGATAAAATCACGTGGCAGCACAATTGGAATATATTCACTGTTTTCATTCCAGCTCCAGTCAACGTCCACATCCATAAAGCGGTCAGGAATAGCCTGAAAAAACATATCCGCATAAAAATGAGGCAGGCCATCACCAGGTACCTCTGAAATTCCCACTTTAAAATCAGCTGACTGAAACGGAGCAACATCCGTAATAAAATCTTTGCCGCGAAGCATTTCAATATCCTCCGGAGTAAACTCCGTATTATTCATTCCAATGGTGGTTAACTTGGTAACTTTCTTTTGAATCACTACTGAATTTGGACCAAATAATTCTTTTTCTGATGAATGAAATGAACGTACATCCAGCATCAGATTAAAACTCAGCAATAATGCAGTCAAACCCACCAGCGCTCCGGCTGTGGCAAAAACAAACTGGAAGTTTGTACTGTTTCTGAACAATAATTTCCTCAGCATACCATCAAAGTTTTAGTTCAGCATCAAATTCAAAACCATGTTTACTTCCCAGTGAAGTAAGTATAAAACCACCCTTGTTTTTATTCGTTTCTGTTGTGATCAGATCAAGCGCTATGTCTGAATTATTTTCATCCAGGTGACTGAACGGTTCATCCAGCAATAACAAATCAAAGGGTTGCAGCAATGATCTGATAATTGCCACACGTTGCTGCTGACCAAGCGAAAGGGTTTTACAGGATTGATTTTTTTTTATCCGGAATGCCAAGTTTCTCCAGCATCAGCATTATTTCATCATCCGTTTTATGTCCGGTAAGTTTATTTTTAATCTGAAGATTTTCCCAGGCTGACAACTCTCCAAACAATTGCAGATCCTGAAATACCACACTGATAGATTTTTTTCTGAGTTCAATCCAGTCATGAAGAGAAAACAGGCGGATATCATTATCATCCAGTAATACAGTCCCGTCATAATCAAAACGGACTCCGTATACCGTATTCACAAACGTAGATTTACCTTTTCCACTGCTTGCATTCAGCATAACCTTAGAAGGAAAATTCAGTGCAAAACCTTTTTTCCAGACACTATCCTCTGCGTGCTGATAATCCTGCAGCGGGAATGGAAGTACTGATTTAAATTCAAGCTTCATGGTTTTGTTTTAGTGTACAGAATCAAATAGTTTGCCAAGGTACTAAAACGTTGAGTGATTATGATTTATTGAAGACAAATAACATTTCGCTGTGAGGGATATCATCTTCCAGATATTCTTTACCTGTTTTTACAAATCCGTGTTTTGCGTAATAAGCACATAAATGACTTTGTGCAGAAATGCGCACATCTGAACCCGGCCATAAATCCTGGATGAATTGCATGGAAACCGTCATGATAGCATGTCCGAGCTGCTCCTTTCTGTGATCAGGATGTGACGCAACCCTGCCAATACTCACTTCATTATATGAAACGCCGGCCGGTAAAATACGTGCCGTACCAACCAGCTTTCCTTCATCATTTTTTAACATCAGATGAAAAGCTTTTTTATCTTTTCCGTCCAGATCCTGATAGGGACAATTCTGCTCCACAACAAAAACGGCAATTCTGAGCTGAATGATATTATGAAAATCATCAAGACTTAATTTTTGATAGGGAAGTATTTGTGCTGTCATGCCTCAAAAATACCTGAATTATTGAAAGAACAGGTCAGGTAATCTTTTATACAATTAACCATAATGTTAAAATACTTTTGAATTTAAGAGGTCAATAATCCTTACTAAAAAAATGAGTGCACCATTCTGCCCCTTTTACTCCTTGCTGTTCATATTTGATTATAACCGCTGGTACTTTTTCAAGCCATGTGTCCAAAGATTAAAAAAACACCAAACATCCTTATAAACATTAGCTTTCGAACCTATTTAACAAGCATCTGATGATATCATTCGGTCAGGTGGTAGAAATCCAAACCTGAAAACTTCTTATATTTGAATAAATCTTAAAATAATTATTATGAAAAAAGTTTACTCTTTGTTTTTTGCATTAGGGTTAGGAATTGTGGTTAATGCACAAGAAGACCTTTCTGTATCACTTGACAATTACACCAATGGTGAAGCAACTTCAGATGATCCGTTGGATTTGAGCTTCACAGTTACAAATGAAGGAATTACAATTCCTGCAGATGATACTATTTATTTTGCTGTATCAATTGGAACTGACGTTTGGACAACTGATGATTTAACAGCTGGTTATGTTTCCGGGGTTATTACTTCAGCAGATTTCTTAAATGGTGAGTCTTTTGCAGTAACTGTTGCTGACATTGATATGCAATGGGCTTATGATAACATGGGTGGTTTGAACGGAGACATTTGTATCTTAATTGTTGGGGTGAATGATGAAGCACTTGCTGGGGTAACTGATATCAATCCTGCTGATAATTTAGCTTGCGTTGACTATACTGTAACTTCAGTTGCTGGTCTTGAAGGCGTTGGAATGTCTTTCATCAATGTTTATCCTACTCCTGCAAATGAAGTGGTTAACTTCCAGGTTGGAAACAATGAAGTTTCTCACATCAATGTATTTGATATGACTGGTAAACTTGTTTCTACTATCCTTGTTAACGATAACGTTGAAACTGTTAATACAGTTGAAATCGGAACAGGTATGTTCTTCTACCAAATGATGAACGGTGAAGAAATGGTGAAAACTGACAAATTTGTTGTTACAAAATAATTGATCAGAATTACGAAATTTGAGCCACTCTTTCGGGAGTGGCTTTTTTTTATGGATAATTCAAACGTCATATCTCAGCTGGTACATCAGCTAAAAGCAGAATTTGCAAATGAGTCAACCGGTCATGACTGGTTTCATATTGAGCGAGTTTGGAAGAACGCCAGACATATCTGTAAACAGGAAGGCGGAGATTTATTCCTGACTGAGCTTGCAGCTCTGCTGCATGATATTGCGGATCATAAATTTGTAGAAAACGCAGATGAAGTTGCAGCTCAGAGAATCAAAACCATTTTAAAAAATTTGAAGGTCGGAGAAAAGACAATTTCAGATGTGATTGAAATAGTAAAATACAATTCTTTCAAAGGCGGATTAGATAATAAAATGAAAATTCGGGAAGGTTTTTTTGTTCAGGATGCTGATCGGCTGGACGCAATTGGCGCCATAGGTATTGCAAGGACATTTGCTTATGGTGGAAAAGCAGGAAGCCTTTTATATCATCCTGAAATCAAACCGGCTCAATTTAAATCTGCTGAAGAGTACCGGAAAAATCGTACGCACACCGTTAATCATTTTTATGAAAAATTACTTTTACTGAAAGACAAAATGAATACTGCAACAGGAAAAAAAATGGCTGAAGAAAGACATCAGTTTATGCAGCAGTTTCTGGATCAGTTTTACGCTGAATGGAATGCACTTTCTTAAAATAGCACAGTTATGAAAACACAATTAATTAGTCTGATTCTTTTTTTAACCGGTGCAGAAGTTGCCCTGGCACAAGGAAATATTTTAGTCGGAGCAGAAGTAAATACCAGTTTTCATCTTAACTCACACCGTAATAAAGGTACCAAAATCTGGTCTTCAGAAAGCGGTTATGGATTTTCAGCAGGTGTACCTCTCATGTTTGTAAATTCAGATACCAGAAGATTTATTACCGGTATTCAATATGAATATGTTTCTTTTGACAACTGGGCCAATAATCAGTTGGTTGCAAGCACACGTTTTCATTCGGTACATATTCCGCTGGGGGTTCAGTTTGATATCATGAAGCCCTGGTATTATTCACTGGGAACCGGTATGAATTATAATTTCAGATCACGTACATTTTCACCCGGCAACAATGTGGATATAAGCAACAGTGCAAATCCCTTACAACCATATATCAGCGCAGGACTTGGATCCATGGTTGAGCGGGGAACCGGAGTGTTTGATCTGGGTATTCAGATCAGGTATCATTTTCTGGATATGTGGAGAAAAACCTATCCGGTATATGCTGCAACGTCCAGCAAAGTAATTTCACTGGATCTGATGATGCGCTTCTATTTTTAAGATGCGCTGTAACAAAACTAAAAATTGACAGTATAATGGAATGAATATTGCATTCGCCCCTTTAACCTAATCTGATTGACGCATGAACCGATTTTACACTTCTGTTTTTACCTTGTTTTTATCTTTCCAGTTTTCTGTTTTTACATTTTCGCAGGACGATGTGAATGAAGCCTGTTATGAGCCGGATAAAAAAACGATGAAAGTTCTTTCCCAGGCAGAGAATGAAAAATTTGCTATCAATGAGCGCAGAAAATTTTATACAACTGCGGTTGAAATGGCACCGGGAAATGCCTATGTCTATTATTCATTTGCGAGTTTTAATTTCCAGCACGCATTAAATGTTCAGGACAGCTATGAACAGGGAAAAGCCAATTACAATCAATTGCGCGCAGCATATGAGGGGGCACTTAAAATGTACAAGGAAGTAATTACGTATTGCCCAGAATTCAGTGCAGATGCTTATTATAAATGCGGTAATATTTATTTCTTTCTCAATGAGAAAGGAGAAGCATGCAAATACTTCAAACAATTTCTTGAATTTAAAAGTGATGACCGTTCACGCTATGGTGAAAATTATGCCACACAAAAACAGGAGATAGAAGAAATTCTTCCCATTGTTGAATTCTATGATAAGTTTTACAACAATTTGGTACCTTTCAATCCAACCATGGTTCCTAATGTGAGCTCAAAAAAACACGAATACCTCCCAATGCTTTCACCTGACAGTGAACTTATTTTTTACACAAGAAAAGGGTCTGAAGAAGAACACGGCGTAGTAGAAAATATTATTGAAGAATTTACCGTGAGTTTGAGACCTGATCTGAAAACAGAATTCAACGGCGGAGAAAAAATGAAAAAACCATTTAATCTTCCTGTTTATAAAAATTATGGAGGAGTGACACTTTCACTCGACAATAAAGAAATGTTTATTTGCGCCTGTCAGGAAGTAGATTATCAGGATCATGCAAACTGTGACATTTATGTGACAACTTTTGAAAGAACCGGTGAAGGAGGAAATGATTTTACCTGGACACCACTTGTAAATCTGGGGCCTAACATCAATACAAAAGATGGTTGGGAGGCCCAGCCGACGCTTTCTGCCGACGGAAATACGATTTATTTTGCATCATGGAGGGAAGGATCAGATCTGACCGATATTTATTATTCAACCAGAGGCGCTGACGGAAAATGGACGTATGCAAAAAAAGTAGAGGGTGGCGTAAATTCTTTGGGGCATGATAAAGCACCGTTTTTACATCAGGACAGTGAAACACTTTATTTCGTTTCTGATTGTTCTGATGAGCGCATGGGTGCAGGTGGTTCAGATATTTTCTTTACGCGCAAAGATGAATCAGGTAAATGGCAGACACCGTCGAATATCGGATATCCGATTAACTCAGATGCCAATGAAGTTGGATTGGTTGTTTCTTATGACGGACACGTTGCTTATTATACGTTTTTCAATGTCAATACAAACAGCTATGATATTTTCTATTTTGATCTCTATGAAGAAGCAAGACCAAAAGCGGTAAAGATTTTCAAAGGTGAAGTGAAAGATGAACAGGGTGAACCGATTCAGGATGTCATTGTAGAAATTTCATACAAAGAAACCGGAGAAAATGTGCAGGTTAAAGTAAACGGTGATGATGGAAAATTCACAGCAGTGGTAATGGCTGATGAAGAGCAGGATGTCATGATCACTATGAAAAAAGAAGGATTTTCATTTGATACGGAACTGATAAAAGCAGAAGAAGTGGTAGACATGACAGTTACAACAGTGAAAGATATTGAGATGATGATTGATGAAATTGAAGTTGGAAAAGCATTTACTATTGACAACATTTTATATGACACAGATTCGTTCGAATTAAAAGAAGACTCAAAATTTATTCTGGATCAGTTTGTGAAATTCCTGAATGAAAACCCGGGAGTGACAGTTACTATTCAGGGACATACAGATGATGTTGGAGACAACGCCAGAAATAAAACACTGAGTGAAAACCGTGCGCGTGGTGTTATGGAATATCTCGTAAGCAAAGGTATTTCAGGTGAGAGATTAAAATCTGAAGGATATGGGGAAACAAAACCAAAAGTGCCTAATAACTCTGCTGAAAACCGTTCACAAAACAGACGAACTGACTTTTTAATAACCGGAATGTAATGTTTGTTGCATCAAACAAACTGGCTGATCTTCTCCCCTATTTTACCCGCAAACTAAAACAGGTATACGACGAACGTGAAATTGAAAGTATTTTTTTTCTGATTACCGAAACAAAATTTGGTATAAAAAAATCTGCACTTGAAAAAACAGACAAACGCTTAACTGAATCTGAACTGCTTGAATTCAGGGACATCGTCAATGATCTTCAGAAATGCAAACCCGTGCAGCAGATTTTGGGTGAAGCTGATTTCTACGGAATAAAATTTAAGGTCAGCGAACAGGTTTTAATTCCCCGTCCTGAAACTGAAGAACTCGTTAACCTGATCATTCATGAAAATAAATCAAACCAAAAAATAAAAATTCTGGACATTGGTACGGGTTCAGGGTGTATTGCCATTTCGCTTAAAAAAAAATCTGCCTGATGCTGAATTATGGGCCTGTGACGTTTCTGATGACGATTTAAAAATTGCCGGATCAAATGCTGAATTGAATCAAATTGCTGTTCAATTTATAAAACAGGATATTCTTGCTGGTACAGATAATCTGCCTTCAGATATGGATTTAATTGTAAGCAATCCACCCTATATTTTGGATGATGAAAAAAAAGACATGCATCAGAATGTACTGTCATATGAACCTCATCTGGCACTTTTTGTAAATGGAGATGATCCCATCTTATTTTACCGGAATATTCTGGAAAAAGGTAAAAGACTTCTCAAACAAAACGGTCTGATTTATTTTGAATTAAATCCTTTGACTGCTTCGCTGGTTAAAGATTGCGCCATTGATTCAGGTTATCAGGTTATTTCAGAACACCCTGACATAAATGGAAAACTGAGAATTCTTAAAGTAAAATTAACTGCATAAAAAAAGGGAACTGTTTCAGAGTTCCCTTTTTAATTTTATTTGTTTTCAGATTACTGAACAACCATTTTTATTGTCAGAATATTATTTTCACTTGAAATTTTTACCAGATAAATTCCGGATGCAACGTCTGCCACATCTACTGCTGTATTGTTAGAAGTTAACAAACCGCTTTGTATCAGATTACCATTCAAATCTACAATCTGATAATTGGTCACCAGATCAAACTGATCTACGTGAATGACAAACATATCTTCAGATGGATTCGGATAACAGGTAATTGCACCCAGTTCATTGTCCTGAATCTGAACAGTGCTATTCCCCGGATCAAAAACAGAAGAAGATTTATTTGATCGGGAGGAATTATGATCCTGAACTTTTGCAGACTGACAAGGATCAGCCAGATTAAACTCTACCAGATAATCCAACCCGGTTAATACCGGTGGTGTATCCGGGAACGCATTGGTTCCAAATGAAATATTTGAAGCAATTGTTACCCAACCGTTGGTTGAATCAAATCTGTGAACATTAACATCAGAATAAACCATTCCTTCATAATTGTCCCAATGAATAGTATAATCAGTTGAGTTGACTGTTGTAGCCACTGCATGAATTGTTTTGTGAACTACACCGTATACGCTTTCATTTCCGCAATCATCATACGCTGTGATATAATATCTCCATGATCTGTCAACCGGGGATGCATCGTTATCCTGAAACATGGATTCAAGTGCATAAGGACGTGATGAAACCAATTCAAAATTTCCGTAGGTAGAAGTCTCACGGTAAATATTAAATCCGTCAATATTAGGTTGAGTTATGTCTTTTTCCCAAACCACCACATTATAAATTAATGAGGTATCTACTGTCAGCATACAAATTTCAGGATGTTCTGGTTTTTGGTTTTCCAGTTTAATGGTATGATTAAAAATACAACCATCTTGTGCGGTAACTGAAATTTCATATTCACCTTCCGGAATATTTGCAAGATCTTCTGTTGTGTGTCCGCTGCTCCATGAAATACCTGTTATCGGTGCAGAGAAGATATACGTAGTCAGATCAATACTTCCGTCTGCATTTCCGCACGTTGGCTGTTTTACAAAATCAAGATAAGCGCCTGGCCCGCCAGAACTGAAAACATCATGAGAATATTCGAAATAACACCCGGTAACTGCATCAGTTACAAGACAAGTATATGTACCAGAGTATGCACTCATTATATCTTGAGTAGTCTCACCAGAATTCCATGCATAAGTGAAAGTACCTGATCCGCCATAAATGTCATAATCAATTACACCATTATTCATGCTGCATGATGCATCTGTTGAATTTGAGTTAAGTGCATAAGGCAAACTGTTTCCGTTTACAAAAAACTCTGCAGATCCTTTACACCCCACCGGCTGCAAGATCAGCGGCTGTTGAGGTTGATGAAGATACTTCAGAAAATCCTGAGCTCCAATAAACGATATAGGGAGGAATACCTCCGCTGATAAAAGCGTCAGCATAACCATCTGCATTTCCGCAATTGCTGTAAGAAGGACTGGTAAAAACAGAAGGTGCAGTAAGAAGTAATGGAGGAGAAGAAACTCCATAACCTACACATCCTGCAGGATTCTGGTAATAGTATTCTACAAATGTCCCTCCGTTGGAAGTAAAAACACCTGGATCAAACATATAACTCGTCTCATCTGTCCAGTTGAAGTTACCACCAGCCGGCATTGCATATGGCCGAATATCAACCGGATTGCTGTTTTCACACATAGTCAGAGACATAAGGTCAAATGTAACCGGGATGTTGCCGTAAATTGCCGCATTGGAAAGTGTTACTCCGGTTGTAATACCGCCATCGTTGGTTGCATTTCCGACAATATTGATGATTACATTAGATAAATTCAGACCTGGTGATAATCCGGTGCTGGGAGTTCCCTTTATTGAAAATACCCTTGTAGTTTGTCCCGGAACATAGGGTGGAGAAATAACATCTACAGAAATATAATCTCCGGGATCAGCAAATGAAACCATCAGATAAGTACTATCCGCATTGGCATCAAAAACAACAATATTTTTTATAAAAGAAAAATTTGCATCCGAGTTACACATAGTGTCAATCTCATAAGATACAAGGGTTGGCAAATTCTGTGCCCAGGAATTCAACGAAGCAAGCAGAATTAAAAACGGAAATAGTTTTTTCATACGTATCAATTAGTAATTACAAAAATACGATTTTATCCGTTCAATAATTATTTCATCCGGATGAACCGCTTATTCACTACGACGAAAAAAAAAGACCTTCGGTTGGGAAGGTCTCTCTTTTAGTTTAAAGTTGTTTAATTTTTTATAAACTTTTCTGTAATGATTTTTGAATCACTGACCAGATGTATCATATAAACTCCTGAAGAAAGTTCATTAACAGGAATCAAGGTATTATTTGTAAAAATTGTTCCTGACGAAACCAGTTCACCGTTCAAATTTCTGATTTCAAATTGCTGAAATAATTCCGGCATATCAATATGTAATGTCAGCATTTCAGAAGCTGGATTCGGATAAATGGAAATATATCCTAGTTCTTCATCACTGATTTGCGCAGTTGATCCGCCCGGATCAAAAACAGAAGATGATTTGTTTGAACGGGAAGAGTTGTGATCCTGCACTTTGGTTGAAGTACAAGGATCTGTCAGATTAAATGTTACCAGATAATCAAGCCCGGTAATAACAGGAGGTGTATCAGAAAAAGTATTAGTTCCAACCGAAAGTGAAGGACCAATGGTTATCCATCCGTTCACCGGATCATATCTGTGCAGATCAACAGACGTGTATCCGATTCCTTCATAATCATCCCAGCTTAATTCATAATCTGTTCCATTGCTTGTATTTGCAACAACGTGAATTGTTTTATGAATGAAACTTCCAAAACTTTCTCCTCCGCAATCATCATAAGTTGTCAGGTAATATCTCCATGATCTGTCAACTGGTGATGCAAGATTATCCTGATAGAAAGACTCAAGGCCGTATGGTCTTTGCGCTACTTTTTCAAATTCTCCAAACGTTGAAGTTTCACGGTAAATATTAAATCCGGCAACATCTTGTGTAATGTCTTTCTCCCATACAACCATATTGTATACAAGAGAAGTGTCTACAGTCAATAAGCAAATTGAAGGCTGATATGGTTTTTCATTGACTACTTTTACCAGTTTCTGTGCCTGACATCCGTTTACATCCATCACTGTCAGTTCATAATTTCCGGCAGGTATGCTATTCAAATCATCTGTAATCTGACCTGTATTCCAGGATGTAAAAATTACAGGTGAAGGTGACCAGACAGAAACATCAACCATTCCATTTGCCATGTTGCAATTTGGTTTGACAATATTATCAACGCTGATGTATGGTCCGTTGAATGATTCCAGATCAGTAGTCCATGACCAGAAACATCCGGTTACTGCATCTGTTACCACACATGTATAAAGTCCTGCTGTTATGTTGAAAATATCTTCACTTGTTGCACCATTGCTCCAATCCCAGGTGAATGAGCCTGAACCGCCCGTTGTAGTGATTTCAATTGAACTATTTCCACCATCAGGGACATTGCAATCAGCAGGCAGCATATTATCAACTGTTACTCCAAGCTTAGGCAGCGCCCCAACGGTAAACGTAAAAAATCCCTGACAATTTGCATCCGTATGAATTTGCACTGTATAATCACCTGCTTTTAATCCGGTAATATCTTCTGTAGTTTCACCGTTGTTCCAGGAAATGAAATCTACTGTTCCGTTTGTAGAAAGAATGTCCAGATCAATTGCACCGTTGAAAGATTGATTGACACAAGTCTCATCAGTTACTGTTTCTGTCACGTCCAGATCACCATCACTTACCTGTGCAATGCCAACCGCCTTACAACCATTTGCATCTTCTACATTGATGTAATAATTACCTGATGAAAGATTATTAATAGTGGATGAAGAAGCTACAGATTCTGTAAATCCAGTTGTCCAGTAAACATCGAATGGTGTTGCGTCACCGATTATAGTTGCAACTGCAGATCCGTCAGCGTTGCCACATGAGCTGCTGTTAGCTGATACAAAAACAGAAGGCGCGTTACCAACAGCGGGATAATCCATTGCATCACCTGAACAGCCAAAAGCATCTGTATATGAATAAACAAATCCGTCTCCCGGATTAGCATAAAAAATCTGAGGATCAAAATAAGAAGTTATTGCGCCGTTATCATAAAGAAAAGTACCTCCGTCAGGACTTACGTATGGAGATGCGTCAAATGGAACTCCATTACTGCAAAGAACAAGCGATGAAAAATCAGAAGTAACAGCAGGTCCTTGTCTGACAGCAACACCATTGAGTGTCTCATACGTTGGAAAATCATCCAGTCCGCCGCCGTAAATTGTAATATCCATATCTGTTAGTGAAACTCCTGCGGGTAATCCGGTGTTAGCATAAATTTCAATTTGAAAGGTTCTTAATGATGATCCGGAATCATAGGTGTCCGGCACATAAACCCATGTTGAACCCACCAGCGCCGGATCAACATATGTTACTTCAATATATGTACTATCATTATTTATATCTTCAACAACAAGATTAAACACTCCGTTACCGTAATTACCTTCACAAATTGTATCCAGTTCAAAGCTGACAAGTGTTGGGCTGTCTTGTCCGAATGAAATCATACATCCGGAAATCATAGCAATAAGGATCAGTTTTATTTTCATAATATTCTCTGTTTCAAGCGCAAAAGTACGAATTCTAAGTTGGTTTTTGTTGGCATGCATAAAAATTCTGCCACGCAATTTTTCATAATCTTGAAATTCCAAAAAAAAAAAAGGCCGTTATAACTAACGACCTTTCCATTTAAATCTTTGTGATTAATTTTTTATAAACTTTTCTACAACCCGTTTATTTGAGCCATTCAACTGTAAGATATATACCCCAGCCTCAAATGAGTTCAGATCAATCATTGAATTGTTTGTGAAAATTATTCCGGAAGAAATTATTTTTCCATTCAAATCAAGAATTGAATAACTTTCAAATAATTCAGGATTATCAACGTGCAGATAAAGCATTTCACTTGCAGGATTTGGGTAAACAGAAATGAATCCCAGTTCGTCATCAGTAATCTGAGCAGTTGATCCGCCTCCTTCAAAAACAGAAGATGATTTGTTTGAGCGGGACGAGTTGTGATCCTGAACTTTAGTTGATGTACACGTGTTTGTCAGGTTGAAAGTAACCAGATAATCAAGCCCGGTTACAACAGGAGGTGTATCAGGGAAAGTATTGGTTCCATAAGGTAAATCTGATCCGATAGTCACCCAGCCGTTGGTTGGATCAAAACGATGCAGGTCAATTGTAGAATAATCAATTCCTTCATAATTATCCCAGGATAAATCAAAATCTACTCCATTACTGGTATTGGCCACCACGTGAATTGTTTTGTGAATGAAACTTCCAAAACTTTCTCCTCCGCACGCATCATAGGTTGTCATATAATATCTCCATGATCTGTCAACTGGTGATGCAGCATTATCCTGATAAAATGATTCGAGTGCATAAGGTCTTGTTGCTACTTTCTGGAAAACTCCGTATTCTGAAGTTTCACGGTAAATATTAAACCCTGAAATATCCTGTGTGATATCTTTCTCCCAGACAACCATATTGTACACAAGAGAAGTATCAACTGTCAGTAAACAAATAGCCGGCTGATATGGTTTTTGATTTTCAAGTTTCACAGTCAGATAACTGAAACATCCTGCCTGATCAGCAAAAGTTAATGTATAATTTCCGGCAACAAGTCCTGAAATATCTTCAGTCAGATAACCATTACTCCAGCTGTAAACGGAAGGAACATCTCCACCGTAAACATCAATATCAATTGCTCCGTCCGCATTTCCGCACGTTGGTTTAGTTACAGAACTAACTGACAAGAATACGTTATTATTATTACCAAGAGTTTTGTTCCAGGTAAGTGCGCAACCATTATCATCTGTTACTGTACAAGAATACATTCCACCTTCTATTCCTGAAATATCTTCAGTAGTATAAACTGAACTTCCGTTTAATTTCCAATCCCATGCATAAGGTAAAATTCCGCCCGTAGTGGTAATATCAAAATATCCGTTTGGACCAGAAAGACAATTAAAGTTTGCACCCATTGCATCCAGTTTAACTCTTAATGCAGAATCAAGAATTTCATAGGTTCCAAAGAAATTGCAGTTATTGGTTGAGTGAATTGCAACGGAATATTCTCCCGGCGCCGCAGCAAGATCTTCAGTTGTTGTTCCGTTTGACCAGAAAATATCATCCACTGTTCCACCAGAAACTGAAACTGTGAGATCAACTAATCCTGGCTGACCAATACATCTTGCAGGTGAAGAAGAAGCAGAAACAGAAAAATCACTGTCTGAAACAGGCGCTTTGGCGACATTTTTACATCCATAGTAATCTGTGATATTCAGATAATATTCTCCGGAAGAAAGATTGGTAACACCAGACACAGTAACGTCATTTTCAGTATGACCGGTTGACCAGTATACATCATATGGTCCCATTCCGTTAAACAAAGTTGCATTTACTGAGCCTGTTGCATTTCCGCAGGTTGAAGGAGTGATTGACAAACTTGCTTCAGGAGGATCCATAAAATAAACATCGTGAAAAATATCGTTTTTACAACCGTTGACATTTGTTACAGTGTAAATAATATTGTATGCATCAAATCCGTCATCTTCAAAAAATTTGTATGCTTTTTTCGGATCAAACGCAGATGAATTTGACATGGTTGATGGCCAAACTTCTCCCCAGGTAAACAATCCACCGGCCGGACTTACCATGGTATCTAAATTCATGAGCAAATCATTGCGGCAAACTTCAAGGTAAGCAGCATTAAATTCACCATAAACCGGACCGTTAACCAATACACCTGAAATATCATAATCATCCAATCCGGTAGGATCCAAACCATTGGTTGAAGACATGTAAATAAGAATGTTTTCAGTAACAACCACTCCCATTCCCGGAGGAGTAACTGTATTCAACTGAATATAATAATTGAAAATTGTTGTATCTCCCATATAAATGGGCCCGGCACCATTCAAATATTCAAGAGATTCATTTGGAAAAATGATACTGTCCATTAAGATATTATCACCTTCCTGATCAATAACTACAATTGTCAGTTCGGCCACTGAGCCATCTGCGCAGAAGTTATTACCATTATTTACATAGGCGGTATCAATTACCGGGTCAGTTTGCGAAAATCCAATTTGTGAAATTAACGCAACAAAAAAAGGGGTTAGAATTTTTCTCATAGTAATTCGAAGATACATCAAAAAGTTCGATGTAAATAACGAATTGAAAGACTAAATGGTTGGATTCTGCGATTAAATATTCTCAATCACCATAGCTGACGCACCTCCGCCACCGTTACAAATAGCAGCGGCACCAAGTTTTCCACCATTTTGTTTAAGCACGTTAATAAGTGTCACTATGATTCTTGAACCTGAATTTCCAAGCGGGTGACCCAAAGAAACAGCTCCGCCGTTTACGTCAACTTTAGATGGATCCAGCCCCATTTCTTTCATATTTGCCAAACCAACAACAGCGAAAGCCTGATTGAGTTCCCAGAAATCAATATCTGAAGTTTTTAACCCTGCTTTAGCAAGCGCCTTTGGTGCAGCCAAAGATGGTGCAGTAGTAAACCACTCAGGAGCCTGAGCAGCATCAGCATACGCCCGAATTTTTGCAATGGGTTTCAGGTTATATTTTTTCACTGCTTCTTCACTGGCAAGAATTAGCGCTGATGCACCATCATTCAATGTTGAAGCGTTTGCTGCCGTTACTGTTCCGGCTTTATCAAATACCGGACTTAACGTAGGGATTTTATCAAGATTAACCGCTTTGTATTCTTCATCTTCAGAAATTACAATTGGATCACCCTTTCTCTGAGGAACAGAAACCGGAACAATTTCGTTTGCAAATTTTCCGGCTGACCATGCTGCGGCAGAACGTTTGTAGGATTCTATGGCAAATTTATCCTGCTCTTCTCTTGAGATATTTTTTTCTTTGGCACATTTTTCAGCACAAACTCCCATGTGAACCTGGTTGTAAACATCTGTCAGTCCATCTTTCACCATTCCGTCTGTCATTTTTACATCACCCAGTTTTGTTGCCGTTCTTGCATGAAAGTAATGAGGAACCAAACTCATATTTTCCATTCCTCCAACTACAACAATCTGATTGTCACCTGTAATAATTGATTGAGCTCCTAAACTGATCGCTTTCATGCCGGAAGCACATACTTTATTGACTGTGGTACAAGGCACATTCTGATCAAGACCAGCAAACAAAGCCGCCTGACGTGCAGGTGCCTGTCCCAGATTAGCCTGAAGAACATTACCCATAAAAACTTCATCAACCGTTTTTACATCAATTCCCGCTTTGGAAATTGCACCTTTGATTGCAGCAGCGCCTAATTGAGGTGCAGTAACTGTGGATAATGATCCGCCAAAACTTCCTATTGGGGTTCTGACTGCGGAAATGATATATACGTCTTTCATAAATTTTCTAAATTGAATAGAAGTTCAAAATTAATAAAAATCCTTTGTTGTATTATTTAAACAGCAGAGTATTATTTGTACCCGTCCCTGTCCAGTTTTCTGTATGTTTTCAGCAATTCACCTGAACTATCTATGTGATTAGCAAATTGGAGTTTTTGAAGTAACTGTAATGAAGCAATATGAACCGGAACATCATGATATAAATTATCTCTGAGAAAATGAACCAGTTTTAAAACCCTGAAAGCATCAAACCAGACATAAAATCTTTTTATAAATGAAATTTCAGACGCAGAATTTTTTCTGATTTCAATTAATGCAATTTCAAATTTTTCTGAGTTAAGAAATAATTTCAATTTCCGGTATTCGCCCTCTGCTATTGCTGGTACAATTGTTTCCAGGTCGCTTAAGTAGAATTGCGGAATCAGTGACGTAAATTTTTTTATCAGTTCAAAGCTGCTGAAGTTATAAGTTTCATAATACTCTTTTTTGGATTGAATCATCTCTCCCATTGCTCTTCCCGTACCAAAAGGAACACGGTCTGAAATGCGCGGAGACGGAACAATTCTTGTCGAATTCAATTCAGTAAAGTTTCCCAGCGCAATTATTTTATGAAGAAAATAAAAATCTTCACCGGCTTTCCTTTTATTCATTCCTCCCTGTTTTTGATATGCCGATGAGCTGACAGCCATGGATGAGCCGACTGTATGAAATGCAAATGGCAATTTACAAAATCGCAAAGCATGATTGTAATATCTCAGATGAAGTTCATACTGCGTAATGTAATTTAAAATTTCAGAATCGTAATTTTCATCTTCAACCGGATGCTCAAAATAAACTGAACAACCGGGAGTTATTGGGAATGAATTAAAATGTCTTTCAAGTTCTGTCAAATAGTTTTTATCACAAACAGCATCTGCATCAAAACAGACAATTATTCCATCTCGCTGAATCAAATCAAAACGATGCACTGCTTCATCCATACCAATTTTTCTGGCCAGCCCCACTCCGGCATGTTTGTCAGGAAGATTATTTACTTCTATCAGATAAAAACGTATTGAAGTTTGATTCGCCTTTTCAAGCCATTCATAAAACTCCTTTTTTGTCAGATCATTTTGCTTTTTATTTTTTCAGAATGATTTTCACCGGAGTTCAAAACAATAATTACTTCTGTTTTTGAATCAGGTTTATCACAGGCGTTAAGGGAGACCAAACTCCTGATCAGCTCTGTTTCATTAAAACACGGAATCACGACAATGATGCCGGTTTCAGCACGCGGTTCTTCAGAAATCTGCGCTGGAATAAATCCGTATTTTTTCAGATAGAAATTCAAAAAGGAAATTTGTTTTAAAGATAGTTAATCAAAGTTGGAAGTACGAAGTTGGAAGTACGAAGTTGGAAGTACAAAGTTGGAAGTACAAAGTTGGAAGTACAAAGTTGGAAGTACAAAGTTGGAAGTACGAAGTTGGAAGTACGAAGTTGGAAGTACGAAGTTGGAAGTTGGAAGTACGAAGTTTGAAAAACTTACAAGGAGACTGAGCGAAGTCGAAGTCGAAGTACGAAGTTTGAAAACCTTACTCGGAGACTGAGCGACTTGCACTGTGCTGTGTCGAAGTGAGCCGAAGTCGAAGTTTGATCAGTTCATATTTCAAATTTCGTCACTCGTACTTCTCATTTCTTCACTCGTACTTCCAACTTCATCACTCGTATTTTCCTCCAAACCACCCTACCCTTTGAACGCCACCATCGAGATTTCTACATTCACCCCTTTAGGCAATTTAGCAACTTCAACTGTTTCTCTTGCCGGATAATCTGCCGAAAAATAAGATGCGTAAATTTCATTCACCACGGCAAAATCATTCATGCTTTGCAAAAATATTCCGGTTTTTACAACATGTGAAAAATCCATACCGGCTTCAGTCAAAATAGCTTTTAGATTTTTCATTACCTGATGTGTTTCATTCTGAATAGTATCCATCACCAGTTCATTGTTTGCAGGATTAATTGCAATCTGACCTGAGGTGTATAAAAATCCGTTGATCAATACTGCCTGACTGTACGGTCCAATTGCACCGGGAGCATTTTTGGTAGAGATAATTTTTTTCATAATTGTATTGTTTTTTTGTGAATCTGCCTGAATAATTTCTGTTTCTGATTTGCTGTTACAGGATTGCAAAACCTGAAATCCTGCAGCACCGGCAAGCAGTGAAGCACATGTTGCTATAAGCTTCCTCCTTGTTATCTTTGTGCCGGACTTATCAGACATAAATTTCTGTTAACATCAAAAATAAGCATTTAATGAAGATACTGCTGATAGATAATTACGATTCATTCACCTATAATCTGGTACATTATCTGGAAGCTTTTGATGCCCGCGTAACTGTGTGGTGGAATAATGAAATTGATTTTAATCAGGTAAATAAATTTGATTTCTATGTTTTGTCTCCCGGACCCGGGCTTCCAAAAGATTCAGGTGATCTGATGAAATTTATTTCCGTTGCAGCCGGCAAAAAACCAATGCTAGGAGTTTGTCTCGGTTTTCAGGCATTGGTAGAGTTTTACGGCGGGACAATTTTCAATCAGCAAAAAGTGAAACATGGTGTTTCAGAAAAATGCTTTGTCAAAAAAACCGGAAAACTGTTCAGAGAAATTCCTGAAAATTTTCAGATTGGATTATACCATTCCTGGGCAGCAAATCCTGAAACTTTTCCGAGTGATCTTAAAATAACAGCAGTTTCTGAGAACAATACAATCATGGCCTTTGAACATGAATCAAAACCTGTTTATGGTGTACAGTTTCACCCTGAATCTGTTTTGACTGAATACGGAAAAAAAATAATTGAGAATTTTCTGAAAAATTAAAATCAGCGGATGATGTACATCTTGCCAAATTCTTTGGTGAAATACTGATCCGCACCGCTTTCACGCAGCTCAACATCCTGACCGTTTATTTTCACAATGACCCTGTAAAGATAAACTCCATTCGCAAGATAATCTCCATACTCATCCGTTCCATCCCAGGTGTATTCGGTAATATTTCTTCCGATTTTTATTGGGCCAAGTTCACCGACAGTAATTTCACGAACAACTTTTCCTGTTATTGTCATTATCTGAATAGTGAATTCATCCGGAATAACAGCTCCCGTTAATGTAAATACAAACTGTGTTGAAGTAGAAAACGGATTCGGATAATTCATCAGATGTGTAACAGAAGAGTGATGATCTACTTCAAACTCAATGTCGTATTCATAATCTCCCGAAATATTTCCGGATTTGTCAGCGCCCTGAACCAGCAATCGATAAGTGCCATCCTGACTGAAATCTCCGTCATAAATAATTTTGAATTTTTTTGTTGACGGATCAGCAGGAATCCATTCCATCAGAGGTTCACCCAATGCATTTCTGAAATTTAATTTATGCTGAATTCCATCCGGTGAAGTAAGGTACAATCCAAAAAATGACGTATCTGATTCTTCATTCATGATATAAAAATCATTTTCATCTTTGAGTGTGATGACAATTTCAGATTTAGGATCAACCAGATCTCCGTTTAGGATATGATAACCATTAAATGTCACATCCAAAATCGGATTTTCATTGTCCGCTTCTACATGAAAAGGAATCTGACCAATATTATTGAAATGATACATTTCAGGCTGATCAGGTTGTCCGTTTATTGCATACGGATTCACCTCAACCCATAAACTGTTGATGCCAATCAAATCATCTGTAGCAACTGAAATTGTATCACTTATTGTTTGACCAACTCTCAATGAATCCTGTCTTGGATAAGAAATTGGCACAAGATTATGATTTGCATCTTCAATCCAGTAATTTACCAGTAAAGAATCCATGTGCCAGTCAGAAATGTTATCGATGTCAAATGAAAAAGTCAGCATTTGTCCTTCCTGCAATGAATCTCCCGGTATCCACGCATATCCACCTGATCCGTCGATTGCCGCTTCAGGTACAGGCGTATAGAGCACATGCCATCTGTCAATCTGCGCCGGAGTGAGATCAACTGAATCAATATAGAATGCGTGTAGTTTCAGATAAGGAAAAGTATTTGCATCAATCATGGTATTCAAAGAAAGAATTGAATCATCTGATGTAAACAACGTATCAATTAATAATGTAGTAGCACCCAGCCAGTCAACTCCGTAAACATGCAATCGTGTGGTATCACCTGTGGGAGATTCCAGTGCGTCCTGTTTCCAGTAAAGCGTATTCCATTCCTGTGATGGTCCAATTAAAACAGAGGTTTCAGTTCCCTGACTTTCACAACCAAAAAGCGTATCTGCAAAATGAATTACATCATCCTGAAACTGACCATAAACTTCAGTAAACTGAGAAGGATCTCCCATTTTACCGAACAGAATAAAAGGTACTTCCGGCCTTCCCGGATAAATACTGTCAGAACCTAAACTTTGCAATACAGAATACATGTTTGGATAAACAGCATCCCACTCTGAATAATTTGCAAAAATGGAAGTATAAATCAGATAATAAAAACTATCCGGAATTTCATTGAGAATCATATTGGCACAAGAGTCCATTGAATTGTAATCATTCTGAGGAAAACCAAAATGATATTCAACGCGTGGCCGGCACGCACAATCTTCATTGGCAGCACCAAAATGATGATCCGGATTTTCACCCATACAAGGTGTTCCCCAGGGTTTCAAAGAACATGGATCGATGACACAAACAAACAACTGCGGATTAGTTCCGCAAAAATTATATTCAGCAATTTCACCATCAATATGATAGAGGGTAAATGCATATTCAAACCAGTTGTCGGCATTACCATAAACATCGGCGTCAATTGTTTTGATTACAGGTCCGTCAAATTCCCTCTGACGGATATCCCGGTTATAATGGATTACCTGAAAATCATTATTCTTAAACTGGAAAAAATGATCCTGTCCCCAACCTTCTTTGCCCGGAATAAACTGAAATGAACTTTCTATCCAGTAATATCCGGTATCTTCCACTGCAACACGCCAGAAATACACCATGCTGTCTTCCAGAATGAGTTCATCAACTGTGAGTGTATTTGCATTGAACCATTCATTATAAGATGCTTCTACAACACCTCCGGCAGAAGTATGCGTTGAAAATTTTCTGAACGGGCTGTTAAATAAATCTGTTGTATCAATTTCAAATCGATATTGTGCAACATCTGCAAACGGATTCACTGTTGATCCTTTCAAAGTGATTGTGTCATTGGGCACAACGGCATAATTATATGGCCACACCGGATAAATTCCGTCAAAATCAAAAATGACCTGTTTCGTTATCTGATTATTTGAAAGTTCATCATATTGCTCGGTAACAATGCTAGGAATGTCAACCATTGCAGTAAACTCATTTATTCCAATTCCATTATTTGCATAAAGCGGAATGGTAAAAACAATGGTGTCAGTATAATTCAAACCATACACCGGTTTGGTATAAAGTGAATCACCACCGTTGTTTGGAAATTTGCGTGTAAGTTCAACAATAAAAGTATCCGTCACTGCTTTACCTACATTGTAAATTACAACATTGACATCAATTGAATCAGTTGACAGATCCACTTCATCCTGTTCAATAAAAAGACTGGAATAATTCAATTCCAGTTCAGGATACGTATGATAATTTACTCTCAAAGCCGGATCACCATGTAAAGTCATTTCCAGACAAACATTTTTCAAACCAAGTGACATTGAAGGAGACTGAATGGAAATAATTGTATTCTGAATATGTTCACCTAAAGTTCCGCCGTAATTTTCATCCGCAATCTGCTGAAAAAATTCTCCTGAATAAACATGAAGTGAAGTTGAAAATGCCTGCTTCACGTTGGCTATAAAAGCAATTGAACCTCTGTCTTCCACCAATACATATTCTTCTGAAGCACTGTAATCAAATGGCTGATGAATATCTCCGGTATAACAGGCATTTCCAAGCACAACCGGATATTTTCCCTGGTTGTCCCAGTTGGCAGGATCATCAACATTCTGATCAAATCCATCTGCAGATGCATGACCAAAAAATGTCATCAGTGAAACTCCAGAATTGATATAATCATTAACCTGATAAAGTGTAATCGGATCAATAGGGTCTGACGACGTTTTATAAAACGTTGTCACATTGCCTCCAAACTGCGGATCTTCCAAAGTATTTTCATACATGCCCAGATATTGTTTAAAAACAAGCTGCTCACTTGCATCTGCCCCGCCGCTGAAATGTAAAATTTCTTTCTGCCACATTTTATTGTCCACACTGTAAACTGAATTCTGATCCTGCGCCAGTTCATATTCAATTACTTTATTCAGATAAAGCGTAACATCAGCATTTGATTGTGCAGCCAATCTTCCCGTTGCAATGAGTGGTTCCCATAAATTGCCTTCTAATCTTGCAGTAATTAAATTATCACTTGCAGGATATCCGTATGAAGGAATGAGACACATTTCATAAGAAGCCGGTCCTTTTCTTGTTCCGGGTCCGGTTGGAACACTGCTTTCCGTTGCTTCTCTTACTCCTTTTCCAATGATAAAAAGATTTGTCGGTTTAAGTGATGCATTATTATATGCGTAGTGAAGAAAGCGGCGAATTCCGATAACATGTTTTTCAACGCCTCCTCCAAACTGATGGTAAAGTTCTTCCACATCTATCAGCAATGTATTATGACCGCCGCCAGCAACACTTGATCTGTAATTCTGATAATCTGTTGCTGATGACCAAAGACTTTTGTGTGTAAGAATAATGTAGGACGCTTCAAAATTTAATGCAGTCAGATCTACAAAATCTCCGGTACCATTAATGGGTGACAAATTAGTTACATCAATCATTTCAGATTCATCCAGCAGAATTAATTCCTGATCAATTGCTGACGGATGATTTGGAATGAGCATCTGAAAAGTACCTGCATTATCAACCACCGGAATTTTTTTCATTTGTCCCGTAAGCGTCATTGCCCAAGGTGAAGCACTCGTAAATCCGGTCAGGTCATAACGTGATTTTGATTCAGTATTGTTGTGCGGAATTGTCATTTTATAATTTGATCCGCCTTCCAGAATTGTTGAATGAGGATAAATTAATTCGGTATAGGCTACAGACTGATAATCGGACGCTACTCCAAGATCATTTGGAACTTCATGTCTGATATTGGTAAAGGGAGATTCTATGTCTGACGGACTAATCAGGAATTCCAGTTTGTTGCGTTGAAATCCTGTAAAAAGTGTGTCATACAAAATCTGGTTACCTGATCCAAATTGCAATACAAGATGATGGTTTACACCGCCTACAAGTGAAGCATTTGACACACCTGCTGAAACGGCAATTCCTTTTGCATCAGGTGCGCCCGGGCCTGCATATATACACCGTTCTTAAGAAATAATTTTGTGGCGTATAAGTACCGAAACTTACATCGGTTTCTTCCAGAATTCTTTTATTTGTTGTTGAAGAATTCCAGGTCAGATAATAGTTTATAGTATCATTATAATGCGGATAATATTTATTTGAAACATCATCCGGTGAATCATAAATCATGGAATCCAGCCAGGTGGTATTTTTCTTTCCGTAAAAGACAATATAATCAGATGGATCAAAACTGCCGTCACCCGAACCTTCAACCCAGATATATTGTTCCTGGTCAAAACCAAAAATCTGAAAGTTACCCGGATCAATAGATGATACAGGTACACCTGCAGATACGAGTGTATTGTAATCTAATTTGTAAACGCCATCCTGCCAGATTTTAAATGAATAATATTTCTGGTTGTAGTCAATCCACTCATTGCCATACTGCGCTGCTGAAATGAAAGGCAGAATAAAAAGGCAATATGTGAGAATTCGTTTCATTACATGGATGAAGTGGATTCTTTCAGCCGCGGATCAGAGATACTGAACCGGAGCGAAAAAATATGAGAATATAATGCTACTGAAGCATCACCGATATCAGTAAAAGCGTAATCAATTTTGACATCTTTAAATCCAACTCCAATTCCGATATTTGGTTGTAAAGTCAGCGATTCAGTAAGGTCAGGATTTTTGATCCACTGAAAATTTCCGATGCCTGCGCGCAAAGCAACCCACTTGCCATAACCAAATTCAATTCCAACATGCGGATCAATACTTATTGGTGATGTCCGGATCAATACATTTCTTCTTCCGTCAGTATTTAAATCCATGTTGATTTCAGATCGGACATAAAACTCTTTTACAATTTTTTGCTTGAAACTTGCGCCCAGAATTATTTTTGGTAATGTCAATTCCAAACCATTTTGCGGAATTTCATTTCCGGTTATTTCAAAAGTTTCTTTCATGGCGTCATCTAAATTGAATGACCAGGCATTAAAAGTAGAAGTAGCATCACGAAGCAAAACACCAAAGCGCCATTTCTCTCCTAATCTGTATGTTGCAGCGGCATCTAAACCAAATCCCCATGAGCGTGCAAATTTTCCCACATGACGGTAAATGATTTTAAAATTTCCGCCAACGGATAATCCTTCAACTGGCATTTTGCGCGCGTATGAAAAAAGGAATCCATAATCACCTGCAGAAAACGTAGTGATTTTGTCATAATCAATATTTCCGGTTGCGTCAATCAGCTGAGTGGTGTTTGGAATATCATCCACCCCAAAGCGAATGAAGGTAAATGCCCCGGTACTCATCTCATCAATGGGTTTTGCAACTCCAATATAATCGTACTTGGCAATGCCTGCAAAATACTCTGCGTGCATGGCGCCAATCTGTAAAAAGTCTTTCACATCTGTCAGTGCAGCTGGATTCCAGTATCCGGATGTAACATCATCCACACCGGCAACAATTGAATTGGACATTCCCAATGCTCCGGCTCCAACACCTATCTGCAAAAACTCATTCGAATACTTGGGTGCAATTGAACCTTGCGCATAAATAACATGGGCAACGGAGACAAACAAGAAAGAAGAAAGCAGTTTAATTTTCATCAGCTGAAAGTAAAAGTACAAAAAAACGTGTCAGTACTAAACTCCGTTAATTGCAAAAAATTGTACACATCCTGTTGAATAATACGTTTAAGAACCTGAAAAGGATTGCTGAAAGATGAAATATTTGTCAGAACATTTATCTATACCAATTTATTCCGCATTTTTGCACTATGTCAGGATTTAAAAGATTAATTCCGCATTTGTTTACAGCCGGCAATTTAATTGGAGGTGTGCTGGCCATTATTTTTGCCCTGACCGGCCGATTGGAGTGGGCACCTTACTGTATTTTTATTTCAGCGTTCCTTGATTTTTTTGACGGATTTGCTGCAAGGTTATTAAAAGTACCCAGTGAAATGGGTAAACAGTTGGATTCATTGGCTGACATGGTGACGTTTGGGGTAGCGCCGGGGGTGATTGTTCTTATGCTTGTCAAATTAAGTATTCTTTCAAAGTGGGCTATGCCAAGATTAGGATATCATGATTGGCAATATGATTATTTTGTACTTACAGATTTTACTGTGCTGGATAGAATTTTTCAATCAGAAATTATCAGCCCTTATAGTTCTATTGGTAATCAGACTCAATTTTTATTTTGCTGGCTACCTTGGTTTGCATTGCTTATTCCAGTCATGTCCATGTTCCGTCTGGCAAAATTCAATTTAGATACACGGCAATCCGATTCATTTATTGGATTACCAACACCGGCCAATACGTTATTCTTTGCATCACTGCCTTTGATTCTGATTCAACTTTCAGGCTCAAATTCAGGATGGCAAATGTGGGTCAGTAATTTGATTTTAAATCCCTGGTTTTTAATAATTGCGGCTGTCATTATGTCAATCATGCTTGTTGCTGAACTTCCGCTTTTTGCACTGAAGTTCAAAACCTTTGGCTGGAAAGGCAATGAAATACGCTATATTTTCTTAACACTTTGCGCAGTGATGTTGGCAACTTTATGGTGGCTGGCCATTCCGCTCATCATAATTTTATACATACTTTTGTCACTGATTCAAAACCTACGAACACGATGAAATTCAAAGCTGAAATTGATGTAATGCCGTTAGACGCATTGTTAGATCCGCAGGGAAAAGCAGTAACTCAGGCAATGGGTAATTTAGGTTTGAATGAAATTTCCAACGTGCGTATCGGTAAACACATCCGTTTATTTATTGAGGCAGATTCAAAAGCAACTGCTGAGAAAAAAGCAGATGAAGCCTGCAAAAAACTGCTTGCCAACCAAATCATGGAAGGCTACTCGTTTACAGTTGTTGAAGCTTAATTGTAGGATTTTTTCCCGCTGAGTTTTCGCTGAAAAATAACGCAGATTTAAAGAAGAATTTGCAACAAAAAACGCATATCTGCGAAAATTATCTGCGCTTTTCTGCGGAACAATTTAACTGCTAAAAACATTGAATACTTTTCCTGATCAACTCTTCCGGAACCTCCACATTAAAATTACATTTTCCAATCCCATTCAAAAGTGAAAAGTTGATTTTTCCTGAATCATTTTTCTTGTCGTTTTGCATGACCTGAATCATCCTATCAGTATCTGGTTTTTCTTTCAGATATTTTCCAAAATGATTTCTGCAAACCGATTCTATTTGCATAAATTCTGTTTCTGAAATTAATTTCATTTCTTTTGACAGATATGCTTCAGCAAGCATCCCTAAACCAACCATGTGACCATGCAGCTGCGGATTTTTTTTCTGAAGAAAATAACTCTCCAGGGCATGTCCGATTGTATGTCCGAAATTCAAAATTTTCCGCGGTCCTTTTTCATCAAAATCTGCAAGTACAATTTCAGATTTAAGACTTACTGATTTTTTAATCAGAGTAAGGAGTTGTTTATTTTCTAAGGGATTCAACGTTGATAATTCCTCCCAATAAGCCACGTCTGCAATAAGTCCGTGTTTCAGCATTTCTGCAAATCCTGAAATCAATTGTTCATCCGGCAAAGTTTCCAGAAACTCATTTGAAATAAAAACAAAATCTGGTTCAGCAAAAGTACCTACCTGATTTTTGTATGCATCAAGATCAATTCCTGTTTTACCGCCAACTGAAGCATCTACCTGTGAAAGTAATGAAGTAGGAATATTTACAAACGGTATTCCGCGTTTAAACGTAGACGCAACAAATCCACCCAAATCCGTTACCATACCACCACCAAAATTTAGTAGTACATCTTTTCTCGAAATATTCATTTCAGATAAAGTTTGCCACACAGAATGACAGATTTCTAAATTTTTATTTTCTTCTCCTGCAGGAATTTCAATAATCTCTGCCCGGCTTAAAAATCAAAATTGGTAACAAGAAATTCTGCCCAATGTGAGTTCACATTTTCATCGGTAAGAACTACAAATCTGGAATCAGGATATTTTCCGGTTAAGATTTTTTCAAAACCAGATTCTTCCAAACCTCCAAAAAACAACTTGGTATTTCTGAAATCAATTGCAGATGACATAATCCAAAGGTAGAGATTTTCTACGCTTTATTTTTATCTCACCAGAGTGACATTTCCGCTTTGAGAAACTTTGGTTCCGGTAATCAAGGTACCTTCCAGTTTATAAACATAAATGCCGGTACTCATTGGCTTTTCACGGAACGTACCATCCCAGCACACATTCATGCTGCTGGTTTCAAAAACTTTTTCACCCCAGCGGTCATAAACTGCAAAAGTCATTGACTCCATACAGTTATTATAGACACATAAAATATCGTTTTCGTCATCAAAATTTGGTGAGAATGCATTGGGTACAAAAATCTGTCCGCAGATAATTTCCACCCGAACCGTTGTGCATGCTGTTGCCTGACATCCGTTTATATCTGCAGCTGTTACACAATACACAGTTGTATCCAATGGATCAGCAATTGGATTTGCACAATCATCACAACTTAAATCAGTAAAAGGTGTCCACAAATAACTTACACCACCATTAACCCACAAAGATGCTTCACCTCCGTTGAGAATTGTAGTATCAGAGCTGATTGTCAAAACCGGCTCAGGATATATAATTACAAAAACAGAATCCGTTGCATTGCAACCGTTATTATCAGTTACTGATACTGATTGCATCGCTGAATCAAGATCATTTGCGCAATCAGAAGTACTGGTTGAATTGTTCCATGAATAAGAATAAGGAGATGAGCCGCCACTTACATTTACACAGGCTGTTCCTGATGAAGGAGCACACGCAGAAACAGAATCCATGACTAGAACTATCTGCAACGGTTCTGTTATGATTATATCTTCTGAGACTGAACAACCGGCATTGACATCAGTAACTGTAACGGTGTATGCACCTGCAGTTAAATTTGTTGCTGTTGAAGTTGTTTGAACAGGAAATGTTGTCCATGAATACGTGTATGTTCCTGATCCGCCGGAAACAGTTACGGTGGCCGAACCATCATTGTACCAAACAAGATGTATTTATTCCCGTTACATTCAGCGTTGGGTTTGAAACAGAAATAACCTGAGATGAAGTTGCACTGCAGGCACCGCTGGTTACTGTATAGGTTAATGACTGCGTTCCTGCTGAAGGATCAAAATTATTTCCGGTAACTCCTGTTCCGCTCCAGGTTCCACCGGCTGTTCCGGTAACCAATAAATTCAGATTTACATCCGGACCAAATTCACAAACATTGACAGTTGACCAGGATGCATCAGGTGCAACACCAACCGTAATCGTAAGCGTCAAAGTTTCCGCACATGGCGCAGCACCAACTGTATAGATGACTGATTGTGTTCCTGATGAAGGATTAAAATTTGAACCGGTAACTCCTGTTCCTAACCAGGTTCCACCTGCTGTTCCGGTAACGGTAGTATTTAAATCCACTGAAGCAGAACTGGTGCAAAGATTAAGCGGTGCAACCCAAGTTGGGTTTACATCAGCATTAACAATAATATTTTGGGTAGAAGCACTTGTGCATGGAATTACGCCAATTGAATAAGTCACAGCAATTGGTCCACTCAAACCGGAAGGATTAAATATATTTCCTGAAACGCCGGTGCCTGACCATGTTCCTCCTGCATCACCGGTGATAAGTGCATCCAGATTGATGGTTCCCGCATTTGCACAAATTGTTCCGGGACTTGTCCAAGCTGAACTCAATCCTGGTGTAACGTTGATTGTTTGCGCAGAAGTTTCCTGACACGGAGCAGTACCAACTGTATAAGTAATTGTTTGTGTTCCTGCCGTAGGGTCAAAATTATTTCCGGTTACACCTACACCAGACCATGTTCCGCCGGATGTTCCGGTAATGGTAGTATTCAAATCGACAAGTGCTGAACCAGAACACAAACCAACAGGTGGAGTCCATGCCGGATTTACATCAGCAACAACCGTAATATTCTGCGTTGAAGCTCCGACACAAGGCATTGCACCAACTGTATAGGTTATAGAAATTGGCCCGCTCAAACCAGCCGGGTTAAAATTTGAACCTGTAACTCCAGTGCCGCTCCAGGTACCGCCTGCAGTGCCCGTAACGGTTGCTGAGAGATCAATTATGCCTCCGGTTTCACAAATAGTTCCGGGAGTTGTCCATGACGGGTCTGAAGCAGGAGTAATATTAATAATCTGAGCCAGAATATCATTACACGGCGCGGTGCCTACGCTGTAAGTTATATTCTGACTTCCGGCAGAAGGATCAAACATTGTTCCGGTAACTCCTGTACCACTCCATGTGCCACCAGCTGTGCCGGTAATAAGTGTTGTCAAATCTATATCTGCGCCGTTTGAACAAATTCCCACCGGAGCATTCCATGCCGCAGATGCTGCTGGTGTAACATTAATTGTCTGAGTAACCACATCGCCGCAAGGGGCAGTATAAGTAATGCTTTGCGTTCCAACAGAAGGATCAAAATTAGTTCCGGTCACTCCAGTTCCTGACCAGGTGCCTCCGGCATCACCCGTAATCAAAGCGGTAAGATTAATAGCTGCATCATCAGAACAAACCGGTGAAGGAACTGTCCATGAACCATCACAGGGAACAACTGAACATAAATCAACATGAAAATCATCTGTCCAAATTGAATACTGCGCTGCACCTCCCGATAAAATAGAAAAATAATGTGCTCCGGGAGTCATGAACATAGTAAAAGTATGTTCAGTCCATCCGGTATTTACAGGCACTGGAACATCTGGTCCAACCTGAACACCATCTACTCCAAATGAAAAATGTGAATTAGCTGTGTTTTGCCCGGATGCTCCTGCACCTTGCGGTCCGCAATACCAAACAGAAAAACAAACCTCTTCTCCGCCAACAAAGTTGTAGGTTGCGCTAGTACGGTAATTATCAGCCCCTGCATAAAAATACATGTAGCCGGTTCCGCTGTGTGCACCCAAAACATTGGTATAATTTGTTGGAGAAGAAATACAACCCTGATTCCCTACAACAAAAACTGGATGAGTTCCGTCCACTACTCTTCCTGCATCATTTCCGCAGATAAAATTTGTTGCACAGGCACAACCTGCTCCTGTTCCCAATTCAAAATCACCGTTAGGAAAAAACTGTGCGTTCACCTGAAGAACACTAAAGAATAAAAAAGTACCCAGTATCTTTTTAGTCATTATTTTTCTTTTTTCTGAACAGATTTATTCTGAAGATATTTTGTGATTTCATTCTCACTGAGAAAACCATCTTTGTCCTCATCAATCAGTTTAAAATCATTAGAAATTTCAGGTGGACATTCCATCAAACACAATACTCCATCCACATCCAGATCTTTTTGCTGAATAATTTTCTGCGCTGCCACTGATGGTGATTCCTGTGCAAATAAAGGAGCAGATCCTAAAAAACAAATGCATGTCACAACAGAAATACAAATAAAAGTTTTCATCTTTTGAGGTGGTTTCAGAAAAGAAAGTTACGATAAAACTGCGAACCACCAAATCAACCGTATTGGAATATGAAATTTTCAAACACTTTCCGCTTGATCTGATAATTTTTAAGATAACCTGATCAGATTCAATTATTTAAATGATGACAAGATTTACGGGTGGTTTTAATTTTACAGATTTGTTCCAATTATCTTTGCATCATGATTTCATTTGACAACACAGAAATTGCTTTCAGCGGAAAAACAGATCAGGACCTCAACTGGTCATACCGTTTATTTAAAATGATTGGTAAACCGTGGCTGGTTAAAGCCGGATCATTTTTTGGAAATCTTGCACTGACACTTCGGTTGCCGGTGAAAGGCATGATTAAAAAAACAATTTTCAAACAATTTTGCGGCGGAGAAAACATTACCGATTGTGAAACTAAAATTGAACAACTGGCTAAATTTAAAATTGGTACCATACTCGATTATTCAGTTGAAGGAAAAGAATCTGAAACAGATCTTGACCATGGCAGAGATGAAATTATTGCTACAATAAAACGTGCAAAAGGAGATGCAAGAATTCCGTTTTCTGTTTTCAAGGTAACCGGACTTGCACGAACATCTTTACTGGAAAAATTCAATAAAGCCTCAGCAAAACTTTCATCTGAAGAAACAAAAGAAATTGAAAAAGTTATTGAGCGTGTTGACTCAATTTGCAAAGCTGCTTTTGATGCAGGAGTTCCTGTTTTTATTGATGCAGAAGACAGCTGGTTTCAAGACGGAATAGACCGGATAGCCAATCAGATGATGGCAAAATACAACCGCGAAAAAGCCATTGTATTTAATACACTGCAAATGTACCGCCATGACAGGCTGGCATTTTTGAAAAAGACCCATGAAGAATGTATTGCCGGAAATTATTTTGCTGGAATCAAGCTTGTAAGAGGCGCTTACATGGAAAAAGAAAGAGAAAAAGCAGCTGCTGAAAAATATCCTGACCCTATTCAGCCGGATAAAAATTCAACTGACAGGGACTATGATCTGGCTCTTGAATTCATGGTTCAGCATCTTGACAGATTTTCAATCTGCGCAGGCACACACAATGAAAAAAGTTCAGCACATCTGGTTGATCTGATGAATAAAAATAATATTCAGAAAAATGACAAGCGGATTTTTTTCGCGCAGCTTTTAGGAATGAGTGATCACATTTCCTTTAACCTGGCTCACACGGATACAATGTGGCAAAATACGTTCCGTATGGTCCGGTTCGAGAAGTAATGCCTTATCTGATGAGAAGAGCACAGGAGAATACCTCAGTAGCAGGTCAGACCGGAAGAGAACTTTCACTCATCATCAAAGAAAAAAACAGAAGAAAAACTAAAAAATAAATCAGTCTTCTTTTCCGACAAAAGCTTCATTGAAGTTTACCAGACAAACCTGTTTTCTGGCTCTCGTTACAGCAGTATAAAGCCAGCGCATATATTCTTTGTTCCACATGTCATCCGTAAAATATCCGTGATCAATAAAAACAGATTCCCATTGACCACCTTGTGCTTTATGACAGGTAACAGCGTATCCGAACTTAACCTGCAAAGCCTGAAAATAAGGATGAACCATCAGTTTTCTGTTTCTTACCCGCTTGTTCATATCATATGGATATTCTTCCCGGATAATATTAAAAAACAATTCTTTCAGCTGATCACGCGTTAAAGAAGGGCCTTCCACCCGAATCGAATTGACAATTATTTTGACTTCAATATCCTGCATTTCCGGATAATCAATAAGCCGCGCAATCACATCTGCAAATTCAAATCCAAACTGCTCTTCACGGCGGACAATTTTTTTTATTTCCATCAGTTCACCGTTTGCAATAAACCCTGCCTCTGATTTTGGTTCCAGCCAGAAATAATTATTTTTTGTTACCATCAGCACATCACCGGCATTCAGATCATCCTCCATAAATTAGCCCGTTTGTTTGAACGGGTAATTACCATAACCTCATCGGCCGAATTTTGAAATAGATGACTCCAGTTCTTCCTGTAAATCCATCCCTGAAATACTTCTTGCATCCGTTTTATTGGTTGGCAAAAGCGGAATTGTTTCTTCATAATCCCTCAGAGCTGTTGCCAGATCCAGTATGCCGGATTGTTTTTGCTGTCTGACAATTTCATTCAGCGGAGATTCATAAACCGGCATGGAAAATTCACGTTTCAGATATCCAGCGTCAAGGGCAGGACTGATTTCCATGCCAATGGGAGGTAATTGTCCGCGGTCTCCCACAAAAATCAATTTGCAGTTTTCAGCTGAATAAATGTATTCAATCAGATCGTGAAGCAGGTTGCGTGTAGTGAACTGATTCTCACTTTCAACCCCTGAATCTATTCCAATCATGGAAGCCTCATCAATTATATAAAGCGTGTTTTTTGCTTTATTCTCGGTCAGACTGAATACACTGCTGTCCTGATTTTCTTCTGAATGATAGATGTGACGGTGAATGGTTGATGCTTTAAAACCGCTGTAATTTGACAGCACTTTAGCTGCCCGTCCGGTAGGCGCAAGCAGAACCGTTTTGATTTTAACGGATTTAACCGTATTTACCAATGCACTGATGAGACTGGTTTTCCCGGTTCCTGCATATCCGCTTAGAATAAATAAGTCCAAATTTTCAGGACTCAAAACAAAATCAGTGAGTGAATTAATGGCGTTTTCCTGATCACGGGTGGGCACAAAACCCAGATGATCCCTTACAGACTGGATGAATGATAATCGCTGCGGCTTGATATTCACAGCTCTAATTTAGTGTGAAAATCATTGATTAAACCATGTAAAAAATATATTCTGTGACAAGCATTCCATGGAAAAAAATTGTAGTTTTGTCTGCGAAGTATATCATTTAAAACTATTCAAACATGAGTTTTTCGATTCAGTTGACGAAATTAAGTATCAGATAGGAAGATTTTTATGGCCAACAATTTTCATGATTGTTGGTATAATCTTTTGCTACATAGCACTTGTACCTGAACAACTTGTTTTAAACAACGGTGAAATTCTGCATAACCAGCAGAGTCCGTTTTTCCTTTATGGAGCGATATTCTTCATGCTGGGCAGCGTGATCTGGTATTTGTATCTGTTTGGAATCATCAGAACCATGGCTGGCTGGGTTGTTTTAAGCCTTATGTGCGTTTTCAGCGCCTACCTGCTTTATCTGGATTATGCTATTATTGATGAAGATGTTAAGTACAAAGCAAGATACGAGACTATCGACAAAGACATCATTGCCCGTATGTTTGATATTAAGGCAGCAGTGGTTACAAAAAGATTTTCTATAAACACTACGCAATAATCTGGATACGCTTATCTGGCTTGTGAAAAACGGTAAAAAAATGACAGTGCCCAATATTGGTTCGTTACCGGACAGAGCTATTACGCTAGAAGAGCGTGATTATATCTCTAGAGATAACCGCCCAATTGATAGTAAACTGATGACCGATCAGGAAGCAAATTGTCTGGCGCACAGTCCAAATCCTCCTGCCGATCTTATTGGATTTTCAAGAGATACTATTTACGTTAATGTACTGGATGCTATTTTCTATGATGAGAAATATCAATTAAACCGTGACAAGCTGGAAGCATCTATTGCTTTCCATCCTGACTCACTGAAATTTGTACCTCACACAAGTAATCTGGTTATTCTGGATACTGCGTCTGTTCAGAAAGGTGAAATCCGCGTACCAACTATCATGTTCCGCATGACACATCCAATGGACAGTTCACGTGTTTATCAGATTGGTGATCTTAAGGATAATCACCTGAGAGAAAGCTGGTCAAAATAAATGGCTGTTAGCAACGCTCTTGCTTATCAGCATGCCATGTGCATGGATTTGCGGTTTGATAAGTTTACCGCCGCAATCATTCACAAATCGTCTAAAAAAATAGTTGACAAAAAGTCGTTTTCTGAATTTGACTTTTCCAGAGAAGGTTTGGATAAATTACTGAAAGATGATTTTTTCAAACCGGAATTTGCTGATTTTGTTCTTACCGCCGGTACAGTTAGAAATACATTAATTCCAACCGGCATTTTCAATGTTTCAAAACCAGCAGAGATATTCAGGCTGAATTATACTGAACCTTTAGAAAACCTGGATTATAACCGGTTACCGGAACTGGACATTGTGAACATTTACGAGTTGCCTATCTGGGTAAAATCAGCTTTTGTGATTCGTTTTCCGAGGGTTAAAATTCTGCACCGTTCATCGGTACTTCTGAAAGGAATTTTTGATCAGACAGTATTCTATACCAAAGCACATGTTTTTATTGAAGAAGGGAGTTTTTACTTTTTCATAACCGATAAAAACAAGCTCATCTATTTTAACCGATTTGATTATAAAAATTTAGCAGATATTGTTTACCATTTGCTGTTTGTGATGGAGCAAAAGAGCTAAGCCAGGACAAAACCACCATTCTGGCTTATGGAGTTCCGCACGACTGGAAAGATTTAAAAGAATTCAGTTCCTTTTTAAAAACGGTGTAACTGTATCATCTGAACCTGAAAAGGGTGTTGACTTTATGCTGGCAAAACAAATTCTGTGCGTGTAGTCAGCGGAAAATATAAGGGCAAGCGATTTAATCCTCCGTCGAAATTTCCTTCCCGACCAACCACTGATTTTGCAAAAGAAGCCTTGTTTAATATTCTTGAAAATGAATATGAACTGGAGAATCTGAATGTACTGGATCTCTTTGCCGGTACCGGCAATATAAGTCTTGAATTTCTTTCTCGCGAAGCAGGCACAGTAACCAGCATAGATGAAAACTCAAATTGCATCCGGTTTCTGGCAAAAATGAAAAAGAACTCAATGATTCAAACTGGATTATCATCAAATCAGATGCGTTTAAATTTTTAAATGAAACAAACCAGAAATCAGACATTATTTTTGCTGACCCTCCTTTGATATGCCAGATCAGAAGAGAATCCCCTAATATTGTTTTTTTGAGAGAAATCTTTTAGCAGAAAACGGTTTGCTGATAGTAGAACACGGACGGGAAAATAACTTTGAAAACATAACTCATTTCAGGGAATTGCGTAATTACGGAGGAGTGTGTTTTTCATTTTTTGAACATTAAGTCAATTCACCTAACTTTGCAGTATGTCCAGAATTGCAGTTTTCCCGGGATCTTTTGATCCGTTCACAAAAGGTCATGAATTGCTGGTGAAGCGATATGCCTCTCTTTTTGATAAAATAATTATTGCTGTTGGAGTCAATTCAACCAAACAGTATTTTTTTACGCTGGAAAGCCGTTTGAATCATATCCGTTCGCTTTTCAAAAGTCTTGACAACATTGAGGTGATAACCTATTCAGGTCTGACAGTTGATCTCTGCAAAGAAAAAAAGGCGCAATATTTGATTCGTGGTTTGAGAAACACCACTGATTTTGAATTTGAAAAATCAATTGCTCAGATGAACAAGACAATGACCGGAATTGAAACGTTATTTCTGATGACAGATGCTGAAACAGCTGCCATCCATTCTACCATTGTCAGGGAAATCAAAAAAAACGGCGGTGATATTTCATCGTTTGTAACAAACAGTGATCAGCTGATTATATCCTAAATGAAACTAATTTATTCCATAGTATTTCTTCTCACAGCAAGTTTTTCCATTGCTCAGGAATCTTATGAAATTGTGGGATATGCACCCCGGTTTGTAGGCGAAAAAGTAACGCTGTACACCTATCAGGATTATGTCACCATGACCAAAATAAAAATTGGTGAGGGTGAAGTAAGTGCAACAGACAGTTTGTTTCACATTCAATGAAGAACAAATCTACCATCAAAGGACTCATCAATATCAACAAGACAGAAGCAGAAATGTATCTGTCGCCCAATACCACTTATGATGTCTATTTTCTGAAAGCAGTGGGTCAGCCGGATGGTTTCCAGATTAAAAAAACCGAGCTGGTATTTTTTGGGCTGGATTCTCTGGACATCAATTATAAAATCATTCAGTACAACAGTTGGTTTGATATGTATGTAGCTGCTAACTCAGATAAAATTACAACCGGTAACTTTCACCATTATCTGGATACATTTAAAATGAATGCGGCTGAAGGTTATAAAGATGTTCAGGATGAATTTTTTCTGACCTATGTGCGCTATAACATTGCTGAAATGGATCAGGCTTTTAATTCAAAAGGGGAAGAACGCCTAAATACTTTTTTACAATATATTCAGCCTTTTCCGGTGTACTATGAAAATGATCAGTACATGCGTTTTCTGAAAAGATTTTTACAGTGAAGATTTCAATGATTACAATCCGGATACAGAAGCGGCTATTTTTCTGGCATTGTCAAAATCAAGTCCGACACTTCTGATGAAAGCTTTAAAACAGGATTTATTTCTGGCCAACCCTGAAATCATAGAATTGGTGATGGTTGACAAATTGGGTAAAGCATTTTACAAAGAGCCGCAATTCCGTCCGAACATTTTAACCATTCTGGATTCTGTTTCCAAACACGGTGCGTTCCGCCACAGTGCTATTGTTGCAACCAATGTACTTTCTTATCTTACCAGTATAGAAAGAGGTTTCCCGGCTCCAATGATTTCATTTGCAGTAGAGGGCGGTGACCCGATCACCTGGGATAAATACAAAGGTAAATTTGTTTACTTCAATGTATTTGAAACGTGGAATGACAAAGCAATTGCTGAAATGAAAATCATTGGTGAGCTCAGAGAAAAATACAATGAAGATGTGGAATTTCTTTCTGTTTGTACCGATGAAAACCCGGCAGGATTTGAAACATTCAAAAAAGAAAATCCGGATTTGAACTGGGATATTCTCTACATCGGAAAAAACGAAGATCTTTTCAAAAAATACAAAATCACTTCTGTGCCTGCGTATTTTTTAATTGATCAGGATGGATTTATAGCCCTTGCTCCTGCTCCGGGACCTTCACCGGATGGTGAATACGAATCCATAGACAAAACTTTTTTCTACATTCATGAGGCTTTGCATCAGCAGGGACCGGTAAAGGTTGGTGAGCGTTGATAACAATTGTCTGCTTAAAATCTCTTTTGAATAATTGAAGACAGTTTCTTTACATTTGAATTAAAATCCTGCCAAAATGAAATTATTTCTGACTGTATTCTGTTTTTTAATTTCCTTTTTATCCGTTGCACAGGTATCCGGTGAAATAATCAATGATGGAAGAAAAATTGTCACACCCATTGCATACACCATTTCTGGTCATCAGGCCGGAAAATTTGTGTTCAAAATTGCGGTGAACATGGATGGAAAAGTAACTTCCTGTACTTTACAAAAAGATCAGTCAACCATTGTCAGTACACCGCTGATGATGAAAGCAAAAAATAGTATTATCACCGGACTGACTTTTGAAAAAGATTATGCATTTCCTGAATTTCATTATGGATTTGTGACCATTGAAGTCATTGAGCACAACGAGTAGGAATCCAAACTTCAGGGAAATTTCATGCGGTATCAAAAGCAACGATTTTTTCCGGACCTTCGTTCTGAATTCAAAATCACAAACATGAAATTCTTCTTTACCGCTGTTTTTACTTTTTTATTTTTTCAGTTTTCATTTTCTCAGACAACACGCAAAGTTTGTTTTATTGGCAACAGTTATGTCTATACGAATGATTTACCTGCCATGATCAGTCAAATGGCTTTGGCTGACGGAAACACACTGATTAAAGATCAGAATACACCCGGGGGATACACGTTTGAAAGCCATACTCTGAACAATACTTCACTGACTAAAATTGCCGGCAATACCTGGGACTTTGTGGTACTTCAGGAACAAAGTCAAATGCCTTCATTCCCCTGGTCACAAGTTTCAACGGATGTTCTTCCGTTTGCCGAAATTCTTTGTGATTCTGTGCGGGCAGCAAATGCCTGTGCTATTCCGCTTTTTTTTGATACATGGGGAAGAGAAACCGGCGACCCTCAGTGGGATTCCATTGACACCTTTACAGAAATGAATCAGCGTTTGTACAATGCGTATGAATATATGGCCGATGCAAACAGCGGCATGCTTGCACCGGTTGGAATTGCTTTTGAACACATTGCAAACGATGTTGCTCCGCTGGTGAGTTTTAATGCACTCTATTCCGGAGACGGAAGTCATCCAACCATCTATGGAACTTTTCTGGCAGCATGCGTTTTTTACCAGCAGATTTTCGAAGAGAATGTAGTTGGAAATGCATTTTTACCGCTTGGAATTTTAGCAACCGAAGCCATGTACCTTCAAAATGTTGCCAATCATGTACTAACCGCCGTTGACAGCATTGAAACATCATTCATTCAGCCGGTTGCCTCGTTTAACCACACAATCACCGGAAACGATGTCAGCTTCACAAGTACCAGCCAACACACTTTTGAATGGAACTGGGATTTTGGTGATGGATTCACATCATCAGATGAAAATCCGACACACACGTATTCTTCTCCCGGTACCTATACCGTTCAGCTGATCACTTCTTATTGCGGGAATGCAGATACCATTGAAACAGATATTACCATTTCAGCTTTGTCTGTTCAGGAAGAAAAACAAAATCAACTTTTGGTTTATCCAAATCCATCAACCAACGGAACAATTTTTATTAGCGTGTATGAAGCAACAGATCTGACCATTTATACAACAGATGGCAAATTAGTTTATTCAGATTTTATAAATGGAAAAATTGAACTCAACCTCTCTCCAGGAACCTATCTTTTAAAAACAAAAACGAGCAGTCAATTGCTGCTCGTTCTGTAATTTTTTATTGTTTTAATTATTCTGTAAAATCACTGGTGTAAGCTTCCCCCGGTTCAAGGGCGTGATAATGAATTTTAACCTGCGCGGTGTCTTTCAGAAAATCTATTTTACCTACTTCTACTTTGGTAATTTTTAATCCGGTGCGTGCTTCCAGATCTGCTTTCAGCGCAGCGTAATTTTCAGGTTTTATGTTTTCAATTTTTTCATAGATAACCGTTTTAACAGTTTCCTGTTTCATCAGCCACCAGTATTCCATTCCCATTACCATCACGGTTACAATACCGTTGATGAAAAGCATTTCAAGTAAACTCAGCTGTTTGCCTGCAAGTGCGTTAATCACTGACAAACCAATTGCAATAAACAAATAAGACATTTCACGGATACGGACAGTATCAGTACGATACCGGATAATACCGAAAATAGCGAATAAACCAAGTCCCATTCCGGTATCAATATTTAACTTTTTCAATGCAAAACAAATCATGAATGAGATCACTGAAATTGCATAATAAGTAAACAAATAATCTTTGTTTGATGTTTTCCGGTAATAGATGTAACGGATGATAATGGTAATGAATAACATGTTCATTCCGAAACGAATCATCAGCTCGTATAAATCGGGATTAAAAAATGTCATTTCAAATAATTCAGGCTGAGCTGTTGTATTTCCGGTTGGATTCATTTTTCCCTGTAATTTATCTATTAATAAAATTTGTCTTTAAAGTTATTGGACTTAAGTTCGGGATTCAGCGTTGCTCCTCTCACAATATTTACTCATGCTGTTAGGCCGCACACCATGTTTTTTCATCAGTGAATAAAACAAACTGTTGCGGTTTACATTCTCTTGTTTTAATTCAGCAATAACAACATGTTCAAATGCCTTTTTTGCATCATCCCATTCAAAAGTAAGATTTAAATCCAATGTCAGTCGTTCTATTTCTTTGGTGTTTACGAGTGTGATACGCTGAAAAGAGTTCCAGAGTTTCGGTGCCAGTTTAATCTCATTGCCAACAACTTTGCTGATGAATTTCTCAGAGTCAGGCGAAAGTTCTAATTCAAAATCTTTGACTTTGGTTCTTCGTTTATCTGTTCTGCCTTTGAATTTGTTTTTTATTTCCAGATAAAAGAGATTGGATTCCACGTAATTCCGTATTCTGATTTTAAACCGGTTTCCACGGCCGTTGTGGTGATCCAGAAACAATTGAAACCCGTGAGTATCATAATATAAAGTGCGGTAAGATGAAAACCTTTTACCGGCTATTTCCAGAACGCGATAAGACTGGGCTAATTCCGGCAGAATTTCATTGAAAAATGAGCGGTTCAGAACAAACTTGGTATCTGTTCTGTTCATGAGTTTTACTTCATCCATCTCCGCAAGGGTAATGGGCTGAAAATGACTCAGAATTTCTTCTTCATGGTATTTCACCGGACTCATTGGTAAAACAAATATACTTGATTTTCGCTTAACCTCGGCATAACCTGACATGAGGAGATTTCCATGACCAAAAACCCGTCAATCAAATGAGATGCGTTATCTTTGCGCCAAATTAAATGAAAAAATGACAACTAACAAAACTTTTACAATGATTAAACCTGAAGCAGTAGCTGCAGGACACAGCGGAAAAATTATTGATATGATAATTGCTGCCGGCTTTAAAATCAACGGCATGAAACTGACACAGCTTTCTAAAGAAAGAGCGGGCGCTTTCTATGAAGTGCATAAAGAAAGACCTTTTTACGGAGAGCTGGTTGCTTATATGTCAAGCGGACCAATTGTTGCAATGGCACTGGAAAAAGAGAATGCGGTAGCAGATTTCAGAAAACTGATTGGCGCAACTGATCCGTCAGAAGCGGCAGACGGAACTATCCGTAAAAAATTCGCTAAATCAAAAGCTGAAAACGCAGTACACGGTTCTGATTCAGATGAAAATGCAGCGATCGAAATTGCATTTCATTTTGCAGCCGGAGAATTGGTTGGATAATTTTGAAAACAGATAAAATTAAAAAGGCGATTCAAATTTGAATCGCCTTTTTTTTATTTCAAACCTGAACTTTATACTGGATTTGTTTAGAACCTATTTATTCCATTTCCCAGATTTCTGTATCAAATCTCTTTACTTCCCCGTTTACGAAATGGATATCACACCACTTATATCCGTATGGATCAATATAGCGGTGTCAGCAAATTCTATCATTTTTGTCCCATCAATCGAAAGTATAAATGTTGTATTGGTTGAAGGAAGTACTCTGCAGTAATATCTGTTGTCTTTTGGTTTATATACTTTGCGGTAATTATAATTTCTCCATTTTGGTTAACAATATGAGAATTTTCTATTTTATCTATGGGATAATCGAATTCAAAATTGTTTGTATCAACTTTCACCAAGGTATCATTAATGAATAGATAATAGAGATTATTCTTTACAATAATAAATTCAGGGGTGCCGAGCATTTCAGTCTGGCGTTTAGGGTGATTATTAAAGTATGAATTACGCTCCCATGAAAAATTACTGGTATATCGAATCGAGCTGCAGTTTTCAACCAAAATATTTTCTTGTTTGTCTATCAAACAAATTGAATTTGGTGTAGAATCAGTTTTTACAATGAATTTATTTGTACCGTGATGATTGAAGATATCATAATACGCTTTTTCAAGTTTATTATTCCCGGTGTCATCAACCAAATGCGCCTTTCCGTTATTCCAGATTTTGTAGTTCATCGCAGTATCATAATGATACGTTATGTCATCGTATTCGAATGGTATAATTATCTCTCCACTCCTGTTGATGACACCCATCATACCATTCATGCCACAAAATATTGTTAATGGATTTGAGAAGTCGGGCGCCGGAATAAATTGACCACTTCCAAAACTATGACCAGCATTGTATTCGGGATTTTTAAAAGGAATGCTTGACTTCTTTTTCATATCTGCCGAGAATACTTCAAGTTTTCCAGAGTATAAATAATAAGATCTTTGATCAGGCTTTTCCTCAAATACATTACGTAAACTGTCAAAATCGAACGCCCAATAGTATTTATTTGTGTCATCATACACTTCATAAATCACTAAGTATTTTGGTTTTGTTCTTTTTCCGGTTCCAACGTTAATCAGACCATAATACTCAGGATTTTCAACACCGATAGTTTTCACCTTCTTATCAGAATCAGGCGTTACAACATAAGTAAAAATGGACGTGTCGACTTGGAATTTAGTTAATTCAGCAAGATATTTTTCGTCCACCAACCGCCATAAATAATCTTGATCTTCAAGGTACCGAGTCCTGGCAAATGAATTTAATTTGACGTACATGTTGTATGCCGTGTTGTAGTGACAAGGTACTCCGGGAATCAAATCGCCCACTATGTTTAAGTTTTTATCAAAGACATACCATCCAGTAGAATCAACACCCACAACACATGAGTGCACAAAGGCCATGTAATCATAGTCCGGTGTACGGTTGTTAGTTTTTAAATCAACGGTATACTCACGTCCATTTTCCCGAAGTATAACGCGATCTAACGGAACAAAACAAGAGTCTCTTAAATACCTTTCAATTAAAACACGTTCATAAACCGGAGGTAAAACCAGACAGTTATATTGATCAGAAATTCCATAGTGCGAACCTTCTTCAATCACAAAAATATAATTGACATCAGGGCAATTACATGGTGCCATAGGAGCTTGTGACAAGGCAAATAAAGATTGAATAACAGTCGCAGCAAATACGTAAATTCTCATAATTGACTGTTATAATGCAGTGGATTGATCTGAGTTACGCATTGCTACAAAAATTATCAATACCCTCGTTATTAATGTGCAAGAAATTTCAACAATTATTCTTCCAAAGCTGTAATTATTTTCTTAACCAGTTTATGTCTTATAACATCGTGCTGATCCAGATAAATCATTTCAATACCTTCTATGTTTTTTAGTTTTTCTACTGATTTGAGCAAACCGGAAGTTTGATTCCGTGGCAAATCTACCTGCGTGGCATCACCGGTAATAATGAATTTTGCACTCGAACCCATGCGTGTCAAAAACATCTTCAGCTGACTGAAAGTACAGTTTTGTGCTTCATCTAAAATTACAAACGCTTTATCCAGTGTTCGCCCACGCATAAAGGCCAGCGGTGCAATCTGAATCACTCCGTTTTCAAAATGTTCCGCTAATTTTTCTGCCGGAATCATATCGCGCAAAGCATCATACAAAGGCTGCAGATACGGATCCAATTTATCACGCATATCTCCCGGTAAAAAACCAAGATTTTCTCCTGCTTCTACAGCCGGCCGTGTTAGAATTATACGGCGGACTTCTTTATTTTTTAAAGCTCTTACAGCAAGTGCAACAGCTGTATACGTTTTACCGGTACCCGCAGGTCCCAAAGCAAAAACCATGTCATTTTCGATACTTGCACGCACCAACTTTCTTTGATTGGGTGTGCGTGCTTTTACTTGTAATCCACCTTGTCCGTGTACAATCACATCCCCGTCTTCCAGTGAGTTTGATCCTTCTTCTTTCTGCAAAAGAAGTGATTCAATGTTTCCTTCTGACAACGTATTATACCGTGAAATATGCCGGATCATCAGATCTAATTTCTTTTCAAAATAATCTATGACATCCGGTTCACCGGAAACCTTAATTACATTATCACGGGTAACAAATTTCAGTTTGGGAAAATACTGTCTGATAAGTTTCAGTTTGCCGTCATTTACGCCAAACAATTCAATGGGGCGTACTTCGGTTATTTCAAATAATTTTTCCTGCAAAGCTTGATTTTATTAACGTTCTTAGCTAATCGCTATTTTTAGTACTTTTGGTAAAAATAAGCATTTTTAGTCTGCACCCCCGGACGCAGCATTGAAAACAAATGAAAATTATTACCCTGACATCCGACCTTGGATTAGCTGACCATTACGTTGCCTCACTGAAAGGCCGTCTTTACAGTGCGCTGGGTGATGTGACACTGGTAGATATTTCTCATCAGGTTCAGGCATTTAATATTGCACAGGCTGCATTTTTTGTCAACAACAGCTGGAAAGATTTCCCTGACGGAACCATTCATTTTATTGATGTGGACAGTACACCAACGGTGAATATCGGTAAACCGGAACTCAATACCTATCCGGTAATCATGGAAAAAGCCGGACATTATTTTGTGGGGTGTGATAACGGAATTTTCTCATTGCTTGACGGATATGAAAATGCCGATAAAATTGTGCGACTGGATTTCAGCAGTGCAGGATTGTCATTGAAGCATGCCGTAAGCAATATTTATATACCCGCCATTCAACAGTTGCTGAAAGGAAAAAAACTGCAGGAAATTGGTGAGGAGACAGAAAAATTACGTCAGGCTTATACCACCCGGGCAACCCTTGGAAAAGATCTGATTAAAGGCACAATTATTCATGTTGATCAATACGGAAATGCCATTGTCAACATCACGCATGAATTGTTTCATGAAGTTGGAAAAGGAAATGCATTTACCATTTTTCTGAAATCATCCAGTTATTTTATTGATCAGATTTCAGATACTTATTCAGATGTGGCAACCGGTGAAAAATTAGCATTCTTTAATGAGAACGGATTTCTGGAAATTGCCATCAATAAAGGAACAGAAGGCAATGGCGGCGGAGCAAACAGATTGCTTGGTTTGAATGTAAAAGACATTGTGCGGGTTGAATTTCACCCTGCCGGTTCCAAAGACAGCATTCAGGATCTTTTCAAATAATTTCTCAGAACAAAATCAATCATCATGGCTATTCAGCGCATTGTAAAAATGACTTTCAAAAAAGAACACTGTGCTGATTTTGAAAATTTCTTTGAACAGATAAAAAATCAGGTAGGCAATCAGCCCGGCTGCACTGGTGTAAAATTGCTGCGTGACATTTCAGATAATGGAATTTATTTCACTCACAGTTACTGGGACAATCAAACATCATTGGATGCTTATCGGAATACAGAACTTTTCAATGTTGTTTGGCCCAAAGTCAAAGCCTGGTTTGCTGACAAACCAGACGCCTGGAGTGTGGAAGTACTTATGGAGTCTGAGGCTGATTGATCTTTATCATATTCTGTCTGATATAAAACTGTATTTTTGGGTATGCGTCTTTCTGTTGTCATACTTTTCATTCTCATTGCACATCAGTTGCAGGCACAAAAATTTGCAGACAAAAATTATTACCTGGTTGACTCTTTGGTATATGAAAATATCTCACCGGAATATCAGCAACTGATAGATACCAACCTGAATACATACCACGCTGCAACTACTGATGCAGAAAAAATTTATGCCGTAAATCTGATTGTAAAATTATGCTGGGATGAAAATGTCTGGCCAAAATACAATCAATGGGTTTATGATTATACTACAGAAAAATTAAAATTACCTCAGACAGATACTGTCAGGTTTCAGCTGCTGCAAGCCTTGGCTGGTGCGGTTTATTACATAGGCTGGCAATATGGTGTGAAATCAGATTATGATAAGTGCATTTATTATTATGAGCAGTGTGCTGAAGTTTATAAAGAAATTGATGACCAGATTGGTTATGCAAATGCGTTAGATAATATCGGCGGAATTTTTCTGATTCAGGGTGAGTCAGCTAAAGCACTGGACTATCATACTAAAGCGTTACTCATTAGAAAAAATATTGATAATAAACTGGGCATAGGTGCATCCCATCAGAGTATAGGAACAATTTACATGGAACATGGTGACTACCTGAGTGCCATTGACGAATTTAAAGAGGCGTACAAATATTTCCAATTGTCCGGCTTCACACACGGTGTTCCGGGTTTGCTCAATAACCTCGGAACAATACAGCTTTATTTGGGAGATATGGATAAAGCTCTGAATTATTTTAACCAGAGTCTGGCTATTAAAATACAACTGGAAGATAAACAAGGAATAGCTCATACACTGATTCAACTTGGTAATATCAATTTAATCAGCGGAGACATTAAAGGTGCTAAAGAGTATTTTGAAAAAAAGCCTTGAACTTTATACAGAAATTGCTGATCAGCGTGGAATAGCAAGCACCTATACTAACCTTGGAATTTTATACAGAACGCAGGGCAAATACAAAAAAGCAATTGAACAGTTTAATCAGAGTTATCACATCAGCGTGTTGACCGGTTCCATTCTCGAGAAAAGAAATTCACTGGAAGGTCTTTTTTACACACATTTTTTGCAGGGCGAATATGATCTTGCCGAAAAAGAATTACTGGAAATAATTTCCATGCGTTTGTATGATGTCAACGTCAATTTTGAAATTCTTCCTGAACAGAAAAAAGAATTTTATCTGAATACCATGTCGCAGGATTTTATGAATCTGTATTCATTTGCGGATGTCAGAAAAAGTTCAAATCCTTCTATTACTGAAACAGCCTATAATAACACGCTTAAACTAAAAGGTCTTTTGCTCAAATCAACAACTGCCATGCGTGATGCCATTATGCAAAGCGGGAATAATGAACTGATTGAGAAGTACACACAATGGATTCAGCTTAAAACAGAAATTTCTCAAGGTTATGCGGCTGGATTGGAAACCAAAAATTCTGAATCACGTGCCAATGAAATTGAAAAAGAACTGATCCGAAATTCGATGGCTTTCAGTGAATTCAAAATGTATCAGCAAATCAACTGGAAAGATGTACAGGATAAATTAAGTTCAGATGAAGCAGCAATAGAATTTATCAGCTTTCCTTCAGAAATTGGAAATACAAATTCACCCATGCGTTACGCGGCACTCGTTATCACACCGCTTTGTCAGGTGCCTGAAATGATTGACCTGTGCACATCTTCAGAGCTTGGAACTATTCTGAAAACCAATCAGGCAAACAATCTGAATTATGTAAAAGAAATTTATGGTACCACACAAGCACCTGACTCCAATTTATACAAACTGATCTGGGCACCACTTGAAAATGAATTGTCAGATTTTAAAACCATTTATTTTTCTCCAACCGGTTTATTTCATAAAATTTCTTTTGCGGCGCTGAGAAATGAAAACAACCAATACCTGTGCAACCGTTACAACCTGATACAGGTGAGCAGTACAGCACAAATCACAGATGATGCGAGATCAGAATTCCCGGCAAACGTAAATCTTTCCTTATTCGGCGGAGTAAAATACAGTACTGAAAAAACGAAACAGGTTATCTGGAATTACCTTCCCGGTTCATTGGCAGAAATAGACTCCATTCACTCCATGCTGAAAAATCAGATAACAGTCAATTACTACAGTCAGGAAAATGCAAGCGAAGAAAATTTTAAACAGCATACCTCACAAAGTAATTTTTTACACATTGCAACACACGGATTTTTTATCCTGATCCGGAACTGATTCAGAAAGAAACCTACAAAGAAGAAAGCACAGAAGAACTTGATTTCCAGAGGCGGCGGAACCAGTTATGGAATCTGGAATATAGTAAGCAATAAAAATCCGCTGATGCGTTCAGGAATTGCACTTGCCGGTGCAAATGATATGTGGAACAGGGATATTTATGCAGAAGGTGAAGACGGTGTTTTAACAGCACAGGAAGTAACAACTTTAAATCTGCGCAATGCCGATCTGGTTGTTTTATCAGCCTGTGAAACTGGTTTGGGTGATATAAAAGGAAATGAAGGTGTATATGGTTTACAACGCGCATTCAAAATGGCCGGCGTAAAATTTCTGATCATGAGTTTATGGCAGGTCCCTGATCAGGAAACTTCAGAATTCATGATTTTATTTTATTCCAAACTGATAGTACAAAAAGATATCCGAAATGCGTTTTCAGATACGCAGAAAGAAATGAGTGCAAAGTATGATCCGTATTTTTGGGCGGCGTTTGTGTTGATTGAATGAAGGACAAAGGGCTAAGGGCTAAGGACAAAGGGCTAAGGACAAAGGGCAGAGGACAGAGGACAATGTGAATTAATACTCACGTAAAAAATTCTACACTAACTTTTCAAACTTCGTACTTCTACCTTCGACTTCGACTACGCTCAGTCTCCGTGTAAAGCACTTCTAACTTTGTAACTCCAAAACCTCGTACTTCAAACTTCGTACTTCAAACTTCTGCTGCGGCTCCGCTCAGTCTCCGTGTAATGCACTTCTAACTTCGTACTTCAAACCTCGTACTTCAATCTTCCAACCCTACCCCAAATTCACCGCATCAGACAAACACCATTCTCCTTTGTTGATCACTTTCAAAGCAATTGTCTGGCGCGCCTCTTTTGTGTTGTAAGGTTCAACTTTTGTGAAGCGTTTCAAGCCCATCATCATCATACGTAATTCATCTTCTGTTACAAAAGCCATCAACGCATCTTTTCCTGATTTATTGATTCTGTCAGCCGCATCAAAAATGTAAGTTTTTACGATTGCAATATATTCCTGACAAGCTGCCTCTCCACGTTTCTCCACCATTTTTTCAACGCGCAGCAACAAGGATTCAGCAACGTAAATTTCATTGATAATATCAGCAATATTCATCAGAATTTCCTGCTGTTTGCTGAGTTCCATCATTAATTTTTGTACTGCAGTTCCTGCAACCATTAACCTGGCTTTTTTGAAATTACGGATGTATTTTTTCTCAGCATCAAATAATTTTCCGGATGCATCATCAAAATCAGGAATACTCATCAGTTCATTTGCAACAGCCATTGCAGGAGTCATTAAATCCAATTCTCCTTTCATTGCTTTTTTCAGAATCATATCCACCGTCAGCAAACGGTTGATTTCATTTGTTCCCTCAAATATTCTGTTGATACGTGAATCTCTGTAAGCTCTTTCAACCGGTGATTCTGCAGAGTAACCCATTCCGCCGTAAATCTGCACAGCTTCATCCACACAAAAATCCAGTGTTTCAGATCCAACAACTTTCAGCATTGCGCATTCCGGAGCAAATTGTTCAATTCCTTTCAACGTTGCTTTTTGTTTATCCATTCCATCAGCCATGTATCCGTTGATTGCACCTTCAATATCTGCCGCTGCGCGATACGTTGCAGATTCAACTGCAAATGTTCTGATTACGCCTTCAGCAATTTTGTGACGGATTGCTCCGTATTTTGAAATTGGTCTTCCAAATTGTTCACGCTCATTGGCATATTTAATTGCGTGATTGATAACCGCTTTGGAACCACCCATTACACCTGCAGCAAGTTTTATTCTGCCAATGTTCAGAATGTTCAATGCAATTTTGAATCCCTGATTTCTTTCTCCCAATAAATTTTCAGTCGGAACTTTTACATTATTGAAAAATACCTGACGGGTAGATGATCCTTTGATACCCATTTTTTTCTCTTCAGCATTCAAAGAGATGCCTTCTGAATTTGCTTCAACAATAAACCCAGTCAGATTTTCGTCTCCTTCAATTTTAGCAAAAACAGTAAACAAGTTTGCAAAACCACCGTTGGTGATCCACATCTTTTGTCCATTCAATGTGTAGTGTTTTCCATCAGCAGAAAGTACTGCTTTTGTTTTTCCGGAATTAGCATCTGAACCTGAACTAGGTTCAGTCAGACAATAAGCTGCTTTCCATTCACCGGTTGCCAGTTTTGGAATGTATTTTTGTTTTTGCGCATCATTTCCATAATACAAAATCGGTAAGGTTCCAATTCCGGTATGCGCACCATACGCTACAGAAAAGAATGTCCCCGGCCGGTATATTCAGTTCCCAAAAGTGATGTTGGAAAATCTACTCCCATTCCGCCATACTCAGCAGGAACAGACATTCCAAGCATACCAAGTTCACCTGCCTTGTCCAATAGTTTTTCCATCAAACCAGGTTCCTGGTGATCGATTTTATCCAAATGCGGATACACTTCAGTCTTTACAAAATCAAGACACATCTGAGCAATCATTTTTTGCTCTTCGTTATAATCTTCCGGAGTATAAATGTCGTTGCAGTTTGTTTCACGAATGATGAATTCTCCGCCTTTAATTGGTTTTTTGTTCATATATTTTTTGTTAGGTCAAAGGGCTAAGGACAGAGGGCTAAGGGCTGACGCTCTTAATACTTTATCCACTCCTTTTTATTTATATTTTTTTTAATTTTATTTCCTATTATTTCCTAAAACAATCCCTTTGTCCTTTGTCCTCTGCCCTTAGTCCTTAGCCCTCAAAGTTCAAAGTACATCAACTTATGCGGCCCGATAACCGGCACTTCATAAATATCTCCCAGCACTTTAAAATTCAATTTCTCATAAAATCCACACGCCTTTAAACGCGCATCACACCACACTAATTTTACTCCGCGCTCTCTTAATTCTTTAATTCCTCTTGCTACAATTGCAGCGCCGGTTCCTGTTCCCTGTATATCCGGATCAGTTGCCATGGCGCGCAGACGATACTGATTTTTCTCTTCAAATTTAGGATTTACCTCCACTAAAAAAGAAGATGTTCCAACTACTTTTCCGTTTTGCATTGCACCAACATGAAATGCTCCCGGTTCTGTATCTGAAGGCAAAGAACAATTCTCAACCGTCTCTTTATGCGGCCATAAAACTTTCAGCCTTAATGCGCGGATATCACGCGGGTCAATAATCTTTATTTCAATTTTTGTTTCTGTCTGATTCATTTTTATAGTACCTCGATAACACCTGCAGCTCCTTGTCCTGTTCCAACACACATGGTTACTACACCGTATTTTTTATTTCTTTTTTTCAATTCGTTAATTACTTGGACAGATCATTTTGCACCGGTACATCCAAGCGGGTGACCTAATGCTATTGCTCCGCCGTTCACATTTACTATTTCAGGATTAATTCCTGTTTCACGAATCACCGCCAAACTTTGTGAAGCAAATGCTTCATTCAGTTCAAACAAATCAATGTCATTTAGTTTCAATCCTGCCATTTTTACTGCGCCCGGAATTGCATCTACCGGACCAATTCCCATAATTCTTGGTTCTACTCCCACAACTTTATAAGAAAGTAATCTGGCAATTGGCTGCACATTTAATTGCTTCACCATTTCTTCAGACATGATCATCAAAAAAGCTGCACCGTCTGACATCTGAGATGAGTTACCTGCAGTGACTGATCCTTTTGCATCAAACACCGGTTTCAAACTTGCCAGTGCTTCATAGGTTGTTTCTTTACGCGGACCTTCATCTTGTTTTACCACATTGATTTTTTCAGCGCGTTTTCCATTTGAATCCAAATAAACTTCAGAAACATTAATTGGAAGGATGTCATCATTAAATCTGCCTTCAGCCTGTGCTTTAAGTGCTTTTAAATGTGAGTTCAGAGAAAACTGATCCTGATCTTCACGCGAAACTTTGTATTGAGTTGCCACAGCTTCAGCAGTGGTTCCCATTCCCCAATAATAATCAGGATGTGCTTTTGAAACTTTTGGATTTGGTACTACTCTCCATCCTCCCATCTCAATGGCAGACATAGATTCAGCACCACCCGCAATAATTATATTTGCCATTCCGGCCTGAATTTTTGCAGTGGCAATGGCCATTGTTTCCAGTCCGGATGAACAATATCTGTTCACCGTCATACCCGGAACTTTATCTGTATCCAGGCCCATGATGGAAATTAATCGCGCAATATTTAATCCTTGTTCCGCTTCCGGCATTGCATTTCCAACAATGACATCATCAATCAGATTTTTATCCAGATTTGGAATTTGCGCAACAAGGTGTTTTATAACATCTGCAGCCAAATCATCCGGCCGTGAAAAACGGAACCCGCCTTTTTTTGCTTTACCAACTGCGGTGCGATATCCTTTTACTATGTATGCTGTTTTCATAAATCAGTTTCTTAAAATTTTTCCTTTGGTTACGATAGACTGAATTCGTTCCAGCGTTTTTTTCTTAGTGCACAAATCCAAAAATGCTTTGCGTTCCAGATCCAAAAGATATTGTTCATCCACTTCGCTTACTTCTGATAAATCTCCGCCCGCCAAAACGTAACCCAATTTTTCAGAGATGTAAGCATCGTGATCTGAGATATAATGTCCTTCACGCATTGAGCCCGCTCCAACGTAAACAATTCCCAAACCTTCAGCTCCAAGTACAGTAATGTTTTTTGGTTTTGCAGGTTGTGTATAACCCGCGTTGTACAATGCAAGGCACGCCTCTTTTGCACGTGTCAGCTGATAATCTCTGTCAATGACAATTTCATCTATGCCTCTTCTTAAATAACCTAAATCAAAAGCTTCTTCTGCAGACATGGAAACTTTTGCCTGACCAATGGTCAGGAATGCATCTCGGAAACGGTTGATGCGAACATCACCCGGACGCATCGAATCAGAAAGTCGTTTTGCAAATTCTTTTGTTCCTCCGCCACCCGGAATTAATCCTACACCAAATTCAACCAATCCCATGTACAATTCTGCATGAGCAATTACTTTATCTGCATGCATCGACATTTCACAACCACCACCCAGTGCCATGTTGTGAGGCGCTACAATTACCGGACAAGCTGAATAACGCACACGCATCATCGTATCCTGAAATTGTTTGATGGCAAAATTTAATTCATCGTATTCCTGATCAGCAGCCATCATAAAAATCAAACCAACATTTGCCCCGGCTGAAAAATTTTGTCCGGTATTTGAAATGACCACTCCTTTATATTCTGTTTCTGCCAGATCAATGGCTTTATTGATTCCCTGTAAAACTCCACCGCCAATTGTATTCATTTTAGTGTGAAATTCTACGTTGAGAATTCCGTCTCCCAAATGAATAATGTGACAATCTGCATTTTTCCAAACGGTATTGCTTTCTCTGATATTGTCTAAGAAAATCAAATCTTCTGTTCCCGGAATTGCTTTGTAAGTTCCGCTTGTGATATCATAAAATTTACGCGTACCGTTTTCAATTTTGAAGAACGATTTGTTTCCGGCAGCAACCATTTTTGTCACCCATTCTGCCGGAGTTTTTCCGTGCGCCTTCATCATCTCTATTCCTTTCTCCACACCCAGAATATCCCAGGTTTCAAACGGACCAAGTTCCCAGCCGAATCCGGCTTTTAAAGCATCGTCAATTTTATAAATGTCATCGGTGATTTCAGGAATGCGATAAGAAACATAGGAGAACAATCCAGAAAATAATTTTCTGAAAAATTGTCCGGCTTTGTCCTGCGCACCCAGCAACATTTTTGTTCTTGTTGCCAAATCATCAACCGATTTTGTTTGTGTAAGAACTGGAAAATCAGATTTCTTTTTTGGTTCGTATTCAAGTGTCTTTAAATTCAAAGAAAGAATTTCACTGTCTGATCCTTTAGCCACTTTTTTATAAAATCCTTGTTTGGTTTTTGAACCCAGCCATTTATTTTCAACCATCTTGGAAATGTAAGACGGAAGTTTAAACTGATCTTTTTCTTCATCGTTCGGGCAGTTGGCAGCAAGGCCGTTTGCCACGTGTACCAATGTATCCAAACCAACCACATCACAGGTTCTGAAAGTTGCTGATTTTGGACGACCCAAAACCGGACCGGTGAGTTTATCCACTTCATCAATGGTCATATCCATTTCTTCCACCACATGGAAAAGAGACATGATTGAATAGACCCCTACTCTGTTTGCAATAAATGCCGGAGTGTCTTTACACAATACAGTTTTCTTTCCTAAAAAACGTGCGCCGTAATGCATCAGAAAATCAATCACTGATTGATCTGTTTTTGGAGTTGGAATAATTTCCAGCAATCTCAAATATCTTGGCGGATTAAAAAAGCGTGTTCCGCAGAAATGTTTTTGAAAATCTTCACTTCTTCCCTGCAGCATCATGTGAATGGGAATACCAGAAGTATTTGAAGAAATGAGTGTTCCTGGTTTTCTGAACTTATCTGCTTTTTCTAAGATGATTTGTTTGATGTCCAATCTTTCAACCACCACTTCAATCACCCAGTCATACGCTGAAATTTTTTCAAAATCGTCATCAAAATTTCCGGTAGAAATTCTTTTTGCAAAGACATTTGAATAAAGCGGAGCCGGTTTTGATTTAATACAATTGGTCAGAAAATCATTTACCAGTCTGTTGCGCACAGCTTTATTTTCCAGCGTTAATCCAGCTGCTTTTTCTTTGTCATTCAGTTCTCTGGGAACCATGTCCAGCAAAAGAACTTCACATCCGATGTTTGCAAAGTGACAGGCAATGGATGATCCCATAACACCTGAACCAAGCACGGCTACTTTTTTTATTTTTCTGTTCATTTCTGATTTTCTTTATTCTCTCCTAATAATTCATTCAGTAATTCGTCAATCTTGAAGCTGACATCAAAAAATGCAGCTACTTTCGATTTTGGAATCCGGTCATATAATTTCTGATTAAAATCCAGAACAACCTGTTTGGCAATTTTTCTTTTTTCAATTCCCTCTTCTGTCAAAAAAACAAGTGATTTACGTTTGTCAATTTTATCTGTAACACGGTAAATGAGGCCTTTGTCTTCCATACTTTTTAACGTACGCGACAAACTGGTGGGTTCCATTCCCATCTTGGGTCCCAAAGAGGTACTTGGTGTTCCTTCCTTTTCCACATTAATTAAAATAAACCCCCAGGAGAAAGTCATTTTATATTTTGCGGCCACCTGATTGTAATAACGGGAAATTTTAAACCAGTTATTCCGCACGTGGAATTCAAAGAGTTGTTCTTTATTCATTTCAAAAAAGCTTGACTCTAAAGATATATATAATTTATATTATGCACGCATAGTTTGTGAAAATTATTTTGTTTAATCGGTTAAAGTGTCTGCATATTTGATTGTTGCTCAATTCTTTTCCCTTTTTATAGATGTTTAAACAAGAGAATCAGATGAACAAAAATTGCATTTTCTGCACGTAATTGAACTTATGTTTTGGTGATTATGCCACGAATACACGAATTCTTTAAACTAATAAACTCTGTGATCCTTTAGTCTTCTTTGTGAAGCGACAGCGACTTTGTGGTTAATTTTTTTACCACAAAGTGCGCAAAGAAGGCTCAAAGTTCACAAAGAAAAATTAATCCATTTACGTATCTTTACAGGTAATTGAAACATCTATACATTATATCAGGACCAAACGGAGCAGGAAAAACAACTGCTTCATTCACTATCTTACCTGAGATATTTGATTGCAAAGAATTTGTAAATGCAGATGAAATAGCAAAAGGGATTTCACCATTAAATCCTGAAGCTGCAAATATTATGGCAGGAAGGGTAATGCTTGATAGGATTGATAATTTAATGAAGGGTGAAAATACCTTTGCGATAGAAACCACTCTTTCTAACAGGACTCATGCCAATTTGGTACAACGTGCAAAAAATGAGGGCTATCTTGTGACCTTAATTTTTCTGGCACTTGATTCAGCTGAAACTGCAGTTGCCAGAGTAAAAAGAAGGGTTGAGGAAGGTGGTCACAATATTCCTGAAACGGATATAAGAAGAAGATTCAAAAATGGAATTATCAATCTGTTTAATCTTTATATGCCTATTGTTGATGAATGGTATGTTATTGAAAATCTAGGTGAATCATACTCCTTTGTTGCTGAAGGAAATTCACATGGAATTGTTATTTTTAAAGAACCGAATTGGGTAAAATTGAAAAATCTGGCTTATGGGAATTAAAGAAGAACTATCAGAAATGCAATCTAAAATTGCACAGGGATTAGAAAAAGCTTATTTAAAAATGATCGAATTCAAAATTCAGAAAAACAGTCCGCTTGTTATTTCAAGAGACGGAAAGATCATTGAAATTCCTGCCAGTGAATTAAGAGAATTTCTAAAGAATAGAAAAAAATAAAATTCTTCAAACTGGTAACATTCAAGTTGATTAAGCCACAAATCCACGAATTCTTCAAACTAATAAACTTTGTGATCTCTGTGTCTTCTTTGTGAAGCGACAGCGACTTTATGGTTAATTTTTTTACCACAAAGGTCACAGAGTAGGCACAAAGTTCACAGAGAAAATTGAATATTGTTTTAATTAAATTCTCCGTTACTCTCTATTTAATTCGCTTCTCCGTGTTGAAAAAAAAGGACAAAGGACAGAGGACAGAGGACAAAGGGTTTTAAATCATAAACACGTGTTTTTACATTCCCTTTTTTCTAACTTTATCTCCAAAGCAACTTCACAATGAAAAACTTGATTCTATTTCTGCTCGCATTCTCTTTTTGCGGAATTTCTTTTTCTCAACTTAACCTGAATGAAATTATGGCCGGTAATGAATTCATCGGTCATCAGCCAACTGACATTGTATGGTCACCAAACAGTCAGATTATTTATTTCAGATGGAAACATGAAAATGAAGCAGTGGCTCCGTATTATGAATACAGTCTTGCCACAAAAAAATACAGGAAACTAACTCCGCAGGAAACACATTTAATGCCGGTGAACGGATTTATTTCAGATGAACTTTACTCCTGGATTTTATTTCAAAAAGGAAATGAATTGTATGACTGGAATGCCGGATCTGTAAAAAATATCTACTCAAGATTTTCTTATTTTTCTGTGCACTCGGTACTTGATAAAAACAGGCTGTTACTGCGTGATGCTGACAATCTTTTTCTCTTTGATAAATCATCTTTTTCATTCCGTCAGATTACCAATTTTCAAAAAGGAAATAAACCTTCCGATTCTGATGAAAAATCTTTTTTAGAAAATCAGCAGGAAGAATTATTTGAAATTGTAAGGTCAGACAAAAACAAAGCAGCCAGCCGTAAAAAATTCAATGAAGAACACACTATCAAAAAACTCAGTCCGGTTTATATGGAAGGAAAATACCTGAGTTTTATCAGCATCAATCCGCAACTGACACAAGTTATTTTTGGACTGGATAAATATCCGGAAGATAAACCCACACACATTGAAGAATATGTAACGGATGATGGTTATTCTCGCTCAGTAAACGCCCGTGCAAAAGTGGGTTCACAAGATCCTACGCATGAAATTTTTGTCTGGAATCTGGAAAAAGATACCTGCTTTGAACTGACAGTTGATAATCTGAAAGATGTAAAAAAGAAACCAGAATATTTAAAAGAATATGCAACCGATATTTCCAACTATGATCCGTTTTATCCTGAACCAAAAAAAGTCATTTTCCATGATCACGGATTTAATGATTCAGGCGATAAATGGTTAGTGGAAATAAAATCGTATGACAGCAAAGACCGCTGGATTGCATATTATCAAACCGGACAAAATGAACTGACAGAGTTTGAACATCAGCACGATGAAGCCTGGATTGGCGGACCCGGAATTTCAGGATGGAAATCAGAAGCAGGAAACGTTGGATGGATCAATAATACGGAGGTTTTTTATCAATCAGAAGCAAGCGGATATTCGCATTTATATCTGGCAGATTTTAATCCGAAAGCAGGAAAATCAGCTGCAGAAAAAACACAACTCACTTCCGGAAATTTTGAAATTCATCAGGCAACATTATCCAGAGATAAAACAAAATTTTTCATCACCGCCAATAAAAATCATCCGGGCAACAGAGAATTTTATTCGCTGACAATTGCAGATCAGAAACTCATTCCCCATTCTCACCAAAGATGGTAATCACGACGTATTCATTTCACCCGATGAAAAATGGTTAGCTGTCAATTATTCTTACAAAAACAAACCGTGGGAACTTTACCTCGCGCCTTTTAAAGAAAATTCAACACTCACACAAATTACAAATTCAACTACTGAAAAACTCAACACGTATAAATGGCGTGAACCGGAAGTAATCACTTTCAAAGCACAAGACGGTACAACAGTTTACGCTCGTATTTATCAACCCGCCGAAGGAACTAAAAATAATGCTGCCGTGATGTTTGTACACGGCGCAGGTTATTTACAAAACGCACATAACTGGTGGAGCACCTATCACCGAGAATATATGTTCAATAATTTACTGGCAGATAAAGGATATACTGTTCTGGATATTGATTACCGCGCAAGCGAAGGTTACGGTGCAAAATTCAGAACAGATATTTACCGTCACATGGGCGGAAAAGATTTGTCCGATTATGTTGACGGAAGAAAAGTACTCATTGAAAAATACGGAATTGATTCCACAAGAATTGGATTATACGGCGGCTCTTACGGCGGATTTATCACCCTCATGGCCATGCTCACTGAACCCGGAAAATTCAAATGCGGCGCAGCATTGCGTTCAGTAACCGATTGGGCACATTACAATCACGATTACACCTCAAACATTCTCAACACACCAGAAACAGATCCCACCGCATTCAAAAAAAGTTCGCCCATTTATTTTGCCGATGGATTGATTGGAAAACTAATAATGCTCCACGGCATGGAAGATGACAACGTACAATATCAAGATGTTGTCAGACTCAGTCAGCGCTTCATTGAACTTGGAAAAACCAACTGGGATTTAATTGGCTACCCGATAGAACCGCATGGGTTTGTGGAGACTAGTAGCTGGGTGGATGAGTATCGGAGGATTTTGGAGATGGTTGAGGGGGAGATGAGTGCTGATTAAATTAATGTAAACATTTTAATCGAAAATATTAATCCAGACCGTTAAATCACCAGTCTATTTTGGATTATATATTTGTAAAAAATCGCTTATTAACACAAAATGAAAAATAATTTGTTCATCCTTTGCTCCTTTTTTCAATAACAAATTCCAAAGCCCAAATCTTTGAGTGGGCTAAAAACACGACAGCTTCGAATGGACAAGATTATGCATACGCAATGGATATTGACAATTCCGGGAATATATGTATAGGAGGAATATTTTCAGGAACAGGTGATTTTGATCCGGGTCCGGGCACAGTTGCAGGAATTTCTACTTTTTCGATTGGTTATATTTCAAAATTCGATCCGGACGGCAATTTAATCTGGAATAAACACCTGGCAGATGATTCCGGAGTCTCTGAAATAAAAGATATCGCGTTCACATCCTCCGGTGATATTTATGTTGTAGGAAACTTTCAGCAAACCATTGATTTTGATTTTGGACCAGGGGTGACCAACCTTACTTCAGCAGGATCAGCAGACATTTTTATATTAAAATTAGACGGTAATGGCAATTTTATTTGGGTTAAACAAATGTCTGGAATAAATGCTCTGGATGGCACGAGCATTGAAGTTGATGTGAGCGGAAATATAGGAGTGGCCGGACATTTTTACGGCACGGCTGATTTTAATCCGGAAGCAGGCGTTTTTAATCTCACATCGGCCGGACAAAAAGACTTTTTCGTTGTAAAGCTCTCATCTGCGGGTAGTTTTATTTGGGCTAAACGTTGCGGATCAACGTATCTGGATGAATGCAATGATTTATGTATAGATAACTCAGGTAATTTCTACCTGACCGGATGGACAGAGCAAACTATTGACTTCGATCCGGGTCCAGGCGTATACAATGTATATACATCAGGAAGTACTTATGTTTTGAAACTTAATTCAAATGGTGATTTTATTTATGTCAGGAATTTCATTGGGGCAATTTCTAATGAAGGATTCTCGATGAAATTAGACAATACAGGTTCTATTTATATAGGAGGAGGACTTTACGGAACAACTGATTTCGATCCGGGACCAGGAGTATATAACGTAAGTCCGGAAAGTACATTTGATGGTTATGTTGTAAAATTAAATTCCTCCGGAAACTTTGAATGGGCACAAAATGTTGGCGGTTCAGATGATGATCAGGTTTATAATTTAGCATTGGACGGAAATAATAACGTTTATCTGACTGGTTATTTTTCCGGAACTGTAGATTTTGATAAAAGTATTCAAACAGCCTTCACTTCATCCTGGGGGGGTAGTCATGATATTTTTATCTGTATCCTTAGTTCTGACGGAACATTTCAACGGGTTAGAAGATACGGTCAGAGCAGTCCTGACGATCAGGGAAGATGCATTCTATTAGACACCCAGGATAATTTATACACCTTCGGTAATTTTGGAACTTTTGCTGACTTTAATCATGGAGTGGGTGTTAATATTTTGTCGCCAAATACCTATCCAAACAGGGATCATTTTTTGCAAAAACTATCTCCCTGCAATACCATTTATCATCAAATAATGGTTACAGCCTGCGATAGTTTCGCTGCTCCAAGCGGTAATTATGTTTATCTGACATCCGGTACCTATTATGACACAATATATAATCAATTTGGTTGTGACAGCATTTTGGAAATAGACTTACAGCTTTACTTTTCTGAAGACACATCAGTATCAATCACTGCATGTGACCAGTTTCAGTCACCAAGCGGAAATTACATTTGGACAAGTTCTGGAATTTATTTTGATACTTTAAATACTCTTAACGGTTGTGACAGTATAATAGAATTTGATTTAACAATTCAGAACAGTACATCCAGTCTGATCTCTCTTTCTGAATGCTTTTCTTTTTTGTCTCCCGGAGGAAATTTATTGACTTCAACAGGAATGTATAACGAAATAATTCCAAATTCTGCAGGTTGTGACAGCTCAATCACAATTGATTTGTCAATTACCGGCCCATCTTTAGACGTTGATGTAATTGGAAATATTTTGGTTGCACAACAAAGCGGTGCTGCGTATAAGTGGCTGGCATGTGATAACGGTTTTTCTCCGGTTCCCTTTGGTACCGGACAAAGCTTTACCGTTGCAGCACCGGGAATCTATGCTGTGGAAGTAACAAAAAACGGATGCAAGGATACCTCCGCATGCTTTTCATTTCTAGATATAGGTATTAGTTCTATGCAAGATTTAGGAGAGATAAAAATCTACCCAGTTCCATTTTCAGATAATCTAAATTTACAATTTCAACAACCTTTTAATTTTGTAAAAATAATTGTCCTGAATCAGCTTGGTCAGATTGTCTATGAAGAGAATTTTATAAATTCAGAAAATATTGTAATTGAATTGGGAGGAGAGCCGGGAATTTATAACCTCTGGATTCAAAATGATGAATTTAATTTTACTCAAAGAATTATTAAATTATAATCAATCTTTCATTCAATAACTAACCGACCACGAAAACATTTTGGGTTTTCAGAAAAATTGAACTTGGTAAAAGACAATCAAAGGATTTTGGAGATGGTTGAGGGGGAGATAGAGTAGGGATTATAGTTTTCGATTTAAAAAATAGATTTGAGAAAATGCTAAATAGTTAAAATTAAAATTTTAAACAAATTGAAACAATGATTAACAATATAGAAGATCTAATAAAAGTTTCCGATAAATTTTCCATGCCTGATGGTAAAATTGAATTGATAGAAAAAGGAAGGTTAGAATTTATTTCCAAATTTCCATTAGCTTCAATTCAGAATTTAGCAATTGACGAATATTGTCTTGGGACATCGGAAAACAGTTTTGTTACTGGCTAGAATTTAAAGAAATTCTATTCGGAATTGGTGGTGGTAATGCTTCTAAATTTGGTATATATAAATCAACGGATGGAAATTACTATGAGTGGTTATGGACCAAAAAAAACAAAATTACAAGTAGGCGCTCTTGATGAAAAGTTTTTAGCTCTAAAAAAGCTGTAAGCGCCCCTGAAAACCGGACAGTTTAAAAGTAGACATAAATGTTTAACTTTAATACTGTCAAAAATGAAAAAATCAAGATTTACAGAGAGCCAAATCATTGCAGCTCTCAAGAGCCACGAGAGTGGAAAAAGGGCGGAAGATATCTGCCGTGAAATGAGCATTAATAAGCAAACATTTTACAACTGGAAAAAGAAGTACGGTGGTATGGATACGGGTCAGCTTAAGCGATTAAAAGAGCTTGAAGATGAGAACCGAAAGCTCAAAAACATGTATGCTGAATTAGCGCTTGATCATCAAACACTCAAATACATCGTTGAAAAAAAGCTTTAAGGCCTTGTCGCAAAAAGGAACTGGCATGCGAAGTTTTGGAAGAAACTAAGGTCAGTATCGGCAGGGCCTGTCGGGTGTTGGATCTGCCACGTTCAATGTTCTATTACAAAAGTTGTAAAGATGATACCGCTGTGTGAAAATAAGCTGCGAGATCTTGCTGAGAAATTTCCGACTAAAGGATTTTGGGATTATCAGGGCAGAATTCGCAATGAAGGATTGAAGTGGAATCACAAGCGTGTTAAACGTGTATACAATAAACTTGGATTAAATATCCGTAGAAGAAAAAAAGAAGATTACCCATGAGAGTAAAAGAACCCTTGCAAATTCCATGTGCGCCAAACAAAAGCTGGTCAATGGATTTTATGCATGATAGCCTTGAGAGTGGTAGAAAGTTCCGCACGTTTAATGTAATTGATGATTTTAATCATGAAGCATTGACTATTGAAGTTGATACATCTCTTAGCGGAGCAAGGATAACCCGTGTTCTGGAAGAATTGATAAACTGGAAAGGTAAGCCAGAAGAAATTCGGACAGATAATGGACTGAATTTCTGTCATCAGTTTTGTTGAGTTCTGTGCGACACAACAAATAAAGATTAAATACATTCAACCAGGAAAGCCAGTTCAAAATTCTCTAGTTGAACGATTCAACAAAACCCTCCGCCGCGATGTGCTCGATGCTTACATTTTTGAAAGTCTTGATCAGGTGAGAGAAGAATGTTGGAAGTGGTTGAAAGATTACAACGAAAATCACCCGCACAAATCATTGGGTAGAAGAAGTCCAATCAAATACCGGGAGGCTATTCAATTATGGAAAACGCCCTCCAAAAATCCGCCCACATGTTTACCACAATTGAACAGCTTAACAAATAATAATAAATTAAATGAAAAGTCTACCTTTAACTATGTCCGAAAAGGGGGCGCTACAACCACTTGGATCTTCGTTTTTAGAACGAAATATCATATGTAAATGATTTGGCATTATGCAGTAACAAAACAATTCAAGTCCTTTGTTTTTTGCGGCAGTATTTAATGCTGTCAATCAGAACTTCAAAATAGATTTCTCTCGTAAAAATATCCACCCAGTTTACGGTTGCAAAACTTATAAAATAAGCAGCCTCAGGTTTATGGAAACGGTATTTTGTGCTCATTGAAGGGCCAAATATAAATGCTATAGTTGAGTTTTTAACTGCTGTTTACGTAAGGCACGAGCGTGACGCTCGCGCCAGCTGGGGAAATTGAAATTAACATGATTATTGAGGAGAATAGTTCAATTATTTGCGATAATTGTGAGAATAAAATAAGATTGGAGATCAAGAAAATTTGAAAATAAGGATGGTAACGTAATTTTGTTAATCATTTTCTTTTCAGACTATTAATTAAATCTTCGAAGATTTTCTATGCGATTTCTGATGTTCTCAATAATTCCTCATGATTAAAACCATCCAAAAAAGATATTAACTTTTCCATTTCATTTCTATCCCTTTCACTATATCCACGCAATAAAACAATATGTTTCGTTTTTAATTTTCATATTCTTGATCGTCGTATAATTTTGAAAGTATAAGGCCATTTTGCAATGCTGTAGGCAAATGCATGGATTCGGATAAAATTCCTGAGAATTAATTTTTCGCTTAGTGACTTATGGCTTTGTAATGAATTGAGGTCAGACTGTATTTGATCAGAGTAAGAACTTCTTAAATCAATCATCATTTTTTTATATCCTCAATATTTTTAATATTGTATTCTAAAATCGATATTCCCTTTTGTCAAACAATAAAGTTTGCTTTTTTTTCCATAAACACTTGAATAATCACCTGACTTTAACCTCACGTTCAGGAAAATGCAACTCTTTTAATATTGTTAATTGATTTTAATCTTATTCCATAATGAAAAGTTGCAGGAAAGAATTATCATTATCAACAATTCCAAAACCAACGTATTCTTGAAAATCGCCAACAGTCTTTTAATGTAATCTCCTACCTTTTTAAATCCTAGGTCTTTAAATGATTCTGAAGCTTCGCTCAAAATAGCCTTCTTAACATCTGATAATTTCATAATTAAAAAAAGTAAATGTTTTTTATACATATTGTATCCTTCTGTTGCAACATCATTCACTAAAAAATCCATAGAATTTCCGATTTCAATTTAGGTAATTTCAGCTGGCGAGCGTCACGCTCGAAAGCTGGGGGCCAAAATTTTAAGCAACTATTTTGTCAGATTGAAAGTTCATACAAATTACCAAGCGTATCCAGACAATATATTTGTCTTCCTTACTTGCAAATTTTCTTTACCGCCCCGCAATTGCTGTCCTTTACTTTTATCAAATTCAAATTCATGATAGTCAATAATTTTTTCATTTGCTATGTCAAACACTCATAAAATTTGTCTCCGATAAGAAATAAATTTTGTCTTCATAAAAGATGGAAAAGCCAACAGAATACCAGCAATGATCCGTTTCGGGTATACCCTTAATAGCTCTCAATTGATCTTCAATACTGATATCCTTGATAATTTCTCCTTTCAATATATCAACCTCAATGTAGCGCCTTTGAAAAAGTCCAACATAAATATGTGGTCTTTTTGCATGTTGCCGGGAAATCTGGCATCCGAAATAAACCGCTTCATTTCACCATTCTGAATATCCAAAAGTAAAAATTGCACCACTGTTTAATGTGCAGACCAGTGTGTTTTCATGTATTCCACAAAACTCTGATACCTGATGGTTTTTTCTATGGAGCCGTCAAGCCAATTACTTAACCCACTCAAATTAAATTTTAAAATTTCTTTGTTGATTAAAATACATCTGACTCTGATAAATTCAGAATCACCGACACCATCAACTATATATTCTCCAAAAATATGCTTGCCAAATTGATGTGTTTCGGAAATAATGCAGTTTTTATTACAATCTAAAATCGCATATTTTTGAGGTGACTTAGAATATACCAAAAGATAAGGGGGCTGAAACCTCAATATTCTGTCTTGCAGAAACTCAATCCCATTTATTGTTTTACTCTTATTAAGACTATCTAATATAATTCTATTTGAATTAACTTCGAGTACACTTGCAGAATCAGTTATTGCGCAAAGAACTTTCCCACTGTGAAACTCCACTATTTCACTATGATCAATTATAAAAGTATTAATTGCTACATCGAAAAAAGTTACATTTCTGTATTTAACTCTAGCTATCATCTTAATAAACTTGAATAAAACTAAAAATTTGATGATCAGGTGATATGGTTTCACTATCCATCATGACTTTAAGATCCTCCCAATCATCAATGAAATCAATTTGATTTTCTCTTTTTATTTTGGTAAAAACAGTCGGATTGGACTCAAAAAAACAACCTTAGCATTGTTACTAATCATATTCTTTAAACTTCTGAACCTGACTAGTTTTTGAAACTCCAGTATTTGCTCTGGAATATTATTTAATTTGACTGGAATATCCGTTATTTCCTGACTTGAAATATACGCTTTAAATTGATTATAGAAAGAAGTTTGAGCTTGTAGGCTTCCAGTAGTTTTTGTTTCTACAAAGATCTTTCTCCATTGCCATCTTCAACAACATGTCAAA
>JADJYC010000008.1 GCA_016719925.1 Crocinitomicaceae bacterium | reverse complement strand
CTGAACTGAGATATGCTGAATTTGCAAAGGGTATTTTGAAAGCAATCCAAAACAATTAGTGTTATTTATTTGTTAGATTTTGAAATACACTTGGAAATAGATGTTTAAACATGTAATTTTGTTCCTATGAGTGACAGAAGAAATTTTTTAGGTAAATTTTCACTTGGTCTGACAGGGTTGTTTGCCTTGCCTGCATTGGGATTTGGAAAATCAAAAAAGAGGATAAAGAAATGAGTACAACAAAAGATGCAATCAAATCTATTAAACCAATGGGATTTCAGTGGGAGACACTGGACCCGTTTTTATTTTGTGTTCATCACGAAGATAAATTTCCAAAAGGAAATGAAAATATGGGTCCTGATTCTGCATATCTGAAAGGAAGATTTTTAGGAGATGATTTTATTATTAAAGATGGTTTCAGAATGTATCACGGAAAAACTGTTCCTGGTTTTCCCGGTCACCCGCATCGTGGTTTTGAAACGGTAACGGTAGTTAGAGAAGGTTTGGTAGATCATGCTGAGTCATTGGGCGCAGCAGGCAGATATGGTAATGGTGATGTTCAATGGATGACTGCCGGAAAAGGCGTTCAGCATTCTGAAATGTTTCCGTTGTTAAGCACTGAAAAAGAAAATCCGATGGAGTTATTTCAGATCTGGTTAAACCTCCCTGCAAAAAATAAAATGGTGGAACCGCATTTTAAAATGTTGTGGTCTGAAAATATTCCGCATCTTACTCATGAAGACACCAATGGAAAAAAAGCAGAAATAGAAATTATTGCCGGAAATCTGGGTGATAAAAAAGGACTGGATTCTCCACCAAATTCATGGGCCGCTGATCCAAATAATTATGTTGGCATCTGGAATTGTAAATTGGAAGCAAATGGCACATGGATTCTACCTAAATTAGCAACCGGCGTAAATAGAACGCTTTATTTTTATCTGGGCGAATCAATAAAAATTGCCGGTAAGGAAATTCCAAAATATCACCAGGTGTATGTAGAAGCAGACATGGATTTATTGGTAGAAAATGGAAACTGGGAATCACGTATTTTAGTTTTGCAGGGTCGTCCGATTGGCGAGAACGTAATTCAATACGGACCATTTGTGATGAATACCAAAGAAGAAATTCAGCAGGCTTTTGAAGATTATCAGAAAACACAATTCGGTGGCTGGCCATGGCCAAGTTACGCGCAGGTACATGACAGAAACAAAGGTCGCTTTGCAAAACATGCAGACGGTACATTGGAAGAAAAAGCATAATTATTGATGAAAAAAATTCAAATTGAAATCTGGTCAGATGTAGTTTGTCCGTTTTGTTATATCGGAAAAAGAAATCTGGAAAATGCATTGAAGAAATTTTCATATTCAGATTCAGTTGAATTGGATTGGAAAAGTTTTCAGCTGGATCCTGATTTGGTTTCAAATCCCGGTCAAAGTTCTTACGAATATCTTGCTGAGCGCTATGGAAAGCCGGTAGAATGGGCTATTCAGGCACATGAAAATGTAGTGCAGACTGCTAAGTCAGTGGGACTTGATTTTCGATTTGATAAAGCAAAAGTTGCCAACACATTTGATGCACATCGTTTGATTCAGTTTGCAAAAAAGAATGATAAGGCAAATGACATGGAAGAGATTTTATTTAAGAGTTATTTTACGGATGGAAAAACATTGCAGATAATTCTGAATTAATTTCTTTGTCAAAAGAAGCCGGTTTGAATTCGGATGAAGTAGAAAAAGTTTTATCCGGATCTGATTTTGGAAATGCGGTTCGTCAGGATTTTATTGAGGCGCAACAACTGGGTGTGAGAGGAGTTCCGTTTTTTGTGTTCAACAGAAAATATGCAATTTCTGGCGCACAGCCTGCAGATGAATTTTTAAAAGTTCTGGAAACAGTTGAATCAGAAATGAAGCTGGTTTAGCGTCGTGGCATCATGATCTGCATTTCGTTGATCAATGTATTGCCCTGATCTAACGGTTCTGATTCTTCAGGGTCGGTATATATTTTTGAAAAGGCAGGCATAGAAGGGTTATAAACCACCATGGTATTGGACGCGTATTCAACCGGAGCAGGATCTTCAGAAGATTCAACGGTTGGATTAAAAACAAATGGTTGATTATTTATAAGCGGATTATTTCTTTTTGGTTTTTCTTTAAGTTGTTTCGCGTCTGTTTCAAGATCTCTCATCTTAGGTGAAGAATTGGAAACAAGCTGATCTGCATTGCTGTTATGAATAGAATCCTGAATCTCATAAAAGAATACGGACTCGTCGATTGAAATCTTTTCTGAAAGCAAACCGTCTTCATGTGAAAGCGTGTTGCGTGTGACAAAATATTTTGTCACCACAAGAAGAGTAAGTAATATGATTCCAATATTTGAAATCCGCATTTTTTCAAAAAGGGTAACGAATTTAGCAAATGCGCAATCAATAAACAAGCCAGGGAACAACTTTATTTAATTCATCGCACCATTAACTGAGTCTTATTACGTCACAAAGTGTTGTCAGTTGCCAGTTCGGGATCTTTTTCTCTGGTCATGCAAATTCTTATGTAATAGAAATTTTGTAAATTGGTCGTTCTCAAAATCTTTTGCATGAAAAATCACTTCTTTTTTATTTGTTTGTTACTGCTAACTCAAACACCAGTTCTTTTCTCTCAGCAACAAAATTTTCTTCCCAGATATATGAAGGATGAAGAAAAATTAATCATGGATGATTACCTCAATAGCTTTGATGAAAGAGGTATTTCAACGCCGCCGCCGTTTACTTCTTTAAGAACAGCGGCAGAATGGGAAGAGGTTCAGGCTTTGGTTATTACCTGGACCGGACAGTTTGACGGAATTCAGAAACAAATTGTTGATGCGTCGCAGGAAGAATGTGAGGTGATTATCATGTGTACTGATTCGAATGATGTAAAATCTTACCTTACTTCTCAGGGTGTGCCTGATGTAAATATATCGTACATTGAAACAGGTTGGAACTCGATCTGGATAAGAGATTATGGCGCAAATACAGTTTATGTAAATGATGTTGATTCTTTGATTCTGGTTGATTGGATTTATAATCGTCCGCGTCCGTTGGATGATGTTATGCCGGATGCATATGGAGCTTATTTGGGTATCAATGTCTATTCAACTATTGCTAATCCGAATAAAATAATGAATACTGGTGGTAATTGGATGTCTGATGGAAGCGGACAAGCCTTTGCTTCTGAATTAGTTTTGGATGAAAATGATGGCACGGGTCCTTATGGTTCTCTCAGTTATCCGAATCATACAGAAACTGAAATCAATACTATTTTCTCAGATTGGATGGGAATCAATACGTATATAAAAATGACTGTCTTGCCATACGATGATATTCATCACATTGATATGCACATGAAAATAATTGATGAACAAACATTACTGGTTGGAGAATATCCGGATGGTATTTCAGATGGCCCGCAAATTGAAGCGAATCTTCAATATGTGTTAGATAATTTTACAACTAAATTTGGAACACCGTTTGAAGTAATCAGAATACCTCAGCCGGACAGCCCTTCGGGTTTATGGCCAGGTGGTGGTGGGTCATACAGAACATACGCTAATCAGACTTTTGTGAATAACACAATTCTGCTTCCTGTTTACAGAGAAGAATACGACACTATTGCATTGAATATACTATCACAAGCAATGCCCGGATATAACATTGTTCCTATTGACATTGATAATACAGGTGCAAATCTCATCTCAAATGGAGGGGGAATTCACTGCATTACGCACACAGTTGGAGTAAGTGATCCTTTGCTTATTTCACATCAGAAACTGGAAGATACTTATGATGATATTAACCCATATCTGGCTTCTGCAGAAATCAAACATAAATCAGGTGTTGCCGCTGCAAGTATTTTTTACAAAACTACATTGGCGGGTGCTTATTCTCAGGTTTCCATGACAAATACATCAGGTGATATCTGGTCTGGTTCAATTCCGGCGCAGCCTGCCGGAACAACTGTTTACTATTATGTACATGCTGAAGCTGTTAGTGGAAAACAATTGAACCATCCAATTCCTGCTCCGGATGGTTATCATCAATTTGAAGTTCTGGATGGTGGCAGTGCTTAGCTAATTTGACTTTTTTACACTAACTATCAATTTATTGGATTTTGTGACAATTTCTAAAGATTTCATTTGGGATACGAATAGTAAAACGTTAGAAATTTAAAATTGTTTGTTTGAGTATTCTGTGATTTATTATTAAAAAATCAACTTGTGAAAATGATTTAATTAGTTGTACAAACGCCCAAAAACAGGGTCCCTTTGTAATTACTTTAACTTAGTTTACACATATCTTCCATTAAACTAAACAGACTTCACGAATGGGATCTTTATTCATTTAACGAGTGGATACTTGCATAGAGATTGTTATTTCACGATTTTGATTCTTTATTTCTCATAATCTAAGCTCGTAATTTAAATGCTCTAGTTATCTCCATCTATTGGGTTAGTATAGCGCACATTTTTCATTATTTTCATCGTCCTAACTTCAAAAGCCAAATGGGACCAAAACGTTACAAATGTTAAACGGCTCTTTGAATATAGTGAATTGTTGTACTAGATGTAAAGTTGATGGAATTTTCTCAAGATTAATTGTTAATTCAGCTTTACTTGCTTGACACAAAAAGAATAATACTAATGAGTTAAAATTTTAATCTATTAAACCGTTTAAATCAACATTTTATTGATTTATTAGTTTATTATTGGCAACGTTGTGAAAATAATATCGTCAACAAAATGTCTATTTGGAATTTGGTTTGAATTTTCATTAAATAATTTTATTTTTCGGAATGCAAATTAATTTCCAAATTTTTGTGAAGGAGAATTGTATAAATAACAACATTCATTCAGATTGTTGCGCGCAATTATTGAGAATTATGAAAAAGTTAGTAGGTATTTCGATATTATTATTCTATTATCCAAGAGGTTCGCTTTCGACAACATTTTCTGTTGACATAGCATCTGGAAAATGAGTTACAATCCATTTTAAGAAATGGGATCAATGTAACGTCATAACTAGTTCATTTGAAAGTTCGTTTAGTCCTCCTAGGACAGACAGCAATGCTTTTGAAAACTTGATTAAAAGAGTTGAGAAATCTTCATACAAATCTAACTTGCCTTATTCTGCAGATTTTATAAGGATACAATGATCCCAGAGGTAAATGCTCAAAGATTACTATAGCCATTAACTGAAAGATCCGCTTATGGAGATGATGGAGAATTGGCTCATAATATGTTAAGGGAATGGTTTGAGACTTATCCTCAAGAATGTACTAGTTACATTGAATATTTAAAGTCATTCATCGATTCACATAATAATTAGGACATAAAAGTATATATCTTTCACCCTCAGCTGCGGATCTACAGGGCCGATGGAACGCGATGTGCACCTCCACCACCTCCACCACCGCCCCCTTGCGGAACACCGGTGGTTTTCAATTTCTCAGGTGGAATGCAAAATTATACAATTCCAGCTGGTGTTACTAGTATTACATATGTTGTGGAAGGCGGTCAAGGTGGTGGTGTACAAGGCGGCGGCGGTGCGATTGTAACAGGCACATTAACCGTTACGCCGGGACAAGTGTTGCAAATTTCAGTAGGTGGACAAGGGAATTGTCCCGGAACTGTTTATGGCGGTGGCGGTACAGGGCAAAATTCCGGTGTTGGTATTCCTTCATGTTCAGGTGGTGGAGCGTCTTATATATCTACAGGAGGAGGTATGGCTGGAGCGTTAGTTGTTGCAGGTGGAGGCGGTGGAACCGGTGGTGCTGATACCGGCGGTGAAGGTGGAGACGGTGGATGTCCAAATGGTACAGCCGGAGAGACTACTTTTGGTTTTGGTGGCGGCGGTGGAACCTCTGTTTCAGGTGGTCTAGGAGGAGCACCATGGACCCCAGGTGGTGGGTCAGGAGGCAATGGTGGCTTTGGCACTGGTGGTGCAGGTGCTGTTGACATTGGATTTGGAAATGCTCCGGGCGGCGGCGGCGGAGGAGGATACTTCGGTGGCGGCGGCGGCGGCAGTGACAACATCTCAGGCACTTTCGCAATAGGCGGCGGCGGTGGTGGTGGTGGTTCCAGTTTAGTGCCGGGCGGTGCAGGATGCACTCAAGGAGCCAATACAGGAAATGGTTCGATAACCATGTACATCCCTACTCCTAACACAATGACTAGTCCAAATACGGCAACAATATGCAGTGGCGGTACAGTGAATATTCCATTAACTGCTTCAATTGCAGGTTCTACATTCCAATGGATTGCTACAGATAATCCGAATGTCACAGGAGAAAGTTTAACAACTCAAACAACAGCAACACTAAGCAATACGCTTACTAATACAACCACATCCGTTCAAACTGTTACATATACCGTGACACCATATCAAGGTGCTTGCGTTGGGACACCCCAAACAGTCACAGTTACTGTTAACCCTCCACCTGTTATTACCGCAGAGCCTGATTTGACTTTTTGTGCAGGTGCAGCGGTTCCAGTCAATGGATTTGTAAGTACCCCGGCTGGTGCAACTTTTACCTGGACTAATTCCAATACAGCTATCGGACTTGCGGCTAGCGGATCAGGATCAGTACCTGCATTCACAGCGACCAATGCAACTGCAGCAGCAATCACATCGACAATAACGGTTACTCCATCCTTAGGTGGTTGTCCGGGACCAGTTGATGTCTATACGATTACAGTTAATCCACTTCCGCTAATCACTGCAGAACCAGATCTAACTTTCTGTGCAGGTGCAGCTGTACCAATTAATGCATTTGTATCAACCCCAGCCGGAGCAACATTTACCTGGACAAACTCAAACACGGCAATTGGATTAGCAGCCAGTGGATCAGGATCAGTACCTGCATTCACAGCGACCAATGCAACAGCTGCGGCAATTACTGCAACCATTACTGTGACACCAACTTTGGGAACTTGCGTAGGACCAGTTGATGTCTATACGATTACAGTTAATCCACTTCCGGTAATCACTGCAGAACCTGATTTGACTTTCTGTGCAGGTGCAGCTGTACCAATTAATGCATTTGTATCAACCCCAGCCGGAGCAACATTTACCTGGACAAACTCAAATACGGCAATTGGATTAGCAGCCAGCGGATCAGGATCAGTGCCTGCATTCACAGCAACCAATGCAACGGCAGCGGCAATTACTTCAACCATTACTGTGACACCAACTTTGGGAACTTGCGTAGGACCAGTTGATGTCTATACGATTACAGTTAATCCACTTCCGGTAATCACTGCAGAACCTGATTTGACTTTCTGTGCAGGTGCAGCTGTACCAATTAATGCATTTGTATCAACCCCAGCCGGAGCAACATTTACCTGGACAAACTCAAATACGGCAATTGGATTAGCAGCCAGCGGATCAGGATCAGTGCCTGCATTCACAGCAACCAATGCAACGGCAGCGGCAATTACTTCAACCATTACTGTGACACCAACTTTGGGAACTTGCGTAGGACCAGTTGATGTCTATACGATTACAGTTAATCCACTTCCGGTAATCACTGCAGAACCAGATCTAACTTTCTGTGCAGGTGCAGCTGTACCAATTAATGCATTTGTATCAACCCCAGCCGGAGCAACATTTACCTGGACAAACTCAAACACGGCAATTGGATTAGCAGCCAGTGGATCAGGATCAGTACCTGCATTCACAGCGACCAATGCAACAGCTGCGGCAATTACTTCAACCATTACTGTGACACCAACTTTGGGAACTTGCGTAGGACCAGTTGATGTCTATACGATTACAGTTAATCCACTTCCGGTAATCACTGCAGAACCTGATTTGACTTTCTGTGCAGGTGCAGCTGTACCAATTAATGCATTTGTATCAACCCCAGCCGGAGCAACATTTACCTGGACAAACTCAAATACGGCAATTGGATTAGCAGCCAGCGGATCAGGATCAGTGCCTGCATTCACAGCAACCAATGCAACAGCTGCGGCAATTACTGCAACCATTACTGTGACACCAACTTTGGGAACTTGCGTAGGTCCAGTTGATGTCTATACGATTACAGTTAATCCACTTCCGGTAATCACTGCAGAACCAGATTTAACCTTCTGTGCAGGCGACGCAGTTCCAGTCAATGCATTTGTATCAACCCCAGCCGGAGCAACATTTACCTGGACAAACTCAAATACGGCAATTGGATTAGCAGCCAGCGGATCAGGATCAGTACCTGCATTCACGGCAACCAATGCAACAGCTGCGGCAATTACTGCAACCATTACTGTGACACCAACTTTGGGAACTTGCGTAGGTCCAGTTGATGTTTATACGATTACAGTTAATCCACTTCCGGTAATCACTGCAGAACCAGATCTAACTTTCTGTGCAGGTGCAGCTGTACCAATTAATGCATTTGTATCAACCCCAGCCGGAGCAACATTTACTTGGACAAACTCAAATATGGCAATTGGATTGGCAGTTAGTGGATCAGGATCAGTACCTGTATTCACAGTAACCAATGCAACGGCGCTTCCGATTACGGCAACTATTACAGTCACTCCAACTCTTGGTACTTACGTAGGACCTGTTGAAGTTTATATAATTACTATTAATCCAACCCCAACAGTAACTGATCCAGCGGATCAGTCGATCTGTGCCGGGGATTAACAACAGCCGTAAACTTTACCGGTACAGCAGGAACAACATTTAACTGGACAAATAACAATACATCGATAGGACTGGCAGCATCAGGCAGTGGAAACATTGCATCATTTACTGCAGTCAATGGAGGTGGAGCACCGGTAGTTGCAACCATTACTGTTACACCGGTGCTAGGACCATGTACGGGAACACCACAGACTTTTACTATTACAGTCAATCCAAATCCGATTATTGCAGTAGCAGGAGTGAGCCCTACAGCATGTGCAGGAACAAATGGTACGATAACAATTACCGGACTTGCAGCATCAACAAACTATACAGTATCTTATACAGATGATGGAGTAGCGGTAGGACCAGTTGCGTTGACTTCAAACGGAGCAGGAGCAATTACCATCACAGGATTAAATGCAGGTACGTATACGAACTTCGTAGTTGCGAACGGACCATGTTTGAGTACCAGTGCAACAGTAATTACACTGATCGATCCGAACCCACCGGTTGTAAACGATCCGGCAGACCAGACCTTGTGTGCAAACACAGCGACAACAGCGGTGAATTTTACCGGTACAGCTGGAGCAACCTTTAACTGGACAAATAGTACACCATCGATTGGACTTGCAGCATCAGGCAGTGGTAACATTGCATCGTTCACAGCAACCAATGCCGGTACAACACCAGTTGTAGCAACGATTACAGTAACACCAACACTGGCGGGATGTACTGGGACTTCACAAACATTTACTATTACCGTAAATCCAATTCCAACAGTAACAGATCCGGCAGATCAAAGCTTGTGTGCTAACGCAACCACCACAGCGGTGAACTTTACCGGAGCTATTGCCGGAACAACCTATAACTGGACCAACAATACGCCATCGATAGGACTTGCAGCAGCAGGTACTGGAAACATTGCGGCATTTACAGCACTTAATGGTACTCCAGGAACTACAGTAGTGGCGACAATTACAGTAACACCAACATTAAATGGCTGTAACGGTACACCACAAACTTTTACTATTACAGTAATAAATACATTACCAACATTAACACCACCGGCAAACCTGACGGCGGTATGTTCAATCACGGAACAACCGGCATATGCAAACTTTGCTGCATTTACCGGCGCTGGTGGATCAGCCAGCTCAGTGGGAGGAACAATCAACACGGCAACATTCACACTGGTGAGTGAAGTATCAAACGGATTGTCTTGCCCAGAGACAGTTACCAGAACATACAGCATTCAGGATAACTGCGGTAATACAGCAACGTGCACACATTTGATCGTGATTGATGACAACATTAATCCAACAGCATCAAATCCAGCAGGCATAACAGTACAGTGTATAGGTGATGTACCAGCACCGGATCCATTGGTAGTAACAACAGAAGCAGACAACTGTACAGCATCAGTACCGGTAGTAGCATTTGTGAGTGATGTATCAAACGGATTAACTTGTCCAGAGACAATCACAAGAACATACTCAGTAACGGATGCATGTGGAAACACGATCAACGTCACACAATCAATTACAGTTGATGACACAACCAATCCAACCGCATCGAATCCGGCGAATATTATTGTTCCAGGTGGACCGGCACCAGCACCGGATCCATTGGTAGTAACCACAGAAGCAGACAACTGCTCAGTACCGGTTGTTGCTTTTGTAAGCGATGTATCAGACGGAAATGCATGTCCTGAAACAATAACAAGAACCTATAGTGTAACGGATGCATGCGGCAATCAAATTACTGTAACACAATTAATATTGATTACCGATCCGATCAACCCGACAGCATCGAATCCTGCAGCCATAAATGTTCAATGTATTGGACAAGTACCAGCCCCAGATCCGACAGTTGTAACGGACGAGGCAGATAACAACGGAGTGCCAGTTGTAGCATTTGTAAGTGATGTATCTGATGGACTTACTTGCCCTGAAACAATTACAAGAACATACAGTGTAACGGATCCATGTGGAAACGTAATCAACGTAACTCAGACTATTATTGTAGATGACACAACGAATCCAACGGCTTCGAATCCGGCAGGAGTTAACGTTCAGTGCATAGCACAAGTTCCGGCACCCGATGTAACAGTAGTAACCGATGAAGCGGACAACTGCACGGTGAATCCGGTAGTAGCTTTTGTAAGTGACGTATCAGACGGAAATACTTGTCCTGAAACAATTACAAGAACATATAGCGTAACTGACAACTGCGGAAACAGCATCAACGTAACACAAACTATCATTGTTGATGACACAACCAATCCAACAGCATCAAATCCTGCTGGTGTGACGGTTCAATGCATTGGTGATGTGCCAGCTGCTGATCCAACGGTGGTAATTGATGAAGCGGACAACTGTTCAGTACCTGTAGTAGCGTTTGTTGGTGATGTGTCCGATGGTAACACTTGTCCTGAAACAATTACAAGAACGTATTCGGTAACAGATGCATGTGGCAACACCATCAACGTAACCCAAACAATAGTTGCAGATGACACAACAGATCCGACAGCATCGAATCCTGCAGGTGTTACAGTAGATGTTATTGCCAACGTACCTGCACCAGATCCATTGGTAGTTATTGATGAAGCAGACAACTGCTCAGTGCCTGTAGTTGCATTTGTGAGTGATGTAACAGACGGAAACGCATGTCCGGAAACAATTACAAGAACTTATTCAGTAACGGATGCATGCGGTAATCAAATCACAGTAACACAATTAATATTGATTACCGATCCAATCAATCCAACTGCATCAAATCCTGCAGGTGTGAATGTTCAGTGCATTGGTGATGTACCAGCACCAGATCCGGTAGTTGTAACGGATGAAGCAGATAACAATGGTGTTCCGATAGTTGCATTTGTAAGTGATGTTTCGGATGGAAATACTTGTCCTGAGACAATCACACGAACATATAGTGTGACGGATCCTTGCGGAAACACCATCAACGTTACTCAAACAATCATAGTAGATGATACAACGAATCCGTCAGCATCAAATCCAGCAGGTGTAACAGTTCAGTGTATTGGCGATGTACCTGCGTTTGATATTACAGTAGTAACAGATGAGGCAGACAACTGCACTGCAAATCCTGTTGTTGCATTTGTAAGTGATGTATCTGATGGAAATACTTGTCCTGAAACAATAACAAGAACCTATAGTGTAACAGATGATTGCGGAAATACAATCAACGTAACACAAACAATTGTAGTAGATGATACAACCAATCCAACGGCATCGAATCCTGCCGGTGTAACAGTTCAGTGCATCGGAGATGTTCCGGCGGCTGACCCAACAGTTGTGATTGATGAAGCAGACAACTGTACAGCAAATCCAGTTGTTGCATTTGTGAGTGATGTTTCAGACGGAAATACTTGTCCTGAGACCATCACAAGAACATACAGTGTAACGGATGATTGCGGAAATCAAATTACTGTTACGCAAACTATCGTTGTAGATGATACAATTAATCCAACCGCATCAAATCCTGCTGGTGTAACAGTTGATATTATTGCAAACGTACCTGCACCAGATCCACTGGTTGTAATTGATGAGGCAGACAACTGTACAGTTAATCCGGTTGTTGTTTTTGTGAGTGATGTATCAGACGGATTAACTTGTCCTGAAACAATTACAAGAACATATAGTGTAACTGACAACTGCGGAAATCAGATTACAGTTACTCAAACAATTATTGTGTCAGATGTAATTTTACCTACAGCATCTAATCCGGCGACAGTCAATGTGCAGTGTATCGGTGATGTTCCAGCACCAGATCCATTGGTAGTTATTGATGAAGCTGACAATGGTGTGGCGCCAACTGTTGCCTTTGTAAGTGATGTATCAAATGGATTAACCTGTCCAGAAACAATCACTAGAACCTATAGTGTAACAGATGCATGCAACAATCAGATTACTGTAACACAAACAATCATTGTTGATGATACAACTAATCCAACAGCATCAAATCCAGCCGGCGTAACGGTTCAGTGTATTGGAGATGTACCTGCGTTTGATATTACAGTAGTAACAGATGAGGCAGACAACTGCACAGTAAATCCTGTTGTGGCATTTGTGAGTGATGTATCAAATGGATTAACTTGTCCTGAGACAATCACAAGAACCTATAGTGTAACAGATGATTGCGGAAATCAAATTACTGTAACACAAACTATCGTAGTTGATGACACGACCAACCCAACAGCATCAAATCCGGCAGGTGTAACAGTACAGTGTATTGCACAAGTTCCTGCAGCAGATGTTACTGTTGTAAATGATGAAGCAGACAACTGTACGGCAAATCCAGTAGTTGCATTTGTGGGTGATGTATCAGACGGAAACACTTGTCCTGAGACCATCACAAGAACCTATTCAGTAACTGACAACTGCGGAAATTCAATCAACGTAACACAAACAATTATTGTTGATGATATCACAAATCCGACAGCATCTAATCCGGCATCAATCAATGTAAGCTGTGCGTCGAACGTACCTGCTCCAAACATTGCAGTAGTAACTGATGAGGCAGACAACTGTACAGCAGCACCGGTTGTTGCATGGGTATCAGATGTGTCGAATAACAATACATGTAACGGTGAAATCATTACCCGTACCTATAGCATAACAGACAACTGTGGAAACAGTATCACAGTAACACAACAAATTACAATTGATGTAGTAACACCAGTTGTAAGTGCCGGATCAGATCAGGCAGTATGTGACGGAGTTCAGGTTACATTAACAACAACCAATCCTGATGCAGCAGTAATCAGCTGGGACAATGGAGTAACAAACGGAGTAGCATTCAATGCACCGGTTGGAACAACAACTTACACAGTAACTGCAACTCAGTGCGGTGGTGAATGTGATGCAACTGATCAGGTGGATGTGACAACTTATCCATTACCTGCAGTAAGTTTTGTTGGAGATGAATTATTAGGTTGTGATCCATTCACTGTAAACTTTACTAATCTGACTATTCCTGCCGGAGCAAATTGCAACTGGAATTATGGTGATGGAAGTACAGGATTGGGATGTGACAGTTCAACACATACTTATCTGTCTGCCGGAGTTTATGATGTAACACTGACCGTAACATCCAATGAGGGATGTACTTCTTCAACAACATACAATGACTACATCACTGTTATACCACAACCGGTTGCTGAGTTTACAGCAAATCCTGAAGCGGTAGACGTAAATAATCCGGAAATTGATTTCATCAACAGTTCACAAAATGCGGATGAATATTATTGGGATTTCAATGACGGAACATTCTCTTTACAAACAGATCCAACGCATATGTTCCCGCAAATTGGAAACATGACTTATGAAGTAATGCTGATTGCATCGAATTATGCGGGTTGCGCAGACACTGCTTATGCAGAAGTTGAAGTTCAGGATGTGTTGTTATTCTATGTTCCAAACGTGTTTACACCAGATGGAAATGACATCAACAATACATTCTATCCGGTATTTACAGCAGGATTTGATCCATATGATTATCACCTGATGATTTTCAACCGCTGGGGTGAAGTATTGTTTGAATCATATGACGCTACAGTTGGCTGGTCAGGAACCTACGGCGATCAGGGACTTGTTCAAGATGATGTGTACGTATGGCAAATAGAATTTGGTGATAATAAATCAGATAAACGCCATCGCCACAGAGGACACGTAACGGTATTGAAATAGTTAAATTAGTCTGAATGAAAAGGAATCGGTCTTCACAAAATGGAGACCGATTTTTTTTGGATTTGGGATAAGTAAAATAGTTTTTTGAAGAGAAGGTAATACCTGATCACAGTTTTTATTTATTGGACAATTGGTTTACACCTACACTCTACGGGAATACGTTAGCTTTGGATCAGTAGTGGTTGGGTGGTGCGGATGAATATCCGCATTATTGTGTTTGGCGCAGGATGAAAATCCTGCGTAGCATGGTGGCGATAATAATTTAGTTAATGTTGGCTCTTGTTTTATACCAAACGTTCTACTGAATCATTAAACATCGAAAGCACATATATTCTATCAAATTTCCAGTTTGGATTTACTCTAAATCCATATGGTTTATAAGACGCAAATTCAGACCATTTTTTGCCTTCTGCAACTAAGACCAACCAATTTTCATTGTATCCAATATTGTAACCAGTTTCAAGCATTCGATTATTCTTTTTTTCTATGACTGGAATTATTTCTTCATCCCGAATATCTCCAGAAATTATTAAGCCATTCGTGCGCCAATTTGATTTTACTAAACCTTTATATCGGATAATTTTTAAACTTGTGACGAATTCGGGCAGGTTTGAATAGTTAGCAACAAACTCGTCGTAATCTTGGTTTTCGAATTTTGAAACATTAAGTTTAATAAATTCTACAATATTTAATTTTCGTGTTTCGAAATTCTTTCCAGTTGTGTCTAATTTCGCATCAAAATTAATTTCAACCGCTATTGGAAACTGAAGTGTTTCATCACAACTTTGTTGACAAGCGGAAATAAGTTTGTTTACCATTAAATTGTGTTTTCGTATTTCTTCTCCGGCGCATACAATTAGTCGGGTGTGTTCAATACTTATTTTTTGTTTTTCAATAGTTAGTTCAAAATCTGGAGGGTCGTTTGTGATTTTGGTGAATGTATCAAAATCTATATGTGCTGTTTTTAGAAATCTTTCTATATGATATGTTTCTTCAAGTTTGTTCATGCCAATGGTAGCCGATACCCTTATAAATATATGTAACAATTCTTGCACTAAAATTTCAAAACAAAAAAAACGCCCCATCTCTGAGGCGTTCTTTTTCAAAATTCAGTTGAATAAATTATTTTCTTACAACTAATTTTTTGCTGATCTTTTCATCGTCTGAAGTAATTACTACAAAGTAAACTCCGTCAGCAACTGTGTTCAGATCAAATTCTAAAATCTGATTCTGTACATCCGTCAGTGATTTTACAATTACTTTTTCTCCGATAATATTCAACACTTCAATTTTCATGTCGTGTTTTTGATTCAGATCAAATGCAATTACAAACTTACCTGTTGTTGGATTTGGATAAATGCTGAAGGATTCAGACAGGTTATCTTCAAGTCCTGCATCATCAATTACAGTCAGTGTTACTTCAAGTTCAGCCTCACATCCGCTTGCGTCAACTGCGTTGCACAAATAGGTTGTTGTTACTGTTGGAGCAACGTTGATTGTAGCTGTTGTACCAATTACGTTTACACCTTCATACCATGTCCAGGTTGTTCCGCCGGTTACTGTTAAATCTGTAGGTGTTGCAGGTGCAATTGTTGCATCTGGTGTGATAGTTGGATTAAATGTATTGTCATTTCCTACTGATACAATACTGGTGTCAATACAGTTATTATTATCTGCAGTAACTACAGTATAGTCACCGGAACCAAGTCCTGTGAAAGTCCATCCAGCCTGGAATGTTGCACCCGAGTTGATAGAGTAATCATATGGTCCGCCATCACCGCCTGTAGCAGTAACAACAATTTGCCCGTCTGATGCTACACAAATTTCATCCGTTACAGTAAAGTTGACATCCAAAGGAGGATTTACAGTCAGGTTGTAAACCGTTGAAAGATCTGTCTGACATGAACCTGTTGCTTCCAGCTGTATTGTCCAGTTACCTTCAGGGAAATCAGTAGTCAGGTTTGCTTCATCATAATAGTAATCATTTGTTCCGTCACTGATAAACCAGAAATAGCCACTGGTATTTGTTGAACCATAACCATTCATAGTTACATCCATTCCTTCACAGGTTTCAGTTACAGGGAAAGATACAGAAGCAACAGGAGATGGTCCGTTTGAAACAAGTGCATCCATAATTAAAGACGAGTTTGGATCTGAAGTGAAAATATCACTGGTCAGATACCACGCGTTTACTCCTGAAATATACATGGCTGCTGTTCCAGTTCCAGCACCTGCTGGTCTGTCAGAAAAATCTGTTGTTGCAAGCATTACTGTATCAAATGCTCCGGTGTACGTAAATGCAATGGATACCCAGAAAGTACCTGTTACAGAAACCGGAGTTGTAAATTCTATTTCATTCCAGAATCCTTCATTAAGATCGGTCAAAGGCATTGTGTGAGCAGTGCCTAAAAGTGCGTTTGGTAAATTTGTTCCAGCATTGTGAGAGTAAACTTTGAATGTAACATTGTTTGCTGTACCCATATCATCTATCTGGAAAACCGGAAGATAAACACCGCGAACCTGAGTAGGGGTTGGAGTAGTATATTTTTCACCAACTTCCAATACGGTGTAAAGTCCAGTATTCAATGTAGCTTTTCCGGGATAATAACCTGCTTCACCTGTTAAGCTATAGGCAGTCATATTAGCTTCTTCAGATGATGTATAGTTTTTAAGTGTATCACATGCAATAGCTCCTCCACCGCTAGAAATAACGTTGATGTAATTTGTTTTTACTTCAGTGTCATTTCCAACTCCGTTTGTTGCAACCAGTGTAATTGTATATAAACCGGTATTTGCAAATTGCATGGTAGGATGCTGGCTTGTTGAAGATGTACTGTTGATGTATGTTACACCAGTAGAAGGAGAAACAGTCCAGCTCCATGAAGTTGGATAGTTTGTACTCAGATCAGTAAAGTTGACCGAAGCTCCTAGAATTACTGTAGTAATATCTGCAACAAAATCAGCTACCGGAGGAACCGGATTAACAGGATCACATCCGTTTGAAGAGTTAAGTGAATTTCTTGAGTTGGTAATTACAAGTTCCATCAGGTTGACTTGTTCTTGTGTAAACATCACAGTACAGTTTGAATAATCCATGTAGTTTTCATACTGTGTATTTGTTCCAGAACATGTTTGTTGTAATCCAGAACAAGTTAATGGATAGTCAAAAGAAGGACCTGCAGTATTTGGTGTGTCTGTTAATCCATCGTTTCCGTTTGAACAACCTGCACCGTCAGTTCCGCCCCAGGTGTGAGACAGACCTAAATAGTGACCAAGTTCATGTGTCAGAACTCTGTTCCCCGGATCCATTCCTAAGTTGTAGTCAATAACAATTCCGTCAATGGAAGCAGGTGGTAAAGTTGAAACAGTTGGTTTGTATGCATAGCCGGCAACACCGCTAGTTGCTCCGTTAGTGATGTCGCAAATCCAAACATTCACATAATTATTTCTGTTCCAGACAGGAGTTCCGGTATCACCACCGGTATTACCTTTCATTTTGTTTGTTTCCGTATCAACATCGTAATATCCCTCTGTTGTAGATACGCGATGAATTCCTAATTCGGTTAATTGATTTCCGGATGGATCTCTTTGTGCAAGACAAAATTCAATGTCAGCATTAGCAGGTATAAAACCTAATGCAGTTCTTGCTGCTGAAGCATCTGCATTAAGCAGGTTAAAATCTTCATTTACAGCATCTAATAATGCATAAATGGCAGATTGAGAAACGTTTTCAGCAGGACTTGCCGGGTTTGTACCACGTGGAAAATAATAGGAACCACATAGGTTGAACGGCTGCCGCCTTCAAAGTTTTGAGCCATAACAGCCTGTTGTTCTTCTTCCAGATGATATTGATCTGCAATACCTGCATTTTCAATCCAGCTGTTTGTCATTGCATCAGTTAAACAATGACCTTCACTGTCATGAGCGTGATTAAAGTTAGGAGATGTTGTTCCGCCTACATAAGAAGTGGCAAAACCAGTGCCATGCGTAGTTGCAGGCTTTGATGTTTGCTGAAGAAGCTGACCGTAAGAAAGGGTAGAAAACCCAAACAGCAAGGTCGCTACCTTCAAAAAAAGAGTAGCATTTTTTCATGTCAATAATTTTGAGATTGGCAGAAAAGTAAGGAATTATTAGGATTCTGCCAAAAAAAATTCAGGAAAGGAGAACGGTTTGCAATGACTTAAACAATTTTCACAGCAGTCTGATAGAAATTATTCACGCTGGCAATCACTTCATACTTTATATAGAATGAATTACTCCATTCAGTAAAAGCTTTGTACTCATGCATGGGAACATTAAATTCATCAAAAAGAATGATGTCTCCTTTTTTGAGGTAAGGAGTCATTAACGTAAGTACGTACAATGTTGCCGAATATAAATCAGCATCCATGTGAATCACTTTTCTTTTATCTGATTTGTAATTGGCTAAAAACGGCAGCAAAGTTTGCTGAAAAAGTCCCTGATAAAAATGACAGCGTGCGTCATCCATTTTTGGAGGTTCATTTCCGTTAGACATATCGCCGGCTTTGAAAGGCCCCCAGTTTTCAGGCAATCCGGTGAATGTGTCAAAGCCATGGAAAGAAGCATCAGGAGATTTTATTTCACTGCTCCACCATCTGAAAGAATGTCCTTTTGAAACACCGAATTCTAAATAATCAATATCATTCAGTTTTTCAGTTTCAATAATATGTCTGAAAAGTCCTTCTCTTTTTTTGTAATCAAACTTTGACGCGTAAAAATCAGAGTATGGATTTTTTTTATTGCTGTGAACAAATCTGGAAAGCTGAGCAAGATGTCCCAGAAATATAAAAATTTTAGAAGGCACCAGATAGTGCAGACGCAATACAAAAAAAAGTCCTTTCAGTTTACCACGCATAAAAATGATTTCGAAAACAAATTAAAGCATCTTTAAATAATTCACTTCTTCTTCTGTCAGGTGTCTGTAATTTCCTCTGGGAAGATCTTTTTTGGTAAGACCGGCAAACGAAACCCTGTCCAGTCTTTTTACTGCGTGTCCAAGTGCTTCAAACATCCGGCGAACCACACGATATTTTCCGGAGTGAATTTCAATTCCGATTTCCCGGTTTTTAGAATCTTTCAGTATCTCTACTTTATCTGCTTTCACAAATCCTCCATCTTCCAGTTCAACCCCGCTGAGTAAAGTATTTACTTGTTCATATGTAACAGGTTCAACCGTTTCAACGTGATATAATTTACGCACTTCATATCTTGGGTGAGTCAGCTTTTTTGCAAGGTCGCCATCATTGGTAAAAAGTAAAAGTCCGGTAGTATTTCTGTCTAATCTTCCAACCGGATAAATTCTTTCCTTACATGCTTTTGCCACCAAAGTCATGACCGTTTTTCTATCCATCGGATCATCCATGGTGGTAATAAAATCTTTTGGTTTGTTCAGCAACACATATCTTTTTTTCTCAGCACGAACTGTTCCGCCGTCATAATTGACAATATCGCCCGGCTTTACTTTATAACCCAGTTCAGTAACTGGTTTGCCGTTTACTTTTACCAGTCCGGTTTGAATTAAAACATCTGCTTCACGCCTGGAACAAATACCCGCATTGGATAAATATTTGTTTAATCGGATATCTTCAGAGAAAGACGGCAAAGGATCACCTTTGGGTTTTTTTTCCCTGTTGAATTGAAATTTTGGATTGGATTTTTTTTCTCCCGAAGCAAAGGGTTTTTTCTTGAAAGAAGGTTTTTCAGATTCACCATCTTGATTTTCTTTCCCTTTTTTTACCGGTTTTTTTTCTGTTTTTCCGGAGCTTTTTCTGGAGTCAGAACCAAAAGGTTTTTTGCTGCGGTCTGTTGATTTATTTTGATTTCGCATAGAAGTGTGGAATCATCACGATTCGTAATTTGACGGCAAAGATAGCAAATAAAGGGAAAATGACTGACCTTGTCGGATGACTATAGATTTTCATTCAATGCTCTGATCACCGCAGCAACATCTTCAGGGGTGTCAATATTTGGTGTTTCAGCATCCGTTTCGATGGTTGCAATTTTATAACCGTGATACAGCCATCTCAATTGTTCCAGAGATTCTGCCTTTTCAAGTTCAGTGTGTGGAAGCAGCAATAATTTTTAAGTGTTTCTGTGCGCCAGGCATAAACGCCAATGTGTTTGAAATAATGAATTGCTTCAGGCCAGTGAGATGTTTGTTTTCCCTGAACAAAAGGAATGGCGCTGCGGCTGAAATAAAGTGCATTTTTCTGATGATCGAGAACTACTTTAATGCGGTTTTCATTTTCAATATCATTTGAATCATACAGCCGTTTAACAACAGTAGCTATTTCAGTAGCAGGATTGTGAAATAATTCCAGGAGTTTATCTAACTGTTCTGGTTTTACCAAAGGTTCATCACCCTGAATATTTATAACTACATCAAAGCCGGTTTTGTTTTTTATTACCTCACCGCACCGCAAGGTTCCATTAGCATGTTCAGCACTTGTCATCATCACATCGCCGCCAAATGATTTTACGTGATCAAAAATCCGTTCATCATCAGTAGCAACAATAACTTCGTTGAGAAGAGAAGATTTTGAAGCTTGTTCATACACGCGCTGAATCATAGTTTTACCAGCAATATCAATCAAAGGTTTTCCTGGAAAACGGGTAGACTGATAACGGGATGGAATTATACCTAATGCTTTCACGTGTATTGAATTTTTGTTGAATAAAGGTAGTGAGATTTCTTTTTAATGAACCAGGGATTAAAACTGACCAGAAAAGTTGTTTTGAAAAATAAAAAGAGATGAATGATTTCTATCTTCGTTGCATGGCAAAATTTTTAACATACAACGTCAACGGTATTCGAGCCGCAATGACTAAAGACTGGATCAAATGGCTGAAATCAGTGGACCCGGATGTGGTTTGTCTGCAGGAAACAAAAGCGCATATTGATCAGCTGGACGTAAAAGTTTTTGAAGAGTTAGGGTATAAAACATTCTGGCATTCTGCTCAGAAAAGAGGATACAGCGGAGTTGCTCTTTTTTCTAAAAAAGAACCTGATCATGTGGAAATTGGCTGTGGTGTTGGCAAGTATGATGATGAGGGCAGAATTATCCGGGCTGATTTTGGAGATTTTTCAGTACTGAGTTGTTATTTTCCAAGTGGCAGCAGTGGTGAAGAAAGACAGGAATTTAAAATGGAATTTCTGGCAGATTTCCAGCCCTATATTGATAATCTGAAAAAGAAAAGAAAAAAATTACTGATAGCCGGAGATGTAAATATCTGTCATGAAGCCATTGACATTCACAATCCGGTTTCAAATAAAAATTCCAGCGGATTCTTGCCGGAGGAACGCGCATGGGTTACCGGGTTTTTAAAATCAGGATTTGTTGACACATTCAGGCATTTGCACAAAGAGGGAGGAAAATATACCTGGTGGACTTACCGGTTTTCAGCAAGAAAGAAAAATCTGGGCTGGCGTATCGATTATCAGTTTATTACAGAGAATCTGGTTGCTCAGCTGAAAAAGCGGAAATACTTTCAGACGCTGTTCATTCAGATCATTGTCCGGTTTTGGTTGAACTCGATATGAAGTTGTAAATGCTGATAACAATCAGGTAATTTTTCCCGTATAAAAAGTTTACAACGTTTAAATTTGAAACATGATAGAAGTTGTTGCAATAGGTATCGGATACGGTCTGCTGTTAAGTGTGATGGTTGGTCCTGCCTTTTTTGTAATGATTGAAACCAGTATCACCAAAGGAATCAAATCTGCTCTTTTTCTGGATTTGGGTGTATTGATTTCAGATTTGATGTACGTGACCATTGCTTTTGTTTTCTTCAATGAAGTGACTGAGCTGATGGAAGGGAAAAATCAATATTTTCTGAAAATAATTGGAGGAGCATTTTTTATTATTCTGGGTATTGTACATGTCTTAAAGAAAAAGGCCCTTTTTATTTCCAGAGATAATATGACCAAGCCGCTGAATTTATCTGCCAGTAATTATTTGATGACTTTATTGAAAGGATTTACTATAAACGCGGTGAATCCGGGCGTGCTTTTTTACTGGTTAACGCTTATGTCATTGCTGCCTGATACACCGCCGGAATTAGCTTTAACACGTACTCAGGGTCTGATAATATATATATCTATCATTCTGTTAACGTTTTTTGGTCTGGATGTTTTAAAAATCTTTGGAGCAAAAAAGCTAAAAGAAATTCTTACCCCGCAGTGGATGTACGTTGTTAATTTGGTGTTAGGAATTATCCTGCTGGTGTTTGGAACCCTCTTTCTCTTTAAAGGTATATTTGCTTTGCTGCGGTAACTTTTATTCCGTATTCAGGTTATAGATCAAAGAACTCTTACATGTACATCCGCTTTTTCATTTTCAGCATTTTATTTTCAGCAATTTCTTTTGGACAGGACGCCAAACCAAAGCCTGTTATGGTAAGAACATACTGGGATTTTAACAGCACCAAACTGCAGAGTGAAGGCTATTATTTTGCTGATGAATTTTATGGTGAAACAACCATGAAGCATGACAGATGGAGGTACTGGGATAAAAACGGAAATCTGGAAGAAGAACAGCATTATTTTATTGGAAAACTACACGGCTCCGTTACTACGTTTTACAGCGACGGGAAAAAGAAAGAGCAGGGATTTTTCAAAGAAGGTGTTCAGGACAGCATCTATACGACCTGGCATGATAACGGCAAAATAAAAGAACAGGGATATTTTACCAAGGGTTCTCCAACCGGTGAATGGAAATCATTTTATTACAACGGCTATCACATGGCTGAAGAAAAAGTCATTGATTCGGTTACGTATGTGATGAACTTCTGGAAAACGGACAGCACTCAAACACTGAAGGATGGAAACGGAAGAACGTTCATTTATTATGAAACCGGTTTTCTGAAAGAGTTTTACACTTTTAAGGACGGTTTAAAAGACGGAGATTTTGAAGAGTATACGCCATCCGGCAAACCATTTGTGATTGGTCAGTACAACAACGGACTTGAAAATGGTGAGTGGACGTATTATTATTATCTGGGAGGAGTTGACAGGAAAGTAAATTATGTGAATGGAGTTTTGGACGGAGATTACGTGAAGAATTACGATAACGGTGAAGTGAATGTAACCGGAAGATTTCAGAATGGTTTAAAAGAGGGACAGTGGATTTGGTACACCAATGTGGGAACAGTAGATATCAAAGGTGAATTTAAAAACGGAAAGCAGGATGGATATTGGGAGTACTGGTATCCCGGTGATACTGTTCACATGGAAAGCAAAGGCTATTTCAAAGAAGGAATGCGAAGCGGAAAATGGGAATTTTATTATCGCAACGGTGCAAAATGGCGTGAAGGTATTTATGAAAATGATCTTGAAAACGGACACTGGACAACATGGTATGAAAATGGAAAAGTTTTGAACGACGGTGATTTTGTGAATGGAAAAGAACATGGATATTGGATACAAAACTGGGACAACGGCAAACTGAAAAATGAAACCACCTTTAATAACGGTAAACTTGACGGCGAATGGAAATCGTATTCCAAAAAAGGAAAACTGACGCTCAGCGGATTTTATGAAGATGATTTAAAAACCGGTTTGTGGACGCGCTACACGGAAAAGGGCCAGCTGCTTGAAACCGGATATTATAAAATTATTGAAGTTAAAAAACAACACATTGATTACGGTCCGCTTGCCAATCATACAATTAAAGAAAGTGTGAAAGACGGGCATTGGGTTTGGTTCAGTGAAAAAGACGGCGCGCGTTCTCATGAAGGAAATTACAAAAACGGAAAAGAAGACGGAACATGGATTTATTATTTTCCGGGAGGAGATAAACCTTTCCAGATAATCGATTATAAGGATGGAAAACTGCATGGCAAGATGCTGACGTTTGAATGGAGACCAAATTATATTCAGGCAGAAGTCAATTATAAAAACGGAATGAAAGACGGCAAATCCATGATCTTTGACAAAAACGGAAAAGTGCTGCGGGAAAAAACTTTTGTTGATGGTGTAGAGATGGGTCCTGATGGAAAACCGAAAATTTTTCCTTAGTTATTTCAAAATCTCCCGCACATTCATTTTAATTTTCAGGCAGATTTCATCTGTTGGTAAATCATTGGAATCTTTGCCAAACGGATCTTCAATTTCTTCAGCAAGAATTTCCATGCTGACTAAAACATAGAAAATAAAAATTGCCACCAGCGAAGAATAATAGCCGAAAGATTCTACAAAAGCAAATGGCACCGTTGTAACATAAATGAAAATGAATTTTTTCAAAAACATGCTGTATGAAAACGGAATGGGCGTATTCTTGATTCGCTCACAGGCTCCTGTTATATCAGCAAAGGTATTGAGGTTTGTATCGAGTGAAAGAAATTCTTCCTGAGTAAGTTTGCCATCTTTTTTCAGATCATGCAGTTTCTGATATATCATTTTAGCAATGATATTGTTTTTGTGATTTGCTTTTTCAAGTTCTGATAATTCTTCAGCAGTTAAATCAAGTTCTTCAAGTTTTACTCCATTGCGCAAACTTTCTTTCATTGCATAGGCGTAGTTTGCAATCATGCGTGAGAAATACTGATTCACTTCATGTGGGTGTTGCTGAGATTTTATTTTTATTGCAAGTCCACGGGTATTATTCACCAGCTGACCCCAGAGTCTTCTTCCTTCCCACCAGCGGTCATAGGCGGTATTGGTTCTGAAAACAAGAAGCATGGACAATACAAAACCAATCAGGGTAAAAATCTGCATCAGGTTGTTGAGTTTCTGACCAAAATGCATATAATGAAATTCAGCATAAACCAAGCCGGCAGTCAGAACACCAACCAGTATCAATTCTTTCCAGAGAATGAAAACAGTGTCACTTTTGTGAAAATTAAAAATATGCCGGAACCAGGTTTTAGGATTGTATTTTATCATGTATCTGTAAAATAGAAGTCGCTAAAGATAAAACAGAATTATTTTCCGCATGAAATTTTATTTTTCTTTTGGCCTTGTATAACTGTTCCATCTGGCGCGTTCACCACGCGTATCAATATGAATGGTCATAGTGCCGGGGTATAATCCCATGCCGCCATCATTGCCTACTATGTCTTCCAGAATTTCAAGCGCAATATTTTTATCATCTTCACCAGCATGTCCATCTTTATTTATATCCTGAATAGTGAGATCAGTGGCGGTTCCAAAAATGTGCTGACTTTGTGTGGCGCCGCCGCGTTTGTCATTGTAGTGCGGATGACGGTGACTTTCACGCACTTTAAAACCATCCCGGTTATAACCCTTCTCTTGCAATATTTCCATGAATTCAATAATCCACACTAATAGTTGTCTGTCTACAAGCCAGTATTGAATCAGATGCTTTTCAGGATGTGCTTTGTTCTCAGTAAAATATTTATCAGGACACAAAAAATTGCTGATTCTGTTTTTACCCGCAATGTATAAATAGCACTTGTCACCTTTGACAATCCGGTAATCCCGTTTTTTAAGTTTTTTAGAAAATTTATTTTGCGGATCAGCATATAGTTTATAATCTTCGGGTAAATCTTCAAAGGAGATGGTCTCAAATAAATTGAGTACACTGTCCATTTTTTCTACTGTGTAAATGGGTTCCTGCAGATTTTGCTTGTCAAAAACTTCTTCCGGAGCTTCTACCGTGCACGCCGTGAGAATGAAGAGTAAAAAAATGTACCGTATTTGCATAGGTGTAAATTTTGACTACCATGCAAGATCAAAAATGAAAATCAGATTCTCAATTTTATTGAAAACGGATTGGATTTATTTAACAAGAATTTAGGGATGGACAATTTGGAATTTCAGGTAACAAAATCACCGCTGCAAATAAAACCAGCCTTGTTCAATCAGAATGGTCTCATCAAAAGTTTTGTATTCGATGACGTAGAAATAGGTTCCTGCAACAGATGGTGAACCGTTGTTGTCAAGGCCATCCCATTCACCGGCAGTGCTGTTGTAAATAATATTACCCCATCTGTTTTGAATGGTGAGTGAGAGCACTTCTCCTTTATCCGTTTCAAAAAACAGAATGTCATTAATACCATTATTGTCTGGCGTAAAAATGTTAGGCATAAATAAACTGCAATCTGACCAGATAATTTGAATGGTGTCAGTAAATGAACATCCGTTGTTATTGATAAATGTAATTGCAGCCAATGTATCAAAACCAAATCCGGTTGAATCGGTTTCATAAATCCAGTCAATAGTGTAATTGTAGGTTGTATTGATAATCAGATTTTCATTGATGCAAAGCAATGTATCTTCTGGTAAATTAAAAGAAGGAAGGTCATTTATATTAACTGATACATACGCCGTATCAGAATAACACATGGCTGTTCCGGTAACAAGTTCAACAGATACTAATCCGGCTGAATCCGGTAAAATAGAGATGAATGAATTTGTAGAAATAGTATCTCCGTTTTGAATCCAGAAATAAAATTCCTGCGTTTGATCATCTGCAGCAATCAAAACAGAATCACCCAGACATAAATCAGACACGGTTGAATAATCCGGCGTAAAATCAACTGGCAAAACAAGGATGTCAACCAGATTTGTACTTGGACAAAATCCGCTGTCAGTTACAATACAATAGAAATATTCATAATCCTGATAAAGCGGTGGAGTTGTAAATGAATTTCCTGTTGCAAGTGTGTCAAAATCCATATTTGTCCAAACAACATCACCACTTACGTTCAAAATAAATTCAGAGGTGCTGCCTGAACAAACGGTATCATAGAGCGGCGTATTATAATTTGTAACAGGCAGAAATGTAACCAAAATTGAATCTGATATAGTGGTGCATCCGTTAAGTGATGCCATGTAATAATAAGACATCTCACTCCAAACTGTGATGAGTGAATCACTGGTGCCATAAACCGGCCAGTATATACTGTCTGCATTTGTTGTTGCAAGTAGCTGAACAGAATCATCCGGACAAATTACTGTTGGTGTCAGTGAAGAAATTTCAACGAGTGGTAATGGATTGACTACAATGGAAAAATATGCGGTATCTGTTGCACAGTCAAAATAGTCAAGCACTACGCCATAATCAAATGTGCCTGCAGAATCTGTGGGTAAAACAAATTGTGACGAGTCAGATAAAACACCGTTCTGATCAAACCAGCTATAGGATGTTACGCCAGAATTTCCAAGAGCGATTAGTGCAGAATCATTTTCGCAAATCAGAGAAGGAGATAAAAAGAGCGGGGTAAAATTATTTTGTATAACTGAAACAGTTGCCGAATTTGTTACCGAACAAAATCCTGCCTGTGAAATTTCAAAGTAGAATAAGGTATCTGAAAAAAGTGATGAGGTTTGAAAATCAGAATTCGAAGACAACGTGTCATTAGTTTGAGTAAGCCAGATTACATCAGCGGAAAAACTTTGCAGTAAAAGAGAATCTCCGTAACAAATAGTGGTGTCAATATCTCCATTTGATGTTGCGGATGGACCAAAATTAATATTCACGGGCTGAGGTAAACTGAAACAGATAGAATCAAAATTCATCACCTGAATTTGTGTTGGTGAAGTGATATTGAAAATGGAAATACTGTCTCCGGTACCAAGCAACAAACCGGATTGATCAAACCAAAAAACAGAATCATCTGCGCTTGCAAAAAGTACAGCGTCATCTCCTGAACAAATTGTAATATTTGCTGAAACCGGCGAAGCAGGATTTGATAAAAGTGTGACTTCAATGGTGTCAGAAGCCGTACATCCAATTTCATTTTCTGTTTCAAGAATATAGGTTCCGGCTTGTGTTGTTTGAAAGATGGATTCACCGGTGTTGTTTCCGTTCCAGATATAATTCATCATGCCGCCGTTTGCAAAAAGTGAAATGGTATCGCCCGGACAAAATGTTGTATCCGGTACAGCAATAATTTGCGCAAGCGGAATTGACTCCATAACAATCACACTGTCAATCAGCGTAATGTTGCAGAAGTTTGTTTCACAATAATAAATACCGGCAGAATCAACAATGACATTAGGCGCACTTCCGCTTAACGGAGCTAACCAGTTTATACTAGTAAACGGATTTGCCACCGCAATAATTTCTGCACTTTCACCTTCACAAATTAATTGTGGTTCAACTTGTAAAAAAGGAGAACTGTATTCTTTTGCTTCCACAAAATTAGAGGTGACAATGCAACCAAAATTATCTGTAACAATGCAGTGATAATATCCCGGTAAATCAACCCAGACATTTTGATTTGTTCCAAGGGTATCACCCTGCGGACCAATCCAGATCCACGCCTGTCCGCTCAGTGCAACTATTTCAAGTGAATCTCCCGGACAAACAATTCCACCGTTTAAATTGATGTCAACCAGTTCAATATTCTGACCCGGATATCCCGGCAAGGTATAGCTGGCCTGAGCGTAACAAGTTACGTAAGGTGTTACAGTGTCAATTCCAAAAGAATAAGTGGTGGCGCCAAGACCAACTGTTACATAAACAGTATCTGTAAAATTTACAGTGGTCACGCCGCCTGTCCAGAATAAAGTATCAGCATATGTTGTTACTACCAGACCAAGAGAATCACCCGGACAATAATTTCCAACTAAAGTAGCAGGACCAGTGATCGATAAAAATGGATTTGGAACAATAGAAACATACAAATCACGATGAATAAAATAATCAACTGAATCACCGCACTCATTGACAAGATGCACATCAATACTGTACCAGCCTGAATCCGGAAAACTATAGAGTACAGAATAATTTGAGTCAGGAAAATAAATCAGTGAATCAATCAGATTTCCGTTGAGATACCAGGCAGATGATTTGTAAGGGAAACTGCCATTGGTTGCAACAAGATTACTGTCAGTGAGAAATATCCACATTTCAGCCGGATTACAACTGTATAATGTATCAGTAAGTTGTGCATGATCATTCAGAAAAACAATTTGCGGATCCAGCGTGTCATGAATTGCAAAGTCATCTAAAATAATTGAATAGAGATTGTAACTGGTACAACCATAATCCGTTTGTGCAAGCGCACCGTATATGCCGGACTGATTGATGTAGTTCATGGAATCGTTCAGATAAATTCCTCCGCTCCAAACTAATGATGTTGTAATTGTATCAGCAGCAATGGTCCAGATTTTTAATGAATCCTGATAACAGGTATCAATGAAGCCGGATGTCTGCTCATAAAATTTGTATCCCCAGTTGTCAGCGATAAAAGGCGTTTCAGGATTGGGGTGAATCCATAAAAACATTGTATCAGTGTATGCCGCGCAACCGTCTTGTCTCCATGTTTTAATCCAGATATTTCCGCCGGCATTATATTCTGTATTAATTTCATCATCTCCGTTACTCCACAAATAACTGTACTTTGGCATCACGGGTTCACTCAGCATAAAATGATTTACATAAACCGGGTATTGTGGTGACTCACAAAATTCAACCGTGTCTTCACAATTTAAAATACATGGAACAAGCGTGTCATAATCACACGATGTGTTATGCAGATAATAATCCAAAGGAGCGCGTGAAATATCAAATGGATCAGTCAGAAAAATATCTTTGCCACCCTGAGAATAATCATATTCATATTCATCATAGTTAGTCCATGAACAATTGATTGTACCGGTACCTGAAATATCATTGGAAGGAATTACAACAGCATTTTCAAAACTCCCCGCCATCACCGGATGATCAATGTCATTTAAGACAATGGCTGAACAATAATCATCTTCATTGCTCCCAAACTGACGGGCCCATTGAAAATTTCCGGCGGTCGAATATTTCAAATAATGCACATCGCGGTAACCCAAAGAAAGAAAAGTTGAATTGCCATGCAGCTGATTCATTTCTGTGAAATCACATTTAAAAAGTCCGGTGATATAAATGTCATTATTGACATCCAGCGCAAGTTGTTTGGCAGTAATTTCATTGTCTGAAAAATTGGATTTGAACCAACTCAGATTTCCGTTTTCATCCAGTTTTGAAACCAGGATATTAAACTCACCTCCTGCACTGAAATTTGTGTTTCCTGCCTGATGTGATACCTGCATATTTCCCTTAAAGTCACCAGTCAGATAAAGTTGATCATTCTGCCATTTTATATCATACAGAAGAACTTGGGCGGCACGATATTTATCAAACCATATTTCATTTCCTGGAAGCATCATACTTAATGACAAATCCGGCATTCATAGCCTGATTATTATGTGTGTTTTGAAAGGTGATGGTATCAGAAAATTGTCCGGCTACATAAATATTGTTCAGCTCATCAACGGTAACTGACATACCACGGTCATCATATTTTGCATTGGCTTCACGGGTCCATAAAAAATTTCCGCCACCGTCTAATTTGCTCAGAAAAAAATCATATGCCGGTTGTGATGTATTTGGATCGGTCGTACTTAAAAAATTGTCTGCTCCAAACACTCCGTTCCCTCTGAATTGACCGGTTACCAAAACATTGCCTGAATTATCAACTGCAACGCCGTAACCGGTATCTCCAAATTCACCACCGCAGTTTTTTACCCACAAAAAATTTCCAGATGGATTTATTTTGGCAACAAAAACATCCCGGTCTTGTCCGGTTAATGAAATGGTATCAAATGTTGCTGCATTGTAAAAATATCCGGTGATATAAATATTTCCGTTGTCATCAACATCTACCGCATAGGCTCTGTCAGGACCAATACCTCCTGCTTTGGTTGCCCATATCACATTTCCAGCATTATCTGTTTTAATTATAAGAATGTCTGAATTACCGTTTGAGTTGAGATTGGTTGTTCCAATGGTTGTTGGTCCGGATAAATAACCTACAGAGATAATATTTCCCGAAGCATCTTTTTCAGCATCTAAAATTTCTTCATGTACCAGGTTTCCAAAAGAGACCAGCCAGTTTGATTGGGCAGTCAAACCAAAGGATAAAAAAAACAATATTCCGGTACAAATTATTCTCATGGACATTGGGTGTCAGACTCAAACACGCAAATTACGTCAGTGAGGTTGGTAAAAAAAGGAATTATAAATCTTTCACTTTGAATAATATACAGGTCTTTGCTGCGTTATACGATGCTTTTTATTTTCATATTATGCGTTCTTTCTGATTCCTCTATCTTTACAGCGTGAAACCAATCATCAAAAAGATCAAACGATTTTCAAGAGTACTGCGTGTGACTATTGTGCGCAGAACCATTCATGTTTCGCGAAAAATTGTTTTGCCGGGTTTTGAAGGATTGTCCATGTGGGAAGTACTTTTCTTTTTTGCCTGGTCATTAAAAAAGGGATTGATTACACAACGGGCAGCTGCTTTATCATTTAACTTTTTTCTTGCAATGGTACCTTTTGGATTATTGCTTGTGGTGTTGAGTGCCTATCTTCCGGTTTATGATATTGAAAAAGCTATTCTGCCAATTCTCGCCGGATTTATTCCGCAGCAGCTGGTAGAAACTTTTATGGTGAACATGCATGATTTTGAAAATTCCAGTGTGAGTTCATGGCTCAGTTTTGGATTTATTCTGACGCTTTATTTTGCCTCAAACGGATTTGCTGTGATGATTAATACGTTCAATACGTCACGTATAAAAATAAAAAAAAGACGGTCATGGATTTCTGTCAGACTGGTATCGGTTTTATTTGTGCTTGTTTTTCTAATTGGAATTCTTGCAAGTTTTTTTATTCTGCTTACAGAAAAGAGAATGCTCAACAACTGGGCTGATCACAGTGCGTTTGTTGAATCACATTATTATACCTTCTTTATTATTCTGAACAGTTTGTTTTTTGCGGTGCTGTTGTATTTTGCTATTGCGCTGATTTTTTATTTCGGTCCTTCCAACAGAGGTACGTTCAGGTTTTTATCGGCCGGAGCAACGCTTACGACATTGATGATCGTGTTGATTTCTGTTCTCTATGTTTATTATATAAACGGGTTTGCCAAATACAATGAAATCTATGGATCTATAGGTACAATTATGATTCTTTTACTCTGGATTTATTTTGTGTCTATCTCACTTCTTGTGGGGTTTGAATTGAATGCCAGTATCCATGGTGCGCTTGCAAAAAAGCGTCTTGATCAGCTGGAAGATATTGAATCCAGACAGGAAAAAAACTATTGATATCCCTTGGTATTTACAAGACTTCCTGAATATCCTTTCATTTTCACTAAATTTGTTCAATCCAAAATCAAGTTAAAATTTAAATCATGAAAAAAATAGTTTATATAATTCCTGTGTTTGCATTTGCAATTGCATCTTGTGGTGGCGGTGAAACAGAAACAACAACAACAGAAGATACAGTTGAGGTATGTACGTACAGTTATGATTCTTCTAAAACAGAGTTAACCTGGACTGCTTTTAAACTCACTGAAAAAATTGGAGTAAACGGAACGTTCAATGAAATCAATGTAGTTGCAAAAGACAGTGCCGCGGATATGTTTGCCGTATTGACCGGAGCAACTTTTGAAATTCCGGTGACTACTTTAAATTCACAAGATCCTATCCGTGACGGAAAAGTAAAAAACAGCTTTTTTGGAAACATGGATTCAACTGCATTTATTACCGGCGTGGTAAACTCAATTTCAGCTGAAGGTGCTTCTGTTTCGGTTACAATGAACAATGTTACGAAAGAATATACAGGTGTTGTCACCGTTGACGGCGAGACAATCACTATGACAACTACTGTTGACATTGTTGATTTCAATGCTCAGGAATCACTTGATTCATTAAGTGTGGTTTGTGCTGAAAAACATACCGGTCCGGATGGAATAAATAAATTCTGGTCAACAGTTGATGTGGCTGTAAAAACTACATTGATTAAAAACTGCAAATAGTCAGGTGAACAAAAAAATCATTGTTACAGGAGGTGCCGGATACATTGGTTCACACACCGTGGTGGAACTTGTTGCGGCTGGTTATGAACCTGTAATAATTGATGATTTCAGAAATTCCAGATCCTGGATTATTGATCGTATTGCTGAACTCACTGGTAAATCACCGTTGGGATATGCTGTTGATTGTGCAGATGAAAAAGAGGTACTGAGTGTTTTCAGAAATCACAATGACATTGCGGGCGTAATTCATTTTGCTGCTTACAAGGCCGTAGGTGAATCAGTTCAGAAACCTACAATGTATTATCAGAATAATATCGGTTCACTCTGCACAGTTTTGAATGCAATGAAAGAAACCGGAATTTCAAATCTTGTTTTTTCATCTTCGTGCACTGTTTATGGACAACCTGATAAGCCCGAAGTAACAGAAAATACGCTGATTCAAAAAGCAAATTCACCGTATGGTGATACAAAAATTATTTGTGAGCGGATTGTTGAATCGGTACTTGCATCAGGTCAGAATATTAAAGGAGCATTGCTGCGATATTTTAATCCGATTGGTGCGCACCCCACTTCAAAATTAGGTGAACTGCCTAATGGAATTCCTAATAATCTGGTTCCTTATATTACACAAACGGCTGCCGGTTTAAGAGAGCAATTAGTTGTGAATGGGAATGATTATAATACGCCTGACGGAACAAATATTCGTGACTACATTCATGTAGTGGATTTAGCAAAAGCTCATGTAAAGGCAATTGAGTGGCTTGAAAGACAAACAAAAAATTGTTGTGAGGCGTTTAATCTTGGAACCGGAAAAGGATCATCCGTTTTGGAAATAATCCATAATTTTGAGAAAGTAAACGGAGTAAAACTGAATTATAAAATCGGTCCGAGACGAGCAGGTGACGTAGAGCAGATTTTTGCAAATCCGTCAAAAGCTGAAAAAGAACTCGGCTGGAAATGTCAATATTCAGTTGCTGACGCACTAAAACATTCCTGGGATTGGGAGAAAACATTGTGATTTGAAAAGAGCAGTTTTAATATTGATTTTAATACAAAGCGTCATTTCATTTTCGCAGGAAGAGCGTATTCATCCTTTTATAAAAAGACGTCCGGGAATTATGCGTCTTTATTCGGGATTGTCTGCTCCAACTGAAAATTCTCCCGACAAATTTGACAGACTGAATACTGATTTTTACTGGAACTCCTGGCTGGGTGAACCCGGCGGAACAACCACTGCTTTTTATGCGCTTGGTCACAATATCAATTTAATGTTTGACATTCCGTTTACTAAAAAATCCGTTTTTGGAATGGCTCTTGGTTTGGGATATTCTCATTTCTGTGTAAGACATGACGGTGATTTTACTTTTATGACTTCAACCGGCGGTGAAGAATACACTTCACTTTCTTTATACACCGGACCTGACCGCTGGATCAACCGCACGGTTTTCAATTTTGTGGAAGTACCATTTGAAATCAGAATACGAACAGCAAGAGAACGCGGCAAGTTTAAATTTTATCCGGGTTTTAAAGCTGGATTTATGGTAGAGAATTATCATAAGTGGAGAGTCGGAAGTGCAGAATATAAAGAGTTTAATTTTCCTGATCTGAACAGAATTCATTACGGACCAACTTTGCGTATCGGGTTTGACAATATCATGTTGTTTGGTTATTATGATATGACAACACTATTTACAAGTGATTTAAGCAACAAACTTCAGTTGTTTTCAGTGGGAATTTCGGTGGGGTGGTTTTGATTACCAATGCTTAATTTGTTTCAAACAAATTTCAATTTTACCAATCTCGCTCAAACAAATTTAGCAATGGTATCATCCCGACCGAGCCAAAAAAGTTCTTTTGAAATAATCTGTACTTCGAGCGTCGGGATTATTGGTTCTTATTTTAATGGTTCTGGCACTTAATCTGTTTAAAGAAGATCTTCTGTTTTTACTAAATTTTCCTTAAATCCCAAAAGACAATAGTAACCTTTGTACTTTCGTTACATCAATTCATTGAATGATGCCTGTAAATGCGTAAACTGCTCGTTATATTGTTTTTGATTTTTTCATGGAAGTGCTATTCCAAAATAGACTCACTTAATTTTGATCAGAAATATTTAGAGCATCTTGTAAAAACAAAAATTGACAGCATTCGCACCGGACTGGGTTTAAAGGCCCTTGTGAATGATTCAGTGCTCTACGTGGCATCTCTGCATCATGCCAATTATATGGCAAAGGAAAGTGTTTTGTCACATTTTGAAGACGATAAAAAGGAAACGTATTCACCGCAATTAAGGGCTGAGTTTTTTGGTGCCAAAAATTATCTGACCGGAGAAAATGTTTTACGTTCAACAAGAAACAGATTGGTAAAAAGTAAGGATGGAAAGATATTCAACACGGAATCGTATGAAGGACTTGCAAATTCAATCATTAACGGATGGGTAAATTCACCCGGGCACTATAAAAATCTGATTACACCTGACTATCAAATTACAGGTGTTTCTGTTGCTCTGGGAGAAAACGGAGCAGTTTATGCCTGTCAGAAATTTGCGCGGGTGCTATATAAATATTCTTTTGATGAGTCAAAATCATTTTTCCCTTATTCGAATTATGAACCTGAACTGGTTCCAACAAGTTTCAAAGGAATAGAGCGGGATCTGATTAAACAGTATGCTTATGATTGGGGGCTCACTCATGATTCACCGCTGAACTGTGCAGGTTGTGATACTCTTGTAAAAAATAAACCTGCAATTACTTGCCGGTATGAAGATGGTAATTTTATTCTTCGTGTTGAAAATTCAAAATATGTAAGTGATTTAGTTCACGATAAGTTTGATGGATTTGCTATTGAAATTGTTCAGTTTGATGATTACATGTGCGGCAATCCGGCATATTACGTGAAACCTTCGAGAAGAAACGGTCAGATCAGATTAAATGGAAGAATTCTGATGCCTAAATACCGTAAAGATTTATTGAGCGGATATAAAGTAAGAAAACGAAACAAGGAGGTAAGATTTCTTCCGTATTTGTTTGGAGAAGAAAATGTGAAATTGATCAACAGATTTTCTCATTATAAGGTTGACAAGTATTCCAGTGAATATTTTGAAATCAGGTTGGGCAGACTGCCTAATGATATAAGAGGAAACTGGCAGCATAACCTGGTTTATATTCAAGACAAACAAATTTGTCAAATAGATTATTTTACCGGTTACTGCAGTGAATTGTTCGTGGATTCTGTCAAGACTGATTTCATTCCACCCGATACCGGAACGAATTATGTTTTTGAACCGGAATACAAAACCATAGACTTTACAATTCCTTTTGAACAGGGTAAATCTGATTTTAGTCGGGCTGATATTGATCCTTTTCTTTTGTCGCTGACTGACGTTTCATTTGAAATTGATTCAATATTCATTCACGCGTACAGTTCCGTTGAAGGTGATTCCGTTATCAATCACAATTTACAGGAAAAGCGGGCAGCCAACATTGTCAAAATTTTGTTGGAAAATCAAGAAGAAGAAGCTTTTGTCAGAGTCAAAACATCAACTGCATGGAATGAATTTAGAAGAGATGTGAAAAAAATTCCGGAATGGTCACATCTTGCTAACGCGTCAGAATCAGAAATCACCAATGCCCTGAATGGAAATGCTGTAGACGATTTGGAATCTGTTTTATCAAAAGAACGGAGGGCAGAAATCAGAATATATACACGCATTCCATTTTCAGATAAAAATCTGGAATATTATCTGAAACGTGATTTCAGAAAAATTGAAACGGAGATACAAAAGTCCCGCACAAAAAAAATTAGTGAAGAGCCGTGGCTGGCCCAATTTTATTTGTTGTTCCAATATGTTTATACGAGAACTGCTGAAGGCAGATTACCTGCTTCATATATTGCGTCAATCAAAATGCCTTTAGCTTATCAGAAAAGTCCGAATCTTGTAGAAACATTTGCATTGGTTGGTCATACCTATTATGATGAGTTCAGAATGAACAAAATCTGGATGGCAAATCATGTGAACGATTTGAATCTGATGATGACCAAGTATCTTGCCTTTGCATCATCAAAAACTATTTATAACGGCAGTCTTTTTAGTTCAAGATCCCTGCAGCATCTTTCTTTTGTTGAGCAAGAAAGGATACAGGCTGTTCTGGATAATATGATGCATCTGCAATATTTTTATAATTCAGATTCAGTGGCTATGTATAATATCGAGAATATTAGTTTCAATATGAACATGCTGCTCCTGAATAAAGTCTTTGCATTAGATCCGGCAGCAAAATCAAAGGAGGCGCAGATATGTATTTCTCAGATCTATCAGTTTTATGTTAAGCGTGGACGAATGAATAAAGATATTGCACTTAAACTTGGCAGAGCTTCCGTATTTTTTTCAAATCACAACGCTGCAATTTTTTATCTTGAACCGTTTAGTGAAAACGAAGAGGTGCTGGATTACCTTGTACCTCTTTATTTCAGGCATCCTTCTGAGGCTGGATCGGAGGCATTTTATCAATGGTTAATAGATTTATCTGCTCAAATGGGTACAACTCGCTGGTGCAATTTATTTATTAACGAATGCAAAATTCCGTTTCAGGCTTTCGACCATGAAGAACTAAGAAATGTTTTTTGTGAGAAGTGTATGGAAGAAAATGAATTTTTGAACGGAATGATAAATTAGTTTCAAAGAGTTCTGTTCACCCAAACAAAATCTTAAAATCCCCGTACAACATACGTTTAGTAGTATTAATGAATCCGGAAACACAAAATAATTCAGACGCTTACAATCCTTCAGAGATTGCACACCGGATTGAGCAAACAGGAGTCACCAAGGCGCGGCTGTCATTGATTAAACTTTTTGTGCTGGCGTTACTGGCGGGTGCATTTATTTCCATGGGCGCACTTTTTTATCTGGTCACAACCTGTAACAGCGATTTGGATTTTGGAATTTCACGTTTGATTGGTGGTATTACTTTTCACTGGGATTAATTCTGGTAGTTATTGCGGGAGCAGAACTATTTACCGGGAATAATCTGATGGCAATGGCCTGGGCTTCCGGAAAAATAAAAACAAGTGATCTGGTCAGAAACTGGATAATCGTTTACACAGGAAATGCTGTAGGAGCAATATTAACAGTTATGCTGGTATGGTTTGCAGATATTGATTCTCTCAATGCCGGCGAAGTTGGAAATCACGCAGTGGCAATCGCAAAAAATAAATCTGAACTGAGTTTTGTTGTGGTTTTGATCAGAGGTGTTTTATGTAATGCACTTGTTTGTATTGCTGTCTGGATAGTAATGGCGGGACATACCGTAACGGATAAAATTCTGGCAATTATTTTTCCGGTTTCTGTGTTTGTTGCAATTGGATTTGAACACAGCATTGCAAATTGGTTTTTTCTTCCATATGGCTATGTGCTTTCACCAGAACCGATGAATATAACCGGAATGTTTTATAATATTCTTGCTTCAACTATTGGTAATATAATCGGAGGAACACTTCTTGTTTCATCTGTTTATTATCTGGCATATCTGCGCAAAGAGAAATAAATTTTCCGTGGACATACTAAAATTAGAAGAAGCAGAAATATTTTCTGTGATCAAAATATTTTTCCCGCAGATTTCCGCAGAAAAATGGCGCGGATAATTGCTGAAATTATTTACTTCAAAATTCTGTGTATTCAGCGTAATTTGTTTGCGTATATCTGCGGGAGATCATGACTGCGAAACCCTGATTTATAGCAGGATCGTTTGCCGCTAAGCGCACTGAAAGCTATTATATTGATTTATCAAAAAAAATCCGCCCCAAAACCTGGAAGCGGATTTTTTTCTAAAGTTATTCTAGCAGAATTATTTTCCTCTGATAAGTGTAACGTTGCCTTGTCCTTCAAAAGGAGTTCCGTTTTGTGCTGCGCCTGTGTAAGTATAAAAGTAAACTCCGTCAACGCATGCTGAACCGTTTTTATCTGTACCATCCCAGGCATCGGTAATGTCATCCATTTCAAACATGACAACTCCCCAGCGGTTAACAATTGTGCATTGAAATTCTGCCACAGCAAATGATTTGTCATAGAAAGTGAATACGTTATTTGCATCACCAGATCCAGGGGTGAATACGTTTACGGGAACAAAAACCAACGGATCATAAATTACCAGTGGCTTACAAAGCGTATCTGAACATCCGTTTTTATTTAAAGCAACTAAACAAACATCATATGTTCCTCCGTTGAGATAAGTAGAGTCAAATGTTTCATTTACATCATGTGAAATAATCCATCCCGGAGGATTACCTGTATTAAAGTTCCAGAAGAACGTAGTATCAGCATTTGGATCAAATGCATTGGCAAAATTTTGTGACAGATTAATGAAGTGAACATCAACCGGAGCAGTTCCAAAATAATTAGAAGTAAACTGCGGAGATGTCATTTCAAAATCGGCAATTGGATTCAGTGAATCTAACTGCATCACTGAAGATAAAACACAACCATTGTCATCAACTACATAGATGGTATATTCACCCGGATTTAATCCGCCCCATGTTGAATTATTACTTGATTCATCGGTTTCATAATTGATCCACGTATAGGTAAAGTTTCCGGTTCCGCCGGCAGCGGCAGCGTAAACTACTCCGTTACCACTCTGATAAGAAAACATTCTGCAAAACGCCGGATGCATTCCCAGTTCACTGAAGTACATTGAATCAGGATAAGTAATATCAAAGTCAAATGTATTTGAACATCCGTTTTCATCGTTGATGGTTAATACGTATCCCCCTTCTGGCAATGCAGTAGCTGAGTCTGCGCCAAGTCCGCCAATTCCTCCCGGATTAGGTGCCCAGAAATATCCGACATTATCATAACTGCCGGTATAATTATATACAGTATCTACAATGGCTTGTCCGGTAATGTATCCATAACACAATGGATCAGTAATATTTAAATCTACATTCAGTTCACCCGGCTCATCCAGAAAAATAGAATCTAAAACACTGCATCCTTCTGAATCGGTAATTGAGGCATAATACCAACCTGTTCCTAATTGATTTGCTGTATTGGAATTTCCTGAATTAATCTGTGTACTTGTACCATCTTCAATTACAAAAACATTACTTCCGTTTCCTCCTGTTGTGTTGACAGTAACAGATCCGTCATCAAACTGAAAGCATGATGGTTCATTGGAATTGAATACGAGTGTAAGTTCTTCCGGTTCAAAAATGTCAAACAGAAAAGACCAGGCACATCCTTCCTGATCGGTAACAGTAACAATCCAGTTACCGCCCATCAGGTTGTTGATTGCATTTCCACCACCAACTCCGGTTGTCGAGGTTGCATAAATACCAGATGTATGAACCCAGGTAATATCATACGGAGGTGTAATTCCGCCGGCAACATTTTGTATTTCTGCGGAGCCGTTCAAATCTCCAAAACAGGTTACGTCACTTAATGCGCCGGGCATCCATGTTGCAGTTACTGCGTTAGCACCCAGACCAACAAAAATAGCTGTGTCAATTTCACATCCTGCATCATCTTCCACATTTAAAAAGTAGTACATACCTCCGTCGAGATTTGAAAAATTTCCGTTAATCTGCGGACCAACTGTACCTGTTCCTCCTGTTAATGTATAGAGCCATGTTGGATCATTTGGCAAGACTGAAATAGATCCCGGAGTTCCGACAACACCCGGACAGTTTGTTGCATCAGTAATATTGATTGAAGTGATATTAACAGAACCAATTTCAACTTTAACAGAATCAGTTACAGTTTGACATTCATCTGTCAGATCAAGGTAATACCAGGTAAGTACATTGGGTGAAACAGTTATTGTATTGGTTGACCCGGGATCAGGTGACCAGTCGTATGTTACTGCCCCAACTGTTCCGCTTGGAGTTGCAATAATTGTTGCGTCATCGTCCGGACAAATTGTAAATGTATTTTGGTTAAATGTAATTGTTGGCGGTGGAGGTGCAGTGATGGTATAGTTTGCTGAAATGATGTTGTAATCAAATTCACACTCTAAAACCGCATTACCCTGATTGTATAAATCATCCGCCTGAAATACTGCCGGAATAACTGTTCCCGGTGCGCCGGCAAAACTTCCGTTGTCATTTAAAACTACAGTGATGTCACCGGTTGATGCTCCGCCCAATGATGCAATATCAACACCAAAAGTAAACGTTGCACATTGTCCTTGTTCAATATTCAGATTGTACATGTCTGTCTGCAAATAAACTGCTGTAGGATCTGTTGTAGGATCACCATAATAGAAAGAAATCGGAACCGGCTGAGTTAGATCACTACCTCCGGAATTACAGATTTCCATATCGAAATAAGCACTGTCACATCCGTCACTGATAGAAGTGTTCTGATCAAATGTGCTGTACACCAGATTTACTTTTGAACCTAAAAATGTAATCTGCAAAGTACGTTCGTAGGCAATATTATCATTGGTGAGATGCACACGGAAAATATCCGGAGGAATAATTTCAAAATTGATACGCTCATCACTGGAGGGAAGCTGACCATAAATTCCAGTTGTAGTTAAATCTACAGCTGGGTTGATTGGCACTTCCTGCCAGGCGTAAAGTTGTTGTTGTGTTGCTGTTGTAACGGTTGCATAAAATCCAGTGGTGGCATTCAAATCAAAATTCACCTCTGTAAAACAATACATCTGGTTACCGTTTGTTTTTGTTGTATTGGATGGAGCGGGGGCAAAGAAACTGGAAGGAGTAAACGGCATATAATTTCCGTTGGCACGTACTTCCAGATAAGCTCTTTTTGCTCCGTTAGGTATAGTGAAATCTACAAATCCTGAAACACCAATACCATTATTATTTGCACCAGAATCAAATCCAATATCTGTTGGTCCGCTGTATGCATTATCAGTGATGAAGAAACTGGATGAATAAGGTTCATCCGTGTATTTCAAAAACTCGATATAATAAATTTCATTGTAGTCTTTTGCATAGGCAGATTCTCTTGTAATAATCATTTGATTACCTACAATTTCTATGGTCATATCAGCAATGGAAATTTGATTGGGCGCAAGTTGATTTGCAACCACATCGCCTAATGTTGTTGAACTGGCAAGAATGCGGTTTCCGGTTGTGATATCGTAATTTTCAAACGTAAATGAAGAAGCCATGTCAGGTATGTTTCCGTTACTTACAGTGATTGCTCCTGATGCCGTCATGTTATTCATATCAAGTAAAATGTATTTGATGGAGATACATTCTTCACGCACATCTTCAACAAGAACACCTGAATTACCATAACGGTTCTGATTAATTCCGATAGCCCGGATCTGAATATAATCCGGATCATTTGGCGCTGCCTGAAGATCGATTGTTTGAGTAATATTTGCGGGTAAAATTCCAGAGTCAAAATAAGTAGGATACTGAGACGGATCCGCACCGTCGATCCGGGTTAAACTTTGTGATGTAAAATTTCCATAGAAAATAGCGTAGTAAGAAATATCAATTTCCGGTCGCGTGCAGCCAACAACAATATTTGGTCCTGCCTGATCAAAAACAAAATTGTAGTTGAGCAATTCATTCATATCATAACCCACAGTTGTGTATGTTGATGTACTGGCAGGACTCAAAGGCTGATCTACCCAGGAGAATCTTCTTGATTCGTGATTGTTTACCAGATATTCTACCCAACCGGATGAGATATCGTTATCCAAATCCATCTCAACGCGTCCCCAGATTACACGTTCTTCTGCGTGATTGAGGTCATTGACACCCATACCTCCATTATTTACTTCTCCCTGATAACATCCCTGAATAATTAATGAAACACGATTAGAATTTGGAATAATAGGAAGTGTAACATCAGCTGTAGAACCGGCAGGTTTAAAGCCTCCTTTTGTTCCGGTAATATCCGGATAATATCCAATGGGAAGACATGAGCCAGGGAAAGCAAAAGCCGGGCAGTCTGAACTTGCCATACAATCCGGATCTAAACAATCAATCAATCCGTCAGCATCATCATCGATGTTGTTGTTGCAGTTTTCCTGTGTTAAGGCGGCTGATGCAAAAAATAAAATCAGCAAAGTGAAAAGTGATTTTACTTCAAAGTAATTCAAAAGTTTTTTCATATTCGGGTTAGGTTACTTAGCAAAGACGCACATGCGTTCTTATTTGTTGCATGACAGATCATTGCCGGTTAAATTTAAAAAAAGTTTGATAATTAGGTCCAGCACTGTGAACAGCGGATTTCAAATGAGGGGGAACCAGTCACATGAATTACAATTTTCACAAAAAATAAAGCAATCGTGATAAATAATCAAATGCGTTTCTCAATCATTCAGATTGTAATGAGTCGTATTACTTTTGTACAAAATTATTGAAATGCGTGTTTTCAAATTCGGAGGTGCATCAGTGAAAGATGTCTCAGCAGTAAAAAATGTTGCCAGAATTATTGATCTGTTTAAAAATGAAAACTGGTGGTGGTAATTTCAGCTATGGGCAAAACAACAAATGCCCTTGAAGCAATTATGAAATCATTTTGGAATGGTGATGGAAAAACGAATCAGCTGATTGATGATTTAAACAAGTTTCATCAGCAGATTATTGCTGAATTATTTGGTGACAACAAAGCTGCAGCGGAGGCTGAAGTAAACCGTATTTTTGAAGAATTGAAATCTCGCTGTGCACAAGCACACGGTGATAATTACAATTTTGAATATGACCAGATCATTTCTTTGGGTGAAGTTATTTCAACAAAAATTGTGGCCGCATTTCTTGTCTCTCAAAATTTCAAAACGGCGTGGATGGATGCCCGCAAAGTAATTCGAACTACTGACCGCTGGAGAGAAGCTAATATCGATTGGGAAAAAACAGAAGAACTGGTAAGCAAGCAAATTAATGACGCCTTTAATTCAGGTACTCAAAGTGTCATTACACAAGGATTTATTGGTCACACACCAGAAGGATTGACTACTACGCTTGGGCGTGAAGGTTCAGATTTTACTGCTGCTATTCTTGCGTATTGTCTCAATGCAGAAGATGTGACAATCTGGAAAGATGTTCCGGGGATGTTGAATGCAGATCCAAAATATTTTGACAATACTGTTTTACTGGAAAAAATTTCTTTCCGTGAGGCGATTGAGTTAGCTTATTTTGGTGCCTCTGTTATTCACCCCAAAACAATTCAGCCATTAAAAAAGAAAAATATTCCGCTGCATGTAAAGTCATTTATTGATCCGCATGCCAAAGGCTCCGTTATTCAGGCGTCTATTGATTTTGACGCAAATATTCCGTCCTTCATTTTTAAAATGAATCAGGTTTTAATTTCACTTACGCCAAAAGATTTTTCATTTGTGGTGGAAGAAAATTTGGAAGAAATTTTCAGTTATCTGAATAAAGAAAGTATCCGTATTCACCTGATGCAAAATTCAGCCGTGAGTTTTTCATTTTGTGTGGATGGTGACAAAGTAGATCTGAAAAAAATATTTGATCACTTCACGGGGCAGTATTTTGTTAAATACAATGAAGGATTAGAATTGGTGACTATCCGTCATTATGATCAGCCAACCATTGAACGTGTAACGGTAGACAAGAAAATTTATCTGGAACAAAAATCAAGACACACCGCAAGAATTGTGATGAAAGATGTATCTGTTGACACGAATAACTGAGAAACAGACTTGGATTTCACCGGAAAATATAGTGCATCTAATACTAAAATGGGAGGAGCCACTGATCATGGACAATACCAGGATGGCTATTCTTATACAACACATTGTCTGGATTTTGAAATAGTATTTAATGACAACCGGATTATTGTAAATTATCTGATTGATCCGGAGTATAAAAAATTTTCTGGTTCGATGGCTGCTGAATTAATTCAGGAAATACCGGATGAAAATGCTGTTATAATTCATTTGCAGAGCAGTATTTATTTTCCAAATTTGGTTTGGAATCATGATAACTGGGAAACACATCAGCGATTCAAACTGAATTTGAAGACCAGAAAAATTGAATACGCTTATTGATTCTCAGTTATCAGAATAATCGCTTGAACGCGTCATATTCTGACTCATGTTTATTTGAACCACCGCATCCGCTTTCGGTTGCCCAGGTGTGATAGTTATTGATTCTGTTTTCAGGACTTGGATGTGTACTCAGCCATTCAGGAACTCCTACACCACCAGATGCTTCAATCTTTTCAAAAAATCCTGCTGCACCATCAGCCGGCCAGTCAGTAGGGCAGAGATATTCAACAGACATACGGTCAGCTTCTGTTTCATGATCACGGCTGAAACTTAATCCAATCAGGGCTGTTGTAATTTGTCCTACTGCCGATGAATCACCCAGTGCTGCGTTCATCAGAATCTGAACACCAAATAATTTTGTCATTTGTCTTGTTGAGTGACGTAAATCAGCATGGCCCATTTCATGGCCCATTACTCCTGCGAGTTGTGATTCATTGTCGAGATACTTTATAATTCCGGTATAGACATAAATGTAACCGCCCGGTGTACAAAATGCATTCAGTGTTTTTTCATCATTAATGATTCTTATTCTCCACGCAAATTCATTTTTGTGTTTCACTTTTCCGGTGGCCAGAATTTTATTACGGATATCATAAATGTATTTGTACGCCTTTACGTTAGATGCAGAATCAAGAATGGGATATTCTGCCGGATTACTTTCAATCTCCTGGGCTACCTGCATTCCAAGATCTCGATCCTGCTGCACAGTAAATAAATTAAACCCGCCGTCAGGCACTTCGCTGTCGTCTTTTGCCAGTCCGCATCCAACTAATATGGCTGAACTGATGAGTGATGTTAGAATCAAATACGCTTTCATAAATTTCAATAATAAATTCCAAATTTCACAAAGGTGTACATAACTGTAAAACCAATAAACATGCCAGTTAATACTTCACCAACCGAATGTGCTTTTAATATCAGTCTTCCGGTAACAACCAATCCGCTGATTACAACAAACACAATAATGAAACCCAGATTAGGCAGTTCTATTTCCACAAAGCGGGAAAGTTGTGTCTGGTTATAAGCAATCAGTAATCCGCAAACACCAAAAATTGCCGCAGCATGGGCGCTTACTTTATATCTGAAATTAAAAATAATCAGCAGGACATTGATAACAATCATTCCAAAAGAAAAACTGAGCAATGCAGGATGCTGTAATTTTTCAGGCCATTGATATCTCAGAAAAGAATAAGCAAGTATAAAATAGAAAGTAACAATGACATACGGGTAAAAACGTTCTTCTCTTTTTTCCATATGGAGGCTTGTCACCATTCTGTTCCAGTACATGATCAGAACACTCAGCAGCGGAGCAACAAAGGTAAGTACGCCCATCACCAGATATAATCTGAATTTAACTTCCTCGGGAAAAAAACAAAGTGCATCAAACAGATAAAGGCTGTTTGGCATGGTTGGTAATTCAAGAAGAAAATAGAGTGCCATTAACGGCATTAACAGTGGATGAAAAATGTAGGACAATGCCCTGAAAAAAGTTTCGGTCATAATTCTTTTCTCAGTCGGGCAACCGGAATATTTAACTGTTCACGGTATTTGGCAACCGTGCGACGCGCTATGTTGTATCCTTTTTCTTTGAGTATTTCTGTCAGTTTCTGATCGGTCAGCGGACGTTTTTTAGTCTCGGCAGAAATGGCATCTGAAAGAATTTTTTTCACTTCACGCGTTGAAACTTCTTCACCGCTTGAAGTAGAAAGAGCTTCTGAAAAGAAAAATTTGAGTGATAAAATTCCAAAAGGGGTTTGAATGTATTTGCTGTTTGCAACACGTGATATGGTTGAGATATCCATTCCCACAATATCTGCAATATCTTTTAGAATCATCGGCTTTAATTGTGTCTCATCTCCTGAAACAAAATAATCACGCTGATAATCAATGATAGTTTGCATGGTAAGCAGCAAGGTTTGCTGACGCTGATAGATGGCATCAATAAACCATTTTGCTGAATCTAATTTTTGTTTTACAAACTGTACTGCTTCTTTATCTGATTTGGATGTTTTTGCTCCTTCAGCATACGAACGAAGCATTTCTTCATACGATTTGCTAACACGCAGCTGAGGTGCATTACGTGAATTCAAGGTCAGCTGAAGTTCTCCTTCATCTTCTGTAAGAATAAAATCAGGAATAATCTGCTGAATATTTTTTGAGTCAGTAACTTCTTTAATGGAACCCCCTGGTTTTGGATTCAGTTTAACAATTACATCAATCGCATCTTTGAGATCATCATCTTCAATCTCAAATTTTGCCATGATTTTGTCATAATGCTTTTTGGTAAATTCCTCAAAACACTTTTCCAGAATTTTTTTGCTGTGTGAACTGCAATATTGCCATGATGTCTTCTTTCCAATTGCAGCAACAAACATTCTCTCAGATCACGCGCACCAACTCCGGCTGGTTCAAAATCCTGAATTAAAAAAAGAACATCTTCAATTTCTTCTTCATTACATTGAATATTTTGTGTGAAGGCCAGATCATCTACCATCGCTTCAATTTCTCTTCTCAGATATCCGTCTTCGTCAATATTCCCAATAATAGTTTCTGCAATGGTTTTTTCTTTGGCAGTTAATTTTCTCAGACCAAGCTGTGACAATAACACTTCCTGAAAAGAAACTCCGCCAGAAATAGGCATGGATCGGTCTTCATCATCACGGCTGGTATTGTTGACTGAAGTTTTATACTGCGGCATGTCATCATCCAGATAATCATTGATGTCAAACTCACGTTCCGCTTCAGTAGACTCACCGCGCTCTTCGTAATCTTCGTTCTCAAAAGAATCATCTTCGTCAGAGCCTTCTTCCAATGCCGGATTTTCTTCTATTTCTTCTTTGATACGCTGATCTAACTCCATAGTTGGAACCTGAAGCAACTTCATTAACTGAATTTGCTGCGGCGACAATTTCTGAAGCAGTTTCTGACTTAAGGTTTGTTTTAACATTTCAGCGTTTCACAGATCTGTTTCAAATTTACAAAATTCCCAGAATTTTCAGGCAAAATTTGAAGGTGTCGAAAATCAGTTTAATTTTGACCCCGGATATGGAGAAGAGGATCTATGAAATAGCATTGAGTTTGCTCAATAATGTGGGGCCGGTAAAAGCAAAAGCGCTGGTAGCTCATGCAGGAAATGCAGAAGAAGTTTTTAAAGAAAAGGACAGATTGCTGGGTTTGATTCCTGGTATTGGTTCTGCAACAATTAAATCACTGAACAAAAAAGAATGTTTGTTAAGAGCAGAGCAGGAATTGATTTTTCTTGAAAAATTCAAAATCGGGTATTATTATTATCAGGATGAAAATTATCCGCATAAATTAAAATTCTGTGAGGATGGTCCGCTTGTGCTTTTTACCAAAGGCAACGTGAATTTCAATCAACGAAATATTGCAATTGTTGGAACGCGAAAAGCAACACCGTATGGAAAAAATTTGACCCGTGATTTGATTGCTCAGCTGGCAGAATATGAAATTCAGGTGGTAAGTGGTTTGGCTTACGGAATAGACATTGAGGCGCATAAAGCGGCATTGAATAATAATTTATCTACGCTTGCTGTTTTAGGACATGGCTTGGATCTGATTTATCCGGCTGCGCATAAATCAACAGCAAAATTAATGCTTGAAAACGGTGGATTGGTTACAGAATTTATCAGCAAAAGTCCGGGAGATACTTCCAATTTTCCAAAAAGAAACAGAGTTGTTGCCAGATTGTGTGATGCAACAATTGTGATGGAAAGTGCGCTTTCCGGAGGTTCATTAATTACTGCAAATCTGGCAAATGATTATAACAGAGATGTATTTGCTTTTCCCGGTAACATAGATCAGGAATATTCAAAAGGATGCAATCAGCTCATTCAGCAAGACAAAGCACATTTAATAACTTGTGCCGCTGATCTTGTAAAAATAATGGGGTGGGAAGAAAAAGAAAAAAATCCGGTTATTCAGCCGCAGCTTTTTCCTGAACTGAATGATGAAGAAGATAAAATTGTTGGTATTTTGAGAGAAAAAGGAGAAACAGAAATTGATACCATCAGTTTTTTATCTGAAATGTCTGCAGGTATGTTGTCTATGCATCTTTTTAATCTGGAACTGAAAGGGCTTGTGCGAGTTGCTCCCGGAAAAAAATACAGTTTGTTGTAAATAAAAAAGCCGTCCTTGCAACTAAGTAAGAACGGCTTTTAAAATGAGATTTGAATTTAAATTACTCCCAATACAATTAATAAAGCAAAAATAACAGATACAAGTAATGCTAATCCAGAAAGACCGTTAAGTAACCACCCTACAACGGCTATTCCGATTATGAAAAGAATCAGGTCAATCCAGAATCTGCTGCTAGCTCCCTCAAAAAGAAATACTGCAAGAGGAGGAAGTATGAAACACAAAATAACTAGCAATATGAGCATTACATCTCCAGACGCTCCAAAATTTTTCAGATACTTTTTTAATGTTTGTTGCTGTTTCCAGTAAACGTCCCGGTTTGATAGTCATTGCTCTGATACCTGGTTTTGTGACTACAAGCGGAGAAGAAATTTCATTGGATTCATTTTCTGTGTTCAGTTCTTCTTGAGTCAAAATGAAATCTTCATTTCCTGTTTCAACTATATAAGACAATCTTTTTTCATTTTCAGGTTGAATATTCGTTTTCAGATTTTCAGATTTGTTTTCGGCAAGATTTTCTTCAGATGAATTTTTTACAGACTCTTTGTTATCTGTTTCTGATTTTCCGTTGTTATTTTTCCAGCTGATATAATAACCGTCATTGTATTTTCTTTTTTGAATACCACGTCCGCTTACAACGTCATTACCAGTTGAACATGATGCCAGAATAATTCCCGCAATCAGTGACAAAATTCCAAATTTGATTTTCATATTTTTTGGTTTAAGGGATATTAAAATTAGAGTCCAAGCAATACCTGAACAGGATCTTTTCCGCCGAAAATCATTCTCTCAGGATTCTCCGCATTTCTTTTACTTTCACTAAGAAACTAACAGACTCTTTTCCGTCAATAATCCGGTGATCGTAAGAAAGTGCAACGTACATGATTGGTCTGATTTCTACTTTACCGTTAATTGCAACCGGACGTTCAACTACATTATGCATTCCAAGAATTGCAGATTGCGGCGGATTGATAATTGGAGTTGACAACATAGAACCAAAAACACCTCCGTTAGTAATGGTGAAAGTTCCGCCGGTCATATCGTCCGGAGTAATTTTTCCTTCACGCGCTTTTATTGCAAGCCGTTTTATTTCTGCTTCAATTTCTGCCAGAGTCATTTTTTCAGCATTGCGCACAACGGGTACCATTAATCCTTTTGGAGAAGAAACTGCAATTCCAATATCAGCATAGTCATGGAAAATTACTTCCTTGTCATCTATCTGTGCGTTGACAGCCGGGAAAATATGTAATGCTTCAGTCACTGCTTTTGTGAAGAAAGACATAAATCCTAAATTCACCTGATGCAGATCTGCAAATTGTTTTTTGTATTTCTCACGGATATCCATGATTGGTTTCATGTCTACTTCATTGAAAGTAGTAAGCATGGCGGTTTCATTTTTTACTGAAACCAAACGCTCAGCCACTTTTCTTCTGAGCATGGACATTTTTTCTCTGTTCTGATTTCTTGTTCCTCCCCAGCCATTTGTTGATTCAGTTGAGAAACCGCCAGCCATTGCATTGATTACATCTTGCTTGGTAACACGACCGCCTTTGCCGGTTCCGTTAACATGTGCTACTCCGTTTTCATCCATCATTTTTTTAGCAGATGGTGAAGGATGTCCGCTTGCGTATGAAGTTTCAGCCGGTTTTTTAGTTTCTGCCGGCATTGGATTTGGTTTGGCTTCTTCTTTTACAGCAGGTTTTTCTGCAACTGCCGGTTTGCTCTCAGATTTTTTTGCAGCACCGTTACCAGCTCCGGCTGGTTTGGCAGCAGAAGTATCTATGTGAGCAACTATAGATCCTACTTTCACGGCGTCGCCTTCAGCCGCTTTTAATGTGATAATTCCTGAAGCTTCAGCAGGCAACTCCAAAGTTGCTTTATCTGAATCCACTTCTGCAATAGCCTGATCTTTTTCTACATAGTCTCCGTCTTTAACTAACCATGTAGCAATTTCAACTTCTGATATCGATTCTCCCGGCGAGGGAACTTTCATTTCTAATACTGACATCTCAATTTATTTTAAAGTTTTATTCAAAAATTATTTTCCTGAAATTTTGGTAAACAAACGGTCATACAATTCTGCCAGACGTTTTTTGTGCAGTGAACTTGAACCTGCTGCAGGTGCCGCGCTTGGTCTTCCGGCTGCAAAATCCAGATTGTATTTTCTGAGTGACATAGCCATGTAAGTCCATGCTCCCATATTTTCCGGTTCTTCCTGCGCCCAGATAAGACGCTTCACATTTTTATATTCTGAAAGTACTTTTTCCAGTTGTTTTTCCGGTAAAGGATAAAGCTGTTCCAATCTTATAAACGCTGCATTGGTTACACCTCTTTTTTCAGCTTCATCTTTCATTTCATAATAGAATTTTCCTGAACATAGAACAACAGAATCTATTTTGGTTTTTGATGAAACCACATCGTCAAGAACTTCCTGGAATGATCCTTTTGCAAGATCATCTAATTTGGAAACTGCTTTTGGATGACGAAGCAATGCTTTTGGAGAAAATACCACTAATGGTTTTCTGAATTCCCGGTGTATCTGTCTTCTCAATAAGTGAAAATGATTACCTGGTGTTGAAGTATTACAAACCTGAATATTCAAATCAGCGCATTGCTGTAAAAATCGTTCTATTCTGGCACTTGAATGCTCTGCACCTTGTCCTTCATACCCGTGTGGAAGAAGCATTACCAGTCCGCTCTGCACCCACCATTTATCTTCTCCGGCGGTGATGAACTGATCCACCATAATCTGCGCACCATTGAAAAAATCTCCGAATTGTGCTTCCCAGATTGTTAATCCGTTTGGACATGCAAGAGAGTAGCCGTATTCATATCCAAGAACACCATATTCAGAAAGTAACGAATTGTAAATATGAAACGGTGCCTGTTTTTTATCGAGCAGATTAAGTGTTGTAATTTCTTTTTCATCATCTTCCGTTTTCACCACCGCATGTCGGTGTGAAAAAGTTCCGCGCTCAACATCCTGACCTGAAACTCTTACCGGATGTCCTTCAACCAAAAGAGAAGCATAAGCCATCATCTCTGCCATTCCCCAGTCCAAAGCATCTGCTTTCAACATCTGCAATCTGTCTTCCAGTAATTTTTCAATCTTGCGGAAATATTTATTTTCTTTTGGAAGTGTGGCAAGTTTAATTCCAAGATCCATCAGTTTGGCTTTAGCAACCCCTGTCATTGGAGATTGATCAAAATCTTCTTTTTTACCGTGACGGAATCCCTTCCAGGTATCTTCCAGAAAATTCAGTACAACTGATTTTTCCAGTTTACGTGAATCATCATACGCTTTTTCAAGTTTTGCCAGATGATCATCTTCGTATTTCTGTCCTTGTTCATTGGTCAAAACACCTTCTGCAATTAGTTGTTGCAGATAAATTTCTCTTGGTGTTGGGTGAGCAGCAATAGCCTTGTACAATTTTGGCTGTGTAAATTTAGGTTCGTCACCTTCATTGTGCCCGTATTTTCTGTATCCCAGCAGATCAATAAAAATATCTCTTTTAAAATGCTGACGGTATTCCACTGCAATTTTCACAGTTTGAACAACAGCTTCAATATCATCACCATTCACATGAAATACCGGACACAAAGTTGTTTTGGCAACATCTGTACAATAAGTTGAAGAACGTGCGTCCAGATAATTGGTTGTAAATCCAACCTGGTTATTTACAACAATGTGAATTGTACCTCCAACACGGTAACCATCAAGCTGAGCCATCTGAATTACTTCATACACAATTCCCTGACCGGCAACAGCAGCATCTCCGTGAATGATTACCGGAATAATTGCATTTTCATCTTTCAGATACTGATCTAATTTTGCGCGGCTGATTCCTTCAACTGCCGGAGCAACCGCTTCAAGGTGTGATGGATTTGGGGCAAGCGTAACGTGTACACTTTTTCCATCCTGTGATTTTATGTCTGTTGAATAGCCGAGGTGATATTTCACGTCACCGTCGAAAGATTCATCACTGTCAAAATGTTTTCCGTCAAATTCAGTGAAAACAGATTTGTGTTCTTTTTCAAAAATATTTACCAGAGTTGACAAACGGCCACGGTGTGCCATACCAACTATTACTTCTTTCACGCCAAGTTTTGCTCCATGCTGAACAATGGCGTCCAGACTTGGAATAAGCGATTCACCACCCTCCAGTGAAAATCTTTTCTGACCTACATATTTTTATGCAGGAACTGTTCAAATACGGTAGCATTATTCAGTTTTGAAAAAATTCGTTTTTTATCATCCGCAGTAAATTTCGGACGGTTTTTCAATTCAATTTTTTCTTTAAACCATTGGATACGGTCTGGTTCACGCATGTAGACATATTCAATTCCGATTGACTGGCAATAGGTCTCTTTCAGGTGATCAATAATTTCTGTCAAGGTAGCCGGACCAATTCCCACTTCATTTCCTGCCTGAAAAACAGTTTGCATATCTGCCTGCTCCAATCCAAAATTTTCAATGGACAAATCAGGAGTATATGTTCTTCTCTCTCGCACCGGATTTGTTTTGGTAAAAAGGTGCCCGCGTGAACGGTATGCATTGATCAGATTAATTACCTTGAACTCTTTCTGAAAGTTCTCAGGAATTCCACCCGATGAAAAATCTGTTTTTACAAAATCAACCCCTTCAAAAAAACGGGCCCACTGAATGTCAACTGATTCAGGGTTTTTTAAATACTGCTGATACAGATCGTCAATAGCATTTACATCGCCATTTCCGAGATACGTCAATTTATCCATGTTTACTTGTATTCTACCTGTACAAAGCTAAAAAAAAGAAAGGTTTGTCTGACAGCAATCCGGAAACAATATTTGTCAGCCTGAAAACCTTGCTGTTAGGGGAATTTAAGATAAAAGGCACGAATATTCCGGTTAACTGAATTTTTGTCTCAGATACACTTTTTGTGCTTCTCTTTCAATAATCAGAAAAGATAAAAGCTCGAGGGTCTGATCTTTGGCAAGTGCCTCATGGAATTTTTCTCCGGCAGATCAACTTTGTAAATAAATTGTGAAAGCTGTTCCGGTTGTCTTTTGGATAATTCAACCAAAACAGGTTGCAGATTTCGGATTAGATTATCAAGAATTGACGTCTCACTATTTTCAGAAATTCCGAAATCTGAATAGTACAAACCCTGCAAATCTTTATTGATTTGATCAATGGTTTTTTCGACAAATAAATGATGATCAAAAAAAAACTAACTAGTGAATTATCAGGTTTGAAAAGACTCATTCAGATTGATTGTAAAGTTAGTTTAAAAAAACGCTCTTAACTCCATTCCGCCGGCGTGAATGGCATTGTTGGCTTCCGATTTTCTGCCGTTGTAGGTAAAGTTGAGCTGAAGATTCTGCGCAACTTTTCGCTGGTAAGAAACTGACCAGGTTATATTGTTTCCAACTTTTAATCCTTCAAGCATTTCAAATGCAAGAGAAGTATTTGAATTGCCTGTGTAATCGATGACAATAAAATTGCTTTGAACAGAAAGACTTCCTTTTTGAGTTTGATTCAGTCTTAATTCAATACCAACATTTCTCAAAATCGCTTTTTCAAGCAAATCAGAATTGTTAAGTTTTTCCGTATATTTTCCGGTGATACCTATCCGGAAAGCAGTTCCAGGCTGATAAGAAAAGGAAGGTTCAATTTCAAAATATTCGATGAAATAATCTCTGCCCGTTGCATAATCACTTGCGTTTTTTTTCCGTCCGAGTAAACCGTTTATCCGGAGATTGTAAATTTTATTGATGTTCCATCTGATGCGCAAATCATGAAATGTATGCAAACGGGAATCAAATCCGTTTGACAATAAAATTTTGGAACCGTTTTCCTGATAAGAATAGGTTGCTCCAAAAACAGAACCTGTTTTATTAAAGTAAAATGTGTTGCGGAATGATGAAGACATTGAAACAAGATTGGTGTCTGCAATTGAATAAACAAAAGGATTCAGCGCCTCCAGATTTTCTTCATAACTGGTTTTTCTGTTCAGTTTGTAAATCGTCTGGTTACTGAACTTTGACACCACTTTTTTAACACCTTTTTTTGAATTCCAAATTTTTTCAGGACTAATAATAAGACTCGTTGAAAACTGATTTGAATAAGTTCTGATGTATGTATTGGTTGGAATAAAAACACGGATATAATTTCCCTGATCGGTAAAAACGGCAATTTCAAATTCGCCAAGATCTTTGATTCCGTCATTGTTATAATCAATCCAGGTGTAAGTTCCCTGGCCGGGATTAACTTCCAGATAAATAAATTCTCTTTTTAATTCAAGGCCTGAACCAACCTCATAAAAAGTTGTAGCCAAAACAGTTCCCTTCCATAATCTGGCTGTTTTTGGAGAGGTCTGTTTCTACACCTATATTTTGAGCGCGGGTTGATTGAATTAATGAAGAAGAATCACTGAACCAGTCATAACGTTCACGGTAGTAAACGGCAAATTTATTTAGGGTTGAATCAGAAGTTCCCATGGCAACTTTCCAGTCATAAAAACGATAAGAAACAGGTGACAGAAAATCAGTTCCTTCACTGATTTTTTCATTCCATTCATGAATATCTTCAAAACTGAATTTGAGAAATTTTATGTTTTGAGAAATGACGGAGTTATGTCTGACATAAGATGTTTTTTCTAATCCTTCAGAAGTCAGGTATGATGCATCAGCAAGACAGCTGAATCCATTTTTTCGTAGGTTGATATCTAAGTTATTTCTGAATCCGGTGTAGTCATTTCCCCAGGTGAAATTTTCAAAATTATATCCAATATCGCCGGTGTTTTTTCCGGCAAATTTTATTCCCGCAGAAGAAAGATATTGATTACCTGTAAATGGTTGATTGCGCACATTCCAGTCACGGTCAAATTCCACATCTCTGAACCATTGAACGGGTTGAAAATTACGGTCTGTAAATTCAAAATCAGCAGATGATGAAATGCTCCATTTCTCGCCAACAGGGTGGTATGATTTTCCTTTCCATTTTACCGCATAACCTTTGTCATCTTCATTGTGCAAATCTGAAAATGTATTCTTATCAAATTTTGACAGGGATGCTTCAACAGAACTCTGAAAATGTTCGTTGAATTTGTAAGATGTTCCAACAGAATACATTTGTTTTTTTTGTGGTGCAATCAGCAGTTGAATTGGTGCGTAATCTCCCTGAGAATTTCCGGATATCGGCATCACCCATTTATAGACTTTTCCATTCGCTGTGTATCTGTCAAAGATGTAATCACCATTCCCCGGACCAACATACATAAAGGTTGCCTGATAAAAGGCTGAATCAGCATTTACTGAAAAAACAAGAACTGAATCATAACCGACACTGTCAATAAGGGAATACAAAATGCGGCTGTCAAAAAAACCAATATTGTCAATGCTGTTTGAGTACGCAGCAAGCAAACTGTCTCCTGCTTCCGAAAGAATAAATTTTTTATCGTCTGTCAGGTTTTGCTGAATGGTTTGATTTTTTGCATCCTGCTCTGAATAAATATTGATCCAGGTGTGTGATTTTTCAGTTTTGAATTCTGCATTATAAGCAAACAATGAACGGGCGTAATTTAGATCTGAATATTGGAATTCTACAATAATCCTTTTGTCTTTAGTAATAAGTTGATTTGCTGTAAAAGTTATTTCTGCTGTATTATAATCAATTACATAATCAAATTCTTGTCCGCGTGTTAGCTGTTTACCGTCAATGAAAACTTTTTCTGTTCCTGCCAGCACCACAATGTATGTTTCATTTTCTGCTCCTTTTAATTTATAAGGTCCCTGATTACCTTCCACACCCTGAATAATGTTCCTTGAAAATTTTCCTTTTGAAAAAGCACCGCTTATTTTGTGTGTGCCTGTTCCTTGCTGTAATACCGGTGAAATGGAATGATACGCTTCCAATGAAATTCCCTGTGTACGTTTGGTGTAATTGAGAAAATATCCGGTTGGTTTATAGAGCCAGAAATCACCTCCAATAACAGCGAAATCATCATTGTAAACATTCATATAGACCTGATCAAACTCCTGAAGTTTTTGCGTATTACCTTCAGGTTGAAAGGGTACGTTATCATCTGAAATAGATCCTTTCATGTAAAGGTTTGGTCCAATCTGCCCGTCTAATTGAAGATTGAGTGTTGACTGAAGAGATAAACTCTGTGCGTTACCAACTGTACTACCTCTTGAAATACTGCCTTGTTTATTAAGTTTTGATGATCCAAACAAATCATCTGCCGGATTGGATGAGGAAACAGAGTAGATGTAAGGATCAAATTCAGTGACTGTGTCTGAAATAATCAGTTCAGATGATTTGTGATAAAGTGCGGTATTAAAATTGACAGGCATTCTTTCGTATTGGACCGTTAAGCTGTCACAGTTCAAATTTGTTTTCAGTATAATAAAAGCATGCACCGGATCAAGTGAAAATTCATTTTCAGAAATAAGTGTTTCATCGCAATAAATTCTGAATCCGGTTTTATAAATAGATACCGTATCAATCTGGATGGGTGTATTTGAAACAGATAGGATTTTTTTACTCAATATCTGACCATATCCCTCCAGAGAGATGAACAGGAAAAGCAAATAAAGAATGCATCTGAAAGACTTCACGAAACTCGTTTCAATCCTAAAGATATACGGATTTATTCAAAGGAAATTGCAAAGCGGATTTGTAAACAGGATTTTATTGAGTTGATCAGTGATCGGCAGCACAGTCCTTCGCGGTGTTTAATCCTGAAGGAACTGTGGCCTCTCTCACTATGTATCTGCCTCAGTTAAGTGGCAGAAAATCCTCCTCATTCGGCTATATAACGATTTGTTGGATTTGGTTACAGAAAAAATTATATTCGGTTAAATTTGACGGTATGTTTTCAATGAAAATGAAATGGATAAAGTTTGCTGATTCTTTGAATATTCTTGAAGATATGCTTGGTTCAAAAGAAATGATTCCGGTATATTTCAATAATCAAAATCTGCTTCTCATCCGGCACGATAACAATTTTTATCTGGTAAAAAATAAATGTCCCCATCAGGGAATGAAGCTTGATAAGGCCAAATGTGAAAATGGTTTTATCGTTTGCCCCTGGCACCATTATGGATTTGATTTAAAAACCGGAAGAGGTGCAGGACTTTATCTCGATAATTTTCCATTTGATTTCAGAGATGAAGGAGTGTATGCAGGATTTGAATATTTCAGCTGGTTCTGACAAAAGTCATAAGGTTCTGAAGACATCCTTAAAAATAATAAAGGTACATTTACTAGAATCAATAAGCGGTTGTCATGAATAAACTACTATTTGTTTTTTTGTTGATTGTTCTTCTTAAGCTTTCCTTTTCTCAGGATTCAGATGGTGATGGAATCCCTGACGGACTTGAAGTTTCCAATGGTCTTGATCCAAATGACTGTGATACGGATGACGATGGATTGAATGACTATGAAGATTATTTTGATTTCAACTGTGATCCCACAACTCCTGATACAGATGGTGATGGAATACAGGATGGAACAGAGCTAGGATTCACTGCAGGTTGTGCAGATACAGATTTAGGAATTTTTATTCCGGATGCTGATCCCGGGACAACGACTGACCCGAATAATAATGATTCTGATTTTGACGGATTATTGGATGGTGAGGAGGATGTCAATTACAATGGATCTGATGACGCCGGAACAGAAACAAGCGCATCCAATATGGACAGCGATTCTGATAATTTGGTCGATGGAATGGAAGTCGATTTTTATTTGACTGATCCGCTTGATTCAGACACCGATAATGGAGGAGCTGGTGATGGAACAGAAGTCAATATCTACTTCACTGATCCATTGGATAATTCTGATGATGTTTTTGCAATGGATACCGATAGTGATGGATTGACAGATGGTGTTGAGTTCACATTTGGAACTGATCCTTCGAATTCTGACTCGGATAGTGACGGGTTGAATGACGGAGAAGAAGTAAATACCTACTCTACCAATCCATTACTATTTGATACTGACGGAGGAGGAGCAGGTGATGGGATTGAAATTTTAGCCTGGACTGATCCGAATAATAATTTGGATGACGGGCTTGCAGCTGATGCTGACGGAGATGGAATGCCGTTGAATGTGGAACTAACTTACGGGTTCGATGATAACGATTGTGATTTTGACGATGACGGATTAATGGACGGATATGAACAATATGTGACGTTCACATTACCCGGACAATTTGATTCAGACAACGATGTCATTTCGGATGGGGTTGAAATTGGTTTAACAGTGCCTCAATGTGCAGGAACAAATTTGGTCGTTTATATTCCGGATGCTGATCCGCTGACAACAACTAACCCGTGGGACTCGGATTCAGATTCAGATGGTTTGGAGGATGATCAGGAAGACATTAATTTCAATGGTTCGCAAGATGCCGGTGAAACTGACCCGGCTGATTTTGATTCAGACGATGATAACCTCACAGATGGTCAGGAAGTATTAAATATTTTAACTGATCCTTTGAATGTTGATACTGATGGTGGCGGAGCGCCGGATGGGTTCGAATATCAAAACGGATTTGATCCGAATAATCCAATCGATGATGACAACGATTTTGATTACCTGACAAACAGTGATGAAATTATTTTGGGAACTGACCCCAATGATTCAGACTCGGATGATGACTGGCTTTTTGACGGAAATGAAGTAAACAATTACGGAACGGATCCGCTTGACCCGGACACTGATAATGGAGGTGATCTGGATGGACATGAAATTGATACAGGCACTGATCCGTTTGATCCGGGCGATGATGATAACGATAACGATGGGCTATCGAATATCAATGAGGCAACCGCAGGAACAGATCCTAATGACGTTGACACAGATAATGATTTTTTGACTGATGGTCAGGAAGTAAATGTGTATTTTACAGATCCGTTAGATATGGATTCGGATAACGGTGGGGTAAATGATGGCGATGAAGTGAATGCAAGTACAGATCCCAATAATGGTGCAGATGATGCACTTGCAGGAGATGATGACAGTGATGGATTAAGTAATGCCCAGGAAATTATTTATGGTACTGATCCGATGGATACTGATTCTGATGATGACGGATTAACAGACGGGAATGAAGTATCTGTTTATGGAACAAATCCGATGGATACTGATTCAGATGATGATATGATTGATGATGGTGTGGAAGTTGTCATGTATGATACTGATCCTGCAGTTTATGATACTGACGGTGGAGGAATAGGAGATGGTCAGGAAATTTTATTTGACGGAACAAATCCTAACGACTCCTCGGATGATATTGTGGTGGTGGATAATGATTTGGATAATGATGGTTTAACAGATGCTCAGGAAAATATGATCGGAACTTTCTGGGATGATCCGGATTCAGATGATGATGGACTTTCGGATTATGAAGAATATATTATTTTCCAGACGGATCCTCTTAACCCCGATTCAGATTCAGATGGTTTATCAGATGGATTTGAAATATCAATAGGTACAAATCCAAATAGCAATGACACTGACGGGGATGGATTAAGCGACCTTACGGAAGTTAATATTACCGATACTGATCCTGCTGACGCAGATACCGATGATGATGGGCTAACGGATTCATTTGAGTTGAATATTTCTATGACAGATCCATTGAATGCAGATTCTGATGGTGGCGGGACAAATGATGGTCAGGAACTGGTAAATGGCACTGATCCGAATGACAATACAGATGACATTCTTGGATTTAATAATTTGAATATTGTCGAGACAAAAATTTATCCGAATCCGGCTGAAAATTATCTCATCGTTACTTCCTCTGAAAAAATGTCACAGATCAGAATAGTTTCATCTGATGGAAGAGTATTACAGTGTATTTCAGTGCAGGATTTTTATGAACAATTGGAGATAGATGAGCTGGAATCCGGCAGTTATTTTATTCTCGTTCAAACTACTGATCACAATTTCAGCAAACCGTTCATTAAAAATAGAACTGGTAAAAGCGGAATTCATTTTGGGTTCCCTTTTGTTATAATGCACCATTCGTAAATTCATTGATTCTGTACGTCATTAAAATTGTACCTTTGGAAATAAAATTTTCATACCATGTTTGTATTTCCAAAATATTCAGGCAAGACACAAAGTGTAAATTCAGTCTATCTGATTTCTGAATCTGATAAAATTCAGATTAGCGGTCTTTCAGCAGAAAAAATTAGTCATCTGAAATCACTTTTTAAAGAAGGGAATTTTGCTTTATTCAATGAGTTTGGCAAAGTTGCCGTTTTCTGCAAGTTCGAAGATCTGAAAAAAGATGGTAATAAAGAAAAACTGAGAGATCTTGGTCATAAAGTATATGAAGCAACGAAAGGATTGTGTGAAAGTTTTCATATCACCGGAGGTACAACTCAGGCTCAGGAATTATTCATTGAAGGATTTGCGCTGAGTTCGTATGAGTTTTCAAAATATTTCACAAAACCAAAAAAACAAAAATTAACCGGTGTAACGTATGATAATAAATCAGTGAACATTGACAAAATACAGCATATTATTGATGTTACTTTATGGGCAAGAGATTTGGTTAATGAGCCCGTTTCATATTTAAATGCTGAACAACTTGCCAATGAAATTGTAAAAAAATGCAAAGGTACTTCAGTGAAATCTGAGGTATTAGGTCAGGCAAAAATTGAAGCGCTTAAAATGGGGGGATTACTTGCAGTAAATAAAGGATCAGTAGACAGTGCTGCTTTTACTATTTTGGAATACAAACCAAAAAAATTCAAAAACAAAAAACCAATTGTACTGGTAGGTAAAGGCATTGTTTATGACACTGGTGGTTTAAGTCTTAAACCAACAAAAGGTTCAATGGACTCAATGAAATGTGATATGGCGGGTGCAGCGGCAATGGCAGCAACAATTATAGGAGCTGCTAAAATAGGATTGCCTTTGCATCTGGTTGCGCTTTTACCTGCAACAGATAACCGTCCCGGTGGAAATGCCTACACACCCGGTGATGTAATTACCATGTTTGATGGCACAACAATAGAAGTATTGAATACAGATGCTGAAGGAAGAATGATTCTTGCTGACGCACTTTCTTATGCTAAAAAATACAAACCGGAGTTAGTTATTGATGCTGCAACGTTAACCGGCGCAGCTGCTGCGGCAATTGGTCCTCATGCAAGTGTTGCTATGGGGAATGCTTCACAAAAGGAATTTGATTCTCTTAATAAAGCTGGTTTTGCCACCCATGACAGAATTGTACAATTTCCTTTTTGGGATGAGTATAAGGATGAAATGAAATCTACCATTGCTGACATGAAAAATATCGGCGGATCTTTTGCAGGAATGATTACAGCGGGAAAATTTCTGGAACACTTTACAGATTATCCGTACATTCATCTCGATATCGCCGGCCCTGCATTTAATAATGCAAAAGATTCATATCGTGGTTTGGGCGGAACAGGTTGCGGTGTAAGATTATTAATTGAATATTTATCATCCAAATAAACATGGAAAACAAACCCATCAGAGTTGGTATTACCGTTGGTGACATTAATAGTATTGGAATTGAGGTAATCATCAAAACACTGAATGATCCTTTGGTATACGCAAATTCAGTTCCGGTAATTTACGGAAGCTCAAAAACAATTTCGTTTCATAAAAAGGCATTGAATCAACCTGAGTTTAATTATCTGGTAATAAAAGATGCAACAGAGGCAAAACCAAAAAAAATAAATCTCATCAATTGCTGGGATGAAGAGGTGAATATTGTGCTTGGTGAAAAAAATGCCAACGGCGGAAAGTATGCATTGAAATCATTGCAGGCTGCGGTTGCTGATTTGAAAAGTAACCGCATTGATGTACTGGTAACGGCTCCTATTAATAAAGATTGTATACGAGAAGCGGGTTTTGAATTCCCTGGTCATACTGAATACCTGGCGCATGTCTCTGAAGCTAAAGATGTCTTGATGCTGATGGTTGCAGGTGATTTGAGAGTAGGAGTGGTGACAGGTCATGTGCCATTGAAAGATGTGCCGGCTTTAATAACCAAAGAAAGAATTGAGCAAAAATTGAAATTATTGCTGAGTACACTACGAAAAGATTTTATGATCAGCAAACCGCGTATTGCTGTGCTTGGATTAAATCCGCATGCCGGTGACAGAGGAACTTTGGGAAATGAAGAAATTGATACAATTATTCCTGTAATTCAAAAATTCAGGGATGAAGGTGAAATAGTTGTGGGGCCATATTCATCAGACGGATTTTTTGGTTCTTCCAATTTGAAAAATTTTGATGCCATTTTATCTATGTATCATGATCAGGGACTGACCGGATTCAAATCAATTTCGTTTGATGAAGGGGTAAATTTTACTGCCGGACTTCCAATTGTGCGCACTTCGCCTGATCACGGCACTGCATATGATATTTCGGGTAAAGACAAAGCGTCTCCAACATCGTTTAGAAACGCTTATTATTTAGCTTTGGATATTTATCAAAACCGGTTGAATTACAAAAAGTTGCAAGAGGGAGCCTTACAAAAACAATCTCAGGTCAAATAGAAATTTTGCAGATTCACGGTTAAGAAAAGAAATTCTTTCTATCTTTGCCCCTCTATTTTCAGGCGTGGCTAGAAAAAGCGAATACAATATCGGCTTTACTGGTCTTACAGACGGTAAGCACCAGTTCACTTTTGAAATAGAGAATAAGTTCTTTGAGCAATTGGGTTACACTGAATTCAAAAAGGCCAAACTGCATGTGGAGTTGGTACTTGAAAAAAAACCAAACATGCTGATTGCTGATTTTGCAATTAACGGAATGGTGAATTTGATGTGTGATCGTTGTACAGATTATTTTGATTTTCCTTTAAACGGGACAGGAAACCTGATTTACAAGTTTTCTGAAAATGATCTGGATGATGAAAATGTAGTAACAATATATCCGAATGAAACAGATGTAGATGTTGCACAACCCATTTATGAATTTACACTGCTGATGTTGCCTGCAAGACGGGTTCATCCGGAGGGTAAATGCAATCAGGAGATGTTGAATGACATTGATAATTATCTCATGATTGAGCAAACAGCTGCTGAAGAGAAGAATGAAACAAATATTGAAGAAGTGGATCCGCGCTGGGCGGCTCTTGATAAACTGAAGAATAAACACAACAATAAAAAATAAAAGGCAATGGCACATCCTAAAAGAAAGATCTCAAGAACAAGAAGAGATAAGAGAAGAACGCATGATAAAGCCGTAGCAGATAATATCGCTACTTGTCCTACAACAGGACAGCCGCACCTTTTTCACCGTGCACACTGGCATGAGGGAAAACTTTACTACAAAGGAAAAGTAGTAATGGAGAAAGAGGTTGCTGTTTAATCAGTAATTAATCTACAATTCTATAGAAAAGGATAGTGATTGCTTATGGCAGTCATTATCCTTTTTGTTTTTATACAAATTTTACCGCCGGATTTATTTTTTCTGAATCACGTGATTTTCTGTTTTTTGCCCTTATTTTTAATAAAAACGAACGATTTTTAGGGAATTTGCCCCCTCTTTTTACATTTTTGATACATTTGTAGCTGTTCTCAATTGAACATAACTTAAACGGATTTATGTCCAAAATCACTGCAGCAATTACGGCAGTTCAGGGTTACCTGCCTGAACGGGTTCTCTCCAATCAAGATCTGGAGAAAATGGTTGATACAAACGACGAGTGGATATTTTCCAGAACTGGTATCCGTGAAAGAAGAATGGCAGCCAAAGGTGAAGCTCTTTCTGATTTTGGACTTCACATTGTAAACGGGATCTGCAAAAAACGTGGTATTTCTCCGTTGGAAATAGACATGATTATTGTTGGTACTATTACAGGAGATTATCGTTTCCCAAGCAGTGCTAATGTCATTTGTGATAAGGCCGGTTGTAAAAATGCATGGGGATTTGATTTGAGTGCAGCATGTTCTGGTTTTATTTATGCGCTTGATATTGGCCGGGTATATATTGAAAACGGTACGCACAAAAAAATTATTGTCATTGGTGCTGATGTTATGTCAAGTATCATCAATTATAAAGACCGTGCAACATGTATAATCTTTGGTGACGGAGGAGGGGGTGTATTGCTTGAACCAAATAATTAAGGGTTAGGCGTTATTGATACAGTTCTTAAATCAGACGGGGCCGGACGTGAATTTCTTCTTCAGACAGTGGGTGGTTCAAAAGAGCCAGTAACAAAAGAAAATGCTGAGTCAGATGGTATGTATGTTTTTCAGGAAGGCAAAACTGTTTTCAAACATGCCGTTCAGAATATGGCAGATGTTGCCGTTGAAATTATGGAACGCAATAATCTGAAAGCTGAAGATGTAGCATGGCTGGTTCCGCATCAGGCAAATCTCAGAATTATTGATGCTACAGCAAACAGAATGGGCGTGGGCAAAGAAAAGGTCATGGTAAATATTGAAAAATATGGAAATACCACTGCCGGTACAATACCACTTTGTTTATGGGAATGGGAAAAACAATTAAAAAAGGGAGATAATATAGTGCTTGCTTCTTTTGGTGGCGGATTCACCTGGGGAGCAATCTATTTAAAATGGGCTTATAACACCAACTAAAAATAAATCGTGCAAATTATGAGTATGGATATTAAAGAAATTCAGAATCTGATCAAGTTTGTTTCCAAAGCGGGAGTAAATGAGGTTAGTATTGAACAGGGTGATTTCAAAATCACAATTAAAACGGAATGCGGCTCAATGGGAACTTTTGATTCTGTTGTAGTTCCGCAGCAGGTAGTTGCTCAACCGGTGGTTCAGCAGGTAGTTGCGCAACCACAGCAGGTAGTTGCGCAGCCGCAAAAAGAAACTCCGTCTAACGGGGGCGCAAATGAAGGTAATTATGTAACCATTAAATCACCAATGATTGGAACATTCTACCGTCGTTCATCTCCTGATAAAGATCCTTTTGTAAGCGTTGGAGATACAATTTCTGCCGGCACGGTATTATGTATTGTTGAAGCAATGAAATTGTTCAACGAAATTGAATCTGAAATTTCAGGAAAAATTGTGAAAGTACTTGTGGATGATCAGTCGCCAATTGAGTACGATCAGCCTTTATTCCTGGTTGATCCGTCATAATTGAATTTTTCTGAATCCTGAACGGACAGAAAATTTAACGGGAATTTACAAAGTCATAAATTAAAAATTTCAGGAACGCATGTTCAAGAAAATATTGATTGCAAACAGGGGAGAAATTGCACTACGTGTAATTCGTACCTGTAAAGAAATGGGAATAAAAACGGTAGCGGTTTACTCAACTGCTGACCGTGATAGTTTGCATGTCCGTTTTGCTGATGAGGCAGTTTGTATCGGCCCGCCGCAAAGCGCGCAATCCTATCTGGATATTCCAAAATTATTGCTGCCTGTGAAATCACAAATGCTGATGCAGTTCACCCGGGATATGGTTTCCTTTCTGAAAATGCACATTTTTCAAAAGTGTGTCAGGAAAACGGAATTAAGTTTATTGGAGCATCTCCTGAAATGATCAATGCAATGGGTGACAAAGCATCTGCCAAAGCAACAATGACTAAAGCCGGTGTACCTTGTGTACCTGGGTCTCTTGGGTTATTGAAGGATTTGGAAGATGCTAAAATAACCGCAAAAAAAATCGGTTATCCCGTTATGATGAAGGCAACAGCCGGTGGTGGCGGAAAAGGAATGCGTGTTTTATGGGAGGAATCTCAACTGCCAGACGCTTGGGAGTCTGCAAGAAAAGAAGCAAAAGCTGCTTTTGGAAATGATGGAATGTACATGGAAAAATTTATTGAGGAACCACGTCACATTGAAATTCAGATTGCAGGAGACCGTTACGGAAATGCTTGTCACTTATCAGAAAGGGACTGTTCAATTCAGCGCCGTCACCAGAAATTAGTTGAAGAAACTCCATCACCTTTTATGACCAGCAAGCTGCGTGATAAAATGGGCAAAGCAGCGGTGAAAGCTACTAAAGCAATTAAATATGAAGGAGTAGGAACAATAGAATTTCTGGTTGACAAACACCGCAATTTCTATTTCATGGAAATGAATACGCGTATTCAGGTAGAACATACCATAACCGAAGAGGTAATCAACTATGATTTGGTGAAGGAACAAATAAAACTGGCAGCAGGAGAGAAAATTGTAGGGAAAGAATATTTCCCGCAGTTACATGCCATTCAGTGCCGTATCAATGCCGAAGATCCTTATAATGGTTTCAGACCAAGTCCGGGCAAAATTACGAATTATCATCAGCCGGGCGGTCACGGAATTAGGGTGGATGCTCACGTTTATGCAGGTTATGTTATTCCGCCATATTATGATTCACTTATTTCTAAACTGATTACAGTTGCTCAAACACGTGAAGAGGCAATTACAAAAATGGAAAGAGCATTGGAAGAATATTACATTGAAGGTGTGATGACAACCATTCCTTTCCATCAGCAATTGATGAAGAATGAACAATTCAGAAAGGGTGATTTCACTACTAAATTCATGGAGACTTTTGTGATGAAAAAGTAACTGAAAGAGTAAATAATTTCGAAAACCGGTCCTGTACGAAATAAGACAGACCGGTTTTTTTCGTTTAAGACAGTAACAAAAGGGTAACCTTAATTGTTATAGTACCGTACAAATCGTGGACTTTGATCAGAAAAGCGCTTCATATTGCATTGCTATTTTTCCCTTGTTTTATCTACGGGCAGGATATTCATTTTTCTCAATCCACCCGTTCAGATTTTCAAATAAATCCGGCGTTTACAGGTGCTTTCAATGGAAATCTGAGGGCAACATTAAACTGGAAAGATCAATGGCAATCCATCAATAAAACATTCAGAACGTATGCCGCTTCAGCGGAATTTACTTTTGGAAAAGGACGTGCCCAGCATCCGACTTATTTTGGGGTGGGTGTTCATGCTTTCAAAGATGTTGCAGGCTCCGTTGAAGTTGGAAATACAACAGTCGGTTTATCTTTTTCTACCCTTGTTAAGGTCAACAGAAATTCAAGATTCATAGGAGGATTACAGGGACAATATGGGATGACCGGACTTAATTCAGCTGCTATGCAATGGGGCAGTCAGTACAACGGAATTACGTATGATCCTTCTCTTTTTAATGGTGAAGGAACAGAATTTCAACCATACAAATACATGGATGTTTCTGCGGGTATAGCTTATTGGTATTCCAAAAATGACAAGGCGGTGATCCACAAGGCACCTTCTGATGCAAAAATCGGACTTTCTGTATTTCATATTAACAAACCGTTTTATACGTTTGATCCAAAAGGAGATTCGAAACTTCCCCGCCGGGTTGTGCTGCATGCTTCTGCACTGTTTGCCACTCAAACAACAAACCTTTACTGGTACCCTAACTTCAATCTGATGTTACAAGGGAAACAACATGAAATTTATTTTGGATCTCTTTGGAAATACAATATTCAATCTGCTTCCAAAAGCACAGGATTTCAAACTGAAGTTTCACTCACCGGAGGCTTGAACATGCGTGTAACAAATGTTATTGATGCGCTGGTTCCGCAATTATTTATCAATGCCTATAATTTCAGTTTCGGTGTTTCATATGATGTGAATGTTTCCAGATTAAATCAGGCTTCTAATTACCGGGGCGGAGTAGAACTTTTGCTGAGGTTTACCAATCCTGACGGATATACGCACCGCAACCCTTTCAGAAGTTCAGTTTCTATCTGATTTTATCCGTTCATCCCATGAATTGTTTTATTCAGCGGTAAAATTCCTGCCCTGCTCAAATTTTATGAAGCTTTCTGGAGTTTTTATATATATTTGTTGATTCGTAAACAGGAATTTAATGAAACAGCTCACATCACTTTCTATCGCATTTTTGTTTTTACTTACGCTTACCAATTGTGGAGGTGATAATGCTGCTGATGAAAATGCAATTGATCCAACCAAAATTGAAAAGGCGGAAGGTGGGAAATACATCGGGGGTGTGTTAAGATTAAATTCAATCGAAGATTATACCTCACTGTTTCCGGTTGCAATTAATGATATTTATTCAACTCACATTGCCGGTAACTCTTACGAAGGTCTATTCAAATTCAATCAGAAAACACTTGAAGCTGAACCTTGTCTGGCTGAAAGTTTTGAAATCGATAATTCAAAAAAGGTATACACTTTTCATTTGAGAAAAGGTGTTTTATTTCATGATGACGAATGTTTTGCTGAAGGAAAAGGGCGTGAAGTAAATGCCAATGACTTCAAATATTGTTTTGAATTCTTGTGTTCAGGACATGAAGAAAATAAATGGCCAACACTTTTCAGAGATCGTTTGGTAGGAGCTGTAGATTATGCCAACGGTAAAGCTGAGTCTGTAAAAGGAATTGAGGTAGTAGATAATTACACGTTGAAATTAACGCTGGTTGATCCGTTCGCCGGATTACCAGATTTGCTGGCGGTGCTTGCTGCGGCTGTTTATCCGAAAGAAGCGATTGACAAATACGGTTATGAAGGCATGCATAACCACATAGTTGGTACGGGTCCTTTCATTCCAACAGTACTTGAAAACGGAAAAAATGTAGAATTCCTTCGCAATGAAAAATATTGGAAAAAAGATGAGTTTGGAAATAAGCTTCCATATCTGGCAAAAATTACCGTGTCATTTATCAAAACAAAACCCGAAGAGTTAAAAGCTTTTCAGGATGGAAATCTGGACATGGTATGGGGATTACCGGTTGAAGAAATTCCAAACATCATGGCATCTTTTGAAGAAGCAATGGAAGGAAAAAACCGCCAGTTTGATCTGCAGTCAATCAACAGTCTGAACATTCAGTACTATGGATTTTTATTCACCAGTGAAACGTTCAGTGATGTAAAAGTCAGAAGAGCATTCAATCTGGCTGTTGACCGTGATTCATTGGTAGAATTTGTTTTACAGGGAGAAGGTATTCCTGCGCATCATGGATTTGTTCCGCCTATGTCTGGTTATCCAACAGATAATATTGTAGGATTTGAATACAATCCAAAACTGGCTGCTGATTTAATGAAGCAGGCAGGATATCCGGGAGGAAAAGGTTTTCCTGAAATTACATTACACCTGAACAGTAACGGAGGAACGAATGAAAAAATCGCAACTTACATTCAGGGAATGCTGAAACAAAATCTGGGAGTCAACATGAAAATGAACGTGATTCCAATGTCTGAATTACATCCGCAGGCAGAGAAAGGTCAGTTGGATTTCTGGCGTTTTGGATGGATTGCTGATTATCCGGATCCATCAAACTTCTTGTATTTATTCCACGGTAAAAATATTGATTCCACAAAAGAAACATCCATCAACTATTTCAGATATTCTAATCCGCAATATGATGAATATTATGAGCAGGCATTAAAAGAAATTGATGATGAAAAGAGAATGGAATTGTATGCAATGTGTGATCAGTTGCTGATTGATGATGCGGTTGTAATGCCATTACTTTTCAATGTGGATATTCGTCTGATCAATCCTTAAGTAACCGATTTTGATATCAATGAATTAGAGTATCGTGATTTGTCAGTAGTGTATTTTACTATTGAAAATAAATCGAACGTTCGCGTTTATGATAATCTGATTGAAGATGAAGAAATGGCTGAGTAATTTCAGAAAGCATTAAATAAAAAAAGCCGTCTTCAAATTTTTGAAGACGGCTTTTTTATTATTCAGATTTTTATGCTTCCACTAATTTTTTCTCTACTAAGTATTGCGCAATCTGGACCGCATTGGTAGCTGCTCCTTTTCTTAAATTGTCTGCAACAATCCAAAGATTTAATGTGTTGGGTTGTGATTCATCTCTTCTGATTCTTCCAACAAAAACATCGTTTTTATCTTTTGCAAAAAGAGGCATTGGATACGTGTTGGTATCCGGATTATCTTTTAAAGTAACACCCGGCGTGTTATTCAAAATTGCGCGGACTTCGTTTAAATCAAAGTCGTTTTCAAATTGAATATTTACTGCTTCTGAATGCCCGCCTCTTACCGGAACACGAACAGCAGTAGCCGTTACATTAATTGCCGGATCAAGAATTTTTCTTGTCTCATTGGTGAGTTTCATTTCTTCTTTGGTGTATCCGTTATCTAAAAAAGTATCGCAATGCGGCAGACAATTTTCGTTGATGGTGTAAGGATAGGCCATCTCTCCTTTGATGCCGGCTTTTTCATTATCAAGTTGTTTAATGGCTTTTGCGCCCGTACCTGAAATGGATTGGTAGGTAGAAACCACTACTCTTTTAACACCGTATTTTTTATGAAGTGGTGCAAGCACCATCACTAATTGAATGGTAGAACAATTTGGATTGGCAATAATTTTATCGTTGTCTGTCAAAACGTTTGCGTTGATTTCAGGAACAACTAATTTTTTATCTGCATCCATTCTCCATGCACTTGAATTATCAATGACGGTAGTTCCAACTGCTGCAAATTTTGGTGCCCATTCTAACGATGTTCCTCCACCTGCTGAAAAAATAGCAATATCCGGTTTTGCAGCCACCGCATCATTCATGCCAATCACTGAATATTCCTTTCCCTTGAACTTCATTATTGTTCCTACTGACTTCTCAGAAGCAACTAAAATCAAATCATCCATCGGGAAATTAAATTCGGCAAGAACTTCCAGGATCACATTTCCAACCAATCCTGTTGCGCCAACTACGGCTACTTTCATAACTTGTTTGTTTTGTTTATGCTATTAATTCTGTGTTAAGTGCGACTGTTCGCGATGCAAAATTATTATATTTAACACGTCTATCCTTCTGAATTTGTGAGATATTATTTAACCCTTTTATTATTTGTTGTTAGCAGCTTATCGTTTGCGCAATTCTCCGATGATTTTTCTGACGGAGATTTTTCCAATGCACCTGCCTGGGGCGGAATGACTTCCAATTTTGAAATAGACGGAATCAACCAATTGCACCTTCTTGCTCCTGCTGTTGATGATACTTCATACTTATCTGTACCAACAACCGTAGTCACAACCACCTGGGATTTTTATGTGAGAATGGATTTTAATCCTTCATCTTCTAATCTTGCACGTGTTTATGTAATGTCTGACAATGCTGATTTGTCCGGATCACTCAACGGGTATTTTGTCATGATCGGAAATACAACAGATGAAATTTCATTGTATCGTCAAAACGGAACAACCATTACAGAAATTTTAGACGGAACGGATGGAATTGTAAATACTTCTGCTGTTGGTGTGCGAATTCAAGTGACCAGAGATGCTTCCGGAAACTGGGAAATTTTCAGAGATGAATTGGGAGGTTATGCATTCACAACAGAAGGAACGGTCAACGACAACACCTTTTCATCTACAACCCATTTCGGTGTGTACTGCAAGTACACGTCAACGCGCTCTGAACTTTTCTATTTCGATAATTTAGGAGACCCGTACATCGACGGCCTCGCGCCGTCGGTGCAAGGGGCGACACCAATTTCATCCACGCAATTAGATCTTCAGTTTTCAGAACCTATGGATCAAACTACTTCTGAAACTCTCCTGAATTATTCTGTCAACAATGGAATTGGTAATCCATCTGCAGCAACTCTTGACGGAACTGATCCAAGTCTGGTTCATCTCACTTTTGCAACGCCATTTACGAATGGAACAACTTATGATCTCACCATTAACAATGTAGAAGATGTGGCTGGTAACAGTATTCTTTCACCTACTGTTGAACCGTTTCTTTATTTTATTGCTGATGTGCCGGCTTACAATGACGTGATTATTACTGAAATCATGGCGGACCCAAGTCCGGTTGTTGGTTTGCCTGAAGTTGAGTTTATAGAAATTTATAATCGTTCAAATAAATATTTTGACATCAGCAACTGGACTATTTCAGACGCTTCTTCAACCGCAACAATTGGATCGTATATTTTAGTTCCGGGTGCGTATGTCATTATTTGTGGATTAGGGAACGAATCACTTTTCACGGCATCCAACAAAACAGTGGCTGCTCTGCCTTCGTTTAATAATGATGGTGATGCTGTTGTAATAAAAGATAATCTGGGTAATTTGATTGACTCACTTTATTTTGATTTAGGTTGGTATGAAGATGCAGTGAAAGATGACGGAGGCTGGACACTGGAAAGAAAACACAACGATGCACCTTGCAGTGATGAAAATAACTGGTCAGCATCCGTTGATGCCCTCGGTGGAACGCCGGGTTTGCAAAATTCAATCTGGACAGATGTGGATGATACAATTCCGCCGTCGGTAATTAATGCTGTTATGAATAGTACGACGTTGTACATTACTTTCAGTGAAACCATGAACACTTCAGTGATCCCAACTATATCATTTAATCCGGGTGCTAATACTGAATTGCCTTTGATATTTACGGATGAATTTACGTTTCAGATTCCTGCAAACATTTATGATAGCAATGTACTCTTCACGGTTACACTGACAGGGTTAACAGATTGTTGGGGTAATGTATTTGATGTAACTTTTCAAATCGGTATTCCTCTTGATATTGCATCAGAAGATCTCATCATCAACGAAGTTATGTTCAACCCGCTCACCAACGGATCAGATTATGTAGAAATTTACAACCGCTCTGAAAAAATTCTGGATCTCAATGATGTCTATCTTGCAAACTGGGACGATGATTCTATTGCTAATTACGAAGATCTGACAACTACACAATATTTGATTTTGCCCGGTGAATATGTTTTGCTGACAGAAGATACCACAGACATACAAACTGATTTTTCAATTTACGGTGTTGGCACTTTTATTGAAATGGATCTGCCAACCTACAATGATGATTCCGGTTCAGTTTATTTATTGAATATGGATTCTTCTGTCATTGATTATTTCCATTATAATGAAGACATGCACTATTCTTTAATCACTGATGAAAATGGAAAATCATTGGAGCGCATCATGTTTGAAGGAGGAATGAACAATCCGGATAACTGGCCACCGCTGCTGAAAATGTAGAGTGGGGAACGCCCGGTTATGAAAATTCACAACTCATGTATCCCGAGGTTACTGGGGTCATTACCATTACACCGGAATTATTTTCACCGGACAATGACGGATACAATGATGTGCTTACCATCAATCTTGAATTTACCACAACAGACAACGTAGTCAACATAGAAATTTACGATAACCGCGGCAGAAGAATCAAAGAATTAAAAGACAGTTATTACGTTGGAAATACTGCGCTCATTACCTGGGATGGTTCTACCGATGATAACACAAAAGCAGAAATTGGAACCTATGTGATTTTGATTTCTGTGCTTGAAGCGGATGGATCAAGAAGTGAGTATAAGGAGGTTTGTGTTGTGGGGGGAAAATTGTGATAACAATGACGCGTTATACAAAATATTACTTCCTGATTTTCTTGTCTTTTTTTGTTTTTATTTCCCTCTCCCAATCCCCCAACTACGCCCCAAAAGATTTTTACCTTGTTGATAGCCTTGACCTGAATTTGTTCAGTGAAGAAGACAAAAAATACGTTGACAGTTGTTTGAATGATTATCACAAAGTAACAGATGATACGTCTCGCGTTCAGTCATTGATGGGAATTGTCAACAATGTTTGGAATGACAATGTGTGGCCGGTTTATAACCGTTACATCATGCACAGCATTTTGAATTCACCGCCACAGAACCGGAGTGATGCTGAAAATAAGTATCTGAAAAAAGCGCTGGCTGAAACCATCAACAACGAAGGATTTTATTACCGAAACGTGGGTAACATTCCTCTTGCACTTGAGCTCTATCATAAAAGTCTGAAACTTCTTGAAGAGTTGCATGACTCTGTCAGCATGAGTTACCTCTACAATAATCTGGGAGCTATTTATCAGTTTCAGGAAAGTTATGAGATGTCTTTAAAGTATCATCAGAAATCGCTGGACATCAAAATAGCAATGAAAGACTCTGCATTGATGTCATACACGTTTAATAATATTGGCGTGGTTTATCAGCGCATGGACAGCACCAATATTTCCATGGAATATTTCAGAAAGGGACTTGATTTATTTTTAAAAAATAATGATATCCGCGGAGCATCGCGCGCTTATTATAATCTTGGTTTTGGCTATGCCTATATGGATAGTTTTGAACTGGCAAAAATGTATTATGAAAAAAGTCTTGCCGGTTATTTATCATACGAAGACGAAGAAGGAATTTCAATGACTTCAAGCGGACTGGGTGCGCTTGAAGTTAAAATGAAAAATTATGAACTCGCAAAAAAGTATGCTGAAACCGGTTTGAAATATGCGCAGGAATTGGGTCATCCCGATTTAATCAAAAACAACTCTTTTGTTCTTTATGTAGTTGCAAAAAATACCGGCGATTATAAAACAGCGCTTGAAATGCGAAACCTTGAGATTACCATGGGAGACAGTCTTGACAACAGGGCGTACATAAAACAATCAGCGGATGCGGAAGCTAAATACGAATTCGAAAAGCAGCAGGCAATTAAAGATACTGAGCATCAGGCTGAAATTGATAAACAGCAGGCTATTTCAGATGCCGCAAAAAGAACACAGAATATTATAATAATTGCCATCAGTGCCGGATTGCTGATTGTAATTATTTTTTCAGTATTCCTGACCAACAGATTTCGTGTAACGCAAAAACAAAAGAAAATAATTGAAGAGCAAAAGCATGAGGTAGAAGAAAAGAATAAAGAAATTCTGGATAGTATCCGTTATGCAAAAAGAATTCAAAATGCCATTCTGCCTTCCATGGACGCCATGAATAAAGCGTTGAAAAATGGTTTTGTTTTATTCAAACCAAAAGATGTAGTGGCGGGAGATTTTTACTGGATGGAACAGGTTGATAACAAGGTTTATTTTGCAGCTGCTGATTGCACAGGTCATGGTGTGCCGGGTGCTATGGTAAGCGTTGTTTGCAGTAATGCTTTATCAAAAGCGCTGCTGGAAGAAAATGCTGATTCAACCGGAAATTTACTTGACAGAACCCGGGATATTGTAATTAACCGTTTGGCAAAAAGCGGTGAAGAAATGAAAGACGGAATGGATATTTCACTCTGCGCAATTGATTATGACAAAATGGAATTGCAATGGTCAGGTGCAAATAATCCGTTGTGGATTATAAGAGACAATGAACTCATTGAATACAAAGCAGACAAACAACCGGTGGGTATGCACAGCGCCATGAAATCGTTCACTACGCATACCATCTCAATTTTAAAAGATGATTTTCTTTACGTGATGACAGATGGTTTTCAGGATCAGTTTGGAGGAGAAAACGGAAAAAAATTCAAGGCCGCAAAACTGAAAGAAAAAATTCTTGCATTTAAAAATACGGCCATGGAAGAACAGTGCAAATTACTGGATCTTGAATTTGAAAACTGGAGAAAAGGGTTTGAACAGATTGATGACGTATGTATTATCGGTGTGAGAATTTGACTTTGTCAAAGATCGAACACATGATATTACCATCCCGACCGAAATGAAATGAAGCGTCGGGATCTTTGGTTGAATCTAAAACTTTCACTCGGTGTGAGAATCTAATAGGTTCCTCCTCAATTTCCTTACCTCTTTATAATGATTTTTGCGGATTATCGTAATTCCGGAATACACTTCCCTCAACAAACCACCTATCTCACTCTTTGAAAAGCGGCTTACTGACAATTGGCGGATAATCTGAGGATCTCTATTGTAAATTAGCTTAAACTCAAGAATCAGCTTATGTCTAATAAAGCGTCAAATAATTTGTTTGAACTAATCAAAAGTCTGAACAAATCTGAAAAACGGTATTTCAAAGTTTTTTCTTCCAGACATACTATTGGAGAAGAAAACGGCTACATAAAATTGTTTGACTACATTGAAAAGATGGAAATTTATGATGAGGAAATTCTCTTCAGCGATTTTAAAGGTCAGCCATTGCTGAATAAATTTTCCATCACCAAAGCAAGGCTGTACAACAACATTCTCAAAAGTTTGGATTCATTTTATTCCGGTACCAGTATTGACGCTCAGATTTTCAGACAAATTCACAGTGCAGATATTTTGTTCAATAAAGGATTGTACAACCAGGCAGAAAAAATTCTTGTCAGTGCTGAAAAACAGGCTGAGAAGTATGAGCGTTTTTTTATGCTGATGGAAATTAAAAACAGACAGAAACAACTGCTTGAGAATAATTTGTATAATCAAACTAATCTTGTTCAGCTGGAAAAAAAAAATCAGGATGAAAAAAACCTGATGTCCGAAATTCAAAACTGCACTGCGCTCTGGCATCTGAAAAGTTTATTGTTTCATGAAATCAATCAGAAAGGAAAAATCAGGGATGAACAAAGTATTCTTCAGGTAAAAGCTATTGCTGACCGGCTGGATGAAGTGGATCTCACAAACGCATCAGTCAACTCACGTTTTCTTTTTCATCATGCAAAAGGAGCTTATTATTTTGCTGTGAATGATCTGGAATGTTCTTTTCATCATCTGAAAGAAAATTTTCAACTGGCAGAATCAAATGAAATTCTGAAGGAAGATAAACCGAATCTTTATTTTTCACTTCTGACAAATCTGATTTACGTTTCTACAAAACTGGGCTATTTTGCTGAAGCAAATAAATACCTGAATCTGCTTAAATTTTTGAGAGATAAAGAAGATGCATCCAGAACCACTGATCTTGAAATCAAATATTTTTCATCTGCCTGCAGTTTGGAATTATTTTTACTGGATGAACAAAAAGATTACAAAAAAGTAATTCAGCTTGTTCCAAAAATTGAAGCGGGATACCAGTTGTATGGTTCACAGATTAATTCTTTAAGGAAGGCCTACATTGATTTTAAAATTGCTGTGGCATATTTATATACTGGTGATTATTCCACTTCCCTTATCTGGATAAATAAAATTCTAAACGAATCAAAAATTGATCAGAAGCAGGACATTTTTTGTTTTGCCCAGCTGATAAGTCTCATACTTCATTTTGAGTTGAAAAACATGGATTACCTGCCTTATGCGCTGCATGCGGTAAAGCGTTATTTCAAAAGCAGAAATCAGATCTATAAATTTGAAGCATTGTTTCTGAAACTGATCAGCCAGATCAATAAAAGTGAAAATGTGTTTGATCTTTCTGATAAATTAATTCCGCTTGAAAAAGAACTGGAAAAACTGAAATCAGATCCCCGTGAAAAAATTGTTTTTGAGTATTTTGATTTCCAGCGGTGGGTAAAAAGTAAGATTGAACGGAGGGAACTTGCTGAGGTTTTTGTTTAGGATTAAGCCAAAAGCCAAAAGTGAAAAGGCAAAAGGAATTCTTTTGTGAAAGAATGATAGTGAATTAATTCAGAAGTTATTTCTCCCAATTTCACGAGACAGCATAAAAAATTTACCCTTTTGGCTTTTCCCTTTTGCCTTTGTCCTTTTGGCTTAACCCTTTTTCCTTAGCCCTCTGCCCCTTGCCCCACTCCCAAAACAATTATCTTTGCCTCATGTTGCACCCCGAAGTAAAGGCTGGATCAGAAAGTACTTTTCAATCATGGAGAATTATCAGGATTATCTGAATAAATTTCCTGGCACCATTCTTTCCACGGAAGAGTTGATTTACGGTTATCTGCAACCAACCGGAATTCTTTACGGCTTTCCAACAAAACTTCTTTTTCTGGAAGATGAATACCTTTCAAAATGGACCAGTGAAGAAACATTTAAGGTATTATTGCTGGAAGGATTAATTCTGGTTGATCATCTGGAAAAAGGAAAATTTGATCACGCCTCTCTGGAAAAATCGCTTGAAAAATTTGTGAGTTTCTATGAACGCACTGAGCTGGAAAAAGCAAAAAAAGGCTGGCTGAATTTCAAAGGACTCAATGTCTATGAAAAGCTTGAATCTATCATTGATCAGCGGGTAGATATCAAATCCAGTTTTGCAAATAAACTCTGGACCAGTTACCTCTATAATTCGCTTTTATTCCATGATTTGTTGTTGTATCACGAGTATCAAAAAAGGTGCTGATCCCAAATTGCTCTGTGAAAAGCGGGAGAGGTTTTACTTGACATGATTAAAGTGGTTGCCGCGGCAGCAAACGTGGACGGAAATCCGGAGGAAGAAGAAAGTAATTTCTTTGAAATATTTATTGCATCAGCAGATTTTGATGATGACCGGCATGAAATTGCCGAAGACTTTTTTCATAACAGAAAAACGTTGGATGACATCGAATTCAAGTATGAAAAATCCTGGCTGTTGTCAAGGTATATTTTGGAACTAGCCATCTTAACTGTGTGGAGTGATAACAAGGTTGTGGATTCTGAACATGAATTTTTAAACAGACTGGTAGAAAAACTTGGACTGGAAGAAGAGGAAAAGGATAAATCATTTTTGGCCATTCAGTCATTCATGCAAAAGAATCAGGAAAAAATTCCTTTTCTGCAGGATAAAAGTGATGTGTCTATGCTGATGAGCGGCGCAACGGATCGCTGGGCAAAAATATTGGGAAGAAGCAAAGACAAACTGGCCGCTGAATTATCACAGAGTAAAGAACTGGTTGGATTAATTGCCAAATCTGCCAAATCTGATTTAACCAAAGAAGAAAGAGAAAAGGTAAAACGTCAGATGAAAGATCTGGCCAGATCAGTTCCTTCGCTGGGTTTATTTTTATTGCCGGGCGGAAGTTTACTTTTGCCAATCATTCTGAAAATTATTCCGGATCTGGTGCCAAGTGCATTTCGTTCTAATCAGATTGAAGAAGAAACCAGCGATGGAAAATCAGATGGTCCTCCGGTTGAATAATGTCAGACAATTGCAATAATTAACGTCGAAATAAAATAGGCAACACCTACTCCAAAGAAAAGTGCCCAGGCTATAATTTCAGGTTTACGTTTTTTAATTTTTGTAATTACCGATTTACGGTTTTTTTCTTTTGCAGATGAACCGTTTTTTGTTCCAAATAATAGAGTCTGAGTAAATAATGTTGAGTTCATAAATCAAATTTTATGACTCAAAGATCAGGCGGTAAACGCTAAAAATAAAATTGAATTAAGCAAATAGCGAACTAAAAATATGCGATATACGCAAATTGATTACATGGCTATTTTACTGTAAAACGTACCGAATACCAGTATCCATCGATATTATAATGTAAATTATATAACCCTGGATTCAAAGAATCTGTCTCCACATTTATTGTTTGCGATTCGGTCTTTTTCTGTATGATTTTTTTCCCGCTTAAATCGGATATTGAAAATTCCTGAATAATAAAATCAGATTCAACAGTGAAATTTAATTCTGTTGGATTTGGAAAAAGTTTAATGTGATGTCCGGTAATTGGAAATTCATCCAGTGCTGTTAGGCAAACCGGAGGTGAAGTAACAGTTGTTGAAAATGTTCCTGCATCAGCATACCAAAATTGCCATTCACCGCCGGAACCATTTTGCCAGGTATTTAAATCAAAATAATTATTTCCGGTGGAGGTACCATTTACTTTATAAGTTAATACAGCTTGCTGATTTGCATTCCAGGTAAGCGGAGTAGAGGGTGCGCAAACTTCAGGCGGCCAGGGTGTGTCCAGATATCCGCAATAGGTTTTAATAAAATAAGCTTGTTCATCATAGGTTGGATATCCGCCATATACATGGGCCATTCCTAAAGTATCAATACAAACTGCAACGTATTCTTCACAGGCAATTCCCATCACAATTCCTTCACCAAAATCATGCGTCATTTTTGCCAGAAAAGTAAAATGCCTTCCTCTTCTGTCCGGATTATCATAATGTGTATCTGTAATAATGTTGTCCATATAAGGGACATCAATAAAGTGTGAACTGTCTATTGTAACATTGGCCGCATACGGATTATTCAAAGCAGTGGAAGATGTTACCGTTCCGTTTTCTGCAGTAAAATAGTAATCACCTAATATTGCCATGCCGGCTGATGTTCCTCCAATCACAATATTTCTTTCTTCAACGGCAATATTAATGAGACTGTCAATCGGTGTATTTCTCCAGTAAGAAATATAATTCCATTGATCACCGCCTGCAAACCAGATGGCTTCAGCCTGTTCAATTTTCTGATGAATATAATTCTCATTAGATGCTGTTGCATCATTAAATACAATGCTCTCAACGGAATTTACCGTTACTCCCAAATCAGTATAGAAATAAGCGTTGTACCCGTCTGATCCGCTTGCTCGAAGAACTAAAATATCTCCTCCGTTTGCCTGTTCCAGAAACCAGATCATGGCGTTGTCATCTTCTGTTGCGCCACCCATCAGACAAACACCGCCGTATGGCTGAACATTGACATCTACCGGATTTCCTGTAAAATAAGAATCATAATTCTAAGACAGGAAACAAGCGGAAAAAATAAAACCGGAAGTAATTTCATAAGTTTGGTTTCAACTAAGGTCTGAAAATTTTATCAAACCAGAAAGTCTTTACACTTTGAATCATCTGATTAAATTTGAAAAAAATTGAATTATGAATGATGATAGCTTTATAAAACAGCTGACAAAAACCGGAACAAAAATGTTAATCATCGGACTGAGTATATCAGCCTTTGCGGTCTTTATGATCTGGCTTGCCTTGTCAGGAGCTGATTCTGAAATGACTCAAGGTACCTTTATCGGGTTAATGATTTTTGCCGGAATTTTTTTATTAGTTGGATTATTTATGATTTTTCTTCCGTTAAGTACTTCCATGAAAATTAAAAACGGAAAACACGGTTTGGTAAATTCCATTCGCAATAATGATTCAACGTATATTGCCTGGTATTATGAACACATCATTCATGTCAAATCAGGTCCGGCAAAAAACTCAGCGCACAAGATCTGGCTTTATAGCGTAGATGATAAACACTATTCCGTGGATGTAAAAAAAACACAGGTGCCTGAAGTGATGGAATATCTGAGTTCTAAATTTCCGTCAGCCACTGTTGGGTACACTGCCGATATAGAAAAAGACTACCGCGCGCGCATGAAAGTTTCAAAAGGTTAATTGGATTTCAATTAATCGTCCGATTCAGGCAAATAATTTTTCACTTTTGGAAAGATGAATTTGTTTCAGCTGTTCGTGATTTTTCACTTACCTTTATTTCATGCTGAAAAGAACGGCTGATATTTTATTCTCTTTGACCGGATTAATTTTGACTTTGCCGGTTCAGTTGATTTGTGTGCTGGTCAGCCTGGCTGCTGATCATCAGAATCCGTTTTTTATTCAAACCAGAATGGGTGCAGGTAAACGTGATTTTACCATCTTAAAATTACGTACCATGAAGAACAATGAAATTACTTTTATTGGGAAGATTTTTCGAAGAACAGGGCTGGATGAATTACCCCAGTTGTGGAATATTCTATTTGGACAAATGAGTTTTGTAGGTCCAAGACCGTTGACAAAGGCAGATGCAGAAAGACTTGGATGGAATGATCAGTTTCATGCAGTGAGATGGAAAGTCAAACCTGGTCTTACCGGACTTGCACAACTTTCACCGGTGTGTCACAGAAAAATGAGCTGGTTTTTTGATCAGAAATACATTCAGTGCAGCAGTTTTTTACTGGATATGAAAATTATGATTTCATCTGTTTTAGTATTGTTTGTAGGTAAACAAAAAGCGGTGAAATGGTTGTACTCTGCCAACTATGAACGTACTCGTTAATGGAATAGGGAATATCGGAACCACTGTAATTCAATTGTTGTTGAAGTACAAAAGTCTTACCGGTATTAAAACTATTTATGCCAATAAAAATTCGCTTAAACCCTGGCATCTGGCTGAACTTGAATTATTGAAAGATCAGGGAATTATTGTCACCACTACAAAAAAGGAAAATGATTTTGAATGGCTCGAAAATGTCATCCAAAACGTAGATTATATTTTCGAATGCGGATCAAACGGAAGCGGATTAAAAAACAAAACCTTTTATCAGTCACTGGTAAATTTGAAAGGAGTTTGTGTGTAGGGTAGTGAAAAAGGATTTGGTCATTCCTTCATGTCCGGTATTAATGATGAAATAATCAGAAGTCAGAAATTTGTTCATGTAGTTTCATGCAATACACATGGTACTGCTTCTTTACTGAAAACTTTTTGCGGGTCAGATTTGAACAACTTGATAAAAGGAGATTTTGTAGTTGTTCGCCGTTCTGAAGATATTGGTAATCATGAAAGACTGGTTTCAGCAAATGTGGTGGCAAGACATTTGGATGCTAAAATTGGAACGCATCATGCCATTGATGTGGTTGATCTTTTTAATACGTTGAATGTAAATTGCGATATAACCTCTTCTGATATAACAACACCCAGCCAGTTAATGCATGCGGTGAGATTTAATATTGAGCTGAAAAACAAAATCACGCAGGATGAAATTGACCAGCTGATTTCTGAAAATACTTTTCTATCCGTCACTAAAAAATTTGATTCCAATGTCATTTTTGAACAGGGCAGAAGATATGGTTTCAACGGCAGAATTTTTTCTCACGCAATTGTTGTTTCTGAAAATTTATTGATTGAAGACAATGCAATAAAAGGCTGGGCATTTGTGCCGCAAGAAGGGAATTCCATTCTTTCTACACTTCACGCATTTTTACTACAGGTGAATCACCCGAATGAAAAAGAAATTATCAGGAAAATTAAAAGTGATTTGTTGCGGGGGGAGTGGTAGGTTGTTGTTTTGATTTTAAACAATATTCCTTTTTTTACAAATCAGATCATACGCCCCAACAATAATCTTGAATTTTTCAGCTGCGGTTTTCTGATGCTCTTCACCTAAATGTGCAACCTTATCAGGGTGATGCAAAATAGCCAGACGTTTGTAGGATTTTTTAATTTCAATTTCAGTTGATGCTGCGGTCAGTTCTAAAATTTTATAGGCATTTTCTAATTGTGAAACGGAGGTGTATTTTTTTCTTTCCTGATAATTCTGACGGTCCTGCTCATCTTGTTCACGCTTAAAACGGTGCATGGCCAGAATGGAATCAAGTGTGCGGTAGGGCACTTCCAGTTTTGCAGTGATCTGCTGTAAAACACTTTCTTCAGTAATCGTTAACAAGCCATCTGATACTGCAATGCGAACAAGCAAATGCAGGAGTTGAACTTTGTCACTGGCAGATAATTCTTTTGCTGCCTCCGCTGCTTTGGTTTCAAAATGAATTTTCTCTTTATCAAGTTCCGTTTGAAGTTTCTTCAAAAGGTAGTTGTAGTCACCGGAAAAATAATCACTGTGAAGTCTTCGTTTAACAATATCAATTTCTTTGGCCGTAATTTTTCCATCTGCTTTAATCACGGCTGCAACCAAAATCACCAGTGTCTCTTCAAATATGCCGGGACCTTGTAATATTCCTGTGTTTATAACTGATCCGGAATTATTGAATAATAACTCCATTCCCTTGTAGTAGATAACGGCTCCGCAAACAGCCAGTGGAAGCGCAAAGGAAAGTTTACCTGTTGCAATTATTCCAATGAGTACACATAGAATAATTACACCAAAAAAAATATGTTTGCGGTATTTTGAAAAAAATTCTTTCAGGGTTTTAGTTGTTTGGGTTTTCTAAAACTAAGAATTTTTTTAATCGTGAAAAGTAGTTTCCAAAACTGCCAGACTGTGCAAATCTTTAAACTGATCAAAAATAACGCGGTAATAATTCAGCATTTCATGCAGGGCTGATCTCCTTTGCTGTAAAGAAATTTGCGGTGAATTTGAACCATCTAATTTGGTTTGCATCAGATCAAGAATTACTTTGCTGGTCTCTGCTGAAACATACGCAGGATGTGCTGGTGTATGTGAAATGAAAGTACTTTCTCTCAGATCAAAATATTTTGCTCCGGGGGTGATTTTTGGATAAACACCCAGGTAATTTGTCAGCTGAATTAAAAAGACAACAGCAAAATTTTTATAGTTGTTTGTGAGATCAAGAATTTCAACGGAACTTTTTAAAAACTGATAAAGCCGTTCATTGTCTTCCTGCTCTTTTACCGTTTGAATCACTACTTCATTCATGAAAAAAAGGATGCCGGATTTTATGGGGTTAAACGGAATTTCTTTCAGAATCAGCGTCGGAGAAATTTCTTTAATATTTCCTAATTCGTGATTGGGTTTTTGCGTGTAGGTGACTGAAACAATTGCCAGTGGCATCAGTAAATTTCCACCTTTCTTTTTGCTTTTACCGCCGGGAAAAATAAAACTCTTTACACCTGAATCTTCAGTAAGTAATCTGACAATAACGGATGTATCAGAGTAATCAGTTTTTTGAATGACTATTCCTTCAACTGTTCCTGAAATCATCAGTTCATGAATAGAATTTTGGCTACTTCTTTTCCTTTGCCGTCAACAGATGCAGTCCAAACTAAATAAACGCCTGACTGAACACGTTCACCTGTTAATGTTAAACCATCCCAGATTACTGTACCGCCGTTTGAAGTTGTTTTATAAATCAGATTTCCGGAGATGTCTGTCACTTTTAAATCAGACTGATATCCTAATCCCTGAATAGTTATTGGTCCTGAAAAATCAGGCCGCACCGGATTTGGAAAGACCGTTACATTTTCAAAATCTTCATCAAAAATACTGGCATCTGCTCTGAAAGAAACCAATCCTTTATCTGTTGCAAAATAAACTTCACCACTCAGATGATCCACACGGATATCAAGCACGTTATTGGAAACAAGCGGAGAATTTTCAGTGTCAAAACGATAAATTTCTTCTGTTCCGTCAGGTGATAAACAAAACACACCGGATGAGTTTGTACCAATCCATTTTCTGTTTCCGCCGTCAACGGTGAGTGAGGTGATGTAAGTTGTTCCAAGCAGTTTTTCTACTTCTCCGTTCACTTCAATCAGAATTGGATTAAAATCATACTCACCATAATTACCGTCATAAATTTTATCAGTCGAATATAGTACAACCATTCCTTCTTCTGTTCCAATCCAGATTTCTCCGTCAAGATCTTCTGTAATTGATTTCACATAAACAGAAGGCAAATTTCCGCTGCCTTCAGAGGTTGAAAAACTGCGCAGCTGATCATCACTTTGATCTGCCAGTGTTCCGTTTTCATTGAATGCAAATAATCCGGCATTACTTATTCCAACCCATTTGTTTCCATTGCTGTCTATAAAAAGTCTATATGGAAATTTATCTTTTGCTGCTGATCCAAGTGAAAAGGAGTACCAGTCACCCTGAGGTGTCATCACTTTTAGCGGTTCTACTCCTGAACACACAACCCACATGTTTCCTGTTTCATCAAATCGAATATCACTGATAGTATAATTTGATCCGTTTATTTCAAGGGTAGAGTTTGACTGATTGTAAACTTCTGAAATGGCTGATCCGTTTGAAATGTATTTTAATCCGCCTTGTGAAGCACTTCCAAATGCCATTTGATCTGTATTATTTGGATTAATGGCAACGCTTATAAAATCCCAGTCTTTGTCATAATCAATACTGTCACTTGTTTCGTGATTATAGTTGGTCCAGGTTTCGTCTTCCAATTGATAGACTCCGTTTCTGAAATAGTTGTTTACCTGATTGTGTGTTAATCCACCACCGGCAACAAGTACTTTTCCATACTGAATATCCAGCCTGTAACAACCATCGGCGTACAAAGAGTTTTTATAGATTACGTCGTTTGACCAGTTATTGGTGAGCTTAACCAAACCATGATTGCGGTCAGCGATCCACAAAAAATTATCTTTTTTAATGCAACCTATCGGTTCCGGAATTCCGGCATTGTACTGATAAATAAAATCAACCTGATTCATGTTTAGATCTACTATATCAACTCCTCCAAACGGGGGAAGATCAAGTTGTTCATCTCCGGCTGTGAGATTTGTAACTGTGGTTGCTGTTCCATATTTATTCAGTGAACCGTTCTCCAGATAATAAATGGTATCTGCGTCATAGGTTGAAGAGTTATATACAAAAACCAGTTTGCTGCCAAATGAACTTATTTCAGAAAATTCAGCGTTGATAATAGCAGAAGGCAGATCTGTTTTTTTAGTCCAGTTTGTAACATCATTCAGAAAGGGCTGACTCAATGCGGCGAAATATATTCCGGATCCGGTAGCTGCAAAAATAGTATCGTTGTGAATGGCTGTTGAGTGTACCGTTACATTTGAATTTGGGTAGTAGGTGTCGCGCACCTCATTTTTTAAAATATCATATACAACTATTCCAAATCCTGTGCTGATATAAATGAGGTCATTTTGAAAATTGGCATCATAAATTTGTTTGTTTCCGGATATTTCTGCTAATCTGATCCATGGAATATTTGTGATTGTGTTTCCGTTTATCAGATCGATATTTCCATTGGAGTATCCTACAAAAACGAGCGTATCATTTCCGCTGATGGTTGAAATTCCCAAATCACTTAATCCATTAGCAACGGTGAGCATTTCTATGGAATTATCATCGGTATTGTATTTTACTATTCCGTTTGACGCAGCATGATAAACCGCATTTTGATCAGAAGCAACACCCACCGCGTTGAAGACAGAAAAATGAACCCGCCAGCTTTGCATGGGAATCTGCCCAGCAGCCTTTAGTGCAGATACAAACAAAAAAATAAAAAACAGAACCTTGTTCATGATTGATTTTTGTGGTGTCTATTTAACTGCAAAGTTCGGATTTTATTGTATTCAACAATGTCTAACCAAAGACAGCGCGTATAGCATCTTCTATTTTACCGGCAGTAATTATCTCAATTTTGAAATCTTTTGATTGATGCCTTTGGCGTATTTTGAAATAATAATTTTGTTGAAGCCCATTTTTTCAGCTTCAGAAATCCGCTGATCAAGTCTGTTTACCGGTCTGATTTCACCGGATAAACTAACCTCTGCAGAAAAAGCAATTTTAGCTTCAACCGGTAAATTTGCGTTGGATGACATGACTGCAATTACAACCGCTAAATCTATCGCCGGATCATTCACTTTAATTCCACCTGCCAGATTCAGAAACACATCTTTTGCCCCCAGTTTGAATCCGCATCTTTTTTCTAATACTGCTAGAAGCATATTGAGTCTTCTCAAATCAAATCCGGTTGATGAACGTTGCGGTGTACCATACGCTGCGGTGCTGACCAAAGCCTGAACTTCAACTAAAATTGGTCTTATTCCTTCAAGCGTAGAAGCAATGGAAATTCCACTCAGGTTTTCTTCATTATTTGAAATGAGAATTTCAGAAGGATTTTCTACGGATCTTAAACCAGATCCGCTCATTTCATAGATTCCAAGTTCATTGGTAGATCCAAATCTGTTTTTTATAGAACGCACCAATCGGTAAACGTGATTGCGGTCTCCTTCAAAAATCAGCACCGTATCAACCATGTGTTCTAACACTTTTGGTCCTGCAAGTGATCCTTCTTTGGTGATGTGTCCGATTAAAAAAACAGGTGTTCCGGTTTCTTTGGCGTAGCGTAAAAATTCTGCAGTACATTCTTTGATTTGTGAAATGCTTCCGGGTGATGATTCTATCAATGAAGATTGCATGGTTTGAATAGAATCAATAATTAAAATATCCGGTTGTATTTCTTTGACACGGTTAAAAACACTTTGAACCGAAGTCTCAGTCAGAACAAAACAATTTTCATTGAGTTTACCAATCCGGTCTGCGCGCATGCTTATTTGCTGTTCACTTTCTTCACCTGAAACATATAAAAAAGTTTTTCCTTTTTCCTGAACAGCCAGCTGAAGTAAAAGTGTTGATTTTCCTATTCCCGGTTCACCGCCAAAAAGAACAATTGAACCCGGTACTAATCCGCCGCCCAAAACGCGGTTCAGTTCATTATCTGTGAACAGATATCTTTCTTCAGATTTTTTTTCAATTTCTGTAATGCGATAGGGTTTTGATACTCGCTGATTTTCTTTGCCACCAAAAAGTGCCGCGTTGGAGTTTGGCTTTTCAAGTACTTCTTCTATGTATGTGTTCCACTCTCCGCAGGAGGCACATTTACCAAGCCATTTTGGTGATTCATGTCCGCAATTGGTGCAAAAAAAAGCTGTTTTTACTTTGGCCATTCTAATTTAATCTTGTTAAATATGCTTCTGAATAAATACTGCTGGAATCTGATTCCAGAACGATGGAATGTAAATGTAGTTTTTTATCAGTGAGTGAAATAATTTCATAGTCATTGGGTACTTCCATCAGAATAACAAAAAGTGAATCGTCTGAATATGAATAACTGCCTTCCAGTTTAAATGTGTTAATCACTTTGTAAGCGCCGCTTTCACCAAAAAACCAGGTGGTAGGCATAACCGGCGGTGTTACTGAACGTGTATTGTTGGTAATGAATGCTGATGAATCCAGCTGCCATTCTCCGGCAAAGGGATTAGCGACAATAATTTCTTTTTCCTGATTTTGTTCAGAATTATTTTCTGCATCACCGGAACATGAAAATTGCAGCATTGAAAAAATACTGAGCAGAATAACAGATTGCTTTTTCATTTTATAAAAGTAATACAATCGCTTCCATTTTTAATTTGATAAATTATATTTTGGTTAAGTGATATTTTTGAATCATTACTTTTGCTTCTATGAAACTATATGTTGACAAAGGATTATTTATTGAAACCAATCAACCGCTGGATATTTCAATTCCTATTACTACAGAAGAAAATTCAGTAAGAGCGTGGTATTGCGGACCGGTGAAAATTGAACCGGTGAGAATGGGTGATTTTATTGGTGATGTCAACCAGGGCGGCAGCGTTAACTTTAAAAATATTTTTTTGAATCCGCACGGTAACGGAACGCACACTGAATGTGTCGGGCATATTTCCAAAGAGCACTTTACTATTAATCAGTGTCTGAAAGAATTTCATTTTTTTTCAATGGTGATTTCTGTTAATCCTCAAAAAGTAAAATCAGAATTGGATGAGAAAACAGATCTGGTAATTACAAAAGATGAAATAGTCCATAAATTAAACACCGGTTTTGTAAAAGGGAAACACCGGGCGTTGATTATCCGCACTCTCCCCAATCAATCTGAAAGAACACATAAAAACTATACTGAAACAAATCCCCCTTATTTATCAGAAGAAGCAATCAGGCATATTGTTGAAGCAGGCATTGATCATTTGATAATGGATGTCCCTTCTGTTGACAGGGAAGTAGATCATGGTAAATTAACAGCTCACCATATTTTCTGGAATTATCCTGCAAAACCCCAATTGCATAAAACTATAACAGAACTGGCTTTCATTGACAATACAATTGCAGATGGAGAATATTTCCTCAATATTCAAATAGCCAGCTATGAAAGTGATGCTTCTCCGTCAAAATTGGTTTTATATAAAATTCAAAGCGAATAGGGCAGGCTAATAAGTAATTGAATCCTTTGGTAGTAAAGGATTCGTTGATAAATTCCAATCAGATAAATCTGAGTCCGGATTAATTTTTAATTCAATATTTGCCTGATTGACCTGAAAATACCTATATTTGCATCGTTATAATTATTAAAACAGAGAACAGAGGGGACGAAAGTCCCCTCTTTTTATACTCAATGATACCTCAGAAAAGAATACAGGAGCTTGCAGAAGAGCGTATCGCGGAACATGATCCGTCGGTTTATATTGTCGAAATTCATGTAGGTACGGGGAATAACATTCTGGTTGAAATTGATAAGGAAAACGGTTATGTTTCCATTGAAGATTGTGTGGCAATAAGCAGAAATATTGAACATAATCTGGACAGAGAAGCAGAAGATTTTTCGCTTGAAGTATCATCAGCCGGAATTGACAAACCGCTCAGAGTATACAAGCAGTTTGTTAAAAATACCGGACGTCAGGTGAAAGTAAAACTCGCTGAGAAAGGAAGTCTGGAAGGAACTTTGGTAAGTGCGGATAAAGAGGGTATTGTGATTGAAACCAAAGAAAAGAAAACTGTTGAAGGAAGAAAAAAAAAGGAATGGGTAACCTCTCAAAACCCGCTTAAATACAAGGATATAAAAGAAACAAAACTGATTATTACTTTTTAATTTATTTGACTAGAAGATTATGAATGCGTTGGAATTAATTGAATCGTTTTCTGAGTTTAAAGAATTCAAAAACATTGACCGTGAAACAATGATGAACATTCTTCAGGATGTTTTTCGTTCAATGCTCAAAAAGAAATATGGTAATGATGATCATATTGATGTGATTATTAACCCTGATAAAGGAGATCTGGAAATCTGGATCAACCGTGAAATTGTGCCGGACGGTGAAGTGGAAGATGAAAATCTTGAAATTGCACTTTCCAAAGCAAAATTAATTGAGACAGATTTTGAAGTGGGTGAAGAGGTGGCAGAAGAAATTAAAATTGGAGATTTCGGCCGCAGAAATGTACTTGCTCTGCGTCAAAATCTGATTTCAAGAATTCTTGAACTTGAAAAAGATCATATCTACAAAAAATACAAAGAGCGTATCGGTGAAATCGTTTCCGGTGAAGTTTATCAGGTTTGGAAACGTGAAATTCTTATTCTGGATGATGAAGGAAATGAATTGATTTTACCAAAGTCAGAGCAAATCCCTTCTGATTATTTCAAAAAAGGAGAAACAATCAGAGCGGTAGTTGCCCGTGTGGATCTTAGAAATAATACACCGGTAATTGTATTGTCAAGAACTGCGCCTGAATTCCTTGAGCGCTTATTTGAACTGGAAGTTCCTGAAGTTTTTGACGGACTGATTACCATTAAAAAAATTGTACGTGAACCAGGTGAGCGTGCAAAAGTTGCAGTTGAATCATACGATGACCGTATTGATCCGGTTGGAGCATGTGTTGGTATGAAAGGATCCAGAATTCATGGAATTGTCCGTGAATTAAAGAATGAAAATATCGATGTAATCAATTACACAAACAATGACAAATTATTTATTCAGAGAGCACTATCTCCTGCTAAAATAACAACCATTGAGCTGAATGATGAAACCGGAAGAGCAGAAGTTTATCTGAAGCCTGATCAGGTGTCACTGGCAATTGGAAAAGGCGGACACAATATTAAACTGGCTGGTAAATTAACCGGGTATGAAATTGATGTTTACCGTGAAGGTGCTGAAGACATTGAAGATGTGGATCTGGATGAATTTGCGGATGAAATTGAAGGTTGGATCATTGATGAACTGAAAGCAATTGGGTTGGATACAGCAAAATCTGTTCTTGAATTGAGTAAGGAAGAATTACTTAAAAGAACTGATTTGGAAGAAGAAACTATTGATGAAGTGATGGGAGTGTTGAAATCTGAATTTGAAGAGTAATGGTTTCACCTTATAATTAAATAATAAAGGATAAATAATAAGAATGTCAAAGAGATTAAATAAAGCTGCCAAGGAATACAATGTGAGCATTGCTACCATTGTGGAATATCTTGGTACAAAAAATATTAAGATTGACTCTAATCCGAATACCAAAATAGCAGATGATGTTTTGGCTGTTCTTGATGAACAATTTGCTGATGATAAAACAGCAAAACAAGCTTCTGAAAATGTTTCTATTGCAAGAGAAAAAAGAGAGTCTCTTTCATTAAAGGATATTAAAAAAGAGAAAAATTCAGACGAACCGGAAGAGGAGGAAGAAGAGGAGCCAAAACCAAAAAGAACTAAAACCGCTGAGAAAAAAGTGGTTGAGCCTGAGCCTGTTGAAAAAGTAAAACAGGAGGTTGAAAAACCAAAAGTAGCTGTTGTCGGAAAAATTGATCTGGACACACTTAATCAGAAAACACGTCCTGATAAAAAGAAAAAAGAAGTTGAGGTAAAGGCTGAGGAACCTGTTGCTAAGAAAGTGGTTGACGTGCCGCAGGAAACTAAACCTGTTGTTCCTGAACCAATAGAAACAATTAAGGCAAAAACTGAAAAGCTTACCGGACCAACTGTTGTAGGCAGAATTGTATTACCGGTTGCAAAAGAAAAATCATCTGAATCATTATCCGAAGCAGATAAGAAAAAACGTAAACGGATTAAGAAAGTAAACATTGAAAAGCAGGCAGCTGCTACAGATGTTTCAAGAAAAGGCGCCGGAAATAAAAATAAACCGCGTACTGATAAACCTCAGGTTACTGAAGAAGAAATTCAGAAAGAGATTAAAGAAACTTTAGCGCGGCTGCAAGGTGGCGGAGGAAAGAGTAAAGGTTCTAAAATTCGTCGTGAGAAACGTGAGTTATTTGCACAAAAAAGAGAAGCAGAACTTGAACGCGAAGAACAGGAAAAAGGTATTCTGAAACTGACAGAATTTGTGACAGTTTCTGAACTTGCTTCCATGATGAGCGTGTCGGTGAATGAAGTTATTGCCGCATGTATGTCACTTGGTATTTTTGCTTCAATCAATCAGCGTCTCGATGCTGAAACAATTCAAATAGTTGCAGCTGAATATGGATTTGAAACACAGTTTATCAGCGCTGAAGTTCAGGAGGCAATTAAAGAAGATGTAGACGATCCGAAAGACATGACAGACCGTCCGCCGATTGTTACTGTAATGGGTCACGTAGATCATGGTAAAACATCTTTATTGGATTACATCCGTTCTGCAAACGTTATCAGCGGTGAAGCCGGAGGAATTACACAGCACATTGGAGCTTACTCCGTTGTTACTTCAAGCGGAAGACATATTACATTTTTAGATACCCCGGGTCACGAAGCGTTTACCGCCATGCGTGCTCGTGGTGCTCAGGTAACTGATATCGCAATTATTATTGTGGCTGCCGATGACGACGTGATGCCTCAGACAAAAGAGGCAATTTCGCATGCGCAGGCAGCTGGTGTTCCAATGGTATTCGCAATTAATAAAATTGATAAACCCGGAGCTGATCCTGAAAGAATCAAACAACAGCTTTCGCAATTAAATATTCTTGTGGAAGACTGGGGTGGTAAATTTCAGTCTCAGGAGATATCTGCTAAAAAAGGAACCAATGTGGACGCATTGCTTGAAAAAGTTTTACTTGAAGCGGACATCCTTGAATTAAAAGCAAACCCTAAAAAGAATGCAGTAGGTACTGTTGTAGAGGCATCACTTGATAAAGGTCGTGGCTATGTAACTACATTACTTGTATCTGCAGGAACATTGCACGTTGGTGATTTTATTGTTGCAGGTCAGCATTATGGCCGCGTAAAAGCAATGCATAATGAAAGAGGTCAGATATTGAAAGAAGCCGGACCTTCAACACCGGTGTCAATTCTAGGATTTACCGGAGCGCCAAGTGCGGGTGACAAGTTCAACGTATTGAGTGATGAGCGGGAGGCAAAACAAATTGCAACAAAACGTGAACAATTGCACCGTGAACAAGGCTTGCGTACTCAAAAACATATTACGCTGGATGAAATCGGAAGACGGATTGCAATCGGTGATTTCCAGGAACTCAATGTCATTGTTAAAGGGGATGTGGATGGTTCAATTGAAGCATTATCTGATTCGTTATTGAAATTATCTACTCAGAAAATACAGATTAATATTATTCACAAAGGTGTTGGTGCAATTTCTGAAACAGATGTTACACTTGCTTCAGCGTCAAACGCAATCATTGTCGGATTCCAGGTTAGACCATCTGCAACAGCAAGAAAACTTGCTGAGAAAGAGGAGATTGATATTCGTTTGTATTCAATCATCTATCAGGCTATTGAAGAGATTAAAACTGCCATGGAAGGTATGCTTGCTCCCGAGTTTAAAGAGGAAGTTGTTGGAACGGCAGAAGTACGTGAGACATTTGATATTTCTAAAGTTGGAACTATCGCTGGCTGTTTTGTGACGGAAGGTAAGATTTTACGAACCAATGATATTCGCTTAATCCGCGATGGTATTGTGATTCACACAGGAAAATTAGAATCTTTGAAACGCTTTAAAGATGACGTAAAAGAGGTGAAAAACGGATATGAGTGTGGTCTGAACATTGAAAAATTCAATGACCTTCAGGTTGGAGACCTGATTGAAAGTTTTCAGATGGTCGAGGTCAAATCAAAACTATAAAATTAAAGCCGGTTGAATGACCGGCTTTTTTTATTCGCAATTATAAAATTCCTTATTTATTGCCTGCTGTTGTTTCTGAAATTACCGGAAGTTGAATCTTATCCGGAACAACAATTGCAGTTGGAAAAAGTGCAATCAATTCTTGTTTTAATCTTTCAGCTTCAAGCTGAGTTCTGAAATTTCCAACTCTTACTCTGTAATTTGGTGCCATATAATCTATATAGGCTTTATGCTCCGTGTACATCGTCATGAAATATGCTTTTTGCTGCTCTGCTGTTGTTTTGGACATGTCAAAAAATATCAGCACCCGGTATCCGTCGATTTTGACTCCCTCTACTGATTCTTCACCTGCTCTTACAAATGCCGCAATATTGTCAATACGGTTATCCTTAATAACTTCACAATGACCAGGCTGGGATGAATAATCAAGACTGTTTACAACTGGTTTTAATGAATCAGTTGTTGTATAACTGAAAGACAATCCTGTATCCTGACTAAAAGAATTCAGAGCGCAAAGAAGAACTGTTAAGCAAATAATTCCGGTTTTCATTTCAACAACTTTTTTACAAAGGTAAATAATTCGGTTTTGATCCTGATTTTTCAATGCCTGAATCAAATCGATTTTGATTAAAATATAGGCTCAAGTTATTATTATCGAAGAGTTTGTGATTATTTGTTTATTTAGAATCATTTTAAATTACCTGAAGTGTACTTAAAAAGTGTCCCAAGTGGGTTTGTTAAATGGACATTCTTATAATTTTGTCTGTGATTAATCAAGGTGTATACAAATAGCAAAAAGCCTAAAATTTTGCAAATGAAAATAGCTAGTTCATTCATCTCAAAGACGTTTAAATCCCTCTTCCTGGCATCTGTTGTCCTTACTTTTGGACACAATGATCATGCCATTGCGCAAGGTGGTGAAAAATTATTCCAGCAGAATTGTGCCTCTTGTCACAAGCCTAATAAAGACATGACTGGTCCTTCGCTTCAGGGGGCTCGTCAACGTTGGATTGATAATTCCTCTGAAGAAAATTTCTATCTCTGGATTCAGAATTCCGGAAATGTAATCGCATCTGGTGATGCTTACGCAAAGGAGCTTTTCAATAAATGGAAATCCCCAATGACTCCTCAAAATCTGACGAAAGAACAGATTGATGAGATTTTTGTTTATGTTGAGGATATACTGATCCTGTTCCAACCGGGCCAGCTGTAGACACCGCAGCAGCAGGAGCTGAAGATCAGGAAACTTCTTCTTGGTTTTGGTGGGTAATTGGCGGATTAATGCTGATTGTTATATTCACCGTTGGTGGTATCAAAGGACAACTTAACAATATCTCACGAGAACAAGACGGACTTCAGGCATTACCTGAGCAATCAATAGGCCAGGCTTTCCGCAGCTGGGCATGGAAAAACAGAGGATTTGTTGGAGTTACTTCATTCATTCTGATGATTATACTTTTGGTTGCCGGAATGTGGGATCTGATGGGAATAGGTGTTTACGAAAATTATAAACCTGAACAACCAATTGCTTATTCACACGAATTACACGCTGGAAAACTGGGAATAGATTGTAAATATTGCCACAGTTCAGTTACTAAATCTAAACATGCCGGAATCCCCTCTGTAAACGTATGTATGAACTGCCACCGTGCAGTTTCTGAAGGTAGTACAACAGGTACGGCTGAAATTCAAAAAATTTATGACGCTGCCGGATTTGATCCTGCGACAATGACTTATTCCGGTGTAACCAAACCTATCAAATGGGTGAAAGTTCACAATTTGCCGGATCACGTTTATTTTAACCACTCGCAACACGTTGCTGTTGGTGGTTTAGACTGTCAGGCTTGTCATGGTAACATGAGAAAAGAAACTGTTGCCCGTGTAATGACTTCTGCTGACTTGAATGCTGTTGGAACAAATGATGATGGCCTGGAAGAAAACGCGGTGAAATTTACAAGACCTACTTTGACTATGGGATGGTGTGTTGAATGCCACACAAAATCTAACATTGATATTGCAGGAGCAGCTTCTTCAAATCCTGATTCTTATTATGGTGTAATTCATCAGCGATTATTGTTGGATAAACGTACTTATCAGGATTATCTTGAAGATGATGTTGTAACAGTTGCTGAATTGGGTGGTTTGGAATGTGCAAAATGTCACTATTAAAAAAGATTTAAGAGCCTTATAATATATATGGGAACAACTAAAAAATACTGGAAAGGTCTTGATGAATTAAACGCGACACCACAGTTTTTGGAGCGTGCTGAAAGAGAATTTCCTCAGGAATTAAGTGTTGATCAATTTCTGGCTGATGATAAATTAAAAGAGTCTTCAACCGGTCGTCGTGATTTCTTAAAATTCCTCGGATTCAGTGTTGCTGCTGCTACAGTTGCTGCATGTGAAGCTCCGGTGGTTAATGCCGTACCGTATGTAGTAAAACCGGAAGATGTAACTCCTGGTGTTGCTAACTGGTATGCATCTTCATATTATGACGGATACTCATACGCGAGTATTTTAGTTAAAACGCGCGAAGGTCGCCCTATTCATATTAAAGGAAACCGTGAACAAGGTTTTACAAAAGGAACAATTAATCCTCAGATTGCTGCTTCAGTTTTATCGTTGTATGATGGTGAAAGACTGAAAGGTCCGCAAATGGCAAACGCTGATTCTGACTGGGCAACCGTAGATGGAGAAGTTATTAAGGGATTAAAAGATGCTCAGACAAAAGGAAAAAAAATAGTTTTACTTTCAAGTACAGTAATCAGTCCGTCAGGTCAGGATGTGATTGGTCAGTTCATCAATAAATTTGGTGGTGCTGCAGCTGTTGCTCCAGTTGAAGGACAAACTCCTGATAATGCTGCGGCAGATGCCACTGTAATGCCGGCAGCTGTGGAGAGTGATAAAGTTGTACACATTCAGTATGATGCTGTTTCATATAATGGAATTCGTGAAGCAAATCTTGCATCTTTTGGTAAAAGGATAATTCCTGATTACGATTTTTCTAAAGCTCGCGTAATTGTTTCCGTTGGGGCTGATTTTTTGAATTCATGGTTACTCCCAACTGAATTTGTAGGGCAGTATCAGCTGACAAGAAATCCTGAAGGCGCTTTCATGTCGCGCCATTTTCAGTTTGAAGCGAATATGTCTATAACTGGTTCTAACGCGGATGTGCGTGGAATGGTGAAACCATCAGAATACGCTAAGGTACTTGCTTTCCTTCATAAAGAAATTGTTGGTACTGCAATTAGTGGTGTTGATACAATGTCACTGAGTGAAGATGTTGCTGCAAAATTAAAAATGGCTGCAGATGAAATGAAAGCCAACAATGGCACATCATTACTTGTTTGCGGATCGAATAGAAAATCTTTGCAAATCATTACAAACTCGATTAATAACGCATTAAACAGTTACAAATCGACAATTAATTTGAATAATCCAATCAACTTGTTTGTGTCTGAAGATGCAAAAATGGATGAATTGGTAAAAGATATGAGTGCTTCTAAAATTGGAGCATTGATTATGTGGGAAACAAATCCTGCATATTCTCACGCAATGGGTGCTGAATTTAAAGCTTCTCTTGCTAATGTTGGATTGACAGTTTCTATGGCCCGTTATACTGATGAAACAGCAAGTGGATGCCAGTTTATTTGTCCTGATCATCATGCTCTTGAAGGATGGAATGATTTCAATCCAAAAGCTAATCATTACTCTCTTTCTCAGCCAACCATCAGACCATTAAATAACACGCGCAGTGCAATGGAATCGCTGATGATCTGGTCTGAGCAATCAATTGATGGTAAACCTGGAAGTGCTCCGGTTGTTCACGTTGGTCCTGACAGTACAACCTTCCATGATAAAATCAAAAACAACTGGGAAGTATATGGTTTCCCTTTGCAAACAAAGCATTTAGATTTCTTCAGTTATTGGAATGAGTCAGTGCACAATAGTTGTGGTGACATATCCATCCCTGCTGTTGAATGGACTTTTACCAGTGATTTAGCTTCGGCTGGTAAAGATGCCGCCTCGATTACAGGCTCTGATTGGGAACTTTCCCTTTATCAAAAAGCCTCCTTAGGAACGGGTGTTCAATCTGGTAACCCATGGTTACAGGAAATGCCCGATCCTATTACTAAAGTTACCTGGGATAATTACGTAACCATGTCTCTGATAGACATGCAGGAAATGGGATTAAGTACAGAAGTTGGTCAGGAAAGTCCCTCTAATATTGTTTCAGTTGTTGTTGCAGGTAAAGAATTGAAATTGCCTGTTTTTGCTCAACCTGGACAAGCCCGTAAAACAATTGGAATTGCTCTTGGATATGGAAGAGGTGAAGGTGGTGAAAAAATAGGCAGGTCATCTTATCATACAGATTTCTATGGGAAACATGAAAGTGGTGATAACGGTGGTCGCAAAAAAATTGGTGAAAACGGATTTAAAGTAGCAGTTGGTGGCGTTTTAGAATGCAATGTAGAGTCAATTACAAAAACTAATGAGACCTACAATTTAGCTTGTACTCAAACGCACAGTACTGTAATGGGTCGAAGTTCTATAGTAAAAGAAACTACCCTTGAAATTTATAAATCACAACCTAAGTCGGCTTACAACCATTCACACATGTTGCATTCTGGATGGAATCACGATGAAAAACACATCAGTGAATTCAATCTGTGGGATGAACATCCGGTTGAGAATGTTGGACATCGCTGGGCAATGTCAATTGACTTGAGCTCTTGCATTGGATGCGGATCTTGTCTGATTGCCTGTCAATCTGAAAATAATGTCCCGGTAGTTGGTAAAGACGAAGTTCGTCGCGGTCGTGAAATGCATTGGCTGAGATTGGACCGTTATTATGCTTCAGATGTTGAACCAACTGTGGGTACTCGTGATGATGCAAAATTTGATGCAGGTGGATTTGGTGCAATGGAGATTCCTTCAGAAAATCCGAAAGTTGTGCATATGCCGATGATGTGTCATCACTGTAATCATGCTCCATGTGAGACTGTTTGTCCTGTTGCCGCTACTACGCACTCGAACGAAGGATTAAATATGATGTCTTACAATCGTTGTATTGGAACACGTTATTGTGCAAATAACTGCCCATATAAAGTTCGTCGATTCAACTGGTTCAATTATCCTAGCTATAGAAAATTTGTAGAGGTTAACCCGGCTCAAGATGATCTTGGACGTATGGTATTGAATCCGGATGTAGTTGTAAGAACACGTGGTGTAATGGAAAAATGTTCTTTCTGTGTACAAAAAATTCAGGAAGGAAAACTGAACGCGAAGAAAGAAGACAGAATGGTAAGAGACGGAGAAGTTACAACTGCATGTTCTGACGTTTGTCCAACCAATGCAATTATGGTTGGTGACTGGAATGATGTTAACTCTATGATTCGCAAGAGCACACAGGAAGACAGGTCATATCAGGTACTTGAAGAGGTTGGTACTAAACCAAATATCTGGTATAAAGTGAAAGTCAGAAATGAGCATAATGAATCTTTAATGTCAATTCAGGTTGCACATGATGAAGGTCACGGAGGTCATGGTGAAGAAGGACATACAGAAGAAGGTCACACAGATGAAGCTTCAACTGAGGAAGCGCATCATTAATAAATATTCAGATTAACTAAAAAAGAGCACGAATGCATAAAGAATCTGCAATAAGAGAACCGCTAATTTTAGGTCACAAGACTTACCACGACATCACGGAAGATGTTTGCCGTTCAATCGAAGGTAAAGCGCCAAAAGCCTGGTATATCATGCTTGGTATTGCCATGTTGGTTGGCTTGTATGGTGTTGGTTGTATTGTTTATTTGTTAGGAACAGGTATTGGAACCTGGGGATTAAATAAAACAGTACAATGGGCTTGGGATATCACCAACTTTGTATGGTGGGTCGGTATTGGTCACGCCGGAACTTTGATCTCTGCTGTATTGTTGTTGTTCAGACAACGTTGGAGAATGGCGATTAACCGATCTGCAGAAGCAATGACAATTTTTGCCGTATTCATGGCAGGATTATTCCCGTTAATTCACATGGGACGTTTGTGGGTAGGGTATTGGGTTATGCCAATTCCAAACCAGTTCGGATCTCTTTGGGTAAACTTCAACTCACCATTGCTTTGGGATGTATTTGCGATCTCTACTTACCTTTCAGTTTCTTTGGTTTTCTGGTACATCGGTTTGATCCCTGATTTTGCAACAATCCGTGACAGAGCTAAAAGTCCGGTTGCTAAAAAAGCATATTCAATTATGTCTTTTGGTTGGTCTGGTAGAGCAAAACACTGGAACCGTTTTGAGATTGTTTCACTTGTTTTAGCTGGTTTGGCAACTCCGCTCGTGTTCTCAGTGCACTCAATTGTATCATTTGACTTTGCTACGTCTGTAATACCTGGATGGCATACAACCATTTTCCCTCCATATTTTGTTGCCGGTGCGGTATTCTCTGGATTTGCAATGGTACAAACGTTAATGTTGATACTTAGAAAAGGAATGAAACTTGAAGCATATATTCATACAAGACACATTGAATATATGAATATTGTTATCATGGTTACTGGATCTATAGTTGGCGTGGCATATCTTACAGAATTATTCATCTCTTGGTATTCCGGAGTAGAATATGAGTCATACGCTTTTATCAACCGCGCAACCGGTCCTTATTGGTGGGCATATTGGTCAATGATGACTTGTAACGTAATTTCACCTCAGTTAATGTGGATCAGAAAGCTTAGAAGAAGCCTGTTATTCACATTCTTTATTTCTATTGTTGTAAATATTGGTATGTGGTTCGAACGGTTCGTGATTATCGTTACATCAATCCACAGAGATTATCTTCCTTCTGCGTGGAGTATGTTTTATCCTACTTGGGTTGACATTGGGATATTCGTTGGAACGCTGGGATTATTCTTCTCATTCTATTTGTTGTTTGCAAGATACTTCCCGGTACTTGCAATCAGTGAGGTTAAAACAATTGTAAAAATTTCAGGTGAAAGTTATAAAAACGGTACAGCTCCGGGTCATAATTCTCATCATTAATAGTTAGAAAATTAAAACGTCGCAAAATGGCAGAAAGAGTAATATACGCCTCATATGATGATGATGAACTTTTGAAAAACGGTGCCAAAAAACTGGTTGCTTCGGGAGTACATATTTCGGATGTTTTTTCTCCTTTCCCTATTCATGGAATTGATCCGATTATTGGAGTTAAGCATACGCGCTTAGGAATTGTATCATTCATTTTGGGTCTTTCAGGGTTAATGCTCTCTATTGTTGGATTTAAAGTTTTGATGATAGATGACTGGCCAATGAATATTGGCGGTAAACCAAATTTCAGTTTGATGGAAAACTTCCCTGCATTTGTTCCGATTGCATTTGAGTTTACAGTTTTATTTGCGGCACATGGAATGGCGGTTATTTACCTTTTAAGAAATAAAACACTACCGGGAATGCCAGCTGACAATCCTTATCCAAGAACAACAGATGATCGTTTTGTAATGGAGATCAGAATGTCAGATAATAATGGGTTAAGCGCTTCTGAAATTCACGCAAAGTTGAAAGAAACAAGTGTAATTGAAATTGAGGAAAAAGATTACGTGGTTATAAAATAGCTCGTCTTTACTATGAAATTAAGTACAATAAAATTTATTTCGGCGGTAGCTTTTTGATATCAGGGTTACTGGTTTCATGTGTTGCCGATCCAAATTCACCGGGACTTGAATACATGCCTGATATGTATCGTTCTCCTTCTGTAGAAGCGTATGTGGATTATGCTGAAGTTCGCGGTTTGTTCAGACCTGAGTTAGTTGGTGATAATGTTTCGTTGACGCCGCCAGTAGGAACAATTCCGTATTATGGTTCAGGTGATTATGCAGCTATCATGATGCCTTATAAACATGGAGCTCCAATTGGATTTGAAAAAAGTCATGGATTATATGGTGTCCGTCAGGATACTGCTGGATATATAAATTCTGCGTTTGATAAAACCCGATTCCGTTCTCTGAAGAAGTACTTAAAGAAGGTAAAGAGCTTTATGGCCTGTTCTGCATGCATTGTCATGGCGAAGCAGGAGATGGTCAGGGACCTGTAATAGCAAATAGCGCCGGAAAATATCCGCCACCACCTGCTTACAATGGACCATTGAAGGATCTTCCTGCCGGAACAATATTCTTTTCGATCACATATGGAAAAGGAATGATGGGTTCACATGCTTCACAACTGAATAAAGAAGAGCGTTGGAAAGTTGTTCACTATGTAGAAAAATTACAGGGTAAACAACAAGGTGAAGTTTCAGATACCACAGTTGCAGCAGTTGTGCCTGCTGAAGCTGCACCGGTGCCTGTTGATCAGCCTGCAGGACATTAAATAAAAAGAGTACTAATTAAGTAAATAGAGAATACATGGAATTTCAGATTTCATCAAAAGCAAAAAAGACCATAATCGGTGCTATTGCAATAGGATTGATCTCAGTGATTATTGGTGTTATTGTTCACATCGATGATGAGCAATTTAAAACCCGAATTTTTTCCAATCTGTTAATTGATGGATTCTATTTCTTTGCTATTGCTTTGGGTGCATTATTTTTCCTCGCATTGCAATATGCAACAGAAACCGGATGGTCAGTTGCAATTAAAAGAGTAGTTGAAGGAGTTGCTTCTTATGTGATTGTTGGTGTTGGCATATTGCTTGCCCTTTTTGCGGTATTAACTTTGACAAAAGGTGGCTACACTGAAGTTAATGGTCATCACCTGGGACATATCTATTCTTGGATGGATCCGGAAATAGTGGCGCATGACAAATTGATTGCTAAAAAAGCACCGTTTTTGACTAAGTGGTTTTTTTGGGCAGTTACAATTCTTTATTTTGCAGTGTACATTCTTTTTTATCGTGGATTTCGCAAACGCAGTTTACAGGAGGATATTGAAGGTGGGACTAAAATTCACTACAAAACTATGTGAAAGGCGCATTATTTTTAGTATTGTTTGGTTATTTTTCATCTACTTCCTCTTGGCATTGGATCATGTCGATTGATGCACATTGGTTCTCAACTTTGTTCGGATGGTATGTGTTCGGTGGAATGTGGTGCACTTCAATGACGACTATTATGCTTGTAATTTTGTATCTGAAAAAACAAGGTTATCTGCAGCAGGTAAATGACAGTCATATTCATGATGTTGGTAAATGGATTTTTGCAACCAGTTTTCTTTGGTCGTATTTGTTTTTCTCCCAGTTCATGCTTTATTGGTATGCCAACATTCCTGAAGAAGTAATTTATTATGACTTCAGAATAGAGAATTATAAATTCACTTATTGGGCTATGTTCATGGTGAACTTCATCGTTCCAATGCTTATTTTAATGTCTCGTGAAGCAAAACGTAATGTTGGTATTTTGTCTGTAGTATGTTTGATTATTTTACTAGGACACTGGACAGATGTTTATATGCTTATAACACCTGGCACTATGGGTGAATATGGATGTATTGGATTTATTGAAATCGGATTTCTTTTGTTGTTTGCGGGCATATTTACTTTTTTCGTTCTGAATACTTTGACCAAGGCTCCGTTGATGCCGAAAAATCACCCGTATCTGGATGAAAGTAAACACCACGAAATTTAATTAGACGCTTAAAAAGATTTTGTCATGGAAATGAAATTAATAGTTCTTGTTGTCATTGTTTTAGTTGCAATCGCAGTTGCTCAATTGATGCGCGTTTATGAGCTGACATCAAAAATCAGAAACAGACGTGAAGAAGATATTGACCTGAGAGTAAACAATATTAATGCGATGATGATGATTGCCTTTCTCGCTGTTTTCTTTGGTTCAGCAGTTTATATGTTATTCAAATACGGCAATGGTATGTTGCCTGAAGCTGCGTCAATTCATGGACAGGATGTGGACTGGCTTTTCAATATCAATTGGGTTATCGTATTCACCGTTTTCTTTATTGTAAATGGCGTTTTGTTTGTGTTTGCATATAAATACGCATATGATCCAAACAGGACGGCTTATTATTTCCCGCATGACAATAAACTGGAAATGTTATGGACTGTTGTTCCGGCTGGTGCACTTGCAGTAATTATTATTTTGGGGTTAATGACCTGGAATAAAATTACCGGAAAACCTTCTGAAAATGCAGTTGTTGTAGAATTATATGCAGAACAGTTTAATTGGACGGCAAGATATTCCGGAGATGATAATAAACTTGGATATGCCGATTATAAATTGGTTACTACATGGTCAGCAAATCCTAATCCGCTCGGAGTTATTACAACAAATAATATTGAATGGAGATTGAAAGAGTTAGACAGCACTATTAATGCGATGCATACAGATCTTGCTAAGGAAGAAAATCTTGAAGTTGTATATTCTGTGGCATCGCTTGAAAAAATGCGTAAAAAAGTTGAAAAACTGGAGCGTATCAGAGAGCGTGTTGCACTGATGCAGACAAATTATACTGATTCAACAGATGTAATTGCCGCCGATGACTTTATTGCGAAAGAATTATTCTTAATAAAAGATCAGGAATATCAGTTCATTATGCGTTCACGTGATGTAATTCACTCAGCTTATTTCCCTCATTTCAGAGCTCAGATGAACTGCGTTCCCGGCCAAAGAACAAAATTGAAATTTACTCCAATTTTTACAACAGCTGAAATGCGTGAAAAAACGGGTAACCCAGAGTTCAATTACATTTTAATGTGTAATAAAATCTGTGGAGAATCTCACTCGAATATGAAAATGTCAGTTGTTGTAGGAACAGCAGAAGAATTTAAAAAATGGCAGGAAGAAGGAAATACATCCCTTGTTGTTGCTTCAGTGAATTAAGAATTTAATAATAAGAACAGAAATAATTATGTCAGCAGCAGCTCATACTGATCACGGACATCACCACAAAGAAAGTTTTATAACCAAATACATCTTTTCTCAGGATCATAAGATGATTGGTAAACAGTTTCTTGTTACTGCCATATTTATGGCGGTTGTTGCCGTGATACTTTCAATCTTATTCCGAATCCAGTTAGGATGGCCGGGAGAAAGCAACAGTGTACTTTCGTTTTTTCTCGGAGATACCTGGGCGCCAAACGGTATTTTGCACAGAGGTATGTATCTGGGATTGGTAACGATTCACGGTACAATCATGGTATTCTTTGTATTGACTGGTGGTTTGTCAGGTACTTTTAGTAACTTGCTGATTCCACTTCAGTGCGGTGCGCGTGATATGGCATCTGGTTTATTGAACATGATTTCTTACTGGTTGTTTTTCCTTTCAAGTGTAATCATGTTGTATTCAATGTTCATTGAAACTGGACCGGCTTCAGCCGGATGGACAATCTATCCGCCACTTTCAGTATATGAAGAAACTATTCAGGGATCAGGTGCTGGGATGACGCTTTGGTTATTGTCTATGACAATTTTCGTAGCATCTTCCCTGTTAGGTTCATTGAACTATATTGTTACAGTTCTGAACCTAAGAACTAAGGGAATGAAAATGACAAGACTTCCTTTGACTATCTGGGCTTTCTTTGTCACTGCTATTATTGGTGTATTGTCATTCCCGGTTCTTGTGTCTTGCGTTGTTCTTTTGATGATGGACAGATTACTTGGAACAAGTTTCTATGTGAATGATGCCATTGTAGGTTCTGAAATTCTTGAACAATCAGGTGGTTCTCCTATTTTATTTGAACACCTTTTCTGGTTCCTTGGGCACCCTGAGGTATATATTGTATTATTACCGGCACTTGGGTTGACATCTGAGATTGTTGCAAACAATTCACGTAAACCAATCTTTGGTTATCGTGCGATGATTGGTTCAATTTTGGCAATTGCATTCTTATCATTCATTGTTTGGGGTCACCACATGTTTATCACTGGTATGAATCCATTCCTTGGTGGTGTGTTTGTATTCACAACCTTGTTGATTGCAATCCCATCTGCAGTTAAATCATTCAATTATCTGACCACTCTGTGGAGAGGAAATATTCGTTTCACACCGGCAATGCTCTTCTCAATCGGATTGGTTTCTTCATTCGTAACGGGAGGTATTACCGGAGTAATTCTGGCTGACTCAGCTCTTGATATTCAGGTTCATGATACTTATTTCGTGGTTGCACACTTTCACGTTGTAATGGGATTATCTGCGATTTTTGGAATGTTTGCCGGTGTTTATCACTGGTTCCCTAAAATGTACGGCAGAATGATGAATTCTAAATTAGGTATGGTGCATTTCTGGCTGACGTTGATTTGTGCTTATGGTGTTTTCTTCCCTATGCACTTTGTTGGAATTGGAGGAGCTCCAAGAAGATATTATGATTACAGCGTATATACCGGATTTGATAACGCTCAATATGAAATGATTATGGATTTGAATGTGATAATTTCCATATTCGCAATTCTAGGTGGTTTGGTTCAGGTAATATTTATTTTTAACGTTTTCTATAGTATTAGAAGAGGTCAGGTTGCAACTCAAAATCCTTGGAAAGGATGTTCACTCGAGTGGACAACTCCGGTTGAACATGTACATGGAAACTGGCCTGGAGCAATTCCTGAAGTTCATCGCTGGCCGTATGATTATTCCAAGCCTGGAATGGATGAAGACTTTGTTCTTCAGACAGTGCCGGTAAGAGACGGAGAAGAAGAGCACTAAAATGAAACATTGAAATTTGAAAAACCCATCTGACACATCGGATGGGTTTTTTTATCTTTATAAAAAATACGATTTTGGATTCTTTCGATTACAGAGATAATGAATCATTGAAAAAGGAAGAGGAAATTGACAAAGTTCTTCGGCCTAAACAATTTGGTGATTTTGCCGGACAAGGTAAAGTAATAGATAATCTGACTGTTTTTGTTGAGGCAGCAAGAAGAAGAAAAGAAGCGCTGGATCATGTGCTGCTTCACGGACCTCCGGGGCTTGGTAAAACTACCCTGGCAAATATTATTGCTTCTGAACTGGGTGTAGGTATTAAAATTACATCTGGTCCCGTTCTTGATAAACCTGGTGATTTAGCCGGTCTTTTAACTAATCTTCAAGAAGGGGATGTCTTATTTATTGACGAAATTCATCGCCTAAGTCCGGTTATCGAAGAATATCTATACTCTGCAATGGAGGATTTTACCATTGACATAATGATTGATTCTGGCCCAAGCGCAAGAACTGTTCAGCTTACATTGAATCCTTTCACGCTCATTGGTGCTACCACCCGCAGCGGTTTGCTGACTGCGCCGTTAAGAGCAAGATTTGGAATTAACAGCCGGCTGGAATATTATGACACAGAGGTGTTATCACACATAGTTTCAAGGGCTGCTGGCATTCTTGCAATTGAAATTGCTGTAGATGCATCTTTGGAAATTGCAGGAAGAAGCAGAGGTACACCAAGAATTGCAAACGCACTTTTAAGAAGAGTCAGGGATTTTGCACAAGTTAAGGGTACTGGTAAAATAGATCTGCAAATTGCACACTTTGCTTTGGACGCATTGAATGTTGACCAATATGGTCTTGATGAAATGGATAATAAAATCTTGTCAGTGATGATTGATAAATTCAGCGGCGGACCAGTTGGGTTGACGACAATAGCTACGGCCGTTGGTGAAAACGCAGGAACTCTTGAAGAGGTTTATGAGCCCTATTTAATCAAAGAAGGATTTCTTATGCGTACTCCCCGTGGAAGAAAGGTGACAGAAAAAGCGTATAAACATCTGGGCAAAGATCTGGGATTTTATCAAAGCGGTTTGTTTTAATGCTCAAATCAGAAATTTCCCAGAAAATAAAATCCAAAGCAATTGAACTTGGTTTTTTATCCTGTGGAATTTCAAAATCTGAATTTCTGGAAGAAGAGGCTCCCAGACTGGAGGCGTGGCTCCGTGACCTATTTAATGGTAAAATGAGCTATATGGAAAATCATTTTGACAAAAGATTAAATCCATCATTGCTCGTTGACAAAGCGAAATCAGTTATTTCAGTTTTATACAATTATTATCCTTCAAAAGATTTATTTAAGGACAGCTCGTTTAAAATTTCAAAGTATGCATATGGTGAAGATTATCATTTTGTAATACAGGATAAATTAAATGTGTTGCTGGATTATATCAGAGAAATTGCCGGAAATATTCATGGAAAATGTTTCACAGATTCAGCTCCGGTACTGGATAAAGCATGGGCAAAAAAATCCGGTTTGGGATGGATAGGTAAAAATGGAAATCTTCTGACACAAAAAGTCGGGTCTTTTTATTTTATCGGTGAAATAATTTTGGATTTGGATTTGGAATATGATCATCCTGCTGATGATCACTGTGGTACTTGCACAGCATGTATTGACGCATGTCCGACGCAGGCAATTATTAAACCCTATGTAGTTGATGGTTCCCGGTGTATATCTTATCTCACCATAGAACTGAAAGATGAATTTCTTTCAAAAGAATTTCAGACAAACATGGATGGCTGGATTTTCGGTTGCGATGTTTGTCAGGATGTTTGCCCCTGGAACAGGTTTTCTTCAGCACATAATGAACATAGATTCAACCCGGATGTTTTGCTCAGCCAAACAGAATTTGACAAAATTCAAATTGATCAGTTTGAAAAATTGTTTGGTAAATCGGCAATAAAGAGGACTGGATTCAAAGGGTTGAAAAGAAACATTCAATTTCTTGATCTGACAAAAAAATAATGGGCTCCTTTCGAAGCCCATTCACAATAAATTTTCAGTAAAAATAATCAGGCCCTTTTGAAGGCAACCCGCAGAATGTCGGGATATGTTTTACCGAATGTCTTCAGACATCAGTTTTTAAAACTATCCAATTCTTCTGTTTGCAACCATTTCAATGCCTTATTCAGTTCTTTTTGAAACAGTATCCGGTCAAAACTAACCTTAGTAAGGATTTCCTTGCACATTTCTAACATAGGCTACTCTTTGTTACAATTAAAAGTAAAAAAAATTGAGTAAAAATCAAAATAAAATACAACGAAATTTATCCACAAAGGACTATTGATTCCGCCTGATATATGACGTCAAAAAGCGTGCCTTATTGTAGCGAAAAACTTAAAATCAGTTAATTTCATGTTTGATGACCTGAAGCACTTCATAAGTTGCTACATCATAAACATAAATTAGCAGGTGATAATCAAGGTTGGAAGTGCCAGTAGGCAACTCGTAGGAATAATCATAATTAGTTTTATCTCCTAACATTTTGGTACCGGTTATTGATCTGCCCCAGGCCAGTTCATCCAGACATCCTCTGAAAATATTGTGGTGATGATAATCTTCAATAATGGTACTCATGCTATCCTGAAAATCTTCTGTTTCATTTTCTATTAAATAAACAACCAGGTTATAATCATTTGCTGAAAGATCTTCTAAAAATTCAGTTTGAACGTGAAGAAAAAATCCATTAGTTTCAGTATAATAATTTGACTCAGCCTGAATATTAACCTTCAGATCATTTTCTGCCAGAATCTGATCAACACTTGTTTGCCAGTCAGTTGAAAACAGAAACATATTTCCTCCGAATGATTTGCGGTTTATTGTTCCCTGCGGATTTCCAAAAAATCCAAATCCTGATTGAAATGTTTCACCGTAAATGATACTTTCATTGCAATAAAATTCTGTACAAAACTCATTATTTGGATTTGTGACAGAGTTACCGCAATCAGAAGCTAAATCCTGAAAACTTGTAATACCGCCGGGACCAGCATGAACTGAAGCGACGAAAACACGGTCAGGATCAGCATCTGAAATATTTTTTGCAACCTCAGCTGCAGCCGGGCAATTCGGGCAACGATGCCCGGTATAATCTTCTAATAATACGTTTCTTTCAGTGTTTGGATTTTCTGCAAATTCCGGCCACTCATTTGCAATATAGTTATCCCAGTTTCCCGGATACAGATTTGTATCAAGCAAAACAGCCGGTTTCATTGGCTCTTCTATTTTATCGCAGGATCCGGCTGCAAATACAACGGCTCCAAAAACTAAAAACGGAATTAATTTTTTCATAAATTTTTAAAAGCTGGTTGTGAATGTAATCGTTAAACCATTTGTTGCCGGAACAGTTCGGCATACGCCTCCGATACAAAAAATTCCTTCACGTTGTTTACCATATAAAACTGAAATTCTGCTGGCACCAAAAATATAACCGGCAGTTCCAATCAGGTAGTGAACTCGTTTTGATTCAACAGGATTTCCGTAATTGTATTGATCCATGACTGCAAAATAAAATTTGGGAGAGATATTATACTCCAGCAGGAATAAACCAGTCTCCCTTATCACGTTGGTTAACGACATAATAAGAAGAAGTGTTGGAACCAGAGCCTCTTGATACTAATGTACTATCTCCGTTTGTCCATAATCCCTGAAGTTCCATTCTGATAGAATGTTTCTTGTTTATTTTGTATTGAACATCAATCACGCCTATGTGACAGGCAATCATGCCGTGTGCATCTTTAGAAACTACATTGACGTTGTTATTGAAATTGAAGTGGAAATATTTTGCACCTACTTTCCATTTTTTATTCAATGTTCTTTTGATTTCTATATTGATATCGCGGTAATAAAGACTATCGCTTTTTTCAAAAAGACCGGTTTTGTAAACTACTCTGGAGGAGTCAGCAAGATCAATTCCATGTTCTGTTGAAACGTGTCTTACCGGTCTGTAAGAAGTTGCAAAATTGATATTGATTTCTGTCCCGTATTTACCGCCAATTTTTGTCTCTTTAGGGATTTTATAAAAAACATCTGCCTGAAACGCAACTTCACCAACCGGCTGTGTTGCATAAGGATAAAGTGTTGCTGCTAGATTTTCAGTATGTGATTTTGTCAGAGCAGGGTTGAAATTAATATTCAGATCCGTCAGAATTGCGTTGGGATCTGTTCTGAAACTCATATTGTCAATTGATTTTGCATATAAAATCACCCCAAGACCTTTTTGAGTATATCCAACATTGACATAGGCAGCATGACCGTTATTATAAATAAATCCATTGTCAACTGACGGGTCATTTTCTTTAATGATGTATTCAGCATTCAGAAAAAATTTGCTGTATTTCATATCAATTCGTCCGCCATAAGAGCCAACGTTTTGCGGCATATAATATTGGGCGTGATTGGCTTTCTGATATTTACTGATAAAACTTCCACCAAAACCAAGTTTAAATTTTGATTCAGCAAGCAGGTTGTAAAAATTAGCTAAGTCTATGTATCCGTCAAATCCACGAACAATTCCCGGATCATTCACCAAGTCTCCATTCGTGAAGCTGTAACGCATTCTTCCGTAAACGGTTTTAATCTCAAAACCAGGAACAGGTCTGAAACGAAGGTTTAAACCATCCATGCAATTATCAATGCCTAACTGTCTTTGTTCATAGGATCTGAAAATCATTCCGTTTCCAAACTGCTCATAGAAATTCCCAACAGTGAAATCCAATTGCTCTGTGGAATAACCGGCATAGCGATATCCAATTCCTGAACCGGAATATCTGTCAGGATATCCAAGAAGATGCGGTAAATAGGATTCGAAACGCGTTCCTGCCCTGATATTTTTGTAAGTAAAATTGACCAGGGCATAATTATTCAGTACAGCTTTTTCTGCAGGTTGTTTTGCACCAATCAACGTGTCTTCATTGAGATATTGAAAAGTTGATTCAACGTTACCTGTAACACTCAATCCTTCCTGCTGACTGAATGAAACGAAAGTGCCTAAAAAAAGCGGCAATAAAATTTTCTTCATGTTTGAATTAGTGGGTTGTGGATTTTGGATTTGTTGGGGCTTTGGGAATATTATTTAACGCTCACTTCTTTTACGTGCTCGTATAATACTTCTTCATCACCGGGAACAAAATTATTATGGGAATAAACAATATTTCCTTCACCGTCTAACAAGAAAGTATGAGGCACAAAGTTTACACCCAATGCTCTTTTAAAATCTCCGTTTGGATCCATCCATATATCATATTCCCAGCCTGCAGCATTTACAACTGGTTCAACAGTGTTGGTTGTTTTCTGATCATCGACTGATACGGCAATTAATTTTACACCGGTTTCTTCTTGCCACACATCGTATTCTTCAGCAATTGTATTTAGTTCGAGTTTGCATGGTTTACACCAGGTTGCCCAGAAAGAAATAATTATAGGGTTGCCATCATTGGTTGCTTCAGCAGTATTGATGGGATTACCAGCCATGTCTTTAATATTCACTGCAGGTAATTTTTTACCTGGCTCTATCACATCATTGGTTGACGGAGAGAATGCAAACATCGCTATAGCAGCTAAAGGTAGGATCAAAAGTTTTTTCATGTTTATAATTTTTAAAACTCTTATTCAAAAAGCAGACCAAAATTAACCGGCTGCGCAAGTAAATTTAAACTATTTAGTAAAGTCTAATGAAGTTATTATGAAAAATAGTTGGACTCCTAATAAAAAAAGCCACCCCATTTGTATGGGATGGCTTTTTCAATTTTAAATCTATGAATTATTTTATAACCGAAAGTCTTTCAGTGTTTACAACTCCATTGATTGTCACATTTACAATGTATAATCCAGCCTCAAGGTTTGAAGTAGCAAATTCTACTTTTTGCATTCCTGAAACTTCACCCATCATTTCTGAATAAACGATCTGACCAAGTGAATTAGTAATCTGTACATTCACATCTGAATTGATACCAGCGTTAAATTCAATGTTAGTGGCAAGAGATGAAGGGTTTGGATAAATTGACAGACCAACCGCTAATAACTCTTCTTTGCTGTCTCCTAAATAGGCAGTTGGACAACTTCCCAGTTCAGTCTGATAATCTGCAAACATGCCAGCGCCAAAGCCAACGTCATATTTCACGATGCTCGAATGACCAGGGTCAGAAATATTCGGACAAATCATTACAAAGAAAGGAATGCTGCCACCGGTATTAAAACCATGGTTAACAGCATAATGGTAATATTGATTATTGTTTGCTGTGGTATATGCAAATTTTGGGTAGGCGTAAAAACCACCATTCCAATTTAATCCATTCATAACAGTGTTGTTATCTGTTGATTCAACTGATAATGCAATAGCTTGAAGTGGACCTGCACCAGAACCATTGTTTTCAATTAATTCTGACAACTCAGGGGTTGAACTTTCACATGGACCGCACCATGAAGCCATGAAGTCAAGGATGATTGCTTGTCCACTTGATAAAGAGGCGTGCAGATCAAATGCGTTTCCATGAGAATCCGTTCCGGTAAACTGAGGTACAGGAATTTCAAAGTCAAAAGATTCAGTTAATGTATTGTTGCTGTTGTCATCGTCAGAAGTTGTAATTTCTGCATCGAAATCTTGGCCTGCTCCTGCTGGAACACCATTAACTACTATATCGATTACGTGCGTTTGACCTGTTGTAAGTGAAACTCCGGTAACGTTTTCAGTACTTACGGTTCCACCGTCAAAACTCCAGTCTAGATCAAACGCTGTAACTGTATTACTACCGTTGTTCTCACAAGTTATTGAAAATGTACGATTTCCTTCAAGGCCGTTGTCAACCGTGATTGAATTGATTTTCATATCGTTTGCTAGTGGCTGGAATACCTTCACATCGTCAATATTTAATCTGAACATGTCAGTTACAGCATGGTGTCTGAATGCAACATAAACTGTCATTCCAGCAAAAGAACTCAAATCCAAACTGCGGTTAACATATCCTGCAGTTGTTGTCATGGTTTCTGAAAAGTTAACCGGAGATGCAGCAAGAGTTCCGGTTGCATTTGAAGTAGCAACATAAACGCTGTAATGCTCATTCTCCCAAGCTTGATCCTGAGCATATACTTTCCAAATCAAAGAAATATTGGTAAGTCCGGTTAAATCCAAAGGATCTGATATCATCCAATTGTCCGGTGTAAGAGCACCTGAAGGCGTTTCAGATGTAGGATTCCAAGATGCGGATGAGGCGTGTTCTTCCTGAACGCCATCGTCATAATCTCTCATCATCCAGTTAGATCCGTCTCCGTCTGAATCAGTTAAGTTCCAGTTATTCAGTCCACCGGAGAAATCGTCTTCGAATACAACCTGAGCATTGGCGCCAAGTGCAATCGAGATTAATGCAATTGTTAGTAAAGAGTTTCTCATAAATTTAAATTTTCTTAATGTTGATTAAAACGAATTTAAGGCTTAATTGTATTAATTGATAATATTTGATTGGTCAAAATTGAATTCCTATCTTTTGGCACGATTTTCCATATACCTCTTCTAAAACAAATATTTGTTATATTTACGCTGGTAATAAATGATAAACTATGAAATACAAATTACTTCTTTTAAATTTAATGTTGTTTTTTGCTTCACAAATAAACGCACAGATTGTCAGTATTTACGAGGAAGGTGTGCCTGGAACACTTTATAATGGAGACACTGTTTTTGTGAATGGTACAGAATCAGTAATCTATCCGCATCTCATTGTAGAAAATACTTCTGGCGGATCACTTGATTTGAAATGGAAGAGGTTGATACTTAGTTCTACACAGCCCGGATTTACGGATCAGTTATGTGACAATATACTTTGTTTTAATTGTACAGGTAATCCTTGGGTGAGACCAACAACTATTTCATTGGCAGATGGCGCTACAACAACATTTCAGCCTAAATTGAATACCGGAGGAGTTACAGGGGGTGCACATTTCAGATATTATGTGACAGACGGTTCCGGAATTTATATTGACTCTGTGGATGTAGTTTTTAATACAACCGTTGGAATTAATGAAAATGTAAAAATTTCATACAATGCTTATCCTAATCCTGCAGGAGATATTTTCAATATCCAGTTGAAGGTATCTGCAAACACCGGGAACAATTATCAGGTGAAAATTTTCAACCTGATGGGTGAACTGGTGAGTCAGGAAAATCTGGTGGTTGGATTAAATGTTATCTCAACTGAAGAAATGACAAATGGAATTTATTTCTATTCAATCGTTAGCAATAGCAACATTATTGAAACAAGAAAGTTGATAATTAAGAAATAAACCGAATTATACTTTAATAAAAACGGGGCTGATTACAGTCCCGTTTTTTATTTCGTTAATATCAGATTTTCTACTAATTGCGGAACAGATTCACTTGCTTTGCCTTTGATGTGTTTCAGATTCTTGTACTTCACATTTGTCAGCTCATTGATGTCTACAATATATTTATCAATCCCCTGAGGACAGGCGTAAATGAGGTTAGCTGCGGGATAAACATTCAAAGATGTTCCAATAACAATAAACATATCTGCCTGTCTCACTAAATCTTCAGCTTCATACATTTTTGGAACTGGTTCTCCAAACCAAACAACATGCGGGCGCATTTGATGACCATCCGGAGCAAGATCTCCCCAGTTTATTTTTTTTCCTCCTATTGTATATAGGTTTTCTGCATTTGCCACACTTCTTGCTTTCAGAATTTCTCCATGTAAATGCAGAATGTTTTTTGAACCGGCACGTTCATGCAAATCATCAATGTTTTGAGTAATGATGGTTACATCATAATGTTTCTCAAGTTTAACCAAAGCTTTATGAGCATCATTCGGACTTGCCTTAACTACCAGCTCCCGGCGTTTGTTGTAAAAATCGAGTACCAGTTTTGGATTTTTATTCCAGGCTTCGGGTGTTGCAACCTCATTAATATCATGTTCATCCCAGAGTCCGCCCTTGTCCCGGAATGTACCTAAACCACTTTCAGCACTGATTCCTGCTCCTGTAAGTACAATGATGTTTTTCTTTTGGCGGACATGATTGAATAAAATCGATTTAAAATTAGTCAAATATTTAACCTGATTCCATTCAGACATTAATTTGCATGGCAGTAAACCAGTTGTATTTGGAAATCACCTGTTTAATGGATCAAATTGGAGCGGCTGAGAGTGAAAAAGGATATAAAAATGAGTGAATAAGGGTTCCCGTTATTTGAATTATCAGAGTTTCAAGCAGATTTACCGGCATTTTTTTATCTTTACCGGCTTATTTTAACGCAAATTTTCATGGCAAAAATCCGGCAACAAGATGCACTTGATTACCACTCCGGTGGTCGACCAGGAAAAATCGAAGTTATTCCTACCAAACCAACCAGTTCACAGCGTGACTTGTCGCTGGCGTATTCACCGGGAGTAGCAGATCCCTGTCTGGAAATTGCGGCAAATAAATCGGATGCCTATAAATATACAGCCAAAGGAAATCTTGTAGCTGTAATTTCAAACGGAACTGCCGTACTTGGATTAGGTGACATTGGTCCTGAGGCTTCAAAACCCGTAATGGAAGGTAAAGGATTACTATTCAAAATTTTCGCAGATATTGATGTTTTCGATATTGAAGTAGATGCAAAAGATCCTGAACTTTTTATTTCAACTGTAAAAGCAATTGCTCCAACATTTGGTGGAATTAATCTGGAAGATATTAAAGCACCAGAATGTTTTGAAATTGAAAGAAGATTAAAAGAAGAATTGAATATTCCGCTGATGCATGACGATCAGCACGGAACAGCAATCATAACAAGCGCGGCTCTTCTCAATGCCCTTGAGCTGGCAAAGAAAAAAATCAATCAGGTAAAAATTGTCATTGTTGGTGCGGGAGCTGCGGCGTATTCATGCACAAAACTTTATGTAGCGCTGGGAGCAAAAAAGGAAAATATTTTCATGTTTGACAGCAAAGGCCTTCTGTCTAAAAAAAGAAAAGATCTGGATATACATAAAAAGGAATTTGCAGTTCATGCATCAGATTTGTCTTTGGAAAAGGCAATGAAAACTGCTGATGTATTTCTTGGATTATCGAAAGGCGGGTTGGTATCAAAAGCAATGATTAAATCAATGCCAAAAAATCCGATTGTTTTTGCATTGGCTAATCCGGTTCCTGAAATTTCTTACGAAGAAGCAACATCCGTTCGCAAGGACATTATCATGGCAACCGGTAGATCAGATACTCCTAACCAGGTTAATAATGTACTTGGATTTCCGTTTATTTTCAGAGGCGCATTGGACGTTAGAGCAACCTGTATCAATGAGGAAATGAAATTGGCGGCAGTTAAAGCCATTGCCGCCCTGGCAAAAGAACCAGTGCCGGAGGAAGTGAATGAAGCCTATGGTGCAAAAAATATTTCTTTTGGTAAAGAATCAATCATTCCAAAACCACTTGATTCAAGATTACTCACAACAGTGGCACCGGCTGTTGCAAAAGCAGCAATAAAATCAGGTGTTGCACAAAAGACTATTAAAGACTGGGACGCTTACGAAGATGAGTTGAAAAAACGTCTTGGACTTGATAATAAACTCGTAAATCTTCTTACAGAAAAAGCAATTAAAAATCCTAAACGTGTAGTATTTGCAGAGGCTGATAACTATAAAGTTTTAAAGGCGGCACAAATTGCACAGGAAGAAGGTTTTGCTTATCCGATTTTATTGGGAAGAAGAGAACGGATTTTGGAATTGATCAAAGAAAATAATCTGGAGTTTTCTCAGCTGGATATTATTGACCCCAAAGAAGAATCACAGGTTAAAAACTGTGAGCGATACGGAAAAATATTTTTCGACAGAAGAAAACGGAAAGGAGCAACTCTTTTTGAATCAATTAAAATAATGCGTGAGCGGAATTATTTTGGTTCAATGATGGTTGAAACGGGAGAGGCTGATGCTTTCATTTCAGGTATCACCAGAAAGTACAGTGATGTTATTAAACCTGCACTGCAGACAATTGGAATTCAGGAGGGTGTTTCCAAAGTTGCAGGTATGTACATTCTTGCAACAAAAAGAGGTCCGTTGTTCATGGCTGATACAACTGTGAACGTGGATCCGACAGCTGAAGACATTGCAGAAATTACTTCATTGGTTGCAAAACAGGTGAGAAGATTAAATATTCAACCAAGAATTGCATTGTTGTCGTATTCAAACTTTGGCTCTTCCCAAATGCCCGATTCTCTTAAAATGAGTAAAGCTGTTAAACTGATAAAGGACCGGCATCCGAATCTGATTGTTGACGGTGAAATTCAGGCTAATTTTGCTCTGAACAATGAAATGCTGGTAGATAAGTTTGATTTTTCATGTCTGGCCAATAAAAATGTAAATACCTTGATTTTTCCAAATCTCTCTGCAGGAAATATTGCGTATAAATTATTGCAGGAAATGGTTGAAGATGTTGAAGCAATAGGACCAATATTACTTGGTACAAAAAAATCTGTGCATGTTCTGCAGCTTGGCAGTTCAGTGCGGGAAATTACTAACATGATTAAGGTAGCAGTGCTTGATGCACAAACAAAATAAGTATGATTTCACATCTTAACGGACGCCTGATTGAAAAAAATCCGACCCAAATTGTTGTTGAATGCGGAGGTGTTGGATACGCTGTGAGAATTAGTCTGAACGCATATTCTCAGATAGGTAATGATGAAAATATAAAGATTCTTACTCAGCTTCAGGTGCGTGAAGACGCTCACGTTTTGTATGGTTTCTATTCCGTAAAGGAAAGAGAAATGTTCAATCATCTTATTTCTGTTTCCGGAATTGGTGCAAACACTGCAATGCTGATGCTTTCTTCATTAACGTCTGATGAAATTGCAACAGCCATATTGTCTGAAAATGTTGGTTTGATTCAAAGCATAAAAGGTATCGGTTCAAAAACTGCACAGCGCGTCATTCTTGATCTTAAGGATAAAGTAGCCAAATCAGATTTTTCAGCGGGAAATATTTTCAAACCAAACAATACAAATCAAAATGATGCGTTAACTGCCTTGTTGGCGCTCGGTTTTGAGAAGAAAAAGGCAGAAAAGGCAATAGAAAAAGTGGCGATGGATAATCAAACTGTTGAACAACTCATTAAAGAAGCTTTGAAAGTATTATAAAGCGTGAAATTGAGATTAACACTAATACTGGTTCTGTTTTCCGTCACTAAACTTTTTAGTCAGGGTGATACAGGTAATGTGCATCTGCCTTTTCCTATTGAGGATTATTACGATTATACACAGCAAAAAAACTCATCAATAAATCTTGCTGATCCTTCAAATCTGCAAACTGAAATTATTTACAATCCCTCTACCGGACAATACGAAATTTACCAGAAAATAGGATCGTTATACTATCGTTATCCTACATCCATGACCATGGAGGAGTATATGGAGTTTCAGCGTAAACAGGCTGAAAATAAATACATGGCTGAAAAGGTTGATGAGCAAAATCAGCAGCAGCGTGGATTGATTCCGCCAATCAAAATGGAGAGTGAAGCCTTTGATGTAATTTTTGGTGGAAATGAAATTAATATCAGGCCACAGGGATCTGCAGAACTTTCTTTTGGTGTAAATATTTCAAGATACGACAATCCGGTTTTACCGGTAAAGCAAAGACGTGTTGCTACGTTTGATTTTCAGCAGAGAATTAATCTGAATCTGGTTGGTCAGATTGGTGACAAACTGAAACTGACCATACAGCAAAATACAGAAGCTACTTTCAATTTTGAAAATGTTGTAAAAATTGAATACACCGGATATGAAGATGAAATCATCCAGAAAATTGAAGCAGGGAATGTAAGCTTACCTTTAAATTCAACTTTGATTCAGGGATCACAAAGTTTGTTTGGTATACGTACAGATTTAAAATTCGGACCGCTCACCGTACAAACTGTTTTATCGCAGCAACGCGGCAAGCAACAGGAAATAAATGTAACTGGTGGTGCTCAGATTCAGGACTATGAAGTTTATGCTGATAATTATGAAGCAAACAAACATTATTTTCTGAATTATTATCACAGGAATCATTATGACACCGCCATGATGACCATGCCAATTGTGAACTCAGGTGTAAATATTACAAAAATTGAAGTCTGGGTTACCAACCGTATCAACAGGGTAGAGAATACCAGAAATATAATCGGATTTACAGATCTTGGAGAAACCAAACCGGAATATTGTGAAGGAAATCCTATCCAGTTCAGCGGACAGTTTCCGGATAATGAAGCCAATGAATTGTATGATGTTCTTTCAAATGCAACAGAGGTAAGAGAGTTCTCCAATGCCGTTGCCTATTTATCAACCTATACCGGAATACCGGGACCATTCAATCAATCACAACATTATGAAAAAGTTGAAAATGCAAGACAATTGAGTGATCAGGAATTTACTTACAATTCACAGCTTGGTTTTATCTCATTGAAATCTCCCTTGAATCAGGATGAGGTTTTAGCTGTCGCTTATCAGTATACCTATGCAGGAAGAACTTATCAGGTTGGTGAATTCACTACAGACGTTCCTGTTCAGGAAGGATCAAAAAGTGCGCTCATTTTGAAATTAATAAAACCAACAATCATCAATCCAAATAACATGACCTGGGATCTGATGATGAAAAATGTATATTCAATTGGAGCATATCAGGTAAGTCCTGCAGATTTTATTTTGGATGTCTGGTATAATAATCCAATGACCAGTACAGATATCAATTATCTGCCTTATGATGGAGTGGATAATAAATTGCTGATGCAGCAGGTTGATCTTGACAGGTTGAATTTAAATAATGGCGTTGCATCCGATGGCCGGTTTGATTATGTACCTATTCAATATGATAATAACCGGGCAATAAACGGAGGAACCATTGATCCAAAAACCGGACGCGTTTACTTTACAACTATTGAACCTTTTGGAACAACGCTCAGTCAAAAATTAACTGCAGTAAATACACTTGCACCAACACAAATTGAGTCAATTGTTTTTCAGGAATTATATGATTCAACCAAAACAGCTGCTCAGCAAATTCCCGGTAAAAACAGATTCAAATTGAAAGGCAGTTACAAGTCATCTGTCAGCTCTGAAATTTCATTAAACGCATTGAACATACCTGAAGGAAGTGTAGTAGTAACTGCAGGAGGACGTGTATTGGCTGAAGGAGTTGATTACACGGTTGATTATAATCTGGGAAGAGTAAAAATTCTTGATCAGGGAATTCTGGAAGCACAAACGCCTATCAGTGTCAAACTGGAAAGTAATTCAGTTTTTGGTTTTCAATCAAAGTCAATGGTTGGAGCGCATTTTAATTATGAATTCAATAAAGATTTTAATGTCGGTGCAACTGTTCTAAATCTGACAGAAAAACCACTTACCCAAAAAGTAAATATTGGAGATGAACCTATCAGCAATACAGTTTTGGGAACAGATATCAGATACCGAAGTGAATTTCCGTTTTTGACAAAAGCGGTGGATTTATTACCGGTTATTTCAACGAAAGAAAAATCGTTCATCACCGCTGACGGAGAATTTGCGTATTTGATTCCGGGAACTCAACGTGCAATCAGTAAAGAAGGTATTTCATACATAGATGGTTTTGAAGGCAGTCAGAGTGCAATTGATATAAAAACGTGGGGATCATGGAAACTGGCTTCTATTCCGCAGGGACAACCCGATTTATTTCCTGAAGCATCAATCAAAAGCGGATTGGTTTCAGGATTCAACCGTGCACATTTATCCTGGTATGTAATTGATCCTACCGCTTTTTATCAGAATTCAAGTACCACTCCTGAGTATATGGTGGATAATCCGATTTATCTGGAAAATTCGCAAATGCACATGTTGGCTCAAACAGATCTTTTCCCGCAGTATAATCCTATTCAGGGAACGCTGAATAATATTCCGGTTTTTGATCTTGCTTATTATCCAAATGAACGAGGACCCTATAACTATGATACTGTTTCAAATTTTATTGATTCTGAAGGTCGGTTTACAAATCCTGAAGACCGATGGGGAGGAATTATGCGTTCATTAACTACAACAAATTTTGAGCAGGCAAATATTCAGTTTATTCAGTTTTGGTTACTTGATCCGTTCAACAATGATGCAACAGATACCGGTTCAGTAAATATGTCCGGCGGTGATTTATATTTTAACCTTGGTAATATTTCAGAAGATATCTTACCTGACTCCAGAAAAAGTTTTGAAAATGGAATGCCGGCAAGTGCAACATTTGATCCGGGTGATTATGATACAACATCCTGGGCAGCTGTGCCAAATCAGCAGGTAATTGTGAACGCTTTTGACAACAATACTTCATCCAGAGAATTTCAGGATGTTGGGTTGGATGGTTTGAGTAATGATGCAGAAAAACAACACTTCGCAAATTTTCTTGCATGGGTAAATACAAGTGGATTGTCACCTGCTGCAAAACAGAAATTACTGGATGATCCTTCAAGTGATTATTACAATTATTATCTCGATGATGATTATGATGTGGTTGAATTGGACATTGTGCAACGCTATAAATATTACAATGGTACTGATGGAAACTCACCAACGTCAGAAATGGCTTCTGCTATGAATGCTGAGGGATATCCTACACAATCTACTACTACACCTGACATTGAAGATTTAAATCAGGATAATAACCTTAGTGAAACAGAAAGTTATTTTCAGTATGCAGTCAGTTTGAGACCGCAGGATATGGTAGTTGGTCAGAATTTCATCACCAACTCACAGGTTGTTGAAGTGAATGATGAAGGCAAAACGGAGACCTGGTATCAGTTTAAAATTCCGATTGAAACACCCGATGCGGTGATTAATGGTATTTCAGATTTTAGATCAATCCGCTTCATGAGAATGTATGTTGCCGGATTTGAACATCCTGTTGTTTTACGTTTTGCAAAATTGGAACTGATCAGAGGTGAATGGAGAAAATATTTGCAGAATATTGATGAGCCGGGTGAGCAGATTCAGGATGACCCTAATTCAACAGAATTTAATATTTCGGCAGTCAATCTGGAAGAAAATAATTTGAAACAACCGGTGAATTATTGTATTCCTCCGGGCATTCAGCGACAGCAAGATAATGCATCCATTAACTTCAGACAATTGAATGAACAAGCGCTTGCTTTACAGGTATGCGGTTTAAAAGATGGTGAAGCGCGTGCGACTTATAAAAACGTAACGTTTGACGTGAGATCCTATGAAAAATTAAGAATGTTTGTACATGCTGAAGCACGTAACATTGAAACAAATCTGCAAGATGATCAGCTGACAGTTTTTATAAGACTTGGTACTGATTTTGAAAACAACTATTATGAGTATGAAATTCCGCTGCAGGTAACTCCGTGGGGAACAACATTTGAAAATGATCTGGTGATCTGGCCTGAGGCTAACAACATTATTATTGCTTTTGATTCATTGATCAATATGAAAATGAAACGCAATACAAATGGAATTTCAAGTGCATTGGAATACATAATTAATGTTCCAACTGAAACCGGTAAAATGGCTCGCATGAAATTAAAAGGAAATCCAAATCTGCAGGGATTAAAAGTGATAATGATTGGTGTCAGAAATCCTGGAAAAGATACCAATCACCCTTGGATGTATGCTGAAGACGGTTTGGATAAATGTGCTGAAATTTGGGTAAATGAATTGCGTTTAACAGATTTTGATCAGCAGGGAGGATGGGCGTCAACAGCAAGAGTAGGAGTACAGCTTGCAGATTTTGGTAACGTCAACGTTTCAGGTTCATATTCTACACCGGGTTGGGGAAGCATTGAGAAAAAAGTGAGCGAACGTCAGCGTGATACAAGGTCAGCATTTGATTTTTCAACCAGTGTTGAATTGGGGCAATTTCTTGGCAGCAAATTAAAAGTTCAGGTTCCATTTCTTTACGGATATTCTGTCAATGCAATTGATCCGCAGTTTGATTTGCTTGCGCCGGATATTAGGTTGTCAGATTATGACGATTTGCTTTACCGGCAGGAGCGAGCAAAAATGTCAAGAGATATTACCCGAAGGACTTATTATAATTTCACAAATGTCAGAAGAGAAAGACCAACTGGAAAGCCGGTTCACATCTGGGATATTGAAAACTGGTCAGCTACATATTCTTTTAATGAATTATATCAGCGTGATCTGAATACTGATCATGATGTGACAAGAACGTATCGTGGTGCGCTGAATTATAATTTCTCCGGTAAACCAATTGCTGTTGAGCCGTTCAAAGACAATGCATTTTTCAAAAAATCAAAATGGTTTGGGTTGATCAAAGAGTTCAACTTTAATCTGGGTCCTAAATCTATTTCATTCAGCAGTGAAATAACCAGAATGTATAATGAGCGGCAGAACAGAAATCTGCTTGATACTTTGTTTGTTTTTCAGCCTACGTATCTGAAAAACTTTACGTGGGTGAGAAACTATGATCTCAAGTACGATTTCACCAAACAACTAAAATTTACTTTCACTGCAGTCAACAACGCTATCATTTTTGAACCCAACGGAGGTATAAGCAGTGATGCTGATCCTGCTTCACAGGAGTATGCAAATTATCTTTTATTCAGAGAAGGGATTGACAAAGTTTTTAATCCGTTCAGCGGTTCGTCTGATACAACAAATAGTTTTGGCGGGTATAACATGAATTATGGTCACAACTATAATATCACATATAAAATACCATTCCAGCAATTGCCATTGACAGATTGGCTCACAACCAATATTAAGTATCGCGGAAGCTATGACTGGATGCGTGCTCCTATTGCACAGCCGCAGTTTGGGCACACCATTCAGAATTCATCCAACTTTAATGTAAGCGGTCAGGCTGATTTTGGAAAAATTTATAATCGTCTTGAATTTTTCAGAAGGGTAAATGGTGGTCAGGCGCAGCGTGGAGGAAGAGTGACGGAAAAAGAGTCAAATGATAAAAAAGACGATGGCGATGGTGAAAAGGAGGATCAAAAAGACGGAGATAAAGAAAAGAAACCAAAAGGTGAATTACATCCTGCGTGGAAAGTTGTTGGTCAGATGATCATGACACTGCAATCAGCAACCTTTACTTATTCTGAAACAGATGGTATGTTATTACCAGGATTCAATAATGCAAGTACACTTTTGGGAATGAATAATTTTGGTGCACCTGGCTTTGGATTTGTTGCCGGCAGACAAAATTATGATTTGTGGGGTCGGCCTATCTCATGGGGAGATGAAACTTCATTTGCTCCATATGCTGCGGCAAACGGCTGGTTGGTTCAAAATCCTTTATTGAATGTTCAGCATACCATTACTCACACTCAGTCATTCAATGGTAAAATTACGCTGATGCCATTTAAAGATCTGAATATAAATCTGACTGTTGACAGAAAATATACCAACAATGAAAACGGATATTACCGTTACAATGACACATTGGTAACCCCCGGTGGAATTGGATATTGGGATTATCAGAATCAGGTGAATATGGGATCACTTTCTTTCACAACCATTACCTGGAAAACGGCATTTTCAAAAATGGACTCTACGTATTTCTCAAATAGTTTTAATGATATGAGAGAATACCGGGATGAAGTTTCTGCACAGCTGGGTGAGGATAAGGGAACATCACTTGATCCGTCAACCGGTTTTTATGATGGTTTTGGAAATAATCAGCAGGACGTTTTAATCGGATCTTTCTTTGCAGCTTACACCGGTAAAGGCAGCGGTAATCAGTTTTTTGATGTGTTCAAGGCAATCCCTCTTCCAAACTGGGATATCCGGTATAATGGACTTTCAAAATTTGAATTCATGAAAGATCACGTGAAAAACTTTACTATTTCACACGCATACCGCTCCAATGTTACGGTGTCAAATTTCCAGACAAACCTTGCTGCTTTTGATGATTTGGGAAATCAAAACAGAGATGTTTCCAACAACTTTATTGCAGGCAGACAAATTCAAAGTATTGCTGTTACGGAACAATTTGCTCCGCTGATTGGTTTGGATGCTACCTGGACAATCGGAGAAAAGGGATTGATTACAAAACTGGAATTTACCAAAGACCGATCACTTGCGCTGAATATTCCAAACATGCAGATCATGGAAATGAGAGGAAGAGAAATTGTTATTGGTTCAGGATATAAATTTTCGAAAGTGAAAATGCCGTTCAAGTTTATGGGAAAAACTCCTGAAAGTGATTTGAATATCCGCTTTGACCTCAACATCAGAAATAATATTTCAATTGCCAGAAACATTATTGAAGATACCAATCAGCCAACAGCGGGAACTAAAACATATTCTTTAAAATTTCGTGTGGATTATAATTTAGGACCAAACCTGAATGCAGCGTTGTATTTTGACAGAGTAGTAAATACACCTGTTTTATCAAATGCATATCCCACTGCAAATACCAGCGCAGGAATTTCATTGAGGTTCAATCTTGCTCAATAATTATGTCAGACAATTTTCAGATTAAGATTCGTCCGGCGTCAAAACCAGACATGATCGCGGTATTGGATTTAATCAAAGAACTTGCGCTTTATGAAAACGCACCTGAGCAAGTGACAAATACTGTTGCTCAGCTTGAACAGGATGGGTTTGAGGATAAACCAACTTTTGAATGTCTGGTTGCAGAGAGTGATAATATGATTGTTGGTTTTGCTTTATTTTTTCCGGTGTATTCCACCTGGAAAGGCAACTGCCTTTATCTTGAAGATATTTGTGTAAAAGAATCACTGCGCAGAAAAGGCATTGGTAAAAAACTATTTGATGCAGTTCTTGAATTAGCTGAAAAGCGAAATATGAAGAGGTTGTCATGGCAGGTGATGGACTGGAATGAAAGTGCGATTTCTTTTATAAAAAATACAAAACAGAATTTGACAGTACCTGGATTAATTGCAGAATAGTACTTTGAAGACCTTCAGTATTAAATCTTAATTTTGGCATACGGAATTGGCTGCGTAATTCAATGCCTGCCTGTCTGCACAGGCAGACAGGGATAGAATACCTGCCTGTTTGACAACAGTCAGACAGGGAAGTTTCCTAAACTTTTGATACAGGTCCCGACGCTTGCGGTCCGGATACAGACTGAAGCGTCTGCATTCGATATTATTTGGCGATGATTAAATTTGCATTTTTCCGGCTGCGTAGTTCAATGGATAGAATAGAAGTTTCCTAAACTTTTGATACAGGTTCGATTCCTGTCGCGGCTACAAATTCAGAATGAGAAACAGAGCGCCGCAGAGTGGCCCCTTCGGGGATAGCGAAAACACGAGTTCTGATTTTTTTTCACTGCGCACCCATACTTACTCTCATTCGTGATGAGTTTTTTTTCTGAAATACTCAGAATTCCTGTATAGAAAAAAACAATTAGTTATTCCTGTTCATCAAATATTCTGCAAGGCTTATGAGAATTTCTTTGCCTGATTCAGCTATCTGGAGATGATTGACATTGGATAATGCTGTTTGATAGAAATGATTCATTTTTTCTTCAGCCTGCTCTTTTACCTTAAGCTGGTGAAAGAGATTTTTTGCTGCAGAAATTTTTTCTTCTTTCTGCTGCATTTTCAGCATGGAATTCAATTCTGATTTTTGAGAAGGACTTGCTGATTCAAATGCACTTAATAACAAATAGGTTTTTTTATTGGCCAGAATATCTCCTCCTACTTGTTTTCCAAACTGACTCTGATCTGCATATAAATCGAGTATATCATCCTGCAATTGAAATGCAATTCCAAGATTGACCCCAAAGTTATATATGTCTTTCTGGTTTTCCGTTGAGGTGTTTGCTATAACTGCGCCCATTTTAAAACTGCATCCTAAAAGCACTGCTGTTTTGAGGCGTATCATTTCCAGATATTCTTCTTTAGATACAACTTCAGTATTTTCAAAATCCATATCCAATTGTTGTCCTTCACAAACGGCAATTGCTGTTTTATTAAAGAGATCAATTAACTCTGAAGAAATATCAGGTGGGTATTGAATAAGTAATTTATAAGCTTCAATCAACATGGCGTCTCCGCTGAGAATGGCAATATTGGTATTCCATTTTTCATGAACCGTTTTCTGACCCCGGCGCAAAGGTGCGTTATCCATGATGTCATCATGTATCAAACTGAAATTGTGAAACAGTTCAACGGCACAGGCCGCATTTTTTGCTTTTGAAAAATCTCCGCAAAAAATATCAGAACTCATCAGTGTCAATACCGGTCTGATTCGTTTTCCTCCCAATGACATAATGTAAGTCATAGGTTCATAAAGTGAAGCCGGAGTTTTTGGAAAATTTATTTCAGCGATGCTTTTTTCAACGTACCGGAGATATGCTTCTAAATCTTTATTCATCTGGATTTTGTTTTTCATCTTCTTCCTGATAATGTTTAACAGTTGAAGCAATTTCCAGTTCATTTAATTCAATATCTTCTTCTTCATTGAATAATTCAAGCAGCGGTTCAGCCAGAGCTTTATTGGTAAGTTTTTTGTCCATCCATAACAACAATGTGGGCAATACAATCAGGTTTGAGAACATGGCAACTCCCAGTGTAAGCGAAATTAACAGACCGAGTGCTTTTGTTCCTCCGAATTCTGAAAAGGTAAACATGAGGAAACTGAAAAATAAAATGATCGAAGTATAAATCATACTCGCACCCGTTTCGCGCAATGCTACCAGCACACATCTTCTGAAATCATGTTCGTGCATTTTAAGTTCCTGTCTGAATTTTGCAAGAAAGTGAATGGTATCATCTACTGAAATTCCAAATGCTATGCTGAATACAAGTAATGTGGAAGGCTTCATCGGAATTCCAAAATAACCCATAATGGCTGCAGTTGTCAGGAGCGGAATAAAATTTGGAACCAGTGAAACGATAACCATTCTCCATGAACGGAATAAAAATGCCATGATCAGACCAATCAGTAAAATAGCAATTGCAAGCGAACTGAATAAATTGGTTACAAGATATTGGGTTCCGTTTGAAGCAACCACTGAAGTTCCGGTGTACGTAATATCCCAATGATTCTGATCAATGGCTTTTTTCAAACTGTCTTCAAATCCTTCGTTATTTTGAAGAGCAATTAATTTGGAATCATCCATCATGAATTCATCCAGTTTGGCCTGATTATTTCCGGCGAATATTTTTTTAAGATTAAAACCAACGGATGGATATTGATTGTAAAGCGTAATGAATTGTTTTGATTTTTCATCGCCGTTTGACTCTTTGTAAAGTTTATAAATACTGTCACAGGCTTTGTGATCTGGATTGAGAATCGCGTCCACTGCAGGCGTGATACTGTCAACAATGGCTTGTATTTCATACGAACCAATATCTTTTATCTGCATGGTGATCCGCGTTATGGTTTTAGAGGAATCCAGAAATGCGTTTGCTCCGGTTTGTGAAGCAGAATTTTCTATCCACGGTAAAATTTTATTCAGTTTGGTTAAAGATGGAATAACATAGCGTGTTGAATCATCATTGCTGTAGGTCATGTTTACAACCTTAACCATGTCAGCAGCTGAAAGTGATTTTGAAAATTCCGGAAAACCTGAAAGATATTTTTGTACAGCTTCTATTTCTTCAAATCTTCTCCAGAAAGAATTTGTGTCTTTTGTATGAATTAATAAATCGAAGGGAATAGAACCACCAAAATTTTCCTCAATAAATTTCAGATCTGTTGTGATTGGATCATCCTGCGGTAAATCACCGGTAATATTTCCGGTTGTGATAATAAAACTGACACCAATTCCGGTAGTTAATACAATAACACCAACACCTGCATAAACCCATTTACGTTTGTACATGCTCAGGTATTCCAGTTTTTCAACTGCAAATGTCAGCCATTGTTTTTCAAGATGTTTTAAATGTTTTGTCTGAGGTACTTTAGAATAACTTAAAATGATTGGCAGAACAGTAAGACATAAAATGAAACAAAACATGATATTGATGGAGGCGATTACCCCAAATTCAAATAATCTTTCTGAGTTTGTGAAAATAAATGTTCCAAACCCCAGCGCTGTTGTCAGGTTTGTTAAAAATGATGCAACACCTATTTTCTGGATAATACGCGACAGCGCTTTTATTTTTGCTCCGTGATCTTTTATTTCCTGATGGTATTTTGTAATCAGATAGATACAATTTGGAATACTGATGACAATAATCAAAGGTGGAATCAGTACCATCAGAATGGAGAGCTTATATCCAAATGCCGCAATTGTACCGAGTGAAATAATCACACCAATAAACACAACAGAAATGCATGTAAATACAACGCGGATAGATCTGAAAAAGATGAATAGAATTAATGAAGTAACACCAATTGAAAGTGCAATAAAAAATCCCAGTTCTCCTTCAAGTTTTTTACCAACTGAAACGCGAATGTGCGGCATTCCTGAAATACGGATTTCTCCCAGTGTCTTTTCAAATTCTTCGGCGCCCTTCTCTACTTCAAGCAAAACCTTGGCGGTTTTCATGTCGCCCATGATCTCTTCATTTACCACTGCCATCATCAGGGACGCATTGGTTTCAGCATTATAAATCAATCCGTCATAAAATGGGTTTGAACGGATTATCGCTTTTAAACTGTCAACTTCTTTTTGTGACGTCGGACGGCTCTTGCATATTTTATCAAAGAAAAATTTCTCATTGATCGTGTCTTTTTGAAGACGATATAAATGCGCTTCTGAAAAAACAGAATCGATGGCATCATACGAAGCAATTTTTACTCCAAGATCATACCATGCATTGAATTTATCCAGTGAATAAATATCTTCTGTCTGAATGGCAAAAATGAGCAGTGATTCACTTCCTCCAAAAGATTTTTTCAACAACTCATAATCTTTTTTGGCTGAGAATCTTTTGGAAGCATGGTACCATACGTGTTATCCATTTTTATATTGGTAACAGCAAAATACCCGAAGAAAGCAGTCAATAGAAAAAGTACAACCAGGATGGCTATCCTGTTGCGTAAAATGAGTTGTGAAATTTTAAACCACATGCTGCTTCACTGAAAGAGTGATCAAAAGTAATATAATAGCTTCACTTATCCGACCAAAAAAACGATTTACAAGTTGGGTTTCTTTTAAACACATAATTTTCTGATCCTTAAAATGAAATGAATTCCTGTGGATTCAAGGCAATTCCCTTTTGCCACAATTCAAAATGAAGATGCGGACCCGATGTATTTTCTCCGGTATTTCCAACAATTCCAATCGGGTCGCCAGTCAGAATTTTATCTCCCTGATTTTTGAGCAGTACTGAACAATGTTTGTAGACGGAAATCAAATCATTGTTGTGCTGAATTATCAGAATATTACCCTCACCCGGAATCCAGCCGGCGGCTATTGCCGTGCCGTCAAGACAAGCTTTAATTGGTTCATCGGCTGTTGTAACAACGTCCACGCCATAATGCCCTTTCTGAAGATTATAAGATTGTGAAACCCGCCCGTTTACCGGTGGAAAGAAAAAATCAACTGAAAATGATTTTTCATTTTTGTTGCCGCCTTTGCTTTCATATTCAACTTTCTGTCTTAAAATAGAATCTTCTTTTGATTTACTGAAATCCGGTTCATAATTAACATAAGTAGTATCCTGTTTCTGTAGTTTTGCCGTATCATCAAAGGGTTCGTCATTTAAAAGTTTTTTCAGATCACTCAGATATTTTTCATTGGATGAAGTGATCGCATAAAGTGAATCAATTGTATGAGTCTGCTGCTCCACCATCAATCTTGTTTCATCGCCACCACCAGCCATTACGTATGCATTTAATGAGGTGTACCGGAATAATACCATGACTACCACAATCAGTACCAGTGAGTAAACAAGTACAATAGAAATCAAACTGAGACTTGAAACATTAAAACTCCATTTTTCATGATAGGTTGTATCATCTATATAGGTGAGTTTATGACGCTCCCGCAGGCGCTCAACAAAATTTTGTATTCGTTCAGATAATTTCAGACAGACAAATTTATATTTTTTAAATTGGAAAGCATGAGTAAACAAGGCAAGATCAGGCAGGTTTTGATTATTTGATCTGTTTTATGAGTTAATTGATTTAGAATGATTCTATAGTTATACCATGTCAGCCCAATGCAGGTAAAGGTTTCAAAGGTTTGATCAACCGATCACTCAATGAGTGGCACATTTGGCTCGTTTTTTGATTAAATTTGACAACTAAAGGTTCTCTTTATACGTTTAATAGTCAGAGGGTTTTTAGTCCAAACCAAAATTCATTTTTTTGCTGAAAAAAGTCAAAATACTGGTTGTAACGATTTTTCTGGGAAATGCGGTCGCATTCTCTCAGCTTACTACATCTACAGCCATGACTCCAACACAGCTGGTTGAAGATGTTCTCGTGGGCAGCGGAGTTGCTGTTTCAAATGTCTCATATACTGGTCATGCTGAAGCGATAGGCTCCTTTAACGGAAGTTCAACCAATCTTGGCTTAGGAAGCGGAATTGTTCTCACAACCGGTACCGTTCTGAATGCTGGCGGTTTGTTTGGAGGTAACGGACCACATGGACCTAATGATTCTGGCTCTGCTGGTACTGATAACGGACAACCTGGTTACGGCCCCCTGACTTCTGTGGCAGGAGTGAACACGTTCAATGCGGCTATTTTGCAATTTGATTTTGTACCTCAAAGTGACAGCGTGAGATTTAAATATGTTTTTGGCTCAGATGAATATCCTGAGTTTGTGGATGGAGGATTTAATGATGCATTTGCTTTTTATATCTCAGGTCCCGGTTTTGGCGGAACATATAATATGGCGCAGATTCCTGGTGGTGGAGGAGTAGTATCAATTGACAACATCAATAACGGAACATCTAATACAGGTCCATGTCAGAATTGTTCTTACTATATCAATAACGGAACTGGCTCAAATGCGCCATTTAATTCCAGTTCATTTTATATTCAGTATGACGGATTCACAGTTGTTCTGGAAGCAGCTGCAGAAGTGCAATGTGGTGAAACCTATCATTTGGTGATTGCCATTGCTGATGCCGGTGATGGTGCATATGATTCCGGAATTTTTCTTGAAGCAAATTCTCTGGCAAGTTATGCGCCGGTTGAAATGACAGCTGATTTAGCAACGGATGCATACGCTGATAATTACGGTATGGCTGAAGGATGTGAAACCGCTACTATAACTGTTACACGTTCTAATGCAATGTCTGCAACTGCACAGGTTATTCCGGTAATAGTTTCCGGAACGGCAACTGAAGGAACAGATTATTCCAACATTCCTCCAAGCATAAGTTTTGCTGCAGGTCAGACAACAGCAACTTTCTCAATTGACATTTTCAGTGACATGATTGCAGAAGGAGATGAAACAGTTGTAATTCAGCTTGATCAGCCTGACCCTTGTGGTAACAGCAACTTTATTACATTATATCTTGTTATACAAAATACAGCACCGCTTCAGGTTTCTGTACCATCTGAGACTGTTCACTGCCCGGGCGAAGATGTGAATCTCAATGCACCAATAACCGGTGGATTATCTCCATTTCCATATAGTTGGAATACCGGAGAAACAACAGAAGATATTCTTGTTTCACCCACGGCAACAACAACGTATACACTAACTGTAATTGACGCCTGTCTTGAAATTCCGGCAAGCGGAAGCGGAACAGTTACTGTTCCTGTTTATCCGCCTATTAATATTGCAACTTCACCTGATACATCTGTGCTTTGTCCAAACACGCCTTTGGTTTTATTTGCTGAAGCCACCGGTGGTGAAGGAACTTTTTCGTACACCTGGACAGAAGGAACAACAACCATTGGAACCGGATTTTCTGTAAATGTTTCACCTATGGTGACAACTACATACACTGTTATGATTGAAGACGGTTGTGGTTCACCAACTCAGACAGATGTTACTGTTACGGTGATTGCTTCTGTGCTTGAACTGGTGATGAGTCCTGATCAGCTGATTTGTCCGGGAGACACAGCAAATATTTTTGTAGTTGCATCTGAAGGTCTTGGAAATTACACATACTACTGGCATCATTCGGGTGAAACAACTTCTTCTGTTTTGGTATCGCCAAATTACACCCATAATTATACTGTATCTGTGGAAGATGATTGTCATACCTATCACATAGACGGATTCACGACAGTTGAAGTCGTTCGTCCGCATGCAAATTTTGCTGTACTGACTTCAGAACCAATGGTGGATTTACCAGTGTCTTTTCAAAATCTTACTACAGGCGGTGTAAGCTGGTGGTGGGATCTGGACAACGGAGAAACATCAACAATAAATTCTCCAACAACTACTTATGGTCATTGGGGCTGGTATGAGGTGACTCTTGTTGCTTACAATGAAATTGGCTGTACAGATACCGTTCAGAAAATGGTTTACATCAAACCGGAATTTTATTTCTACGCACCAAATGCATTTACTCCAAATGCTGATCGTTTCAACAATACATAGCGTGAGTGTTGTTGGTGCAACAGAATTTAATTTTCAGATTTTTGACCGCTGGGGACAACTGGTATTTGAAACTACGGATATGTATTTTAAGTGGGATGGATTATATAAAAATCAAATTCCTTTTGACGCTGTTTTGTTTACAAAGCAAGAGTTGTCGACCGGGAATTAATCCCACACGAATATACCGGGCATATCACGGTTCTGCGTTAAAGTTGTACATTTGGGTTACCGAATGATAACCAGCATGTTTCACCTTTTTTTCCGATTTGTATTTTCTCTTTTTTTGTTTTCTGTTTTTCTGTTTGGCTGCGGAGAAGAAAAACCTGTTGAGCAGGAAATTATTGTACCGGATGTCTCGGGAGAAAAATGGGCTGATTCAATTTTATCCGGCCTCACTGAACAGCAAAAATATTTTCAGCATCTCATTATTGAAGTACCGCCTGCTTATCAAAATGCAACGGACAGTTTGAGCAAGTGGATTATTGCCAATCAACCCGGCGCACTTTATTTTCAGAACTGGAATCCGGACAGTGTACAAAAAATAAAAATGTGTCTGGATACACATGCTATTCTTCAGCCATTTTTCTACACCGGATTTTTTGAAATAACCCAAACCAAACCATATCCTTTCTGGGAGGTAAATAATGAAAACAGAAATCCGGATTACACCCGTTTTTTTGGTAAAGCCGGATATAATCTTTTGAATTTTGAATGGAATATCGCGCTGGAAAAAGCGAATAAAATCTGGCTGGATACGCTGGTTTCAAAACACAATCTGGTTCCGCTTGCAGCAAATTTCAAAGACCGTGATGCCGCGCAAAAATTTGATGATTTTATTTCAACCATAAAGGCAAGTGATTATTCTGTCTTTATCGATCTGCATCATTTTGACACCGTCAATTTTGAATCGTACCGGCAGGCAAATGAATACAATGGTTTGTTTGTTGTGAAAAGCAAAGAGCAGGCAATAAACAGTTTGCTTAAAGGCGGTGCTGATTTTTTATTTAAGCGCCTTGAATCTCCTGACACATATACTGCCTGGAATCCAAATGAAGAAGAGAAGAAAATTGCAGATGAAAGTACGCGCAGAATTCTCCTCAGAAAATCAAACAGGAGTGATCAAACAAAAAAAGTAAATGCAAATCAGGAGCTTAATTTTATTCGCTTGAATCTGCAGGCAAATAATACTTCTCTAATCAGCAATGAAAAAAAACTGGTTCCGTTCAAATCAAAATTTACTGTTTATTCATCAGCAGATTATTCTGTGAGACAAAAAGTAAAAGCTGAATGTGGCGTATCTTTTGTTAAACGAGAAATTAACGGGGAGTCTGTAAAAAAAATCATCTCTGAAAAAGGGAATAAAGTTTTGGTACTTCCTGACTCCTGCAGTATTGAAATTATCAATGAAGTCAAATCAATTAAAGCAGATCAGAATACACTGGTTGTATTTTCGAATCCTGATTTGTATGAAGATCTGAAAGTTTGTCCGCAGTTATTATTCTGTCCTGTCAATGAATTTTTTGATGAAGAGATTTTTGTGCAGCAGCTGTCTTCCCGTTTGTCTTTGAATGCAGATTTTTTCACACCCGATTCAATTTATAAAGGTAAAACCACTGAAAAAAAATTATTGGCTAGAACGGACCCTAATTTTTGCGGACTTGATTCTGATACCTTATCCAGAATCTCCGGCTTGATGAGTAACTGCATGGATAATCATGCTTTTCCGGGCGGCCAGGTGCTGATTGCAAAAAACGGATGTATAGTTTATGACCGCGTTTTTGGAAAACATACCTATCAGGGACAAACACCAGTGACAGAAAATTCCATGTATGATCTTGCGTCCATAACAAAAGTAGTTGCAACTACTATGGTTGGAATGAAACTCTATGAAATGGGAGTCTATGAACTGGATGACAGCTTGCAGCCTTATTTGCCTGATTCGCTGCGATTGCATTTGAGGTTTCCAAGCACAATCCGTAACCTTACTTTTCAGGAATTGTTTACACATTGCACCGGTATGCCGGCAGGATTTCCGATTATAAAATACATGCGCTACACAACACCTGAAGTTGGAAGATATGATAAATTTTTCTGTGATCGGCCTGACAGTGTTTATAATACCGAAGTAGCTGAAGGATTTTATCTGGAACGTGAACAGCAGGATTCTATGTGGCTGAAAGTAAATCAGATTTATCTGAATCCTGACAAATCATATCATTACAGTGATGTAAATATGAATACGCTTTATTTTATGTTCAGGAGTTTCATTCAGAAAGATCCGGCAAAATTTGGTTTTACTCAAACAAAAAAACAACTCAAAGACAAAGATTTGTTTGAAGAATTTCTCTACAACACTTTTTACAAACCGCTTGGAATGAACCACACTTGTTATCGGCCGCTAAAAAAATTCAGCCGTGATATTATTGTACCAACTGAAAATGATACCTACTGGAGAAAACAACTTTTACATGGTCATGTGCATGATCCCAATTCAGCACTGCACGGCGGGGTAGCGGGTAATGCCGGAATTTTTTCTACCTCCAATGATCTGGCCATTTTATTTCAGATGTTATTGAACAAAGGGGTTTATAACGGACAACGATATCTCAAAGCAGAAACCATAGACAAGTTTACCTCACGACAAGAAAATTGTTTCCGCGGATTAGGATTCAACAAACCATCCATGGGATCTGTTTCATTTGGAATGTCAGAAAATGCTTCGCTAAGTACTTATGGACATACCGGATTTACAGGCACCGCTTTCTGGATTGATCCTGAACATGAGTTGATTTACATCTATCTTTCCAACGCCGTTCATCCAACGGTAAATAATAAAACCTATGAATACGGAATCAGAAAAAAAGTACATCAGTGTGCTTATGATGCCATGATGACGGAAGAGTTTTAGTTTTTAGTTGATGAGTTGATAAGTTTCACCGGAGACTGAGGTTATCGAAGTCGAAGGTAGATGAGCTGACTCCAGACTAAAGATTCCAGACTAAAAAACCTGCCTCATGGCTCATATCTTTTGCCCCCAAAAACTAAATCCTAAGAGCTAACTCCTCTAAAGACTCTTAGTCCTTCCTCCATCAACCGGCACATTCACACCATTCACATAACTCGCCGCAGGTGATGCCAGAAACGCAATGACGTTTGCAATTTCTTCCGGTTCAGCAACGCGTTTCATTGGTGATTCATCTGCCATATGTTTTAAAATGTCATCGTATTTTTCACCGGTTTTTTGTGCTTTATTTTCGATGATAGATTTTAATCGTATGGTATTGGTTGCTCCCGGCAATACATTGTTTACCGTGATGTTGAACTGACCCAATTCATTGGCCAATGTTTTACTCCAGTTAGCAACAGCACCGCGGATGGTATTTGACACACCTAAATTGGGTAATGGTTGTTTTACAGAAGTTGAAATTACATTGATGATGCGCCCGTAACCTGCTGCTTTCATTTTTTCTTTCACAGCATTTACTAAAATATGATTACAAATCAGGTGCATATTAAATGCAATTCTGAACTCTTCTAATAAAGCGGTATTCACCGGACCAGCAGCCGGACCGCCGGTATTGTTCACAAGAATTTCTACAGATTTGTCTTTCAAAAAATCATTCACTTTTATTTCAAGTTCATTGGTATTTCCAAAATCTGCAGATAAAAAACTATGTTTTTGTCCTTTGGATGAATCAAGTTCTGACAGCGTTGATTTTAGCTTTGCTTCATCTCTTGCAAGCAGAATAATATTGGCCCCCAGTTTTGCAAGTTCCAATGCCGCCGCTTTTCCAATGCCCTGCGTACTGCCGCAAACAAGTGCTGTTTTGTTTTGTAGATCAAGATTCATAATGAAGGATGTTTGTTCAAAAGTACGTACAAATTTTACTTGGTTGAGAACTTGTCTTTAAACTCACTGCCGGCGATGAACAATTCACATTTGATTTTAGATTGAATTTAAACTGTTGCGTTGGGAGAATAATATTTGGTTATCTCATTTATTTTTCTGTAATTGGTGTAATTAACTCATTTTAATAAACTTATGTCACCAATTTTTACCCCCCCCATTTTGCGTATAAAGCTCTGAAATCAATTCTTTTTGGAGTTTTATTTCTGATGTCATTTTCAGTTTTTTCTCAAAACCCAACAGTTATAAATGACTCATTGATTGTCAATCAACGGCTTTATGCAAAAGAAAAATTAATTGTAGATCTGGAAGCAAAATTTAAGCAGGATGTGAAAATATTAGGGACTGCAAGAATCAGTACAGACCTGGTTGTTGACGGAACTTCAAAACTAAATGGAAATGTAAAGATGGATAATATTGGAGTTCCGTCTCAAATTGATTCAAGTATTCAAATCTTGGTAATACAACCAAATGGCCAAATCAAAAAGATTGATGGGAATTTTTTGAATAAAACACAGGCTCCGAATTTAGAATGTATTGGTGATGTATTAAATCCAATATGGTATAGCGGGCCCAATAAAATATACTCTTTGTGTCCTATCGTAAAAGTAGGAATTGGAACGTCATCGCCGAATTATAGTTTGACTGTTGAAGGAATTGCGTATTCACACAGGGTTTTGGTTGGATCTTCTTTCGCCCCTTCAACTGCAATTATAACTGGGTATTCTCCGAGTTCTTCCGGCCAGCTTATAGATCTCGGGGTTACCGGGGGCACTGGATTGGAGTCTAGGTTTAATATTCATGGAAATGGTTCTGTTGTTGCTCAAAATGTTGGTGCCGCAACTACGTTCACTTTACGGAACGGATTGGGTTCCGTCGCGGAGTTTTTTGCTAATAATGGAGTCAGATTATTTCATTTCGGAAAAGACGGAAAATTTGAAATATTTACAAATACCGGAATAAAATTATTTCATTTTGGATCTGATGGTGAGTTTGAAATTTCGACCAACACTGGGTTGAAATTATTTGAGTTAAATCCTGATGGTTCATTAACATGGAGAAATAATGGAGGCGTCGGATTTATTGCTAAAAATACTGCCGGTACAGAAATTTTAAAATTAGGCGATAACGGGATTTTGTATTCCAAAGAAATAATTGTAACCATACCACCATTTCCTGATTACGTTTTTCAAGAAGGCTATGATTTAAAACCAATTGAAGAGGTCGAGGAGTTTGTAAAAGTAAATAAGCATTTGCCTGGTATCCCAAAAGCTGATGAACTCGCAGTTGCGGGTATGAATGTAGGCGAAATGCAGGTGAAACAAATGGAAAAAATTGAAGATATTTATCTATACCTCTTTGAAATGAATAAGCGCTTAGAAGAATTGGAAAATGAAAATGAAGAGTTGAAAGGAGAAATAGAACTATTGAAAAATCAAAACAAGTAGATTATGAGAGTTTTGTCTTTTTGTATTTTAATATTCTTCAAAACTAATCTAATTTGTCAAGAATTATTATTGGTTATTGATGAACAGTTTGACAATAAAACATTTGATAGTTTTGATGATCTTCTTTATCAGCAATTTTCTGGAGACTTGCATTATGTTTTCGACGGAGGCGAATTAGGCGAGAATGGATTTGGGTATATGGATACAATTGCCGATTTGGACGGAACTGGTTTGAAAAAATGGCATTATCAGTATACGCAGGATAGTTTGATCTTTTTCCAAGACGTGAAAATGTTTATACTACTAACACTGGGCTAACCTTTGAGGCAAATGGACATGGTGAACACGGTGGGGTTGAAACAATGTCAGGTGGAGTATTAATTTACCCATGGACTTTCAAACAAGGATTTTTTGAAATGAAAGCAAAGCTTCCTTACGGGACCGGAATCATGTCGAGTTGGTTTTTCTACAATTCTCGCAATTTACTTGGGTATGGTTGTGATCCTTTGGATAATGGTTTCGACATCAATTGGCAGGAAGTGGATGTTTGGGAAACAAACGGACATTGGCCAAACCGATTAAGAAACAATATTCATTTTAGCGGATATTTACCTGATCCGACTTATCAATGCCAGAATCCGGATGGTGAGCTAGAATGTAATGAAAAATGTGCGCAGCCGTTTGATGGAGTGAATGGTTCGACTGAAATTGATTTTACTTCAGATTATCATACTTTTGGCATGTATTGGGATCAAAATTTTGTAATTCTATTTGTAGATGGTTTTATTTATAGATATTGGACTATACCTGAACCTTTAATCAAAGGTAACGGATATCCCGATCCGTTAAAATTCTTAGATGGAATGATCATGTATGTGGGTACGGGATACGGTACTCAATTTGATGATTATATAAGTGGATTTCCTAGAAATAGTGTTGGAAATGAAAACGAAGAATTGAAGGATGAATATGATTTCGGAGATAATTTATATGGACCTGATCCAAGAATACCCATTCCCTCATCAAAACTTGAAGTTGATTATTTCAGGTATTGGGTGTTTATTCCATGCGAAAACCAGGATTCACTTACTACAATACAAAGTAACATGTATTATAATCAAAAAACAATTGAAGATTACAATTCTGTATTTTTTGGACATTATGAAACTGGGCAAAACATTATCTGTAAAGATTCTTATATCGGTCCAACAGTTAATCCAAATAATTTAGATGAGGAATATCCTTATGCTTATAGTGATCAGTTAAATTTGATCGCTTCCAAATCAATACATCTTCACGAGGGTTTCCATGCAAAGGCATCACACTCCAATTTTCCAATAGAGTCACAATTTCATGGCAAAATTCAAACGTGCGCTGCGATCCTGGTAAATCAACCAATGCCATTATTGCAGAATTATGATAGTAATTATTTTCCTGATTCTTTTTGGGGTGACTTTCAATTTAGTTTAGGAACTATGATAGATGAGAGTTGGGAAAATTCTGGACCACTTAAGCATGCTGTACAAAATGATCCGAATTTGAATTTTTCAAACAATAAACAATTAGTGCAAACTGAATTTTTTCAAACGACCAATCTCGAGCTTATAATATCTCCCAATCCATTTGAAAATGAGTTTAAAATATTTTTACCGATTGATAAAACAGAAAATTCTTACAAATTGGAAATAAGAAATGCCATCGGTGACCTCATATTTGAGGGAAGTGCGAACGAAAATACTTATCAAATACAAGCCGAATTTATGGCGTCAGGAGTGTATTATTTAACAATTTATTTGGAAGAAGAAATGAACACATACAAAATCTTGAAATATTAGTTCAACTTGAATTCATGAAAATATTTCACTTCATATTAGGGCTGTTTATTTTCAGTTGTTTTAATTTTTCTTTGTGTCAATCAAAGCAAAAATTTTCTAACAGTATTTATGCTGAAATTTTAGGTAGGGGGAAATTCTATTCTATTGGTTATCGTGCGGCCTATAATTTTGATAATTTTCAATTTAACACGGGATTTGGTTTTATGATCAACAAAAGTAGTTCTGACCCATATACGCAGTCGTTAAAAAGTTTTCCATTTGACATGGGCTTCTCCTTTGGCCACTCGATAAAAACCTCCGTTTGTGCAGGATCGGGCATGTCACTGAATTTTCACTCTTCCGAATATGCGGACTACAAAGTTTGGACTACTTTCGTATACTTCGGTTTTATCCGCGAATTAAAACATGGTTTTGAAATTTCTCCCAAAATTTATTGCATAGGAGAAGAACCATCAATCTTTTACCCGAATCAAGGTCATTGGTTTTGGTATCCATGGGCTGGTGTTTCATTAAATTACAATCTATTTAGAAAAAAATGAAACAATTAGGGTTAGTATTACTTATTTTAAATTTATCTTTCATAGGGTATAATCAGGATTCTTCAAGAGTTCAATTTGGTGTATTTATTGCGCCCACATTCAATCTGGACTACTTAGCACTTCGGTCCGAATACGGATTTATGCCTGACGAGGAGTTTAGGAATGATTATATACCGCTTTTGGGAATAACCAACAGCCTAAAACTAAATCAGTTTTCATGGTTAACAACTGATCTTGGTGTTGAAACTATTGCGGTTCCTGTTGGGACGCAAGGACCTAACTATTCGGCTGATGCAGTTTGCAAATACAAAGCAGGTTGGAATAACCTAAAAATAGCAGTGGGTGTCGGTTACATGTATAGAATTTCGCAATTAAGAAAAGTAATTCAACATTCCTATTACTTGACATGTGGTATCAGTGGCGGAATAAGAAACTCTATTTTCTTTGAACCAACGATCAATTTAGGAAGATTTAATGAACTAGACAAAGGCTTTGTGGGAACTGGACACGACAGAACCTCGTTCACCAGAATATTTTACCGACTGAATTTTTATATTTACTTCTGAAGGTTTTATTGTAAGTGAAAAATTTGTTTGTGATATTATTTTTAGTTTTTTGATTGAATGGGAAATCTCAGCTAGGATATCCATCCTGCGAGAATCAATCTAAATGGCGATATTCATCGCCTGACGTAAAGTTATTTCTGAAACGAGCTTTATATTTTTGAGAAAATCTCACCAATAATTCTCCCCGCATTTACATCATTATCAAACAACAAACTAAACTGTGTTTTTCTTTCTTGCTGCAGCGCATCCGTAAAATCTGTCTTCATTAACTCTTCAATTTTTTTTGCAATTTCTGCGGGTTCATCTTTGATGTGGCACATGCCTGAAAATAATCCATCGTCATCCATTTTTGAGTTGATGATAACATGTTTGCCGTTATCCAGCGCATGGAGTAATTTCAGTTTTACACCGGTTTGCTGAAAGGTAACCAGCAGGTGAATATGCGCATATTGAATCAGTGAATCCATTTGTATTTCTGACGGTGATGCAACCAGTTTTACATTTTCCTGAATAGAAGCTTCATTCTTCAGCCATGATGAAGGTGATTTACCTGCAATGACAATTCGGTGTTTGATCAGCGGTGCAATTTCATTGATAATAAATTTGGCTGCTTTCTCATTTTCACGCACACTTAATGTTCCGTGGTAAAGAATAAATCTGCCATCAAAACCACTTTTGTTTACATCTTTTCTGACATGGTCAGTAATATAAAACGGCGGAATGTGAATGGTTTTTGCATACTTGCTGAAATGCGCCACATCTGTTTTTGCAATGGTGAAAAGTGCATTGGCATTTTGTAAAACAGGTTCGTATGAATGTAAACGTTGTGCCTCTTTCAGCAAATATTCTTTTTTAAACCACAGGCGTTCAATATTGGCTAACTGTATGTAATAGTCGTGTTCAATATTGTGTGTCCGTACAAATTTTTTTCTGTCTTTCAGTGCGGGATGATCCAGATAAAAACACGTATGAAGTCCGTCAAATAAAATGGGTGAATCATCTTTCAGTAAATTCTCTAAAAGTGATTTGTGATTTCTGCTGCTGACAATATATGGTCTGAAACTAAAAAGTAACCGGAACAGATTTTTATTTCTTCTGTAATAATGAGTCTCTTTGCAATATTTTAAAAGTTCATCATTGGGTTTGTTGTGTCCTGAATAATAAAATCCATGGAAAATTACTTCAACACCCGCTTTATGCAATGCCTTGATTTTATAAAACACATCAATTATACCGCCGTAGTTAGGTGGGTAGGGTATGTCAAATGATATAATGTGAAGTCGTTTGATGGTGTGCTTTTTTGTCTTTATCTCTTAAAGGTATATTTTTTCAAGCACCCTGCATTCATTTTGCCAGTTTAAAACGGCTGCGGCCTTTTGCGTATTGTTTTTGTAATGCAGATACAATTTGTCGTCTGAAAAAAGTTGCTCAATTTTTTTTGCAATTTCTTCAGGATGATGACTTGAAATGACTGCACCGATTTCAAATTCTGACACAATTTTTTTTATCTCCGGTAAATCTGAAACCAATACCGGAATACCGCAATGAATGTAATCAAACAACTTGTTTGGAAGTGAGTAACGGTAATTGATATTGGTGTCTTTATCTAATGACACACCCAAATCTGAAACACGTGTAAAATTGAGAAGCTGCTTGTACGGAACTTTATCAAAAAACAAAACTTTTTCATGCAGATTTTCTTTTTTCACTTTAGATTGGAGTGATGCAATTACATCACCGCTTCCTACAAAAATCAATACGGCATTACTTACCAGTTTGATTGCTTCAATTAATTCCTCAGCGCCCCGGTCAACATTGATTCCGGCTCCCTGAAAAATGATAATTTTTTTATCTTCCGGTAATCCAAGTTCTTTTCTGTTTTTAGTTTGAATGTCTGACGGAATTGAAGAAATATTTCTCACAACATTAACCTGAATTCCATATTCATCTTTGTATAAATCAGCAATGGAATTATTGACCGTATACATTTTGTCCACTTTGGGCAGACATTTTTTTTCAATTCGTTTCCAGATTTTTTGAATTTTTGGTCTGGCTGTTAACTCAGGTACACCCGTAAAATATTCATGCGAATCATAAATCAATTTAACGCCCGACTTAAATTTTTTAGCGTAATAGTTGGCAAGTAAGGTGTCCAGATCATTGGCCAAAAGAAAATCCGTTTTTCTGAAAAGCAGATAAAAAAACAAACGCAGATTATAAGATGCGTAAAACAAAGGTCCCTTATTAAAAAGTAAACGAAAGCGTTTTGTTTTATAAGGCCGGTCATTCAGCGGTAAACTGTTTCTGAGTTTTCTGCCCACCAGTGTAATTTCAAAATTGTTTTGATGCAAAAAATCACAAACCCGTTTTACCCGGTTGTCGGTAACAAGGTCATTGGTAACGGATACAATAATTTTTTTGCCGGACATGCTGAAATCAAAAGTACTAAAACGTTGGGATTAACTGATTGTTGCTGTTCTTTCGGTCGTTCATGGCAAAATTTAGCCTCTCAACCTAAACCGGCTGAAATTAACCGGCATCTTTACTAACTTTGCTGAAAATCTGAAATCTATGACTTTTTGGAAAACCTTTTGGGCCAGTTTGCTGGCAAGTGTAACGGCAGGATTAATTTCAATCGGCTTGTTTTTATTTTCCTCAATGCCATGCTTTCAGGTTTTGATGATCTTTTTGCGCCTAAAAAATTAGTGGTTGAAGAAAATTCAGTTCTGGAAATGAATCTGAGTGGTGAAATCGGTGATTATACTTATGCTGATTTTAATCCGGCTTCTTTTTCACTGAATAAAAAATTTGGTGTCTATGAAATTCTTCAGGGATTGCAGCTTGCCAAAGAAGATGAAAAAATAAAAGGAATCTTTCTGCATTGCGGAGATATCAATGCAGGTATGGCAACGGTGAAAGAGATCAGAGACGGAATTCTTGATTTTAAATCATCCGGAAAATTTGTACTTGCCTATTCAGAAAATTATTCTAAAAAAGCCTATTACGTAGCATCAGCTGCTGATTCACTTTTTGTTTTTCCAACGGGAATGGTTGACTTTTTAGGATTGGGTGCTGAAATTATGTTTGTCAAAGGTGCTTTGGAAAAATTGGATGTGCAGATGCAGATTATAAGAGGTTCAAACAACCGCTTTAAAAGTGCTGTTGAACCGCTGATGTATGAACAAATGAGTCCGGAAAGTAAATTGCAAACACAAACTTACATCAATGCACTTTGGGATATTATGCTGGATGGAATAAGTGCATCACGGGGCATTTCAAAAGAAAAACTGAATGAAATTGCAGACAGTGTTTATGTGAGAAAATCAGGTGATGCAGTAGATCATGGCATGGCAGATGGAATTATGTATTATGATCAGGTACTTGATTTATTAAAAACACTTGCCGGAACAGAAGAAGGTGAAGAACTGGCACTGGTAGATTTTCAGAAATATGCATTGAAAAAAACGAAACACAATAAAACTTTAGAGAAGCTGGAAAAGAAAAATCTGGCAATCATTTTTGCTGAAGGAGATATTGTGGATGGTAATGGTGGTCCGGGTGAAATTGGTGGTAATTCACTGGCTGAACAAATTCGTGAAGTACGTGAAGACACGTTGATTAAAGCAGTTGTTTTACGTATTAATTCTCCGGGCGGAAGCGCCATGGCAAGTGATATTATCTGGCGTGAGGTAGTGCTTACCAAAGAAAAGAAACCGTTTATTGTTTCAATGGGAGATGTTGCCGCATCCGGCGGATATTATATTGCCTGTGCAGCTGACAAAATATTTGCGCAGCCAAATACAATTACCGGTTCAATAGGTGTTTTTGGTGTAATTCCATATACCGGAGATATGTTTAAAAACAAACTGGGAATTACGTTTGATCACGTTACAACAAACGAGCACGCAATTCTTTCTACAAACAGAAAACTAACTGATGCTGAACTGTTGATTTTTCAGGAAGGGGTAGATGATATTTATCTTGATTTTATTTCTAAAGTAGGACAGGGCAGAGGACTCACAAATGCCGAAGTAGACAGTATTGGTCAAGGCAGGGTTTGGGCAGGTTCAGATGCTAAAAGAATTGGACTGGTAGATGATTTTGGCGGATTGTTTGACGCCATTTATTATGCCGCCGGTGAAGCCGGAATTGACAGCACAGATATTCAGATAAAAGTATATCCTGAAAGAGAAGAAAATGATTTGTTTTAGTTTTTGGAAAACATGGATGAACTGGATCAGGCAAGACTGGCAAAAAATAATCTGGAAACACAACTGCTTGAAATTTATAATTACATCCGCACGCTGGATGGTAAATCAAGTATTCAGGCAAGACTCCCTTACATGATCTGGATTAACTAATTTTAACGGATTCAATATTTACTTTTTCTATTTCAGACGTTATTAATTAAAGTGGATTCAAAACAGGAAAAATACGATCAGGCATATTTGAAGATGGCTCTTGAATGGGGCAAACTTTCTCATTGCAAAAGAAAACAAGTTGGCTCATTGATTGTGAAAGATAACATGATTATTTCTGACGGATACAATGGTACTCCATCAGGTTACACCAATTCATGTGAAGATGAAAGCGGAGAAACGCACTGGTATGTTTTGCATGCTGAAGCAAATGCCATTCTCAAAGTTGCAAAATCAACACAAAGTGCAGATGGTGCAACACTGTATATAACATTATCGCCTTGTAAAGAATGCAGCAAACTGATCATCCAGTCCGGAATAAAACGGGTGGTTTTTCTGAATCAGTATAAAGACACCTCCGGAATTGATTTTTTATCTGAATACGGAATATCAGTTCATCATTTAAAAACATTGGAAATATGAGTGAAGCGGAAAATAACAATCAGAAGTTTAACGGCATTGTAATTATTCCTTTGCTGATGGCTGTTGCTCTTGCAGCCGGACTTTTTCTGGGAACATTTTTTATTAAAGACGGAGGATTTGCTGATCCCGTTCAGGAAAACACAAATAAGTTTAACACCATTCTTGAATTTATTGAAGACAATTATGTGGATTCTGTAGATCATGATTTACTGATTGAAAGTTCTATTGAAGGAATGATAAAAAAACTGGATCCGCACAGTGCATATATTCCTGCAAGAGATTTGGCTGAAGTGAATGAGCAGCTGGAAGGAAATTTTGGCGGAATAGGAATTCGTTTTTTAATTCATCATGACACCCTGGTAGCAACGCATGTACTGAAAGGTTCTCCTGCCGAGCAGGCAGGAATGAAAGCAGGTGACAGAATTCTGGAAGTAGATGACACTGTAATTGCTAACGCCGGTTTATCAAATGAACGCGTGATGGAATTATTAAAGGGTGAAGTTGGAACAAAAGTAGAAGTGAAAATTTACCGAAAGGGTGAAACACAAAAACTTTCTCTTACCCGCGGACAAATTCCAATCAGCAGTATAGATGCTTATCTGATGCTGAATGATGAAGTAGGATTTATAAAATTGAACAGCTTTACGTTCAGTGCAGGTGAAGAATTTAATGCAGCGGCATCTGATCTTAAATCACGCGGTATGAAAAAACTGATTTTGATCTGAGAAATAATGGTGGCGGATCCATGTCAGCGGCAACTGAAATTGCAGATCAGTTTCTGGAGTCAGGTAAATTGATTGTTTATACTGAAGGAAGAAAAGAACCCCGTGAAGATTATTATGCAACAAGTCGTGGAATTTTAGAAGATGTTGAAGTGATTGTTTTGATTAATTCGCTTTCTGCATCAGCCAGTGAAATTGTTGCAGGCGCTATTCAGGATAATGATCGTGGATTAGTGATGGGTAGAAGATCTTTTGGAAAAGGATTGGTTCAGACACAAGAAGAATTTACAGATGGCAGTGCGCTGCGTTTGACTATTTCGCGCTATTACACACCAACCGGACGAAGTATTCAAAAACCATATGGTGAAGGTGTTGATTATGAAAGTGATTATTTCAACCGTTTTGAAAGTGGTGAACTCATGAATGAAGACAGTGTAAAACATGATGAAAGTTTACAATACACAACACCGGCTGGCAGAATTGTTTATGGAGGAGGTGGAATTTATCCGGATGTTTTTATTCCAAATGATACCGCAGGAGCGTCTTACTATCTCACGGAATTGTATTACGAAAGTATTTTTAATCATTACGCTGTAAAATACCTGGACACAAAACGTGAGACCTTTCAGAACTTTGAAAAATATCTGAGTTCTTTCAATGTTTCTGATGCCATGTTCAATGAGTTTATTGCATATGCAACAAAGCTTGGGGTGGTGCAGATTCCAAAAGATATTGTTACTTCAAAACCTGTTATCAAAAACCGTATCAAGGCTGAAATTGCCCGCCATATCTGGGATGACAACGGGTATTACGCAGTTTATCTGGAAGATGATCTGGATGTGCAGCGCGCACTGAAAGAATTTCAAAACGGAAAATCAATTTCACAGTTATTGCATAAAAAGCAATAAGCTGTTATTTTTTCTTTCATTGTTATAAAGCCTTGTCATTAGTCAAACAAGAGGGGTGTTAACGTTAAGTTAACATTAAAGTAACGTAGTGCGGTTAATCACCTCTTTTATCGGGAGTATATTTGTACCAATAAAGAATTAATAATCGTAAAATCTGACATCATGGGTATTAACATTTTCCACTATTTCCAGCCTAAAAACAAAATATTTTTCGGTCTGTTTGAAAAATCTTCCGCTAACTTAATTGATATTTCAAACGCACTTGTTGAAATGGTTAATACAACAAATGCTGACAGAAAAAAGGAGCTGATCAGAGAAATTGAAAGACTTGAGCATGTTGGTGATGATACTACGCATGAAACATTCAAAGAACTGAGCGCAAATTTTATTACGCCTTTTGACAGGGAAGATATTCATGCATTGGTTTCTTCTCTGGATGATATTGCAGATTTTGTTCATGGTGCTTCAAAAAGAATGGAACTCTATAAAATTTCAGAAGTAACTCCTTCCATGCAAAAACTGGCTGAGCTGATTCAGACAGCAGTGAAAGAATTACACGGCGCGGTAGTTGAGTTGAGAAACATGAGAGATGTTACCAAAATCAGAGAAGCTTGTGTACGTGTAAACAGTATCGAAAATCATGCTGATGATATTTTTGATATGGCCATTGCAGATTTATTTGAAAATGAAAAAAACGCAGTTGAACTGATCAAAATAAAAGAAGTTCTTCAGGCACTTGAAACTGCAACAGATAAATGTGAAGACGCTACAAATGTAATTCAGTCTATCATCATTAAAAATGCCTAGTGATCATTGATCCTAATCAATTGAATTTAAAATAAGACAAGATCATGGGAATTTTACTCACGATAATTTTTCTGGCACTGTTGTTTGACCTCATCAATGGGTTTCATGATGCAGCAAACTCAATTGCCACTGTTGTTTCTACCAAGGTACTATCGCCGTTTCAGGCAGTACTCTGGGCGGCTTTCTTCAACGTACTTGCTTTCTGGATTTTTGACCTGAAAGTGGCTGATACGGTTGCAAAAATTGTAAATCCTGATTCGGTTACATTTGCTGTTGTTTGTGCTGGATTGATCGCTGCAATTATTTGGAATCTTTTCACCTGGTGGTTTGGAATTCCTTCCAGTTCATCACACACATTGCTCGGTGGTTTTGCCGGAGCAGCAGTTGCAAACGCAGGTTTTGGAGTTGTAAATCAGGAAAAAATCCTCATAACATTTTCATTTATTTTTGCCGCACCTATTGTGGGTATGATCATAGCCAGCATAATCACACTCATTATTGTAAATATCTGCCGTAAGGCAAATCCTTCAAAAGCTGACCGCTGGTTCAAAAGATTACAGCTGGTTTCTTCAGCTCTTTTTTCTATCGGACATGGTGGAAATGACGCTCAGAAAGTAATGGGAATTATTGCTGCAGCTATGCTGGTTTATATGGCTCAGCTTACCGCTGCCGGACAACCAATTCCTGACTGGGCAAATATTGGTCAGGAACTGAACGAGAAAGGAAAACTGGAAATTAATCACTTGCCTAACTGGATTCCTGCTGCTTGTTACATTGCAATCGGAATTGGTACCATGTTTGGTGGTTGGAAAATCATCAAAACCATGGGGACAAAAATCACTAAAGTAACGCCGCTTGAAGGTGTTGCCGCTGAAACTGCCGGTGCTACTACATTATTCCTGACTGAAAAACTTGGAATTCCGGTGAGTACCACACATACAATTACGGGTTCCATTATTGGTGTCGGAATGACAAAAAGAATTTCAGCTGTAAGATGGGGTGTAACAATTAGTTTACTCTGGGCATGGATTCTGACAATTCCGATCAGTGGATTATTGGGAATCCTGTTCTTCCATTTGTTAGGACTTTTTGGAATAAATTAATTATGAAATCCGGGTTGAATCACCCGGATTTTTTTTGTCCTTTCATCTGGAAGCATTTTATATTCTCATCTTTGTAAAAAATGATTTTATGAAAATTTCTCTTCTGGCTTTATTTGCACTTATTCTTTTGACCTCTTGCAGCGGAGAGAAAAAACTTTCAGATCAGGAACTGATTGAAAAAAATGTTCGTCAGTATTTTTTCATGGGTGATTCTGTTGCGGTAGAAACCACAATCACAGATACTGTTTTTGTTTCTGAACTGGATGAAATGATCCTGACTATAGAAAATAATATTAAACTTATTCAGCTTGATATTGATACCTTACATCTCATGGTGGATGACTGGAGCTACAAAGCGTTAAATTTGGAAAAAACGGATTCAGTTCAGTATGCGCAGGAAGCAAAAATCAAATCACTCGAGTATCGCCTTAAACTAAAAGAACTGCAATTCAAACAAGCAGAATTTGCTCAGACAAACAGAATCTTCATGCATCTTAAAAGAAGTGTCTGGGCTGACATAGCAGGCTTTGAAGCAAATGTGCATTATGAACTTGGCACTGAAGTCAATGATATGATTATTCTGATGGACGCAAATTTTAATGTGGTGGATTGAGAGTAAACTGTCTGGTTTTTTTTTTGAATATTTAGGAGAGAGCTTTTATGTATAGTATTAGGTGGCAAGTTTCAGGTTTTAGTTTGGAGTCAACGCAAAAATTCCTAAAAGTCTAAAAGCCTAAATTCCTAAAAAAATCATCCCCAACTTTCAACTTTTCAACGCATTGACAATAAAAGTCTAAATACCCAAAATCGTAGATAACCGACAACAAACTAACCTTTTCACTTTTGGCTTTTCCCTTTGTCCTTAGCCCTTTGTCCTTTGTCCCTAAACGAGAGCCTCTAAACTAATCTAAAGCTCCCTATACCATATCTCAGGATAATCTTTAAATTTACCCTTCTTCAAAAATTAATTACATGGCAAATACTGAAGCTTGGGGTTCAAGAGTTGGTCTTATTTTAGCAATGGCAGGTAATGCAGTTGGATTAGGAAATTTTTTGCGTTTTCCTGTTCAGGCAATCCAAAATGGTGGAGGTGCATTTATCATTCCGTATCTGGTTTGTTTCTTACTGATGGGTCTCCCTTTATTATTTGTTGAGTGGTCAAGCGGAAGATTTGGAGGATCAAAAGGTCACCATAGTACACCATTTATATTCGATGCAATGGACAGAAAAAAATTCTGGAAATACATTGGTGTTTTTGGAATTTTTACAAATGTTGCTGTTGCCGCGTATTATTGTTATTTGGAATCCTGGACGTTATCCTGGGTTTGGAATTCTATTACCGGAACTTTCTCTGGTCAATCACAAGCTGAAGTAGCAACTTATTTCGGAAACTATGTTTCACTCGAAAATCCGGATCATACTTTTAATGCAATGCCAATCGTTTTTTGGGTAATTTGTTTGTTGTTGAATACCTGGATTTTGTCAAGAGGATTATCCGGTGGTGTAGAAAAAGCCGCCAAAATCGGAATGCCTTTGTTATTAATTTTTGGTGCGTTTCTGGCTTATAAAGCAATTACAATTAAAGCTGGTTCTGAAGGAGCTTCATTTGACGGTGTTGCAGGTTTGAATTTTTTATGGACACCTGATTATAGTTCAATATGGTCATCCAAGGTTTGGCTTGCGGCTGCCGGTCAGGTATTTTTCACTCTTTCGTTAGGAATGGGTTCTATTCAGTGCTATGCATCTTATATCAAAAAGAAAGATGATATTGCTTTGAATGCAATGAGTGCAGGATGGATGAATGAATTTGTTGAAGTGGTTTTAGGTTCAGCAATTCTAATTCCTATTGCAGTTGGTTATTTGGGAATTGACAGAGTTGTCGAAATGACCGCGAGTGGCGGACTTGGATTAGGCTTTATGACCATGCCATATTTATTTGATCAATGGGGTGCTGTAATGGCCGTTATAGCTGGTGTATTTTGGTTTGGTCTATTATTCTTTGCGGGAATTACTTCCTCATTGGCTATGGGTACACCTGTGATGGGATTTTTGCAGGATGAATATGGCTGGAAGAGAAAACCTGCTGCATGGGCTTTTGGTGGAATTGTTTTGTTGCTTGGATTACCAACTGTTTTGTTTTTTAATGAGGGTGTATTCGATGAATATGATTACTGGGCAGGTACAGTTTCACTTGTTGTTTTTGCCTTGTTTGAAATAATATTATTTGCGTGGGTATTTGGAATGGATAAAGGATGGAAGGAAATTACTTCTGGTTCAGATATTAAAGTTCCAAACGTATTCAAATTCATAATTAAATACATCACTCCTGTGATCCTTGCGTTTGTATTTGTTAAAAGTTTGCCGGGTATCTGGGAGAAAATCATGAATAAAGAATCCATGATAAAATTGAAATTTACATGCACCCTGAAAAAGTTTCCGGACAAATTGCTGAAGTCAATGCTGAGTTGTCAGATGTTCCGCAGGATATTATTTACGGTGAAGGGGTGAGATTAAATTCTGAATTGACTGGTGATCAGAAGTCTAATATATTTAAACTCCGTTCATTAGAGAAAACATTGGCAGAATTGCAGGATCCTGCTTTTGACAGAGACGCAAAAATAGCGATTGAAAAAAAATCTATTTTTTACAGAAATGTTTCCAGAGCTGGTTTATTAGCTCTTTGGCTGGGTATTGCATATCTGGTTTACCGGGCATATAAAAAACGAATTAAAGAAGGGAGATTTACATCATGAATACATCAGCGCTGATAATGATGCTTGTTACTGAAGGGATAGTAATTGCATTCACCGGTTATTTTTTCTATCGTGTACTTACAACCAAAAAACACGGAGAACCTGATTCATTCACTGAAAATGATGATCAGGAATAATTGATCCGGTTCGTTTTTTCAATGAGAAAATATTTTTCACTGACCCGCGGACAGCAGATTGCTGTTATGGTATGGGTATCGGTAATTATCGTTTCTCTTTTTATTTTATCCGTTTCCTATGAGGCAAGAAATCTGGATTCGTTTAAAATAAATCCGGAAGATGTCGAATATGTTTCTTTAAATAACAAATCGGATCTGGATTCATTTATTTCAGAAAGCAGTCAATTTGATTTTGATTACAAGTTATTCTTTTAATCCGAATGAAATAGGAAAAGAGGAGTGGATTGATCTTGGTTTTTCTCCAAAGCAGTCTGACGCAATAATTAATTATAGTCAGAAATTCGGACCATTTATTCATAAAGAAGATCTTAAAAAAGTATATGTCATTTCTGAAAAAAAATATCTGGAGCTTGAGCCTTATATTTTGTTGGATGATAATGCCCGGATAGCTGTCACAGACAGTAAAAAAATCTCACTGAATATCGCTACAACGGCAGAGCTTGAATCGCTCCCGGGTATTGGGGTAAAGTATGCTGAAAGAATTGTGAAGTTCAGAAATTCATTAGGCGGATTTCATTCACTCACAGTTGCATGAGGTGTATAATATGACCAAAGAAATTTATATGACGCTGGAAGAAAATTGCAGAAATTGATCCGGCCTCAATTAAAAAAATAAATCTCAATACAGTTTCGAAAGAAGAGATGGATAAACATCCTTACATCAAATTTGAAATGTCTGCCCTGATCTTAAAAGAAAGACAAAAATCAAAATTGGAAAACTTGAATTTCCTGATGCAAAATAATATTGCCACAACAGAAGAAATAGAAAATTAAAACCTTATATCTCGTTTGAATGACACTTGAAGAAAAAGTAAAATCAGTTATCCGGGATGTTCCGGATTTTCCAAAGCAGGAATCCTGTTCAAAGACATCACACCTATTTTAATGAAGGCAGATTTGTGTAATGAAATTATTCTTCAGTTAAAAAATGAAATTGCACCGTTGCAGATTGAAGGAATTGCCGGAATTGAAAGTCGCGGATTTTGATGGGCATGCCGCTTGCAATGGCTTTGGGTGTACCGTTTATTCTGATCAGAAAAAAAGGTAAATTGCCATATAAGACAATTGAACATTCATATAAACTGGAATATGGTTCGGCAACAGTTGAAATGCAGGTAGGTGATGTAAATCCGGGACAGCGTATTTTAATTCATGATGATCTTCTTGCAACAGGTGGTTCTGCTTCAGCCGCTGCTGAGTTGCTTTTGAAACAAAATGCTGTGGTGGCAGGATTCAGTTTTTTGGTTGAACTCTCATTCCTGAATGGTAAAAATCTGGTGTCAGATTACTCAGAAAATATTAGTACTTTAGTCCGCTATTAAAAAAAATTACTACTCAGAATGAAAGTCATAGAAAACGACAATCAGGTAATGATTAAACAAATGGTGCGTGATTTTGCTGAAAAAGAAATCCGCCCGAATGTAATGAAATGGGATGAGTCGCAGGAATTTCCGGTGCCTGTTTTTAAAAAACTTGGTGAACTTGGTTTGATGGGCGTATTAGTTCCAACCGAATATGGTGGAAGCGGGCTTTCATATTTTGAATACATCACTGTTATTTCTGAAATTTCTCAGGTTTGCGGTTCAATTGGATTGTCAGTAGCAGCACATAATTCTTTATGTACAGGACATATTTTATATCATGCAAGTGAAGAACAGAAAAGAAAATATTTGCCAAAACTGGCATCCGGTGAATGGATTGGTGCGTGGGGTTTGACTGAAACAGGAACAGGATCTGATGCCGGTGGCATGAATACAACGGCGGTAAAAGACGGAGATTATTATGTTCTTAACGGATCTAAAAATTTTATTACTCATGCTATTTCCGGAGATGTTGCTGTGGTAATTGTTCGTACTGGTAATAAAGGAGATTCTCATGGAATGTCTGCATTTATAATCGAAAAAGGAACTCCTGGTTTTGCTTCCGGTAAAAAAGAAAACAAACTTGGAATGCGCGCCTCTGAAACGGCTGAGTTGATTTTTTCAAATTGCCGCGTTCACAAAGATCAGTTGATTGGAAAAGAAGGAGAAGGGTTTATTCAGGCCATGAAAATTCTGGATGGCGGAAGAATTTCAATCGGATCTCTGGCTCTTGGAATTGCTCAGGGTGCTTATAAGGCTGCAGTGAAATATTCTAAAGAAAGACAGCAGTTTGGTAAACCAATCGCTCAATTCCAGGGTATTGCATTTAAACTTGCTGACATGGCTACCAAAATTAAAGCATCTGAATTGTTGCTTTTAAATGCAGCTGATCTGAAAGAAAGAGGCCAAAAAATGACCAAAGAATCAGCAATGGCTAAATATTATGCCTCTGAAGTGGCTGTGGCCGTTTCTAATGAGGCTGTACAGATTTTCGGGGGCTATGGTTATACGAAAGATTTTCCCGTTGAGAAATTTTACCGTGATTCCAAGCTTTGTACAATTGGAGAAGGTACCTCAGAAATACAAAAACTGGTAATTTCCAGAGAAATTTTAAAGTAAAGATGTTGTATAATTGAATTTATACTATCTTTGCCATCCCAAATTGATTGATTTAAAAAGAAAATTATGCTGATTATTCCTATTAAAGAAGGCGAAAACATTGAGAGAGCTCTTAAAAAGTATAAAAAGAAATACGAAAAAACTGGTGTTCTGCGTCAGTTAAGAGAGCGTCAGGCTTTTACTAAACCTTCTGTAGTTAGCCGTCAGGGCAGACTTAAAGCGGTGTACAGACAAAAACTGAATATTCAGGAAGCTCAATAACATTTTCTGTAAAAATACGTAAGAGGTATGTGAGAATCACATACCTCTTTTTTTATGTCTTTGGTTCAGGAGTTTATAGATTATTTGGTGCATGAAAAGAGATTTTCTGAGCACACGGTAATTGCCTATAAAAAAGATCTCGAAAATTTTCTTGAAATAGTGTCGGCAGAATCAGATGAAGAGATTAGTGAATTATCTCACCGTGACTTAAGAAGCTATCTGGTAGCACTCGTTGAGAGTGGTCTTGAGAATTCATCTGTCAACAGAAAGCTTTCCAGCATTAAAACATTTTATCGTTTTCTGAGACAAAAGGGAGATTGTGATGTAAATCCATGCTCAAAACTGAAGGGCCTCAAAAAGAAAAAAGCATTACCTCAGTTTGTTCCTGAGTCTCAATTGTGGAGTGACAATATCTTTGATGAACAACAGGATGAATTTGAAAACGCGTTGGATCATCTGATGATAGAAATGTTTTATCAGACGGGAATCCGACAGGCAGAACTGATCGGGTTAAAAGAGAATGATGTGTCATCTTCAAAAATAAAAGTACTCGGTAAAAGAAATAAAGAAAGAATTATTCCTATTTCTCAAAAATTATGGGTTTTGATTGACCGTTTTCTTTCAATTAAAAAATCAATCGGATTAAAAGGTGAATTTTTATTTCTATTAAAAAATGGTAAAAAACTCTCCTAAATTTGTTTACAGAAAAGTAAATTACTACCTTGGTAAGGCAACGGATTTAAGTAAAAAAAGTCCCCACGTGCTCAGACATACTTTCGCAACTCACATGTTAAACAACGGCGCAACATTGGAGTCGATTAAAAAGCTGCTGGGTCATGTGGATTTATCGGCAACACAAATTTATACCCACAATTCGTTTGCGCAAATAAAATCAATTTATAACCAGTCACATCCAAGAGGTGTGAATTAAAAACTTGAATTATGGACCTGCAAGTACACTCTCTGCATTTTGATGCAGATAAAAAACTGATCGAATTTGTAAACGGAAAAGTTAACAAACTTGAGACTTATTTTGACAAAATTATTTCCGGTGAAGTAGTTCTTAAATTGGATAAATCAACTGACGCTGAAAATAAAGTCGCCGAAATCAAATTAATGATTCCCGGTAAAGAGTTGTTTGCAAAAAAGCAATGCAAAAGTTTTGAAGAGGCAACCGATTTAGCTTGTGAAGCGCTTCGCCGTCAGGTCGATAAACATAAAGGAAAAAATGGCTGATCCGAAAAAGTAATTATTTTTGAACCCGTGAAGATGTTTTCACGGGTTTTTTATTTTGGTAGTATGAAAAATTTATTGGTTTTATTGTTTTTGATTTTGACTGTTTCTTCTGTAAATGGCCAGACTAAAATAGGGGGTGTGATTATGCCTAATATCGTTAAGGCTGATGATGTAAACCTCAGACTAAACGGTGGTGGTATCAGAGAAAAGATGTTTATCAACTTGTACATCGGCGTATTGTACCTGAAAGAAAAATCTTCTGATGCAAATAAAATTATTTCTGCTGATGAGCCAATGGCAATCAAAATGAGAGTGGTCTCCAGTATGGTTAGCAAAGAAAATATGGAAGAAGCTATCCGCACTGGATTTGATAAATCAACCGGAGGTAATATTTCATCCATTAAGTCTAAAATTGACGAACTGATCAGCGCAGGATTTAAAGACGAAATAGCTATAGGTGATATTTTTGACTTAATATATATACCGGGCAAAGGAACAACCCTGCATAAAAACAATAGTCCGGTGGTGACATTGGCCGGATTGGACTTCAAAAAGGCGCTTTTTGGCATCTGGCTGTGTAATGAACCGGCTGATGAGAATCTGAAAAACAAAATGTTAGGCCTTTAATACCAGTATTTCCTAAAAAAAATAAGGAACTTGTTTGTACTATAAATAAGTTTCATATATTTGCACTCCCGTTTTCAGAAAAGACGGGAGTTTTAGCGTTCTTTTAATAGTATTGGCCGGCATAGCTCAGTTGGTAGAGCAGCTGATTTGTAATCAGCAGGTCGGAGGTTCGAGTCCCTCTGCCGGCTCAAGTAAATAAAGTACTTGGGGAGATACCAAAGTGGCCAACTGGGGCTGACTGTAACTCAGCTGACTTAGTCTTCGTAGGTTCGAATCCTGCTCTCCCCACTTTACTTTGTTTCAGGCGGGAATAGCTCAGTTGGTAGAGCATCAGCCTTCCAAGCTGAGGGTCGCGAGTTCGAGTCTCGTTTCCCGCTCTAAAATTAAAAGAACATTGTGCCGGCGTAGCTCAGGGGTAGAGCGTTTCCTTGGTAAGGAAGAGGTCGTGGGTTCAATTCCCATCGTTGGCTCGAATGTAAGTGCACACTTTACAGAGGTGTGTTTTTGTGTTGTATAAATTTTGTATTAATAATAAAAAGTAAACAATTGTAGATTATGGCTAAGGAAACCTATAACCGTTCCAAACCGCACGTAAATATTGGAACAATTGGTCACGTTGACCACGGTAAAACAACTTTAACTGCTGCTATCACAACAGTTCTTTCTAAAGAAGGACTTGCTGAATTGCGCGATTTCTCTTCAATCGATAACGCTCCTGAAGAGAAAGAAAGAGGGATCACTATTAACACCTCTCACGTAGAGTATCAAACACAAAACCGTCACTATGCACACGTTGACTGCCCAGGTCACGCGGATTATGTTAAAAACATGGTTACGGGTGCTGCGCAAATGGATGGTGCAATCCTTGTGGTTGCTGCGACTGATGGTCCAATGCCTCAGACTCGTGAGCACATCCTTTTAGGTCGTCAGGTTGGCGTTCCTCGTATGGTTGTATTCATGAATAAAGTGGATATGGTTGATGATCCTGAATTGTTAGAACTTGTTGAGATTGAAATCAGAGATTTGTTATCTTTCTATTCATATGACGGTGAAAAAACTCCGGTTATTCAAGGTTCTGCTCTTGGAGCATTGAACGGTGAAGAAAAATGGGTTGCTACCGTGAAAGCATTGATGGATGCTGTTGATACTTGGATTGAACTTCCGGTTCGTGAAGTTGATAAATCATTCTTGATGCCGGTTGAAGACGTGTTCTCAATTACTGGTCGTGGTACTGTTGCTACTGGTAAAATTGAAACAGGTGTTATCAACTCTGGTGAAGAGGTTGACATCATCGGAATGGGTGAGGAAAAACTGAAATCAGTTGTAACTGGTGTTGAGATGTTCCGCAAAATCCTTGACAGAGGTGAAGCTGGTGACAACGTAGGTTTGTTGTTGAGAGGTATTGAGAAAACTGATATCCGTCGTGGTATGGTTATCGCAAAACCAGGTTCAATTACTCCTCACACTGAATTCAAAGCTGAGGTTTATATCCTGAAAAAAGAAGAAGGTGGACGTCACACTCCGTTCCATAATAAATATCGTCCTCAGTTTTACGTAAGAACAACAGACGTAACTGGTGAAATTATTCTTGGAGATGGTCGTGAAATGGTTATGCCTGGTGACAACGTTACAATTACTGTAAAATTGATCGTTCCGGTAGCTATCAGCCAGGGTCTTCGTTTTGCTATCCGTGAAGGTGGTAGAACAGTTGGTGCTGGTCAGGTGACTGAAATCTTGAAATAACACGAACTAAGTAAGGGAGGGGCTCGTCCTCTCCCGTTTACGGGCGTAGTTCAAGGGTAGAATAGCGGTCTCCAAAACCGTTGATGGGAGTTCGAATCTCTCCGCCCGTGCAAAAAATAAAAAGGGCAGGAAAGAGGAATCTTATTGTGATTCTGAACTCCTCCTGATAATTGAAAAACCAAAAGTAAAGCGGCCATAAAAACCGCTTAAACTTAAAAACGAAACAGAACATGGCTAACATCATCCAGTATATCGAAGAATCTTTCGGCGAATTGGTTCACAAAGTAACATGGCCAACCTGGAATCAACTGCAAAGCAGCGCAATCGTTGTTTTGGTTGCATCCCTGATTTTTGCTTTGATCATTTTTGCAATGGATTTCGTTTTTGGTATTAATTCCGGAGACAGTTTCTGGAAAGGAATTTTAGGGTTTTATTATAATATCGTTCAACAATAAACTTTTATGGCTGACGAAATCGTAAATAAAACAAAACCCGCTCCCGCTGAAGAAAAAAAGCGTTGGTACGTGGTGCGTGCCATTGGTGGTAAAGAAAAGAAGGTTCGTGATTCAATTGAACTTGAAATAAAAAGACATAAACTGGAAAATTTAGTAGGTCAGGTTTTAATACCAACTGAAAAAGTTTACCAGATTAAAAACGGAAAAAAAATCAGCAAGGAAAGAAGTTATCTTCCGGGATATGTTTTACTGGAGGCTATTCTTGACGGTGAGGTTCAGCACGTGATTAATAACGTGCCCAATGTGATCGGATTTATGTCTGGTACAAAAGGAGGTGAACCAATGCCTATGCGAGTTGCAGAGGTTAACCGCATTTTAGGTAAAGTTGATGAACTGTCTGAACATGAAGAGGAATTAAATATTCCTTACGTAATAGGTGAAACGGTTAAAGTTATTGATGGACCTTTCAATGGCTTTAATGGTGTTATCGAAGAAATTAATGAGGAAAAGAAAAAATTGCAGGTAATGGTTAAGATTTTTGGTCGTAAAACACCGCTTGAACTTAGCTATATGCAAGTAGATAAAAGCAATTAATTTTTTATTAACGTGTAGGAGTGCTACAGCGATGTTTCGAATGCTTCCCCCGCTGATTAACGCACGATAGAACTACAAAAAACAAACAAAAATGGCAAAACAAATCGTTGGATTAATCAAGCTTCAGATTAAAGGTGGAGCAGCAAATCCTTCCCCGCCGGTAGGACCTGCATTAGGTTCGAAAGGTGTTAACATCATGGAGTTCTGTAAGCAGTTCAATGCTCGTACACAGGACAAACCAGGGAAGGTTCTTCCGGTAGTAATTACAGTATATGCAGACAAATCGTTTGAGTTTGTTGTAAAAACTCCGCCGGTAGCTGTTCAGCTTCTGGAAGTGACCAAATTAAAATCAGGTTCAGCAGAACCAAACAGAAACAAAGTAGGAAAAGTTTCCTGGGATCAAATTAAAACAATCGCTGAAGATAAAATTCAGGACATGAATTGTTTTAAAGTAGATTCAGCTATGAGAATGGTAGCAGGAACTGCCCGCAGTATGGGACTTACAGTAACAGGTGAATTTCCAAAATCTAATTAATCATGGCAAGTAGAGTAACTAAAAAGAGAAAAGCTTCGCTCGCGAAAGTTGACCGGGCAAAAGCATATTCCTTGGCTGAAGCTTCAAGTCTGGTTAAGGAAATTTCAAATTCAAAATTTGATGCATCAGTTGATATCGCAGTGCGTTTAGGAGTTGATCCTCGTAAAGCAAATCAAATGGTTCGCGGATCTGTTGCATTACCACACGGTACAGGTAAAGATGTGCGCGTGCTGGTACTTTGTACACCAGATAAAGAAGCTGAGGCAAAAGCTGCCGGAGCTGATCACGTTGGTTTGGATGAATACATCAATAAAATCAAAGCGGGTTGGACCGATATTGATGTGATCATTACAATGCCTTCTGTAATGGGTAAAGTGGGTGCTTTAGGTAAAGTATTGGGACCTCGCGGTTTGATGCCAAATCCTAAAACAGGAACTGTAACCATGGAAATCGGAAAGGCTGTAACTGAAACAAAAGCTGGTAAAATTGATTTCCGCGTTGATAAATATGGAATCATTCATTCTTCAGTTGCTAAAGTTTCTTTTGATCCTAAAAAAATCGAAGAAAACGCAAATGAATTATTACAAACTATTGTAAGAATGAAACCTTCATCAGCAAAAGGAGCATACATTAAAAGTGTATACATGAGCTCAACAATGAGCCCAAGTATTGCTATTGATTCAAGAAGTTTTGTTGTTTAATAAATCGCTAAATTATGACTAAAGAACAAAAATCGAAGTACATTGAAAATTTGGCGGCAAAGTTGTCTGAATCAGGCGTATTTTATTTGACTGATACTGCAGGTTTGAATGTTGAAACCATTAACAACCTCAGAAGAAAATGTTTCCAGAGTAAAGTGGAGCTTTTGGTAGTAAAAAATACATTACTTAAAAAAGCAATGGAGAGTCTGGCCGGAAGAAATTACAGTGAATTATATGATTCATTGCATGGACCTACCGCAGTAATGTTTTCAGAAGTTGGTAACGTACCGGCAAAATTGATACAGGAGTTCAGAAGAAAAAGTGATAAACCCGTTTTAAAAGGTGCATATATTCAAGAGAACATTTATGTTGGCGATAAAAACGTTGACATGCTTGCTGCACTGAAAAGTAAAAATGAGCTTATCGCTGATATCATTGCTGCTCTTAAATCACCTGCTCAGAAAGTTATTTCTGGTCTTACTCGTGAAGACCGCAAATGGCCGGCAGAAAACTAATAGGCCTCTCCACTTAACGGGGAACAATAATATTAACTTAAATTAAAACAAAATAAAATGGCTGAATTAAAAGAATTCGCGGAGAAATTGGTTAACCTGACAGTTAAAGAAGTGAACGAGTTAGCCCAGATTTTAAAAGACGAATATGGTATCGAACCTGCTGCTGCTGCTGTAGTTATGCAAGGTGGTGGAGGCGGAGCGGAAGCTGCTGCTGAAAAAACTGAGTTCGATGTTGTACTTAAAGATGCTGGTGCAAACAAACTTGCTATCGTGAAATTAGTTAAAGATCTTACTGGTCTTGGACTGAAAGAAGCAAAAGAACTGGTTGACAAAGCTCCTTCTCCATTGAAATCAGGAGTTTCTAAAGACGAAGCTGCAGGCCTGAAAAAATCTCTTGAAGAGGCAGGTGCTGTTGTTGAAGTAAAATAAGAAATACGAGCATTTACACAGATTAGGCACTACTCTTTGAGTATGTGCCTACATCTGTTTAAAAGAGCCCTTGTTTTTGATGACAATTTGTTTAACTAAAAATTTTTAGCCTTGGTACCAAAAAATATAAGCTCAGAAAGAATAAATCTCGGTGGCCGTGCATCTTCACTGGAGTACCCGGATTTTCTGGACATTCAGCTTGAATCTTTCAGACAGTCTTTTCAGTTGGAAACAACCCCTGAAAACAGAAGTGATGAAGGTTTGTTTAAAGTGTTCAGTGAAAACTTTCCAATAACCGATACACGAAATCAGTTCGTACTCGAGTTTTTGGATTATTTTATCGACCCGCCAAGATATACCATTTCTGAGTGTATTGACAGAGGCCTGACTTACAGCGTTCCGCTGAAGGCAAAACTGAAACTTTATTGTACAGATCCTGAACACGAAGATTTTGAAACAATCGTGCAGGATGTGTATTTGGGAACTATCCCATACATGACTCCAAAAGGATCTTTTGTGATCAACGGAGCAGAGCGCGTTATTGTTTCTCAGCTGCACCGTTCACCGGGTGTATTCTTTGGACAAAGCAGACACGCAAATGGTACCAAACTTTACTCTGCGCGTATCATCCCTTTCAAAGGATCATGGATTGAATTTGCAACAGACATCAACAATGTCATGTATGCATATATCGATCGTAAAAAGAAATTACCTGTTACTACTTTGTTCCGTGCCATTGGTTATGAAACAGATAAAGACATCCTTGAGATTTTTGATCTTGCGGATGAATTTAAAGTAAAAAAAAGGCAACATGAAAAAAAGCACAGGGCCGTAAACTTGCTGCCCGTGTTTTGAAAACCTGGATTGAAGATTTCGTTGATGAAGATACCGGTGAAGTTGTTTCTATCGAAAGAAATGAGGTATTGCTTGACCGCGAAACTATCCTTGAAAAAGAACATCTGGACCTGATTGCTGACGCAGGGGTAAAATCAATTATTCTTCACAAAGAGAATATCAACACTGCTGATTTTGCAATCATCTATAATACATTACAAAAAGATACTTCCAACTCAGAAAAAGAGGCAGTAGAACATATCTACCGTCAATTGAGAAATGCTGAGCCGCCTGATTTTGAAACTGCAAGAAGTGTTTTTGAAAAATTATTCTTCTCTGATTCTCGATATGATTTAGGTGAAGTTGGTCGTTTCCGTATCAATACCAAACTTGGTTTGAAAACGGATATGGGTCAAAAAGTTCTTACCAAAGAAGACATCATTCTCATTGTAAAATATCTGATCGAATTGATCAATGCGAAAGCTGAGATTGATGACATTGATCACTTGAGTAATCGTCGTGTAAGAACCGTTGGTGAACAATTGCATACTCAGTTTGGGGTTGGACTTGCGCGTATGGCGCGTACAATTCGTGAGCGTATGAATGTACGTGATAACGAAGTGTTCACTCCAATCGATTTGATCAACGCAAAAACATTATCATCGGTGATTAACTCGTTCTTCGGAACAAATCAGTTATCACAGTTTATGGATCAGACAAATCCACTTTCTGAGGTAACTCACAAACGTCGTTTATCTGCACTCGGGCCTGGAGGTCTCTCCAGAGAGCGTGCCGGATTTGAGGTTCGTGACGTTCACTATACTCACTACGGACGTTTGTGTACAATTGAAACACCTGAAGGACCAAACATCGGTTTGATTTCTTCACTGTGTGTCTATGCAAAAGTCAACAAACTTGGTTTCATTGAAACACCATACTGGAAAGTTGAAAATGGTACTGTGAAATTAAGTGAGAAACCAAATTATTTAAGTGCAGAAGAAGAAGAAGGAAAAATCATTGCACAGGCAAATGCAAAAATTGATGCTAAAGGAAAAATCCAGTTAGATAAAGTAAAAGCACGTCTTGAAGGAGATTTCCCGGTTGTAGATCCTACTCAGATTAAGTTGATGGACGTTGGAACCAACCAGATTGCATCAATTGCGGCTTCTTCAATTCCATTCCTGGAGCATGATGATGCTAACCGTGCGTTAATGGGATCAAACATGCAGCGTCAGGCAGTTCCGTTGCTAAAACCTACAGCTCCGGTTGTAGGAACTGGAATTGAAAAATTGGTTGCTAAAGATTCACGTGTATTGATCAATGCTGAAGGAGACGGTGTAGTTGAATATGTAGATGCAAACGAAATCAAAATCCGTTACAACATGTCTAAAGATGACAAGCTGGTAAGTTTTGACGGAGATTTGAAAACATATGAATTGACTAAATTCCAGAAAACAAATCAGAGTACAACTATTAACCTTCGTCCGATTGTTTTTAAAGGAACCAAAGTTGAAAAAGGACAAGTACTTTGTGAAGGATTTGCAACTCAGGCAGGAGAACTTGCATTGGGACAAAATCTTAAAGTTGCGTTCATGCCATGGCAGGGATATAACTTTGAGGATGCGATTGTAATTTCTGAAAAAGTTGTTCGTAACGATATCTTCACATCCATCCATATTGATGAGTATGCGCTTGAAGTGCGTGATACAAAACGTGGACTGGAAGAGTTAACTGCTGATATTCCAAACGTATCTGAAGATGCTACAAAAGATCTTGATGAAAACGGAATTATCAGAGTTGGTGCTGAGATTAAAGAAGGTGATATCCTGATTGGAAAAATCACTCCAAAAGGAGAGACAGATCCTTCACCGGAAGAAAAACTTTTGCGTGCGATCTTTGGTGACAAAGCAGGTGATGTTAAAGATGCATCATTAAAAGCTTCGCCTTCATTGCGTGGTGTGGTAATTGATAAAAAATTATTCTCACGTGCAATAAAAGACCGTAAAACAAAAGCAAAAGATAAACCGGTTCTTGCTCAACTTGATGCTGATTATGAAAAAGAAGCAGGAGAATTAAAAGGAGTATTGATTGAAAAATTATTGAACATTCTTGGTGAACAAAAATCCAACGGAGTATTCAATAATTACAAAGAGGAAATCCTGAAAAAAGGAATTAAATTCACTGCAAAAGCATTGCAGACAGTAGACTTCTCTATTGTGAATCCTTATGACTGGACAACCGACAGTGCTACCAACAAATTAATTCAGCGTTTACTTCACAATTTCAACATTAAGGCTAATGATTTGCTTGGTGTTTTCAAACGTAAAAAATTCCAGATTTCAGTAGGAGATGAATTACCTGCAGGAATTGTGAAAATGGCAAAAGTTTACATTGCTAAAAAACGTAAACTGAAAGTTGGGGATAAGATGGCGGGCCGTCACGGAAACAAAGGTATTGTTGCAAATATCGTTCGTGAAGAGGATATGCCGTTCCTTCCTGACGGAACACCGGTAGACATTGTTCTGAATCCGCTTGGGGTACCTTCCCGTATGAACCTAGGACAGATTTACGAAACTGTTTTGGGATGGGCTGGTATGGAGCTGGGAATGAAATTTGCCACTCCTATTTTTGACGGGGCATCTCTGGAGAAAATTACTGAGTATACTGAAAAAGCAGGTATTCCAAAATTCGGGAAAACACATCTTACAGATGGATTAACCGGAGAAAAATTTGATCAACCCGCAACGGTAGGTGTAATTTACATGCTGAAACTCGGACACATGGTTGATGATAAAATGCACGCGCGTTCTATCGGACCATACTCGCTCATTACACAACAGCCTCTTGGTGGTAAAGCACAATTCGGAGGTCAGCGTTTTGGTGAGATGGAGGTTTGGGCACTTGAAGCATATGGTGCATCAAATATCCTCAGAGAGATCCTTACTATTAAATCAGACGACGTAATTGGTCGTGCTAAAGCATATGAGTCAATTGTAAAAGGTGAAGTATTCCAGGAGCCTGGTATTCCTGAATCATTCAATGTATTGTTGAATGAGCTGGCAGGTTTGGGATTGAACATTACAATGGAATAATTGACAGGTATTAAATAATATTTAAAGACTATGGCGTTTAGAAAAGACACAAAACCAAAAAGTAGTTTTACAAAAATTACGATCAGTCTGGCCTCTCCTGAGTTGATTCTTGAAAAATCACACGGTGAGGTATTGAAGCCGGAAACAATTAACTACCGTACTTACAAACCTGAAAGAGATGGTTTGTTCTGCGAGCGAATTTTCGGACCGGTAAAAGATTACGAATGTCACTGCGGTAAATACAAACGTATCCGTTATAAGGGGATTGTGTGCGACCGTTGCGGTGTTGAGGTAACTGAGAAAAAAGTACGTCGTGAAAGAATGGGACACATTTCATTGGTGGTACCTGTTGCTCACATCTGGTACTTCCGTTCTTTGCCAAATAAAATTGGTTATTTGTTAGGTCTGCCTACCAAAAAACTGGATCAGATTATTTATTATGAGCGTTATGTTGTAATTCAAAAAGGTATTGCAAAACGCGCTGATGGTGTTGCTTTGGAATACATGGATTTTCTGACTGAAGAAGAATATCTGGATATCCTTGATGAACTTCCAAAAGAAAATCAATATCTGGAAGATACAGATCCGAATAAATTCATTGCTAAAATGGGAGCTGAAGCGCTTCATGATTTGTTGCAAAGATTGGATCTGGATACGCTGTCGTTTGATCTGCGTCACCGCGCAAATACAGAATCTTCTCAGCAACGTAAAAAAGAATCGCTGAAACGACTTCAGGTTGTTGAATCATTACGTGAATCATTTACACGTGTTGAAAATAAACCGGAGTGGATGGTGGTAAAAGTTGTGCCGGTTATTCCACCGGAATTGCGTCCGCTGGTTCCATTGGATGGTGGCCGTTTTGCAACTTCAGATTTGAATGATTTATATCGTCGTGTAATTATCCGTAACAATCGTCTGAAACGACTTCTGGAAATAAAAGCTCCTGAAGTAATTCTCAGAAACGAGAAACGTATGTTACAGGAATCAGTTGATTCCTTGTTTGACAACTCGCGCAAATCAAGTGCTGTAAAAACAGAATCAAACCGTCCGTTAAAATCACTTTCTGATTCATTGAAAGGTAAACAGGGACGATTCCGTCAAAACTTACTTGGTAAACGTGTGGATTATTCTGCGCGTTCGGTAATTGTTGTTGGACCAAACTTAAAATTACATGAGTGCGGTTTGCCAAAAGATATGGCAGCTGAATTATTTAAGCCGTTTATTATTCGCAAACTGATTGAAAGAGGTGTTGTGAAAACGGTAAAATCAGCTAAAAAAATCGTTGATAAAAAAGAACCTATTGTTTGGGATATCCTTGAAAACGTATTGAAAGGACACCCGGTATTATTGAACCGTGCCCCTACATTGCACAGATTGGGTATTCAGGCTTTCCAACCTAAATTGATTGCAGGAAAAGCGATTCGTTTGCACCCGTTGGTGTGTACAGCGTTCAACGCGGATTTTGATGGTGACCAGATGGCGGTACACGTTCCACTTGGAAACGCCGCAATTTTGGAAGCTCAGATTCTGATGCTTGCTTCACACAACATCCGTAACTCAGCTAACGGCGCACCTATCACGGTACCTTCTCAGGACATGGTTCTTGGATTGTACTATATCACTAAACTGAAAAAGACAGCTGGTGATGTAAAAGTGAAAGGAGAAGGAATGACCTTCTATTCACCGGAAGAAGTGATTATTGCACGTAACGAAGGAAAACTGGATTTACATGCTGCTATCAAAGTTCGTACAAATGATCTGGATGAAAATGGAAACATCGTTACTAAGTTGATTGAATCAACATGCGGACGCGTTCTGTTTAATGAACTTGTTCCGGATGAGTGCGGTTTTATCAATGACGTATTAACTAAAAAAGCGCTTCGTGATATCATCTCTAAAGTTCTTGCTGTATGCGGAACCGCGAAAGCAGCACAATTCCTGGATGATATTAAAAATCTTGGATTTACCATGGCATTCCGCGGAGGATTGTCTTTCAATCTGGATGACGTTATTATCCCGGCTGAAAAAGATGAAATGATTGAAACAGCAAATAAAGAAGTTGAAGAAGTAATGATGAACTATAACATGGGTCTCATTACAAACAACGAGCGTTACAATCAGATCATTGATATCTGGACACACACAAATACCCGTCTTACATCTAAACTGATGGAGCGTCTGATTAAAGATCAGCAAGGTTTCAACTCAATTTATATGATGATGGATTCAGGTGCACGTGGATCAAAAGAACAAATCCGTCAGCTTTCAGGAATGAGAGGTTTGATGGCGAAACCACAAAAATCAGGTGCATCATCTCAGGATATTATCGAGAACCCGATTCTTTCAAACTTTAAAGAGGGATTGTCGGTACTTGAGTACTTTATTTCTACTCACGGTGCCCGTAAAGGTCTTGCTGATACGGCTTTGAAAACAGCGGATGCAGGTTATCTGACACGTCGTTTGGTTGACGTTGCCCAAGACGTTGTAATCAATGAAGAAGATTGCGGTACTTTGCGCGGGGTTGTAGTTTCTGCGCTGAAGAAAAGCGATGATATCGTTGAATCATTGTATGACAGAATTCTTGGACGTGTAACAGTGCATAACGTTTTCAAACCAGGTTCAGATGAATTGATCATCGGAGCGGGAGAAGAAGTAACTGAAACAGCGGCAAAACTGATTGAAGAATCAGAAATTGAAAGCGTTGAATTGCGTTCAGTTTTATCTTGTGAAATGAAACGTGGTGTTTGCGCAAAATGTTATGGACGTAACCTTTCTACCAGTCTGATGGCGGTGATGGGTGACGCGGTTGGTGTAATTGCTGCTCAGTCAATTGGTGAGCCGGGGACACAGTTAACACTCCGTACATTCCACGTCGGTGGTACTGCCGCAAACATTGCTGAAGAAGCTGATATCAAGGCTAAATTTGAAGGTAATCTGGATATTGAGGAATTGAAAACAATTCCTACAAAAGATAAAGACGGTAAAAACGTACTGGTAGTTATCGGTCGTTCAGCTGAAGCAAAAATTACGGATTCTCGCACCGGAATTATTTTAATGACTGCAAACGTTCCATACGGATCAATCCTTGTTGCTGAAAATAATTCAAAAGTTAAAAAAGGAGATGTAATCTGTAAGTGGGATCCGTACAATGCGGTAATTCTTTCGGATGTTAAAGGAGTTGTTCAATTTGAAAACATTACAGAAGGTGAAACTTTCCGTGAAGAGATCGATGAGCAAACCGGATTTACTGAAAAAGTAATCACTGAAAATAAAAACAAGAAAACCATTCCAACAGTTTCAATTATTGAGGGAGGAAAATCAAAAGAAATTATTCGCTCATACAACTTACCGGTTAACGCACACATTGTGGTAAATCAGGGAGATAAAATTGAAGCAGGTACAATCCTTGTGAAGATTCCAAGAGTTTCTGGTAAATCCGGAGATATCACGGGAGGTCTTCCACGTGTAACGGAATTGTTTGAGGCACGTAATCCTTCAAATCCGGCAGTAGTTGCTGAGATTGACGGTATCGTAACTTACGGTAAAGTAAAACGTGGTAACCGCGAGATTGTAGTTGAGTCAAAAACAGGAGAAGTAAGACGTTATCTTGTTCCATTGTCCAAACACATTCTTGTTCAGGAAAATGATTTTGTGAGAGCAGGTCAGTCATTATCAGACGGAGCAATAACTCCAAAAGATATTCTGAACATCAAAGGACCAACAGCTGTACAAGAATATCTGGTTAATGAAATTCAGGAAGTATACCGTTTGCAGGGTGTAAAAATCAATGACAAACATTTTGAAGTGATTGTTCGTCAAATGATGTTGAAGGTAGAAATTGAAGAGGCAGGCGATACTAAATTCCTGGAAGGACAATCAATACATAAAGCTGATTTCTTTGAAGAGAATGATGCACTTTACGGTAAGAAAGTTGTCATAGACGCTGGTGAATCAGAAGGAATAAAAGCAGGACAAATTATCACAGCGCGTAAACTAAGAGATGAGAACTCTACGCTGAAACGTAAAGACAAAAAACTCATTGAAGCACGTGATGCGGTTCCTGCAACTTCAACGCCATTGCTGCAGGGTATTACCAAAGCATCGTTGCAGACACGTTCATTCATTTCAGCAGCATCGTTCCAGGAAACAACAAAAGTTCTGAATGAAGCAGCACTGAATGGAAAAGAAGATTACCTGTTAGGATTGAAAGAAAACGTAATTGTCGGACACAAAATACCGGCAGGAACAGGATTCAGACAATTCCAGAATATCGTAGTAGGAAATCAGGAAGAATACGAAGAACTGATGTCAAACTAAACAAAAAACGTAAAAATCAAAAAGCGTCCCGCAGTCAAATGCCGGACGCTTTTTTTAGCTTTAAGAATTTATGAGCAAAGAAAACGAAAAACCACAGAATCAATTAAATATTGAATTGCCTGAAGAAGTAGCGGGCGGAATTTATTCCAACCTTTCAGTAATTACACATTCGCCTACCGAGTTTATTCTGGATTTTATCCAGCTGATGCCGGGTGTTCCAAAAGGAAAAGTGAGATCACGAATAATTGTCTCTCCGGAGAATGCAAAAAAACTCATGCGTGCGCTGAATGAAAATGTTGGCAAATATGAAAGTGTTCACGGACCCATCAAAGAACACGGACCAATGGGACATGTGATTCCGATGAATTTTGGCGGACCGATTAATGAAGCTTAGTTTGAGGGCATAGGACAAAGGGCTAAGGACAGAGGGAAATGCTGGTGTGTGGGGATTTAGTATTTATAAAAAACACAGATGAAAAGATTTTTAAAATGGACACTTATCACAGTACTTTCTCTGGTTGGAATTTATTGTCTGGTTGCTTTGTTTGGCGCATCAACCTATAAAGTAGAGCGTAAGAAAGACATGGCTGCTCCGGTTGAAATTATTTACGGTCAGATAAGTCATTTGAAAAACTGGAATAGCTGGACGGCCTGGGCTACAATGGACACCAACGCAGTATGGACTTTTGGCGGAAATGATGGTGATGTCGGTTCAAGTATGACGTGGAAAGGAGATCCTGAAAAAGTAGGAGAAGGAAAAATTGTTTTGACTGAATTAATTCCCAATGAAAAATAGGGTATGAATTGACTTTTGTTGAAATGAATTCAGTTTCTACCGGTGCATTTACTTTGACATCAAGCGGAGAAAAAACAAATGTGAGCTGGACGGATGAAGGAAACATTCCGTTTTTATTCAGACCAATCACCATGTTATTTATGAGTATGGATGATATGATGGGAAAAGATTTTGAAACAGGATTAAATAAACTGGATTCGTTAACACAACAACTTGCGCTGACGGCAATGCCTCAAATTCCGAAATTCAAACGGTGGTCAGACCAGCGACGCAATATTTGGGAATTCGTTTTGATACGCTGATCACCGCGATTGATTCCTCTTTGTTTTCAACAGCTTACGGAGAGATCATGACGTTCATGGAAAAAAATAAAATTGAAATGACCGGCGCACCTGTTTGTATCACCTATAGCTGGGATGATGTTTCAGGACGTTGTGAACTTGTTCCCGCAATTCCGGTTTTGCTTACAAATACCAAATCTGATCAGCGTGTTGAACGTTTTGATTTTGAAAGAACAGAAGCGTTGTGTATTGATTATTACGGAGCATATGAAAACATCTGGATGGCTCACATGGCAATGGATCAATACCTGCTTGCAAATCCGAAAAAACCTTCTGTAAGAATTGAAGAATATGTTACTGATCCAATGACGGTTTCAACAATGGATTCAGTGCTGACAAAACTGTATTACATCCTGGAATAATTCTTTTATTCCTTTTTGCCTTTGGTGTTGGTTTGAATTGCGGCAAAAACCAGGTCAGTTAAAAAGGCAACTATGCGTGAATCATTTTTCTCTTTTGCAAAATCTGTCAGTGAAGGAAGATGATGCATAAAAAAATTCTGAAAGTGTGCCATTTCAATAATGGTAGTAGCAAGTGAGCGAGGGTATTTGTATTTTGGATTGCAGGCTGAAATCATTTCACTGATTGCTGCGTTCAGATCTTTATAGGGTTTAAAAATCTGCAACTTATTATCAGCTTCAACGTGATTGGTCAGGTAGGCTTTGCTTCCTTCTGAAATAACAATCTGATGAAGCAGTGACTCATTTACATAAAGCGTGCTGTCGTCATCTTCTACTTCTGCGGCAAGCAGATTGAGCACTTTTTTCAAACGCAGGGCAGGATCTTTAATATTATTGGTCTGAAAGACGATCTGCAATGATAACCAGTTCCAATACCATGATACTATATATAGCAGCAACCGGTGCTTATTTTCAAAATACCGGTAAATGCCGGCTTCGGTTGTCCCAATATATTCTGCCAGCTTTTTAAAGGTAAAATACTCAAACCCGTAATCGTGGATGAGTTCAATGCTGTGTTTGATGATCTTACGCCCAAGGTCTGATTCCTCAGGGTTTTTGAGGTACAGCGCCTCACTTATGTTGATCTGAAAATGTAGTCTCATAAGGAATTTATATGCGAATAGTGCAAATATATAAATAAATATTATTACGCTATAGAAAGATAGTAATACTATCATTGAACAATTTATTACTATCTTTGTTACAAGATATACTAAACAACGCATACCATGTCACAGACAGGAAACAAATCAATCAGTCCCGGCCAACGCTTCTGGATGCTGTTAAAGCCGGACAAGTCAGAGATATCTGCACTTTATATCTATGCCATTTTTAATGGACTCATATATCTTGCATTACCCCTGGGTATTCAATCCATCATTAATTTTATTCAGGGCGGACAGGTCAGCACCTCCTGGATCATACTGACCTCTTTTGTACTGGCAGCCGTTTTTCTTTCAGGTTTGATGAGTATTTATCAGATGCGGATTACTGAAAATATCGAGCAGAAAATATTTTCACGCGCTTCTTTTGAATTTGCTTATCGCTTACCGCGATTGTCTGAAACAGTCAAGAAAAAATTCTTTCTGCCTGAACTGGCAAACCGTTTTGTTGAAACCATTTCTCTTCAAAAAGGAATAACCAAAATATTAATTGATTTTTCATCTGCCATTGTGCAAATCGCTTTTGGAATGCTTGTACTTTCTTTTTATCACCCGTTTTTTATTATTTACATAGCATTCAGTTTTTTAGTGATTTATGTACTGTTCAGATTCACCGTTCAGCGCGGATTGCAAACCAGTCTGGAAGAATCCAAACACAAATACAAACTCATTTTCTGGCTTCAGGAAATCGGCCGGGCTGCGGGTTCATTTAAATCAGCCGGTTATCCTGATCACCCGATGAATAAAACCAATGATCACCTGAACAATTATGTGGACGCCAGAGAAAAACATTTTAATATTCTCAAAAGACAGTACTGGCTGCTGGTCATTTTTAAAGTATTGATCATTGGTGGTTTGCTTTTGATTGGAGGTTTACTGGTGATTCAGCAGCAAATGAATATCGGTCAGTTTGTGGCCGCGGAGATTATCATTTTGCTGATGATGTCATCTGTAGAAAAACTCATTCTCACTATGAGAAATATTTATGACGTGTTAACCGCTCTAGAGAAAATAGGTTTTGTAACTGATATGGATATTGAACAGGCGGATGATAAAATGAAAATGGAATTTTGTGATGATTCAGGTGCTGAACTTACAATAGAAAATCTTGCCTTGCATAACAATGAACCAAACAAAACTGAAAAATTGGTATACAATCTTCATGCAGCTTCAGGAAGTAAATTACTCCTTCAAGGGAAAATGAAGACAACCGCGAAATGCTTTTTCATATTCTGGCCGGTAACAACGATAATTATTCCGGTCTTTTAAAATATTGCGGTTTATCTGTAAAGGCTGTTTCGTATGAACAGATGAAATCCAAAGTAGGCGTTTACTCAGGTCAGGAAACCATTTTCTACGGAACCATTCTCGAAAATATTACGCTTGGTAGGCCGGGTATGGGATTGAAAGAAGCCATGAAGGCAGCACGTGCAGTTTTGCTTGATTCCGTAATTCAGAATTTTGAAAATGGATATCATACGCCATTGTCAGTAAACGGAATTGAACTCTCCTCTTCAACGCGTAAAAAAATATTGCTTGCAAGAGCGCTTGTACATTATCCAAAATTGCTGGCAGTAAATCTGGATGCTTTGCCTGAAGACGCTGACGTCAGATCGAAAATCTGCAAAATACTGTCATCACTTGAAAACTGCACCGTTGTAGCTTCAAGCTCAGATATTGATTTGATCAGCGGAATTAAAACAATCATTTATACGGATAACGGAACTATTAAAAAAATTTCCTAAAAACCTGAAATATGCTAAACATATCTTCAAATAAAATAGAACAACATATTTCCAAAGAGAAATTCTCTTCCCTTCAGTCAACCCTGAAAAAAAAGGGAACACGATCTGTTCTGAAAGTACTTTACATTTTCAGCGTGATTATGCTGGTGGTTTTGTTTTTACCCTGGACACAGAATATCCGGTCAGGAGGAAACGTGATTGCTCTGCAGCCTGAGCAGCGCCCGCAAACCATTCACTCAGTGATAGCAGGACGAATTGAAACCTGGTTTGTGCAAGAAGGACAGTTTGTCAAAAAAGGAGACACCATTGCGTACATCTCTGAAGTGAAAGATGAATATTTTGACCCGCAGCTTTTGGAGCGCACGCAGGATCAGATCGATTTTCAGCAGGAAGGAATTGTAAGCTATGACAAAAAAATAATGGCACTTCAATCACAACTCAATGCCTTGAAAAAAACCAGCCAGTTAAAACAAGAACAGGCAAAAAATAAATACAAACAGGCTTTGCTGAAGGTGAGCAGTGACAGTATCAAATATGAAGCCGCTGAAATAAAATTTAAGACGGCTGAAGATCAATACAACCGTGCATCTTCATTGTATGATCAGGGTTTGAAATCATTGACAGAATTAGAGAATAGAAATTTAGCCATGCAAAATGCCATGGCTGAAGTCATCTCAGCAGAAAATCAATTGCTCTCTACACAAAATGAATTGATCAATGCAGAAGTGGAATTGTTCAGCGTGCGCACCAATTATGATTATGAAATTCACAAAGTGGAATCAGAAATAAATTCAGCCATGTATAATAAGCTGGATGCATCTGCCAAAGTAACCAAGTCAGAAAATCAATATCAGAATTATCAGATCAGACAACAATATTATTTTGTCACTGCGCCGCAGGATTGTTATATCACCAAAGTGCTGCAATCAGGTATTGGAGAGATTGTAAAAGAAGGAACACCGCTGGTAAGTATTATGCCGGCAAATTATGATCTGGCAATAGAAATGTATGTGCGCCCCATGAATTTGCCTTTGATTGAAAAAGGACAAAAAGTGCGAATTCAATTTGACGGATGGCCGGCTATTGTGTTTTCAGGATGGCCTAATTCAAGCTATGGAACATACGGTGGTATTGTTTACGCCATGGATAATTTTACCAGTGAAAACGGAAACTACCGCGTGCTGGTTGTGCCCGATCCGACAGACATTCCGTGGCCTGATGGATTGCGTATTGGTTCAGGCGCTGAGAGTATGTTGTTGTTGAAAGATGTACCGGTTTGGTATGAAATGTGGCGCAAAATAAATGGATTTCCGCCGGACTATTATAAAACATCTTCTGATTCAGAAAAAATTGTGAAGCATGAAAAGAAGTAGTTTAATTCTGATATTTTTTACCTGTCAGTTTGTGCTGTTTGGTCAAACAGACAGCAGCGTGGTGATGACACCAGAAACTTTTTTGCAGCTTGTAAAAACCAATCACCCCATGGTGCGCAAAGCAAACATCAAAGTAGAAATTGCAGAAAAACAATTTGCAGCTGAAAAAGGAAATTTTGATCCGGTACTCAGCTCATCTTTAAGTCAAAAATATTTTGAGCAATCAGAATACTATCAGCTTTTTGGTGCGCAGATGAAAATACCTGCCTGGTTTGGAATTGAAGTGTATAGCGGATATGATTTCAATGCCGGCGATTATCTGAATCCGGAGCGAACCTTGCCTCAGAATGGATTAATGTATGCCGGTGTTTCTATTCCGGTTGGGCGTGATTTATTTATTGATTACCGCATGTTTGAATTTAAAAAAGCAGATTTATATGCTCAAGCCAGTTCGTATGAAAAACAAATGCTGCTGAATGAACTGCTTTTGGATGCATCTGTTGCCTACTGGAACTGGTACAATGCGTACAACGCTATGCTGATTTACGAATCAGCGTTTAACACGGCATCAGCGCGCTACATGGCTGTCAAAAATTCCGCGCTGGCGGGCGACCGTCCATTTATTGATACGGTAGAAGCCGGCATTCACATGCAAAACAGATACCTGGGTTTTATCAATTCAAAAACAGATTTTGAAAACAAGGAAAATTGGTTTCTACTTTTTTATGGACCGATGGATTTATTCCGCTTGAAATGTCTGATCAGATTTTTCCGGTTCATTTTGAAACCACGCCGCTGAATGAACCTGCGTTTTTATCCATCAAAGAAAAAGACAGCCTGTTGATGCATCATCCGAAAATGTTAATGGTTCAGAATAAAATGGATTATCTGACCCTTGAAAAAAAATACCGGCAGGAGCAGCTAAAACCACAACTTGATCTCAAATACAATTTTATCACAGAGCCCGTCAATGGCGCTAGTGCAAATTCCGTTTCATGGAATAATTATACCTGGGGATTTGAATTCAGTTCGCCACTTTTTTATCAGCAGCAGCGCAACGAGTTGAAAGAAACAAAATTAAAAATGGAAGACATGATGATGACCGAATCCATGTTGCATACAGAACTTGCCTTGAATCAATTCACCGCCGGCAACAACTGCAAAAACAGCGCTGATCAGGTAACGGTTTGGCAAAATGTAACCGCCAATTACACCGCTTTGTTTCAGGCCGAAACCCAATTATTTTCCATTGGTGAAAGTTCTCTATTTATGGTTAATTCACGTGAAATGGACATGATCAATTCCAAACTCAAACTCATTGAATACACGGCACAAAATCAAATCAGCGAAATCTATCATTACTATTCACTTGCTATTTTACACCAACAATTATGATCCAACTCAATCTGCAATACGAAGATGAAAATCTCACCTACCCCATTGTTCAAAAACTCAGTCAGGAAAAACTGGTTCTAGAAATGGTTGAACTAAAAGAAATCCACACCCTGTGCCTGGAGCATGATCAGGTGGTAAAAAGAAAATGTGTGCAGCTCACGGCCATCACCAAAAGTCTGCTCTTCAATAAAATCATGGAAGAGCTGCGAACGCTTGATCCCGATCAGAAAATAAAAGTATTTGCTTTACCGGTTGTGCAAAGTGGATTTAACCAAACGCAGGATTTGTTTGACCGGTTGCTGAAGGTTTGATTTAGTGATTTTTTCAATATGAGATACGGATAAGAAACCACCGTCTTTCTCATCAACCAATCTTTCTGCAAATCATTGCATAAATCATAATATCAGATTGAGCATAAAGTCAAAAAATCATTTAAATTTACATCATCAAAACGTACGCGCAATTCTCATTTCTGAATTGCATTTTTCAGCCGAATCGAAAACGGAATTACAAGGTTTGTTTCCAGATGAAAGCAAGCGGGGAGCAGAAAAAATGAAAAGAAAATGAACAGCGAAATTCTATTATATCAAAACACAAAGGGTGACATCAAGGTTGATGTTCGTTTAGAGGATGAAACAGTTTGGTTGACGCAGGCACAACTTTGCGATTTATTTCAAAAATCAAAGGCAACCATCAGTGAGCACATTAAAAACATTTTTGAAGAAGGAGAATTGAATGAAGAAGTGGTTGTTCGGAAATTCCGAACAACCACTCAACACGGCGCCATTGCTGGAAAAACACAAGATAAAGATGTAAAATACTATAATCTGGATGTCATCATCTCAGTAGGCTATCGCGTAAAATCAGCTCAGGGTACGCAATTTCGCATTTGGGCAACCCAACGTTTGAAAGAATATTTAATTAAAGGATTTTCGTTGAATGACGACCGGTTTAAAACCGGAAATTCGATTAACTATTTTTCAGAATTGCAGGATCGTATTCGGGAAATACGAATTTCAGAACGATTTTTTTATCAGAAAATAAAAGACATTTATACTACAAGCATTGATTACAACGCAAAGGATGAGCGAACAATTGAATTTTTTAAAGTAATTCAAAACAAACTTTTGTGGGCAATCAGCGAAAAAACAGCCGCTGAATTAGTCTATAAAAGAGTAGATGCAAGTCTTCCGCTTTTGGGAATGAAATCATCTGATAAAGGCGGGTCAAAAGCAATCAAAAAAACAGATGTCAGTATTGCAAAAAATTATTTGAATGAAGATGAATTAAAATTATTGGGTCTGCTGGTAGAACAATATTTAGCTTTTGCTGAAACCATGGCACAACAGCAAACACCCATGTATATGAAAGACTGGATTGAACGACTGGATACGATTCTTCAATTAAACGGAAGAGAATTACTAAAGCATGCCGGAAAAATCAGTCATGAAATGGCGCTGCAAAAATCTAATCAGGAATTTGAAAAGTACCAGCAAAAAAAATCAGTAGCTGAAAAGGAACAGAACTTAAAAGAACTGGAAGAAGATTTGGAGAAATTAAAAAGAGGTAAAAAATAAATTCACGGTATCCGTAGGCGTCCCATTGGGACGACCTGCGCCTACGGGTACGGTTACGGGAACGGGAAAGGAACCACCGTCTTTCTCATCAACCAATCTTTCTGCAAATCAGTACTCAACTTAAAGGTATGCACATCATAAATTTCAAAACCGCATTTTTGGTAAAATGAAATGGCTTTGTGATTTTCTTGCCAGACACCCAAAAAAATTTCTGACTTGTTTTTTTCTGCCGCAATTTTTTCAATGGTTTCCATCATCATTTTTCCGTAGCCTTTTTTTTGAAATTTTTGATCAATATAAAGGCGTTCAATTTCCAACCGTTTTGCATCCCCGCCAAATTCAATTTTGAAATATCCGCACAGGGTTTCATTTTCTTTGAGCAGATAAAAAGCAGCATTGGAATCCATCAACTCATTTCCCAACGATTCCTCGGTCATGTTTTTTTCAAGATACAAAGCCATGTCTTCAGCGGTGTTTTGATGAGCGAAGGTTTCAGAGAAAGTACGGCGGCTTAAGGTGGTTAATACCTTTAGGTCTGAGAGATTGGCTTGGGTTAGGGTGGGCATAATGGCAAACTTTGTATAAATCTAATAGATTCTTATATTTATGATATGATGAAAATAAAATGCATCATTAATTAACTATGATCACCGGAGAATTAAAATCACAAGTAGATAAAATATGGGAAGCCTTTTGGACAGGCGGCGTCTCAAATCCTATGTCCGTTATTGAGCAGTTTACTTATTTGCTTTTTATCCGACGCATGGATGAAAAACAATTGCTGGCTGAGAAAAAAGCAAACATGATTGGTGAGCCCGTTGAAAATCCCATTTTTTCAAAATCACAAAATGAATTGCGCTGGAATCATTTTAAAAATCTGGATCCTGAATCCATGTTTAAATTATTTACAACCACTACTGAAAAACGCAAGCTCACCGTTTTTGATCATTTAAAAACATTGGGGAAAACAGGGGGTGTGTTTACAGAGTACATGGCGGGTGCTACTTTTTTAATTGGTACACCCAAATTATTGGATCAGGTAGTTCAGATGATTGACAAAATCAAAATGGACGACCGTGATACCAAAGGTGATTTGTATGAATACATGTTGTCCAAATTATCATCAGCCGGAACCAACGGTCAATTCAGAACACCGCGTCACATTATTAAAATGATGGTGGATTTGACACAGCCTAAAAAGGATGATGTTATTTGTGATCCATCTTGTGGAACAGCCGGTTTTTTAGTTGCGGCGGGTGAATATATTCATGAAAATCATGAAGACTGGTTTGTAGAAAAAAAATTCCGTGATCATTACAACAATAAAATGTTTCATGGTTTGGAAAACGATGCCTCCATGGTAAAAATTGCCGCCATGAATTTAGAATTGCACGGCATTGATAATCCAAATTTGATAAAAGTAGATGCGCTGAGTGAAGCCAATGAACTGCGTGAAAAATACAATTTGATTTTAGCCAATCCACCTTTCAAAGGCAGTTTGGATTATGATGGAGTAGAAGCATCTATTTTAAAAATGGTGAAAACCAAAAAACAGAATTACTCTTTTTAGGTTTGATGTTGCGCATGTTAAAAGTAGGCGGGCGATGTGCAGTAATTGTGCCTGATGGTGTTTTATTTGGAAGCAGCAACGCGCACAAACAAATCAGACAAGAGCTCATTGAAAAACAAAAATTAGAAGCTATTATTTCCATGCCAAGCGGCGTGTTTAAACCCTATGCCGGGGTAAGCACGGCGGTAATGGTTTTCACTAAAACAAATTCAGGCGGCACTGATAAAGTTTGGTTTTATGACATGAAAGCAGATGGTTTTAGTTTAGATGATAAACGCACCCCATTACTTCCCCCTGGAGAGGGGGATAAAGGGGGAGGAAAAAATAGTATCGATCACTCAAAAAACAATATACCAGATATCGTACAAAGGTTTTCCTCCCTCGGGGGAGGATCAAGGAGGGGGCAATCTTCAGAACAAAAACGCACGCGCACTGACCAATCTTTCCTGGTGCCCTTTGCAGAAATAAAAGCCAACGATTGGGATTTATCCATTAACCGATACAAAGAAGTAGTTTACGAAGAAGTAAAATTTGCACCAACTGCACAACTCATTAAAGAGATTAAAGAATTGGATAAAGAAAGAGCAAGTGCTTTAAAATTATTGGAAGGATTGTTGGGATGATACAAGAAAAAATTGAAAATATTTGTGTCGTCGTCAGAGGATCATCACCAAGACCACAAGGAGACCCTCGTTACTATGGTGGTCAAGTACCTCGCCTAATGGTTTCGGATGTTACGCGTGATGGAATGTATGTGACTCCAAAGATTGATTTTCTAACTGAAGCGGGAGCAAAATTAAGCAGACCGATGCTAAAAGGTGATTTAGTTGTCGCAGTAAGTGGAGATCCTGGAGAGCCGTCCATTTTAAATGTTGATGCTTGCATTCATGATGGTTTTGTTGGATTAAGAAATTTGAATGCCAAACTCGTTTACACTCCATATTTGTATCGTTATTTTAAATTTAATAAACTTAGAAGTAAGTCTCAGGCAGTTGGTGCGATCTATAAAAATTTGAATACAGATCAAATAAAAAATTTAGTCGTTCCTCTCCCTCCCCTCACCGAGCAAAAAAAGATAGCGGCCTTGTTAGATGCGGCAGACAGTTTGCGTCAAAAAGACAAAGCCTTGGTTGCTAAATACGATGAATTAACGCAGAGTTTGTTTTTGGAGATGTTTGGGGATCCGGTTAGGAATGAGAAGGGGTGGGAGACAGATTATCTAAGCAACCAAATTACTTTGGTTGGAGGCGGCACACCTAGTAAAGAAAATGAGGCATTTTGGAATGGAACAATTCCTTGGGCAAGTGTTAAAGATATTAAAGGAGATTGGTTGGATTCTACAACAGATCACATTACTCAAGAGGGAGTAGATAATAGTGCTACACGCGTTTTACCTGCAGGTACGATCGTCATCGCTACAAGAATGGCAGTTGGAAAGTATTGATTACACGAATTGATGCAGCGATAAATCAGGATTTGAAAGGAATTAAAATAAAAACAGAATTGAATAAATTTTTTCTGTTTCATTCTTTAAAAATGTGCAAAGAGTATTTTGAAGGAGTTTCGTCAGGTGCAACAGTTCAAGGAATCAAGATCGAACATATTACCAATTTGAAACTAATTATACCTCCTCTCAAACTCCAAAACCAATTTGCAGAAAGAGTGCAGGCGATTGAAAAGCAAAAATCATTGGCACAGGTTGGGTTGAAGAAATCAGAGGAGTTGTTTGAGGGGTTGTTGGGGAGGGTGTTTAAATAGGAAAATTTTCACCGATGAAGAAGGAGAATAGGTTTGATCGTTTGTTTGAAAATTTAAAATCAAATCTTTCAGGGATAATGAATTTCCATTTGCTTCTAGAGGATGAAAAGGGTCAACAGATTTACAAATTTATTACTAATCGAATTGCAGAACTCCAAGGCTTTAAGACTCTAATGGTAAATTATTATTTACCTGCTGCATCTAAATCTATTGTTGATGACAGGAGAGAATTGGAGCAATCCAAATACAAGCATTTAATAAAAATGTCTAAGGAGGATTTCAAGGAGAATTATTATGAAACAGTTCGTCTTGGCTATGTTGGTATGTTTCATAAGTTTGAAAATTTCATACGAGACTTAATTATTAGTGCTGATTTGTTGTTCAATGCTGACGAAGAAGAAATCACTTCAATTGAAAATTTTGCAAAAACCGAATTCAATTATGAAATTAGAAAATGGCAGAATTACGTCACAATAAATCGACTCAATTGGATTTGTAATTGTATCAAGCACTATGATGCTCTGCCAATTAAAAGTCATAAACCAAAAATCTATGAATCGCTTCCAATCCAAGAAAAAATAAAATTTAACAAGGAAGATTTTGTTCGTGATATTGAAATGTTGGCAAGTAATTATCAAATAATAATGCAGACCGTTTTCTTTATTGGTTCGTATAAAATGTTGGCCAATGAAATGGATTATTTGTCAGAGACCGAGTCTAATTTGAAACTTGAGTAAAAAGAAAATTTGAACAAGTTGAAAACGCAGATAGAGATGATAATTGAACAATCAAAGGTGATTTAATAGAAATCTCAAAATGATTAAAATGAATCTATTTATTCAACAACTAAAGTACGCGCTCCCGCTATTAACCTTAAAGAATCCAAAAATTCAGTGTCCGACTGGATTTGGTTTGAAATAATTACTAATTTTGTAACTTAACTTATAAGTGAAGCGTAAAATTGTCATCGAACTGTTGGAGAAGCATAATAAGGTGACTTTTATACTTTTCGTTTCCAGAATGAAAAGGATACTGAGTTCAATAAATTTTACCAGGCATTTGACGCCGATCCAAAGTTTGACGCAGATTTGAACAACATTCTTATGTGGATTGATAAAATTGGAAATGTCGGTGCGTTAGAAAGAAACTTCAGACCTGAAATAAACCGACTTGTGGCGTTGCCTATTGAAACAAGTAAGCTTAGACTTTATTGCTACCGTATTTCCACTGAGATTGTCTTAATTGGGAACGGTGGTCATAAGGAGACGAGAACATTCAATGAGGATCCGGAATTGAATAATTATGCTAAAACATTATTTTCCATCGGAAACATACTTATGTCTCTGATTAAAAGTGCACAGGTCAATTTATACAATCAAGAGCTTTATAATATACCAGTACCATTATACTTACAAGAAACAAAATGAAAAATCCACTCCTAGAAGCCCGCAGAAAAAAAATTCCACTCGACCAAAAAATTCTTTTTGAAAAGAATTTTGCGATCATGGAACAGATATTTCTGATTCTTGCAAAAAAAGGTAAGGATCAAAAATATCTCGCCGATAGGTTGAAGAAAAGTGAATCTGAAATCAGCAAATGGCTCCGTGGCAATCATAATTTCACAATGAAAACCATTGCAAAAATTGAAGCAGTTTTAGGTGAAGCTATTTTGATCTGTCCTAAAGATGCAAAATATACCGAGTTTAACTGCTTTTTTGAGCTGTCACCCAATCATGTTGTAAAAGTTGAGACAAATCCTGTCCTCAAAAGAAAGGCCATTCAAAATGCAGGTCAACACATTCAGATAGAAATGTCTGCTCAGACAAGCATAAAAAGACAAACTTACAGTCAACAAATCAATTGAAATGAGTACACCAGCAGAAATAAATCTTTCTTCAAAAATAAAGTCAATCACCTGTGATTCATTTCATCTTGAAAAGGTATCAAAAAAAATTAGCCAGACCATTGATTTTGATCAGGTGACCTATGAAATGAAATTAAATTTCAAACCTGATTCCTCCACTCAGGAATTGACAATTAATTCAACCATTGAAATCTATTCAGACATTTCAAAAGCACATTATCTCGGTAAAATTAATTCAACAGGTGTTTTTTCCATTCTCAATTTTGATGAAATTGTTAAACCCTTGAATGGAAAATTTCCGGCAACGGTTATAGCGATGTTTTTAGGTATTTTGCTATCAACTACACGTGGCTTTCTAATTATGAAAACAAAAGGTACTTACCTTGAAGGTACGATGTTGCCAATTGTAAACCCTTCTACTTTTTTCAGTGACGACAGAATATCTGAAAAATGACAAATCAGAATCTATTTAATTTTCGCAAGTTGATTTCTGACAAAAAATCAGACTACTTAGATATTGAAATTGACAAGGAAGCAAAATTGTTGAGTGCACATGTGATTTTTCAAGTTCTTGATTTTATTGGAGATCCTTCAAATAAAATGACCACTGAAATATTTGCTGATTTGATTGGACTAAGTTCCGCCGAATTAAATTTGTACTTCCACGGAAAAAAGGATGTCTCTCAAATATTGGGAGATAAAATGCTCAAGGTTATCGAAGAAAAATAAGGTGGAGATGCAGCAATTCCTTTACGTTCAGCAAAAGAACAAGTCTATAATTCCAGTGATTTAGAAATTTAAGCTTGTTTAAATTCCACAAGAGGTTCCTTCTTCTGAAACAAAACAGAAAAAAGAGTTCCTTCCTTTTCTTCTTCCGTTTTTTCTTTCAAAAAATCTTTTAACTCGTTTTTATCAAAATCTGCCTGGTGCAATTTTCCATATTTGGGATAGATGTCTAAGAAATAGCATTTTTGAGTTTCAATATTCACAAATGTAAGCACTCTGAAGCCATATGAATCACCGTTATTGGTGCATGAACTCAACCGAATCTTGATCAGTTTTACAGGCGGTTTTTCAAAAATCTGAAATTTTTTGATGTATAATTCTTCTATTGCAATTGCATGAAACGCTTCATAGAAATTTACATCAATACAACTATAAAATTTGGAATATTTACGGATCAAATTGTACCTAAGCACAAACCGCTCAATAGCAAAAAACTGCATATTAGATAAGTGCGGCTAACTCAGAATTTAATGCCTTATCTTCTTCACTTGGAAAATACAATTGCCTAATATCTGTAATGTATTCACGTAAAGTACGAATGTGAATTTGCATATCTTCAAGATATGACTTACTCCCTTTTTGCAGAAGTTCTGCTTTTATATAACGACTATAACTCAAGGATAAATCCTTATAGAACCTATCCAATATTCTCAGCAGTTTATTGATTTGATCTTCGTCATCTTCATTTTCAATCGAGGCGTGACTTAACTTGTCAAGACCATTGAAAATAATGTTCATAGACCTATTCGATTTTTTAAACGCCTTATTGATGTCAATCAATGCGTCCAAAAAATTATTTACCTTTTCTTCTGCAGAAATCTCTTTTGGTAAATCTGCCTTACCTTTTTTAGCATTCACGATAATATCACTCACTACTTCCTTAACACTCATATCCATTGTTGCCATAACTTACTGAAATGTACGACAAATATGGAGATTTGTTTGATTTTACCAATACTTTAACACAGCTTTTTATATTTTTTTAGCTTGACTACATGCACTCAATCCGTTAAAATCAGCTCTTTTCCAAAAAAAAATCCATATTTTCACTGACATTAAACCAATGAGGTGAATACCAACTTCCACTTCCTAACCGAATGGCCGTCCATCCAAGACGAGTGCGCAAGTGCAGAAAAGCATGTGTTTAAACAACCGCGCTATGCTGTCATTTTATGTCGCAGTGCATTGGAGCGTATGGTGCAGTGGATGTATGAAAATGATGGTGATTTGGAACAGCCGTATGACACGTCGTTAAGTTCATTGATTCATGCCTATTCGTTTAAAGCCAATATCAATGATCGGTTGTTTCGTGAAGTGAACCTGGTTCGTAAATTAGGTAATGACGGTGCACACGGTAAAGCCATTAGCAGCAATGAAGCGCTCATTTGTGTAAAGGCATTACACTCATTTTCTGTTTTCCTGGCAAAATATTACGGTGCTGAAAAACCAGAAGTAAAAGCTTTTGATGAAAATCTGATTTCAAAAGTTGAAGAAGAACAATTACTGAAACAACAGCTTCTAATTCTGCAAGAAAAATTAGCAGCGCAAGCACTTGATTTCAAAAAAGAGCAACAAGCGCTTCAAGAAAAAATAAAATATTCAGAAGAAGAAAAAGCAAAATTAGAAGCGCAGCAACGCCCCATTACTGAGCGTCGTGAAGCAAGACAAAAAACTCTTGATTTTAATAAAGTAATTCCGCACAACATTCCAGAAGCGGTTACGCGCAAAATCTACATTGATCTCTATTTAAAAGAAGCAGGGTGGAATAATTTGCGTGAAGGCAGGGAATTGGAATATGAAGTTAGCGGAATGCCAAAATCAATTAATCCAAGCGGCGTTGGATTTGTTGATTATGTGTTGTGGGGTGATAACGGTTTACCGCTTGCAGTTGTGGAGGCAAAGAAAGCAATGATCTCTGCAGATAAAGGAAGACAACAAGCGGTTTTATATGCAGATTGTTTAGAAAAAATGCACGGCCAACGCCCCATCATTTTTTACACCAACGGTTTTGAATCACACATTTGGGATGATCAATTTTACGTGCCCAGAGAAGTGAATGGTTTTTACACTAAAGATGAATTGCAGTTGCTGATTGACAGACGTGAATCACGTTTGGATTTAAGAAAATTTCAACTCGATACAAACATTGCAGGTCGCCCGTATCAGTTGGAAGCAATACAACGTGTAGCAGAACGATTGGTGGCAGATCAAAATGGAAAACTTGTTGGACGTCACAGAAAATCCTTGTTGGTGATGGCAACCGGTTCAGGTAAAACAAGAACTGCAGCAGCCATTATTGACATGCTTACCAAATGCAATTGGGCTAAGCGCATTTTGTTTTTGGCAGATCGAAACGCTTTAGTCACACAAGCAAAAAAAGCCATTGGCGGACAACTTGCGCAATTGTCATCCATTGATCTCACCAAAGAAAAAGAAGACAACGGAACCCGTTTGGTTTTTTCTACTTATCCAACCATCATGAATAAAATTGACGGCATCAAAACAGATGACGGCAGATTGTATGGCGTTGGACATTTTGATGTGATTTTTATTGATGAAGCGCATCGTTCTGTTTATCAAAAATACAAAGCCATCTTTGATTATTTTGATTCCATGGTGATTGGTTTAACGGCTACTCCTAAAAAAGATGTTGATCACAATACCTATGAATTATTTGGGATTGAAGATGACAACCCAACCTTTGCTTACGAATTAAATCAGGCTGTTGCAGATAAATATTTAGTTCCGCCCAAAGCGATTTCTTTTGAACTTAAATTCATGCGCGATGGTATAAAATATCACGAACTTAGTAAAGCAGAACAAGAAGAATACGAAGAAAAATTTGGTGATCCTACTCAAAATGAATCTGATGATGAAATAAGTAGTAGTGCTCTAAATACATGGCTTTTTAACACCGATACCGTGGATAAAGTACTTCAATACCTGATGGAACAGGGAATCAAAGTAGCCGGCGGAGATAAATTAGGCAAGACAATCATCTTTGCAAAAAATCACAAACACGCTTTATTTATTGAAGAGCGTTTTAATAAAAATTATCCTGAGTACAGCGGTCATTTTTTACGCGTGATAGACAATTATGAACCCAAAGCGCAAGATTTATTAGAACGTTTTGCCGATGATTTTGAAGAGCAATTACCACAGATTGCAGTTTCGGTGGATATGATGGATACAGGTGTTGATGCGCCGCGTGTGGTCAATCTTGTCTTTTTTAAATTGGTAAAATCAGCTTCTAAATTCTGGCAAATGATTGGGCGCGGAACGCGTTTATGTCCTGATCTTTTGGCCCGGAATTGACAAAACAGAATTTTTAATTTTTGATTTCTGTCAAAATTTTGAATTCTTTGATGAACATCCGGATGGTGCAAATACAAGTTCACAAAAACCAATCTCACAAAAAATATTTGAAGCTAAATTAGAAGTAGCTCAACTTATAAAAGAATTCTACAACCGCACTGAAACAGATGAGGCTTTGCGCTTAACTTATCTGAACGAACTTCATGAATCCATTGCAACTTTAAATCAGGATCGATTTGTAGTAAGAATGGAATTGCGCAAGGTGAATGAATATTCAGACCGCAAACGTTGGGATGTAATTTCCAAAGGTGATTTTCTGGATATCTGCGGACATTTGTCAAAGTTACCGGAGCCGCAAGGCAACGATGAATTGGCGCGCCGTTTTGATTATCTCATGTTGGTGATTCAGTTGTGCATGTTGCAAAAAATAGATGATACCAAATACATTAACCGCGTCATTGACATTGCAAAATCGCTGAGCAAATTGGATAATGTTCCGGTTGTTGCACATCAAATGCCTTTAATCGGAAAAATTCAAAAAGATCATTATTGGAATACACGCACGTTAGATGCAATGGAAGAATTGCGCATTGCACTGCGTGATTTGATCAAGTTTATTGAGTTTGAAGAACAAGTGAATGTCTATACTTCATTCAAAGATAATCTGGACACCGATAATATTGTAGTGCGTGATGTAATTCCGCAATATCAAACCTTACAAGGATATAAAGATCGCGTAGAACGTTATTTACGTGAGCACAAAGATCATTTGGTGATTTATAAACTCACGCACAACATTCCAATCACGGCACCCGAATTAAATCAATTGGAAGAAATTCTTTTTGACAGCAACACCTGCGGCACGCGTGATGAATACAAAGCAAACTACGGTGATCAACCTTTAGGTGAATTTGTGCGCAGCATTTTAGGATTAGACATTGAAGCCGCCAATAAAATTTTTGCTGAATTCCTAAACGCCGGAAATCTGCGTGCCGATCAAATGACCTTCATTCAAAACATCATAAAATTCCTGACCAAAAACGGAAAAATAGAAAAGCGTATGTTGTTTGAACCACCTTTCACAGAACAACACCAGGATGGGATCATTGGGATTTTTGATGATGCAGATGCCACCAAAATCATTAGGCTAGTGGATGAGACGAATAAAAACGCAGAGGTCGGATAAAAAAATGAAACAAAATTTTTCAATATTACTAATTATCTCAGCTTGTCTGAATCTCATTTTTGATTTCATGCGAAAATCAAATATTGAAGAATTTCACAATACAGCGCAGAACAATTCCATGGCATTGATGCAGACAATAACATTTGTTGTTGTGGCGGCATATTTTGTTTTGTTTATGATTCATTTGGCTGATAGAAAAATGTGGCTGATACTTGTTATTCAAATCATAAGTGCAGTTGGATTTTTTTCAGAAGGCTTGTCTTACAGCCTTGCAACTGCTGATTGGAAAAACATTGATTTTACAGTTTATAATCTCATTGTTAAGATGAATTTTTGGCTCATTATAATCAGTGCGGTTGCATTTATCTGGACTGACAAGGGCAAGTTTTCATGGTTCACCTGGCACGGCGTTGCGCTTGCGTTTCAAACCAGCTTTGCAACAATTTATGTAGCCAGTGAAGGCACAGGATTGCATTGGTTGTTTTTCAGTTTTTCATTTTTACCCGGGTTGATTTTAATTGGGTATTTTATTTCTGATCATCGGAAAATTGGGGGGATTTGAGGTTGTAGCGATGAGCGTTCCGTATTTATCGTGTTTTTTGCATGGTCTTATTTCTAAAAATGGCAGGAAATCATTATTCAGCATGTGTAATTCGCAATTCGCACATTGACGTTTTTTTTGTATCTTTGGAATATGCCAGATCAAAACAGAGATGACATAATCAAAGATGCAATTGCCGGTGGATTGATTGGTGCCGCTTTAGGGGCCATGTTGACCGGAAAGAGTGATCGTTCAGTTCTTGCAGCCATTGTAGGTGCGGCAATTGGAGCTTCGCTTTAAGCGCAGAGCGAAGTAAAAAAACTGGACAGTTCTGTTTTATATGAGATCAATGGAATTATTTACAGAGTGCACCCGGACGGTTCGAAAGAATTTGTGAAAAGAATTCCCCGATCAAAAAGACGCGTAACAAAAGAATTTCGTCTTGGGTAAATCATCACAAAAGCGATTAAGAATTTTTGCCGGACCCAACGGCTCAGGTAAATCTCTTCTTTCAAAAGCACTTAAAAATCCTGCAGATAAAAGAATAATAATTGGTGTTTTTGTCAACGCAGATGAAATCGAAAAATCAATTGCGGAGAAAGGATTTTTGGAATTAAAGACATACAAAATTTCTGCTGTCACAAAAGAGTTGCAATTGTATATTTTAGAATCTGGAATGTCACCAGCTAAAATGAAAAGTGATAAAATTCACACCCAATTTAAAATTCGATCAAACAGAATTTTGTTTTCCGGCAAAATTAATTCTTATCTGGCTTCTGACCTTGCTTCATTTATCAGGCATAAATTGCTCAACGCAGGAATCAGTTTTGCTTTTGAAACAGTTTTTTCTCATCCTTCTAAATTGGAAATTATGCGTGAAGCCAAAGAAAAAGGTTATCGCATTTATCTCTATTTTATTACAACTGAAGATCCTCAGATCAATATTGACCGGGTTAAACTCCGGGTTCAAAAGGGAGGCCATCCCGTACCGGAAGATTTGATTTCCAAACGATATTTTAAAACAATGAAACTTCTGATAGCTGCGATTAAAGCGAGCTATAGATCATATCTTTTTGACAATTCAGGAGAACATTATGAATTGGTTGCATTTGTCGAACCGGGTAATATTGTTCGAATAACAGATTATGACAAGAAGATTCCGTATTGGTTCATGAAATATGTTTACGCCGCAAAAGGATGAGCGTTCAGGCATTAAACCATTTAAATGGTTTCCAAAATCAAATTCAATTTCCTCATAGGGGTCGGATTAATCCGACCCCTATGAGGCGGGGAAATATTTTGAAAATGGATTCATGCAATTAATTGGTTAAACGAATGGCGTGCATGAATTTCCCATTCATCAATTCTTCACAACTTTCCCGCGTTTAATTTCTCCGTTCACATCTGCAAATTCCACCAGGTAAATTCCGGAGGCCTGATCAGAAAAATCGACGGTGGTTCCGTTATCAAAATGGTTGAATGGAATTTCAACTTTGCTGCCGGTGGAGGTGTACACATTTACTGATTGAATGTTTGGATGTGAAATAAAAACCAAGCCTTGTGTTGGATTTGGATAGGCTGCAAATTCTGATTCACTTTCAAATACAGAAGTGACCCATTCATTTTCCAGCACCACACAAATTACCTGTTCGCATCCGTTGTCGTCACGAACATATAAAATATAAAAACCAGCGTTCAAACCGGTCCATGTGCCGGAGCTTGTCCATGTAATCTGATTGGTGCTGAATTCATATGGTGCTGTTCCGCCGGTTGCATTTAAGGTGATGCTGCCGTTGTAATAACCATCAAACGGTTCAACCAAAATCTGATCTGCTTCTAAATAATCAGGTTGAGTAATGGATATAGTTTGCGGTGCTGATTGACAACCGTATAAATCTTCAACCAAAATTTGATAATCACCTGCGCAGAGATTCATAAAAATTCCGGTTTCAATATTGGCTGTACCAATTGCGGTTTGAAGAATGGAGCCTGACTGATCCATGAGTTTTACTGAATAAGGTGCGTTGTTTAATCCGGCATCGGTGTATTCAAAACTGATTGCTCCGCTGCAGTCACCCGGACAAGTCATTAAATCATCTGCCAGATACGTGAGAGAAATATCACAGTCTGTATTTTCTGAAATGGTGAATGACGCAGTGTCCTGACAAAAATTTTCATCCATTACATACGCCAGATAATTACCTGGTATCAAATCTTCAAAATCTGTTTGTGACTGGTAATCGATAGAATTTAAACTGTAGGTATGTTGTCCAGTTCCGCCTGAAGAGAGTAAATCAACGGTTCCGTTCAGCTGACCGGGCAGCGCATCAGTCACCATTAAATCCAGGGTGAGATCAGCTGGTTTCTCAATAAACATGGATGGAATTACTGCTTTGCATCCGTTTCCGTTGGTTACAGAAATGGAATAATTTCCGATACACAAACTATCCCAAATGCCGCTAAATGAATTTGAAGAAATTGTTGCCGAAGTCAGAATGACGGTATTAAAAATTAAATCGAGTGTATAAGGTGGTGTATTTACTGCTTCAGAAAATCCGTAAGAAATTATTGCATCGCATGAATCATAACAGGTAATTCCCTGAGTAAGTATAAATGTTGTATTGATGGTACATCCCGGAAATTCATTGATGGAAAATGTATTCAGAAAAACGCAGTCATTGTCATCTTCAATCATCACGGTGTAAGTTCCGTCACCTAAATTATCATAAAAATTTTCAGGCTGCCAGGTAGTACCGTCATCGATTGTAAATGACAAAGGTGCGGTTCCGCCTTGTGTAATTATTTCTGCAGATCCGTCATTGTTACCAGCACTTGGTTCAACAATAATAACATCTGTAACGGTTACCGGATCAGCTTCATGGATGTAAATATTTTGTTTGTCCGTACAACCGTCTTCATCTGTGATATACATCTGATAAGCACCTTCACATAAATCTGTAAATTCATACAAACCTGAAAAAGTAGTATAAATGCCGCTGGTATCAACCAATGTACTTCCCTGATATAAGCTCACAATGTATGGCGGATTATTTCCGGTATCATTAAAAATTACTGTAGCGGTTCCGTCACAAATGGTGGGGCAGGAAACATCTTCCGTTTCCAGAACAATGACGGATGTACATGTTGCAGTATCATCGACAAAAACATGTGTCATGGACAGACATCCGTTTGCGTCTTGAGCCCAGGCCACATAATTGTCAGAATATAAATTTTCAAAAAATGAATTGCTTTGCCAGCTGGTTTGATCATCAATGCTGTATTGATACGGAGGAGTTCCGCCGTTTGCACTTAGCACTATTTCACCGTTGTTATCATACACAGTTGCAGTTTCTGTTTCAGCAGTAAGAGACATTGGAAGCGGTGCTTCAATTTCTGTGAGTGCAAATTGTTTGCAGCCTGAACTGTTCATCACGCTCAGCACGTAAATTCCTGAACACATTCCGGTAAAATTATCATTCACCGGCTGTGAAGTATAAACAGAAGCGTCGGTCAGATTTCCGTCTTTAAATAATTCCAGATAATAAGGGGTGTCAGTTACACTTCCGTTAAAATTAAATGATAAAACTCCGTCACACATTCCCGGGCATGAAATAGAATCTGCAGAAAAATCCAAACTGAAATCACAACCATTTTCATTGATGTAAAAAGACATTTGATCAGTGCATCCGTTTGCGTCCTGAACGTAAGCGGTGTAAATTCCTGATGATAAATTTGAAAAAGATGCAGAAGAAATAAATGTTGTTCCGTCTAAGCTGAATGTGTATGGTGCCTGTCCGCCGGCTGCAGAAATTGTTGCTGTGCCGTTGCTTGTTCCAACTCCGGTGGTTGTGGTTGAAACGGAGGTAATGTTGAGTGCTGCCGGATTTAAAATGGTTCCACTGTCTTCAGCAAGACATCCTAAATAGTTAAAATCAGTGAAAGTTGCATTTCCGGTTGTTCCGGTAAATGTAAATGTTTGTGCAATGTCTCCGTTTTGAATAATTGAAATCTGATATGGACCATTTTCAAAAATGTCTGAATAATTAAATGAGACAGAAGCGTCACATGCATTAAAGCAGGTTGGATTTTGCAAAACGGATGATGTGATATTCAAATCACAAACGGTAATATCAGTCAGTGAAAAATCAGTTTGCTGAGAACATCCGTTTGCATCTTCAATCATTCCGGTATAGTTTCCTTCATCCAGATTTGAAAAAACAGCAGTTGGCTGATAGATTGTTCCGCCATCAATGCTGTATTGAAACGGAGGTGTTCCGCCTGTTACAAATAATTCAGCATTTCCATTCATTAATCCAAAAGTTGGATTTGTTGGATTGACATAAATTCCCAGCGGAGCAGGAGCTTCTACCACGGTTGAAATGATAAAAGAACAGGTGCCGCCCTGAACCGTCGTTGTATAAATATCATTACATAAATTAGAGAAAATTACACTTTGTGTTTCAGTGAGAAAATTTTGTACGTCCACCGTATTTCCTTCACCATCTTCCAAAGTAACTGTGTACGGTGAACCTGGAACAACCTGTAAATTATCATAGTCCAAAAGCACTTCTCCGTCACAGCTTGAAGCACATGACCCGCTTACTGGTGTGATGGATCCGGTCACTTCACAGCCGGCTGTATTAATCAAACCAACAGAGACAATTTCTTCATCGGTACATCCGTTTGCATCTTGTAAAATCACGTAATAAATTCCATCTGTCAGAGAATTGAATGTGGAAGGAAACTGAAACGAAGTTCCGTTATTATTACTGTACATGTATGGAGTTGTTCCGCCTGTTGCAGTGACACCAATTGATCCGTTGTTGGCTCCGTTCACTTCATGCACCACATTGATGGAAGAGATAGACATGACAGTTGGTTCTGTCACCGTAATGGATGAAATGGAAATACACGATGTCACAAAAATTCCCTGCAGGGTGACGGTGTAATTTCCATCACATAAATCTGTGAAGACATGTGTGCCAAATTCATTAAACATGGTATAGGAATCCACAATGGTTCCTGAACCGTCTTTTAAAATAGCGTTGTAAGGTGCAGCATCTGTTCCGCTGTTTGAAAAGGAGAAAATTACCTGACCGTCACACACGCCGTTGCATGATGCGGGGATTGAACTGATGGAAGAGTTGATGGTGCATTGGGCGCCGGAGTTAAAAACGGTAACAGAGAAACAAAAAAATAAAAACAGATTTTTCATTGGTTGGGAATTTTTACAAGGTGTTGACGTCTAAGATAATAATTCTGTTGGGTAAATCTTCCGTTGTTAACGGAACGCGATCACGCAACCGCAGGGTCAGGTCGCGACCTGACCCTACGGGCGGATTACCGGCATGGTAAAAAATCATTTTTCAATTCAGCAATTTTTCTATTTTTATACTGTCACGTTAATTCTGAAGTATGGAAAAGAAATTATTGTACAATCGATTTTTGCTGGTGAAAGATAATTTTTACGATGATCCGCAGAAAGTGGTGAAAGCTGCAAAAAGTGCTGATTATTATGAACCTGAAAACGTGACTGGCATGCGCAGTACAAAGGTGTATCATGAGCCCGGAATCAAACAGAAACTGGAAAAAATTCTGGGAATAAAAGTCAACCGCTGGGATACGGATCCTGTTTTGGAAAATGGTGTTTTTTATCACGGTTTTTCAAAAGGGAAACACAAAGAAATTCCGGGGATACATGCCGATTATCCGGCAAATGACATTACGGTTTTAATTTATCTCACACCTGATTTGCCGGTTGATTGCGGTACATCTCTCTGGCAGCATAAACGCACCGGAATAGCAGATGCAATTACTCCGGCAGCTGCAAAAAGCTGGGAATGAAAATGGCTGATTTGCATGATGAACTGGAAAATGATTTCAGAAACCGCAGCAAGTGGATTGAAGTTCACCGTGCGGGACATCAGTTTAACAGAATGGTGGCTTATCCATCAGGAGTTTTCCATTCTGCCACAAAACATTTTGGCGGAAATTTAAAAGACGGGCGCATTTATCAAACCTACCGGATTGGAGTGGATTGGTCAACGCATAAAATGTCGCTTGCTTAATTTGAATTAAGCAACTCTGTCAATATTACATTGTATGTATAAGGTGACACCGGTTTGACTTTAATCATGTCCGCCAGCAAATGAATTTGTTTTTTTCTGGTAACGGAATACGTTGCTGCGTACAATGAAACTTCATCCAAAACGGCCAGTTCATCCGCATTCAAATTTTCTGAAATTTTTAGTTGTTTTTTGAATTGCTGACGTGCTGCGTTTAATGCTTTTTCATGATTGCCGCCATGTTTGGCTTTAATCCACTTAATGACATCAGAACTGTATTGTTCCACATCAAACTGATACTTGTTTTGCATTTCAAGTGCCACGTTTGATTCGGCAAGTTGAGTCAGGGTTTTTTCTGAAGTCCGGTAACCGGGTTTTGCCTGAATGGTTTTCATTTCCTTTTCTGCAAGCTGCGCAAGTTTTTTATCCAGTGAACGGAATCCATAGCGGTAATAAAACCAATAGGCTCCTGATTTTATTCCGTCCGGATTGTCTTTTCCAAATTGAAATGCATCCACCTCTATATAGTTCAGATTGAAAACCTGTTTATAGGTTCTGAGCAACTGACACATGATTAAACCTGATTCACCGCCGCGGAATGGTTCAAAGACGTTGAGACCAAATCGTGCGGCGCGCCCAAAAATCCAGCTTCCGCCGTATGCGGTTGGATATCCGTTTTTAAAAAGTGTATAACCGATGTAGGATTGAAACGCAAGCTGACGCTGTGGTATCATTCCATAAAATGCTATGCTCATTCCACGATCAAGAACATAATACCGCAGTGAATTTTCATCCATGTAAGTGGCGGTATCCGTTTCACGTAATGTTTGAATCATAGACAAACGAATCACCGCAATGAGATTTTCTTTTTCAGCATCTTTCAGATGAACAGGATTTCCAACCGGTGTATTCAGCAATTTCTGATGATCAAATTTTTTTACAAGATCTGTCTGATAAAAAACAGGTTCTTTTTCAAACCGGTTATAGGATTTCGAATTTTTAAGATGATCAAATTTGAATGATGCAAAAAAATTGAGTGATTGCCACAATTGTTCTTTTGCATACGATACCATATTCAGTTTTTTAAATTCCTGAATTAAAAAAGGCAGACGCTGTGTAGGTTTTACTCCTAATCGTACAAATAAATCATCGTTTGAAAGTCCAGCGGTTGTTTCATCGCGAAGCAAAGCGGGTAAAGTATTTTTCAAAAAATCATTCAGTGAAATTTCATCTTCCAGTGTATCGATTTCCGGTGTAAAATTATTGCGCATCATCCATTCCATAAGATCGTGTGAATAACGCGTAGTCATGGTTGTGAAGGGCAGACCGGAATCAGCAAAGACACTTTTTTTTCCAACTTTTCCAAGGTGTGCACTTACACGTCTCATTTCGGATTCTGCAATTTTAAGTTGTTTATTATCCTGAGGATGACTAAGGATAAAAAGCAGCATGTCATGATAGGAGATGAGTAATTGATTATCCGGCAGATTTGTTTTCTGCAAAGCTTTTAATGCTTCCGTTTTTTGGACCGGATTTTCAAACTGATTTAAAATCTGTGCAAAATTCTGAAGGAGTTTTTTGAAAGATGGCTGCATAGTTGTGACCTGTTACAGATAAAAGTAAGAAAAAGATTATGCGTTTGGTTTTGTAAAGATGAAGTTTTATCACTCCGGGTGAAATTATTTTTTTTGTTCCAAGAGATCAGCACGCTTCATAAAATCCCAGATATACAGAATAAAGGCAATATCACCGCTAATCTGTAATGTGTACTGACAAACAGAAAGAACTGAATTTTCATTCACATTCATGTATCTGACAATTTCAAAAAGTGCATTGATGATTCCAATATACATGAGCCAGCTGTATCTTTTCTGATCATAATAGATATAAGAAGCGGCAAGAGCAATATAAATCCAGAAACTGATTCGGTCAAGAAAAATCAAATTGGAAACTTCAATAACATAAGTGATATTATAATCAGCCATGATAGAATTTATCCAAACGTTTATCAGCAAACCGGCAGTAATTAAAATTGAAAGGATAATTTTTTTATCGGCAGCAAAATGAAAAATAACCATGAAACTGATCAGCTGTGAAGTTATGTTGGTTGTTAACCAGAGGTTGGATAAAAAATTTCCGTCGGGCGGAAACAGTACAAATAAATTATAATATTCAGATAAAGCAGATACCAGCAGTAAAAACAAGCATCCTATAAGCAGAGCGTAGTAAAAGTTTTTTTTGAGAGTTGCAGGCATCAGTTTAAGATGATTTGTATTTTCAGGTAATTAATCTAAAATACCAAAATTAACCGGGCCATAATGAATTTGCAGATTATAAATTCATTCCATAGAAAAAGTTTATCTTCGGATTAACAGAACTAAACCTTTATGCAAGAAACTATTCTCATCTCCGGTATCTCTGCCATCATCGGCGGACTCATATCTTTTTTTCTGCAGAACATTAAGCACAAACAGGAAATGCAGAAATTATTTGAAAGCAATAAAACGGAGTACATGGCTGAAAATACAGCGCGCTATTTTCTTTCACATAAATCACACATTGAACGATCATTTGCAACGCTGAAACAACACATGGGTGGTTTTGATGATGATGAGCTGAGAAGAATTTTGGTTCGCGCCGGAGCAATCCGCGTTTTCAGAGAGGGTGATGAAAAAGATGAGTGGTGGAGATTGTTGTCAAGACAGGAGGAGTATTTTGAGAAGAAGGGGAGGGAGTAGGTTTTTTTAGGCAAATGCCATGAGGCAATGGGCAAGTTTTTAGTTTGGAGTCATTTTTTTAGGCAAATGCCATGAGGCAATGGGCAGGTTTTTAGTTTGGAGTCATTTTTTTTAGGCAAGTGCCATGAGGCAATGGGCAAGTTTTGAGTTTGGAGTCATTTTTTTTAGGCAAATGCCATGAGGTAATGGGCAGGTTTTTTAGTTTGCAACTAAAAGCTAAAATCCTAAAATGCCTAAAGGTCTAAAAATTCTAAAGCAAGAAATCTTTTGCCTTCTTGAAAATAAACTTATCAACCAGAAACAAAAAAAAAATCCTAAAGCCTGTCCGGCGCAAAGGATTGAATACGGAGTCTAAAAATCCTAAAGCAAGAAATCCATAGTACTTAGTCCTTTTCTCTCTGCCCTTAGCCCACTGTCCTTAGCCCTCTGTCCTTAGCCCACAAAAACCTACAAACTTTTATTCAGCAGATTTTCTTTCGAAACAACTTTGTGTAAATGTTCATTTGAACGCAGTGATTCCAGCATTTGCAAATGCCCCAGATGGTGACAGTCTGAACCAATCACATCAATCCATCCTTTATCAATCAGCTGTTCTGCCATTTTTTTACTTGCGGTCCGTAATGACCTGACAAGGAATTAATGTTTAATTGTAAAAGCACACCGCGCTCACGGTAATCATCAATTTTATCCCATTGATTGATGTAAAAAGGATAACGTTCAACGTGTGCTAAAATAGGTTTGTATCCGTTAGTAACCAGATTGAAAATGGTTTCTTTTACACGCGGTGGTTCTTCATTGAAGGAGAGTTCAAATAAAACGTGATTTTGCCCGAACGTGAGCAGATTTTTTCAGAATAAGTTCATCAAAATGAAAATCAAGATAATATTCTGCGGCTGCCTCAATCTGAATTTTTAATCCCTCTTTTTGTATTGCTTCCCTTACTTTTTCCAAACCACCCAAAATAATTTCCGGTGTATTTTTATAAAAGTCACTCATCACATGCGGTGTAGTCACCACTTTCTCATAACCCAGTTCTTCAAATTTGCGAAGCATTGCAATGGAATCTTCAATAGACTTTGAACCATCATCTATACCCGGAATTAAATGGCTGTGCATATCCGTTTTCACCAATGAAAAATCAAGCGGGGGTAGAGTTGATTTGGATCCAAAAAGTTTACTGAAAAAGCCCATAAGCTAACCGATGTACATCAAAGTTAAGCATTGCACAGGGATGATGAAAATTTATTTTCAATTAATAGGGTCAAAAACCGGTTTGCCAGTGGTTTCAAAATAACCGAATGAATTAAAATGTCTGACCTGAAAATAACCGCGGTCCACTTTGAGCTGATGATATCGAACCGGAACAACATCTTTGCCTGCGGCATTATAAACTCCGCGATGATTATTTTCTGAAAGAATAAATAAGTCTGAGTTGATTGGCTGTACATTTTGAAAGGACAATGTTTTATTGATGTATCCGGTGTAGAGATAATCCATATTACCCGAACGCACAACCATGTTTGATGTACTGTATCCTTTGTAGTTGGAGTATTCTCCCGGAATTACTTTGCGCCCGTCCAGATAAAATAAATCCTGACCATCATCTGCTTTATAAAAAACAGAATTATACTTTTCAATTCGGCTGTAATCACATGGGAGAATCATTTTTCCGTTCATGTCAAACAATCCAATTCCATCTTTGGTGTAAAAAATATAGTGATCTTTTTCACGCACATATTTTGTGAATTTCATATCGTCAAGCGCTTTTCCTTTCATGTCAATCCGGATAAGCGTTCGTTTATCAACGCGCGCAACCGCCCAGCCGTTTGGCTGAATATCAATTTCATCATAAACCGGATCAATCAACGTATCACCGGTCAAACTCACAGCACCCAATTTTTTACTCGGGTGATGCCTGAAAAGATAAAATCCTTTACCTATTTTTTCAATGTTGTACATTTTTTTGGTCAGGTACCTGTTTTCGTAAACGGAATAAATTCTTTCTGAACCGTCCTGTTTCAAAAGAAGCGTGCCATCTTCCAGACAATATGAAATGATATCTGCATCTTTTGGAATTTTTTTGATTTTTAATTCAGTGTATAACTGCAGTTCCTTGTTCTGATTTTTGTAAATCACAAAATCTTTGTTTGATTCAATTACTTCCTTACATTGATTTGGCAGTATTAATGAATCACCGCTGATGTCTGCTATCAGCGAACCTTTGCTTTGAATAATTTCAAAACGTCCGTGTCCCAGATAATTCATGTCTCTGGCTTTGTATCCCTGCAGATATTCTTTTCCGTTCAGATCAATAACTGATTTTTTTCCGCGTTTTGTTACCATGGCAAAACCATCTTCAAACGGAGTTACTGCTGAAAAATCATATCCGGTAATTGCGTTCATATTTGTATCCATAAGCGCAATACTACCGGCTTTATTCTGAACAAACCATTTACCTTCACAATAGTGGTAAACTTTTGAAATATCCGTTTTCTGCAGATTCCCTGTTGAACGGGTATAGAGATATGTATTGTAAACCGGATTAGACACTTCAAAAAACTGTTCGCCGTTTACAAAAAATTCATTGATGTAATTGTATTCAATTGGTACAACAATGTTCATGGCCGTATCAACCACTCCCCATTTTCCGTTTTGACTCACAATAGCTCTGCCCTGATTAAATGGCTTGATAAAATCAAATGGCTCCGTGTTTATTTTTTTTCCGCGTGCATTAATGAAATACCAGTCACCGTTATTGATTGAAAAAAATGCTTCATTTTTTCCTGCAGTATAATCTCCCATGTCCAAACTGTTCAGAAAATTACTTGTTGATTGCGGACAGGTTGAAGTATTATATTTAAGCATCTCGTATTTTCCGCCTTCACAAATGGTTAAAATGTCTTCTTTATAATTTCCAAAATACATAAGGCTGTCAAAAACTATTTGCCCGCTGGTATCAATCAGGCAGAGGTTTTTGGTAAGGGCACGCGCAAGTTTGTATTTTTTAAAATCGTTGTATTTGATGGACTGAAATAATACTTTCGGCAGCAGTTTTTTCGTTTTGTGATTGGCTAATCTGAAAAATCCAAATCCGGTAGCAAATGAATTGGATGACATGAAAAAATAACTTTGTGCTTCATTGATTTTCGCTTCATATCCCGGAATTCCGTATCGAATTAATTTTTGCACATAACATTCCGTGAGATCATAATCAAATTGTACAATAATATCCGGAAACCGGTTTTGAATTGCAATTGAATCTTTATCATAACGCAATCCCCAGTTGCCTTTAATAATTTTTACCGAGTCACCAATTTGTCTTTCTGTTTCTTTCTGAAACCAGCCAAGAGCTTCATATCCTGCACGGCTTGTCTCTGTTCTGTTTCCGCTGAATTCAATACTTTCTGAACGTGGCCCCGGAGTTTTCTCCTGATCAAAACTGATGGTCATGTAATCGGTATAACTGGTTTCTCCCTGAACAGTTCCGTTTGCGTCAATGTTTAGTAAATCCAGTTTTTTTCCCTGAAAACATTTTACATTTTTATCATAGACCCTGATTTCTTTGTAAACACAGTCTTTGATTTTTTTTCCTGAACGGGTGGTTAGTCCGTAAAGATTATTTTGTGAAACCAGATACAAATTATCATACGCTGTAACGGATGAATAAACCGGCGGCAGAATTTCTTTTCCGTCTGTTGAAAGTATTCCGTAAGCACCATTCAGCCTGACATAGAACAAACCATCAGTCAGACTGACACCATCAAACTGAGGCTCGGCAATTAACGTTCCGCGTTCAAAATTCCAGATGCCGGTTTGTTCATTTTTAAGATAAAAGAGATAAGGATATCTGATCTGAACTGCTTCATCCAGATCAGGCAGCGGGAATAATTTTTTATTCTCAAGCTGCAGCAGTTTTGTATCATTTGATTTTTTGCAGATAAAATAATTTTCATTCACTGCTTTAATCTCATCATAGAAATCAGATGCAGGCTGACCGGTTTCTGCATGATAAATACGACAGCCATTTGCATGCCTTCCGGTGATATAATTTTCAGTTGCATCAAAAAAGCCTGTGAGATCACTTACCAGAATTTCAAGCGTTTCATGACTTAAGAGATCAAACGTTTTTTGCCTTGTTAAACCTGAAATCATTTTATAAAAAGGACCGACTTTGAGATACCATTTTTTTGATAGTACATTTCCGTTTCTGTGAAACAGGCGAATTGAATCTCCCTGAAACAGCTGAATAATGTCTTTATCAAAATTGGCGATTGAGTCAAAATTATCTGCCAGAATTTCTTTGTCTGATTTAAACAGATGCCATTTTAAACCATCATCATACGCTACCCAGTTTGTGTCCAGAAACTGCAAATTTTCATAAATGGGTTCAGATAGTTTTTTCCCGGATAAATCAATCAGTCCTTTTTTTCCGTGAAAATAATAGATGAATTTTTTACCTGTTGAATTATATTCGATATAGTCATAAAGGGGTTGTAAAACAACGTCACCGTTTGAATTGATTAAACCCCATTTACCGTTTTTAGCCACCGGAAAAAGGATATCAGTTCCCCAAACGGAGAAGCTGATACCAATCCATATTATGACTAAATAAAACCGCATGGTTAAAGTCCGGCAATAATTCTTTCAAGATCATTTTTTTCTGTCACTTTATCCGGCAATACATCCATTTTAAAGGTGTGATTTTTTTTGCCAAAGCTCTGACTGAGATCATTTTTACATACCGCAATATAATTGCCGGGCATCACAGCGAGTAATTTTGAATCCTGACTTTTATCCAAAGCAAAATTTCCCCACATGTCTTTTGGATATTGAACCACTACATCTGCTTCAGGATAAACAACAAAAATCAGTGACTTGTCTTTGTCATTATTTTTTGTGCCAAAGTCAAAATCTGCAATCATGGGTTCTGGTTCTTTCATCTGATGGATGTAGTCATAATTGTACGTCCCGAATCCATCAATGGAAACACTGCGTATGTAAGGTTTCTGAAGGTCATCCATTTTTTGCGCCACCTCAATTTTCTTCTGCTGAAAATCAGCCAGGGCTTTATCAAAATCATTACCGTTTAATGCCGCTTTAACCCGTGTTGTAAATTCTTTTCCTTTGGTTTTCATGGTTAGAAAATATTCATATGCTTTGTCATAAGTTGGAGCTAAACTGAAATCTGTCCAGCGGGTTGAACCAACGGTTTTATTTTTTCTTGGATCAAGACTGTCATGTGTGCCGGTATATTCCCAAACAATGCCTGAAAAAACTGAAAGTTCACTGTATGATGAAAGATCAAAATTAATGTCCAATACAAACGCGCCGTTGGTTGCAGGTTCTGGTTTTATGGGGCGCGTTGACGGATCAAAACGCTGATTTGAAAGCACGGGTTGCGGATTGTTTTCAAATGTCCAGTGCCCGGTTTTTTCATCCATTTCATAAAAATTAAACGGCTCATTTTTGTCTGAAGCAAGATTGACATCAATGGCTCCTCCTTCTTTAACAGATACTGGTTTTTTATCAGCTGATGCATGCAGTGAAAACATGCCTGCTGATTCAAACGGATAAGATGTTCCGGCCGAATCATAGGTCATTGGTACGCCTGAAGCAACAATATCTGAAAGAGAATGATACTGTACAAAACTCAATTCTACGCTTGATGTTACCGGATTTCCGTTTTCATCCACCAGAATATTTGCAGGAATATAAATTGAACTTCCGTTTGGCGTTTCCACTGTATTGTCTTTGGTTGGATCAATCCTGAAAAGTGTATCGTTTTGAAAATCTCCATCCAGCGGCGGTGCAATGATACTTTGTGATAATTGGTTTTCAGAATTGTCTGATTCACCTCCTCCTGAACAGGAAAGAATCAGTGCTGGTATAGTAAGTAAAGATAATTTCTCATAGTTTAGGTTTTTAATATAATGCAGCTTTCTCTTAAAGGTAACATTTATTGTTGTTGTAATAACTACGGTAAACAGCTTAGAAATTGCAGAGCTGCAGTTTGGATTAAACTTTCATGTTGTTTATCTATCTTTAGTACATGAAAAAGTTGTCTGCTTTGTTTGTATTATTTTCTTTTTTTATTTCTTTTTCACAGGAAAATAATCTGGAATTGAGTCAAAAAAATCTGGAAGGTTTGGCAAAACTGCCGCTGCATTGTATTGAAGTGGAATATCCAAACAAACTGAATCAGGTTTTGACAGATTCATCCTATATTGATTCACCTGAAAATCTGCATCCGGTTTTTACGGATGTTTTGACTGGCATTCTTCCGTTCACGGATATTGGCTGCTCGCTTCTGTCATGAATCGATTTCCTGAATCTGCTTTGTCTGCAGAAATAACTGCATTATTTGACAAGCAGTTTTCACCTGAAAAAATTGAAAAGGAACTGGCCTATTTTGAACCGAAACTTGAAAAATCATTTGAACGAACTTACGGCTGGGCATGGCTTTTGAAGTTGCATGAGGCGTTAAGTTATTCAGAGAAAAACGAATCACACGGATGGACAAAAAGTTTACAACCACTAACAGATTTTATTGTTGAGTCATACAAGAATTTTTTACCAAAATTAGTTTATCCTATTCGTGTTGGAGAACATACCAATACTGCGTTTGGAATTTCCCTTTCGCTGGATTATGCAATTGGTGTCAATGATACCGCCTTTGAAAATCTGCTTAAAAGCAGCGCAAGAAAATATTATTACAATGATTGTAAATGTCCGTTCACTTGGGAACCCAGCGGGTATGATTTTTTATCACCCTGTTTGCAGGAGGCTGAACTGATGAGTAAAGTGCTTGAAGAAGCTGAATTTGAAAAATGGATGAAGTCATTTTTGCCAGAACTCTGCAAAGAAAAATTTATCCCCGATCCAGGTAAGGTTTCAGACCGCACAGACGGAAAACTGGTACATCTTGACGGATTGAATTTTTCACGCGCGCAGAATCTTTATGCCTGCGGAAAGATGTCTGGTGATTTTCATGATTTCTTTTTTGAAATAGCTGATAACCATATAAAGACATCTATAAATTACGTGATTGGCAGTGATTATATGGGAAGTCACTGGCTGGCTACTTTTCTGGTTTATGCTTTAATCGAAAGGAATGAAGGCGATCAGTACAGCGAATAATGCAAGAGAGAATAGGTTTTTAGGGATAATTATTAGTAAAAAGTGCTGAAATACCTGGCTTTGAGTTGAAAATCAGTGTTTTTCATTTTGAAGATTTTTGTCATGGTATTTTGTTTTTTCTATTAAGTCCTTATATTTGTAGCCCGTTTCGGATAAATCTGGTAACGACCAGAGGTTGAAACAAGAATGCATAAATGATTTTTGCGAGAATAGCTCATCCCGATGCTCGCACCACTCACTTGTGAATGGCACTCGATCGGGATCAATTTGATTGTTCTTCGAACTTTCCAAATTGAGTTGGTTGAAATATTGAAATGCGAGAATAGCTCAGTTGGTAGAGCGCGACCTTGCCAAGGTCGAGGTCATGAGTTCGAGCCCGTTTCCCGCTCAAAGAATGGATGAGTTCACTACTTGTCCATTTTTTTATTGAAATTGCATGTAGTCTATCGCATGTATTCAAAAAATTTCTCGATGAAAGTTGAGATGCCCGGGTGGTGGAATTGGTAGACACGCAGGACTTAAAATCCTGTGGCTTCACGG
>JADJYC010000007.1 GCA_016719925.1 Crocinitomicaceae bacterium | reverse complement strand
TTCACTCTGATATTTTCCAACAACAATTCTGTAATGCACACCTTCTTTATAGAATACTTCTTTCGGAACAGCAGGCTTGTAAATCACGTTACCTAATTCATCAACGTCTTCCGGCATTTTTTCAATTTGGGAATCTTTGAATCCTTTTTTGTACAAATCCACTGAACGTTCTTCCGCCTCAGATCTGCTGGTATAAGGAATTGTGTAAAATGTAATATTTTCATCACCGTCACTTGCTGAAACAATTCCTTCATCCTGATGATCGAGCAACAAAGAAATAAAATCATCAGGAACCTGATTCTGGAAGAACCCTACTTGTACGCGCCATAATCCGGCAGTATCATCAGGAGCATAGTTTTTCGGGTTGGTATTAATGCCTTGATTGTTGGTTTGGTTTCCTCCCTGATTGTTGGTTTGGTTTCCTCCCTGATTGTTGGTTTGGTTTCCTCCCTGATTGTTGGTTTGGTTTCCTCCCTGATTATTGGTTTGATTTCCTCCCTGATTGTTGGTTTGATTTCCTCCCTGATTATTGGTTTGATTTCCTCCCTGATTATTGGTTTGATTTCCTCCCTGATTGTTGGTTTGATTCCCTCCCTGATTGTTGGTTTGATCACCTCCCTGATTATTGGTTTGATTACCTCCCTGATTATTGGTTTGATTTCCACCCTGATTATTGGTTTGGTTTCCTGCAACCTGATTGCCGGTTCCTGCACAATCAAATAATATTGACGGACCATTTGCTGCAAGCAATTGATTTGCTTCAGTGATCGGTATTCGTTTTCCATTATAATAAGCAGTAACAAAGGCATCAGTAATTCCAATGGTTACAATTTCATCTTTGCGTTTAATTGCATCGTTGATATCACAATAAACTCCCGTGGTATATCTGATTTTATTGTCTTCAGTCAACTGACTGTTCAATGGCTGAATGTTGTACAAAAGACTTGCTTTAACTGGTTTTGAATACACACCAATTTGAACGGTGAAGAATAATCCCTTCATAATTTCTACCTGATTTGCTTTTGCCGCATCAGGCACATTAGTATAATAGGAGGTAAGCTGTTTTTCTTCTTCCGTATTTGGTTTTACAATTGGATCAGTGGTTGTTGTGGTTCCTGCCTGAGTTGTGTTATTGGTATTGCCTGATTATTTACCGTAGCAGATGTTGTTTGATTGATGGTCATATTATTGACAGCAATCATATTGGTTCCGTTACATTGTTTTCTTCCGGCTTCAATTTCTTTTGCCTCCTGGATTGAAATTCGTTCACCGTTACAGTATGCAACTACAAATGCGTCATTGTATCCTAAATCATGAACTTGTTCTTTAGAATTATCTGCGACATTGAAATTGGTAAAATATCCAACCATGTAACGAGTAATTCCATCGCCGATTTTTTGACCGGATATCGGTGCAAATTTGTTGAAGTATTCCGGAGGTAATGGTTTTCTGAATGCACCTACCTGCACTTTATAAACCAGTCCGCTCGGTTGCTGCTGATCAACCGGAATTGGTTTGTCACTGCTGTAAACGGCCACGTTATTTGTAGTTCTGAAAATAGAGGAGTTAAGTGCAACAGGAGGAGTAAAATCTGCATCAATTGGATTTACTGTTACGACAATTTTTTCGATTGGTGTAATATCACGCTGTGACATGGCCAGCATATTTTCTTCCATTTCAGCATCACCTGTTTTCTCCAAAATAATTTCGGCTTGCTCATAACTTGCAATCGCTTTGTCACGGTATTGCTGCTGCAGATTTTTCAGTGAATCCAGATCATGTTCTATATCCTGGAATTCAGGATCAGATGCCAATGCTTTTGTAAGTTCAGGTCCGGTGCCATAAGTAACAATGGCTTCTTTTATTTTTCGTTCTTTTTTCTCTTCCAGCGATGCAATGTCTAATCCAAGTTCTTCAGCCCTGAACATGTTGGAGTCACCAATTGTTTTTGCATCATAATAATTTTTATAGTCAGAAGTTGAAGCAACGTCGTTTTGTGTTTCTTTGTCAACTGTTTTATTTGTCTGTTCAGGTAATACATCTGTAATTGCATTTTCCTGCGATTTCAGATCATTAGCTTCTGTTTTTATATCTGCCGCTTCTGCTCTGTAAACATTGGCAAGACTGTCAAGACGATCTGCTTCAATAACCAATGCATCTCTGAATTTCTTTTTAACTGTGAGACTGCTGTCTCTCAGATGCTGTGCCTGCGCATTAAGTTCGTTTGCTTTTAAATCAAGTGCATTGGCCTGATTCATCATTTCAGTTGATTTTCTGTCAGATTCATTTTCCGGAACAGAAGTAATAATTTCATTTTCATTCCCGTCCATCTGATCAATTACCGCTGCGGTTTTATACGTCAGGTTAGCCTGATCCAATAAATTATTTGCGCGTTGTTCATTTTCAAAAGCCTGATTGAGTTTCTGGTTTGCAACCACAGGATCTTTTTCATTGGCGGCTTCATCTCTGAGTTTTGCCGCTTCATCCATTAAGCGGTTTGCTTCTGCTATATTGGCGTTTGCATCATCCAGTGATGGATCAGAAGGATTGTTTGCGTTTGCAAGATCGGCATTGACTACTGATGCATCTTTGTAAGTTTTAAATTCTTGCTGATTCACATCACCGAGATCTTCGAGAATCTCATTTTCAATTTTTGCCTGGGTTGATTCTTTTTTATCGATTTGTTTTTCAATTTTAGTCTGAGTTTTTGGATCAGATGTATTTGCAAGTTCATTTTCAAGATTGTTTATGTCATTTTGCAATTCTTTTATCTCAGCAATATCCTGTGAATGGCTTTCGATCATGTTTTTACCGTCCTCAGATGTATAGTCATCTGTTGTAATATTTTCTACTGTTTTGACAGAAGCGGTTGTGTCACCCATAGACGCAAGCAGCTGATTGTTTTTGTCAATTTCAGCACGTTTGGATTCTTTCAGTTCATTCAGTTTGTCAATGTCCTGCTGGATGGCTGCAGCCTGAGAAGGGTTCGATTTCTTTTCGTTTTCAAGCTGCGCGATTTTTGCATCAATAGCACCAATCAATTGCTGATTGAGTTTGTTTTTCTCTGTCAGTTTTTCTTTTTCTGATGCATTACCGGCATCAATCTGAGTCATTCTTGATTCATAATCCGGCATCAAAGAATTAAGTGTAATTGCAGGACGTGAGGTTGTACTGCTTGACTCAAGTTGTTTTATGCGGTCATTATTCAGATTAATTTCTGACTGCTTTTGTGTTTTTAATGTCTGAAGGGTCTGAATATCTTTATCGATTTCAGCTGCATTTGCCGGGTTGTTTTTCTTTTCATTTTCTAATTCCGCTATTTTCTTGTCTATTGATGAAATGAGCTGATTATTTACTCCGTTTTTCTCTGTCAGTTCATTTTTTTCATCCAGATTTTTCTTTTCAATGGCTGCCATTTTCTGATCGTAATCCGGCATGATTGATGAGATAGTCAGTACAGGACGAGATGAAGTGTCACCCGATTCAATCTGTTTGATACGTTCATTATTCAGATTAATCTCTGTTTGTTTTTGTGTTTTGATTCCTTCCAGTATTTGAATGTCTTTATCAATTGCGGATGCATTGGACGGATTATTCTGTTTTTCATTTTCAAATTGATCAATCTTTGAATCAATCGCAGAAATTAACTGATTGTTTACTCCGTTTTCTCTGTCAGTTCATTTTTTCATCCAGATTTTTCTTTTCAATAGCCGCCATTTTCTGATCGTAATCCGGCATAATTGAAGAAATGGTGATTACTGATCGTGTTGCGGTTACACCACCGTCAAGTTGTTTGATACGTTCATTGTTTGCATTGATCTCTCCTTGTTTCTGAGATTTGATATTTTGTAAAGTTTGAATGTCTTTATTAATCGCATCTGCATTTGCAGGATTTGATTTTTCTCGTTTTCAAGCTGGGCAATTTTAGAATCAATAGCAGATATTAACTGATTGTTTAATGCATTTTTTTCAGTGAGTTCATTTTTCTCATCGAGATTTTTCTTTTCAATAGCCGCCATTTTCTGATCGTAATCCGGCATAATTGAAGAAATGGTGATTGCTGATCGTGTTGCGGTTACACCACCGTCAAGCTGTTTGATTCGCTCATTGTTTGCATTGACCTCTCCCTGTTTCTGAGATTTGATATTTTGTAAAGTTTGAATGTCTTTATTAATCGCATCTGAATTTGCCGGATTTGATTTTTTCTCATTTTCAAGCTGGGCAATTTTAGAATCAATAGCAGATATTAACTGATTGTTTAATGCATTTTTTTCAGTGAGTTCATTTTTCTCATCGAGATTTTTCTGATCAATTGCGGCCATTTTCTGATCATAGTCCGGCATCACCGCCGCGATATTCATTGCCGGTCTTGAAGAAGTTGTACCACCATCTAATTGTTTGATGCGATCATTGTTCAGGTTGATTTCTCCTTGTTTCTGAGTTTTAATTGTATTCAGGGGTTTGAATGTCTTTATCAATTGCAGATGCGTTTGCAGGATTAAGATTTTTTTCATTTTCCAGCTGATCAATTTTCAAATCAATGGCAGTAATCAATTGATTATTGACAGTGTTTTTTTCTGATAGTTCAGTTTTTTCATCGAGATTTTTCTTTTCAATGGCTGCCATTTTCTGGTCGTAATCAGGCATAATTGAAGAGATTGTAATTACAGGACGTGATGAAGTGTCTCCTGATTCAAGCTGTTTAATTCGGTCATTATTCAGGTTGATTTCAGTTTGTTTTTGGCTTTTTAAATTTTCGAGAGTCTGTATGTCTTTATTGATTGCATCTGCATTTGAAGGATTTGATTTTTTCTCATTTTCAAGTTGCGCAATTTTAGAATCAATGGCGGTGATTAATTGATTGTTAACGCCGTTCTTTTCTGTCAGATCATTTTTCTCATCGAGATTTTTCTTTTCAATGGCCGCCATTTTCTGATCGTAATCCGGCATGATTGATGAAATAGTAAGTGCTGGTCTGGTTGCTGAAGTGCCTCCGTCAAGCTGCTGTATCCGTTCATTGTTAGCATTGATTTCTGCCTGTTTCTGAGATTTAATATCTTCCGAGATTGAATTTTCTGATCGATCTGCGCCGCATTAGAAGGATTTGCCGTTTTTTCATTTTCCAACTGATCAATACGCGAATCAATTTTTCCAATCAGTTCATTATTTACTCCATTTTCCTCTGTCAGTTCTGTTTTTTCATCCAGATTCTTTTTATCAATAGCAGCCATTTTCTGATCATAATCCGGCATTACATCTTTGATAGTCAGTGTTCCGGATGTAGTAGTGGAGCCGCCAATTTTATCCTGACTTGCTTTTATCTCATTTTCTTTAAGTGTTTTGATTTCATTCAATCCGGCAATTCGTTTGTCAATATTTTTTCCGGCTTCAGGATGTGAGGTTTTTGCTTCTGTGAGTGATTCAACTTCTGAATTTATTAATGATACACGATCAGAATTAAGTTCAATTTTGTCTTTTTCTTTGTCAATAGTAGTTTGCGGTGATCCATTAATTCCATTCATCTTATCCTGATAATCAGGCATGATTTCAGAAATAGTCGGTTTAGTATTGATAGCACTGTAGTCAGTTGGTTCAGTCAGACTTTTATCCGGATTCTGTTCAATCTGATTTTTCATCTGCATAAGCTCTTCTTTTTCTTCCTGTGCAGTTTTATCTCCGGGTTTTGTGCAAGAGTTTTGTCGAGTTCTTCAATCCGGTCATCAATTTTTTCTACTGTTTCTTCATTGAGTTCTTTGATGGCGTTTTTCTGTTCATCCGGATTTCCGGTTGAGTTAATTGCATCTACTTTTTCCTGATATTCAGGATTGACAAGTTTTACATCGCTGTCGTCAACTACAACATCATTGTTTTTAGGATTTGCAGCCAGCCATTTATCATTGGCAACTATCGAAGCATTCAGCTCATCATCCAGTTTTTTCAGATTGTTAATTCTACCGGTAATTTCTGTATTGCCCGGATTATCTTTCTGCAATTGTTCAAGCTCTTTTATTTCGCTTCGTATTTCTGTGCTGAGTTCTTTATTCAGATTATTTTCTGCAGTTTTTTTGTCGTAAGGATCTGTTATTTTTGAAATATCTGTTTTACGGTCAGTATAATCTGGTAACAGCTGATCAGGACTTACTTTCGATGTTACTGATGCAACATCCAGCACAACCGGATTAACCAATGGTTGAGTTGCATCAGCATCAATCTGATTGTTGAGTCTTTTTAACTCTTCCAGTTCTGCTTTTGCAACGGCATCATTTGGATTTGATTTAATGGAAGCTTCCAGTTCCTGAATACGTTCATTTGATTTTTCAGCAAATGATTCATTGAGAATCTGCATCTGATTTCCTCTCTCAGTTGGATCTGTCGTTTTGTAAATCTCGTTTACTTTGGTCTGATATCCCGGATCAACAATTGCAACTACTTTATCCGTGTCAACAACAACAGTTCCCTGATGCTGAGCAAGCCATTTTTTGTCTTCTTCAATTTTCTGATCTGTCTGAACAATCAGTTTGTCCACGTTGGCAATGCGTTCCTCAATATTTTTACTTCCCGGATTTTCATCGAGAATTTTCTGAAGATTTGCTTTTTCTTCCAGTAATTCATCTTTCAAATCTTCATTAAGCGCCAGATTTTGTTTGTGCTTTTCACCTTCATCAGTAATCTTGTTTATTTCATTCTGCCGTGTGGTAAAGTCTGTCACCACATCTTCAGGATTTATAACCGGTCAATTTTATCTGGATCAACAACAACGTCAAATTGTTTTATTTTCTCTTCTCTCAAATCTTCATAGCGCTGAATTTCCTGTTCAATTTTTTCTTTTTCGGTCCCGGTTGAATTCATCTTCAATACATTCAGCCTGTCAATTTCATTATCAATTGCATCGTTCCATTGTTGCAGTGTATAGTTTTTCGTAGTCTCATCCGATGCAAATAAATTAAGAGCCGGTCCGCCAATGTTGTTTTTATTCAGTATTTTATTTACTTCAGCAAGATTTGCATCTAGCGAATTGGTTTCAACTTTATTGGCTATTGAATTTTTTTCAGTGTCAGAAAGCGCAATCGTATTGGTTGATGTTGCGTTGGATGGGTTATCCACAATTTGTGATGCATTTCCTAAATCTGAATTTGTTCCTGATTTGACAGCAAGATCATACTCTTTTTCTTTAGCATCAATCTGCATTTTTAATTCTTCAATCCGGTTTTCATTTTCACGAATCTGCTGTTCAAGTCCGGCTCTTTCTTTTTTGTTGGATGTGTTATCCAGCTGATTTTGCAGTTTGGTGTTTTCAGATTCCAGCTGGTTTTTTTCTGATCTTAAATTAGTAAGATCATTATTAATTTTTTCAGCTGTGTTAGCCTGCGCAACATTGGTATTGATAATATCTTCCACAACATTTTCATGCGGCGAATTGTCTTTTTACATTTTCTACAAAAGTTTTTATTTTCTGTAATGGTGCTGCCCAATGCGGTTTTATCTCCATCCGGAGTATTATTCAGATCTTTCTGTACCTGATCAGCGGCAATCAGATCATCCTTTTTTTCTTTGATGGATTCATCAATAATTTCTCCCAGCGCAACCAAATCTTTTGCGTCATTATTGAGCTGCTCTACTTTTTTAGTGTCTTCATAGACGTCGGTCAGAATTCTGTTTTTCTCAGTAGGGTCGGTTGTGTTTTCAGCTAATTCAATCTGCTTGTTTATTTCAACCATTAAGGCGTTGGCAGAGTCATTTTTCTCTTCAGCAAGATTGTATGCAATGGCTGCATTTTTTTCATCTTCAGCTATTGCATTGTTCAGATCTTTGATTTCATCAGCTACAACTTTTTCAACATCTTCTTTTGTTACAAATGCGTCTAGCCCGGCTTCAGTGAAAACTTCATTTCCTTTATTGACTTTGTCCAAACTGTCAAGATCGTATTTATCTGAATTAGGTAAAAGTTCAGACATCTCTTTGTATATCTCAGCCATCACCGCAATCGGATCATCAAATTCTTCATCAAATAAATTTTCTACTTTGACAAATTCCTGCCCCATATCATCTCGTGAAACAGTGATGCGCTGTTTGAGCGGTTTGAAATCTTTCTGATACGGTATATCAATGGTTGCAACGTGCGTATCTTCACTGCCCTTGACGGTAATCAGATATTTGTATTTTCCGGGCTTTGGAAATGTAATCAGATAATCTCCGTTTGATTCTTTGGAGTTGAATGTTCCGACAACTGCACCGGTAGAAAAATCGACAATCTGAATTGCAACAATTTTATTTGACGCGTTTATAGCATTAATGAAATTTCCTTTGATTACAGCAATTTGCAAAAGGAATACGATCTACTCTTACTTCATACACAAATATTTTTCCGTCCTGACTTTCACGCGCTGAAGAAAAGTAAGCCATCCGGTCAAGGCTGTCCACCACAAAGAAAATGTCATCATCCGGTGAGCTGATCGCAAAGTCAAGATTTTCAGCAGGACCAAATGTATTTGTCTGTTCATTGTAGGCAGATCTGAATACATCATATCCACCAGCATGTACGCAAAATCTTCATCAAATTCAGTATTTACTCCTCCCTGAAGTTTTGAGCGGGTGCATATTTTCCATCCGGTAATTTTTCTTTACATAAATATCAAGTCCGGTTGTTCCGTCTTCACCATAACTTGAATAGTAGATTCCCGGTGAGTTTGCCGGAAAGTGAATGACTGCTCGATGTCCTTTTTGCTTGTCAATTTTGGATTGGAATTCATCTGTAACAAGAATAGTTCCTCCGATATTATTCAGTTTGTAGATCTCGTAAAAATCTTCATATCTGATTTCCGTTTTCTGAATGACAATCATGTCCGTGACATTGGACAATAATTTTTTTCCGTTTTTACAGGCAATGATTTGTCTGTCAACTGCAAACTCTTTCAATTGCGCCGGATTGGCAACAGATTTGAATTTTTCATATTGAATAATGGCATCATTGAACTGATAATTGAGATGGTATGCACGACCGAGGTAATAGAATGCACGCTTGTCAATGTCAGGTCCTTTCACGGAATAACTCAGGTAACGGATTGCTTCTTCTTTGTTGTGCGAGTTGTAAAGCAAACAGGTTCCGTACCGGAAATTGATGTCATAATCTCTGGGAGTTTGTGCCAGTAATTTGGAGTAAATAGGGGTTGCCTGTACAAACTGACCTGCTTCAAAGTAAGCATCGGCCTGTTTCCGGAGTTCCTCAGTGGTCTGGGAATACACGTTCAAACCGCCTGAAATAAGCAGTTGCGCTATGAGTATGAGCTTAAAAAATCTTATCACTCGATCTGTTCAGAACACATCAAACTCGCATGTATTCTGATGTTTAATACGTTTTTAATCAAAAAAGGTTCATTCTTTCAGAAAAGTAGTTTTTTTAAACGTGAAAAGCTATACTTAAACGAGTTAAGTATAGCTTTTTTGATTGTTTTCAAAAAGTTTTATTGTCCTCCAACAGCACCGCGGTGTTTGCTGAGCTCTTCAGAGGCGCCTTTTACTACATTTTCAAATGAAATATCTTTTCCTTCTGTTTTATCTTCTTTTAATGTTGACATATAACCCTGTAAAGCCTTGTCAGATGTGAACACACGCAGAAGTGTTTCTTTTTTAATCCGCTCAAATTTATACAAGTAATAATCACCCGGCAAACCGTCTTTTCCAGGCAGTTCAACCAGAAAACTCATTTGTGTTCCGCGATCACCGGAACGTACATATCTCATCACCATACTTACTGTAAAGTCTTTGAAAACAGATGTTCCGTACAATCCTACAATAGCTGAAATGGGTTGTGAAACAAAACTGTTTGTTCTTGCATCCCATTTAAATCTCATATTGGTGAGGTACATGGAATACGCTTCCAGTTCTTTTGGAATTTTTACTTCACTGGCACCATTGGTAAAGAAATCTGATTTCATGTTTTCAGATTGTTCTTCACTTATATCTGCTTTTAACGCCTGACTTAATGTTGTTCTGTCCCAGTCTATTGCACTTAATCCTTCCGTTACATTCACTGCATTGGTCATCATTTCCATTGCTTTTTTATCGTAGAAGAATGACAGACCACCGGATAAATTCATGGTACATTCTTTATTGGCAGCATTGTAATTCAGTGTTCCGTAAGTTTTGAATTCAACGCCCGGTAATTCCATACTTAAATCAACCATCCCGTCTCCTTCCATCGAACAGCTTTGTGTATGCAGCGCAATGTAATTTCCTTTTTCATTCCGGTTGATGAGTTTTTCAGGTGATGCAATTCTGAATTCATTGGCAGCTTCATTATAGTTCAACACACCAAAAGAACTGAATATTACATTATCAATTGGTCTTTCCAGAGAAGATAAGAATGCCGGATAAATACCAGTTGAATCAGGATGATTTGAATTACGTTTTACAATTCCTACTGTAATCGGGTTGCCATCGAGATCAGTCATTTTTTCTGAAACCGGAATCTGAATATTATTCGGGTCAACTTCGGTACGGAACTTCAGCCAGTTTTGAGCAAACTGTTTACAATCGTGATTAATTCTGGTTGCGCCATCAAAAGTCAGGAATTGTTCAGACGCCCGCAGCTCAACTGTTCCATAAAAATCAAACCGGTCACTGAGATGGAAACTGGTGGCCTGGTCAACTGTACCAGTTGCAAAAGTTTCCATGGTACTGTCAGCCGGTTCAATATTTGCAAAGAAAATTATCTGCTCAGATCCTTTACTGTCTATGTATGGATATTTGCCATTTGCCTTGTATTTTTTTCTTGCAGAGATCTGAACATTTGCATCTGTGATCGTGTGGTATTTTGTAATGAAGTTTGCAATAATTTTTGCTCCGGTAAATGGATCCATTTCAGCCTTTTGTGAATGGTAACTTTTTGTCAGCTGGAAAAATGCGTGCATCCGCAACGTCAATGAACTCAACTTTTTCACAATAGATGACACTTTCTTTCAAAGAATATCTTGCTTTAGGTGCCGCAAAATTCAGTGAGTCCTGGTCAGGATGTACAGAAAAGAAATTGGAACCTGCCAGATCAAGTTCTGAATCTATTGAAAGATCTGCTCCTCCTTTTGACAATTCCATTTCATCGTTATCCATCAGCCAGCTGTACATATCCATGTAACAGATGTATTGATTTTTTGGAAACTCGTGTTTGGTGTTTCCGTCATTTGCTTTAAAGTCTCCTCTTCTTGCTTCAAAGTCAACACGTGCATTTACATTTTCTGAATTAAAAGCAAGAGGATTATCACCTCCCGGATCTTGCTCTTCTAAAGTGGCAAGATTGAAATCAGCAGTATCAGCATTGATCACCCAACGCTCATAAACAAACTCTTTTGAACCGAGCTCAGCTTCTTTGAAATACATCAGTCCGCGGCCAGACATTCCTTTTGGAGTCAGGTAAGTAATACCCTTCATGTAAGCTTCTTTATTGAAGAAAAGTAATGGTTCAGTAACAGCGCGCGCTTTAAGTAATTCCTGTTTTGGAACAAACGTCACCATCACACCGTTTCCGGTAACATCCGGAACAGAAATCCCCTGATCTTTTGTTTGCGGACGATTGACATATTGTGAAATTCCCATTGTTGAATCAGGGAAGAAAATGAAGTTTTCAGAGATTGATGTGGAAGTCACGAAATCTATTTGACCTGCACCACGTAATCCTTCATTACTTAATTTAATTTCATTGTCAAATTTTGCGTAATCACCATAGAATTTTAATCCGCCTTCGGGTGCTTTTGTTTTAAACCCGAATGAATAATCTTCCTGAATTTTAAGTGTCTCTCTGAATACCGGAAAGATTCCGGATGATCTGAATTCCCCCGGGAATTTTACACTGTACTCATCAAAATTATCCAAACTGTCCAGATCAAACGGATCAGTTTTGAAATAGAATGTTGCGCTGTCATAAACTCCATTGAAAACATAGTCATGATCATAAAAGACGTAAGCGTAATCTTTTGATTTCAGCATCGGATACTGATGATAATTTTTCTGATCTTTTCCGGAACGGTTGTTGGCCGCATCAATTGCAATGTGTCCTTTTAATCCTTCAAAATGGGAGTACATCGGAACCAATTTGTCACTGCCTCCATAAATTGGTCTGACTCTTAACAGAGCTGCCTCAACACTGAGCAGATTTATTTTGAAATTCTGATAATCAAATGAACCCTGTTCAAGATATACTTCAAGTTTTCCGGCCATCACCGCACCTGAAAATAAAAAGTCCATATTTTGTTTGATCAGAACATGGCCCTCATCAGGAAACACAACTACATTCTGAACAGGTGATAATTCAATCGGATCTACTTCATTAAGATACAAATCAAAAGATTTTAAATTCAGGGTTCCGAAATCAGTTACCAGTTTTTTTCTGTCGTTCAGTTTTTTATTCCGGTAATAAACTTTTTTACAGCCTGCTTGTCAACTTTACCTTCAAACATGGTGTCAGGCAAATCTTTCATTCTTAAATCAGAAACAAAAACAATGTGATCATAATCTGCTTTTCCTGAACGTGCGTCAATGTATTTTTTTGTTTTGGGAAGAAGCGTAACAATTTTTTTATTCTTGTTGTAAGTCAGAAACCCCTGATTGGCAAGACTCAGGATGATAGGCATACATTGATCAATTGTATATCCGATAGCAGTTGCAGCATCTCCGAGAGGAATAACCTCTATGTCATACCGGTAAGCATGCTGATAAAGAGAAACCAGCGGATGCTTAGACATCATGCCCTGAATTTCATTGTATACACGTTCAGAAAAATAATTTTCAGATTCAAAACGGGCAATTTGTTTTGATTTTTCATGCATACCAAAAACCAGATTCGGATCACCTTTATGCCAGATTATTTTGTCTACATACATGTCCAGATTGTGGTATGAATTTTTGAAGGGTGCCTGAGCAAGACCTTCATCATACCGGCTCATTTGCATTTTTGTTTTTCCTGACTCATCAATGGTATAATAAATTTCAAGTCCCGGATGATAAATAGAATCATCTTCATCAAGATATAAGGTCACACTGCATTCTGTTGCTCTTGCACTTTTGTCATCTATGTTAAAACTCAATGCGCTTGCTTTAATAAATGGTTCACCGTCTTTATAAAAAATCAAACTCGCAGGTTCGTTGTCATAACCTACACCATGAAAATAGGCTCCTTCAATTGCAAATCCACCGACATAATCCACATCCGGTAAAATTGTTTTTCTTACAATTCGCTTGCTGAATGAAGTAAACTGAGGATGGTTACGGTCAATCTCCCTGTTGATTTTTTTTGCATCATCTTTAAAACTTCCCTGCAGCGGTGTTTCATAATATTGTGTATAAACAGTACTGGAATCTGTTTCAATTTCAGTTGATTTGAGTGAAAGCATGTAATCCGTGATTAACGCATAATTAGTTGACGGATCTAATCCTACTTTCTGCCAGTCTACTTTACCTCCTCTGCCTGTCCATTTATTTATCAATGGTTCATATACACCTGATGTTCCTCTCACAATTGTACTGTCATAATAAGGATCATCTTTTTTATCGGCTGTCTGGTTGATGATATAACATCTCAATGTAACATTTTCAAATTTGATGATCGGATTGGAATTATTGAACTCAAAAAGATAGGTACCGCCTGTTACCTGCCACTTGTGATCAGTCATGGCAAATATGGTTCCGTCAGTGAAGAAACCCGAACATACTTCAATAAATTCCTGAAATTTGGTTACTTTTTTACTGTTGAGTAACTGATCAATGGTGGAGTGCCAGGTTTCAAAACTTTGTTTGGGCTGATTGGTTTCTACAAATGAATGCACAGATAAAAGATAACCATACATGTCAGGGAATGCATAGAGATTTTTTTCGTAAATCAGATTGCAGGTAGAAACAACTCTCTTTTGATATTCAGTTGAAAAGTTTGTGAGCCAGTTGGGTTCAAAAACTTCCATGAATTCTTTTGTTTTTCCCGGGTTGGAATCTCCCAGAAATTTTTTTATCTCCTTTAGAAATTGTTCCGGATCTGAAGAGAAGGGCTGCGCAAAAGAATTTGCTGAAATAAAAAGAAAAAATGCAATGACGGTAATTCTCATACAATTTGGGTAAGGGTTAAATAACTGATAGTCTCTTTATCACTTTAAATTTTAATGTCAAAAACTGATTAATTTTTTTTGAAATGAATCAGTGCCCATCCTTCTCTGGTATCCATCTTCTCAAAAACAAAGCCATGTTTCTGAGCTTGCTCAACAAGTTCTTCTTTATCTGTTTCAAAGAAGCCGCTGATGAGCAGTTTTCCATCTGATTTCAGGGATGTTGAATATACTGAAAATTGCTGAACAAGCACGTTCTTGTTGATATTAGCGAGGATAATGTGAAAAATTTTTCCGGACAGGGTTTCTGCTCCTCCTTTAACCACCTGAATTTTAGAGCAGTCATTTGACTCACAGTTCTCAATTGCATTGAGATACGACCATTCATCAATATCCGGCGCATAAACAGATGCCGCTCCCAGCTTTTCAGCAAGTATGGCAAGAATTCCGGTTCCGGTTCCCATATCGAGAATATCTTTCTGTTGTAAATTCAGATCAAACAGTGCTTTTGACATCAGCCACGTTGTCTGATGATGGCCAGTTCCAAAAGACATTTTGGGCATGATGGTTATTACCTTTTCAAAGCCTGATGGATACTCATGAAATGGAGCAATGATTGCCAGTTTTTTTTCTACAAATACGGGATCGAAATTTTTTTCCCACTCGGCATTCCAGTTTTGTTCTTCAATTTCAACAAGAGATGAATTTACTATCTGATCATGTTTTAAAATTTCTGTCATCAATTCAGGTTTGTAAGATTCGGCTGGAATATAACCGCTGAAGCCGGAATTGGTTTCAACAAAACTTTCAAAGCCTGATTCGGCCAGTTCTGCAATTAATATTTCTCTCCAGGGTTCAGTTTCTTTTAAGTGAACCGTTAACTCAAGATATTTCACTGAAATGAATTGGAAATTTGCAGAAATTCTTCTGCGTTTAAAGATGCCCCGCCAACAAGTCCTCCGTCTACATCAGCCTGAGCAAATATCTCTTTTGCATTATCTCCTTTACAGCTTCCTCCGTAAATAATAGTCATAGCATTGCCAACCTGTTCACCAAATTGTTTTGTAATCCTTGCTCTGATCAATCCCTGAACTTCCTGCGCCTGTTCAGCAGTGGCAGTTTTTCCTGTTCCAATTGCCCAGATTGGTTCATAGGCAATTACAATTTCAGATATTTCATTTGGTTTCAATTGAAACAAACTGTCTTCAATTTGTTTCATAATAAATTCTTTGTGCACATTACTGTTTCGCACTTCAAGTTGTTCACCGCAGCAGAAAACCGGAATTATTTCATGTTTCAAAAGTGCTTTTACTTTTTTTGAAAGCACTTCATAACTTTCATTGAAGTGTTCCCTTCTTTCAGAGTGACCGATAATACAATATTTAACGCCCAGACTTTTCAGCTGCAGCGGAGAAATTTCTCCGGTAAATGCACCGGTATCCTGAAAATAACAGTTTTGTGCTCCCAGCTTAATCTCCGGATGATTTCTCAAATGTTCTGAAAATGCAGAAAGATAAATTGCCGGAGGACAGATAACAATTTCTGTTGCCGGATTAAATTGTGATTTTATTTCAATGAGTTTTGCCAGCAGCTGTTTTGCTTCCCCGTAATTGAGATTCATTTTCCAGTTTCCGGCAACCAGTTTTTTTCGCATGATAAATTTAGTGTGTTGTGAAATGTTCTTCCATGATATCTTCAAAATCCGGAACACTTCTCCATGGCCATTTATTTAAAATGGTTCCGTTTTGAAGTAATACCAATCCCGGATTTGATCGGATAATAATTTTTATTTCTGTTCCGTCAAAAGTTAAAAACATCGGATCAAAACCATGTTTTTCTTTAAACGCAGCAACTTCTTCATTTGATGCAGGCGTTATAACTACAAACGGAATTCCGCGTTCTTTTGCCTTTTCATAAACAGCTTTCATATCTGTAAGCTCATCTGCACCAACTGTTTTTATTTCACGGATAGTCATCAGAAACAAAGTGTCAGCGTCAAGCAGGTAATTAGTAAGGTCAAGTACAAATTCATTAGCCGGATAAATCAGCGCGGTATATTCTGCAACTTTTGTGTAAACAGAATCAGGATAGTAAAGTGTATCGTATTCTGCAACCGGAATTGTATCTGCACCCCAGGCATGTTTTAATACCATTTTATCCTCATAATAGAATCCATAGTCAGCGTTGATGAGCGAGTCGATGTATGGAAAAGTTTTCTGTTCTTCAGTTAAATTTTTGAACGGTACGGTTGCAATAAAATCGGTGATGGTTGCAGGCACTCCTTCTACCAGAATAATTTCTTCACGTTCAACAAATTTATATTTTGTTGTATCGGTATAAATTTCCCATTCATCTACAGCAAATTCTACAATTTTACCAGTTGCTTTTTCCTCATATTTTAAAACGTAGTCTGTTACCTGCGGAACTTTGACAATCATCTCTTCACGAATATTATTTCCGATTTTATAGGCACGATAATCTTTCAGCTCCATATACATAGAAGTATATAATGAGAAAATCAGAGAAATGAAGGAGACATATATTGCCATTTTCCAGTCTTTACCCATTTTACCTATGTTCAGATTACCGATTACAAAGGCACCAAGAATAGCAGCGAGTGCAAAGAAAATAGGGAAGTACCATCCAAACACCCAGGAGAAAAATGTCACAACAATTATGGATGCTGGCACCATGATCCAGTTTTCCTGAACCTGATTAAGTTTTATTTTCCACTGACTGATGAAAATGAAAAAGACAAAATAGAAGAGAACAATGTCTTTCCAGAATGATTCAACAGGAGTAAGTGATCTACCAACCGATCCTCTCAATGCATCACCAAAACATCCGCAATCAGTTACGCACTGTCTTGTAAACGCTTCGACCTGTTCGCCTTTTTGGGCAGCTTCCATATTGGCAATCATGGCATCATTGCATGAAGTGGTGTACCAGGTAAGCCAGGTAAAAAATCCCATCATCAGAATCAGCGACCAGGAAGCAAGTTTGATTTTGCCGCCAAGAATAACAGCAACTCCAAGTACAATTTCTGCAACTGCAATTAATATGGCCAGTTCAAGCGCGTATGATTCAAACGCACTGAAAAAAGGATAGTCATAAGACAGACCGTCTTTGGCAAAATACTCTTCCAGTTTAAAAGCAAATCCCCATGGATCATTTGCTTTGATTAATCCTGAAACAATAAACAAACCACCAACCAGAACGCGGGAGACATATGACATCAGAAAAATTCCTTTCAAAACAATCAGACCAATCAGACTGATCAGTAAAAGTGAAAATCCGATTGTTTTATAAATAAATGCACTGTCACCTGCTGATACATGAAATCCTTTGGCAACAAAGAACACACCGGCAAGGTTTATAATAATTGAAACAACATTCAGAATCAGAGATCTTCCCTGAACGTCTGCTTTGTTATTTTTTAAATTGAGATCAGCCATGATTGAAACTTATTTTTGGGTGAATTTATTTTAATCCTGATAGCTTTTGATTTACATTAACAGTTGTCTAACAATTATTTTTCTTCATCTGATTTTATCAAAGCAAAAACAGCATAGTTAAGCATGTCCAGATAGTTGGCATCCACGCCTTCTGAAATTAGCGTTTTGCCTTTGTTGTCTTCTATCTGTTTTGTTCTTAGAATTTTCATCATGATGAGATCTGTTATTGATGAAACTCTCATGTCTCTCCATGCTTCTCCGTAATCGTGATTTTTTGCCATCATTAATTCAAATGCCTGGTTGGTTTTTGAATCGTAAAGAGCAAGTGTTTTTTCTATAGGTAATTCCAGTTGAGTTTCTGATCCTAATTCAAGCTGAATAAGTCCCATTACACAATAATTTACAATGGCAATAAATTCTCCTTCTGCGTCATCACCCACTTTACTGATTCCTTTTTCCTGCAGTGTGCGAATCCGCTGTGCCTTTATGAATATCTGATCAGTTAATGCACTGATGCGTAAAATGCGCCAGGCAGTTCCATAATCTTTGGCTTTTTTCTCAAAAATACTCCGGCAATTCGCAATTACTTTTTTATATTGTTCAGCTGTTTTAGACATTCAAAGATTGAGCACTGAAATTTAAGCCGTGAAAGATACACCAAAATACCCGAAAATCACCTTTAGTTCCAAAGGTATTTTGTACACTTTTACCGAACCGGTTGCAATGGGTATTTTGAATGTTACGCCTGATAGTTTCTACGACGGAAGTCGTGTCGAATCTGAAAATCAGTTGATAGACCGTGCGGGAAAAATGATCCATGAAGGCGCAGCCATATTGGATGTCGGAGGATATTCTTCCAGGCCCGGTGCCGCAGATATTTCTGTTCAGGAAGAATTAGACAGGGTTTTACCGGCAGTAGAACAGATTCAAAAAAAATTTCCGGGAATACTTATTTCAGCTGATACTTTCAGAAGTGAAGTGGCAGAAAAAGCAATAAAAGCCGGTGCGGCTATAATCAATGACATCTCAGGCGGAAATCTGGATGAAAAAATGTTTGAAACAGTTGCTGCACTTCAGGTTCCTTACATTCTGATGCATATGCGCGGAACTCCGCAGAATATGAAAGAGTTTGCAAATTATAACCAGATCACGGATGATGTTTGTTATGAATTGAAATCACAAATTAATAAAGCTCAGAAGGCCGGAATAAAGGATATTATATTGGATCCGGGTTTTGGATTTAGTAAAACAGCTGAACAGAATTTCAGATTACTAAGCAATCTTGAAAAAATTGTATCATTAGGTTTGCTTGTATTGGCAGGAGTTTCCAGAAAATCCATGATTTACAAAATACTTGAAATCACACCGGAAGAAAGTCTGAACGGAACAACTGCACTGAATATGTATGCATTATTAAAAGGCGCTGCCATATTGCGTGTACATGATGTGAAAGAAGCAAAACAGGTGATTACACTCTACAATCAAACTGTGTAAATCAGTTTTCAGGAGTCAGCACAAATACTTTAAAACTCAGTGTGTACGGACTGTTGACAGCATTGGAATTGATCAGGACTTTTCTGTTCTGATACCCATATTTACCTTTTGTATCAAATGTAACCTGAACAGAACCAGGTTCACCTGGCGGAATTGGTTCCTGCGGGAAAATAAGTTTGGTGCAGCTGCAGGCCACTTTGTAATCAGAGATTAACAGCGGCTGATCTCCTTTATTTATGAAACTGAAAGTATGAGATAGTACTTCGCCTTCTTTTGTATCCGGAAATTTGACTGACTTCTCCTAAAATAGAATTCCGCACCACCCGTGAGAGTGAATGCGGAACTCAGCGCTATTATGATCGCAAAATCGAATAGCTTCATCAATTGTTAAAGAAAATTTTAGTTAGTAGGAGTAGTAGTTCCTTCAGTTGGTTTTGCTACAATGTTTCCTTTGATACGCACCATTTTTGAAGGCTCATTCACTGCATTTGAAGTGATAGTTACAGTTTTGTTGATTGGCCCTACACGGTTAGTGTCATATTTCACAGTAATTTTAGCTGTTGCACCGGGAGCAATTGGTTCAACCGGACAAGTTGGAACTGTACATCCGCAAGAGCCTTTACACATTGAAATCATCAACGGCTCATTACCGGTATTTGTTACAGTGAATACACACTCTCCGTTTCCGCCTTGTTCCATTGTACCGTAATCGTGTACATCTTTATCTACAGTGATAACTGGTCCGTTAGCACCAACTTCCTGAGCATTTGCATTGAATCCGATCATTGCAGCTACCATCAGGCTTAAGGTAAAAATTGCTTTTTTCATTTTAAATTGTATTTGGTTTATAGTAATTGATTTAATTATTGATTAGTTGGACCACCAGTGTTAACAGGTGCGCCACCTGTTGGTTTAGCAGTTACATTTCCTGAGATACGCACAACTTTACTAGGTTCATTGCTTGCATTGGAAGTGATTGTCACAGATTTATTGATTGGTCCGGGATTAGCGGTATTATATTTCACTGTAATTTTAGCTGAAGCACCCGGAGCGATTGGTTCCTGAGGACAAACTGGTACGGTACATCCGCATGATCCTTTGCATAAAGAAATAATCAACGGTTCAGTTCCTGTATTGGTAACTGTAAAAGTACACTCACCATTAGCACCTTGTTCAATGGTTCCGTAATCATGAACATCTTTATCAATGCTAATTACTGCTTTACTGGTTGTGGTGACTTCAGGTTGAGCCAGAGCTGCATTTCCAAATCCAAAAACCACAGCGGTCAGAATTGAAAGAGATAAAATTGCTTTTTTCATATTGTTATTATTTGAGCTTTTGCTTTACACTACCAAATTTAGTTCCGTATTTCAATATCTGAAAAAGTTTAACACAACATTAACAAAACAAATTCCATTTGTTTAATTGTTCTGTTCACCTTCCGTTTCAGTATTTGCAGGCGAAATTACGTTACCTTTAATGAAGACGGTTTTGGACGGATAATTGGTTGCATTGGAATTGATAGTGACTGATTTATTTATTGGTCCGATGTGCTGTGTATTATAGGTAATGGAAATGTTTGCAGATGCACCGGGTGCTATTGGCTCTTTTGGACAAGACGAAACAGTGCATGAACAGGATCCTTTGCAAAAAGAAATTATCAATGGTTCATTTCCGGTATTGGTTACTTTAAAAATGCATTCACCATTTGCACCGGCCTTGATATTGCCAAAATCATGCACTTCTTTATCCAGTGTAATTATTGCTCCGTCCGTTTGCAGCAGAAAATTTTCAGAAACCTGACTGGAAAAATAAACCTGTTTGCCGGAAGCATTCAGATAAGCCATTGTTGCGATCATAACAGCGAAGAAAAATACTCTTGTTTTCATAATTGATTTTTTTTAAGATTAGATTACTTCGTTAATTCGGTTCAAAGTAAAATCATAAACTTCCGCCATTTAAAAGGTTAACAGAACTTTAACCTTTGGAGATATAAACATCTTTCATGAATTTTTAAAAAAAATAATTGGTTTAAAAGAATCTTTTACACTAACTTTAGAGAGGCACCTGTAAAAAGTATGAGAACTTTTTTTTTAGGTACCTGTTTATTAATTTAGCGTCCCTTGTAAAAAAAGGTTAAGTAAAAATCATTTAATTGTCAATGAATTTAGTCAGTGAAACAACTTTAAAAGAAGCATTGCAGAAATATTTCGGCTTCAGCAGTTTTAAAGGAGAGCAGGAACGAATTGTTCAGAACGTAGTGGATGGAAAAAACACATTCGTTATTATGCCAACCGGGGGGGGGAAATCATTGTGCTATCAATTGCCTGCACTGATATTGGACGGAACTGCAATTATCGTTTCACCATTGATTGCTTTAATGAAAAATCAGGTTGATGCAATTCGTCACGTCAGTGATTCAGATGAAATAGCCCATTTTAAATTCCTCACTTACAAAAGCGGAAATCAAAAAAGTAAAGGATGATATTACTGCAGGAAAAACAAAGTTACTTTATGTTGCTCCTGAATCATTAACAAAACAAGAGAATATAGATTTTCTTACCGGTGTAAGAATTTCCTTTTTTGCAATTGATGAAGCGCATTGTATTTCAGAATGGGGACATGATTTCAGACCGGAGTACCGACGATTGAGAGAGATTTTTGAAAAGATAAGTCATGTGCCAACTATTGCACTGACAGCAACTGCAACTCCCAAAGTGCAGCATGATATTCAGAAAAATCTGAACATGATGGATGCTACCATATTTAAAATGTCTTTTAACCGGGATAATTTGTTTTATGAAGTGCGTCCGAAACGTGATATTGAAAAACAGATTATCCGTTTTATAAAAGAACGTCCGGGTAAATCAGGAATAATCTATTGCCTCAGCCGTAAAAAAGTTGAAGAAATTGCTGAGCTCCTTCAGGTGAACGGTATCAATGCACTGGCTTATCATGCCGGTCTGGACGGACCGGTGCGGGCAAAACATCAGGATATGTTTCTGATGGAAGAAGCGGATGTCATTGTTGCAACAATTGCTTTTGGAATGGGTATTGACAAACCGGATGTACGTTATGTTATTCACCATGATATTCCAAAAAGTCTTGAAAGTTATTATCAGGAAACCGGACGTGGCGGCAGAGATGGCGGTGAAGGATATTGTCTCACTTTTTACAGTTATAAAGACATAGAAAAACTGGAGAAATTTTTACAGGGCAAACCAATTTCTGAACAGGAAATTGGCAGACAGTTATTACATGAAACAGTATCTTATGCTGAAACTTCTGTCTGCAGACGTAAATATATATTGCATTATTTTGGTGAGACATTTGATGAAAATAAATGTCAGGGAATGTGTGACAATTGTAAAAATCCGAGAGAGAAAACAGAAGGAAAAGAGGAGGTTGTATTGTTCCTGCAAAGTGTTTTGGCACTGAAAGAAAAACAAAAAGCAAAATATATCTGTGAGTTTATTCATGGTCGTGAGACTACTGAAATTAAATCTTACAAACATGATAAAGAACCTTTGTTTGGAAAAGGAAAAGCTAAAGATCTTACATTCTGGAATGCGGTAGCAAGACAATGTTTGGTAAATGATTTACTGGATAAAGAAATTGAGAGCTACGGAACATTAAAACTGACTGAAAAAGGTAAAGCTTTTCTGGAAAAACCGGTTTCATTCCTGCTATTGAAAGAGCATGATTATACTGGTGAAGGAGATGATGAAATCAATATTCCTCAGGGAAATAACAGTGCCGATGAAGCCCTTTATGCAATGCTTCTGGATTTGCGAAAAAAAGTAAGCAAAGAAAAAAATATTCCGCCGTTTGTCGTTTTTCAGGAGCCATCTCTTCAGGAAATGGCAATTCAATATCCTGTAACATTGGAAGAGCTGACACATGTTCAGGGAGTTGGACAGGGAAAAGCAACCCGTTATGGAAAACCTTTTGTTGAGCTGATTGCAAGATATGTGGAAGAGAATGATATTGACCGTCCGCAGGATTTTGTTATGAAATCCATTGTAAACAAATCAGGATTAAAAGTACAGATCATTCAGAATGTGGACAGAAAAATGCCGCTGGATGCCATTGCTCATTCGCAGGGAAAAAAGGTAACTGATGTTATTGAAGAAATTGAAGCAATAGTAAGTTCAGGAACAAAAATCAATATTGATTATTACATCAATGATGTGCTGGATGAAGAAGACCAGGAAGATATTTATGATTATTTTCTTGAAGCTGAATCTGACAGTCTGGAAGATGCAATTGCTGAATTGGGAAGCGATTTTGAAGAAGAACAACTGCGTTTAATGCGTATTAAGTTCATGAGTGAAATGGCTAATTGATTTCTCCTGAATCTAAAATTTCTTCCTGATCACGCTGCGGTTCAAGTCTTACTTTTAAAAACCAGAAACCAAGTGCGTTGATAATACCAAGTGTTATCAGCAGATAAAACATCACGTCAAAATTGTATAAATCTGCAATGCCCAGTCCAACCAAAGGTGCGCAGGTATTTGCAATTCCAAACGCAATGGAATAAAGTGCAGAGTATTCTCCCTGTCTTTCCGCCGCAGGTCTTGACAAAGTAAAATTCATCATAAAAGGCATGGCAAGAATTTCTGAAAAAGTAATCACCAGTGTATAGAGAATTACAATTCCAATCATTCCGTATCCGGATATTAAAATGAAAAATGCAGCCGGCACACATAAAGCTCCGGTAAGAATAAAATGAAAAATTTTTCTTTTGTTTTCCAGAAAAGTCATCAGCGGCATTTCAATCACAACTACTAAAAATCCCTTCAGTGCAAGTATCCATGCAATTTCAATTTCATTGTAATCCCACACTTTGTCAAGATATTGCGGAACACTGGCAAACAACTGAAAGAAACAAGTTCCGTAAAGTGCAACCATCAGAATAAAAAAGAGATATTCAAAATCTTTGAAGACTGGTTTGGTAAGAGCTCTTGAACTTTTTGTAGATGGTTTGATTCCTGCAACTTTTCTCGGTAAATATCTTATTACAACCAAACCGGCAAGTATGCTGGTCAGTCCGTCAATTATCATCAGCGGTTTATAGCCAATATAAAAAGCGATAACACCTCCAATCATAGGACCAAAGGAAAATCCTAGATTTATTGCAAGACGTATTAAAGAAACCGATCTTGTTCTGTTTTCAGGTGTACTGTAAAATGCAATTCCTTTTGACATGGCCGGTCTGAACATATCACTTGCAAAGGCATAAATAAAAATTACTGCCGATACGGCAAAAAGAGAATCTGCAAGCAAAATCAACGGTAGTATCATTCCGCTGATGATTAAAGACCCAACCATGACGTCAAAATAATTTTTTCTGTCAGCCAGATATCCGCCGGTAAAAGATCCCAGGATACTTCCGAAACCATAGAAACTCATTGCAACTCCTGCCTGCCCCAAAGTGAATCCCTGTTCATTCGTCAGAAATAATGATGCAAACAACAGCACCATCGAACCGGTTCTGTTCACAAACATGGCAATAGCAAGTATCCAAACATTTCTGTCCAGATTTGAAAATGCTTTGGCATAAAGTGAAATGATGTAGTTAAATTGTTTCACGATACAAAGATAATCTCAGCAGACACTCTTCTATTAACTGCGGAAATTCATTTTTCAACGGTCTAATGATCGTCGGAATTCTGCTTTTGAGATTTACTTCAATTAAAAAAGGCTATTGAAAATGTTATTGGATCAGTCAACATTTAACATGTGATTTATGTGATCCGGCAAACTCTCATTATCTTTGCGCCCTTAAGTGTATTATGAAATTTGAACTTTCACAGGAATTTCTGGATCAGTTAACAGATGAAATTGGTGTAAAAAACAACGCCGCTATATCTGAAAAAATTGGTCAGCTGCATCCGGCGGATATTGCGGATGTAATGGAAAACCTATCTGTTGATCAGGCTAAATATATTTATGAATTGCTGGATGAAGAATTGGCTGCAGAATCACTCATGGAGCTTGATGAGGAGATTCGTGAACAGCTTTTGAAATTATTTTCACCAGAAGAAATTGCTGAGCAGGCTGATAATCTGGATTCGGATGATGCGGCAGATTTATTGGGAGAATTACCGGAAGATGAAATTGATGAAGTTATTGCTCAGATGGAAGATCGTGAGCATGCATCTGAAGTAACTGAACTCTTGAATTATGATGAGGACACGGCCGGTGGTCTGATGCAGAGTGAATTTATGTGTGCAAACTGGAACTGGCCGGTGGATAAAGCAGTTGTGGAATTGCGCAAGCAGGCAGAAAACGTTGAGAAAGTTTACACCATTTATATTGTAGATGACGAGCAGCATCTCAAAGGAATTTTATCATTGAAATCATTGTTGTTTGCTTCACCTGAAACACCTGTCAGAGAGATATATAAAGAACGTGATTTACACATCGCAAAAACACATGACTCCAGTCAGGAAGTTGTTTCTCTGATGGAAAAATATGACTTGGTTTCATTGCCGGTAGTAGACAGACAAAATAAATTAGTTGGGCGTATTACCATTGATGATGTTGTAGATGTAATTCGTGAAGAGGCTGAAAAAGATTTTCAGATGGCCAGCGGTATTTCTGAAAACGTAGAGACATCTGCCGGTGTTTTAAAACATACACGCTCCCGATTACCATGGCTTATTATTGGTCTTGGCGGAGGTATCGCAAGTTCACAAATTATTAAAGGTTATGAAGGGCAAATAGAGATTAATCCAAGTCTTGCTTTTTTTATTCCGCTTATAGCGTCAACGGCCGGAAATGTAGGTGTTCAATCTTCTGCTATCATTGTGCAGGGACTTGCTTCAAAAGATTTTCAGTTCAACGGTATTTTTAAACAAGTTGGTAAAGAATCAATGATTGGATTGCTTGTTGGTTTTATTTGTTCAGTGATCATTTTTGGAGTGAGTTATTTTTTGGATGCGGATATCAATCTGGGAATTACAATCGGTGTTTCACTTTTTCTGGTTGTTATTGTTGCAGCAATTCTGGGTGCATTCATTCCACTATTTCTGAACCGGATAAAAATAGATCCTGCACTTGCAACCGGACCTTTTATCACAACTGCGAATGATATTATTGGATTAACAATCTATTTTATTGTTGCTTATATTGTTTATCTGTAATCACATTTATAACTGATCAAAGTCATCAGTTCTAAGTACGTTCTTTCGGAAAAAATAATCTTACTTTGTAAAAAAGGAAATCATGAAAAAGATTTTGAAATGGACATTTTATTTGCTGCTCATTGGTTTTGTAGTTATTCAATTCATACGCATTGATAAATCGGTGCCTGAATATGATAAAACAGGAGATTTTATTTCTGTGCACAAGCCTGATCAGAAAGTGGCAGACATGCTTCACAATGCTTGTTATGATTGTCATTCCTATGAAAGCGTTTATCCCTGGTATGCTGAAATTGCTCCTGTTTCATGGTGGATTGGTGAGCATATAGAAGAAGGGCGGGAACATTTGAATTTCTCAACCTGGTCAGCTTATGATGCAGGTAAACAGGATGATAAACTGGAAGAGAGTATCGAAGAAATTCAAGAGAATAAAATGCCTGATCCCAATTATATTAAAATGCACAGCAACGCTGATTTAAGTGATTCAGATAAGCAAATTCTTGTGTCCTTTTTGCAAAGTCTGAGAACAAACTCCGGATCAATTGAAGGTGAAGAGCACGAAGAAGAGGATGAAGATTAGTCTGATCAAAAAGACTTATTAACATTCATCACTTTTTTTATTCTGTTAGTATTGGTAGGGGTTTGAGTAAGGTTTACAAAGGTTATCAAAAGTGGTTCTGGCATCTTTTTGTACTTGAATCCTTGTTGTAACAGATTTTCTGTGTATATTCGTTTCCGTTACTTTTAGAAAATCAGGAAATAACCCTTTTGCTGCAGGTAAGACAGTAGCCAAAACAAGTAAAACCAATTAACCTTAAAAAATGAAAAAAGTTGTTTTAACAGGAATCGTAGGAGTATTCGTTCTTGCTCTTACCAGCTGCGGTGGCGGACACACATGTGATGCTTACAGAAAAGCGGATTATACCAAATTCAAAGCTGAACAGTCTAAAAAAATTGAACTGAACATCGGAAAGAAAAATAAATAATTCCGGTTTGAATATATTTGAAAGCCCTGCACAGCGGGGCTTTTTTGTTTTTTACCAGTACAATATTCAACCATTGTTTTACGTTAAACTATTGACAACCTGATTTTTTTACGTAAATTGGGTTCTGTTTTCAAAAAGAAACTAAAGCAAAGACTAAAAAACCAAAACAAAAAATTATGAAAAAAGCATTGATCGGAACACTGGCAGCTGGAATGATGGTTGTACTCGCAAGCTGCGGCGGGGGCGGACACACATGTGATGCTTACAACAAAGCAGACTATACCAAGTATAAAGCAGATCAATCTAAAAAAGTTGAACTGAATATTCGTAAAAAATAATTTTCATTTATTGAAAATCTGAAAGCTCCGTCAAAAGCGGGGCTTTTTTTATTCCTATATTTGAATTCAAACAAAAATAAAATGGCAAGTCAAAAACACCCTAAAGGATTACCGTTTCTTTTTTTCTCAGAAATGTGGGAGCGTTTCGGTTATTATCTGATGATCGGAATTTTTACATTCTACCTGAAAGATAAAGTAGATGGTTTTGGAATGACAGAGAAAGAGTCATCTGATCTTTACGGAACTTTCATTGCATTTGTATTTCTTACACCGTTCATTGGCGGTCTTTTGGCTGACCGTGTTTGGGTTATCGCCGGTCAATCACCATTGGTGGATTGTTAATGGGCGCAGGATACTGCTTAATGGCGGTACATGATCTTACCATGCTTTACATTTCAATGTTACTGGTGATTATTGGAAACGGATTTTTTAAGCCCAACATTTCTACGCTGCTGGGAAATCTTTACAATGATCCAGAGTATAAGGCGCGCAAAGATGCGGGCTACAATATCTTTTATATGGGCATCAACATTGGTGCATTTATCTGCAATTTTTTTGGTGCTGCATTATATAATTCAATTGGCTGGGGAGCAGCGTTTATTGCTGCCGGCGTTGGTATGTTTTTGGGTATCATTATTTTCTGGATTGGTACAAAACATTATGCGCACGCTGATGTCATAAAACCTGTTGGTGAAAAAGATATGTCTCTGTTGAAAATTTTTGGATATATTTTGTTGCCATCATTGGCCTTTGGACTTATTGGTTTTTTTCTTTTTGGTGTTAAGTCAGCGACTAACCCGCACAGTTACCTGATTGTATCAGATACTACTGATGCATTTCTTTTTGGCTGTATTCCCATCATTTTCTTTTATGCCAGACTTTATGTGAAATCTCCTGAAAATGAAAAACGACCAATAGGTGCAATGCTCGCTATTTTTGCAGTTGTTGTTGCTTTTTGGGCTGTGTTCAAGCAGAACGGTTCAACTTTAAATACCTGGGCAGACCGATATACTGATCGTGAAATTCCTGAAGCTATGCAGCCTGCAATGGGCACCCTTTATCTTGTTGATACTATTTCTTACGTCAAGGACACCGTTGATATTTTGGATGCTCAGTTCAGACCAGATCCTGATACATTAGGTTATTTGAAAGATACGGTTGATGAAAATGGTGAGCTTATTCCGATTCTTCAAAAAACGGAAATTGGTTATCCGCCCTATTTTAAGAACTTACCTCAGGAACATCATCCGGCAGATGGAGCGGATGTGTATGCATTTAATGCCAATCTGTTTCAGTCCGTAAATCCATTTTGGGTGATTGCCTTCACTCCGCTTGTGCTTGCTTTCTTTGCTTTTTTAAGACGACATGGTAAAGAACCGACAACACCTGCTAAAATTGCTTTTGGATTGGTGATCTCGGCATTGTCTTGTATTGTGATGGTTGGTGCTGTTTATGCCAGTGAAAACGGAGGTGTTAAATCATCCGCCTGGTGGTTTATTTCATCGTATGCGGTTATTACAATTGGTGAACTTTTCTTAAGTCCAATGGGATTGTCATTGGTAAGTAAAATGAGTCCCCCGCGGTTAACAGCACTTATGATGGGTGGGTGGTTTCTTGCAACTTCACTGGGCAACAAACTTTCGGGTGTATTGAGTTCACTTTGGGATAACTATGAAAACAAAGCCAATTTTTTCTGGGTCAACTTTGCTTTGTTAGGAGCAGCAGCGCTGTTGTTGTTTGCTATGCTCAAATGGCTGAATAAAATTTTTAAAGAACACAATGCAATATAAATTTACTGCAATGTGATTTCAACTTTAAAAGTACCTGACTGAAGATTTTCAGCACCGGCAACACCAATTACAACCCTATATGGATTTCCTGTGGAATTCAGATATATTGAACGTGTATGATCTTGATTTTTACCTTTTTTAGGGTTATCCCATTTATGATCTGATTCACATGTGACACATCTTGTAAGTGCAGGTGGCATAATATCATTTGTGGTTGCAACCTGATAGGCGTATAAACTCATATTTGACTCTTTGTTGTCCGGAATTAATTTAATTGTCATTTCAGAGTAGGCCGGAATTTCTGTGATGAAAAATAAATGATTGCCGTTAAATTTAGAATTCTGTGTTGACGGAAAGCACGCTACATTGCTGGATGACGCCCAGGATAAATCATGAATTAAGGTACCATTTGCCAAATCACCTTCATAGACAAGTGTTTTTCCTTTTTCAGCTTTAACAAGATAGGTGCTCAATGATTTCTGTTCACTTGTATTCTCTGTTTTTGCTTTCAAATCAATTGTCAGAACATAATCTCCTTCAGATAGTCCATCAGCACCTGCAACACCTATCACAATATTGTAATTATTAGTTGTTGAGTTAAATGAGATAGAACGCTTATGATCCTGTATCTGATTTTTTTTTGGATAATCCCACTTATAGTCTGCTTCACAACTTGTACAAGAGGTCAGTTCAGGAACCATTGCAAAATTTGACTGACTGATTTGATAACCGTATAAACTAAAATTGGCAGTCTGATCTGCAGGCGTCAGTGTAATTGTTACTTCAGCATATTCAGGAATTTTAAATGAATGAAAAACATGATTGCCGTTAAATTTCAAGTTTTGAGTCGATGGAAAACATGCCACAGAACTGTTCGATGCCCAGGACAAATCTTCAATTCCGAATCCTTTATTTAACGAAGAAACAACAGTTGTAATTTCATTTGGCTTTACATCTATAATCTGAACATATTCAGGAAACTGAGACAAACAAATATTGAAAGTCGAAAACAAACATTAAGACCATTGTAAAACATTTCATTTTCATAAAGTTGGAATTGAATTACTTAAAGATATGGAAAAAACTAATTTTGTATCAAAGAGTCTTAAAACATGCTAGGTCTTAAACTGCCAACTGATCCCCGCTGGGCAAATATTGCGGAATCCAATCTTGAATCAATTCTTACTGATCACGCCTGGTGTGAACAAAAGGCAGTGAGGCGCTTCACATCATTGCTCAGAATCCTGAATTTGATGATCTGGTAACATCAATGTTGGAAATAGCCAAAGAAGAAATGGAGCATTTTAAAATGGTTCACGATATCATTCTTCAACGCGGGTATAAATTCGGACGTGAAGAGAAAGATGATTATGTCAACGAACTTTTTAAGTTCATGCGCCGTGGTGAAAGTCATGCACTCAGCAGAGTGGATCGTTTGCTTTTTGCCGCAATGATAGAAGCCAGAAGTTGTGAACGGTTTAAAGTTTTGTCAGACAATGTAAAAGATGAAGAACTTGCAAAGTTTTACCGTGACTTAATGGAAAGTGAAGCCGGACATTATACTACCTTTTTAAAATTTGCAAAAAATATGGGAAGATGTTGATGTGGATAAACGCTGGAAAGAATGGCTGGCGCATGAAGCAAAGGTGATTGCCAATTATGGAAAAGTGGAGAAGATGCATGGGTGAGGGGTTAAATTCAAAATTCCAATTTCAAAAATTCCAAATTCCAATTTCCAAAATTCCAAATTCCAATTTCCAAAATTCCAAATTTCAATTTCCAAAATTCCAAAATTCCAATTTTCAAAATACAAATTCCATTCCAAAGCTAAAAAATCCTAAAGTATGGAATAAGTCAGGCGTTTTTTTACGGATCAACAATCAGCTATTAAATCAATCAGGAAAGGGAGCGAAGTCCTGTTAGTTTTTAATCAATACTTTTTCTTCACTTTTTTTCCCGTGGCATCATGCTCAATCCACTTTCCGGTTTTTACACCATTCGAATAATATCCCTGTGACAATATTTCTCCGTCTTTTTTAAACTCTGTCCACATACCGTATTTTTCTCCGTAACGGTATGCTCCTTCAACAGCTCTTGTTTTATTATCATGATATTCAATGTAGGAACCGTCAATTTTTCCTTCTTTATTTGTTTTATATGATGTTTTTAGATTTCCGTTTTCATGATATTCATGCCATTCGCCCATGACCTGATTACACAGTTTGTAGCCGGATTCTTTAATATTGCCATTCGGCCATTTCGTTTCTATCTGATGCGGTGAATCATACATATGCTCTGAAAACTGAACATCAGCACCTTCTTTGAAATTACTTCGTTCAACTCCGTTGACGGTGATCACACCAAGTTTTTCCAGTACTTCAAATGTGACGGCACCAGGCTCCGATTTAATAACTCTGACAACACCAATACTAAAAGTCATTTTGATATTTCCGTCATCACTTAAAAGCGAAAGTTGTCCGGTTGCTCCTTCTTTTAAATTGTGGGTACCATTTACTGTCATCCGTGGATTGACAGATGAACTGTCAGTCAGTATCCCGGTGCTGATACTTAATGTTTCACCACACTGAACCAGTTTCTGTCCGAATGTAAATCCTGCAGAAAATAATAAGCAGATCATTAAAAGTATTCTCATAGTTAAAAAATCATTAGCGTACTAAAGATACAAAACAGAAGTCTAATCCGGCGATATAAAACAAAATTCAGTTTTACACGTATTGTCTTCCAGACAATAATTCATGCAAAAAAAATTTCTGTCCAACCTGTTTCTGCTAATAGTATTAAATCTGCTGATCAAACCATTTTTTATATTGGGTATTGATGCAGAAGTGCAGAACAGAGTAGGGGAGGCAGAATACGGAAATTATTTTGCCCTTCTGAATTTTTCCTTTTTACTCAACATTTTACTCGATCTTGGAATCACCAATTATAACACCAGAAACATAGCACAGCATCCGCAGCTGATTGAAAAACATTTCAGTAAAATTTTCTGGCTCAGAATTTCGCTCTTTTTTCTTTATGCATCCTTTACAGCTGTGTCAGCTATTTTTACCGGTTATTCTTCTCATGAATTCTATTTATTGATCTGGCTGATGTTTAATCAGTTTTTGGTTGCGGTAATTCAGTTCAGCAGATCCAATTTTGGCGGTTTGCATTTATTCAGGACAGACGCTGTTATTTCTGTTCTTGACAGATTATTGCTTATTCTTTTCTGTTCCGTTTTATTGTGGACAGAAATTGCCGGAAGTGAATTTAAAATAGAATGGTTTGTTTATGCTCAAACTGCTGCATATCTGATTACAGCAATTGTGGCAATTCTATTGTTGAGATTTGAAACAGGAAGAATAAAAATCAATCTGAAAAAAGATTTTTCTATTGTACTGCTGAAAAATTCATTTCCCTACGCGGTTCTCATTTTTCTGATGATGATGTACAGCAGATTAGATTCTGTGATGCTTGAAAGATTGCTGGATGACGGTGATGAACAAGCCGGAATTTATGCACAGGGTTACCGCTATCTGGATGCGGTGAATATGTTTGCTTTATTATTTGCAGGATTATTATTACCTGTTTTTGCCAGATTACTCCGGCACAAAGAAAATATTTTTCCAATTCTGGATTTATCTCTCAGGCTTCTTCTCAGTGCCAGTGTTGCGGTTGGTTTGATTGCATATTTGTATCAGGAATATCTTCTTGATCTCAGATATGAAAATGTAACTGATGAAAGTGCACGAAGTTTTGGTTTTCTGATTCTCAGTTTTATTCCGGTATCCATAACCTATATATTCGGAACACTTTTAACCGCCAATAAAAATCTCAGACAACTTAACTGGATGGCTTTTGGAGGACTCATTTTGAACGTCCTGTTAAACTATATGATGATTCCTCATTACAAAGCTGAAGGTGCGGCACTGGCAACATTGATCACACAATCAATGACCGCATTTGTTCAGTTGATAATTGCTTACCGGATTTTCAGAATTAATATAAACTGGAATATTTACGGCGGATTATTTTTACTTGCCGTTACTGTTATTGCAAGTCACTATTTCACAAAAGAAATGGACTTTGCTAAGTCCATTTCTCTCACCTGCTTTTCAGCAGTTATTATAATTCTGATTACAGGGTTGTTCAGGTTTTCGGATATCCGGCAGATGATCCGCTTTAAAAATCAGGATTGAAAATTAACCTATGATTTCGATGCTTTCAATTTTATCACCCGGCACAATCTGATCTATCACATCCAAACCTTCAGTTACTATACCAAAGCAAGTATGATTGCCGTCAAGATGTGAAGTATTTCTTCTGCTGTGACAAACAAAAAACTGTGATCCTCCGGTGTTGCGGCCTGCATGAGCCATTGACAGAACGCCGCGGTCATGGTATTGTTTTGGTGCAGTAACTTCACACGGAATGGTCCAGCCTGGTCCGCCTGATCCTGTACCTTTTGGACATCCTCCCTGAATAACAAAATCAGGAATCACACGATGCCAGGTAAGTCCGTTATAGAATCCCGATTTAGCCAGTTTTACAAAGTTTTCAACGGTGATGGGAGTTTCCTTGTCATAAAGATCTGCTTTCATCACGCCTTTATTGGTGGTAATTATTGCCTGCATATAAAATTTCTTTTTGCAAGATTAAGCAAAACAAGTTTTCTGAAAAAGTACTTCTGTAATCAATATTCAATTTGATTTTTGTATGTTAGCACAAATAATCTAAAAAATTTATGGAAGAAGTACTTGAAGACAAAGAGGTTCAGAAAACAGCAGTGCCTCAGGTGGTTAAAACATTATCTATTTTTGCCTATATCGGCAACGGATTTTGGGGACTGGTAATTTTTATACTCATGATTTTAGCAATGACATCAATTGATACCATAGAACGTATTGTTGGCGGCAGTCTGGGAGAACAAAAAGGTGTTCTGATAGTAACTTTTTTAATAATGCTTGCAATTTGTATTCTGCCAATTTTCGGTTGTATAAAAATGGCAAAAGGATTTAAATCCGGTTTTTATATGTATGCCGCTGCAAATGGTATCTGGGTATTGCTGAATATTTTTGCGGCAACTCCTCAGAATATTTTTGTAGGTCTGGTTTCACTTGGATTCATCATCGGATTCGGATCTCAGTTAAAACATCTGAAATAGATATATGGATCAGGAACTGATAGATCAGATACCGGAAAATGAAAATACGGAATCACATCAGTTACCTAAAAGCTTCAATGCCCTTGCAACTTTTGCCTATCTGGGCAATGGTTTCTGGGGCATTGTTTTTATGACATTCTTTTTTCTGGTTGTATCTGGTTCCAATGCGTTATACAGTGCGTTCAGAATTAAATTTGAGAATGAGGCACTGGTCGCTTTTATTTATCTGATTGCTCTGATACTCTGTGTAATTCCAATTGTTGGTGTTTACAAAATGAGTAAACAGAATAAATCAGGGTTTAGTCAATATGCAATTACCAACGGCATTTGGATTCTTTACTGCGTCATTCTTCAAAATCCTGTGACAATAATGTTTGGTTTACTCAGCGCCGCTTTCATTTATATGTTCTATACCTTTCTCAAATACATGAAATAGATTAACTCCGCTGAGAATACCTATTTTTGTATTATGGAACATCGCAGCTATTCTTTTGAAGAGTTTGGATTTGGCTCAAAATTAATACGTGATCTGATTAATGAAAATCCGGATGTTGCTCAGTTTACAGATAAATGGTATGATCCTGAAAAAATCAATACTCTCATTCAAAAAAGATTGTCTTTACCGGTTGACCGAAAAAAATTGACAGCAGTTTTATTCAGGCAGAACAGTGGTTTAAATCTTTCAGAGAATTCAAAATCAAACATTGCCAAACTTGAGCTGGAAAATACATTTACGGTTACAACCGGGCACCAGCTTAATCTCTTTACAGGTCCGTTGTTCTCTATTTATAAAATTATTCAGTGTCTGGTTATTGCTGAAAAATTAAATCAGAAATATCCGTCATTCAATTTTGTTCCGGTATTCTGGATGGCGTCAGAAGATCATGACTTTGAAGAAATCAATCACATTCATTTGTTTGGTAAAAAAATTGTCTGGGAAAAAAACGATCAGCAAAATGTTATTGCCGGAAGATTGAAAACAGTATCAATGCATTCTTGTCTGGATGAAATACACAACTTATTTCAGGATGATAAATTAAAATCTGAATTTCAAAAACTAAAGGATTTCTATCTGGGTTCAGATAATCTTGCAACAGCGACAAGAAAACTAATTAATCATCTTTTTGCCGATTCAGGTCTTGTTATTTTGGATGGAAATGATCCGGAATTAAAACAGGAAATGAGATCTGCGTTTAAGCAGGAAATACTTAATCAGACAACTTTCAAAGAGGTTTCAGTAACAAATGTAAATCTTGAATCGAAAAAATATCCTGTTCAGGTGCATGTCAGAAACTGCAATTTATTTTACATCCACGCTGACGGAAAAAGAGAACGCATTATTTTGGAAAATGAAAAATTTCAGATAGATGGAAAATCTTTTTCAGCAGGAGATTTAAGCGAATTGATTGAAAAAAATCCTGAAAACTTTTCACCCAATGCTTTGCTGCGCCCTGTTTATCAGGAGACCGTTTTACCCAATCTGATCTATGTTGGCGGCGGCGGAGAAATTTCATACTGGCTTCAATTAAAGTCTCTTTTTGATAAGCTTGGCGTTTGTTATCCAATGCTGCGTGTCCGTGATTCTGTATTTAATCTGACGGAAAAACAGAATGCAGAACTGGAAACTCATAATTTGAAAATATATGATCTGCAAAAAAATATCGCACATCTGATGAATGAAATTGTTCTTCAGAAAAGTGGTGACTCGTTTTCAATTGAGCAGGAATTAAAAAATCTGGAAGAGCTGAATAATCGCATAAACTCAAAAGTTCAGAAGGCAGATCCCACAATGAGTTCAATGGTAAATGCTGAATTTGCAAAATTCAGATCTGGTATTGAAAAAGTTGAATCGAAAATGATGAAGGCACTTCGTCAGAAAGAAGAAAATACATCAAACCGTCTTCTAAAAATTCAGGAGAAGCTATTTCCAGAAAATCATTTTCAGGAGCGTCATGATAATTTTTTGTCTTGGTATTTCAGTGATTCAAACCGGATTTTTGATTTAATGAGCGTAATTTTCTCAGATAAAAAACCTTCAATTCACATTTTAATCAACTAATCATGGGAACTTTTCAGGCATCAGAACTTACACTGGATAAAAACGGAAAAGTCTATCACCTTGGTATTGGCCCGGATGATATTGCCGGAACAATTCTGCTGGTGGGTGATCAGGACAGGGTAAAATTCATTGGTTCTTTTTTTGATAAAATTCGTTTTGAGCATCAGAACAGAGAATTCTGCACGCTTACCGGAACATTCAGAGGTAAAGAAATAACGGTTCTTTCAACCGGCATTGGTACAGATAATATAGATATCGTTTTAAATGAACTGGATGCACTGGTCAACATTGATCTTGTCAGCCGGACAGAAAAACAAATTAAAAAATCACTTGATCTTATACGTATTGGAACATGTGGTTCACTGAGAGAAGATGTTGCGCCGGGATCGCATGTAATTTCCAGATTTGCAATTGGCTTGGATGGTGTCGCAGGATTTTATCAGATTCCCTATTCAGAAAATGAATTAATGGCAGTGAATGCATTTGTAAAGGATTCCAACTGGAGTTCAAAACTAAATCCTCCTTATTTTAAAAGTGCTGATCAGAATTTGTTTGATAAACTGAAATCAGAAATGATTGAAGGAATAACAGTTACGGCTAACGGATTTTACGGACCTCAGGGAAGAGCAATCCGTATTCCATTGAGTTTACCAGATTTTAAAGAAGATATCCGCAGATTTAACTGGCATGGTACACCCGTAACTAATCTTGAGATGGAAACATCAGCCCTTTATGCACTCTCTGATGCACTCGGACACAAGGCTGTCACGGTTTGTCTGGTACTTGCAAACCGTTATACAAACAGCTTTGAACCGAATTATTCACAAAAGATGTCTGATTTGATTCAACAGATTCTTAACCGGTTGTAAGAATTCCAATAACGCGCTGAAGAGCTTGATTTATCAGGTGTTTCAGAACGATTAGTAAAAATTCAATTGACAAAAACGGGTTAACAACATTTCAACAGGTGTGTTGAGACGCCGCCAGTGCTGTTGTAAATTTGTGATGTGAAGTCACAGATTATTCCAAATAACCCAAGAGAACTGGCAGCGCTGATCCGGTTGGTAGAAGATCCGGATCCAACTATCTACGGCCATGTTAAAGACAAACTTATTGGTTTTGGAAAATCTGCAGTACCTGCAATTGAAGAAACCTGGCAGCAAACAGTTGCTGAAAATGAATATCAGGACCGGTTGAAAAATATCATCCATGAAATCCGGATTAATGAAATCAAAACAGAACTTGCCCGCTGGAAAGCCTCTTCAAACAGAGATCTTTTCAAAGGTTCAGTGATTTTGAGTAAACTTCATTTCCCTGAAATTGATGAGAAAAAAGTAGAAGAAGAACTGGAAAAAATCAAACAGAAAGTCTGGCTGGAGATTAACGAAAACAACACGGCTTTTGAAATTGTCAAAATATTTAATCACGTTTTGTTTGATATCTGCGGGTTTGAATCCAGTAAGAATAATTTTTACGCACCTCAGAATTCCTTCATAAATACAGTACTTGAGTCGAGAAAGGGAAATCCGTTAAGTCTTTCCATTTTGTATTCTATTATTGCTCAACGTTTACAGATTCCTATTTACGGCGTGAATTTACCGAACCATTACCTTGGTTTCGTAGACGAGTTTAAGACACTTAAAATGTTAGGTTTCAGCGATGACCGGAATGTTTTGTTTTACATTAATCCGTTCAGCCGCGGACGCATTTTTGATCACAATGAGATTGAAAATTATCTGCGCAGCTTAAATTTACCATTTGATAAAGACTATTTTGAACCGTGTTCGAATACAGAAATTCTGAAACGGATGCTCAACAATCTCTCTTATTCATACACGCGGGTAGGAGAAGAGCAGAAAGTGCAGGACCTGAAAGAAATTCAGGCTATCCTGTCGTAGTCTTTTTATATTTTTTTTCCTGGTCTTTTTTTCGTTTTCAGGATTTTCCCAATCGCAAAAATTCATTTATAAAAAACTTGAAATTGGTGATGGTATTTCTCCAAAATCAGTTGTTTCAAGCGGAAGCGGTCTTTTCTCTGCACAAAATATGATGTACCGGCATACCGTTACGGTGTATGACAAAACCGGAAAACTGCTTGCTAAAATTCCTGATAAAGTTAAACTGGCTGATTACGGATTTACTGAATACACCGGTGAGTCTTATCTGGGAGGACCGGTAGAGGCTTGTTTTTCGAATAGCGGAAAATGTCTTTGGGTTTCAAATTACAACATGATTGGTGATGGATTTAATAACCCGGGTTGTGACGGATGTAACGGAAAAAATTATGATCCCGGCTTTATCTATAAAATCAATACGGAGACTTTTTCTATTGATAAAATCATCAAAGTTGGGGCGGTGCCAAAATATTTATGTATCAGTCCCAATGAAAAAACAATGGTGGTTTCAAACTGGAGCAGCGGGGATATTTCCATAGTGGATCTTGTTTCTGAAAAGGAAATCAAACGGGTGGATGTGGGCGCGCATCCAAGAGGAGTTGCAATCTCTTCTGATTCAAAATGGGCGTACGTTACTGTGATGGGATCAACAAAAATTGCCAAAGTAAATCTGACAACACATGAAGTCACCTATATTGAAAAAGTGGGTAAATCACCCAGACATGTTTTGCTTTCTTCCAATGACAGTCTGATGTATGTTTCTCTGAATTCAGGGAATTCATTGCTTCAGTATAATTTATGTTCAGGTGACAAAAAAAACTGTTCTACCAATTCCGGTCCGCGCAGCATGATTTTATCACCGGATGAAAAATATCTCTATGTGGTAAATTATTTTGCCAATACATTTTCAAAAATCAGGACAGACAGTATGACTGTGATGGAAGTGGTTGAAACAGGTCATCATCCTATCGGAATTACCGCTAACTGGGACGATGCTGAGATATGGGTGGCCTGTTATGAAGGTAAAATTGAAGTATTCAGGGATTTTCATCTTGCCAAAGAAATGCATAAAGAGAATTACATTTTTGAAGATGAACTGGCTTTATTTATGCAATTATTTCAGCCCAAATTTATTTCTGGAAACACAACTGACGTGAAAACAGATAAACCGGAATTGAAAAGTGAAATTAAAGATGATGAAACAGAAGAATCAGTTGTAACAGAAGAGGTGGTAACCATAGAGGTGAAAGGAGTTTCCAAACAAAGGTCAAGTGAATTGGCTGAAACTGATTACAGTCAGCCAAAGCATGTCCCGCAGAAAAAAGTAACTGAAGATAATGTCTCTCAGCAAAATGGAAATTGCAATTATCACGTTATAGTGGGCAGTTTTTCAATTAAAGAAAATGCGGTTCAGTTCAAATCAACAGTTTCGGGAAAAGGGTATAATGCAGTTTTGATTGAATCTACCAAAGGGCTGACTTATGTATCTGCGGCGTGTTACCAAACAAGAGAAGATGCCACAGCAGCTATTTCAGCCATTTATAAAGATCTGGATGTAAATGGCTGGGTATTGAAGTACTGATGCCAAAAGCTTATTAAATTTGGCGTTGAATTCCTGTGTTGAAGGAAAGTCATTTTCGATATGCGTTGTCTTCTAATATAAAAGCTGGTTGTGGCTAATGAAAATCTAAAATACGCTCTCAAAGAGTCATTACTTCATTTGCCTGGTGAAGATGCGCATCGTGAAATGTTTCCGTTAAGAGCCGTTTCTTCTGAAGCTTTGAAAACAGCTGAAAATTTTAGACTTTCAGGAGTTCTTGCATTAATTTATCCGATTGAGAATAATCATCAGATTATCCTTACAGAAAGACAGGATTACGATGGTAATCACAGCTCTCAGATGAGTTTTCCCGGGGGAAAAATAGAACAAAGTGACAAAGATTCGCTCGATGCTGCTTTAAGAGAAACGTATGAAGAAATTGGTGTTTTACCAGATCAGGTGGAAGTACTTGGAAAATTGACTGACGTGTATATTCCGGTAAGTAATTTTCTTGTTCATCCGTATGTGGGATATCTGGACATGGCTCCTTCATTTATCATCAATGAAAGGGAAGTGAAACAAATTGTCACTTTTGATCTTACTGAATTATCAAATAAGGAAAACAGAATTATAACTGATATAACAACGGGTAAAGGAATTAAGATGAAAAATATTCCGGCGCTTTATATTTCTGAAAAAATTATCTGGGGAGCTACTGCGCTTATGTTGAATGAACTGAAGTTTGTCCTTCAGAAATTAAAAACAAATCACCCGCTTTGAAATGAAAAGAATTAAAGGAATTTTTCTGGTATTATTTTCGGCTGTTTTTTTATGTTCATGCAAACATGAAATTGTAGATTTTTTTGAAGCCATTCAGGATTACGGTTATCGCACTGTTCAGCCGCTTGGGCAAAAGTCTGTTCCTGTAAATGATGCGATACTCGGAGGATATGTATATGAAGGACTACCTGTCATCATTTCAAAAAAAGACCCGCTTAGCTATGAAATAAAATTCCTGTCTGTTTTACTGCACAAAGAAGATGCGATCATTGAAGCGCATACAACACAAATTTCCGGAGTTACATATTTCAATCTGGCAATGGGAAATTACTATTGCATTATGCAGGCAAATCTCATCATGAATAAACAGCTGGAAATAAAACTGATGAAAGAGGCATTTAAAGATTTTGTCTCTGAAAAAGAGCTTAAAAGCTGGCTGGAAAAAATGCTGGAACAGAGGAACATTGGTATACTGAAAACGGATCGGACTGGAATCTGATGATTTATTTTTCTTTTGTTTTTGAAAAAGTTACTATTGAAGAAGCATTGAGAATTCAAAAAGTAAAACTAACTGAAGCAAGAAAAGATTTGTTTGAAAATTGTGAGACCTACGTTGAATTTGAAGAACTGAAAAAAAGATATCCGAACGATGAATTTACTTTGCTTGCAATAGAGTCATTACTTGAAAACTGCGCAACTATTGAAGAGCTGAATTCTTTTATAGCATATTTTCCACAGTATCCGGATATGATTTCCAGAGCAAAAGAATCAATCAGTTTTATCATTGAAACATACCGGCAGGAAGAGTTCAGGGCAATGGATGAAAAATCATTTGTTTCTGCTAAAAAACAAAATTCGATTGACGGGTATGAAACTTTTCGTGATACTTGTTATACAAAAGCATACAAGGATTCTGCTGAACTCAAAATTGCAGATCTCGCTTCAAAAATTACTAAAGAAGACGTAGAATGGAAGTGGACAAACGGGGAACAATTAAAAGCAATGAACCTGTTGTTTTACAAAATTGATTATCTGAAGGATATTTCTGAAGCAACCTGGATCATAGAAAAAATAACCCTTTATTCATTAAAAATCAATGATGCTGAATTGTCAAAAAAAGTTCTTGTTTATTTTGATAAATTGGTAGAAATGAGGGTTGATTATGATGATTTTCTTCTGTTATGTATTGGAAAAGGATTTATTTTATGGTCAGTGGGTGATATGGAAAATGCTTTACAGACGTTTGAAATCAAACTTGGAATTTTTTGTGATTCCTGCGAAATGACCGTAAAAGAAAAGATAAAAGCAGATTATGACTATTATGTTGAGAATGGTATTTCATTTCCTGATCAGAAAGAAAACTGGAAAAAAATTAAAAAACTAAAACCTGAAAAATGATGAGAAATTTCTGCGCGTTATTTGTTTGCTCTTTGCTTTTAGTTGCCTGCGGTGGAGAAACAACTGAAGAAATAGGAAGTGAGGATAAAGTTGTTGTGATAATGCCGCCGCCAATTGATACTATGAAATGGATTCTGGGAACATGGGAAAACAAAAATGAAAACGGCGTGATGACTGAAACCTGGAGTCAGATGGAAGATTCTGCGCTGACAGGTATTGTAACGGCAACTTATTTTTTCAAAGATGATTCCATGAAGGAACCTGTTCTCAAAACTGATACACTGGAGACTATCAGAATAGAACAATTCTGGGGAAAACTCAGTTATATTCCTGCGGTAAAAGATCAGAACAACGGTTTGCCGGTAAAATTCAAAATGACATTTTGCAATGCTGAATCATTTGTTTTTGAAAATCCGGAGCATGATTTTCCTCAGAAAATAATGTATGAAAGAATAGGATTGGACTCACTTGTGGCAACCGTTTCGGGCCTATGGGAGGGGCAGGAAGTGAAAGAAGTATTTCCTATGAAAAGAACAAACTAAGCTGTTTGCCTGTTTTTTTCTGCTTTAGTTTCGACGCTTTTTCTTTTTGTTTCTTTTTCAGTTTGAGCTGTTTTTCTTTCTCTTTCTGAATCTGTTTTAACTTCAGTGCCTTTTCTTTGGCCTTGGCTTTCTGAATTAATCTCTTCTCTTTTTGTTTTAGTTTGGTTTGCTTCAATTTGTCTGAAGACGAAACCGTTTTTTTCTTTTTATCCTTTTTAGGCTCAGTAGTTTTTTTTGCAACGGAGGCCTTTACTTTTTTTACCGGTTTTTCGGATTTATTTTCTGTAACTGGTTTTTTTGATTTTTTTTCTGAAACTGGTTTTACAGAAATTTTTTCGTGAACTTCAGTTTCCTGTTTTTTATCCGGCTGAGTTGATTTTGTTTTAATTTTTTGCTCTTTTGGAATATTATAAAATTCGCGTACCTGTTTTCTTGAGTAACGGGTGAGCTGAAAATCTTCAGAAGGATTAATCAGCATGCGGTGAGTCATTGCCTGTCTGCCAAGCAACATCTGAAATCCCATACTGCGCCGGTTTGCAAGCGTTACCTGAATGGTCCATTTTTCGCCACCCATTTCTATGTTTGTTTCAATGACATATCTTGGCTGGGCTACACCGGTAGAACTTTTTACCAGACGGTAATCAAAAACGGGTGCTTCACAAATAATCAAAACATCTGTGTGAATTCTGAGCGGGTGAATTTCAAAACGCACCCATTGCTGTCTGTTTTTGTAAAATTCTTCAATATTGACTGCGTGAAGAGAAGATGTTTTTGCTCCGGAGTCAATTCTGGCGCGTATTGCCGGAATCTTAAGCTGAGGTAATGCACACCATTCAGCATTACCAACGATCATGAGTTTGTGAAGCTGCATAACTAATATCCTAATTCTTTTCGGATGATTTCATCAGAAGATTTATTTTTTGTCCAATAGGGAGATCTGATAGTTCTTATTCTTTCTCCTGTGGAAATTAAAATTGGCGGATTGTCTCCTTGCCCGTCGGGGTAGGACTCCTGCCATCCGGTTATTTGGCGCGGAAATTCACTCTGGTAATAAATTTTCATCGTACGCTGCAGCTCCGGGTAATCCATGGTAATTGCTGAAATACCGGTGTCTGATACTGTTTTTGAAATTTCACAGGTGTATGTTTTCATTTCAAAATGTTTCATTCTAAGAAAATGAAATGGAGGAATAACTTGCTGGCTTCCTTCAGGAATTGACTCAGGATAAATTCTGATCAGATTCCATATTTCATCTTCTGTCAGCGCACTTTCTATTTTTCCGTTAGCAACATTTTCATTTTCGAAATATGAATGAACAAGATACTCCATCTGTTTTTTATTTGTCAGTTGCATATACACATGTCCGCACCATTCCTGAACGGAACAGGATATTTTAAGCACCGGACCATAATTTTCAAATGGAATAAAAGTACTGGTCATTATAGAATAGGGATAAATGCCAGTGACAAAATTCTTTGTAAAATTCATTTTAAGTACCGGCAATGATTCAGATCCTGGTTGATCTGTCTTGGTATATTCATCCTTTGAAAAATCTTCAGTTACAAAAATCATGACTGCGTCACCTTCACGTATTTCCCCATACCTTGCCTGATTGATTCTGAAACTGGTGATTTCAGCTTCTCCGGTATACCAGTATTTTTTTGATTCTTCAGAAATCCCAATTCCATTTTCTGTTTGTAAATTCTGATTGCTGCAGCCAGACAATGAAAACAGAAAAATCAATATCCACTGGCATGATTTTTTCATATAACCTGAATGATTTATTTTAGATGCTCACCTTAAAAACAGCCAGGTAATTTTAATATTTCACTTTCGTTTTTTTGCCTGTTTCTGAATATTCCTCCCAGCTGCCTACTTTTTCTCCGTTCAGATAATTACCCTTTGATTTTGGTGTACCGCTCATATACCACTCTTCCCAAAGTCCGTCTTTGCTGCCGGCAAGGTAAGATCCCTGAGCGCTCAGCTGACCGTTTTCATGAAATGATTTCCATAAAAAAACTTGTTTTCCTTCCTGATATTCTCCTTCAGAACTTAAGTTTCCGTTCTGGTAAAATGTTGCATAACGCCCTTCAGGAACTCCGTTGATATAATTTATTTCAGAGCTGATTTTTCCGTTTTGATAAAAGGATTTTATTTCGCCATCCGGTTCTCCTTCCAGGTATTTTCCTTTTTCTTTCAGATTTCCGTTTTCCCAGTACAATTCATACTCACCTGATTTTTTTCCGTCAATGTAGGAGACAACAGATTTTTGTTTACCGTCTGCAAACCATTCTTTACAAATTCCATTTAACTGCCCCATGTTGTAAGAGAAATCTTCCAGCATTTGTCCGTCTTCTGTCCAGCTTTGATAAGTGCTGTCTAACAATCCGGTAATATAATACTCTAAAGATTTCTGTTGTCCGTTTGGATGCCAGATTGATTGTTCTCCATGCAGCTGACCATAGGCATAGTGAGATACTTTCAGCAGTTTGCCGGATTTTTCATAATACTTCCATTCTCCAACCCGTTTGTCACACGCCATGAATCCCTTCACATATGATCCGTTTTTGAAAGTCTCATCATACTTGGTTGTATCACATTGTGCATTTGAATTAAATGTACTGAGTGCAAGAACCAATAAGCCCGCAATTGTTTTCATCTTTATCTCCTTATTCATTTTCCGCTAAATTAATCATTTATAGTTTGTTTTTGTCTTTTTTCCGGTTTCAGCATACTCTGTCCATTTTCCTGTTTTTGAATCATTTACGTATTCACCGGATGATTGCAGATTACCGTTTTCAAACCAGGTTTCCCAGAGCCCTGTTTTTTTATTGTCTTCAAACAATCCCTTTGCTGCAATCTGACCATTTTCATAATATTCTTCCCACATGCCGTTTTTCCTGTCCTTCACAAAATTGCACTTGTAATGAATCTGGCCGTTTTCGTAATATTCAGTGTAGGTTCCGTTTTTATATCCTTCAGCAAATTCAGTCTCAATAAATTTTTTGCCTGATTCATAATAACCAAAATATCTGCCATTCTTTTTACCCCTAACAAAATCAGCTGTGTAGCGGATGTTTCCGTTTTCATAAAATACGGTAATTTCTCCTTCGTATTCTCCTTTTACATAATATCCCTTCACTTTTGGAATACCACTGATAAAATAGTCACTGAAGAAGCCATCCATTTCACCATTTTTATATGTGGTTTCAAATTCTTTTTTTCCGTTTGGATACCATTTTGTTGAAATGCCGTGTAATGAATCATTCAGATAATTTTCGGTACGGTTTATTTTTCCATCGTCATAATAAAAATTCAAAGCGCCATTTCTTTTTCCTGCGTCAAAATTACCCTGCTCTGTCAAAACACCCTGTTCATTCCAAACTTTGTATTCTCCCTGCAATAATCCATCTTTGTATTGATCGATTTCCTGCACTTTTCCTGCGGGATAATAAAACGTCCAGGTTCCGGTTTTTTGATCGCAAAATAATTTCCAACCGCCAAAGTATCTCCGTCTTTAATCTGATAAAATGGTTCGTTACGTGGCGCTTCTTTCCATGTCAGCTGTATCTTGTTTCCTTTTTCAAAATGATTTTTTTTCTCGCCGTTGATAGTCATTTCTGAAGATTCTGTCAGTACTTTTACAAATACAGTTTCCCCCTGAACTTTTGTTATTACAACATCGGCAATAGATAACCAGCCTGTTGATTTGAAGCCAAATAGTGTTGTTTCAAAATATTTATTCATTTCACAGATAGTTCCAACTGCCGGAATTCTGGAATCTGTTTCCGGTTTTATTTGAACGGATGAAATTGTATTTGTTGTTAAAACACCAAAGAGTTCTTTGCTGATGGAATCGCATTGAGCATAAGAATTTGAAATAAATCCGGTTAACAGTATGAAAAAATTGAGTCTCAGCATGTTTATTGATTATTGTAAGTCAAAGATCGTGAAAAATATAAAAACTACGTAAACCCTTATTTAACTGGTGTTTTCAGATGATTTTCAGAATGGTAACCGAATATGCCTGTTTTACGTATCAGATGTATATAAATAGTGTGTAATGAAAGGAATTATTCTGGCAGGAGGATCTGGTACAAGATTGTATCCGTTGACAAAGGCTGTCTCAAAACAGATTTTGCCCATTTATGATAAACCGATGATCTATTATCCGATGTCGGTTCTGATGCTGGCCGGAATCAGGGAAATATTGATCATCTCAACACCCAGAGATATTGTTGTCTATGAAGAAGTATTTGGTGACGGAAGTCAGCTTGGAATAAAATTTCGTATAAAATTCAACCTTCACCAGACGGACTTGCACAGGCATTTTTGTTGGGTGAAGAATTTCTGAACAATGAACCAGCATGTTTGGTTTTGGGTGACAATATTTTTTATGGTTACGGGTTGCCAAAAATTCTGGAAGCTTCAGCAAAAACAACAATGGGTGCGGTAGTTTTCGGATATTATGTAAATGATCCGGAACGCTATGGTGTGGTGGAATTTGATGAAAACAGAAAAGCAATCGGACTGGAAGAAAAACCTGTCAATCCGAAATCAAATTATGCCGTAACCGGTTTGTATTTTTATGATAACACGGTAGTTGCAAAAGCAAAAACATTGAAACCGAGCAAGCGGGGCGAGTTAGAAATTACTGACTTAAACAGACTTTATCTGGAAGAAGGGACTTTGAAAACAGAGTTGCTTGGCAGAGGTATGGCCTGGTTAGATACCGGTACACATGAATCACTGATACAAGCCTCCAATTTCATTGCATCGATTGAACAAAGACAAGGATTGAAAGTTGCGTGTCTTGAAGAAATAGCATACAGAAAGAACTTTATTAATGAAGCCCAGCTGAGAAAACTTGCAGAACCATTGGCAAAGAATCAGTATGGCGAGTATTTACTCAGGTTGCTGGATAAGAAATTTCTGGCGTTTTAATTATTAAACATGGAAACAGTTAAACAAATATTGATTGATAGTCTGAACGGAATGTCAGTGGATTTAATTCCTCTTTTTTTGTTTCAGCTTTTATGTGCCGCATTGTTGTCACATTTATTGCAGAAAATTTTTAATTCAAAATTCAGTGATGATACTTTGCATTATTCTGTCCTCACCGGAACAGGTGTAGCTTTGCTAACATCAATAGCTAAATATTCAGTGTCATTTTCGGTAATAGCTGCTGCTGCAATTTTATTATTTACCAGAAATAAAGATGCAAGCAAAACCCAGACAACCGGCTTATTTCTGGTTACAGCTGTAGGAATTGGCTGTGGTACCGGAAGTGTTATACAAACCATTATCGGTTTTGTGCTGATTGGCGCAATTCTGTTTTTTTTACCCGTTAAAAAGTGATAAAGAATTTATTCAAACCTGATTCACTGACACTTTTTTTAGTGCTTGCAATTGTTTTATTGCTGCAGATTTTTGGCACATCTCTGATTTTTAATTCTTCAACTGATTCGTTGATTAAATATGTTGAAGCGGATAATGTTATTTCATTGCCTGAGCAAGGTTTTAATGCTGATGAATTAACAATTTATTCGTATTCAGAATCTTTTGAAATCTGGTATTCACTGAATGGCGGAGAAAATTTTCAAAATGGTGGGTCTGATCTTGATTTGAACTATCTGAAAAATCCGGATTTGAAAAATATTGAAACTTCCTTTCATCAAAAACCGGCTCACGGAAATTTTCCTGAATGTCTTTCTTTGGTTTACAGAGTGAAACATAAGTCAGAAAATATAACAAGTAAGGATAAATATCTGACTATTCTGAGGCAAAATTCTGATTTGCCCGCTGTGAATTTAATTACTGCACAAACCAATATTGACGGATATGAAAATGGGATAATGATTTTTGGAAAAGAATCAGAAGATGATTTTGGTATTTATAAAAACTGGTGGAACAGAAATGGCAATTTTCAGAATCGGGGAAGTGAGTCAGAGAGACCTGTGCACATGCAGTATTTTGTGAACGGAATTCTTGACTGGGAGTAGGATTTGGGCATGCGTATCAGCGGTAATGCTACGCGTGGTTTTCCGCAAAAATCGATTAGAATATCAGCAAATAAAATGTATGGAGAAGAAAAAATTAATTACAATTTTTTTGGTGAAGAAGGATTAAAGAAATATACATCATTGGTTTTACGGAATTCAGGAAATGACAATACTAAAACCATGTTTGCGGATCTTTTGATGCAAACTTTGGTTACAAGTGAAAATGTACTGATTCAAGAAGGGCAGCCGGTGGAAGTTTTTCTGAACGGAAATTATTGGGGAATCTATAATATCAGGGAGCGTATTGATATTTATTTTATTGCTAAAAAGGAGGATGTTGGAGCAGACGAAGTAACACTGCTGGAATCTAACGGAGAGCTAAAGGAAGGTTTAGCATCTGATAAAACTTCATTTGACAATTTTATCAATGAAATCAGCAACGGGGATAAATCGGGTAAAGAAATGTATCTGCTTGCTGATAATCATATTGATTTGAGTTCTTTTATGGATTACATCATTTATGAAACCTTTTACGGAAACGGTGACTGGCCATCAAACAATGTGCAATGGTATAAAGCCGGAAATTCAAAATGGAAGTGGATTTTGCAGGATCTGGATTATGGAATGGCTTATTCCGGTAAACAAAATGTTGAGGTAAATTTATTCGATAAACTTAAAAAATCTAAAGGAGTTACATCGGATATATTTAATGCCCTTTTCCAATCTGAGAAATTCAGAAACAGGTTCATTGATAGAGCAAATGAAATTGTTGAGAGTGATTTTTCAGAAGAACGGATAACTGCAGCCTTTGAAGAAATAAAAAACAAATACGACAAATCAATTGAATTCCAGATCAGACGATGGAGAATGATAGACTCAAAAGAAATATGGGAGGAAAATTGTCAAACCAACGTTGATTTTTTATTGAACAGGGGTGAGGTATACATTAAACAGGTTGAAGATTTAAAATGATAATAGCCTACAAACAACATTCACAGTTTATCATGATTCTTGCAGTCATGTATGTCTCTGGCGTATGGGGTGGTCCGGTTATTTATCCCATGTTTCCCATGTTTATGCTGTTGTTTGGGATTCGGAAGAGGTATTTTGAATTGCTGATAACTGCGCTTTGGCTTTTGATGCTTGCAGATTATGTTCCGGTAAAAAATGCAACGTATGATGATTTACAGTTTGCAAAAGATCTCAAATTTATGGTGCCGCTTTTTCTGGCCGGATTTTTATTGATGTATCGTGAAGACTTCAAACCATTTCCAAAATTATTACTTTGGTTTATTCCCTTTTTTATTGTTGTAGCTATTGGCCTTCAGTATTCCATTAATTTTTCTGTTGGACTTGAAAAGACTATTTCTTATTTTCTGATGATGCTGACAGTTCCTTTCTATGTTTCACACTTGCATCGTGATCAGGGAGAATATTTCTGGACAGCTTTTTTCACGTTTATCATTGGAATGTTAACCATTGGAATTGTGCTGCGCTTTGCGGCACCACAGATTGCAATGCTGGATGGAAAGCGTTTCAAAAGTATCCTTGGAAATCCAAACGGCCTAGGAATATTTTTAAATCTCACGTTTATGTTGTGGGTAATTCTGAGGGAGTTAAAACTTGCCAATTTTACCAAGAAAGAAAACTGGTATATTATACTTGTAATTTTTATTTCGTTGATCTGGTCTGGTTCCAGAAATGGAATGATGAGTATATTTTTATTTTATCTGATATCAAGAGTAATTAAAATTCACTGGTTTCTGGCTGTCATTACGGTGGTTATTGTATTGACTTTTAATGAACAAATTTTTGAAGGATTTGTTGGCGTTATAGAATTTTTAGGTTTGCAGGATTATTTCAGAATTGAATCCATTGAAGAAGGTTCCGGTAGAAAAATTGCCTGGGTGTTTGCCTGGCAGGAAATTCAGAATTATTATTTTGTAGGAGGTGGATTTGGCCAGGATGAACAGGTGATGCGTCCAAATTATTACTGGCTTTCAAAACTGGGCCATCAGGGTGGGGTTCATAATTCTTATTTATCCATGTGGTTTGATGCTGGTATTGCAGGAATAATTGCTTTTTTTGGAGCATTTTACGGAATCGTATTCAAATCGATGAAGTACAATTACCTTGTTCTTGCTTTTGCCATTAACATTATGTTTAATATTACTTATGAGTCATGGTTAGTTGCGTCATTGAATCCATTTACCATATTATTTTTTACGATTCTGACAATTTTTTCAGGAAATCTCCGGGATGCACTTGTCACAGAAAATAATGAACAAACTGAACCGAATCATAAATTGGCACTGGCATGAGCATGAATATTGATAAAAAGAAATTGCTTAAAAGAACAATAATCATTCTGCTTTTGCTAATGGTCGTTGGGATTTTTGCCGCTCACAAATTCGTCCAGCGCTACGGTTTTGAAGGAATAGGAGAATTCATTTCAGTTTACAGTCATAATAAAGATCTTGCAGATAAAGTTGTTCCTGATCAACTGCAGATTACTATGGAAGAAGAAGATTATCAATTCCTCAAATCAAGAAGAGACAAAGCAATTGAAAGAGGAATACAAATCAATGAGGGAGAAGATAATTATGTGCCATGCAAACTGATTCAGAATGGTGACACCGTTAAAGGTGAAATAAGATTAAAAGGACATATGACTGATCACCTGGAAGGAGATAAATGGTCATTCCGGATTAAGACTAAAAAGAAACCGGTTTTTGGAATGTCACGATTTTCTTTGCAGGCTCCCGGAACAAGGAACTATGCGTATGAATGGGTTTATCATCAATTGTTGAAACAGGAAAATGTCATTCATCTCAACTATGATTTTATTCAGGTTAAACTCAATGAAAAGGATTTGGGAATTTATGCAATTGAAGAACATTTTGGTCAGCATGTATTGGATCACAATGACCGACCTGCCGGAGCCATTTTGCGCTGGAATCCGAATTTATACTGGGAGTGGAGGATTGATGAATTGCAGGGTACATACCTTGATGAACAGTATTCCTCTTATGCATCTTCATTTGTTGAACCGTATGAAAAAGGAACAGTTGAAGATGATTCAGTTTTGATAGATACCTATATCAAGGGGGCCGCTTTGCTTGAAGCTTTCAGAAGAGGTGAAAAGAAAACCAGTGAAATTTTTGATGTAGAAAAAATGGCATCGTTTCATGCAGTGATTGATTTGGTTGGAGGGCATCATTCTCTGGACTGGAGTGACGTGAAGTTTTTTTACAATTCAGAAACAGGAAAAGTTGAGCCGGTTGGATATGAAAGTTTTTCAGTCAGAAAAACAGAGTCGGTCGCTGGTCAGAGAATTCCGGATGATTATGATCAGCTAAAATTTAATTATCACGACATGTTATTTGCTGATCCAATATTTTTTGAAGCATACATTAAAGCGCTTGAACGTATTTGCAATGAAACGTATCTGGATGATTTTAAAAATAAAATTCAACCTGAACTTGATAAAAAGCTTGGGGTTCTTGCCCATGAATTCCCATACCGGAAATTTACATTTGATCCGTATTTTGAAAATATTGAACTTATCCGTCACAATCTGGAATTACCAAAACCATTTCATGCATTTAAAGAGTCAGTGATTGATTCTATGCTTACTATAAGTGTCACACCTGTTAGTGATTTTCCAATTGAAATTTATGCCCTTGAAATAGATGGAAAAGACATCGTTGAGCTGGACTCAGTTTTTTGTCTGCCGGCAAAAGCAAGAAATACCTATGCTCATTATTTTGATTTAAATATTAATGTGAGCGGGTTTGATAAAAAGGATATTAAGAATCTAAAACTGATTTCAAGAATTCCGGGCAGCAGTAAAAATTTTAAATCAGAGGTTTCTGATCTGCCCTCTTACAATCAGGGAATGAATTCTTTTTCATTCGATATTGAAAAACATACGGGGACTGAATTGACTAATCTGAATGATACAGCTTATTTTTTCAATGCAAAAGATGTTGTGATTAATGGAACAATATATCTGGCAGATACTTTGAGCACGTTGTATTTTTTTCCGGGTCAGACTTTAAAATTTGAAGAAAACGGAAAGATTGTGTTAAATGGAAATCTTCGAATGGCCGGCGGTTCTGAAGAAGGGGAAGAGATTTTAGTTACGTGTGGTCCTGCTGATACTGATGCAGGTCAGAATAATGAATATTTTTATCTGCAACGCGCAAAAGCATTATTTGACCATGTTGAGTTTGTGAATTCAAATAACCTTTTCTGGATTTCAGAGTCAGAATTATTTTTTCAGAATTGTGTTTTCGCAGATACTGATTCTGCTTTATTGAAATCAACATCATCTGAAGTTTGTATCTTTAATTGTGCATCAGGTTCATTAGGTACACTTGGAATATTTGACAGATCATTGGTCAGAATTAAAAATCTGACAGCAAAAAACGGGAATATTTTGTTGTATGCTTATGGTACAGATCTGGATATTGCTGACAGTGATATATCCGGTTACAATAAGATTGCATCTTTAAATTTTAATTCGGGTTTGTTAACCTGGCAATCAGAATATGCTGCCTCAGAGGTTATTGCTGAGCTGAATGATGCATCATTCTGGAAGTCTATTGGTGGTAATGTATCCGGAGCAAAAGTTGGATTCAAACTTGACACAAAATCTGCTTTAAATGGAGAGTCAGTTTATGAATTATATAAAAGTTCAGTAATTGATATTGAAACAATTTCAGATAAAAAATGAGAGTTAGTACTCGTTTCATATTGTTTGTGATCGGATTTTTCAATCTGCAATTTATCATTGCCCAAACCTCTGCGTTTAATAATAAAACGTTGCAGATAGATTCAACCGGGAATTATTCTTTCATTGTTTCAGGTCATTTTTATGGAGATGGAACTAATAAGTCAGGATACCCTGCAAATACTTTGCTTGCAAACCTTGACTGGATTAATTCTTCTGATGCAGCCATGCTGATTTGTCTGGGAGATTTATTTATGGATATCCGCAATGATATGCCGAAATACCAGTCAAGTTTTTTTGATAAGCTGGATATTCCTTTGTTCAATGCAGTTGGAAATCATGACCTTTCTGCTGATGTATATCAGAAAAATTACGGTGCAACTTATTTTAGTTTTAAAACAGGAAATGATTATCATTTGATTTTGGATACAGAATCAGATAACGGAGATATCAAAGCAGAGCAGCTAAAATTGCTGGAAGAAATTGCGTTGGAAAGTGAAAAGGGAAATGTTGCAAATGTTTTTGTATATGCTCACCGAACCATTTGGAAAGATACCTATAGTGAAATGGAAGGATTATTTGAAGACAATACCCAGTCTTTGACATCTACTAATTTTGAGTCTGAAGTTTTACCATTGGCAAAACGCATTGGCTCGAAAACTAATCTCTTCTGGTTTGCCGGTTCTTTGGGAGATGCTCCTGGATCTTTTTTTTACTTTCAGGATGAAAAAAATAAAATCACTTACATTGCTACAGCTATCCGCGCTTTATTAAGAGATGCTGTTCTGATAGTGAATGTAGAAAATGGAAAAGCAACTTTTGAAACACATTCGTTTACCAATCAGAAATTAGAAAATCTGGAGTATTACAATGTTGATTTCTGGCAATCTACTTCAGCAGCAGAACCATTTAACTATAAACTCATTCCGCTATATCTCAAGAATATTGTTTTAAGCCGTATTTTCTGGTATGGCACAGGCTTTGCTTTATGCCTTGTTGGAGTGTTTCGGCTGATTAAAAAACGCAGACAAAAGAAAATTTAGTTCTTTCCGTTACTGTCAGCCTGAGAAAAACTCAATACTATGTGTTATGGCAATGACGAGGATGATTTACGGCTTAATCTGGATATTGATTATGGCCATTTTATTTACAGCTTAGATGAATTGAATATTGTAATAAGGTGATCCGGTTTTAAATTGCAGATGAAAAGCTCATTCAAAAAAATTGGGCAATATAAAATCTTAATGCATATCGGTTTTAAATGTTGAATTTTCTTCTTTTGGAATAAAGAAAAGAGAAATAACACCAATCACAAAAAACGAAATTAATGCAAGAATGGATAAACGCATATCACCTGAAAATGCCTCTACCATTGCAAAAACAACCATACCCAATACAATAGCAATTTTTTCAGTAATGTCATAAAAACTGAAAAAGGATGCTGTGTCTTCGGTCTCAGGTAAATATTTCGAATAAGTTGATCTGGACAATGCCTGTGTACCTCCCATCACAAATCCTACAATGCAGGCGAGAATGTAAAATTGCGCGTGATCATAAACGAAAAAAATACGCATAAGCACAACATAGAACCCATATGAAGAGTGCTACTCCAAGTGTTTTAATATTTCCGATTTTTGCTGAGGTACGGCTGAAAACAAATGCACCGATTACTGCGATTATCTGAATGATTAAAACAGCAATAATAAGTCCTGACGAATCTTCCGGTGAAAAAATTTCTTTTTGCGCAAAAGGAGTTGCCATCAACATCACGGTTTGAACTCCCATGCTCAGCAAAAAGAATGTGAGCAGATATCTTTTCAGCCGTTTGGTTTTAATTATAAATCGCCCGACATTTCTTAATTCTCTGAATCCGTTTCCAAGAAGTTTACCCGTTATTTTATTTTTTCCATGCGGATTTGGAAGTTTTGCATACGTGATCTGACTGAATCCAATCCACCACAAAGCGGTAATTAAAAAACAGGTTTCAGCAGCTATGACAGGTTCATCAAATGTTCCAAAAGCGTTGAGAAGAAAAAGACATAACACCAGGAGTATGGTAGATCCGATATACCCCATTGAAAATCCTCTTGCACTGATTTTGTCATGATCTTTTGGTTCTGCAATTTCAGGTAAATACGCATTGTAAAAAACCAAACTGTTCCAGAAACCAAGACTTGCAAAAAAAAGTGAAAGCATACTTACTTCCAGATTTTCCGGATTAAAAAAGTATAACGATGCACACGATAATGCGCCGAGATAACAAAAGAATTGCAGGAATCTTTTTTTACTTCCGGCATAATCTGCAATACCTGAAAGCAATGGTGACAAAATCGAAACCAAAAGAAACGATGCAGCGAAAACGAGTGAAAGCAAAACCGTATTCTTAATTTCAAATCCGAAAAATTTTACCAGATCATGATTTGGACCCGTTCCGATATTTCCTGTTTTTACTACATAGAAAATCGGAAAAATTGCCGTGGTTATGACAAGGGGATAAACTGAGTTAGCCCAGTCATAAAATGTCCACGCCCTGATAATTTTTTTATCTCCTTTGACAATCATAGAATACGTTCAGACAAATATCATAAAAAAAGGGAGACCGTTGGCCTCCCTTCAATTTTATAATTCAGGTCAGATTATGGAACATAAACAAAAGAAACTCTTCTATTTTTTGCTTGACCAATTTCAGTTCCGCTTGAATCCAATGGAACAGTTGATCCTTTTGTTTCAATAATGATTCTTGAACCGTCAATTCCTTTAGACATTAAGTAAGCTTTTATTGAATCAGCTCTTGACTGATCCATTCCGGCTGCGTTAGAATCTTCCGATTCATCTGAATCCATGTGAGCAACCAGTTTTACTTTGCAGGTTGTATTGTTTGTCATAACGGTAGAAATAACATCAAGCTGGCCATTTGCATTTTCAGTTAAATCTGCAGTTCCGTATCCAAAATATACAGTGGTGTATTCCATTACCAGATTGTCTTTCATTCCTTCAGGATTGATTGGTGCCTCTTCATAAATTACTGAAGTTTTGATTTCATTTTCATCCTGTTTACAAACACATTCTGATTCATCTTCAATCAAGCGAACAGTAATATTGTCTACATAATAATAAGAACTTACAACTGATGTTCCGGTAAATTCTTTTGTTCCTTTCAGACGTTCATTTTTAGTTTCTCCGTTTGCAAAAAAGTTTCCGATTGTAATAAACTTTTCTCCGCCTTCAGCAATATAGATACCGCATACTTCATCCCATCCGAACTGCGCGTTGAACACCGGATTATCCTTATGCATAACGTGTGTAGGAGCGATAATGGTTTTATTCTCATCAATGTTGTATTGTTTTTTAGAGCAGTTCATACCGATATTGTTTGACGCGTATTTTGAAGCTTCAGAAAGACTCACATAAAAAGTCACGCAGTATTTTGCATCTTTTGTCAATGGAACTTTCAGTTTTGCAGAAATGTAATTTCTTGGTTCTTTATCACCATAACTGAAAGTTCGGATACCTGCATAATTTTCACCATCCATGGGAGCTTCAGAGCCCATAACGTTTGCCGGTGTTCCATATCCTTCTTTCACGCGTGCTGAAAATAAATCAGCAGCGGCAAGCGTTGGTGACATCCAGCCAACAGCCACAGCAATTGAACCGTTCTTTTTGATTTTACCTTCCATCGCCTCAAAACTTGGATTTTCCACCAGGTTTTCAACATCCTGCGCCTGCAGAACCAATCCCAGACCCAAAGACATCAGTAACATTCCCGTTTTTTTCATGACTTCTTTTTTTTAATTAATTGCAAATCCTTTAACCGTATCAATAAAACATTTTACTTTTTCAGGATCAGTGTCAGGATAAACACCGTGGCCTAAATTAGCTATATGCCGTTGATTGCCAAAAGAATTTAGCATGTTTTTTGTTTTGTTTTCAATTGTCCTGAAGTCAGCGTACAATACACATGGGTCCAGATTTCCTTGTAACGTTTTGTCTGAACCAATAATTTTTCGGCTTTCTTCAATACTCATGTGCCAGTCTAAACCTATTGTACTGCAACTTGTTTTAGCAATCTCTGCACGTGCATAATACGCACCTTTTGCAAAAACGGTTACCGGTACTTCAGTAATGGCATCACAAATCTGTTTAACATATTTTGTTCCAAACTCTGAATACTCAGCAGGACCAAGGATTCCGGCCCATGAATCAAATAACTGAACCAGCTCACAACCCGACTCAATCTGCATTTTCAGATATCGAACAGTTACATTGGTTATTTTTTGCAGAATCTGATGCGCCAGCGCAGGGTCAGTGAATAAAAGTTTTCTTGTTTTAGAAAATGTTTTGGATCCTTCGCCTTCAATCATGTAACATAAAATTGTCCATGGAGCTCCTGCAAATCCTATAATTGGAACCCTGCCGTTGAGTCCTTTTTTTGTGAGTTTGATTGCTTCAGAAACGTAACCTAATTTATCATAAACATCGATGGTATCTGAAATTAAATGAATATCATCTGCGCTTTGAATTGTTTTTTCAAACCAGGGTCCTTTCTTTTCTAGCATCTGATAGGGAAGTCCCATTGCTTCAGGTATTACAAGAATATCTGAAAAAAATAATTGCGGCATCAACACCAAGAATATCTACAGGTTGTATCGTAACTTCAGCAGCAAATTCAGGTGTTTCAACCAATTCTTTAAAGTCCTTTAATTTAGAACGCACTGCTCTGTATTCCGGTAAAATTCTGCCTGCCTGACGCATTACCCAAACCGGATAGCGGTCAGTTTTTTCGCCGCGGATCATTCTTAAAATCAAATCATTTTGATATGTTGTCATGTTACCAGAGTATGGGTGTTTTGTTCTGCGAAATTAATATTTCATTGGTTTTGCTGAAATGTTTGCACCCTAAAAATCCGCGGTGTGCTGATAGTGGCGACGGGTGAACTGATGTCAGAACAAAATGTTTTTTTGTGTCTATAAGCGTCTTCTTTTGAATGGCATGTGCTCCCCAGAGCAAAAAAACAATTCCAGTTTTGTTTAATGAAATTGTCCGGATAACTGCATCAGTAAATTTTTCCCAGCCAAAATCTTTATGCGAATTTGGTTCACCGGCCTTAACTGTCAGTGAAGTATTAAGTAACAGGATTCCCTGTTCAGCCCATCTTTCCAGATTACCGTTTTCTGGAAACTTGGTGCCGGTATCAGCTTGAATCTCTTTAAATATATTGATCAGCGATTTTGGAATTGGTTTGACATCCGCCGGTACTGAAAAACAAAGGCCGTGCGCATGACCGGTAGTAGGATAGGGGTCTTGCCCCAAAATAACCACTTTCAGATTTTCAAATGGGCAGGCATCAAATGCTTTGAATATGTTATTTCCCTTGGGCCAGACATCTGAATTTTGATAAGCGTTCTTTACTTTAGATACAAGCAATTGGAAGTATGGTTTTTCAAACTCATCAGTTAGTTTATTTTTCCATGCGGATTCAATGTTAACTTCCATACCCTTTAAACCAAAAAAAGGCCTTCTCCCGGTGACCGGAAAAAGACCTTGTCAGAATTTTTTCAGAAACAATTATTTCAAACTGTTTACCTTCTTGGTCAGACTTGACTTCAGGTTTGCAGCTTTGTTTTTATGGATAACGTTACGTTTTGCAAGTTTATCCAGCATAGCTGAAACTTTAGGTAGAGCAGCTGTAGCAGCTTTTTTATCAGTTGTTTCACGCAATGATTTTACAGCATTACGTGTTGTTTTGTGCTGATATTTGTTAACGAGATTTTTAGCGTTGTTTGCGCGGATTCTCTTAACTGCTGACTTGTGATTTGCCATATTTAACTATTTATTACTTCAATTTTAATTTCAATTTTCTTTCTCACAGAGCCGCATCATTCATTCTCACTCTGTTTCTCGCTCTTTACTTTTGTAGCCCGTAGGGGAATCGAACCCCTGTTTCCAGGATGAAAACCTGGCGTCCTAACCCCTAGACGAACGGGCCATTAATTCAGAGTGAGTGTAAGTGAACAGTGTGAATTTCAATGTTCTTCCGACCCAGCTTCTCTGACTTATACTATTTTAATTGCTTCGTTTAGCAACAGTTTTGAGCAACTGAAAGAGGCGTAAATTCCGCTCTTGATCTGCTCTCATTCTGTTTTGAGGATGAATCGTTCTTCAATCCTTAAATTTACAACATCCACATTTCCCCGCTCTCACTCTCATTCTCACTCTGACCTCCAGTAGCCCGTAGGGGAATCGAACCCCTGTTTCCAGGATGAAAACCTGGCGTCCTAACCCCTAGACGAACGGGCCATTAAAATTGCAAGAGATTTGAGCAACAGCAACGGGTGTAAATACCTTTTGCACGTGCATATTCTCTTGACGGTTTTCCGAAAAGGAGTGCAAATATACAAGATTCACCTTGAATGGCAATAACAGCAGCTAATTTTTTTCTGCCTTGATGTCCGGATTGGATTTGAATTTGAAACCCAGCGTTTTGCCTGTTTTTAAAAGAGAGTGGCTGCTCAAAGTTTGAAGTTCTGAAACGCTCACTTGATTAACTGTGTCATATGGAGGATTCAAAAGGTCAAATTCCAGTGCATATACGGCAGCTCTGTATATTATGTCTTTTACTATCTCTTCGCTCAAAACCTGATTCATGAAATTACGGTAAAGCATTCCAAGATCTCCTTTGCCTTCAAGCTGAAAATGACTTTCACGGTTAATGAATAATCTGCCAATGAGATAACCTGTATCATTCAAACGACTGTATTCATAAGAGTCTGCAAGAAAATCATATATATGTATAACACCACAAAAAGCATTATCCGGATTATCCTTTACATACGAAGTTTTTGATGCAAAATCAAGTTCTGAAAATTTGAAAACATTGGAATGCATGTGAAAAATCAGAATATCACTTCCAATATAAAGGTGAGCTTCTGTTTCGCCTCTGTCAACAAATCGCAATCTTACTCTTGAGTCATTGATTTCTTTACCCAGTAAAGTAATGCAATGCTGGAGTTCTTTTTTAAAAACAGAAAACCAGTGTATTGTATTTTTATATATATCCTGTTTCAAAACTGATCTGCTCTTGAGCAGATTTACCAGATAGTCTTTTTCTGAATGATCTTTCATATCAATATGCTTTTGCAACAAGAACTCTTTTTGCTGATGGTTTTCCTGAAACCATACAAACACCATTTTCAGTAACAGCATCCAAAGGAATGCAGCGAATAGTGGCTTTGGTATCTGCTTTTATTTTCTCTTCTGTTTCTTTGGTTCCATCCCAATGAACCAGAAAAAATCCACCTTCAGATTCAATTCTTCTTTTGAACTCATCATACGAATCTACTTTTTTAATAGAATCGTTTTTCATTTTCATCGCACGTTCATATAAAGAGTTCTGAATTTCATCCATTAATTTTATGATCTGTTCAGCGAGTGAATTGAGATCATAAAGTTTTTTCTCTTGTGTATCCCTTCTTGCCACTTCTACAAGATTTTTCTCGAGATCTCTCAGTCCAACTGCAAGTCTTACAGGAACACCTTTAGCCTCATATTCTGCAAATTTCCATCCTGGTCTTTTCTGATCATCATCATCAAATTTAATTGTTAAGCCTGCGGCTTTTAGTTTATCCAGTTCAGGTTTAATTTTTTCTTTGATCTGATCGAGTTGTTCTGGATTATTAAAAATTGGAACAACAGCAACATGTATTGGTGCAAGTTTTGGAGGAAGCACCAGACCCAGGTCATCAGAATGTGTCATGATCAATGCTCCCATCAATCGTGTTGAAACGCCCCAGGAAGAAGCCCAAACATAATCCTGTTTTCCTTCTTTATCCGCAAATTTCACATCAAACGCTTTGGCAAAATTTTGCCCCAGAAAATGAGATGTACCAGCCTGCAAAGCTTTTCCATCCTGCATCATTGCTTCTATGCAATACGTTTCATCAGCACCTGCAAATCGTTCATTTTCTGATTTGATTCCTTTTACAACAGGCATGCCATGAAATTTTCTGCAAAATCAGCATAGACATCCAGCATTTTTTCAGTCTCTTCAATTGCTTCAGTTTTTGTGGCGTGCGCAGTATGTCCCTCCTGCCAAAGGAATTCTGCTGTTCTCAAAAATAAACGCGTGCGCATTTCCCAGCGTACTACATTGGCCCATTGATTTATCAATATTGGTAAGTCACGGTATGACTGAATCCATTTCTTATAGGAACTCCAGATAATTGTTTCTGATGTTGGTCTTACAATTAATTCTTCTGTAAGTTTTGCTTCCGGATCAACAATTATTCCGCCACCATTTTCATCCACTTTTAAACGATAGTGTGTTACCACAGCACATTCTTTTGCAAATCCCTCAACGTGACTGGCTTCTTTGCTCAAATAAGACTTTGGAATAAACAACGGGAAGTAAGCATTTGAATGACCGGTTTCTTTGAATTTTTTGTCCAGAACGTCTTTCATTTTTTCCCAGATTGCATAGCCGTATGGTTTAATAATCATACAACCTTTTACATCTGAATGTTCAGCTAAATCAGCTATTTTGACAATGTCCAGATACCACTGTGAGTAATCTTCAGCACGTTTGGTGATTTTGTCTGCCATGTTTTTGGTATGGTTTTTGTTAATTTTTTGTTAAGGGAGATACAAAGGTATAAAATTCCTGTGCGAATGCTTGTCTTAATTTATCCAAAGCGTAAACACATGAATTTTTGAATTATACGTGTGGTGGGTTTTGCCCTCAGAACATCCAACCAAAATGAACGCCTATGAAATCAATTTTCACTCCGGTTTTCCTGACAGCTTTATTGGTGTCCTGTCAATCAGTTAAAGAGGTTTATGATGATGTCTATGATGCCGCTGAAAAACCTGTTATCATTGAAAATGCAGAAGGATATGCTGATTATATCAAAGACAGCGAAGGTGATTACAAAACAGTAACAACCAAAACACCTGTTTTTGGAGGTTACTATAATAACACCCAGACTTCAAATATAATAACAGAGGAAGACTGTGACTGCTGTGAAAGAATGCGTTACCGAAACTTTAATCATTACCGGTTCATTTATTCAAACGGATATCCTTCTTACTTCGGTCAATACAATTATTTCTATCCACATTCTTTTGGCTGCAATTGGTGCGATGAATACAGTTATTACGGATCACTTTATTCAGCTTATGGCTTCTATAATAGTATGGGCTACTGGCAGAGTTATTCCCCATGGGGATATTCACCGTGGGGATATGATCCTTATGGCTATAATTCGTACGCATATGGCTGGAATAATTATGGCTGGAATAATAACACAAACAATAACTGGTGGAACAATAACAGTGGAACCGGAACAACAAACACGACATCCGGAAATCATCATTACGGCCACAGAGGTACAGTATTCAGCGGTTCATCAAATACATCAGGTTATGAACATACAATAAAGGTATCAGCAACTCAATTTGAAAATATAACTGTTGGCAATACTTCAGGATTAACCACCGGTTATGCTGAAACATCACCGGTTTATTCAGACAATTATAAACCGGTTGTTAATTCAAAACCTGTTTCTGTAAATACAAACAATAATGTCATTTCAAATCAAAATTCAGGTGTAATTAGTCCTGTTCAGATACAGAATAATTCCGTCAACAATGTTCAGACAACAGATAACTCCGTAGTAGTAACAACCGCTCATGTTCCGGCAACAAGCCCGTTTGTTTCAAAATACAATACCGGATATACTTCTGGAAAAAACGGAGTTACAACACAAGGTTCAACTACCTATTCAGGTTATGATCCGCAACGGTCAAATGTTTCATATACTGAACCGATGCAATATCAGATGTATAATTCTTCAGAAAATAATTCGGGCACATCAACCAGCAGATCATCCGGAAATGAACGGGGAAGTACTTATAACAGCACATACGGAAATACCAATTCAGGCGGAAGCGGAAGTTACGAAGGTCATCGCAGCTCTGGTTCTTCAGGTAATACAGGCGGAAGTACAACAAGCGGAAGCAGCAGAACAACTTCATCTTCCAGAAGATAAAACATGAAAGGAAAATTATTTTTTATCTCTTTGTGTGTGCCTTTTTTTTTGTGTGCGCAAAATGAAGATGATGCTTTGCGCTATTCGTTTCTGACGTTTGGAGGATCAGCACGTAACATTTCTACAGCGGGTTCATTTGGTGCAGTTGGAGGTGATTACTCTGTTGTGAGTTCAAATCCGGCAGGTCTGGCACGATTCAGAAAACATAATTTTTCTTTTACACCTGCTTTTGAAGTGCCGGTTGTTAAAACTGATTTTTATGGAAATCAGAAAACAGAGACAGATGCTAAACTGAAAATCGGAAATTTTTCATACATCAAATCATATAATCTTGATCCTTCAAAATACAACAACTGGTATGGCGTTCAGTTAGGACTGGGATATAACAGAATTCATACCTATCAGCAAAATATTTTTTATTCCGGCGTACAGGATTCTTCTTTGTTACATTCTTTTATCAAACAGGCAAACGGAACATTGCCGGCTAATATTTATGACGCGTTTCCATTTGATGCTGCTTTGGCCTGGGATACTTATGCGCTGGATCCGGGAGCAGGCAATACTTACGTAACAGATTTTACAAGCGGAGAAGCATATCATGTGCGTTCAATAAACAGAAAGGGCGGAGCAGGAGAATATAGTTTTACAATGAGCGGAAACTATGCCAATAAATTATTTTTGGGCGGATCTTTCAACCTGACCCGTTTCAGATATTCAGAGCAAACGGAGCATAAAGAGTTTTTTACAGACACTTCTTTGTGGATCAAAAGTATTCGTTATCTCTATGATCTGAATATTGAGGGCTGGGGATATGGTGCCAGAGTGAGAGCTATTTATTTACCCGTTGACTGGATCAGAATTGGTGTATCTGTTCAGACACCTACACTGATTAATTTGTCTGATACATGGAGTGCTAATTTCTGGACAGATTCAGATGAAGGAATGAAATTTATTCAGCCGGAATATATTCCAACCGGTTCATACAATTACAGAATTACAACACCTATGAGAGGAAATGTTTCTTTGGGAATCATCTTCAAAAAAAAGGCTGCAGTTGGTATGGATATCGAGTATGTTGATTATGCCGCTGCTAGATTATCTTCCAAAAAATTCTCTGAGGCTCCTTATTTGTTTACACTGGAAAATTCACAGGTTGAAAATATTTACAAAGGTGTTTTCAATTATAAACTGGGAGGAGAAATCAGATTAACTGAACAAGTTTATCTGCGGGGTGGATTTGCATATTATTCATCTCCGTATAAACCGGATAAAGGAAATAATTTATACAGCACATTCATATATACCGGTGGAGCCGGATACAATTTTGGAAAATTTTATATTGATGGTGCTTTGATGCTCAGACAAACAAAAACGGATTACTATGCCTATGATCCAACCATTCAGGGAAGTTATGTTTCAGTTATGTCTAATTTTATTTCACTGAGTATCACCGGAGGTTTCCGGTTTGATCAGGAAGATTGATGAAAATCATAAATTTTAATTCCATTTATAAGTAGCTTTGTGGTCATGTTTCAATGGCGCAGTTATTTTTCATTTTTTCTGGTCGTGATTTTTTCAGCCGGATTGATTTATCAGACTGCTGAGGTTGTACATTTTTATTTAAATCAAAAGGAAATTACTGAAAAGTATTGTGAGAATAAAGCACAGCCTGAAAAAAAATGTCACGGTAAATGTCATCTGAACAAACAACTCAATATTGCTGAAGGAAACAAACAAAACCCTTCATCAGAACCGGTGCAGAGCTTATCGTTTTGGTTATATGGAGTTGAACTCATTAACTCATTCAAATTTGAATTAATTAATTTGGATGAAATCCAAAATACCTTTTATCAGGATGAAAATCTGACTGATGAATTTACTTCCAGGTTTGTTCCCCCGGATATTTGCTGATTTTATCTTCATATGAATTTGCAGACTTTTTAACAAGAGTCTTCACCGTTATTTATTGTAAAAAATTTAAAAATGAAAACAACATTGTATCTGGCAACCGTTGGGATTGCTTTATTAACAAGTTTATCTTCTTGTAAAAAAGATAAGGAAAACCCTGAAATAACTATTACAGAACCGGAAAATCACTCTGAGCAATTTCAGGAAAGTCATTTGATTTTCATGAACATTTTGTTGTACCTGATTCTGTGGAAAGTGTCTATTACCTCCATTTTTCTGTTACAGATGCAGAAGATAAAACAACCACTGATAAATTAATGCTTCATTTCATGGAGTAAACTGAACTGACAGCAACCGGCAGTGATACAAGTCACTGCCGGTATTTTTGATTGTGAGTAAATTTGTGTATTCAACCACTGCTGCAATAATTCCGTTATAGTGATATGAGAGTAATTTTCGTTTTTGTTTTAATGCTGACTTTGATCTCCTGTAAAAAAAGTGAGAATCAAAAGGCGCAGGTAGATTTCAATTTTCAGACTTCATTTATTGATGCAGAGTATTCCTTTGCTGAATATTTTACCAACGGAGACGGAATTAAAATTCGCATAGAACTGCTTCAGTTTTATATTGCCAATGTCAGATTCATCGATAAAAAGGAAAAGAGATTCAGGCGGATGATATTGCTCTGGTGAAAATAGATCAGAGTGGTTCAGGATCAATGTCTGTGAAAGTTCCTGCGGGAAATTATACCTCTTTAAAATTTGGAATAGGTGTACCTCAAGAAATGAATGAAGCAGATCCGTCAGAATATAATGAAGCGGATCACCCTTTGAGTACAACACAAAATACATATTGGGGAATGAATTCCATGTACCGGTTTGTAATGATTGACGGTAAATATGACCTGACCGGAGACGGAACTGATGATGGAAGTTTCTCTTATCACACAGGCTATAACGACTGTTACCGTGAAAAAGAATTTGTAATGGATTTTGATTTTCAAAGAAAAGAAAATTACACCTATAATCTGATGATTGATCTAAGCAAGTTGTTTTATGTTTCAGGAAGCATGATTAACGTACAAACAGAATCAAATTTTCACTGAGATTATTCACAAATTGAACTGGCAACCAGATTAAGTAATAATTTTTCAGGTTGTCTCACCATTCAATAGAAACTGTTCAGTTCAATACAATACCGTATTGAATTATGAAGAACCAATTTTTTTAGCTGCTGTATTTTTATACAATGTTCAGGCTTTTTCATGTGACGTCTGCGGATGCAGTTTAGGAGCATTTTCTCAGGGTCTGATTCCGGATTACACGTCTCATTTTTTCGGGCTCAGATATAATCAGGCTAATTTTAATGCCGAGATTGATCATGGTACAACTATGTCGGCTGAATTTTCTGAAGACCGCTATCATCGGTTTGAAATGGTTGGCAGATATAATGCTGCAGAAAAATTAAAGGTCAGTTTTTTTATTCCTTATGTGGTGAATCAGATGAATGGTTCAGAACAGGCTGTTGTCAGATCAGGTATTGGTGATCCAACATTGTTGCTGAACTACAGATTTTTGAAAAATAAAATGAAGGATTCACGCCATTATCTGAGTGCGGGTACCGGTGTAAAATTTCCTCTGGGTAAAAGTAACCTGACAGACAATGGAGAATTATTAAACAGAAATTTTCAACCTGGTTCAGGAAGTTTTGATTTTCTGGTCACAGCCAGTTATTATTTCAGAAAAGAGAAAATTGGATATGTGATGGAAACAGCATATAAAATCAACACTGCGGCAAAATCAGGTTACCGGTTTGGAAATCAGTTTAACTTTTCAGCTAATTTGAATTATCGTTTGGAACAGAAAAAAATAAACTGGCTTGTTTATGGTGGCTTATATTTTGAACAGGCATCCCGTCATTTTGATAATGAATCTGTAGTTTTTAATACAGGCGGATATGGCATGTATATTAACGCAGGTCTGCAGCTTTATTTTTCACGAATCAGATTATCCGCCGGTATTCAGCAACCATGCTATCAGCATTTTTATACCGATAACATAACCACATTGAATTCAAAAATGAGAATGAATACAGATTTGATTATTTTCATCGGCAAAAAAAAAAAGTAATATGATTGCAAAAACTCCGGTACCACCTTATTATGCTGTTATTTTTACATCTCACAAATCCTCTGATGAAAATGGCTATGCACAAATGGCAATGCGCATGGTTGAACTTGCAAATCAGGCGGATGGTTTTTTAGGAATGGAAACGGCCAGAAATGAAACAGGCATTACTGTCTCATACTGGAGAGATCTGGATTCTATTAAAAAGTGGAAAGAAAATTCAGAACATCTTCAGGCTCAAAAACTGGGCAGAGAAAAGTGGTACACAAACTACAAAACCAGAATCTGCAAAGTGGAAAGAGATTATGAATTTTGATCCTTATACTGGTAAATCGTGTCATACTTACTCTTGAAGGAAAGTTTAAATGAGAATTTTCAGATAAAAAACCTATTGAATTTCAATTATTTCCGTTGGATTTTAATTGTCCAAGGTCGATTTTTTTCAAGAGTCCGTCGAAAACATTGAAACGTTTTAGCAAAGATGTCGTAAATTGAGGTGGAGTAAATCCACAAACCGATGAGCGGAATAGATGATTTAAATTTGAAAGCCAGTACAAAGACACCGGAGATTAGTTTCAACGGTGAGTCTGGTCATCTGGAATTATCCGGCAGATCTATTCCGGAAATTTCATTTGAATTTTATCAGCCTGTGCTTGATTGGGTTGATGCCTATGGAAAAAATCCGCAGGAAGAAACCATGGTGCACGCCAAATTTGAATACTTCAACACAAGTTCTTCCAAACAGATTTTAGATGTTTTCAAAAAATTAGAGAACATTCACCTGAACGGAAAGTCAAAGGTGAAGGTAAAATGGTTTATTGCTGAAGAAGATGAAGCGATGCAGGAGGCAGGTGAGGAGTATAAATTACTTTTGAAAATGCCTTTCGAAATTGTTCCGGTTTCTATGGATTAAATAAACATCCGGAGTTTACAAGAACTTATGTATATAAAAACAAAAAAGGAGGTTTACCCTCCTTTTTTTTATTCAGTTAAGTTTCTTATTAAAATGTATAACGGATTGATAAAGCTGCGCCATATCCAAAGTTATAGTACTCATAGTATTCCCATATTTCCCAAAGTGGCCTTGCATCAAGACTGAGTAAAATAGGAGCACCCGCGCTGTTGAAATCATATTCAAGTCCTATCTGACCGCCAATAGACAAAGTCATTCCGTCTTCATCCCAATCTCTTCTTTCATAAAAACCAAGTGCAGCACCCGGACCAATGTACCAGTTCAAACCGTCTGTCAGATTCCAAACCCAATGATAACCAGCATAAACTCCAAAATGTCTCCAGTGTTTGTGGGTTCTGGCTCCAAAATCAAGTTCCAATCGATTGGCATCTCCAAATCCATGCTGGTAAGAAATTTCTGCACCATTTCCTCTTCCGTCACCGTTCAGTCTTAATCCAATTGCATGCGGATTCACCTGACTGAAAGAGGTATAAAAAGAAAATGCTGTTAAAGCGAGAAATAGTTTAAGTGTTTTCATAGGCAGATGTAGTTTTACGCAACTAAAATACAATTTAACAATTCACAAAAAAGAATAAATCGACCAATTACTTAATCTTTTAGACAAAGCTTTTTAATCAATGATTTGTGAAATCTGATCCACACAATTCATACCATCAACTGCAGCACTCATAATACCACCGGCGTAACCGGCCCCTTCTCCACAAGGGTATAAACCGCTTATTTCAATATGCTGCATGGTTTCATCGGTGCGTGGAATTTTTACCGGTGAAGATGTGCGTGATTCAGGAGCATGTAAAACTGCATCGTTTGTCAAAAATCCCGGCATTTTTTTACCCCATTCAATGAAGGCTTTTTTCAAACGATTTGAAATCATCGGAGGCAAAACCTGATTTAAATCTACGGATGTAAGTCCGGGTTGATACGATGTTTCGGGGAGGGCTTCAGAAACTTTTCCGTTAATAAAATCAATCATGCGCTGCGCAGGAACAGCCTGAGTTTTTCCTCCTGCAATCCAGCACCTATGTTCAACCTGTTTCTGGAAAATCAAGGCAGACAAATGGATTTTTGAGATAATTCTGATCCAGATGATGCGGTTCAATCTGTACAACCATTCCTGAATTGGCAAAGGGATTATTTCTTTTTGATGGCGACCATCCGTTGGTAACAACTTCATGCTGCTCCGTTGCACAGGGGGCAACAATTCCACCCGGACACATGCAAAAAGAATACACGCCCATACCGTCAACCTGAGTTACCAGTGAATAAGAGGCAGGAGGTAAATTTTCATCATTGTGCAATCCATGATATTGAATTTCATCAATCTTGTTTTGAGGATGTTCAATTCTCACCCAAGCGCAAAAGGTTTGGCTTCAATTTTTATTTTTTACTGTCTAATAATTCAAAAATATCACGTGCAGAATGTCCGGTTGCAAGAATTAAATGAGTTGAATTTTTCCAGTCTGCAGAATTGATTTGAACAGCTTTTATTTTATTGTTTTCAATTTTCAGATCCGTTAACCGGGAATTAAAATGAACTTCACCGCCTTGTTTTATAATTGATTCACGCATTGCCTGAATAATGGCAGGCAAACGGTTGGTTCCAATGTGCGGATGTGCGTTTACAAGAATATCTTTGTCTGCCCCAAAATGTACAAACCACTCCAGTGCTTTTTGAGTATTGCCTCTTTTTTTGGAGCGGGTGTATAGTTTTCCGTCTGAAAAGTTCCCGCTCCGCCTTCTCCAAAACAATAATTTGATTCTGGATTTACCAGATGTTCTTTGTGAATTTTTGCAAGGTCTCTTCTTCTTGCTCTGACATCTTTTCCCCGTTCATAAATGACTGGTTTTATTCCAAGTTCAATTGCCCTTAATGCAGCAAACATGCCTGCCGGTCCGCAACCAATGATGACAATTTCTTTTTTCGGATCAACTGCAACAGGGAAATAAAATTCCTTTTTCTCCTGAAATTTTTCATTGACATAAACATCCGCTCTCAGATTATACAGGATATTTTTTTTTCGTGCATCGAGTGATCTTTTTTTAATTTCAAGATGTGTAATTTCTGATTTTGAAATTCCCAGATGTGTAGCAACTGCTGACTGAATGTATGATTCATCATGAATGAATTGATATGGTATGCGGATATCTGCCTGAAGAATCACAATGCGAATTTAGTAAGAATACAAAAAGAAAATGCAAATGAAATTGGTTCTTGTCTTACCCTTCGAAGGTGATAGAAAACCACCATACTTTGGTTCTTAATGAAGAAAGCGGATCCATGAAGAATGTATTGTCCTGAATAATTACATTTTTAATTCCATTGGATAATTTCAGTTCAACTGCAAATTTGAAATAAGGCATCCAGAAGTCAAAACCACCGCCAACCTGATACGCGAAATCATGTTGCTGCATTTTTACTATCGGTTCACCCAGTGACTGATCCACATCTTTCTGTGATGCGAGATCAAGGCTGTATTGAAATCCCGTAAGTGCATATGCAGCAAAATTTCCAAGCCTTTTTGTACGCAGTTTCAGCATCAGCGGAAAATCAAGTGTGGTAGATTCAATATGGGTTGATTTTGTCTTAGGTTCTCCTTTTTTTACATACGAATACTCAAAATACCTTGTCTGAAAACTGAGTGACGGAACAAAACGCAGTGATAATGTTTCATGAATATTCCAGGATGAAATAATTCCCAGATTAAATCCGGGCCTTTTCTGAATCTGAATTCCGGTTAAAGAATCATGTCCTGTTGAGTCGATATTAAGTGTATAACGGAAGTCTGCGGTGTTAACTCCAAGGGCAAAACCAAAATGAAATTTTTTATGGTCAAATGCGGGATAGTTTTTTCCCTGCTGACTGAAAGAATTCCAGCCGGTTAAGACAAATAAACAGATAATCAGAGTAAGTCTCATTTTGAGGAGCATGCCAAATTTACGAAAAACAGGCAGATTTATTGCCTTGTTCTGCTATGCTCTATAACAGGTAACTGTGGATAAAAGTTACAACTGGCTTAAGAAAGTACGTCAACAATCTTTACAAAACGCTGCGTATAATAGCCGTCAGACAATTTTGAAATCTTTACGCCACCACCTTTATAGGATGATGAATGAATAAAAATTAATTCGCCTGCATTCTCATAAACAATACCCACATGTCCTATGGAAGTGCTTTGAGTTCCTTTAAAAAGTATGATATCACCAGATTCAGCACATTCCTTCTCTTTTACTTTTCCAAGATCTCCCATGGCTAAACTTGAATGTGGCAGTTTGTAGCCAAATTTTTTAAAAACATAAAGTACAAAACCAGAACAATCAAATCCTGTAGTTGATTCGCCACCCCATTTGTAAGGAGTGCCTATAAATTCTGTTGCATAGGTAACAATGCTGTCACGTACATTGAAATTTACTGTAATTGTATCACTTTCATTGGAGAATGAAAAAAATGAACTGAGAACAAAAACGGTGGTAAGGGCAAAAATTTTCATGGCGCAAAATTAGTCCACCTTTAAAGCAGAGTCAAAATTTTTGGTGTGAAGAAATGTTAATGAGAATTATGCTTGATTGGTAAGCCTTGAAAACAGGGTGTTTTCAAAATTAATAAGTTGTCAACAATTCTATAGTTGAAGCCACGCAAAATATTCCATTCCCCATGCAACACCCAAATGTGCCACTAATCCGCCAAAAATATTTCTGGACTGAAAAGCGAGAATTCCTAAAATGTATCCGCCAAAAATGGAACTGATTGTTTCACCGGCAGGTTTTCCAAAATGCAGAAAAGCATAAACCATTACCATTGGAATCAAAGCATCTTTTCCAACAAATCTGGATAAGGCAACAACTAAAAATCCTCTGAAAAATAGTTCTACTGAAATAAAATCAAATCCATAGGAGATTTCATAAAGCCCGGCTGTGATCCACTGTTCAGTTCCGAGAAAACGATATTCAAAATTGTCATTGTAGGTAGGATATGTTTCAAGAAAATCAGGCCTTAATGAAGCAATCCAGATCAATGGAATCATAAAAAGAATTAACCAGAAATAATTGAGCACACGCGCGCCGTTTAATCTGAAACCATAAAATTCCGGCTTAAAATAATTCACGCTGTAGTACAGAATGTACAAGGGAAGAATAACCGCAACAAAACAAGACAGATTTGAAACCAATGATCGCTGCCAGTCATGTAAAAAAGGATTAATTGACAAGTAAGGTTTTGCTATTTCCAGTAAATAATAGCTGTTGTCCAGTGCAAGAAAAACCAACCCGATAAATGCAAAGAGCAAAAATTTACGGTTTAAGATGGGTTTGTCTTTCTCTTTAAAAAGGGAAATAATCAATACACCCGAAATAAAAGCTGTACTGTAAAATACAAAGAGAATCAGAACATAGGCAACAGAGCTTTTATATTGCGCCTGGGTTTGATCATACCAGTCATACCAGTAATTGAAAAAGATAGTGATTGAAAGAAATAACAAGGCCACCAAATGAGGAGCCCATTTAAAATCTGCCTGAAAATACGTTCGGATATACGTTACAAAAATCTTCAACTTATCTTAAAATAGTAGATTCTTTTCCAAACTGTCTGAACGCAATCCAGATAGCAATGGTTGCAAGTAAAATGAGACTGATAAAAGTAATTGCAATTAAAACAAAGTCTGCATTGCCGGCCATGATTGCTTTAGTTGCCAGTACCACATTCACAATTGGAATAAAAGCAGTCACATAATCCAGTTCAACACCAGGAAAAAAACCGGCCATTGCGGGTAAAACCATGATGATGTTTAACGGTGTGAGGATACTCTGAGCTTCTTTAAATGAACGTGAGTAAACAGAAATCGGAATCATCACACCGGCAAAGAAAAACGCAAGCGGAATGAGAAGAATGTAAAGTGTTGCAATTAACGTCGGACTTAAAATGGAATTGATTGCCGTCATCATTTCACTGTCTGCCTGAAGCATATTCAAACTTATGAATAAGCCAATCAGTGCAATAGTTGCAGACATCAGTCCGATTGAAGTTACTACAATCAGTTTTCCTATGAGAATCTGTGCACGGTTAACCGGAGAGGTAAGTAACGTTTCAATAGTTCCCCGCTCTTTTTCTCCGGCAAAAAGATCAATGGCGGGTAACATACAACCCATAAATAAAAATGCCATAAATATGTAAGGGAGCATTCCTCCTGCATATTTGGCAAGAATTTCTTTAATAGAAGAAAGGTTTACAAAATTGCCGTTGGTTGGTTCTATGTAGCTGTAGTTTTTTGCCATTAATGTCATTCGGCCATCTATCAGTACTGAATCTTCTCTCTCCAGTAATTCTTCAAATCGACCAAACTCTTCTGCATCTGCACCCCGGTAAAAAACAGTATAGTTTGCTTGTTTACCTTCGTTATATGATGTCAGATAATTTTTGGCATAAAGTATTCCGAGATTTATTTTTTTTGAGGCAACGTCATTTTGGAGTGTCGCCGAATCAGAATAAGTTATGAATTCAAAGTTCGGTTCGGTTTTCATTCTGCTGACAGAAGGAATTGTCTGACCATTTTCAATGTAGCCAACAGTTAATTTTTCTGCCGCCTGTTGTTTAGAAACAGATGACTGAATGCGGGTGACTACATTCATGATCAATGGAAAAATCAAAAGCGGAATGAGTATCATCCGGATCATTGTTCTTTTGTCTCTGAACATATCCAGAAATTCTTTTTTAGCAATTATCAGTATTTTTTTCATGCTGAATTTTTTTTATCTGTTAGTTAGACTGATTGACAATGCGTATAAATTCTCCGGTAAGTGTTCCTGATTTCATGCCTGTTCTGAATTGTTCCATGGATCCTTCAAAAACTACTTTTCCTTTATTTATTATTGCAAGATCATCACAAAGCAAATCCACCTCTGTCATAATGTGAGAAGAAAAAATGACTGTTTTGTTTTCTTCTTTGCAATTTCGGATAAGCGTAATAATATTTTCTGAAGTGATTACATCAAGTCCTGATGTAGGTTCATCAAACACAACCACATCCGGATTGTGTATCATAGTGCGGGCAATGGATACCTTTTGTTTCATTCCGGTAGAGAGCTGTCCGATTTTTTTTGAACGGAAATCATGCATGTTAAGCAATGTGTAATAATGCTCTTTTCTTTTTTCAAATTCATCTTTCGATACATCATGAAGATCTGCGAAATACTTCAATACTTCATCGGGTGTCAGTCTTTCATATAAACCAGTGGAACCTGTAAGAAAACCAATCCTTTTTCTTGCTTCATTCGGATTTTTTGCAATATCAATTCCGCAGATTTCAATGGTGCCTCTTGTCGGAACAACCATGGTTGAAAGCATTCTCAGCGTAGTGGTTTTACCTGCTCCGTTTGGACCTAATAAAGAGAAAATTCTGCCGGGCTTGCATTCAAATGAAACATCATTGACTGCGCGGTAAACTTCTTCGCTGGTTCCGTTTTCCTGTTTTTGTTTTTTGGAAAGTTTAAATTCTTTAAACAGATTGGATGCTTTGATCATGTCTTATGATTTGGTTTTCAAATGTATATAAATGACGGAATTGATCACCTGAATGTTACATGTTCTATAAATTTGTTTAAAACTTCAGAATATAGCTACTTCCTGATGAATACTTTTTTTGACGCTGAATACTTGAAAATATTGATTTCAGGTGCATTTTGAATAACGCTCCAGTCGGTAGAATCTATTCCGACAGCATTTCTTGGTATGTAATCACAAACCGTCAGTGTAGTTCCGATTTCATTTTTTTTACCGGAAAGTATAATCCTTAAATCATAGAATTCCTGATATACATCTTTGAATGCTGCATCCTGACCAAGATATTCATTACGGATTTGAGGAAGGTATTTTTCAATGATTGCGGTTACAAGATTTGTATTTTCTTCATCCATTAAAAATTTGTAAGGATCAGCAAATAAGGAATCGACAGCTAATTCAGTAAACTTATTTGAAACAGTATTTTGAATAAAACACCGGGTATTATATCTGCTGCATTGCTCATCTTCTTCAATTGCGGAAATTATCAGCAGTGAGGTTTTATCTGAGTTGAAGAAGACTTTTCCCTCACACATTATTTCATTTTCAGATTCAGAGGTATATGAAAAATAGATTCCTGAACTGTCAAAACGTGTCACTAAGTACGGTCGGTCTGCCTGTATAAAATTCTCTGGACTGAATTCAATTAATTTTAACCATTCACCAATGGTCATTTGGCTGAAAGCAATACCGGAAGAAATGCAAATAAGGAATGAAAAAAAAATCTTCATATCAATTCAGGTCAACATTATAAAACGCACCCTTATTCTCTGGCCTGATCATGGACTGAGTGACAATGAGATATGCAATAGTGATTAGATTTCTCAACTCACAAAGCTGCGGAGATATTTTTGTTGACTTATAGAGTTCTTCTGTTTCTTCATAATGAATTTTCAGCCGGCTCAGTGCCCGTTTCAAACGTACATTGGATCTGACAATGGCAACATAATCAGACATGATGGTCTGCAGTTCTTTTCGGGAGTGAGTAATTAGAATCAACTCATCCGGATCAGTGGTTCCTTCAGCATTCCACTGCGGAATTTTATCATTAAACGAAACCGAATTTATTTTAGATGAAACATCCGCTGCAGCGTGATGGGCAAATACCAGTGCTTCAAGCAGCGAGTTGGATGCAAGTCTGTTAGCGCCGTGCAATCCTGTTCTTGAACATTCTCCGCAAGCGTATAAATTAGTAATGCTTGTTTGTGAATTCAGGTTGACGTTTATTCCTCCGCAGGTATAATGCGCCGCAGGTACAATCGGAATCCAGTCACGTCGGAAATCAATTCCAATCTTTTTGCAATAATCTGAAATATTGGGAAAATGATTGTAAAATGAATCATGTTCCAGATGCGTACAATCGAGATAAACACAGTTCTCTCCGGATACTTTCAGTTCTTTGTCAATTGCTTTTGATACAATATCACGTGAAGCGAGTTCACCTCTCTGATCTGATTTTAAAACAAAACGCTCGCCTTTTTTATTTCTGATATAAGCACCAAAACCTCTTACTGCTTCTGAAATTAAAAATGACGGACTTTTACCCGGTTCAAAAAGAGCAGTTGGATGAAACTGTACAAATTCCATGTCACTCACCAGTGCTTTTGCGCGATGTGCCATAGCAATTCCATCACCTGTTGCAATAATCGGATTTGTGGTATGACTGTATACCTGACCTGCACCTCCTGAACACAACATGGTAATTTTTGCAAGCACCCGTTCAATGATATTTTTTTTACTGTTTAGAGTATATGCACCGTAACAGGTGTTTTCTGTCCGGCGGTTAACTAATTTTCCCAAATGGTGATCTGTGATCAGATCAATTGCAAAGTGGTGCTGCAGTACTTCAATATTTCTGCACTCAGCAATTTTTTCAAGAAGCGCTCTTTCAATTTCGAAACCGGTAATGTCTTTGTGATGCAGAATTCTGTTCAGTGAGTGTCCTCCTTCTTTTCCCAGATCATATTCACCGGTTTTATCCTTGTCAAACCGTGTACCCCATGAAATAATTTCCTTTAATCTTTCAGGCGCTTCTTCAACAACACGCGTTACAACTTCTTTATCATTGATGTAATCACCGGCTCTTAATGTGTCTTCAATGTGATTCTCAAATGTATCATGCTCATCCAATACAGCTGCAATTCCGCCTTGTGCATATTTGGTATTTGATTCACCTTTGTCTGCTTTGGTAATAATAATTATCGATTTATCCGGATTCGCTTTTGCAACTTTTATTGCATAAGTCAAACCAGCTATTCCGGATCCAATGATTAAAAATCTGTTTTGAGCAAGCTGTTTTATTTGAGATCAAGTACAAATATCAGAATTAGGAGGAGATAAATTCAAAATTCCGCTGTTAAATTCCATTATCCAAAGTCAATAGCGGATTTTCGTCATTTGGAATTTGTCATTTGGAATTTGTTATTTGTAATTTGTCATTAGGAATTTGGAATTTGTAATTTGTCATTCTACCCATACTTCTCTCCCCACAAATTCCGTATCGTCTCCATGATTTCTTTTTCACGCGTGGAACTTCCGTTTTCAAAAAAGTTAGTACCAGTTATTTCATCCGGCATAAACTCCTGATTGATGAAATTGTTTGTATAGTTATGTGAGTATTTATATTCTTCTCCGTATCCAAGTTCTTTCATCAGTTTGGTTGGTGCGTTACGCAAAGCAAGTGGAACAGAAAGATTACCGGTTTTACGTACTAAGTCCTGAGCTTTGTTAATGGCCATATAAGCTGCATTGCCTTTGGGAGATGTTGCCAGGTAGATCACGCATTGCGCTAATACAATTCTTCCTTCAGGCCAGCCAATCACATCAATGGCGTTGAAAGCTGCATTGGCCATAATGATTCCGTTTGGATTGGCCAGACCAATATCTTCAGCTGCTAATATTACCAAACGTCGTGCAATAAATTTCGGATCTTCTCCTCCTTCAATCATTCTTGCCAGCCAGTAGATGGCAGCATTGGGATCACTTCCTCTGACTGATTTGATGAATGCAGAAATAATAATTGGTGATTTCAATTTCATCACCGGTATTCTGCATCACAACCATTTCAAGAGCATTGAGAAGTTTGCGCGCATCGCCACCGGAAATTTGCAGGAGTGAAGAAGTTTCTTTTAAATCAATTTTTTTTTGTTTGAGAATTGTATCTTTTTCAATAGCACGCTTCATCAGATAAATCAGTTCATCTTTGGAGTGATGCTGCAGCGTGTAAACCTGACAACGTGATAACAACGCTGAAATAACTTCAAACGAAGGATTTTCAGTGGTGGCACCAATCAATGTGATGATGCCCTTTTCAACTGCTCCTAAAAGAGAATCCTGCTGTGATTTACTGAAACGGTGTATCTCATCAATGAACAAAATGGCATTTGCATTCCCAAACAAACCCCCTGAATTTACTTTTTCAATAATCTCACGGATATCTTTAACTCCTGAATTGACTGCACTCAATGCATAAAAAGGTCTTTTGACAGATTGAGCAATGATTTGAGCAAGGGTTGTTTTTCCAACTCCCGGAGGCCCCCAGAAAATCATGGAAGGAATATTTCCGGATTGTATGGCTTTTCGTAAACCTGAATTCTCACCCAGAATTGTATGCTGACCGATGTAGTCATCCAGCGACTGAGGCCGCATTCGTTCTGCTAAAGGAACTGCACTCATGATGCAATTTGCTGACTAACCGTTACCGGTTTTTCCTGTTTTAAAGGTTGCGGATGTTTCCAGCGTTTATGTGACCACAGCCAGAAACGCGGGTTGGAGACAATAAGTTCTTCCAGAATTTTGCTGTAAGTATTGGTAATTGCTCCGTCAGGCATAGCCACCGGGTTTTCTGTTATAGTGGTAAACTCTACTTCATAGTAACCGCGTCTGATTCTTTTTGAATACCCGAACAGCACCACGTAATCGTATTTTTTTGCCAGTTTTTCAGGACCAATATTCCAGCCGGTTGGTTGATTCAGAAACGTATTCCAGTGAGCTGATTGTAAATTGGAAGGCGATTGGTCATTGACAATAATCACCATACGCCGTTCATTTTTTTGTTCAGAAAAAAATGGCAAAAGATCTCTTGTTTTAATCAGGGACATACCATTTCTGACTCTGGAATTATAAAGTAATTTGTCGTAAAAGGTATTTTTGAGCGGCTGATAAACAGAGTATGTTTTGTATTTCACCAGTTTTGGCAGGGTCAATGCGTAAAATTCCCAGTTATTATAGTGCCCGCAGGTGACAATAATGTTTTTTCCCTGGCTATATAATTTTTCAAGCAGTTCCGGATTTTTAATGGAAGTTCTTTTAGCAAGTTGTTTGTCTGAAATACTTACGGCTTTAATGCTTTCAATAATGAAGTCACAAAAGTGTTTATAGAATCCTTTTTCTATTTCTTTGATTTCAGCAGAAGATTTATCAGGAAAAGCGGCAACCAGGTTTTTTCTGACAACCTTACGTCGGTAACGAACCACATGATAAGTCAGAAAGGCAATAACCGCAGAGATACCATAGAGGAAACCCAAAGGCAGATATGAAACAGGTTTCAGAATTAAGTAAAACAGTATCCGGTCAGCAATTTTAACCATTAAGGCCTTTTATAAAAGTTGCAAATTTACAAGTATTAGGGTTATACTATAACAGGTTTATTTGGTTTTTATTGTGATCGCTGAAATAAAGTTGGAAATTCTTTGCAAATGATTGTTTGACAGATACTCACAGAACCTTGTTTTTATTGATTTTCTGGAAATTATTAACTAAGCTTCCGGATAGAATTTACCTTCACTCTTCTGTTTGGCCTGATTGGATAAGGCAGGATATTTGACAAACATCTCCATAAACAGGGATTTTTCTTCACTGTGTAACTATGGTTTTCTGCTATTTTTGCAGAAGAAGATGCGGGTTGTTTTATTCATATTGTTTCTGGCTTTTACTTTTAATGCAGGTGCTGATAAAATCAAAAAAGGATATCAGGCACTGGAGATTTACAATTATTTTGAAGCAAAACGGTTATTTGAAAAATCACTGAAGAAGAAAATTGTTCCTGCATCTTACGGATTGAGTCTAATTTATTTCCGGAATGATAATCCGTTTCACAACATAGATTCTGCTTACAGGTACATTGTCATTGCCAATGAAAAATTCCCAATACTGGATGAAAAACAGAAACTGGAATTTCAGATTTACGGCGTGGACCAGGTTTCACTTGAACATCAGCGTGAATTGGTTTCCGGAGTTTTATTCAGGCGGGCTGTAAAAGAAAACAGTGTTGAAGCACTGGAAAATTTTATTCAGAAAAACTATTGGAGTACAAGAGTAGACAGTGCTTCATTTATCAGAGACAGTCTTGCTTTTGAAATTGCGGCAAATAAAAACCTGAGCCAGAGTTATATGTCGTTCATGGAAACCTATCCAACTTCAGTATTCTCTGAACAGGCCAATGCCCGTTATCAGCAAACACTTTATCTGGAGTCAACCGCATCCAATACGCTGATCAGTTATATTGATTTTGTCAGAAAATATCCTGAAAGCCCGTACCGCACGGATGCAGAGGATAAGATTTTTGAAATTTACACGCAAACTGGAACTGTGCAATCGTTTGAAAAATTTATTCAGGATTGTCCGCAAAATCATAATGTCAATGCTGCGTGGAAAAAACTTTATAATGCGCATGTACAAACTACCAGTTATTCTGAAAACAGTATGACTGAATTTATGACTGAATTTCCGCACTATCCCTTTGCTGAAGAACTGGAACAGGAAATGAAACTGGCAAATACCATTTTTTATCCGTTTAAATCAAAAGAAAAATGGGGATTCCTGGATGAATTTGGTGAAATCAGAATTTATCCTCAGTTTGAAGATGCAGAAGATTTTCAGGAAGGACTTGCGGTGATAAAATTGAATGGACAATATGGTTACATTAACAAATCAGGAAAAATTGTTATTCAGCCGGTCTATGATGATGCACTTTCATTTAATGAAGGTCACGCTGTTGTAGAGTATCGTGAAAAACTGGGAATGATAAACAGAAATGGCGAATTCATTATATCTCCGCGGTTTGAAGATTTGGGAAATCTCAGAAACGGTCTGGCTTATTTTCTTCAAGATACGTTGTATGGTTATTTTGATTCAAAAGGCATTGAAAGAATTCCGCCAAAATATACAGATGCTTATGATTTTGAAAAGGGCAAAGCAGTAGTCAGTCAGAATGGATTTTTTGGTTTGATAGATGTTTTTGGAACAACATTTATACCTATGAAATATGAAGAGTTAAAGGGATATGATCAGGATATTTATCTGGCTAAACTGAATGATTTCTGGGGAATGATTCACATTTCAGGAGATACAATTTTACCTTTTGAATACGATTATATAGGTCAAATGAAAAACAACAGAGCAATCGTTGAAAAAGAAAGTGCCTTCAATTATGTCACTGTGCATGGAGTTGCAGTTTTACAAAACTGGATTCCGGTTTATGCGGAGTACAGGCAGCTTGCTGAGTATAAAAATGGTTATGCTAAAATTTATACTGACGGAAAATACAATCTGATTGATACTACCGGAAAAAAGTTGTTTGCACAACCTAAAGAAAATACCGGAGACTACAGTCTTGTCATTGCGGCATCAAAAGGAGGGAAATGGGGATTTGTTAATGCTGCCGGAAATCAGGTTATACCTTATACTTTTTCTTTTGCTAATTCGTTCAAAGGAAATGTGGCAATTGTCATGGCTGATCCTTTTTACGGGTTAATCAATAAGAGCGGTCAGTATATTATTCAACCGTTTTATGAAGAAATGTCTATTATCAATGATACCTTAATTCTTGCTAAAAGTCGCGGTAATTTTGGCCTGTTGAATATTCAGGGAGATACTTTGCTTAACTTTGTGTATATTAATATTGAACCTATTTCAGACAAAATCGTACTGATAGAAGGTGGGGGAGAGATGAATTATTTTGACCTGAAAGAACAACGTTTGCTAAGAAAAGAAGACGAATAATGGTTTTGGATTTTATAGAAAGATACAAATTTGCAATCATTGGTACAGTGCTGTTCCATGTGGGTGTATTTATCTATGCCAATTTTGTAACTATAAAACGTCCGTTTGCATTTCAGGAAGAGCAGGTGGAAATGAATATTCCCCTGGATGATATTCCGCTTGATCCTGAAATGATGAAAATTCTGGAAATGAATAAACCTGCTGAACAGAATCCTGATCAGCCTGTTTATAACGTAACCAGTGACCAGAATGATACGAGAGATAAATCGTTCGAAAATTTCTCCACGCAGGAAATGGATGAAAAAATAGAGAGTGACGCAAAGGCACTTGAGCAGCAGTATTTCAAAGAATGGGAAAGTACACACGGTGACGGCAGCAACAAAACCAATGAAAAATCATCGCTGGATATTCAAACGGAAAAAGACAAAGTCAATAAGCAGAATCTGAATAATCCGGATAAGTCTATTGACACGCAGGGCAGTAATTCATTTGCCGGTGATGTAATGGCTTCGTTCAGTTTAAAAGACAGAAAGGCACATGCATTGGAAAAGCCAGGTTATACCTGTAATTCTGCAGGTACAGTTGTGCTGGAAATTAAAGTGGATAAAAACGGAGATGTGAAAGACGTGACTTATCTGCCGGGTTCTTCGTCCAATGCCACAGAGTGTATGATCACTCAATCTATCAAATACGCAAAACGCTCAAGGTTTAATTACAGTTCGAATGCACCGGCTATGCAAACCGAAACCATTACGTATAAGTTTGTAAGCAAATGAGTCTGAGAGACGCTGCCCGTAATCTCACTCCTGAATTTCTGCTGGAATGGAACCGACGCAGAAAAAAAAGAGCGCGCAACAAAGCCTTGAATGACATGTCTGAAAGCGGACAAAGTATCTCACAAAAAAAACTGGAAACAGATTTTATTAATGCAGGATTAAAAAAAGGAGATCATGTACTGGTGCATTCTTCTTTGAGTAAAATAGGACATCTGACAGACGGACCAAAAACTTTTGTTGATGCATTATTTTCAGTTATTGGTGAAGAAGGAACGTTGCTGATGCCCACTTCACCCAACGCCATATTTCAGTATGATTATATTCAGAAGAATAAAGAATTTAATGTTTTAAATACACCGTCCAAAACCGGAAAAATCACAGAGTATTTCAGAGCCCTTCCGGGTGTAAAGCGCAGCTGGCATCCCACTGAACCTGTTTCTGCAAAGGGTGCTTTGGCTGATTATTTTATCAGCGAACATTTTGGACAACTTACGCCATACAATGAAAAAAGTCCGTTCAGAAAGATATCAGAAAAAGGCGGGAAAATTCTTTACGTTGGTGTTACACTTTCAAACGCAGGCACAAGTCTTCACACCCTGGAAGATGCCGTTGATTTTAAATTTCCGGTTTATGCAGATGAGATTTTTGAAGTGATTGTGATTGGTGATGATGGTAAAAAATATCCGGTGAAAACCAAAGTACATAATCCGGTTTATTCGAAGAAAAGAAAGTGTGATGAACTTATTCCGCTTTTTATGAAAGAAGGAGCAATGACCAAAGTAAAAATTGGTGAAGCGGAAACGCTAGTGTGTGATGCAGCAAAGTTCTTTTCAGTGATGAAAGAAAATTATATCAAACACGGCGTCACAATGTATACTCCTGCCGGCAGTTGAATCTAATCTTAAAATTCTGAATTCACTTTTCCAGATACCTTCTCCGCTGCATAAATTGCATGACAAACTTTTTGAAGAGGCGGGTATTGAAGTTTATGTCAAACGGGATGATCTGATTCATGATGAAATATCCGGGAATAAATGGAGAAAACTCAAATTCAACATTGAAAAAATTTCATCAGGGAAAATATGATTCTGTTCTGACTTTTGGCGGAGCCTATTCAAATCATATTGCCGCGACAGCGGCGCTAACCAGGTTGTCCGGTATTCCAACTATTGGAATTATCCGTGGTGATGAACTGAATGAGTTGAGCAATCATACTTTGAAAAAAGCAAATGATGATGGCATGAAGCTGGTGTTTGTTTCAAGAGAAGAATACAATCAGCGGTATGAAAGAATGTATCACGAAGAGTTGAGAAACAAATTTGGAAATGCTTTATTAATACCTGAAGGAGGTGCAAATCATCTTGGAGTTTATGGCGTTTCAGAAATTATTTCAGAACTTCCTTTTTCGCCGGATTATATTTACACTGCTTCAGGCACGGGAACAACAGCCGCAGGTTTACTAACCGGATCCTCTGAATCAAAAATCCATGCCGTTTCGTCACTCAAGGCAGATAATTATCTGAAAAATGAAATTCAGAATTTGCTTTATTATGCTGTGCTGGATGAATCAGAAGTTGAAAGATTAATGAAAAGACTTTCTGTTATTGAAGATTGTCATTTTGGTGGTTATGGAAAATACACGCAGGAGTTAATTGATTTTATAAATGGTTTTCACAAACAACACACAATAAAACTGGATCAGGTTTACACCGGTAAAATGGCTTATGCCTTTTATCAGGATTTAAAATCCAATAAATTTAAGCAAGGTGAAAAAGTGGTTTTACTCCACACCGGCGGTTTGCAGGGTATCACTTTTGAATGACACAGAATCATTAATTTTCCAGCCTGACCAGCCGGGTGCGCGGTTATCTTCTCTGAGGTGAAATATCGGAATGAATTTTTCTTTATTAAAAAAAGTGGAGAACATCAGCATAAAAGATTTGTGCTGCTTTCTTACTTCAAAAACATTTTCACCATTGTTTACTTCTTTGAATATATAAAAAAGTAATTCTGAACAATACAGTTTTTCAGGTGTGAATAAACTGAAAGCATGATCAAAAGGAATAGCCAGTTCAAGATAATGATAAGCCCGTTCAGGAATTTTAATATCCAATGAATCTGCAAAAACCGGACGGCAGATAAAAACCATTGAGTCTGCACCGTGTTTTACAAATTCTACCAGATCCATTTTTTGTACCCCATCAACCGCATCATCACTTGCGGTACCGCCAATAGTGTGAATCACTTTCCATTCTTCACCCTCTTTGACTATAATACCGCAATGAGAATATTCTTCTTTGGTATTAACCATAATATGAGCTGACAAAGGACCATTTCCTTTTCTTATTACAATGTCTCCGGGTTGTAAATGGGCATAAACTGAATCAGGTATAGCAGGCGGAATGTGAACATATTCCTGCGTTTCAGAATCACTGGTTGAATTTTCACCTCCACAGGCAGAAAGAATTAAGGCAGAGGCAATGAATGCGGATAATAAAAGGGATGTTTTCATAAATGCTGTTCAATTAAACAAAAAACCCGTCTGAGCTATGCCGAGACGGGTTTTTTGAAATCCAAAGGATGAATATTACATATCCATTCCAAGATCTTTCTGGTAGTTAGAAACTTTCCAAGCACCATCTACTTTTTTAAGATCGTATTTGAAAGTCATTTCCATACCATCTCTTTTTTCTTTGCAAGTACAGTTTGCAGTTTCACCTGACTCTGTGCACTCAGTAGAAACGATTTCAGTTGCATATGAAGTACAACCAGCATCGATTGATCCTTGTACGTTTTCTGATGCAGTTTCAACAGCCATTCCTTTTGCTTCGTCACATTTTCCGTCAGCTAATGCTTTTACGAAAGATTCTGTAACGTCTTTTGGAGTTGACCCTCCACCGCAAGCAGTCAACAACAATCCTGCTACTGCTCCTACTAATAAAGTTCTTAATTTCATAACTTGGTTTTTCTTACTTAAATAATTAATTAATTAATGGTGCAAATATATACCAGATTTCTATAAAACAAAATTTTTTTGTGATAAAAGATGTTTTTTTGGCTGGTAACACCGTACCTTTGCGCCTCCAAATACACTAAAATCAATGATTCAGGTAAGTAATTTATCACTCGCATACGGTAAAAAAGTTCTTTTTGAAGATGTCAATCTGAAATTTGTTCAGGGCAACTGTTATGGTGTTATCGGAGCAAATGGTGCCGGTAAGTCTACTTTTCTGAAAATTCTGATTGGAGAAATTGAAGGAAATACCGGTCAGGTATTTTTAGAACCCGGCAAACGCATGGCTGTTTTGAAACAGAATCACCATGAATTTGATAATTATACTGTTTTGAATACCGTAATGATGGGCCATAATGCGCTCTGGAAAATAATTTCTGAAAAGGATGCAATTTACGCAAAGCCTGATTTCAGTGAAGCAGATGGTTTGAGAGCATCAGAACTGGAAGCTGAATTTGCTGAGATGGACGGATGGAATGCTGAAACGGATGCCGCTTCCCTGTTGAGTAATCTGGGTATTAAGGAAGATGTTCATTATTCGTTGATGCAGGATATTCCTTCTGATCTCAAAGTACGTGTTTTGCTCGCACAGGCTTTATTCGGTAATCCGGATATACTTGTACTCGATGAACCAACGAATGACCTGGACATTAAAACCATTTCATGGCTGGAAGATTTTCTTTTGGATTTTAAAAATACGGTGATTGTCGTTTCTCACGACCGTCACTTTCTGGATACTGTCTGTACGCATATCTGTGATATAGATTTCGGAAAAATCAATTTGTTTACCGGTAACTATATGTTCTGGTATCAGTCATCTCAGCTGGTGCTGAAACAACAGGGAGATAAAAACAAAAAACTGGAAGAGAAGAGAAAAGAGCTGCAGGAATTTATTGCCCGTTTCAGCGCCAATGCTTCTAAATCCAAACAGGCAACAAGCAGAAGAAAATTGCTTGACAAATTACCGATTGAAGAATTAAAAGCGTCCAGCAGAAAATATCCGGGTATCATTTATGAGCAGGAACGTGAAGCAGGTGATCAGATTCTGCACATTGAAAAACTGACCAAATCAGTGGATGGTGAAATGCTTTTCAAAGATTTCTACCTCAATGTCAACAAAGGAGATAAAATAGCTTTCATCTCTAAAAACAGTATGGCAATGACCAATCTGTTTCAGGTGCTGATGGGTGAGAAACAACCTGACTCCGGTTCGTTCAGTTATGGATCTACAATAAAAGCTACCTATTTACCAAATGACAACTCAGCTTACTTTAAGAGTAAAATGACATTGGTTGAATGGCTGAGACAGTATGCGGTTACAGATGAAGAAAAAGAAGAAGTTTACCTGCGGGGATTTCTGGGAAGAATGTTGTTTTCAGGTGAAGAGGCATTGAAAAGTTCGCAGGTTTTGTCCGGTGGTGAAAAAGTACGTTGTATGATTTCACGTATGATGTTTGGAAAAGGAAATCTTTTAATACTGGATGAACCAACCAATCACCTTGACCTTGAATCAATAACAGCTTTCAATAATGCGTTGATTAAATTCCCGGGAACGATCCTGTTTACATCCCATGACCATGAGTTTGTTCAAACCGTGGCAAACAGAATTATCGAATTGACTCCAAACGGTTATACAATGAAAAAAATTATTGCAGCTTTAAATAAGTATATTCCGTTCTTCGCTGATATCTGGCAGTATCTGATTATTGTTGTGATTTTTATTGTTGCTTTGATTTTCTTTCTTTGAGAGTTGATGATTTGAAAGTTGAAAGTTGAAGGTTGAGGGTTGAAAGTTAAAGGTTGAAAGTTGAGTGTTTTTTAGTTGATAAGTTGAAAGTTGAGGGTTGAATGTTTTTTAGTTGATGAGTTTCCCCGGAGACTGAGCGAAGTCGAAGTCGAAGGTTGATGTTCATACTTCCAACTTTGCCCCTGTCTGCTTGACGCAGTCAGGCAGGCTTTGTCCTTTGCCCTTAGCCCTTAGCCCTTAGCCCTTTGTCCTTTGCCCCCATATCTGACCAATATCCCTGCGCTGACTGATATTCCTCATTATTTACTCAGCAAATAACCCATTTCTTTACGATACCGTTTTTGTGGTATTGTTTAGAATGATTATAAATAATTATATTTGTCACAATGAAGCCAGCAATTGCAGATAAAAATGTTCCTGTCTCTTTTGAGAACATGGGGTGCGCCTGCTCCCTGAATGCTATTGATTCTAAATCCAAATGCTGTAAAAAATACAAGAAGAAAGGTAAGTTCTGCGGAGGATGCCCTAAGAAATAATGTAAGGGGTTCGTTCTAGGTATTTCAATGAGGTTTTCTGGTAATAAATTGATGGGTTCTGCTGTCAGTGTTGAAATTTTATAATTGAATCGGGACTTGAAAATTACTCAATGGGGCTTTGTATTCATTTCATTTTTCAGCGAATAAAAATCATCTGTTGGAAAATTGATTCTTAATATTGAGGGAATAATTTTTTGAATTGATTTTAAATTGTCCGAACCCACGCAGGAAATATGAGAATTGGTTTAATTGTATTTTTTTTTGTTTCACTTTCTCTTCAGGCACAGACAAAAATTGATTCTCTGCTTCAGGTATGGAATAACACAAACCTTGCTAATACTGTCCGGACTCAGGCTGTCTATAAAATAATCTGGGACGGATACATGTACAAGAATCTGGATTCTGCCAGACATTTTGCTTTTCTTGCTGTGGATTTTACTTCAAAGAAAAATCTGCGGAAACAGGAAGGTGAATTTTATAATTCGCTGGCTACAACCTACTATCTGGCAGATCAATATGATCTTGCTGAAAAACACTATCTGCAGTCGCTTGCCATTATGGAAGAAATCCAGTTTCAGAAAGGAATTGCTGCAGCACTTACCAATCTGGGAACAATTCAGTCCGTTCGCGGGAATCATAAAGAAGCTCTTGAATATCTCTTACGCGGTTTATCCATTCGTGAAAGTCTCAATGATTTAACCGGTGCGGCTGTTGCTTTAAACAACATCGGTAACATTTACCGCAGAGAAGAAAAATTTGATCAGGCTGTAGATTGTCATAAACGGGCACTTGAAATTTACAAGGAGAAATCAAACAAACGTGGTATCAGTAATTCTATGCTGAATCTGGGATTAGATTATCATGACCAATCTGATTTTGAATCTGCATTGACTTTTTTAAATCAGGCATTGGTTATTCAGGAAGAAATAAATTTCAAAGGCGGAATTATACTTTCACTAACCAACATTGGCTCTATTTATACCAGTCTCGCTGATTATCCGAAAGCAATAGAATGTCACAGCAGATGTTTAATGATCAGTACAGAGTCAAAAGATATGAGCGGTATGGCAAGCGGATATAATAATCTTGGCATTGTTTATTATTATCAGGGCAATTATCAGAAAGCACTCAAATATTATGAAGATGCTCTGGCTATTAGAAGAAAATTAAAACTTGCATCAGGAATTTCCACTTCCGTAAATAACATAGGTGTGATTTACAAAAAACTGAAACGCTATGACCTGGCGCTGGAATATTATTTTGAAGCCAGAGATCTGGCCGTTGAAAAAGGTGTAATTCCGGTAATTGTTTCTTCGCTGCAGAATATTTCAGCGGTGTATTTTGAAAAAAGAGATTTCATAACTGCTCTTGATTATCTGAATCAATGTCTGAGTTTACAATCAGAAGATGGAGATCAGATTCTTCGGGCCAATACGATAAGCGGTATTTCAGGTGTTATGTTTGAATTAAATCGGATTCCCGAAGCATTTGATTGGGGTAATCAGAGTTTGCTGTTAGCACGAAAGTACAATGCAAACAGAGAAATTTTGACGGCACAGCGAACTCTTATAACAGTTCAAATGAATCTGGGAAATTATGCTGATGCAATTAAGGCGTCTGATGAGGTAATGCAGTTAAGCAGAAATTTTCTGGCTGCAAATTTTCCGGTGATGACTGAAACCGAACAGGCTGAACATGTGAAAACCATTTCAGGCGATTTTGATATGAGGTTTTCGATTGCATTGCATCAGAAAGAAACAAATCCGGAAGTATGTGCCGGTGCATTTAATGATGTGCTTTACCGGAAAGGGATATTGCTTAAGTCGTCTACAGCTACCCGCAACGCAATTCTTTCAAGCGGTGATTCGGTTTTAATAGATACATATCAGAACTGGATTGTTTTAAAAAGACAGATCAGCAGAAAATCAGAATCAGGGAAATCTGTATCTGATCTTGAACAAAAGGCTGACTCTCTTGAAAGATGGCTTGTACAGTCTTCACAGGAATTGAGTGAATTTAAAAATCTTCAGAATCAAACCTGGATGGATGTTCAAAACTCTCTTGAAAAAGGAGAAGCGGCCGTAGAAATAATTCATTTTGAGAAAAAGAATTTTGTTCCGTCAGATACTGCATGCAAAACTGTTTATTGTGCAATGGTAGTGACCCCGGAATGTAAATATCCGTTCATGATTGAACTTTTTGAAGAAGAACAGCTGATGAAATTACTGGGAACTTATCAGGGGAATAATCTCACATTTATTAATAATCTGTATGGGAAGAAGTCTGAAAAAAACAGAGTACTGTATGATCTGATCTGGAAACCGCTTGAATCAGTTTTGAAAGACACAAAAAAAGTATTCATTTCGCCTGATGGTTTGTTACATAAAATTTCATTTGCTGCCTTGAGTAGAGATCAGGATGTTTATTTGTGTGATCAGTATAAGATTCAGATGATGGCAAGTACCGGAACAATTATTTCACCAGATAATTTTGTTTTCAATGAGACATCTGTAACAACCATTTTTGGAGGAATAGACTATGATACTGACAGCACAAAAACGGTGATGTGGAATTATCTTGACGGGACAAGATATGAAACAGAGAATATTGAACAGATGTTGTCAGAGAAAAATATTCCGGTAGTTTATCTTAATAGTAAAAAATGCAACAGAAGCTGAATTTAAAACACGTGCAAATGCAAGTTCATGTCTTCATATTGCAACGCATGGTTTTTTCTATCCTGATCCCGATGAGGTAAAATTTGAAGAGGTAAATTCAGAAAGTCAGGAAATAAATTTCAGGGGAGCAGGCAGGGGGTATTCAGACTTTGTTGCAAATGAAAATCCTCTGATGCGTTCTGGTCTTGTTTTTGCCGGTGCAAATAATGTGTGGTCTTCAGATGATAACAGTGAAAACGATGGTGTACTTACAGCGCAGGAAGTGATCCATATTGACATGAGAAATACACAGCTGGTAGTTCTTTCAGCGTGTGAAACAGGTTTAGGCGATATTAAAGGAAGTGAAGGTGTTTATGGATTACAGCGTGCTTTTAAAATGGCCGGCGTAAAATTTATTATCATGAGTTTGTGGCAGGTTCCTGATAAAGAAACAGCAGAGTTTATGATGCTGTTCTATAAAAAACTTCTTAAGTCAAAAGACGTTCACCGTGCTTTTGCCGATACACAAAAATTCATGCGAAAAAAATATGACCCTTATTACTGGGCGGCGTTTGTTTTGGTGGAGTGAGTTGAGTGTTGAAAGTTGAGGGTTGAATGTTTTTTAGGATTTTTAGATTTTTAGACCTTTAGAACTTTTTGATTTTTAGTTGATGAGTTTACGCTGGAGATTGAGCGAAGTCGAGGTCGAAAGTTGATGAGTTGAATATTTTTCTCTGTGAACCTTTGTGACTTCTTTGTGAAGCGACAGCGTCTTTGTGGTAAAACATTTTAAAATTTGGTTTTTTCGACTCCACCTCCACATTTTTGCGTTGGATAAGCTTCAGGATTTTTAGTTGATGAATTGATAAGTTGATCGGTTGAAAGCTGATAAGTTGAAGAGTCGAAGGTTGACGAAATCAGAGTTGACTCCAGACTACCACATACCAATTGTTGACTTCGTTCTTTTTACTTCGTACTTCTTACTTCTTACTTCGCACTTCGCACTTCTTACTTCGTACTTTACTGTACTTCTTACTTCGTACTTCTTACTTCTTACTTCGTACTTCTTACTTCTTACCCTCAATCTCTAAACCTCAAAAAAGTTCCCAAAGGTAATTTTTGCTGCGTGCGGCTTTGAAGAAAAAACTCACCGTATTCCATTTTACCTGGTTTGAAAAATTGTTCCGCCAGATTTGCAGATACAACTGCAGACAATCCCATCGAATATAAATTAAGCACTAAAAACCGTTGCTGAGGTGCAAGTAATAAACTGCATTGTTCCATGAGTTCAGTGAGTCCTTCTTCCAGTACCCATTTTTCACCATCTGGTCCGCGGCCATATGCAGGAGGATCAAGAATAATTCCATTGTATTTTTTTCCGCGTTTTACTTCGCGCTTCACAAATTTCAGGGCGTCTTCAACAATCCATCGGATGTTTGATAATTTACTTTCAGTTTCATTTTCACGTCCCCAGTTAATCATGTTTTTTACAGCGTCCACATGGGTTACATCAGCACCGGCAGCTTTTGCCGCAAGTGATGCTCCGCCGGTGTAGGCAAATAAATTCAGAACGGTTGCTGGCTTGTTCCAGTCAGTAATTGTATCAGTAATAAAATCCCAGTTGTTTGCCTGCTCTGGAAAAACTCCAATGTGACCAAATGAAGTGAAAGTTAATTTCAGTTTGAATTTTTTACCGTTGTAATCGTAATTGATCCACCAGTTGTCTTTTACTTTTTTAGAAAATTTCCATCCGTCATTGGCACCGGTACGCTGACGTGATTTGCTTGAATCTCTAACAAATCGCCCTGCAGCCATGGACTGCCACTCTTCATTTTTCAGTTTCTTTTTCCAGATTGCCTGTGGTTCAGGTCTGATCAGAATATACTCACCAAATTTTTCCAGCTTTTCAAAATCGCCGGAATCAATCAGTTCGTAGTCTTTCCAGTGTTGCGGTGAGAGAAGGTGCATGGCTGTAAAATTAGGAATAATAATTAATTTCGCTAAATCATAAAATGACCGGATGCCACTCGAAATAACAAGTCTCAAAAATCCCCGCTTAAAATTTTTATCCTCTCTTGAAAAAGCAAAGGAGCGCAGAGAACTTGGTTTATTTATTACTGAAGGTATTCGTGAAATTTCACTCGCGCAGCAGAGCGGATTTGAGATTGAGACTTTATATGTCTGTCCGGATATATTCAGGCAGGACAAAAATTATCCGATCGATTTGGACGGGAAAGATGTGTTGCATTTGCCTGGGGAATTATTTTCCAAAGTAGCTTATCGTGAAAATACCGGCGGAATTATTGCCATTGTAAAATCAAAAAATGTTTCTCTCCATAATCTTCCTTTCAAAGAAAATGGTTTGTATCTGATTCTTGAAAAAGTAGAGAAACCGGGAAATATCGGCGCTATGTTGCGTACAGCTGATGCTGCAGGTTTGGACGGTGTTATTGTCTGTGATCCGGCAACAGATTTTTTTAATCCCAATGTAGTGCGTTCCAGTGTGGGATGTTTATTTACGGTACCCATTGCTTCAGCAACCAATGAAGAAGTACTGAGCTGGTGTGGAAAAAATAAAATTCAGATTTGTGCCACAACTTTAACAGCAAGTAAAATTATACAACAGTCAACTATACCAAATCATCCGCCATTCTTATGGGTTCAGAGTCTGAAGGACTTTCTGATTTTTGGATTTCAAAAGCCACTGAACGAATTATCATTCCAATGAACGGAAAAATAGATTCTATGAATGTTTCGAATGCGGCTGCAGTGGTGATTTTTGAAGCCTTACGCCAAAGAGGACTTCAATAAAATGATACCTTGAACAAACAATTTTTTCAGGATTTTAGACCTTTAGATCTTTCGGATTTTTTTTCTATTACCCGCAGATTACGCAGAATATTTTCGCTGATTTCCGCAGATTTCGTTTTCCCCTTAGTCCTCTGTCCTTAGCCCTTAGCCCTTTGTCCTCAATACCTATTGCCCAAACTGAAAAACAATTTCTCTCGAATACTCATTCCAGCAACCGTTTTTGTCGGTGACTTTTAAAGTAACGGTATAAGGTCCAGGTTTGAATTCAACAATTGGATTCATTTCTGCAGATGTTGTTCCGTTTCCGAAATTCCAGCTCCAGCTATAGTCAGCTGTGATTCCTGCAGTGGTATTTTTAAAACGAATTGCACTTGCAGCGTAGAAAAAATCGTAATCAAAATTTGCTTTTACACCGGGAAGAGTTTTAAACTCGTAATCTTCCGTATAAATAACTTTATTATTTGGCATTTTATACATCACGGTATATTTTCCGTTTCCAAGCAAAGCCAGATTGATACTGTTTTCAACCGCATCTTCTATGATAACGCCATCTTTGGCCCATTGCCAGGTGCCGCCTGACTTCTTAAAATCTGCAATCAGCATATACCAGCCATCACACCAGTCACCTTCAATTTTCAGATTTTACTGATTTTAATTTCTTCCTGAGAATAAGAATTAAACGCAAAAGATGCTAAAAGAGAAATTGCAATTACCAGATTTTTCATTACTTTCATTTTACACATTTAAAGACGTTGAATCAGTTCGTTAGGTTGTTTAAAGATAGTGAAATATTGGAATCAGGCAAAATTCAACTCGTACAGGCGCTTGTATTGCCCGTTTTTAGCCAGTAATTCCGTGTGATTTCCCTTTTCAGCAATAGTACCATTTTCAACTACCAGTATTTCATCTGAATTAACAATGGTTGAAAGTCTGTGCGCAATAACAATGGAAGTTCTGCCTTTCTGCAATTCTCTTGTTGCATTCTGGATCAGCATTTCAGATTCTGAATCAACACTTGCGGTTGCCTCATCCAGAATTAAAATTTTTGGATTGTAAACAAAAGCGCGGATAAATGAAATCAATTGCTTCTGACCGGATGAAAGGGCACCGCCTCGTTCACCGACATTATAGTGATATCCGCCGGGCAGCTGAGAAATAAACTGATGCGCCCCAATTTTTTTTGATGCTGCTATTACTTGATCTTCTGTAATTTCGGCATTACCTAAGGTCACATTATTGAAAATGGAATCTGAAAAAAGAAAAACATCCTGCTGAACAATTCCAATGCTGTTTCGCAACGCGTTCAGGTCAAAATTTTTAATGGGTTGGTTTCCAAGTCTGATTTCTCCTTTTTGAATATCATAAAACCGTGTGAGCAGATTCACAATAGTTGATTTTCCGGCTCCGGTTGTGCCAACAAGTGCTACTGATTTTCCGGGAGCTACTTCAAAATTGATACCTTTCAAAACCCATTCTTCCTCTTTGTAAGCAAACCAGACATTGTCAAAAGTAATTTTCTGATCAACCGGAATATTTTTTCACTTCCTGAAATTTCAACCGGATCTTTTCATCTATCACTTCAAAAACTCGTTCTGCTCTTACCATTCCTCTCTGAAGAATATTAAAACGATCTGCCAGTTGCCGGATCGGGCGGTAAAGCATTTGTACCCACAGAATAAAACCAAACATCAATCCGGCTGCGCCTTTTATTTTTACAGGATCCATGTCTATCTGCCACATGCCCCATAAAATAAGTCCGGCAATTGAAAGTGAACTGAGCAATTCTACAACAGGAAAAAAAATTGAAAATGCCCAAACTGCGTCGATGTGTGCCTGCCGGTGTTCTTTATTAATCTCTTTGAATTTTGTGTATTCGCGGTTTTGTCTGTTAAATAATTGTACAATACTCATTCCTGAAAGATGTTCCTGCACAAACGTATTGAGTCTGTTTACCTGCACACGCTCTTTCTGAAATGAAGTTTTCATTGCTTTTGCAAATAAACGGGTTGCTATAATTAAAAGCGGAATTGGTATTAATACCACCAGTGTCAGTTTCCAGTCCAGATAGAACATCCATCCCACAATGGCAAACAGTTTTAATAAATCACCAAGTATGGTCAGCAATCCGGCAGAAAAAACTTCAGCAATGGCTTCAATATCAGAAATCATTCTTGTCACGACAGTACCATTTGGAGTGCGGTCAAAATAACTGAGTTTAAAAGAATTAAAATGTTTAAAAAGATTGATTCGGATATCACGGATAATGAGTTGTCCCAATAATCCTGAGAGATAAGTAAATAAAAATAAAATGATGGATTCAAAAATCAGTAAAGCAATTAAAAGAACAGTCCAGCTTAATAACTGATTTGGTATGGATGCATCTGAAGTGAACCAGTTAATAACCTGTTGTGTGGTATCTCCGTAGCTTTGAAGTTCTCCTCCGTCAACAACAATAAAACGGTTGATCATTTCAATAATCAACGCTGGTCTTAGCGGACCTAATAGAGCCAAAAGGATAATGGATAAAATTGCGATAAAAAAAACAACCGGATATGGTATTACCAATCCCAATAATCTAAGCAGGAGGCTTCGGTTGAATTTTTCTTTTTCTGACATGCGTGCAAAATTAAGTATTCTGTCAGGATTGGGCGGAGGAAAAATTCAGTAAAAAAATGGTATTACTGATTCCGGCAAAAACGTTCAACCATAATCTGTTTCTGATCATTGAGAATTTGAACAAGAAAGCCATCTTCATTGTAAATGTAGTGATAGGCTATATCAATCTGCCACTCTTTTTTCATCCAGGTGAGATGCACTTCGGTATCTGTCTGACCTTTTTCATTTTTCTGAAAAACATAATAGAACTGATTGCTCCATTTTTCAGCAGTACAATCCCATTTCTGAACAATATTCCATTCAACAGGTTTATCTGCCTCTTTACCGTAAACTGTGCGCTCGGTTGGTATCCATGCCTCATTTTTATGTTGATAGGTTGTTGTGTGAAAAAGCACTCCTGTTGAATCGTAGGTATAAAAAGTTTTCCATTCTCCTGTCCATTTCTGTCCTGCAGTATCCCATTTTTCAGTGCGTGATTCGGTTATTTTATTTTCAGAATTATAGGTATAAAAATTTTGTGCGTGTTTTTCATACTTGTCCGTTGCAGAATTTACATAATATAAAATATTGAAAATTTCGTTTCCGTTTTTATCATAAGAGTGAATTTGCTGGCTGAATAAAATTGTGTCATCATTAGATACATTGTAAGAAGTTTCACTCAGTAAATTTCCTTTTTTTGAATAGGATTTTGTCGTAATCGATGTGGCCTTATAAATTCCCCTATCTGTTATCCAGTTTGAAGAAGTATAGAATACCCGGTTCATTCCTTTGGATTTTGAAAACTGAATGGTAGTTTGATAAACTGGATTTGCCTTTCCATTCTGAAAATCCACCATGGTTGATTTTATCAGACTGTCATTCTGATCAAACTCAAAATATTCAATTGATGCAATTTGATTCACACCATTAAAAGACCGGTAGGTAATTACAGAATCAGCTTTGCATTGTGAATATAGGGAAGAGACAGTGAAAAAAGTAATGACGCTGAGCAGAATTGTTTTCATATCCGATATTTGAAACCAAAAATATGAAATTCAAATGCTTGCGTAACCAAAGAACCGGAAAGTAACTAACAACATCAATTGAAAAGTCTCAGCTTCCATGACTAATGCGATGGCAGTGAACTAAATTCAGGTATATTTACCTTACAAATACAAAGTCTATCAGACAATTTTATTTCATATTAATTTATTTAGCGGGCTGGAATACCTTTTCGCAGCAACATAATTTACAAGCTAATCTGGCTTTATGTGAGAATTCGATTTCTCAGAATAAATCAGACAGTGCATTATTCTATATAGAAGATGCAGGTAAACTTATTACTGACCAATCAGATGCGCAATTGCTTGCCCGGTTTAATCATCTATTTGGCAAATCACTTTATATGATGAGCCGGTATACAGAAGCGGAAATTAAATATGAAACGGCTATCCGTTTTGGCAAAGAAATTTCTGACACCCTGCTCATTGCTCATTGTTATAATGATCTTGGCAGGATTTATAAGAAACAATCTGCCTATTCTGAAGCATTGAATCATTTCAACCAGGCAAGACAATTCTATTATTTTGCAAATGACTCATCAGGAATTGCTCTGGTGAGTCTTAATGTTGGCAATGTTTTAAAAAGTATTGGTCAGACGGAACTTGCCAAAACTGAATACAGAAAAGCACTGTCCTATTTTATTCAGGTTGGGGATGAAGGTAATCAGGCCGGAGTTTATAACAATCTGGGAAACATTTTTAAAAATGATAAACAATATGATTCTTCATTTTATTACATGTACAAAACGTTAGGCCTGCGTAAAAAAGGAACATCAAAAACCGGTCTGGCATTCATCTATCACAATCTCGCAAATCTGCATCTTGCAATGCATAATACTGACAGTGCGCTTTATTACATTAATCTTTCTTTTAATATAAATTCTGAACTTCAGTCTGAAAATGATCTGGCGTTTGATTACAATGTATTTGGTTCCATTTATCTGGAAATGGGAAATTATTCTGAGGCGGTTAAAAACCTGGAATCAGCTTATCGCTTAATAGTGAATGACGGACTGTCAGAAAATAAATTAGATATTCTGAGACAACTTGGAGTGGCTTATTACAAAAACGGGAATTCAAAAAAATCAGCAGATTATTTTATCGAATATTTTCTGCAGACAGATTCATTGCAGATCATCAATCAAAACAGTTTTATTGAAAGTGAGTTAATGCGTTATACCGTTTTTGCAGACAGCCTGAAAGCAAACCAGCTGAAACTGGAGCACGATCTGGAACTGGCTAAGAAAGATAATACAGAACTGGCCAACCGGATTAATTTCAGAAATTATCTCTACGGATACATTATTTTATTTCTGGTGCTCGCAATTGTTGCGGTGTTCTTTATCAATGCAAGAAGAAGACTGGCACAAACCAAAGCGCATGAGGCAGTGCTGGAAGTGCAGAATGAAGAACTGAAGCGAACACTTATTTCCAAAGAGGAAAAGGAAATTCTCCTGAAAGAAGTGCATCACCGGGTAAAAAATAATCTTCAGATCATCAACAGTTTGATCAGATTACAGGCAAACTTTATGAATGCAAAAAACTTCCGTGAAAAACTGATGGAGACGGAAAACCGAATTCGAAGTATGGCGCTTATCCATGAAAAACTTTATAAAACGGGTAATCTTGCCAGTCTGAGTGTCAGAAATTACATTGAAGAATTGTCTTTCAATATTCTTGAATCGTATGAAAATCACAAAGTAAAAATCAAATTAAAATTTGATCTGGAAGAAAAGGAGTATGGAATTGACACCTTGATCCCACTGGGATTGATTATCAATGAAGTTTTGTCAAATTCAATTAAACATGCTTTTTTTGAAAGAGAAGAAGGAAATATTTTTATCAGCATTCATTCTGAAGGAAATACCTCTGTTATGAAAATTTCAGACGACGGAATTGGTGCTGATCTTTCTTTTGATGAACTGAAAGAAGATTCGCTTGGGCTTGAACTGATTGATTCTTTGTGTGAACAGCTGGACGGTAAGCTGGAGCTCAATACTGAAAAAGGGTTTGACTATACCTTTGAATTTAAAATTCTGAAATAGAATCCGGCTTGGCGGTTTCCGTATTGTTTATCTGTGTATTTTTGAAAAAAATTCAATTCATGCCGTCAATATCTGCAAAAGGGGTTGCCATGCCTCAGTCACCAATCCGCAAACTGGTTCCGTTTGCTGAAAATGCCAAAAAACAAGGTAAAACAGTTTATTTTCTGAATATCGGTCAGCCGGATATTAAAACTCCTGAAGTTGCGATGAACGCTATCCGAAACACAGATAAAAAAGTGATTGAGTACAGCCATTCAGCCGGGTATGAATCATACCGCAAAGGACTTGCTGATTATTATAAGAAAACCGGAATCAATATCAATTCAGACGAGATCATGATTACAACCGGTGGATCTGAAGCGCTTGTATTTGCTTTTATGACCTGCTGTAATCCGGGTGATGAAGTGATTATTCCGGAACCATTTTATGCCAATTACAATTCATTTGCAATGACTGCAGGACTGAATGTTGTGCCTGTTACTTCCAGAATTGATGATGGTTTTGCTTTACCTGCAGTTGAGGAAATTGAAAAGCTGATTACACCAAAAACCAAAGTGATTGTAATTTGTAATCCCGGAAATCCAACCGGATATTTATACTCCAAAGAAGAACTTGAAAAACTGCGTGATGTTGTAAAAAAACATGATTTGTTTTTGTTTGCAGATGAGGTATACCGTGAGTTTTGTTATGACGGAGCACAACCATTTTCAGTGATGAATCTGAGTGGTATAGATCAGAATGTTGTTTTGATTGATTCCGTTTCCAAAAGATACAGTATGTGTGGTGCAAGGGTAGGGGCATTGATTTCAAGAAATAAAGAAGTGATGTCAACGGCTTTGAAATTTGCACAGGCAAGATTATCTCCTCCAACATTTGGTCAGATAGCCGGTGAAGCGGCATTGAATACACCGCAATCGTATTTTGATGAAGTAATCAGTGAATACGTTGAACGCAGAAATATTCTGGTGGATGGACTCAATAAAATTCCGGGTGTATTTTGCCCGAAACCAAAAGGTGCGTTTTATTGTGTAGCCAGATTTCCGGTTGATGATGCAGATAAATTCTGTCAGTGGTTACTGGAAGATTTCAGTTTTGAAAATCAAACAGTCATGATGGCTCTGGCAAGCGGGTTCTATGCAACAAAAGGTCTTGGTAAAAATGAAGCCAGAATAGCATACGTGCTTGAAAAGTCAGCTTTGAAAAATGCTGTAAAATGTCTGGAAGAGGCGTTGAAAGTATATCCGGGCAGAACCAATTAAATTTCGTATTGAAAGAAATTGGCTAATTTTCTTCTCGGTTTTGCGTTTTAGCATCATGAAGATTCTTTTGCCAGTTTTGTTTTTTTTGGCTTTCGTTAAATTGTCTGCACAGACAGTGACCTGTTATTTTCATGCGGATAAACTGACAATCAAAGACAAAGTAGTTCTTGATTCTACTTTTGCAAAGCGCTCTAAAGAGAAGGCAATTACTGAATTTGTTTTAATGGGTTATACCGGATTGACGTTAAGTGATTCAATCATTAAACCCGCTGCAAGACATTATTATTTTTCTTATTCCGGAAAATTTGAAAAAGTTGTTCTGGCAAATGCTGCAGACACACTCAAAAAGAGCAAACCTGCAAAGGTGAAAGATTTTAATGCTGCTTTGCAGCTACTGGATGATCAGTTGACACAATTAGAAAACAGCGGCTATCCTTTTGCACAGATTTCTATATTGTCTCAGCAGGAATTATCAGATGAAATTCAATTCACTTATAAACTGGATTCAGGTCAGTTTATTCTTCTTGACAAAATCACCATAAAAAGTAAAGAAAAGTTTGATGAAAAAACTATTCAGAATATAATTGATCTCAGGCCGGGAGATGTTTACAATGAGTCAAAGATTGCAGCATCAGGAGAGTTAATCAACGCATCAGGTTTATACAAACTGGTGCAGCCGGTTCAAATTATTTTCAGAGCCGGTAAAGCAGAAATGTTTCTGATCATTGAAAAAGAAAACTCCAGTGATGCAGATGGATTTTTGGGATTTCAGCAAGATAAGGTAACAGAAAAACTTGCGCTGAACGGGTTCATTAATTTGTCACTCATCAACGCGTTTAACCGGAGTGAAGAGCTTGTCATCAACTGGAAAAATAACCCAAGCAAAACACAAAACCTGAATGTGAGATTTGAATATCCGTACATTTTGAAAACACCTGTAGGAACAGGAGTGAGGCTGAATCTGCAAAAACAGGATTCAACTTTTGTAAGAGCTGATTCACAATTTGATCTGAATTTTTTACAACCCTATTACCGGTTTGGTATTTTTTATCTTTTGGAAAGTTCTTCATCACTGATCAGTACAGTCAATCCAAATTTCAGAGATTATAAAAAAAATACTGGCGGACTGACGGTTCGTTTTAGTCCGGTGTTTCGAAACGGGTTGAAGTTTTATCATCCGGTTATTTCAGCTCAGGGCGGATTTTTTGCTTACAAAGCTGACTCTGTAGATCAGTTTTCAAATTACGGAAGAAATACCAAATATTTTATCCGTTATGAGCATGTCATTGATTTTCTGAAATATTTTCATCTCAATAATTCAATCCGTTATGACGGCTTGACTGCAAACAATGTGTTATCCCGGAATGAACTTATTTATTTCGGAGGATTGAGAAGTATGCGCGGATTTTATGAACTGGAACTAAACGGAAATGATGTGGTGATCATCAACAATGAAATTGAATTTGCACCCGTTGATGCCATCTCTTTCAAATTATTGTATGATTACGCTTCATATCAGAATAACGGCTGGAATTTTGCACAGGCTGCGGGTTTTGGTTTTACCTTTTCAACCGGAAATATCAAACTTGAACTGATTCTTGCCAATGGCTGGGAAAACACAAATTCACCCGTAATCTCCAACACAAAAGTTCACCTTGGATTTAAATCCAGCTTTTAGAATGTGGCAGGTTCAGCAACTCTTGCCTGAAAAGTGATTGCACACAATGATGCGTTTCCTGATTCTGGTTCTTTTAATTCAAATGATCCGCTGGCTTCATTAAATGAAATGGTTCCGGCTGAAATGGAAATACCACTTTCCATATAGGGCTGCAGATTTTTCAGGTTCAGTTTAAAATGAATATTGTATCCGGGAGCATCAGGAGCAGTAGTGTGAACAATTAGTCTTGTAGTTGGGTGTCCTGCTTTTTTGAAATGCAGCATGTATTTTCCGTTCAGCGGAAGAGAATAGAAAAAACGGTTTGATACATCCTCTCTTTTTAATACATCTTTTGAAGCAAGATCAATGACCGATATCTGCATGTCTCGCAAATCATTCATGGTCTCAATGTCAGCGCGCAAATTGGCTTTACCTGAACCCTGAGCAAAAAGAGTAATTAACGGATGAAATAAAATGGCAATTACTGCCAGTACTTTGATTGTTTTCATAAGGTTGTTGTTTTTGTCGTGTATGGGCTTTTACTGAATGATTTGTTTTTTGGTTACATTTTTATTTGATTATTCAATCAATGCACCCATCCTTTTACTCAATGATTGCGTTATTTACAGCAGATTTTAGTAATTTCGGATCACCATGAAAAAAGTTTACGCTCTGTTATTCGTTCTGACCAGTTCATTCAGTTTTTTTGCACAGGAAGCAAGTTACGTTCCGGGTGAACTTTTAATTCAAGTTGCACCTTCTGTAAAAGTTTCTGAATTAATCAGAAAACTGGAAACAGAATTGAATATTGATATCAGTGAATCAGAATGTATTTCAGATATCATGCGCATTCATCTTTTAAAATTTGAAAACAAATCCGTTAATCTTTCGGATATCAGTAAAGCTTTTATTCTGTATGATGAAATTATTACGGTACAGAAAAATCACCTGGTATTTGAGCGTGAAACAATTCCGTCAGATACACTTTTTGATACGCAGTGGCACCACAAAAACACCGGTCAGACAGGTGGAACAGTTGATGCAGATATGGATTCTCCTGAAGCCTGGGATATTACAACAGGTGGGTTGACCACACATGATGATTCCATTGTAGTTTGTATCATTGAAGAAGGAAGAGTAGATATAAATCACATCGACCTACAAGACAACATCTGGAAAATCTATGCTGAAATTCCGGGCGACCTGATTGACAATGACAACAACGGTTACGTAGATGATTTTAACGGATGGCATGTTATTGATGAAGATGATATTATAGACGCCGGTTCACATGGAACGCGTGTAGCAGGTATGATTGGTGCTACAGGTGATAATATTACAGGAGTAAGCGGGGTTAACTGGAATGTTAAAATGATGATTGTTCAGGGACAAAACGCATCTGTTGAATCAACCGTGATTGCGGCTTATACCTACCCGTTAAAAATGCGCAAACGGTATAATGAAACTTATGGACAGGAAGGTGCATTTGTCGTTGCAACCAATGCATCCTGGGGAATTAACGGAGGTGATCCTGCCGATTCACCGTTATGGTGTGCCATGTATGATTCGCTTGGGTATTATGGAATTCTGAACATAGGAGCAACCACCAATAACAATTCAAATGTGGATTTGGTTGGAGATCTACCTACAACCTGTGCAAGTGAATTTTTAGTTGCAGTGACGATGACAAGTCATCAGGATTTGAGAGCAAACTCAGGTTACGGAACTACTCATGTAGATTTAGGCGCTCCCGGTCAAAACGTGAGAACAACCGCAATCGGAAATACATATACGATTACCAGTGGTACCTCATTTGCATCACCAGCAGTTGTGGGTTGTGTTGCACTTGCCTATTCAGCTCCGTGTGCTGAATTTATAAATTATGTCAAATATGATCCTGCCGGTGCAGCGTTAGATATGAGAGAATTTTTGCTTTCCAGTGTTGATCAGAATGCCTCGCTTCAGGCAGAGGTAGCCAGCGGAGGAAGAGCCAACGTAAGAAAATACATTGACAGTTTATTGGCAGCATGTGATCCGGCGACGTGTATTGCACCTTATGATATCTCAATAACTACTGTATCTGATACATCTGCAGATATAAGCTGGAGCGGATTCAGTACAGATTATGTTTTTTATATTCAGCAAAACGGCGGACCGTTGAATCAGATTGATGCTACTGGTTTGAATACAATTACTGTTGATACGTTGCTGCCTTGTAAAAATTATACTGTTTATGTTCAGGCAAATTGCGGAACAGACAGCAGTGTGTTTTCTTATCCGGTGTATTTCAAAACAGACGGATGTTGTGATAATCCTGTTTTGATTGTTGAAAGTAAAACAAACAATTCAATTACAATTGACTGGAGTGAGGTATTGTATGCTACATCATATAACATTCAATACAAACATGACACTTCATCTGTCTGGACAGAAATTACAAATGTGAATCCTCCATACTCGTTTACCGGACTTGAGCCATGCACGGATTATAATTTTCAGATTCATACCCAGTGCGCAGACAGCACACATGGTTATGATAATTCATATACGTTCAGAACACTTAGTTGTGGTGCATGTACTGAAAAAACATATTGTGAAGTGCAGGGAGCAAGTTCAGCAACTGAATGGATTCAGTCAATTGTATTAAATGGATTTTCTAATAATACCGGTAATAATGGTGGTTGGCTTCAATCCAATCAGATAATTACGGCATTGACACCGGATAATTCATATAACATGACCTTTACGCCAGGTTATTCCGGATTCAATTTTGATGAAGAGTTTTCAGTCTGGATAGATTTTAATCAGGATGGTGTCTTTGACATTTCTGAAAATTTGATTGATGGTATTAGCACTAACACATCCATAACCGGCATATTAAACATCCCTTTAGCTTCACCCGTTGGAATAACAAAAATGCGTGTTGGTATGAACGGCACAACCACTCCGGATATTTGTCCGGTGAGTAATTTTTATGGAGAGTATGAAGATTATTGTGTGTATGTAGGTCCGCAGGCAGGGGTAGCAGAATTTGAAAATCAGGTAAGTATTTATCCAAATCCGGTGAGGGATCTTCTTTATGTGAATTCTGTAATACCCGTAAATGCGTTTGCAGTATATGACATCAGCGGTAAAGTAGTTTTATCAGAGACTAATTTTAATTCTGGTTCAATAAACATTTCAGATCTTACTGACGGTGTCTACTTTCTGCATCTTGATTCCGGTGATTTTCATTCCGTACAGCGCTTTGTAAAAAATTAATGGACGGCTTTTCAAAAACAGCTCATCTTGAGCCTGATGATTTTTACAAAACTCCGGAGGGCTACATCGTATTTACTGAAAAATATCTTCTGAAGCGCGGCTTCTGCTGTAAAAGCGGATGCCGTCACTGTCCTTACGGTTATGACAAAAAAACCGGTCTTGTCAAAGGAAAATCAAAGGACAAATAAATTTATCTGAACGCGTTTCACTGCAGTTATTTTCATGTAACAAATTAGTATGTAACAACATTGTTAGTAACAAAATGGTTACTAATTGATGTGTTAGTAACAAAGAAGTTATATTTATTGGTATATTTGTGGTATAATATAAAGTGACAGTACTATGATTCCATTCAAATACGGCAAGGTTATTGAGTCATCTTACTTTGTAAACCGTGAAAAAGAGATTGCATTTTTGCAGCGAAATTTTAAGTCAAAAATCAACACGGTATTGATTTCACCACGCAGATGGGGTAAGTCGTCTCTGGTGAAATATGCAGCAACTTCGCTGGCATCATCGGATAAAAAGATAGTGCCGGTTTTTATAGACTTATTTAATGTCAGGGATGAAAAAGAATTCTATGAAACTTTTTCAAGAAAAATTCTGATGGCAACCTACACGAAACTTGAAGAGCGTATCAATGCGGTTAAACTTTTGTTCCGGTTGGTAACACCTAAAATAAGTGTTGGTGTAGATCCGAATACAGAGTTTTCACTCGGGTTTGACATTCATGAGATCAAAAAAAATCCGGATGAAATTCTCAATCTGCCTGAGCGTATTTCAAAACTGAAAAAGATAGAACTGGTTATTTGTGTAGATGAATTTCAGAATATCGCCTATTTTTCAAATCCGCTTGCGTTTCAGAAAAAACTAAGAGCACAATGGCAGCATCATCAGCATGCCGTTTATTGTCTGTACGGCAGCAAACGCAATATGCTTGCAGAGTTGTTTGAAAACAAATCCATGCCATTTTATAAATTCGGTGACGTATTTTTTCTCCAGAAAATTGATACACCCCACTGGCAAAAATATCTTCTCCGTCAGTTTAAAAAAACAAAAAAGGAGATTCATGCCGATGCCGTTGAAAAAATAATAACAACCATGGAAAATCATCCCTACTTTGTTCAGCAGCTGGCAGCAATGTCCTGGGAAAACACCACCAAATCCTGCAGTGTTAAAATAGTTGACCAGTCTATTGATGAATTGCTTGTGACACATGATTTGCTTTTTCACCGAGAAACAGATCTTTTGTCTAATTATCAGATACGTTTTCTGAGAGCACTTGTAAATGTTGTGAAGCAATTCAGCACTGCTGAAACAATCCGTATGTATGATCTGGGCAGTTCAGCAAATGTGGTGAGAGTCAGAAAGGCACTTGTTGATAAAGAAATGATTGACATCTACGGTAAAACAATTGAATTCATGGATCCGCTCTATAAACAATGGATGAAAAGAGTGTATATGAACAGGTTTAATTACATTTGAGATTAAATATGCTTTACAAAATTTATCCGGATTCACCGGATCAGCGGAAGATTCAGCAGGTTGTTGATATCCTTGAAAAAGGTGGTGTCATTATCTATCCAACAGATACGGTTTATGCTTTTGGCTGCAGCCTGATGAATAAAAGAGCCATTGAACGACTTGCAAAACTGAAAGACTCCAAAATGAAGCATGCCAATTTTTCAATTGTTTTTTCTGACCTGAGTTCTTTAGCTGACTATACAAAAGCGATTGATCGTCCAACCTATAAAATTCTGAATAAAAATTTACCCGGTCCGTTTACATTTATTCTGGAAGCATCTGCGCGTATTCCAAAATTATTTGAGACCAATAAAAAAACGGTGGGAATCCGTATTCCTGACAATGCGATTGTAAATGAAATTGTCACCCGTCTTGGAAATCCGCTTGTTACCGGTTCATTGCATGATGAAGATGCCATACTGGAATATTCAACTGATCCGGATATGATTTTTGAGAAATGGAATAATATGGTTGATGCAATTATTGACGGAGGTTTTGGAAAAAAAGAACCTTCAACGGTTGTTGATCTTACCGGTGACGAACCTGAAATTATCAGACAGGGAATAGGTGAACTGAATCTTTAATCAGTCAAATGAGCAAATTCAAAACAAATAATGAATTGCGCATTGAACCATTAAGTGAAAAAAACTGGAATTTATTTGAAGAATTATTTGGTGAAAAAGGCGCCTGCGGAGGTTGCTGGTGTATGCATTTCAGATTACCAAAACAGGAATGGGAGCATGGCAAAAAGAACTACGGCAATAAACAAAAAATGCTGGCTCTTGTAAATAATCAAAAACCAACAGGAATTCTTGCACTGATAAATGATAAAGCAGTTGCTTGGGCAGCACTTGCTCCAAGGGAAGATTTTTTCAAACTAGGCAGATCACGAATTCATAAACCCATTGATACAAAAAAAGTCTGGTCAATTCCATGTACATTTATTCATAAGGATTTCAGAAATCAGGGCTTATCGGTCAAATTGCTCAAAGGAATTATTAAGTATGCCAGAACAAACAAAATAAAAATTCTGGAAGCTTATCCTGTAATTCCATCTGGTAAATTACCAGATGCATTTGCCTGGATTGGTTTGTACAAATCTTTTGAAAAAGCAGGATTCACGGTTGTTGATCAGAAATCACCCAATCGGCCCATGGTGAGATATGTTCTTGAAAAATGAACCTATTAAGCGTGACTTTGTATTTGAGAGTATGAAACAAAGTTTGGTTTTTACAGTTCTGATATTTTTTATCGCATATTCCGTAAAGTCACATGCGCAGTACAAACGCATGATCCGTAAAACACAAACCGTGGAGTATGGTCCGCAGAATGATTCATTAATTGGCGATGCCAACATTGAGGTAAATGTGAGTCACTATTATCCTTATTGCGGTGGCGCTTATCCGGATGAATCTGAATTGAATAATTACAGCATTTTGTCAAACACGCCTTTCATGTTGTATTGTCTGGATACCAATGAAAAAATAATTGTCAAATCAGATCAGAACGGCACAATAAAACTGCTACTTAAACCTGGAAAGTATGCACTCCGTGAAATGTATAAAGAATGTTCGTACGATGAGTTTGCTGAAAAATACAAACCAAAAAATTTAGGCAATGATTATGAAGAGGATGTGCTGTGTTATAAACGCTGGTGGGCGTCTTATTTTCTTGAGTTTACTGTTGAAAGTCCTGAAATAAAACAGATTTTTAACCACTCATTTTTTGATGCATGCTTTACCGGAAATAATCCATGCATCAGTTATTTCGGACCTTATCCTCCATGAAAATCAAAGACTGAACTGGTCTTTGAAACGGATAGTTTGTCTTCGGGAAATTTCAATTTTTGTTCCGCAGGAAAGTTCAACCTGCAAGCCGCCGCTGAACCAGTTTTCAATGTTTACAATATGATTCAGGTTAACAATGAATTTTCTGTTGGCTCTGAAAAAAAGTTTTTCATCCATACGTTCTTCCAGACTGTTAAGTGAACGAAGTATCAATGGTTTGAATTTATCAAAATGTACTTTCACATAATTACCTTCAGACTCAAAATAACGTATATCATCTACTTTGATAAACCAAACCTTTTCTCCGTCTTTAATTAATACCTGATTACCTGATTTTAATTTATCATTGTTGACAACACTGGCAGGTGTTTGATTTTCTTCTGTGAGTCTTTTGAATACTTCTGATAACCGGTCCGGATCAATTGGCTTCATCAGATAATCATACGCATTGAGTTCAAATGCTTTTATAGCATGTTCATCATATGCAGTAACAAAAACAGTTCGCGGCGGATTTTTTAATTTTTCAAGTAATTCGAGTCCTGTCTCACCGGGCATCTGAATATCCATAAAAACAAGATCCGGCGCATCATTTTCAATAGCTACTTTTGCCTCAATGGTATTTTTATATTCACCAATAAGTTCTACAGCCGGATATTCTGACAGAAGTGCTTTCAGCTCTTCTCTTGCCAGACGCTCATCATCTACTATTATCGTTCTCATGTGTATTGAATTTGAATGTTTGCCCTGACTTTATCGCCTACTTGTTTCAAAGAAAAATCTGCCCGGTCACCAAAAAGTATCGCAAGTCTTTTTTTGGTATTTGTAATTCCAACTCCATTTTCTTCATCACCAATTGAGCCTAAATTCCCGGTGTTATCTATTGTGATTTGTAATTTATTTCCGGTCATATCTGCAGTGATATCAATATCACCACCAGAAATTGATTTTGAAATTCCGTGTTTAATAGCATTCTCAACCAGCGTCTGAATCATCAACGGAGGTATCTGACAGTTTTTGACTACATCAGATGTTTTAACAGTAACTCTTAATCTTTCTTCAAAACGAATCTGCTCCAATTTCAGATAATGTTCAACAAGCTCCAGCTCATCTTTTAATGAAATCAATTTAAGTTTACCCAGATTGATGGAATTTCTGAGCAGGCCTGATAGCTGTGTTATCGCTGATTTGGCTTGTTCAGGATTCAGAGCAACCAATGCTCTGATTGAATTAAGTGAGTTAAACAGAAAATGGGGATTCAATTGCGCACGAAGATTTTTTAATTCAATTTCATTTTTAGAAGCCTGCCACTGAAGATTCAGTAATTCTTGTTTTCTTGATTTTTCAATGATGATAAAAACATAATAGAAACCTGCCCACAAAGCAAATAAAATCATAGAACGGGTTGTGGCAAGCATATATATTGCCCAGTCAAACGGGTCAACCTGATTGTTCAGAACAAAATCCAGTTTCATTCTGGTGTCAAGAACATATTGAAATGCTTCAAGCCCAAACCCTGCAGCAAGAGAAAATAAGATTGAATAGGTGAGAAGCACTGCCAGCTTTTTTGATAAAAGATCCATTTTCAGAATCAGCCATCTCATTCCATGCGATAAAATAATTGAACATAAAATACTGGCAGAAACCCAAAGAACTAGATTAAGAGTTACAATATATTGTTTGGTGGCAAGAAGGAGTAAAATGGAAAATACATAATAGGCACTCCAGCCAATTACTTGTGCAACCCAATATAAAATGGTTTTTCTTTCCATATTTCAAACTTACGAAATACAGTTCTGATAAATTAAATAAACGGATTGATGGACTTTATGAAAAGTAAAAGCCGATTAAAATGGATAAACGGAAAAATCAGACATTGAATCTGAAATGCATAATGTCACCGTCTTCCACAACATACGCTTTTCCTTCAACACCCAGTTTGCCGGCTTCTTTAACTGCCAGTTCAGACCCGAACGAAATGAAATCATTAATCTTCATTACTTCAGCACGGATAAATCCTTTTTCGAAATCAGTATGAATAACACCGGCGGCCTGCGGAGCAGTTGCACCAACAGGAATTGTCCAGGCTCTCACTTCTTTTACTCCGGCAGTAAAATAGGTTTGTAATTTCAAAAGTTTGTATGCAGCACGAATCAATCTGTTCACTCCCGCTTCTTCCAAACCTAGTTCATCCAGAAACATCCGGCGTTCTTCATAGGTTTCCAGTTCTGCAATGTCGGCTTCAATTTTTGTTCCGATAACCAGGACCTCTGCCTGTTCATCTTTCACAGCAGCCTTAACCTGATCTACGTATTGATTACCAGTTTTTACTGATGCTTCATCCACATTGCACAAATACAAAACAGGTTTGGCTGTCAATAACTGAAGATCTTTCAGAATTTTTTCTTCAGCATCGTTTGATGGCTGAACTGTTCTTGCTGATTTACCTTGTTCAAGTGTGGTTTTCAAACGCTGGCAATAATCAAGTTGTTTCAGAATTTCTTTGTCACCGGATTTTGCGGCCTTTCCTAAAGAATTTACTTTTGACTCCACTGATTCCAAATCCTTCAGCTGCAATTCAAAATCAACTACTTCTTTATCTCTTACAGGATTTACAGAACCATCCACGTGAACAATATTTGGATCATCAAAACATCTGAGCACATGAATAATTGCATCTGTTTCACGGATGTTTGCAAGAAATTTATTTCCAAGTCCTTCACCTTTTGAAGCTCCTTTTACTAAACCAGCTATATCTACAATTTCAATTGTTGTTGGGACAACTCTTTCCGGGTTTACTATTTTTTCAAGTTCAGACAAACGATTGTCAGGAACAGTTATTACACCCACATTTGGTTCAATGGTACAAAATGGAAAATTGGCAGCCTGTGCTTTTGCATTTGACAGGCAGTTAAACAATGTTGACTTTCCGACATTCGGCAATCCAACAATTCCGCATTTTAAAGACATCGTTCTGATTTTAGAGTGGCAAAGATAGTTTATTCCTAAAAGAAAAAAGGGATACTCATTTCTGAATATCCCTTTTATTAAAAGTGTATTTAAATTATTTTCTGATCAGATGGACATTTCCCTGTCCTTCGAAAGTTGTTCCGTTAGTTGCGGTTGCAGAGTAGATGTAGAAATATACACCGTCAGTTGCTTCTTTACCGTTTTTGGTATTTCCATCCCAGAAGTCATCAATCGAATCAAAGTGGAACATTTCTTTACCCCAGCGGTCAAAAACTGTGCATTCAAAAGTTTCCATAGCTGTCTGACGCTCTTCAAAAGTAAATACCGGGTTTGCATCATCACCGCCTCCTGGTGTAAATACATTTGGTGCAACCAGAATAGGGTAATCATGAACAATAATATTGACGCATGCTGTATCTGAACATCCGTTTTTATTTAACGCAACCAGACATACTTCAAAGATTCCTTCTTCATAATAACACGTATCAAATACCTCATTTACGTCATGAGAAATTTCCCAGGGCACGTCATAACCTAACTGCCAGAAGAACGTTGTATCTGCATTCGGATCATTTGGATTTGCAAAATATTCTGAATTGTTATCAAATGAAGCACATACAACAGCTGTTCCTTCCAGATTTCCATCCAGCTCAGCAGAAATCACGTCAAACGCAGCAATTGGATTTACAGAATCTAATTCGATCGTCTGAACCAATGTACATCCCAAATCATCTGTCACTGTTAACTGATATGTTCCAGGATTTAATCCACCCCATGTTGTGTTATTTGAATTGTCTCCGTTTTCCAGATTTACCCATTCGTATTCATAATCCGGAACACCTCCGCTTGCAGCACCATAAACGACTCCATTACCACTCTGATAGGAGGCTGTTCGGCAGAAGGCAGGTTCAGAACCAAATTGAACCATGACAATTTCTGGACTTTGTGTTAAAGTGAAATAGTATTCATTGTAGCAAAAAGCGTCCTGAATATTTATTACGTATGTTCCGACAGGCAATCCGTTTGCAACGTTTGATGTTGATGGTGGGTTAGGCGCAGCTCCGGAAAGATTCCAGAAATAACTTACTGAACCAACTGCATTATTTACCGCATCTACAATTATTGCACCTGTACTGTCACCATAACAGTCAATATTTTTAATTGTGAATTCTGCCCACAATGAATCCGGCTGACCAAGATCAAACATTACTGAGTCAATGCATCCATTCTGATCAGTAACATAAGCCCAGTATATACCAGCATCCAAATTATTGAATGTATTTCCTGGTACTGCATTTGTAGGATTCCATGTATAAGTTAAACCTCCTGAGCCACCGGTACTTTGTACAGTGATTGATCCGTCACTGTATCCATAACAAGTAGGTTCATTGGAATTAGAAACATAAAGATCAAGTTCTGCAGGTGATGTAATAACAATTGGTATAGTTACTTCACAACCTAAATCATCAGCAATAGTAACTGACCAGTTTCCGGGTTCCATTCCTGTCTGGCCTGTGTTAGCAGGACCACCTGGATTCCCTCCCGGAGTCTGACCTGACGGACCAGTCCATGTAATTTCTGTTACATCCACACCTGGCGTTGAAGGATCAGCTGTTATTTGTGCCGAACCATTGCCATCATCGTAACAGTCTTCACCAGTCAAACTGATTACATCTACATCTATAAAGTGTCCTGCAGAAGTAATAGTCACCGAAGAATCTGATATACATCCTTCATCATCTGCAACGACAATGTAAACCAAAGTACCTGCGTTGTCTGCATATGAATCAGTTGTACCTACTGTCGGTGGATCACCTGCCATAATAATAGTATATGGTCCGCCGTTTCCAGATGTTCCATTAATCGTTACGTTAACTGAACCAGTAGAAGCTGATGGACAAGTTGGAGCAGGTGTGATTGTAATATTCTGGAAAACCGGAGCAGCAAAAACACCTGAAGCAGTTTGCGTACATCCTTCAGAGTCTGTGATTAATATTGACCAGCCCTGGTTGTTTTCAAGGTCATTGATATTTGCAGTACCATCATGAGGAACTGTAGTTGACGTTAAGTTTCCTTCGCCTGTATTTACAACAGAGTAACTTCCAGGTGCGCCACCGGTGATTTGAACATCAATACCATTGATTGTTGTTGGTGGATTACAATCCAGCGCAGTTGCCGTATTCATTTCACAAGCATAGGTTATTTCAACAGGATCTCCAAGAAGGTAACAATCATTTCCATTTTTATCCCAGTCAAGTCCGCCATTGTCATTGGTTAAGTTGGCTACGCCACCATTTCCACCAACTCCATCATCTCCTGCAACCGGTACAAAATAGTATGTTCCGCAACCAAGCGCCTGTACAATGGGACTGGTTGAATTGTTTACATCAGAAATAGTTGCTCCGGGAATAATGATGTTTTGGAAGCCAGGGTCCATATCCGGATCCGGGTCAATAGGCATTGCATCATATACCAGCCACATCAGCGTAGCAGAATAAATTCCATCTCCCGGAGGATTTGGAATGGTATCGTTTGGTAAAATATAGTTTCCGTCAGAAATCAATTCAAATTCATCATCTTCACACAAGTAAACGGATGAAGAAGTAGTTAAGACACCATTTTTTTCAACGGTATATGTTCCCGGATCAGATACGCATGGGTCTGGTGTAATAATTGTACAATCTGTAGAACCTGTTCCGCCAACTTGTGTCAGAGTAACATCCTGTACAATGGATGCATAATTTGTGATGAGCATTACATATACATCTCCTGTTACTGCACTTGGAATGGACGGAAACTCGTTGTTGGTTCCTGAATAGCTGCAATCCACTTCAGGTGCATTTGGATTCACTCCCATCTGACCGCAATAGGATTGTGCCTCTGCTAAATCATCAAATGGTCCCCAGATAATAAAATCAATATCTGAAGGAGCAAATAAATTCATATCGATATTTCCATCCGTAGCAATTTCAAAATAATACCAGGTAGGATTCGGTTGTGAAAACAAACAACCATAATCATTCGGATCTGGTCCGATTGTTACACCTGTTTGAGCAGTGAAACTTAAACCTGCGTCTGTACAGATTGGTTCCATTTCATCACACTCATCATTCACCTGTGCATTGGCAGAAAGTGCAGATAAAGAACCGATCATGATCAGTCCTACCTTTTTTATAAATCCTTTATTAAAAAGCATGTTTTCTGGCTTTAATATTATTTAGATTCTAATTCTTTAATACGTGCATTAACATCCGCGCGTGTCTTAGCAGCATCCTCAAACCAGCCAGACTCTTCAGCAACTTTAAGTTCTTCAGGGTTGGAACGAATCCATGCTTCTTTCACATCCAATGCTTCCAGCAAATCGTAACACTTCTTTAACTCTTCTTCTTTGGTTAATTCAGTTTTTTGTTCCGGTGTTTTTGATTCTACACGATAAATTTTCATGGTAGAAACTTTTTTCTCCTGAGCAAAACCTGCTGCTCCCATGGCAAGAAAAAGGGAAGTCGTTAAAATTACTTGTTTCATGATACCTGTGGTATTAAGTTTATATATCAGCAAACGCCCTGCTTGTCTAAATAGTTGCACGGGCAATTACAAATTTGTGTCTTTTTTTTCAACCGGCGGTTAAATCTGTTAATAAAACTGGCATCTGTGTAAAACTTTGGGGATAACTATTTCATCCGAATCCGTTATAAACATTGATTTTGATCTAATTTCGCCGACAAATCCGGCAACAATGGGAAATTATACAACAGAACAAATTTGCTCACAGGTAAGAAGAGACATTATCCGAATGGTTACAGATGTTCAATCTGGTCATCCGGGAGGGTCTTTAGGATGCACTGATTTTTTATCGGTTTTGTTTTTTGAAACGCTCGCAATAAATCCGTCAGCATTCAAAATGGATGGTAAAGAAGAAGATTTGTTTTTCCTTTCAAACGGACATATTTCACCTGTATTATATAGTGTACTCGCACATCGCGGTTATTTTCCAAAATCAGAATTGAGTACATTCAGAAAACTTGGAACACGTTTGCAAGGCCATCCATGTACTGATAAAGGATTACCAGGTGTGCGCATTGCTACCGGATCACTCGGACAAGGATTATCAGTTGCTATTGGTGCAGCACTTTCCAAAAAACTGAACGAAGATTCAAAATTGGTTTATACCCTTCACGGTGACGGAGAATTGCAGGAAGGACAAGTGTGGGAAGCAGCCATGTATGCCGCCGCAAATAAAGTAGATAATATCATTTCAACGGTAGATTACAACCACAAACAAATTGACGGAGACATTGATGATGTGCTGCCAATGGGAAATCTGGCACAAAAGTGGCAGGCGTTTGGTTGGGATGTGCTTGAAATGAACGGACACGATTTAAATGATATCCGCACTAAACTGGCTGAAGCTAAATCCCGCACAGGTAAAGGAAAACCGGTGGTGATCATTATGACAACCATTATGGGCAAAGGAGTGGATTATATGATGGGTACACACAAATGGCACGGTTCTGCTCCAAGTAAAGAACAGGCAGAAAAAGCACTTGCTCAGTTAGAAGAAACTTTAGGTGATTATTAGTTTGAAAAAAATTATCCTCATAGTATTGATAGCTTTTGCTGCGCCGCTGCACGCACAGCAACTCACACGAATTTTATTTGTGTTTGATGCATCAAATTCCATGAACGGAAAATGGGAGGGAGCAACCAAAATTGAACATGCCCGCCGTATTTTCAGTGAAACTATTAATCAGCTTGAAGGTATTCCAAACCTGGAAGTTGCTTTACGTGTATATGGACATCAATCACCTATCACACCCACTTTTCAGGATTGTAATGACACCAAATTAGAGGTGCCTTTTGGTCCCAACAATTTTGCCGCCGTTAAAGGATTTATTCAAACAGTAGAATGCAAAGGAACAACACCCATTGCCCGTTCATTAGAATTGTCTGCAGATGATTTTCCGGATGCAAATTCCAGAAATATTATCATTCTGATTACTGACGGACTTGAAGCCTGTGATGAATTTCCATGTGAGTCTGCCCGAAAACTGAAAGAAAAAGGAATCAATGTAACACCCTTTGTTGTTGGATTGGGAATTGATCTGGAGTACCTGAAAAATTTTGAATGCATCGGCCGCGTTTATGAAGCTAATACATTGCAGTCATTTGAAAATGTAATGAACTCGGTAATTTTTGATGCGCTGATGGCTACATCGGTTCAAATAAATCTGAATGACATTCACGGAAAACCAACTGAAACAAATGTGACTGTCTTTTTATATGAGGCCGGAACAAAAAATCTGAAATATACATTCATGCATACGCTGAATGTTAAAAACAATCCGGATACGATTGTGGTTATTGACCCTAAACTGAAGTACGATGTTGTTGTGAATACGCTGCCTAAAGTGGAAGTGAAAGGAATATCTATCATAAAAGGAACACATAATATTATTCCTGCTGATTGTCCGCAGGGGAAATTGCAGGTGAGAATAAAAGGGCCCACAAAAACGGAAAACGTAAATGTCAGGGTGATGCAAAACGGACAATCAGTAACGCTGAATGTTCAATCCGTTAATGATCTTCAGAATTATATTGTTGGTACTTATGATCTGGAAATTCTGACATTGCCACGCTTATACTTTGATGATGTAAAAATTAATCAGAGTGATTTTACCTACATCGATATTCCCGGTTCAGGTATCCTAAAATATACAGCAAGCAAAGCAATTGTCGGACAAATATTTTTAGTGAAAGAAGGACAAAAAGATGAGTGGGTGTGTGATATTGATCCTTCAAAATTAACGGATCAGTTTTATCTGCAGCCTGGATTTTACAAACTGGTTTACCGTATCAAATCAACAGTTTCAACAGATTATACCGCCACAAAACCATTCCAGATTATGTCTGGTGAAAATACGCTTATCAACCTTTAACCTGAATCATGAAAGAAATTAAAATGATTGATGAAAAAGATACCCGCTCAGGATTTGGAGCCGGATTATCAGAACTTGGAAAAACCAATGAGGATGTAGTTGCGCTTTGTGCTGACTTAACAGGTTCATTGAAAATGGATGACTTTCAGAAAAATCATCCTGAACGTTTTTTTCAGGTTGGAATTGCTGAGGCAAATATGATTGGCATTGCAGCTGGTTTGACCATCGGAGGAAAAATTCCTTTCACCGGAACATTTGCAAATTTTTCTACCGGACGTGTATATGATCAGATCCGTCAATCGGTTGCATACAGCAATAAAAACGTAAAAATATGTGCATCACACGCCGGATTGACATTGGGTGAAGATGGCGCAACGCATCAGATTCTGGAAGATATCGGGCTGATGAAAATGCTGCCAAATATGACAGTTATCTCTCCATGTGATTACAATGAAACCAAAGCGGCAACTATTGCTATTGCTGAACATAAAGGACCGGTTTATCTTCGTTTTGGACGACCAAAAGTTCCCAATTTTACTGATCCGAATAAAAAATTCATCATTGGTAAAGCAGATATTTTAAGTGAAGGATCAGATGTTACCATTCTTGCAACCGGCCATCTGGTATGGAAAGCAATAGAAGCCGGACGCATTCTGGCTGAAAAAAATATCAGTGCTGAAATAATAAATATTCATACCATTAAACCTTTGGATGAAGAAGCAGTCTTAAAGTCAATCAGTAAAACAAAATGCGTGGTTACTGCTGAAGAACATATGATGAACGGAGGATTGGGAGATTCAGTTGCCCAGTTAATTGCCAGAAAACATCTTGTGCCTTTGGAAATGGTTGCGGTCAATGACAAATTTGGTGAAAGCGGACAGGGTGAAGAATTAATGACCAAATATCACATCAACACTCCGGATGTGGTTGCAGCAGCAGAACGGGTAATCAAACGCAAATAAATTTTTACTGATATTCATGGTATAAACATGGTGTCAGACAAAGATCTTTTAAGCAGTTATCAGTTGAATCCTGAAGCAGGGTTCAAAAAAATTGTGGAGACTTTCCAGGAGCGTGTCTATTGGCAAATCAGAAGACTTGTTAAAAATCATGAAGACACCGCTGACATTATGCAGCAGGTTTTTATTAAAGTGTGGAAAGCCTTGCCTGAATTCAGGGGAGATTCAGCTCTTTACACGTGGATATACCGGATAGCGTTTAATGAATCACACACTTTTTTAAGCAAAGCTGCAAAAATGAAAACAGCTGATCTTGACCCGCCGTTATTTGAAAATGCGGTTGAGGTAAATGGTAAAAATTTTTCGCCGGAAGAAATAGAAAGTATTTTTCACAGAGCGCTGGAAACTTTACCTGAAAAGCAAAGACTGGTATTCAATCTCAAATATTTTGATGAATTAAAATTTACTGAGATAGAGGAAATGCTGGGAACCAGCGTAGGTGCGTTAAAAGCATCCTATCATCTGGCAGTTAAAAAAATTGAAGAATATATTAAAGCATATTAAACCCGGATACAATTAAGGTGTCCAAGAGAAAATGGAAGAACATTCTGACATATTTTCAAAGCTGGTGAAAAGAAAAAAACCAGAAGTTCCTGCTGAATTTTTTAAAAATTTTCAGCACGAACTCAATGAAAAAATTGACTTCACTGAACAGCATAATGAATCTGTTCCGGCCGGATTTTTTGAAAACTTTCATCAGCATCTCATGGATGAAATTCATGCAGAGGAAGAATTTAAATCTCTTGGTTTAAAGAAAAACAAAACACCTGAAATTCCGCAGGGATATTTAGAAAATTTTGCAGCGGATATTCTAAGCAAAACAAATACAAAGAAGGGCAGAGGGCGTATTTTGAAAATTACATTCTGGTCAACCGCTGCGGCAGTTGCTGCCGGATTTATCTTGCTCTTCAGCATAAGTACAAATGAGCCGGAATCGATTACAGAAATAAATCCGGTTGTTACTGAAGAAGAAGATTTTGATACTTACGCTGCCTATGTGGATGAAGAATCAATCATTGATTATATAGTAGAGAATGATGTTGATTTAGGTGAAAATGACACAGATGATGATACCTATGATTTTGTGAACAGTGACATTGAAGATATTTATCTGGATCTGGATTAAAAAGGAAAAATTATGAAAACAAAATTTACAATGCTGGTGATTGCTGTTTTAAGTTCAGCACTCATTTTTGCGCAGCCAAAAGACAATCCCAAACAGCAGAAGGAAGAGTATATCCGTACGCAGAAAATTGCGTTCATTTCAACAGAACTTGCTTTGACTCCGGAGGAAGCTGAAAAATTCTGGCCAGTTTACAATGAGTATGATGCAGCGCTTGAAAAAATCCGTGAAGAAAGAAAAGGTTATATGAAAGAGCTTAAAACAATCAATGACCTTACGGGTGAACGTGCTTATGAGCTCACAGCAGCAATTCTTGATACAGATATTAAAGAGGCTTCTATTCGCAAAGAGTATTTGGCTAAATTTGCTGAAGTGCTTGATGATAAAAAAGCGGCAAAAGTTTTTTATGCTGAAGAAAAATTCAAGCGTGAGCTACTAAAAGAAATTCGCAACCACGAAGGAGGACCACCCCATGACGGACCACCACCGAGAGATTGATTTTAAAAAATACCAGGGACAGACAAATCTTTTTCCCTATCTGATTGATGTGGATTTTGCTGAAGGAATCTACATTCATGATAAGTCCGGTAAAAAATACATGGACATGATTGCCGGTGTTGCAGTCAGCAGTATCGGACACAGAAATCCACAAGTTATTGAGGCAATCAAAGCACAACTTGACAAACATCTGCACGTAATGGTGTACGGTGAATACATTCAGGATGCACCGCTTGAGCTGGCAAAAAATCTTGCTTCAGTTTTACCTGAAAAGCTCAATTGTTCTTATTTTGTAAACTCAGGAACTGAAGCGAATGAAGCCGCACTGAAACTTGCAAAAAGATTTACCGGCAGATATGAATTGATTTCCTGCAAAGGATCTTATCACGGTAATACACATGGTTCCATGAGTGTGTCCTGGAATGAAATAAAAAAGACACCTTTCAGGCCATTGATTCCCGGCGTTAATTTTATTGAACTGAATAATATTCAAAGTCTGGATTTGATTACAGAACAAACTGCCGGAGTAATAATAGAAACTATTCAGGGTGATGCAGGTGTCAGAGTCCCAACAAAAGAATTTTTAACTGCGCTCAGAAAAAAATGTGATGAAACCGGAGCGCTTTTAATTTTTGATGAAGTGCAGGTTGGTTTGGGAAGAACCGGAAAAATGTTTGCCTTCGAACATTTTGGTGTAGTGCCGGATATTATCACCTTAGGAAAAGCTCTTGGTGGCGGAATGCCAATAGGCGCATTTATTTCTTCTACTGAAAAGATGAAATGCCTGGCCGATAATCCCATGCTTGGTCATATCACTACGTTTGGCGGACACCCTGTTATATGTGCTGCAGCAAACGCATGTATTCAGGTTTTGAAATCAGAAAACTGGATTCATGATTGTGAAATGAAAGGTGCATTGCTTGAATCTATTTTGAGTAAACACGCTGAAATAATTGAAATCAGAAGAGCCGGATTGATGTTTGCAATTCAACTAAAATCTGCTGAACGTGTGCAAGAAATTGTAGAAGGTTGTCTTGAAAAAGGGCTGATTGGATTTTGGTTTTTATCTTGTCCGGATAGTTTCAGATTATCACCGCCACTTTCCATTACGGTGGAAGAAATTGAAATGGCGGGGAGATTATTTCTGGGGTGATTGGAGGAAAATAGTGCGCTACTGAATAAAGCGCCAATCAATTATAAAATATTTTCTTATCCGTAAATTTTGTATTCAGCCCTGTATTTAGCTATATTAGATATCAGAAAATCTTCAAATGAGAAATCTCATCAAAACAATTTTCCTGCTTCTCATCGTTTTCTCCTCCTGCAGAAAAGACAGAGAAATGAAATATACATCAGATGTGCCGAATGAATTCAAAACAATTATTCAAGTTGTATTTAATGCACCGAGTAATTCTACAACCATTCAGGTTTTTTACTTTTTTCAAAAAGGTGTTGACAATTATGGTTATTTGAATCTTCCTGAAAACAGTTATATGCTGGTGAATGGAAATGAGATGAATCATTATCCGGATTATTCTTATTATCTGACCTTAGACGGAAATCAAGCCTGGGGTTTGGAATTTAAAAACTTTGATGGTGTAACATATTATAACACTATTGTTCCGCCCGATACTGTTTATCTGGCAAACTTGCCGGATACAATTCCGTATGGACAAGAATTGATTTTTGAAGTCAACGCATCAGATAATGACAGCAATGTGCATTGTCAGGTAGATTTGTATGAAGTTGAATCAGAATTCAATTACGGTTATGTTGACGGAGGGACAGACAGTGTCTTCACAATAGATGATTATTATCTGAATAAAGAAAACCATTACAAAGTATTTTTCAGCAGAACCAACACCATTATGAATCCAAATCTTCCCGCTGGCGGCGGATCAATCGAGTTTGTTTACAGGATTGAAAAAACCTTTTACGTGGAATAGTTTCTGACAAAGATTAAAAGAAATTCAATCAAGCTTTCAAAAAAACTTTTTTATACCACGTATTCAATAATACTCCTGCAACTATCAGAAAGATTCCTGCAATAGCCCAGTTGTTCAGCCGCTCATCAAAAATAAAATAACCGAGCAGTGATGCATAAATTGCACCCACATATTTCAGCGGAGCAACTACTGAAGCACTTTCAGCCAAAAAGGCGCGTGTCATACATACCTGTGCAACCTGTGTAAGAACTCCCATTGTAAGAATGATAATCCACTCAAGTCCGTGCGGTAAAATAAAATCTCCGGCCAGACACCAGATGCCCGTAATGGGAACTGCAACCAGCGGAAAATACATGACCACAGTTATTGGCGCTTCTGTATCTCTGCACTTCATAATGGCATTGTATGCAACGCCTGAAAAAAATGCGGAAATAACACCAACCAGAATCCACCAGAAACTGACATCAGCATTTTCAGAAGAATCATAACCCAAAACAAAAATTCCGCTCATAGAGATGATGAACAAAATCCATTGCAGCCATTTTACTTTTTCATTCAGCAGCTAAATGGCAACCACCACGGTAACAACCGGCGCCAAGTATTGCACCGTTGTTGCAATTGCCAATGGCAAATGCTGAATGGTCATGAAGAAAGAAAGAGTCCGGTAGAACCAAAAAGTCCTCTGGTTATTAGCCAGATATGATTGTTGCCAAACAACGGGATTTTTTTCATTTTCACCACAAATACGCAAATAGCAAGTGAAATAACAGATCTGAAAAAAACTAATTCATGAACGGGATACGTTCTGGTTTCAGGAAATAAAAAACTGGGTTCGTTCAATAATTTAACGCAGACATTTACAATAGAAAAAGTTAAGGTTGCGGCAAGAAGATAAAGTACGCCTTTGTACACAGTATCGGAATTAGATATTCACTGAAATTGGTTCATATTCTCACGCCGATAACACAGACATCATCTACCTGTTCCAGATTTCCTCTCCAGTCATTGAAATAATCATCCAGTGCTTTTTTCTGACTTTTCATTGACTCTTCATGTATGCCGGTGAGAACATTCATAAAACCCTGAAACTTTAATTTTTTTCCTTTTTCACCACCAAACTGATCAATGTATCCGTCAGTAAAAATATAGAACGTATCTCCCTTTTTCAGTTCAATGCGATGATTCGTAAAACTTTCTGTCAACGCATATTTACCAATTGGTTGTTTGTCTGCCGGAATTACTTTCAGTTCATTTCCTGTCATTACAAAAAGTGAATTATTTGCTCCGGAATATTCAAGTATTGTTTTATCACCCGCGAACTGAATTGACACCATAGCAATATCCATTCCGTCTTTTACATCTTCACCTGACTTGTTGAAAGTTTCAATTACAATATCTCTTACTTTATTGAGAATCTGACCCGGCTGATCGAGATCAAATTCACGCACTGTTCTGTTCAGAGCATTATTACAAACAACACTTACCATAGCACCCGGCACACCATGACCGGTACAATCAGCAGCAGCAAGCAAAACTTTTCCGTTTTTTTCTTCCAGCCAGTAAAAATCTCCGGCCACAATATCTTTTGGTTTGTAAAGTACAAATGCATCTTTCAGTAAACTGTGAATGATACTTGCCGGCGGCAAAATGGCTTCCTGTATTCTTTTTGCGTAAGTGATGGAATCAGTGATCTCTTTGTTTTTTTGTTCAACAAGTTCTTTCTGCTGCACAACTTCCATGGTACGTTCGCTCACGGTTTGTTCCAGTTCTTTTTTATTCTCAACCAGTTTGTAAGTTCTCCATCGGATGATCATAAAAATTCCAACTACTGCTAAAATAAAATAAAGAACAAAAGCCCACCAGGTAAACCACCACGGCGGATTAATTACAATGGGGTATTCCAGAATGTCACTCCAGATTTGTGCTTCACCGATTGCTTTTACTTTGAACGTATAAGAGCCCCACGGAAGATTTGAATAAATGGCTTTGTTTTCTGACAATACAGGACTCCAGTTCTGATCAAGACCTTCTAATTTATACTGATATTTTATTTTATGCGGTGCACTCCAGTCAGGGGCTGAAAAATGAAATGTCAGGTGATTAATATTATAAGGTAATTCCAGATTCTCCGGACAATTCGAAAATGGCCTGACACCGCTGTAAGAAATTTTATTGAGCGGTGTATTATTTGTTTCACTCAGATAAACGGTGTAGCCTTTTGAAACGGTATCCTGCAATGATCGGTAATCAACAAAAGTTTGTTCCAGACTGACATCATTGAGTGAGATTTTGGGAGCAACTTTTATTTGTTCATACTTATTCAGATCAAGCATGGTGAGCGCTTTTCCGCTTCCCCACCACAATCTGTTTTCACTGTCAAGACAAACTGAATTGGTGTAAAAAGCAACACCTTTTAATCCGTCTAATTTTCCATACGTGGTGATGCGGTAATGCAAACTGTCAAGTGGTGTAAGAAGATTCAGGCCGTTTTCAGTACTCACCCAGAAATTATTGTCCTGATCCTGAATAATGGAATAAACAATTGAATTGGATAAACCTTGTGCAACAGAAATTGTGATGATGGTATCGTTGACCCATTTGCTCAATCCCCCTTCAGTTCCGGCCCATAAATTTCCTTCATTGTCTTCCAGCAAGCTCAGCACAAAATCTTCACTGAGGCCTTCCATGCGGGTATTGTGCGTAATTGTTTTTCCGTCAAATTTATCAAGCCCGCTGCCATTTGTTCCAAACCAGAAATCACCGTTTTTATCCTGAATGATTGAACGGATTGTATTGTTTGCCAGTTGCTGATCAGTTGTGATGTGATAAAAATTTTCTCCGTCAAATTTTGTAATACCACCACCGTTAGTTCCAAACCAAAGGTTGTATTCTGTGTCTTCATAAATGCATAAAACAACATCAGAACTTAATCCTTCACGGGTGGTATAGTAAGTGAAATTTTCACCATCAAATTTATTGACTCCTCCTCCATTGGTTGCAAACCATAAATTTCCTTCATGATCTTCCAGAATTTGTCTGACTACACCATTGTTCAAACCCTGATCAGTTGTATAATGTTCAAAAGATTTTCCATTGTATTTGCTGACACCGCTGTTTTGCGCAAACCATAAATTACCATTTCTGTCTTCAATAATATTTCTGACAATAGGACCTAATAAACCCTGATGATCTGTGTAATTTTCAAATGATTTTTCATTGTATTTATTAACACCGGCACCGTATGTTCCCAGCCAGATATTACCATCTGAATCGCGGATAATGGAACGGACAATGTTGGTACTCAATCCTTCATTTTCTGTAAAATAAACGAATGAAGAACGGTCAAACATGCAGGCACCGCCTCCTTCAGTTCCAAACCAGATGTTTCCATAACCATCTTCTGTGATGGTGTGAATCATGTCTCCGCTTAAACCTTGTTGCGTACCATAGGTAAAAAATGAATAGCCGTCAAAAAGACATACGCCGTATTCATAAGTACCCATCCAGATATTATCGTTGCTGTCTTCATACAACACGTTAATCTCATTGGTAGGCAAACCATTTTCGGTGGTGTAATGTGTGAATCCTTTTGTTTCAGTTCCGTGATATTTATTAATTCCGCCGCCGTCAGTTGCAATCCACAAATCACCGTTGTGATCAAACAGCAAAGACGTAAGTGAATTGCTTGATAAACCTTGTTCAGTGGTGTAATTAATAAAGTTTTCACCATCAAATTTGCTGAGACCTTCTCCCGTGGCAAACCATAAATTTCCTTCAGCATCTTCATCAATATCCAAAATCAGATTACTTGCCAGTCCGTCACTTACGGAGTATTCAGTGAATGTTGATCCATCATATCTGCATACACCCAAACCATCAGAACCAAACCACATATTTCCGTTTCTGTCTTCATGTATCGTCCAGATATAATTGCTCATAAAACCATTCAGCTCTTTAAAGTGAACAAATGATTTTCCGTCATAAACAGATACACCGGCAGTCCAGTTTGCAAACCAGAGATTTCCTCTTGAATCTTCCAGAATATTCATCACATAACTTGAACTCAAACCCTGGTCAACATCAATGTATTGCAGATTATAGGATGCCGCGTCTTTGAAATTTGGAGCAAGTGCCATTACCGGTTCAGAGTATCTTGATAAACTAACTTTACCGGTTGCTTTGGTTGTGACAGGATTTTCTAATGAATCTCTACCCGGAATCAGATGAGGCAGATTTGTACCCACTAATTTTATTTCAGGCGGATTAATTCGGTGAACATTTTTATTTGCGCTGTCAATGTAAGGAGGCTGTGCTTTTACAATAACGGGTTCAGGTAGAGAATCATTGTTTAAAAGTAACGGAACACAGGGCAGGGGAGTTCCGGTTATTAAACTGTCCAGTGCATAATTTACATTACCAACTGTATCAACCTGTTCAGGTGTGATTTTTTCAACTGGTTTTCCTGCGCATCCGGCAAGTACCAGTGTGAAAATCAAAACTATATGTAAATTTTGCTTCAAAAAGTCAGAGTGGGTAGTGTACTAAATTAATAAAATCTGGGTATTGGTAAAGTTTGTAGAATGAAATAGATTATTCAATTCACAGGGCGTTTGTTGATTAAAATATCAGATAGTTCAAATCAGAACCGGCATCCGGAGTAACTTTGAGCAGAATTTATGCTCGATTCATACAAACATAAAGGTATGCGCAAACAGCTGGTAGATGAGCTGCGTGCAAAAGGAATTAAAAGTGAGGCAGTGCTTGACGCCATCAATGCAGTGCCCAGACATTTTTTTCTGGATAAGGTTTTTACTGAGCAGGCATACAGCAATATGGCTTTTCAGATTGGTGCCGGTCAAACTATTTCTCATCCTTATACGGTGGCATTTCAAACTGAATTACTGGAAATAAAAAAAGGTGATAAAGTTTTGGAAATTGGCACAGGATCTGGATTTCAAACTGCTATACTTTGTCAGTTGGGAGCAAAAGTTTTTTCTATAGAAAGACAAAAGGAATTATTCATGAAATGCAAACCGATGCTGGATCAGCTTAAGTTTACACCCAAATTAAAATTTGGGGACGGATATTTAGGCTGGCCGGTTTTTGCTCCTTTTGATAAAATAATTATTACCTGCGGAGCGCCATATGTACCTGATGCTTTGGTTGAACAATTAGCACTGGGTGGCAGAATGATCATACCAATTGGTGAAGGCAAAAATCAGGAAATGCATTTACTGGTGAAAGAAACTTCTGGTATTAAATCATCCAAACTAGGTGTATTTTCTTTTGTCCCAATGCTTAAGAGCACCGTTAAATAAATTCACATTTGCGTTTTCCGCCACATTTTATTTCTCCTTGCGGAATTTAATTTTCAGGTCATTTATGTTGCCGGTACATTTGGTAAAAAAATTTCTATGAAAATCTACATTTTGCTTTTCGTTCTTATTAGTCTTTCTTTTATATCGTGTAAAAAAGAAGCGGAGCCAACCTTAACCAGTTTTCAACTGATGTTTACAGATTATTATACCAAAGACACACTCCCAAATATTGGTTTCAATTTTTCCGGAGTAGACTATTCCACATACAACTTCTATGGATCAACCAACGAGTATGGTAATTTTGATACAATTTTAAGTCATGAAAAAGTGACTGATTTTTATTGCACGGATACTGAAAATGATAATTCTTACAAACAGGTTGGCGGTTATGGAACTGTTAGTTGCGGAACAAATACCCGTTTGAATATTCCTTTACTTTCAGTTGGTACAATAGATATTGATTATGATTGCTCCGGAACAGGCTTTTTACAAAGCGTTTTGTTATACAGACAAATGGCATCACCCGACACTTTTCCGGATCCGTACAGTAATTATGCAAATCAGACAACACTCTATCCTGACTGCACATATAATTCTACAAGATATGTATACAGCGGTATGTGGGTGCTGCAATATGAATACAAACCGAATGCTTCCAGTCCGTGGGAAACTTTTTATGATACACTTGAGGTTCTGCCGGGTCAGGTAACAAATGACACGTTGGTTTACTGATATTAAGTTTGCTATTAAATAACCTGGCCTTAATATTCAGCTAAATCTGTCTGCAGAAATTTGTATCAAATAATTGATATGCGTTTCTACAGTCTCATTCTATTGCCGGTTTTGGTATTCACGTCGTGTAATGAACCAGAAGAAATTGCTTCTCCGCAGCGTTCGCAGAAAATTGAAATTACATCACCTGTTATAATCAATGAATATTCTCCCAAAAGTGAATATGAAAATGAGTTTGGTGAAATTGCAGATTGGATAGAATTGTATAATACAACAGATTCAGCAGTAAGAATAATAAATGGTGAATGGTCAATTACAGATGATCTTTCAGAAGAAGATAAATTTGTTTTACCCGATACAGTAATTGAACCGCATGGATTTTTATTGATTTGGTGTGATAACTATGACGGAAAATCAGATGGCTTGCACGCACCGTTTAAGCTGTCAGGCAAAGGAGAGGAATTGATTTTATTCAATAATGGAACAGAGGCTGACAGAGTGTCTTTTGATGACGTGAAAAAATCAGTGAGTTACGGCAGAGAAACAGACGGAAACAATGAATGGAAAAAATTTAAACATCCTACACCTGGTCAGTCTAATACTTTATTTGATAATTATACTGAATCGCGTCAGTGAATTGGCTCTGATCTCCAGGCACCGCGGAGCAAAATTGAGCGTGCCGGCATCAATGTAAAGTGTTTCTAGTAATCTGAAATTACAAATTTTTGGATCTATGACTAGTTTTGGTCCGGCGTAGGAAATATCCAAAACAATTAAACCAGTCAGTGTATAAAATTCTTCTGGTAATGTCTGAAGATTATTTCGTCCAATTACAAGATGAACCAGATTTTCTAATTTGCCAATCTGATTTGGCAAAAATTCAATTTGATTGTACTCCAGATATAAATGAGACAAATTACTAAGTTCTCCAATTTCGTTGGGCAGAAAAGTAAGTCTGTTAAAGCTCAGCCAGAGTTCTTCCAGCCTGCTCAATTGACCAATTTCAACCGGTCAAATTTCAAGTTTATTTGCTTTAAGAGAAAGCTTTTGTAGTTTTTTTAATTTTCCTCTTTCCGGTGAGATACAGGTGAGATTATTTCTGCTGACAATCAGTTTTTCCAGATTTACCAGTTTTCCTATGTCATCCGGAATACTGTCAATTTTATTATCATGCAGATTCAAAACCCGCAAGCCCGGCATGTCAAAAACCCAGGATGGAATTTCAGTCAGATGTGAATGACTCAGATTTAATTTTCCGGCACGCGCCTGTTTAATTCCTGTTGCCGCTTGCTGAATTCCGCAGGAACTCAAAAAAGGAAATAAAAAAAATAACCGGAATCAGTCTGAAACTATTTGAGACGATTCCGGCCATTGGATAAAAGAGAAATTATTTTTTCAATAATTCATTCACTGCTGCATTAAGCTGCTGATCTTCTCCGGCAATGAATTTTTCATAATCGTTGTTGACTTTTATGTCTGGCTCAAGATCATGATTTTCTACCAGAAATCCTTCTGACACACTTCTCATTCCAATTTGCGGAATTCCAAAAACGGTTTTTCCGTCAATCATTCGTTCCCACCAAACTGCCGTTCCTGTACCTGGTACCGGCATACCAATCAGTTTACCAATTCCGAGTGCTTTGTATGTGTAAGGGAATAGATGCGCGTCAGAATAATTTCCTTCACTCATCAATACGCAACTTGGTTTCTGCCATTTCCAGATAGGCTCACCACCCATGTTTTTTTGTCCGCGTGGTTCAAAAGTCATATACATTTTTCCGCTTAGAAAAGTTGCCAGATCATCATGTAACCAGCCACCGCCGTTAAATCTGGTGTCAACAATCAATGCTTCTTTTTGTGATATTTACCAAGAGCTTTGTCAAATAATTCTCTGAAACTTTCTGAATTCATTCCTGCAATGTGAACATATCCCAGTTTTCCACCTGAAAGTTTTTCGACAGATTCTTCACATCTTTTTACCCAGCGTTCATAAGCCAGATATTGTTCTTCACCCACAGAAATTGGTTTGATTATTTCGTCCCAGCGTTCTTTTGTCTGTGGATTATAGAAACTAACCAAAACCTTTTCACCCACTTTTCTGTTCAGCAAAGGATAGTGGTTCATTCCTTCAGTAATTTCTATTCCGTCAATTTTTTCAACGATGCATCCATTTACAATTTTATCTGATTTTGTATGCAGCGGACTCTTATCCATTATTTCAAAAATCTTCAGTCCTTTTCCGGTATGAGACTCATCAAAATAACATCCGAAAGCAGCAGTTTGGTCTGCATCTGGTGTGGTTTCAGAATATCTTGCACCTGTGTGTGAAGCATTTATTTCTCCAAGTAATTCACTCAGCATTTCTGCAAAATCATAACCGTTGTTGATATAAGGTAAAAATTTTGAATACTCTTTTTTATACAAGTCCCAATCTACCCCGTGAAGATCTTCCACATAGAATTTTTCACGTACCTGTCTCCAGGCATGGTTGAACATGTAGGTTCTTTCTTCAGAAGCGTTGTGCAGCATTTCTGCATCAAATGCAATAGGTTTGCTCGTTCCGGCTTTTACATCCAGTTCCATTAACTTACCTGAGTTACTGAAATAGATTTTGTCTTGCTCTTTATTAAATATCAAAGCTGATGGTGAGCTTTTAATTCCTGCCAGCATTTTGGTTTCCTGTTCTCTGAAGTTTGTTGTCCAGATATTGTAGCCTTCTTCAAAACTGGTCATATAATAAATGTTCTCTCCTTTTTTATCAACTACAAAATCTGCGAGTGCTGATGAGTGAATTGTCAGTCTGACACGTCTGTCATCCAAACCGTCCATTTCAATTTTCAGCGGTTTGATTTTTTCAGCAGTATCTTTCTTTTCATCTTTTTCAGTTTTATCATCAGTTTTTGATTCAGCCGATTTGGAATCTTTTTCTTCTTCTTTCCAAAGTTCATATTCTTCTTTGGTGAGTGTAAATTTCTGATATGCATCTTCTGTCAGAAATACTGCTTCAACATCTTCCTGTGATCCCCAGCTTCCATGTGAACGGTAGCCGTATTTATCTGTAGTATAGTATACCATTTCACCATCCATAGAAAACTTGGGTGAACCATTTCCATAGCCGCTTTGAGTCAGGTTTATTGGTTTTTCTGTTCCTGTTGCATTTACAAGTCCGATATCTGAGGTCCATCTTTCAAATTCAAAAAACTGAACCAACAACCATTTTGAATCAGGAGACCAGGTGAAGTACTGATCACCATCAGAGTACGAATAATTGTATGTTCCCGGTAAAACGACACGTTCTTTTTTTGTTTCAAGATTCAGAACTTTCAGTGTTGTTCTGTTTTCCAGAAAGGCAACTTCTTTTCCATCCGGTGAATATTTGGGATCAAAGGTCTCTTCACCGTTATTTACAAGGATTTTTTCTTCAAGCAAAGTGGAATTGAAAAAATATTTTTCATCTTTATTTTTTCTGGATACTTCATAAATGTTCCAGCTTTCATTGCGTTCTCCTGCAAATAAAATTTTATTTCCATCCGGACTGAAAGAAACGTTTCTTTCCTGATCTGACGTATTTGTGATTTGTTTTGTTGTTGAATAATCCAGCGATGTAACAAAAACTTCTCCTCTGAAAACAAATGCAATTTCTTTACCATTTGGTGATACCGCAAATTCTGAAGCGGAAGTTACTTTCAGATATTTTGAAGCGTTTTGAGAATCATCTTTCAGAATGTTTATCTGCACTTTAGTTGACTGACCGTTTGCATATAGATAAATTTCTCCGTCATATCCATAACATAAAGAGGAGGTTGCAGGAGCGTATGAAAGAAAACGTACGGGATTTTTTGTATAAGTAGTTATTTGCGTTCCATAGGGATTTGAAGCAGTTCCTTTCCAGATATTGAAACAACCTGATTTTTCACTCAGAAAGAAAATTTCATCACCGCTTCCCCATACCGGATTTCTTTCTTCACCTGCCCAGTTTGTTACATAGGTATATTTTTTATCTGTTGTGTTATACATAACAATGTCTCTGGTAACAGATGAAGTATGGTGTTTTCTCCACTGGTCTTCATATCCTTTTTTATTCTGAAAAATAATTTTTGTTCCATCCTGACTGAACTGAAATTCTTCAGCAGCAACGGTTAAATATTGCGTTTCTTTTCCTCCGGTGACAGACACTTTATAAATTTCTTCAAGACCCGCATAAGGAAACTGGACTGAAGTTGCTGCATCTAATCTTGAAGATTTGAAATACACAGATTTTCCGTCGTTAGAAAATTCATAAGGCAAATCATTGGAAGAATGAAATGTAAGTCGGGTAGGGGTGCCACCTTCAGAAGATACAACATACACATCAAAATTTCCAAATCTGTTTGACGCAAATGCAATTTGAGATCCATCATTACTCCATACCGGTTTAAAATCATAAGCGGAATGAGAGGTGATTTGCTTTGCTGTTCCTCCTTTGGAATCTACAACAAATAAGTCACCCTGATAGGCAAATGCAATTTTATCTCCATTGGGAGAAATAGACGGATAACGCATCCATAATGGCTGAGCAATTACGGAACCAGTTGCCAAAAGGGCAAGAACCAAAACAAAAGATTTCATAGGCTTTTCTTAGAGAGCTAAAATTAATGAAACTTTTGGTTAATCGATTTTTGCTTTGATTTCAACGGATTGAATGAAGGATGGACAAAAAAAAACTCCCCTTGAGTGGGGAGCTTTAAGAATTATTTTAATTGAAAAACCCAGACATCGGGTTGTTCTTTTCGTCTTTCTTCTGCAAATGTTAAAGCAGACGCTTCATTTTGTGTATAGAACACATTGACATAGTATAATTCACCGCGCTTGTAAATTACCGCTGCAGGATATTTACCGGCAAATGATTTTTTCAGGTTGAAGGCATTGTCTTTGTTTTTAAATGCACCCATTACAACATAGAATCCGGTAGGTAATGTAACTCCGTTCTCATCTTCAAAATCTGCAGCATTCTCAACTCTAACCTCTGAATTATCCTGATTCCCGTTAGGAATCCCGTTCATTCCGGTTTCAGTTTCCAGTTTCAGAATTTCAATTTCTTCATTGAGTTTTTCAATTTCAGCATCATGTTCAGCATCTTTTTTATTCAGCTCATTTGCAAGACTGTCGTTTGTAGCTTCTGCCTGATCAATACGGTCATTTAAAGAATTAAGATCTTCGTCACTCAGTCCGCCGCTGTTTCCGCCAAAAGTAAATCCGAGCATGACTTCATGTCCGCCACCAGAGTAACTGTTTAGATTTGTGTATACATATTCATAGGTATATCCGGCAATCAGATTTTTATTCAGTTTGGCACCGATATTGAATCCGATTGCATAATCAAAGCGGTAAGAAATACCAGCTCTCAATATATCTTTCCATGAAAAGTTTGCATTGATATCAAACTGAACAGGTGCTCCCTTTACATATCTCATCATCACAGACGGATAAAAATCAATTTCAGCTGATTCACTCAAAGTAAGATCATATGAAACACTTGCAATCAAATGTCTCTTCAAAGTAGTGTAAACATTTGTATTGGTTTCGTTGTAGTTGATTTTGTTGCCAAGAAGCTGGGGAACACTGATACCAACATTCAGATCTTTCCACATATAGGCAATTCCAAAATTCGCATCAACTGTTACCTTGCGCTGCATTTGTCCATATAGTAAAGGATCGTTTACATCTTTTGCTTCTGCATTTGAAAAGTCAACCTTGTTGTCAATCACACCAGCAGATAAACCAAGTGTCAGATCATGATCTGTTGCCAGTGCAAACCGATAAGAGTAAGAAGAGTACAAGCCACTTCTGTTAAATATACCGGCTTGATCATTGAATAAACTTAACCCTAAACCAATTTTATTTTTGCCACGGGTCCGTCAACAGTCAATGCATAAGTCACGGGTGATCCAGGAATATCTTTCCATTGTGAATGGTGAATAAGATAAACACTTGATTGTGATTCAACACCGGTAAACGCCGGATTATAAATAAATCTGTTATAATAATATTGGCTGAACAAAGGCAATTGCTGTGCTTTTGCAGAAACAATTGCAAGCATTGCCAAACCTGTTGTTATTAAATACTTTTTCATAGTTCTTAATTTTATTTAGCTGATCTTACAACGTTTACTGTTCCTTTGAATACGTCACCTGTTGACACAATTTCAATTACATAATAATAAGCTCCGTCTGCAACATTGTCGCCATTTCTTGTTCCGTCCCAGTTATTTGTACCGTTGTTGTAATCGGTCGTACTGAAAACTTCCTGTCCGTATCGGTTATAGATTGTAACAGCGTTAGAGAAATTATCAATGTTATTTATGAAGAATACATCATTAAAATTATCTCCATTCGGGGTGATAATATCATAAACCTGAATAATCACTTCATCACTGATTGAAACAGTTACACTGTCTGATGCAGTACATCCGTTGTCATCAGTCACCGTCAAAGTATAAACGGTTGTTGTCACGGGTGATGCAGATGGATTTGGATTGAAAGGATTGTCCAGTCCGGTTATAGGAAGCCAGGTAAAACTTGTTCCGCCTGATCCGGTCAGTACTGTTGAATATCCAAGAGCAACACTGGTATCTAATCCTGCATCAGCAACTGGTGCAGCAAATACTATTACTTCGATTGAGTCTTGCGCAGTACAGTTATTTGTTATATCAGTGACTGTAATTAAATACATGTATGCGCTGTCCACAGTTATTGAATTACTTACTGAACCAACATTCCACATGTATGTATAATTTGGATCCAGTATTGCACCAATCTGTACAGAGTCACCTTCACAGAAAGTAGTTGAAGAACCTGCAGCAAGGGTGGCAATAGGAGATGCATCAACTTGCATCAAATGAGTTGCTGTATCTGAACATCCGAAATTATTCATAACAAACAAGCTTGCACTGTAAGAACCTGCTGCACTGTAAGTATGCCCTGGATTTGTCAGAGTGGATGTATTTCCATCACCAAAATCCCATGAATGTAATGTGATAAATCCTGTAGATGAAGTTGAGTTGTTTACAAAGTTCAGCGCGTTTCCGGTACAAATTGTGTCCTGAACAAAGTCAGCAACCGGTGCAGGATAAAGATTAATGAATGCTTCTGAAGAAGTATCCTGCGGACAAATTCCGTTTTGTATTATCGCACGATACCAGGTTGTATCAGTTAAATTGGTATAGGTTTGATTAATGGTTGAGTTTGATAAGCTTGTCCAGGTAGCTCCGTAATCATCTGATGATTCCCAGTCCAGAATAAGTCCCGTATGACCAGCCAAAGTAAGTACTCCAAAATTCAAACCTTCACAAACTGTTGCGCTGCTGGTTACTGCACCAGCTACCGTTGCAGGATTTACCGATATTGTTGCCGGTGTCGAAGCGGCAGATGCGCAAACTCCATTTTTTACCACAGCCCGGTAAGAAGTAGTTGTATTCAGATTTAGATAATTTTGAAATGTCGTTGTATTTCCTAATGTTATCCATGTACTTCCGCCGTCAGTTGACATTTCCCAGTTCAACACACTTCCTGTATGACCTGCTAAAGAAAGAATATCTGAATTGGCCAGTTCACAAACAATAGAGTCTGTTGATACTGCACCTCCAATAGTTAAAGCATCAACAGTGATGGTTGCAGTTGCAGACGTGTCATTCGGACAAACCCCATTCACCGCAATAGCACGGTAATCAGTTGTTGCAATTAAGTTAGTGAAGTTTTCAATGACAGTAGTATTGCCAACAGGTGCCCAGGTAGTACCGCCATCCGTTGAAGTTTCCCAATCCATGATAGATCCGCTTGTTCCTACCAATGTCAGAGAACCAGAATTTGTTCCTTCACAAACTGTAGTTGCACCAAGAATGTTGCCTGCGCTTGCGGCCTGGTCAACCGTGAGAGTTACAATTCCAGATTGTGTGCTTGGGCATATCCCGCTTTGAACTACTGCGCGATAAAGTGTGTTTGTTGCAATATTCAAATACCCCTGAGAAGTTGTTGTGTTAGCAATACCAACCCAGGTAAATCCGCCGTCAGCAGAAGATTCCCAATTTAGTACGCTTCCAGTTTCACCTGTGAGTGTGAGTGTCCCGGAATTATTTCCAGCACAAACAGTTGTATTGGAATTTATTGTGCCCCCAGCTGTAACCGGATCAACTGAAATAGTAACCGTATCAGAATAGGATGATGCACATGTTCCGTTTTGAACTACTGCACGATATAAAGTGGTATCAAGTAAATTTAAATAAGATTGGCTAGTGCTTGTATTAGCAATGGTAGACCAAGTTAAACCACCGTCTGTTGAAGATTCCCAACTGGAAGGTGTACCGGTCTGACCAGATAAATTAACTATCCCGGAATTACCGGATGCACATTCTGTAGCATTTGAAGAAATAGTTCCACCAATAGAAGTAGCATCAGTTGTAAGTGTTGCAATGGTCGAATATAATATTGCGCATGATGCAGATTGAACAGCAACACGATAACTAGTTGGAGCCAAAATATTGGTGTATTCTAGACTATCATTGCTATATGACATAGAGGTCCAAGTCGCACCACCGTCAATAGAGTTTTCCCAATCTAAAATAGTACCAGTGAATCCTGACAGCACAAGAGTATCATTATTTACTCCTTCGCAGATTGTAGCCGAACTTGAAAGTGTTCCAGGAACTGTGTTGGGAACTACAGTCACGGTTGCGATAGAGGAATTTGTTGAAGGACAAACCCCATTTTGTACAACTACCCGGTATTGTGATGTTAGGGTAAGATTCAAGTATGATTGAGAAGGTGTAAGGTTAACTATGTCCGACCAAGTTACGCCTCCGTTTGTTGAAGTTTGCCACTTAATGACACTTCCCGTATGACCTGTTAGACCTAAAACACCCGCATTTGACCCTGAACAAACTGTGGGGTTGGGATTAACATTGCCACCTACAGTATTTTGGTGAATAGTTATCAAGCGCTGGCCTGAATAGGTTGGAGTGCAAGCTCCACTTTTTACAGAAGCTCTGAATCTTGTGCTAGTGGTGAGGTTGGTGTAATTGTATGTCGTTGTCGTATTGGCAACTACAGTCCAAGTCACTCCTCCATCAGTAGAATATTCCCAATGAGTGACGCTTCCAGTGTGACCCGAAAGTGTAATTGTACCCGAATTAATACCGGTGCATGCAGGGGATGTGCCTCCTGAGGTTGAGCCGCCAACTGATACCGGATCAATTGTAATATTTGCAGTGCTTGAGGTTGATACTGGGCACGTACTATTTTGAATATTAGCTCTGAACGAAGTATTCGAAGTCAAGTTACTATATGATTGGCTCGTACTTGTATTTGAAATATTAATCCAAGTAATCCCTCCGTCATCTGAGTATTCCCAATTTAATACATTACCTACGTTACCGGTGAGATTGATATTTCCACTATTTGAATTATAACAAACATTTGTACTACCATTAGCTGTACCGCCATTAGAAGCCGCATTATTTGTAATAGAATATCCGGTATAGGTATCATTTGTAGCATTTGGATCTCCTGCAACTGTCACTGTTGCGTCCATAGTATAAACTCCTGCTGTACTTAAATCTGCCGTTGCGGTGAATGTATAAGTTAATGTACTGTTCATTGGAATTGAACCAACCAGAACCGTTTCTGTCGCAGAAGAGTTAATTGGTCCGGTGATATTAAATGATACATCAAATGGAGCATTAATTGTACCTGGTCCGGAATTGAAAATTCGTATTGTAACTGCTTCACTGTTTGTTAATGCGCAACCTGTTGCAGGCGCCATTATTGTCCCGAGTGGTGCGGCCATAGCGGCATCATCTTGTCCGAAAGAAATTTGAAAAGTACTGATCAGACAGAGTGTAGTAAACCATTTTTTCATAGGCGAAAATTAAATTGTTCGGTAAATGGAATTAATGAAATTATCAGGTAGGGTTGAACTAATATACGGAGGAACTGATAAAAAGGATTGCTTTTTTAAATAATTTATTTTGAATATGTTGATCGACTATGTTTTTTTGAGAAACAAAGTGATCAGAAATAACTGAATTACCGGTGGTTAAATACTCCGGTTAATTTAAACCAGATCCAATATGATACAGGTATTTTTCCCAGACTTTCTGTCCGATTTTTCTACCCATTGCAAGAGCTTCCTGATTTTCACATTCAATATGGTAGCCCCCAAGCACTCTGGATCTTCCGGCCATATTCGCTGTTTCTGAAAAGGTAGTAAGTTCAAGTGTTATTGAATCATTAGTAATGCCGGGCTCTGTCATTGCTCCTGGCAAAAGCCTTATGGATTCTCCAAAATGATCACTTCCTGTATACAATTCAAGGACCTTTGAACAAGCTCCGCTCACAGTTGAGTGTCCGGAGATGTAACTTGGAAAAGGAGGACAAACAAAAGTTTCAGGTGAATACGGAATCCAGTTTTCCCCTTTCATTGTTATCGTTCCCTGATTTGGTCCGCCCCAGGCCTGAATGTCTTTTCCTTTGTAATAATGATGAATCAATGTATAAGGTCTGGCATAATCATAATACATTTTGGTTTCCCAACATGCGATGAATGCATCCATCGCCGCCATCGTAACTAAAAAATACATTTTCACATCCTGATCGAGTGTATGATTATCTCTTCTTGAAACGTCTTGAGCAAAAATCAGCCAGTGACCGGTTTGCTGAACTGATTTTGGTCCGTCCCTCATAAATTCAACAAGTGCTTTTTGTTCTAAAGTTAAGTTTGCCTGAAGGTCAATCACCTCCTGAAGTTCTTTCAAGAGTTGGTCTGAACCCAGAGCTGGCGGAGCCGGCGATCTGAATTGTGATGAAGAGTCGAGCGAAATAGGTTTCACATTGCCCCAATACGGGGTAAGACACGATGGAGCAAATTTTCCTCCATTGCCATCTGCAAAATATTTTGGCTGCCAGCGTCCAAGGGTCACATGTTTATCAGGAGTATTTACCGGCTGATAATGTGTGTAATCACCAAATGGCGTAGGTGCGCCAGGATGTTCTCCATACTGATTTGAACCATCATTCTTTCTTGCTTCAATAACATCATGAGCAGCTTTATAACCAATTCCTTCAGGAGTTGAAAGATCATCTGATAAAAGTTCAGAATCAAATCCCAGGCTGTCCATAAATTGATCAAACATCAGCGAATCGGAATAGAAAAATTCATTCAATGCATAAAACGCTGCATAAGAAATTGCTATTTCTTTGTTTGAAAGAGTTTGTTCATCTGACGGTCGTTTTTCTACTCCTAGCATATAAACAGGAATTGCGTTCTCATCATAAGCAGACCAGGCATCAAAAATGGCAATGAAAGTGAGCGCCAGATATCTGCTTGTAACCGTTGGTCTGGGTCTGAATCGCTCTGTATCGTTTGCAGTAGCTGCAAGAGCTAATTTGCCCCATTTATAAGCCAGATTATTTTCTCCTGAGGGTTCTGAAACTGCAGTTGTATCTGTTTTTGAATCTTCAGATTCTGAAGGGTGATTGTTACAGGAATTAAATATTAACCCGGCAGTTAAAAACAGAAACCACGATTTGATGCAATAATTCATAAACCAAATTTTAAGTAAATATATTTATACTCTGCTAACACCGGCAGTAATAATTGAGAAGAATTTACAATAGCATGACTCAACCTCTAATTTCAGTTCTAATGCCTGTTTGTAACGCACAGGAATTCATCTGTGAAACTATTGATTCTGTTCTTTCACAAACAATTTCCGATTGGGAGCTGATTATCATAAATGATTTCTCAGAAGATATATCTGTTGAGTTGATTTCAGAATATGCAAGACGTGATAAAAGAATCAAGTTGAATCACAACTATCAAAAAGGAATTATTCCTGCATTTTCGATGGCTTTCAGTCAATCAAAGGGTAAGTACATTACCCGCATGGATGCAGATGATATAATGCCTGAAAATAAGTTGAAACTTCTTTATAATTGTGTAAATCAAAATCCAAAAACTGTTGCAACAGGAAAAGTGAAATATTTTTCGCGTCAGCCTGTTTCTGAAGGATTTTTGAGATATGAAGATTGGCTCAATGAAATAGCAGATAAAAATAAATTCGGTGAAAATATTTACCGGGAATGTGTTATAGCTTCTCCTAACTGGATGGTCCACCGCTCCTGTTTTGAAAATGACATATCGTTGTCTGATCTCAATTATCCTGAAGATTATGATCTTGTTTTGAAGTGGTATGATGCCGGATATGAATTCAAGTCAATTAATGAAATTACACATCTTTGGAGAGAACATCCCGCAAGGACTTCCAGAAATTCTGAAGTCTATCAGCAAAAATCTTTCTTTGAACTGAAAACAAATCACTTTATCAATCGTGAAATTCAAGACAAAGAAAATGTGCAGCTCATCGGTTATAATCAGAAAGGAAAATTAGTTCATTCCATTTTCGAAGAGAGAAATATTCCGATAGAAATTTTTGAGTTTAATGCAGATATGGTGCAAGGTAAGTTTAAGAACGTAACCTTTATAAATAACTCTTTCAAAACCATTCTCACCAACTGGCCTGCAGATAAAAAGACACAAGGTGAAATTTCACAGTTTTTGCTTTCAAGAGGTTTTGAATTCGGAAAAAATATCTGGCTATTTTAATTCCAGTTTTAGTTTTGTTTTTGAAATTCCGTTAATTATTATTTCAACAAAGTGAGTGCCGGAATAATGTTTTCTGGTGGATAAATCTTTGAAGTCAATTTTTTTATCGAATTCTATCAATTCTTTTGATTTGATTTTCTTCTCACTTACCTGAAAAACTTTTTGTGTGTAGGATCCGTTTTTTTTGAGATAATGCACCTTGTACTCAACTCTGGCATTGTCTTCCTTACCTGTGTTTTTAAGAGAGAATTTGAGTTGGGTTGCCTGACCAATTTTCAGCGATTTATTTTCAAGGTCTGCGGATATTAATTCTATTTTTTTGTTCTCAGAAAATCCAAATATTTTCAGTGCTTCAGGATTTCCCTTTTTTAATAAGGTCCTTAATGCATGTTTCAGAACCCAGTCAGTAGTTTCTGATTTTCCGGTCCATTGTCTACCTAATTTCAAAACCAGATCAGGATGATTTTTTGAAATATCATTCAGATTATTAGCTACACTTCTGTAAACATAATCTTCTTTGTCATTTTTTAGTTTTTCCAGAATCGGAAGAATTAAATCCGGATGATTTACAAAATGATCCAGTTTCATTGCCCAGGGTAAAAGCGGACGACAACCTTCACTTGCTAATCGTCTCACATGAAAATTTTTGTCCTCCGCCCATTTATAAAATAGGTGTATTAATTCAGGATCTTTTTTCAAAAAAGGTCTGACTGCAAATTCACTGGTTGAAAAACGGGTGTAATATTTCAGCGTTTCCATTGAAAGATTCGTGTGGTTTGTTCCAAAATGTTCTATAAAATTCGGAAAAACTGTTCCGGTAAATCCGGTGAATTTGGGTGCAATGGCACTTAAAATATCAATTTGTTTTTCAAATTTTTCAGGTATGTGTTTGTGCATCATTCTGGTAACATGGTGCATTCTTTCTTTCAATTCTTTATTACTCCATTCTTTATTGAGAATGTCTGATGCAAATTTTTTAGAGTCAAATAATTTATGATGTCTTTTAATTTCTGAACCAAGTGAATTCACAAAGTCAGGAGAAAACATATGTTTAAGTTGTTCTGCCATTTTTACAACTTACCAATGAATTCAAATTTTGTTTTAGACGTTTTATCAGGCTCTTTTTCAAAAATTCCATAAAATGCTGAACCACTTCCGGACATTGATACATAAATTGCTCCTTGATCCTGAAGTTCTTTTTTTATTTGACTTAAAACAGGATATTTTTTCAAAGCAAAATTTTCAAAGTCATTGGTCAGGGAGTTAAAATTTTGACTTGTGAGCGATGAAAAATCCTGATCATTAAAATCTGCCGCTTTTCTGCAATCCAATTCGGCAAATGCTTCACGGGTGCTTATATGAATTCCGTCATGAACAATTTTTATATAATAGCCTGATAAATCCAAATTTGTATTTTGAATAAGTTCTCCCCTTCCTTTAACAAGCGCAGGCTTGTTCTGAATGAAAAACGGACAATCACTTCCCAGTTGTTCAGCATAAGTGCAAAGTTGTTCTTCAGAAAGATTGAGTTCAAAAATTTGATTCAGAACCATCAATGCAAATGCGCCATCTGATGAACCAGCTCCTAAACCTGAACCGGTTGGTACAGTTTTGTGCAAAATAATCTGAACAGGTGTCAGGGCAAAATCTTTTTCTAACAGCCGAAAAGCTTTTACAACCAAATTGTCTTCCTGATTTCCTTCAGTTACAATTCCTGTGACAGTTAATGAAAAACGATCAGATTTCACAATTTCAAGAATATCGCACAGCATAACCGGATAAAAAATACTTTCCAGATTATGGTAACCGTCTGATCTTTTGTCAGAAACAGTCAAACCGATATTGATCTTAACATTGGGAAATACTATCATTTCACTGGTAATAATGCGAATATAGGTGTAAAAACAATGGTGTTTTTTGGGGCTGAATAAAAAGTTGTAAATTTGGCATCCTTAAACAAGTCAAAAATGGCAAATTATCTACCTTTTGAAGAACCTATTCTGCAGATTGAAGAAGAGATCAAGAAGGCAAAAGAAATAGAAACCAACAGCGGAGTAGATACTTCCAAAATGGTGAAAGATCTGGAGAAAAAACTCAAGGAAACTACCAAAGAAATTTTTGAAAATCTTACTCCCTGGCAGCGTGTGCAATTGTCACGTCATCCGGACAGACCCTATACACTTGAATATATTAATACCATGAGCAATAACACGTTTGTGGAATTGCACGGTGACCGCGGTGTTAAAGATGATAAGGCAATGATTGGCGGATTTGGTCAGCTGGATGGTCAAACGGTCATGTTTGTTGGTCAGCAAAAGGGAATCAATACAAAAATGCGGCAGTACAGGAATTTTGGTATGCCAAATCCTGAAGGATATCGCAAAGCATTAAGATTATTCAAACTGGCTGAAAAATTTAATAAACCTATTGTGACGCTTATAGATACTCCGGGTGCTTTTCCCGGTCTTGAGGCTGAAGAAAGAGGACAGGGTGAGGCTATTGCAAGAAATATCTATGAGATGATGTTGCTGAAAGTACCGGTAATCTGCATTATTTTGGGTGAAGGTGCTTCCGGCGGGGCATTGGGAATTGGAGTAGGCGATAAAGTTATGATGCTTGAAAATTCACGGTATTCAGTAATTTCTCCTGAAAACTGTTCTACCATTTTATGGCGCAGCTGGGATTTTAAAGAAAAGCTGCTGAAGCTTTGAAACTTACTTCAACAGACATGAAAGAACTTAAACTGGTGGATGAGGTAATCAAAGAACCCATTGGTGGCGCTCACAGAAACCGGGAAGAGGCAATTTCCAATACTAAAAAGGCCATTCTTAAAACCCTGGAAAAACTTTCACAGATGGATGCAGAGGATCGTTGTCAGAAAAGAATTGACAAGTTCTGTAAAATGGGTGTATTTAACGGTAAGTAATTTTGATTTTTCTGCCGGATGATTGGTGCTGATTTTGAAAAAATCCAATTTGTACTTTTTGGATTAAACCTGGTGGAACCAATGGCTTTCATTACTGACCTGATAATGGGTACAGTGAGCATTATACTCGGAATGAAAGTTTCTAAAATTCAATCCAATCATGCGTTTTATATTTACTGGAAAAGTTTTTTTTACCTTTTTGGAATTGGGGCTTTAGCAGGCGGTGTTGGACACACATTCTTTTTTTATTTTGGAATTCCGGGAAAATTTTTGTCATGGATTTGCGGACCACTTTCTGTTTATTTGCTTGAACAGGCTATGATTTCAATAAATCCAAAAGAAAAAAAACTGGAAATTTTAAAACTGATTTCAAGTTTGAAGATGATTGTCGTTTTTATCATTTTCGGAGTAATTCTTTACAACATGTCTTCAACTTCCAAACCTGAACTTCCTTTTCTGCCTATTGCAATTAATACAATTCTTGGCGTTGTTCTTACTGCCGGAGCACTTGCCTTAAGTTATAAAAAATCGATCAGCACAAAATTCAGCTACATTTATCTTGGAGTGTTGGTAATGTTGCCAACAGCTTTTATTTTTCTTCTGAAGATAAATTTGCATCAGTGGTTTGACAAAAATGACCTGAGTCATGTACTTCTTACTGCCGGAATCATTTATTTCTATATCGGCATCAGAAAAATTTCTGAAGACAGAACAGAGTTTCAGTCAAACTGAAAATAGATTAGTAACTTTCTCCAAATTCTTGTTTTATGGTTTATTCATTCAATGGATTTATTCCGGTTGTTCATCCTTCTTCTTTTGTTCACCCGCAGGCTACTGTTACCGGGAACGTAATCATAGGCAAAGATGTTTATATAGGACCAGGAGCGGCTTTGCGCGGAGACTGGGGTCAGATCATTATTGAAGACGGATGCAACATTCAGGAGAATTGCACGGTTCACATGTTCCCGGGAGTAACGGTACTTTTGAAAAAATCAGCACATATCGGACACGGGGCAATTATTCATGGTGCAACAATAGGTGAAAATTCAATGATAGGAATGAATGCTGTGATCATGGATGATGTGATAATTGGTAAAGAATGTATAGTTGGTGCATTGTCATTTGTGAAAGCAAAAACAACTATTCCTGACAGAAGTCTGGTTGTTGGAAATCCTGCAAAAATTATTAATTAGGTTTCGGATGATATGCTGGAATGGAAAACACTGGGTACACGACTTTATCAGAAGCTTCCGGCTGATTGTTTCGCATCACTCAAAGCTTGTGAACCACTTAAAGAAGTTGAACCAAACAGACCATCTCAGGAGATTCTTTTCAAAACCTGGGAAGAATTAAAATCCGGTAAAAAGTAATTTGCAGGTAAGTAACACTTTTTCTTTCTTAAGCTTACCCAACTGGTGTCCAACAGAATTCGTAAATTTGGTTATGCTTAAGCGCAAAATAATTTTTGTTTTTTTATTGGTCCTGGTTCAGCAGTTTCATGCATCTGCACAGATGAACATGACTCAGTTAGGGTATCTGGATATTCCAACCATTCATTCAACCGCATTAAACGGAATATGGGGATATACAGATGAATCAGGAAATGAATATGCACTTGTTGGCACAGAGGATGGAGTTTCAATTGTGAACATAACCGTTCCTTCAAATCCGGTTGAAATTCTTTTTATTCCCGGAATGAATTCCATCTGGCGTGAAATAAAAACAAATGGTGATTATGCGTATGTGACTACTGAAGCGGAGGAAGGATTGCTAATTATCGATTTGTCTCCGTTACCTGGAAGCACAGTTTTACCAACCAGTTATTATACTGGACCAATTGGTGATGAATGGAACACCGCACATTCGCTTTATGCAACAAATGGTTTTGTTTACGTCAACGGTTCTGGAAGAGGAAACGGTGGTTTAATTATTCTCGATGTTTCGTCTGATCCAATGAACCCAGTCGAGGTTGGAGATTTTGATGCCTGGTATGTACATGACAGTTATGTGCGAGATGATACAGCTTATCTCGCTCATATTTACGATGGGTTTTTCAGTATTTTGGATATTACTGATCCGTCAAATCCGGTGTTGCTTGGAACAGCAATGACACCAACAAATTTCAGTCATAATATCTGGACTTCGACAGATGGAAATTTTGCTTTTACAACTGATGAAGTTTCAGGCGGATACATTGGTGCGTTTGATGTTTCAGATCCTTCAAATCCTGTTTATCTGGATAAAATTCAGTCTTCACCGGGAAATGGTATTGTGCCGCATAATGCACATGTCAACGGAAATTTTTTAGTGACTTCGTATTATGCAGATGGTGTAACAGTGCATGATATTACCTATCCGTATAACATGATAGAAACAGGTAATCATGATACCAATCCGCATGATTTGCCAAACACATCCGGTTGCTGGGGAGTTTATCCGTATTTTCCTTCAGGAAATATCATTGCAAGTGATCGTGAAGAAGGACTTTTTATTTTTGATGTGAATTATGTTGCGGGCGCATATCTGGAAGGAGATATTACAGAAATGGGAACCGGTAATCCGCTGAATAACGTAACAGTATCAATTGATGGAACTCAGATATCAGACTTTTCAAACGTATTGGGAAATTACGCTACAGGAATTGCAGCCGGTGGAATTTATGATGTCTCTTATTTTAAAGTTCTCTATTATCCGCAGACCATCAGTACCACGTTAACAAATGGTGTTGTGGCAAATCAGGATGTGGTTCTCGAAAAAATTCCGCAGTTTAATCTGACCGTTCAAGTGCTGGATGCAATCACACTGAATCCTGTTGAAAATGCAGAGGTGAAATTGCAACATACATATATCTCTCATGATGGTGTGACCGATGCAAACGGACTTGTTTCACTGGGTTTATATTATCAGGATAATTATGACTTGTATGCCGGAATGTGGGGGTATTCAACTAATTGTTTTGTGGATACCATGATTACAAATTCTTCCGGAACCGTTACTATATATATCAATCAGGGATATTATGATGATTTCACTTTGATTACGGATGGCTTGCTGCCGGTGATGCAGACAGAGGTTTCTGGGAGAGAGAAATTCCTGTTGGTGTTTCGGGAACTTCAGGTTCAGTTCAGAACCCTTACAATGACATTCCATGGGATTGTGGTGATTACGCTTATCTGACCGGAAACGGAACTCAGGCAAGTAATACGGAAGAAGTGAATGGAGGAGAAGTAACACTCATTTCACCGGTTTTTGATTTAACCGGATATACCGATCCATATATAAATTTTACTTCCTGGTTCTATAATCAGCACGGTTATATGCCATTAAATGATACGCTGAAATTTTATCTTTTTGACGGATCATCGAACGTGCTGATTGCTAAAAAATATCATGATAATACCAACATGAGTCATTGGGTTCCAAATTCAATTCGCGTCAGTGATTTCATAACACCTAATTCCACTATGCAGTTGGTAGTTACATTGAGTGATGAATTAGCTACTGAAAATGTAACAGAAGGTGGAATTGATAATTTTTCTATAACAGACTTTTCATTGCTTGAGTCTCATGACGCATTGACTTCAAATAATATTTTGTATCCGAATCCTTCTGAAGGTGTTATACAGATTAAAGGTATTACGGATGGCCTACTTGTTTTTTATGACTCAACCGGAAGAGTTGTTTTGACAAAAGAAATTACTGAACAGATTTCCGTTTCAGAACTGGAACCGGGAATTTATTTTGTTGAAATCAATACAAACGGACAAAAAGAACTGACTAAATTAATTGTAAAATGAGACCGCTGATTTTTCTTTCATCATTGTTTTTGTTTGCATGCGGAAGCACTGAAATAACCGGGACACAAGAGGTGTCCGGAAATGATTCCATCACTGAGTTTGATATGAATGAAAACAAACTTTCAGCGGTGGATTTTAATAATGAAATGATTTTCATGCAAAACGGAATTCTGGATCAGATTGATGCACTTTTCGCATCGGATTCTACGAACATCGATTTGAATCTTGAGAATACTCTTTTTGAAGTTGAACTTAATCTCACGAGTCTTGAAAACATGAAGGCGCCTGACGGCGGTGAACAGTTTTTAGAAAACATGAAAGCGCTTATGAATTTTTATAAAACTGAATTTACTGGTCCGTTCAATGAAATTGTGGTGCTGTTAAAAAAAGCTGAATGGACAAAAGAAGATGATAGAAAAGTGAAAGAATTTGATGAACGATTTGCTGCAGACGAATTTACCCTGAATGAGGAAGTATCCCTGTCTCAAACTGAATTTGCAAAAGCAAACAATATTCAACTTGAATTACCATAAAACTTCATGAAGAAATTTACTTTTCTTTTTGTTTCATTTATTGCACTCTTCAGCAGTGTGGTATTTCTGACGTTTACTATTTCAGAAAAACTGGCAAGTTACCATGACAAAAAAATGGAAATTTCTGAAGCATTGAATTTTGAAGAGAGACTGATGAATGTTTGGGAATGGGTTCCGCTCAATACCATTGGTGAAGAAAAAGTTGAGTTGTGGCAAAATCTGGAACAGGAATCAATAAAATTATATTCAGATGCAATGATATATGGTACAGTGCTGGCCGGTGTCGTATTGCTTTTTGTTTTTGCCAACTTACTTTATTACCGGAAAAGAGATCATCGTTTGCAAATAAATGGATTGGTACTTGTTTTTGCCGCACTGTCATTTTTGTATCTTGGAATTCAGTCGCCGTTTCTTGAAATTGAAGCATATAACAAAGACCTTACATTTCAGATTCCAATTGATGTTGAATTTGACAATATGCCTTTGATTGGTGATATAGGACTGGGCAATCATCACTATGAACTTGATCAGACATTTGAAGGAAGAACCTATTATTTTTATCAGAATAAATCAGTACTTGAGCTGATTAAATTGCTTTACACCGGTGGCAATTTTCTGGTTGCAGTTTGTGTCATTTTATTTTCAATTGTCTTTCCGCTGCTCAAATTATTTTCTTCCATGATTATTTTTATGAATCCGCATTCCAAAACATCACACAGAATGACTCCGGTGGTAGTTTATTTAGGAAAGTGGAGCATGGCAGATGTTTTTATTTCTGCTATGTTTCTGGCTGTTTTTTCTTTTACCAACATGAATGAAGGAGTTGACACCGGCTCAACAACTTTAATTGGAATGTATTTCTTTCTCAGTTTTGTAGTCCTTTCTATTTTCTCAGGATTTGTTCTGAAAAAACTGGTGCAGAAGAAAAAAGAATCGGTTGCAGATTTTATCTAAAAGAAAAACGGTGGTTGCGTATACTCCAGTTTGATATCCTGGAACATGGATGCTTTGATATTTACTCTGAACAAAAAGTTGATATTGGTATTTTCACCAACCCAGGGACCGTACTGAAACCAGGTCAGGTTTGCTTCCCAGCAATGCAAGTCACGCCATATTCCAAAATTGTACGTACTGATTGCATCACACACATTGTCTGCCTGCAAATCATAATTTATACCGTAAGAAAATTTCCATTTGTCATTCAGATTAAAATCTCCGTCAGCACGAATGGTTTGGATAAGTTTAAATGTATCCGTCATTTCTCCGCCGGATAACATCGACAATCTGGAATAATTCAAATTGTAAGATAAATTTAGTTTCCACGGAATTTCAAAACTGGTAAGATTTGGATTTGTAGCTATTCCGTTTGCGTTTGCATTGTCTGCAGTTGATTCATCCAGCTCTTTTTGTTTTTTTCTTCCTTTTTGATTAGTGAAATTGGCATTGACAGCAACGGTTCCGGTTTTAATTCTTCCAACTCCCTGATCCGTTTGCCACGCATAGGCTGGTGTCTCATCTCCTGTAATCTGATCGTAGGAATACGGACTTAAATTGGCAGAGCTTTGAAAACTGAATACATTAAGAAAACGTGCCGTTCTGAATGCAAGTCCAAGGTTTGATAAATTGAATGAGTCTTTGAAAATATCATACGAACCATTTATGGTAAATGCATCTACTAATTTGAAACTTTTGAATGTTTCATTGATGGAGTCTTTTTTGTCCAGCGTTTTCATTTCAAGTGTGTTTCCTAAAGTGAAACTGATGATGCCGGCTGTTCCGTATCCGCTTTCACGGTACAAACTGTTTTGAAAAGGAGAATAATATTTTTCATTAAATAGAGTGTCATATTGAACAACTTCATATAATCCTAAATCTGGTCTGTATGAAAAATTAACTGATGGAGAGGCAACGTGTCTGAATTTAGTTTGACGTGACCCTGCAGTTTTGTAATATCCAAAAAAGTTTGAACTCAAACCGGAATTAAAAGAAAGAGAACGTGAGCTTTTGAATCCTGAAAATTCAACTGTATCAATTTTTTCAGTACCCGGATTCCAGGTATTGGATTCGTATTGGAAATTCCAGATTTCTCCGTAATTCACACTCGGTGACATCATTATTCTTCCGCCAAATAAACGCAGATTGGATTGAACCGTTGCCGTATGCTGAACACCATTTAATACATAATCATTCATCATATACAGATTCTCATTTCTGAAAACACTGTCTGGTGCTGAGATAAAATTTTTCGCATTCATAGCATACGTGACATTGATGGTTTCATACCATTTTTTTCCTATCCGTTCTTTGCGAAAAACACCCAGATCAAATCGGTTTACTGATAAGTTGAATGAAGGAAGATCGACTGTATAATTTTTGCTCTGTGCATTCTGCTGAAGAGACCCCTTTAATCCCATTGACCCTGAAAATTTATTAGTTTTCCATGATTTGGTGAGGTTCACTGCTGAGTTGAACTGATTATTAAAATAAGTCGGATTGATTGCTTCCAGAGTGGTTTTGGGATTATTGTCCGAAATAAAATTGATGTCAGAACTGAATTTAATTGTAGGATGTGCCTTAGCATCCTGAATATGTTTCCACGTGAAAGTCCATTTATTGGTAACGACGGTGTCATAAAATTTTCCTCTGAACTGCTCAAATTTTAATCCAACTGATCCGTCGAATTTATATTTCTTATTGTAATTGGTCATGTTTTGTATTCCAAATCTTCCGCTTGTAAAAATTGTTGCGTAAAAATAGGTTTCCCAATAATCACCCAGCGGAATGTAATACCCGAAATCCTGCAGCCCAAAATCATATTTGGAAGTATTGGCAAACCGTGTTAAAATAATTCCGTGTTTTTTAGTGTCTGAATTTGGAAAAAATCCAAATGGTGCTGCCAGAGGTAACGGCATTTTGAAAAGCTTCATGTAAACTGGACCAGTTACAATTCGTTCATCAGGAACAATGATTGCACGTGTTAACTGAAAATGATAATGTGGTGTATCTGCATCACAGGTAGTAAATTTTCCGTCTTTCAGATGCACTTCTTCATTTGGATGAATTTTCGATTCAGCCATGTGAATATACCCTTCACCCTGTTGTGCCCTTACTTCCTTGACATATCCCTTTTTTGTATTGAAATTATACCGTACATAATCGCATCTGCTTTCTTCACCGCCACTGGTAAAAACCGGTTTTCCAACTGGTAAACCAAGGCTGTCTGTTGTATACGTTGCAAGTACTTCACCTTTGGTCATATCAATTTCAATATAATCAGCCGTCAGTTCAATATCTTCAAATTGAACGGATGCTTCTCCGTACAATCTGATAATCTGTGAAGGTACATTTGCAACAATAGAGTCACGTGCCTCATATCTCACAGCTGAAGCGGGAGCCTGACCAAAACTGTTGAAGACAGAACTGATCATTATCAACATGATTGAACTGAAAACTATGGATATGTTGGTGCGATGCTGTGACACTTTGGTCTTAACTTTGTTATACTATACGTAAAGAGTTGGCAAATCTATCAATTTTATAGAAGATGATTTTAAGTCTGAATAACAGAAAAGCCTTGATTTTATTGTTTCTGACATTGTTTTTTTACAATCAGTCAGTTGCTCAGTCTGAGTCGGCAATGGGAGGCTTGAAAACGGTAGTGATTGACGCTGGTCACGGAGGAAAAGATCCTGGATGCCATGGCGCCAGTGCAAATGAAAAATCAGTAACGCTTGCAATTGCATTGAAATTAGGTCAGTTCATTAAAGAAACATTTCCATCAGTTAAAGTTGTTTATACCCGTGAAACAGATGTTTTTGTAGAACTTGATGAGCGTGCACAGATAGCAAACCGAAATAAGGCCGATTTGTTTATTTGTATTCATGCAAATGCCGGACCTGCAACTGCTTTTGGCGTTGAAACATATGTGTTGGGATTACATAAAACAGAAGCTCAGAAACAAGTTGCAGAAAGAGAAAATGCCATTATTGAACTGGAAGAAGATGGTGGAGAAAAATACAAAGATTTTGATATGACACCGGATGCAATTATTGCACGGCAGTTGCAGCTGAGTGTTTTTCTTGATCATAGCATTGTATTCGCTACTAAATTACAGGAACAGTTTGTAAAAATTGGAAGAAGTGACAGAGGGGTTCGTCAGGCCGGATTTTTGGTTTTGTATCGAACAACCATGCCAAGCGTTTTAATTGAAACCGGTTTTCTGACTAACGTGGAAGAAGAAAAATTTTTGGCTGATCCTGCCAGTCAGGAAAAAATGGCCCGTTCTATTTTTGCAGCTTTTCAGGAATATAAAAAGTATTATGAAGCCGGAGATGTTGGTGGCGGAAGTGAAGTAACAAATAATTCAGTTACGGCAGATTTTGGTTTGAATGAGACTGAAGTTAAATCAGATGAGTTGATTTACCGTGTGCAAATTGAAACTTCGACAACAAAAATTGAAACGAGTGATGAGCGTTTTAAAGGAATGCCAATTTTCATGTATGAAGACAAAGGATTGTACAAATATACCGTTGGTGCTTTCAGAGAAGTTGAGTCTGCCAATGCGCTCAAAAAAGAAATGCGTACACAGGGGTTTGAACACGCATTTGTAATTACCATGAAAGGCAATACACGGGTAAATCTTTGATAAATTCCGGCCCGGTTGTCTGTAATTCTTCACTAAAAATTCTGAAAATCTGCAAAACAAGTTGCAGATTTGTAATATGGTTGTTTCCAAAGAATATAAAACCGGAATTCTTGTACTCATAGGAGGTATTCTGTTTTTTATTGGTATCAATTATCTGAAAACCACTTTTTCATTTGGGGATAAAAGAGAATTCTATGCTTTGTTTGATAATGCAAATGGGTTAGAGGCTGAAAATGAAGTGCAGCTCAATGGAATTAAAGTTGGAGAAGTGCTTGAAGTTGGATTGCATCCGCTTGATCCAAAACTTGTTTTGGTTAAATTTTCGTTTGAAAAAGATGAAATTGAAATTCCTAAAACTTCACGCGCATGGCTTATCAGTGATCTTCTGGGAACCAAGAGCATAGACATTCAAATTGATTACAGCGATACCGCTTCAGCAGAGTTTTATAAAAATGGTGACACGCTTAACGCACGTCATGAAATAACGCTGGAAGAAGAACTGAACAAACAGATTGGTCCGTTGAAGGAAAAAACGGAAAAACTGATTGGATCCATTGAAACCATTATTGTGAATGTAAAATCTTTCTGGGATACCAGCGGTGCATATACTTTTGATGAGAGTGTTTATCATGCACGTGAAGCAATTGGTACCTATCAGCAACTGGCGCAGAATCTGACCAAAATTATTGCTGCAGATTCTTATCTCATTACGCACATTACCAATCATGTGAATGATGTGAAAGACAGCGTGATGAACAGAAAAACAAATTTTGACCAAATAGCAAATGAAATCACTTCCATTAACACAGATATTTCTTCAACCGGTTTATTGACTGAAATTGCAAATCTGGAAATTATTATGTCAGACATGAATGCTTTGCTTGTCAGCGTGCAGCAAGGACAAGGAACAATGGGAGAATTTGTTTATACACCGGAATTTAAAGATGCAGTTGCCGAATCAAAAATTGCGGCAGATAATCTGATCAATGAACTCACCGCTAATCCATCTAAATTTATCGGAATATCTTTGCTGGGTAAAAAAGTGCAGGGACTTCAGCTGACACCTGAAGAAGAAAAAGCCCTGCATATCTGGCTTAGTCAGCCTTAGTGCCGATAAAAATCTAACTTCTACACCAGTTACCCGGATTTTGCTGTTAAATCTGTTAATCATTCGTTTGTAAAATAGGCATACACTGGCTGAGTAATGGAATATTTGCATTAATTTAGCGAGCTGAACGACAGACATTCTAAAATGAAAGTTTCAAAGGAATTTAAAGTTGGTTTACTGGTTGTGCTTGGTTTGCTCCTCCTTTTTGTTGGTGTGAACTTCTTAAAAGGCGGATTAATTTTTGGAAAAAGCCGTGAATTCTATGCGGTTTATGATAATGCATCCGGTTTGAAAGCATCGAATGAAGTGCAGCTGAATGGTGTCAAAATAGGACAGGTTCTTGCTGTTGAACTTCACCCTGCTGATCCCAGAAAAATTCTGGTGAAATTTAATATTGATGACAATGAACTTCAGATTCCCGCTAATTCATCTGCATGGCTGATCAGTTCGGATATTCTTGGAACCAAATGTCTTGATTTGAGGCTTGATACCAATATTGCCGTTACGCATGAGTATTATGAAGATGGTGATACCATGATTTCAAATATGGAAACATCACTTCAGGATCAGGTTGAACAACAACTTCTTCCCCTGAAAATGAAAACAGAAGAACTCATCGGATCCGTTGAAGGTATCGTAGTTTCTATCAATGCTTTTTGGGATACCAGCGCCGCATATACCATTGAAGAAAGTATGTATGAAGTGCGTCAGGCAATTGGAACTTTTGGAGATCTTGCAAACAACCTGAGTATTCTGATTTCCAAAGAAACTGAAATGGTAGGAAAGATTTTGGGAGATGTGCATGACATCACAGAAAATCTGGCAAATAAATCAGATCAGATTTCCAATACAATTGATAATATTTCTGCTATTTCAGATACCCTTGCAGATTCTGATTTGAAATCAGTTATTCTTGAAACTAAAACTACCTTGGTTGAATTAAACGGTGTACTTGCAAAAGTGAATGAAGGAGAAGGAACGCTGGGAGCATTACTGCATACTGACAGTCTTCACAATGCATTAATATCAACCAATGAATCTGTTCAGCATTTACTGGATGACATGGCTGCCAATCCGCAGAAATATGTCCATTTTTCACTCTTCGGCAGAAAAGTCAAAGGAGTACAATTAACTCCGGCTGAAGAACAAAAACTGAAACAACTCCTGAATCAATAAAATCTTTTTTTTAATGGGAATCAGCAATATCATATTCGCTCTGGTCTTAATCGGGGCAGGTGTTCTTTTTACAATCAACATCCGTAAAATAATTTCAAATATCAGATTGGGAAAAGAGGTTGACCGCAGTGATAAAAAATCAGATCGCTGGAAAACGATGATTCGGGTTGCGCTGGGACAATCTAAAATGACGACACGTCCTTTTGCGGCAATTCTTCACTTGTTTGTTTATGCCGGATTTATTCTGATCAATATTGAAATGCTGGAAATTGTTATTGACGGTATTGCCGGAACGCATAGAGTTTTTGCTCCTTTTCTGGGTGATTTTTATTATTTCATCATCAACTTTTTTGAAGTGCTTGCATTGCTTGTTGCCTTGTCATGTATTGTTTTTCTTATTCGCAGAAATTTCAAAAAAGTGGCCAGATTTCAGAGTCCTGAATTAAAAGGCTGGGCATTCAAAGACGCAAACATAATTTTGTTTACTGAAGTTCTTTTAATGTCTGCTTTATTGATTATGAATGCTGCTGATCCTGCGTATGAGTTTGTGATTTCAAAAAATCTCAAAGGAATTTTACCATCTGATTTACATACGTTACATGTCATTGAACAAAGCGCCTGGTGGTTCCACATCTTAGGTGTGCTGGCATTTTTAAATTATCTGCCTTATTCAAAACATCTTCATATTATCTGGGCATTTCCAAATACATTTTTCTCTAATCTGAATCCAAAAGGAAGATTAACCAATATGGAAAGTGTAACGCGTGAGGTAAAACTGATGCTGGATCCTAATGCAAATCCCTATGCACAACCTGCAGATGCGAATGCTGCGCCGCAGCGGTTCGGTGTAAAAGATGTGACAGATCTCACCTGGATAAATATAATGAATGCATACACCTGTACTGAGTGCGGAAGGTGTACATCATCTTGTCCTGCAAACATTACAGGTAAAAAACTATCACCACGGAAAGTAATGATGGACGTGCGTGACCGGGTAGAAGAACTTGCTGAAGCAAAACGCAAAAACGGAAAAGATTTTCATGACGGAAAATTTTTACTGGGAGATTATATTACGGACGAAGAAGTATGGGCGTGCACAAGTTGCAACGCCTGCGTTCAGGAATGTCCTGTCAATATTGATCCGCTTTCAATCATCATTGACTTGAGAAGATATCTTGTGATGGAAGAATCTAAATTACCGGCTGAACTGGCTGGTATGGCAACCAATATTGAAAACAATCAGGCTCCCTGGCAGTTCTCTCCGGCTGACAGATTTAACTGGGCTAATGAAGCGTAATTTATGTTAGAAGAAAAAATAGAAGACGGAAAAAGAGTCTCTCCAAAATTACCGGAGCACATAAAAAATTATCTGATTGATATTGATGGTACAGTTGGAGATGATATTCCCAATGAAGAGCCAGAAAGAATGGTGACTGCTGAAGCATATCCCGATGCTCTGAAAATTTGCAACAAATGGTATGATGAAGGACACATCATTACTTATTTCACATCAAGAACAGAAGCACAAAGAGAAGTGACAGAAGTCTGGTTAAAAGAAAAAGGATTTAAATACCACAATCTGTTAATGGGTAAACCCCGCGGCGGAAATTATCACTGGATCGATAATCACATTGTTCGCGCAACGCGTTTTGAAGGAAAATTTACTGATCTGGTTGAGGTGGATTCCAAGATTCAGGTGTTTGAAAAATAAAGAATTAAAGGTTAAAATTTAGTCTGGAGTCTTTAGTCTGGAGTCAGCTTAGATTTTTGAATAAGTAGCAGAATTGAATATTAGTATGGAGAGTGGATTTGAAAAGTTGTTGGTATATAAAAAAGCATTTGCCTTAGCAATGAAAATATTTGAATTGACAAAAAAATTTCCAAAAGAAGAGTGTTATTCGTTGACTGATCAAATTAGAAGGTCATCCAGATCTGTTGCTTCAAATATTGCAGAGGGATATCGTAAACGAATTTATCCAAAGCACTTTATTTCAAAAATGACAGATGCTGATTCAGAATGTTCAGAGACTATCGTTTGGTTGAATTTTGCTAGGGAATGTAAATATATTGAAGCAGAGAATTGTATTGATCTTAAAAAGAGTGTAATCAGATTTCAAACTTATTAAATGACATGGTAAGAAATCCGGAAAAATACGCTCCGTTTAAAAAGATCAGCTTTTCCGAATCCAAATCTCAGACTCCGGACTAAAGACTCCAGACTAAAAAAATAGTGATAACACAAGAAAAAACTAAAAAAATATGAGTGCCCATTTAAATGTAAAAACAATGGCCCAATGCCTGGCCGCCGGAGAAACTCCCGAAATTTTATTCTGGGTTGGATGCGCAGGCAGTTTTGATGATCGTGCTAAAAAAATTACTAACGCAATTGTCAAAATTCTGAATCATTGCAACATAAAATTTGCTGTGCTTGGAACTGAAGAGTCCTGCACCGGAGATCCTGCAAAAAGGGCGGGAAATGAATTTTTGTTTCAAATGCAGGCCATGATGAATATTCAGGTATTGAACGGATATGAGGTTAAGAAAATTGTGACCGGTTGTCCGCACTGTTTTAATACATTGAAAAATGAATACCCTGAACTGGGTGGAAATTATGAAGTAATGCACCACACTCAATTGCTTGAACAACTTTTCAAAGAAGGTAAAATTCAAATTAAAGGCGGCGGAGAATTTAAAGGAAAAAAAATAACCTTCCATGATCCATGTTATCTGGGTCGTGCAAATGAAGTGTATGAAGCGCCAAGAGAAGTGCTGCAGAAATTAGACAGTGAGCTGGTGGAAATGAAACGCTGCAAGTCAAAAGGACTTTGCTGTGGTGCGGGCGGTGCACAAATGTTTAAAGAGGCTGAACACGGCAATAAAGAAATTAATGTGGAGCGTACCGAAGATGCATTGGAGGTAAAACCAAATTACATTGCTACCGGCTGCCCTTTTTGTAATACCATGATGACAGACGGGGTTAAAAACTTCAACAAGGAAAATGAAATTAAAGTGCTTGATATTGCAGAGATGATTGTTCAGGCAGCGGATTTATAATCTGTAACAGAAATAAATTTTCTCGTTATCCGGCCATGAAAGTGTGCTGGATTTTTTTTGTTCTTTTAACTGCAGAATCGTTAGCAGCGGATACACTTTTTAGTAATCCGTATCATCCGCCGTTAGTCTATCAGAATGGCGAATATGACTTTTACAAATACACGCCAAAATACGTTCCTGATAATTTACTTCACTGTTTCAGAATTCTTGGAACATCTGATTCGCGCGCTTTAGACCGGTTCATACTCAGGGCAGAAAATGAAGTGGTAGAGCGTGGAATCTATGACCGGGGATACCGGATCCGGAAAGAATTTTGTCTGGAGGGTTATTCTTCTTTCGCAGGTTATTTTCATAAAATAGGAATTTATCATCCGCATGCCATGGAATCTTTTATTCTTTTATCATTTCATCAATATCTCAATCAGCAACGTATTACCTGGTATCATAATAAAAAAACGGCATTGGAAAATTCAGGAAAAGAAAACCGCAATTGGAAAAAGAGAATGCGGAGTATTGACAAGCCGGTTAAAACTATTCCAGTCTATGAGAATTATAAAGATTCACTGAGTGAAGAAGATTTGTTTTTCCAATGGTAAATCTGAAAACAAAAAACCCGGCTATCAATTAAGACAGTCCGGGTTTTTCTAACTTAAATTAAACCTTTATTAAATATCAATGTTTGCGTATTTGGCATTTTTCTCGATGAATTCTCTTCTAGGTGGAACTTCATCACCCATCAGCATAGAGAATGTTCTGTCTGTAGCAATATCATCTTCAATTTTAACCTGTCTTAAAGTTCGGCCATCCGGCGTCATGGTGGTTTCCCATAACTGCTCAGCGTTCATCTCTCCAAGACCTTTGTAACGTTGCACAGTTACTGAAGAATCTGCTCCTGCACCTTTCATTTCCATTATTAATCTGTCACGCTGATCATCATTCCATGCATACTCAGCACGTTTTCCTTTTTTCACCTGATAGAGCGGTGGAGTAGCAATATAAACGTATCCATGTTCAATCAGTTTACGCATGTGACGGAAGAAGAAAGTAAGAATTAATGTTTCGATGTGAGAACCGTCTACGTCGGCATCGCACATGATAATAATCTTGTGATATCTTAATTTTTCGATGTTCAGTTCACGGTCATCTTCTTCTGTACCGATTTTTACTCCAAGCGCGGTGTAGATATTTTTGATTTCTTCATTCTCAAAAATCTTATGCTGCATGGCTTTTTCCACGTTCAGAATTTTTCCTCTCAACGGCATGATTGCCTGAAAGTGACGGTCACGTCCTTGTTTAGCAGTTCCACCTGCTGAATCTCCCTCAACCAGATAAATCTCACATTCTGCAGCGTCTTTGGAAGAACAGTCAGCGAGTTTTCCAGGTAAGCCTGATCCGGTAAGAACGCTTTTACGCTGTACCAGCTCACGTGCTTTATGGGCGGCATGACGGGCCTGAGCAGCAAGAATCACTTTCTCAACTATCAGTCTGGCATCTTTTGGATGTTCTTCCAGGTAGTTTGCAACCATTTCACTCACTGCCTGACTAACGGGTGCAGTTACTTCTTTATTTCCTAATTTGGTTTTTGTCTGACCTTCAAATTGCGGTTCAGCAACTTTAACTGAAATTACAGCAGTCAGTCCTTCACGGAAATCATCTCCGTTAATATCGAATTTCAGTTTGCTGAGCATTCCTGAATCTTCAGCATATTTTTTGAGTGTGGCAGTTAAACCTCTTCTGAAACCTGAAAGGTGTGTTCCGCCTTCATGTGTATTGATGTTATTTACATACGTATGCAGATTTTCAGCAAATGAAGTATTGTAAACCAAAGCAACTTCAACAGGTATGCCATGTTTCTCACCTTCAATGTGAATGACTTTTTCAATTAAAGGTACCCGGTTTTCATCCAGGAATCTCACAAATTCACTCAGACCGTCTTTTGAAACAAAAACTTCTTTTTGTATTTGCCTTCTTCATCAGTTGAACGTTCATCACAAATAGAAATTGTCAGTCCTTTATTCAGAAATGAAAGCTCACGCATGCGGGATGCCAGCGTATCATAGCTGTATTCGAGATCTTCAAAAATCTGCGGATCAGGAAAAAAGGTAACCGTTGTTCCGTTGCTGGTTGATTTACCATTTTCTTTTACCGGATATAAAGCTTTTCCTCTTTCATATTCCTGAACAAATGCTTTACTTTCTCTGTATACATCAGCACGCAGGTGACGTGACAATGCATTCACAACAGATACTCCGACACCATGCAAACCACCGGAAACTTTATAGCTGTCTTTATCAAATTTACCACCTGCACCAATTTTAGTCATTACTACTTCAAGCGCAGAAACTCCTTCTTTTTTGTGCATGTCAACGGGAATACCACGGCCGTTATCCACAACTTTAATTCCGTTTCCTTCCAGAATGGTTACTTCAATATGCGTACAATGGCCGGCCATTGCCTCATCAATAGAGTTATCCACTACCTCATAAACAAGGTGATGCAAACCACGTATTCCAATGTCGCCGATATACATGGATGGACGCATACGAACGTGCTCCATTCCTTCTAACGCCTGAATGCTGTCTGCTGAATACGATTTTGTTTTGTTTTCTTCGCTCATAACTGCTTGTAAAATTTGCTTGAAACCCCTTTATTATTCAGGGGTTGACAAAGATACTAATTCAACGCTGAAATACTATTTTTTATCCTGTCAAAATAGGGTAGTTTTCAACATAAAATTAACATGAAAATGAGTCGGTTTTTCTCTCTTAAAAGGGGTCAGAACTCACGCCTGTGGCGGTGCTCAGAAATAGATACCTGAAATATCCTTTTTTTGAACGGACAGTTCACGCTTTAAAACGCCGTTTTTTATTGCGCTTTCTGAACCAGTAAATTCATTTTATGAAGTGAATTCCAGAAAACAAAAACATCTTTCATAACGTCCTTCATTTCGATGCTGTATTGATTTTGATCAAATTGTGATCCGTGGATATATGTTACCTTGTTACCATTGATTTCCATTTTTGAACTGATTTTGATTTCCGGGTGCTCAAACAGGTCATCCGATTGCTGAATTTCCTGAGGAACTTTCACCTGACTTCCTTCAGGAAAAACAACGTGTATAGTTGTAGAACTGGAAAAAGGATTGCCAAAAACAAAATCATGTTTTTTACGGTCAATTTCTTTTAACGATGTGTATTCACCAAACAAATGTCCGAGTTTAAAGATCATTACATCACCGGCAAATTCTATTAACGGAACATGTAGTTCAGTGACATGACCTTTAACAATAAGTGGTTTTACAAAAGCATCTTCAGGTGAAAAGTTTTGCAGGGATGTAACTTTAAAGGTTGAATTATCATTGAGTACATCCAGCAATTCTTCTCCTTTGGATTCTTTTTTTGCATCGTTAAAGAGAAAATAGTAGGTCTGAAATTCACCTGCTTCATAACCTGTCAGATGTCTTTCTATTTCAATTTCAAAACTACGGTAATCACTGCCTACACGAATTGTTACAATGGTACTGTCCAGATTTTGTCTTGCAGAAGTGGCCGGAATTGATTTGATGGAACCACGTGTAACGGGAATCGGATATTGTTTCATGGTAAACAACAAGGCGTTATTTGGAATCCAGTCTTCACTCAAATAACCCAGACGTGAGCTGAAATCAAGCGGAGCGAGATATTTGTCAACATCCGGAAAATAAAAAATATAGCTCTGTAAAAAATGCATGGATTCTATTTCACTGCTAAAATGAGTATCATAACGGTCAGAAGTAAATCCATATTCAAACCGGATATCGTTTTCATAAAACATGGCCATGAATAATTGAATAGTACCAATGGAACTTGCGCGTTCAGTTTCAATAATTGTGGTCATTGAAGTACCAAATAAAACATTGGCATTAACAATGTTCATCTTAATATAGTTTTCAATAATTCTTATTTTTTCCTCTGTTCTGGTGCGTTGTGAAATTCCAAGTTTTATGCTCAGCGCACGGATACTTTTCTGATCTTTTCCTTTTAACGGAATGTTGTAAACGGCATTGAGATCTTTTTCAATATTTTCATAAGGAGAATAACTGCGGTCACCTGCATTGTCAAAGCCTCTGAGTGTGACGTCCAGTTTCATTGCACTGTTGTTATACTCTGAAAAATATTCCGCTTTGTAGGCATCTATGGTATCCAGATGACAGGTCCACTGATGTCTGTGCTTAATTGAATCTACAAGCTCCGGTTTTGGAAATCCGCCGTTGGGCAGAAAACTGAAATAGGCATCATTGGGTCCGATGAAATGAAAATCAAAATTGTAAATAGGCATTTCTCCCTGAAAGAAAAACTGATCACCATCTACCGCTGATTCCATTTTTAACGTGTAGAGTATTTCTATCTCATCACCGATTTCAATTCCTTCTATAGGAAAATAGTAATACTGTTGTGACACGTCATCACTGTAAAACTCTTCTACTTTCGGTTTGAATTCCACTGTCTCGTCAGACTTGATTACACGGGCCTTAATATTTTTCAGACTAACCGCATTCTCCATGGAAATATACATTTTATTAAACTCTTCAATAGCTATATGTGAGTTCAGTTTTACACGGTAATGCTCTGTTTTGTATTTATAATATTTACCGTAATAATCATCAAATTCATACTCAATAGCCAGCAGATATTTACTGTAATAATACAGTGCGTCTTTTTCGGTGTTTTCACTCCACACCGGATTTTTCTCCCATTGATAATTTTCAAATAGCGGGAATTTTTGCGCGTTTGAGGAGACAAAAAATGATACTAAAAACAAGGTGATAATTGATCGCATACTATTACATTTTTGTCAAAACAATATTTTGGGTGGTTGTCATGTTGATGCTGTCTGAAAACGCATTCCAGTCATTGAAAAGAGAAGGAGGAATTAACAGCAGATGATACTGATATTTCAAAGAAACAATCACCACATTATTTTCAACTTTAAAGTCTGAACTGAATGTAAACAGACCATCCTTGTGCTCATATTGATTGCCCTGTGGTAAATGCTTTAACTGATATCCCTGAGGGATAGTAAATCTGAATTCATAGTCGACTGTTCTGTGATGATCTTTAGCTCGGTCATAGATGAAATCTCCTTCATTATATTGCGTTACTCTGGGTTTGAAAAGAATCGGATTGAGGTAATATTCATTGCCGTTTTGAATTAAAAGATTGTCTACAGAAAAAGAATATTCCAGCTGTAATTCATCGTTGTTGTTTTCCAGATTTTTTATTTCATAATCCAATAAGGTAAATCTGTTCCGGCCTCCCAGACAAATGTCTTTAACGTAATCATACAAATCTGATTCTTCCAGATTTTTCAGATCATAACTGCGCGATTCACGCTCGTATCCTCCTAAATAATCAATGCCTTTTCCGCGAATAGAGTCTCCCTCTGTAAATGTATAATCAATGCGCGTTCTGAAATAATTTTTATCTGCATCCACAGCCGGAACTTTATATAATTCAAATTTGCCGGTACCTTTGTGAATCAGAATTTCTTTTTCCTGAATTCCCTCAGGAGGAGTAAGGTATCCCATTTCTGAACCTGTAGCATCCAGATAATAATATCCGCCTTCTGGTTTTTCAACCACACAAATAACATGATTGCATGTCAGCGGAGATGGAATTTCACTCATCTGATAGGGTATGTCATTTGTTCCCACCCAGGCAACATAAGCATTTTTAACTTCAGCAAATGCTAGCATTTCAACCAGCAGATTGCTCATGTCTTTGCAATCACCAAATCTGTTTTTCATCACCATGCTGCATGGGCGGGGAACATAACCATTTATACCATCTTCAAATGCAATGTATTTGATGTGTGTCTGAACCCATCTGTAAATGGTGTCCATTTTTTCAAGTTCAGTTGTTTTACCTTCAATTAATGAGCGGGTCACATCATTGATTTCACGGCGGTTTGATTCATCTTCTTTCAGCAATAAAAACTCTTCATAAAAAGTATGCAGTTCTTCAACAGAGCCAATCAGTTTTTTTGTTTCGCCGTCATATTCATAGGAAACAATCTGTGCAACAATATGCGGGATATGATTGCTGATGGTGGTGCTGCCGCTTTCTGATTTATAAGCCGGAACATTTTTGTATTCCCAGGTAATTGTTCTGATTCCTTTTTTATCTGTTAAATCTGTTTTTACAATTCCGGCGTTTTTAAAAGCTCTTTCATAAAAGTTGATTTTCACTGATGCAGGAAATGAAATCCTAATCACTGATTGTTCTATCGGATATCCGCCTAAAAAATGAAACACATCAAAAAATTCAGGCCTTTTTACTTTTTTGGTATAGTCTATAACTGTTCTGTATCCTTCTCTTAACTCAATAAAATCAAAAACCACTTCTTTATCATCGTCGTGAAAAACCCAGCTGCTTGGCGGAGAGTCAACAGTTCTGAAATCTTCACTTTTCAGTTTAACTTTTTTGCCATCAGCTTTAATAAGTGTTGCACTGATGTGTTCAATTGATTCAAAAAATTCAGAAAGTGAAATACTCTGATCAGTATAAAATCTGGCACTGTTTTGCAAATAAAGGATTTCTTCATGATCTGTTTCAAAAATATCCAGCTCACCGGTTTTTGCATTCACTTTAATTACAACTGACAGGGTGTGATTCAGCACAACACCCATGTCATTCTTGAATTTCTGCTGATAACTTTTCAGATCGATATCTTTTTGAGCTGAAACTGAAAAAAAGCAGGAAAAAACAAGGAACGGAAAAAGGATATTTTTTGTCATTAATAAATTTAAATTGAAGCAAATTATCTGATGTAATGTTTTGGGATTTTTAAAGTTTCAAAATTAGTTATTCTGAGGTGAAAATTATGAATTAGTTTATTCACAAAATAAAGGTATTTTTAAGATACCGGACATGAGCATTATTACTTCGAAAACGCATGGTTTTATTGATATCCGGAATAGTTGAAAACGATCATGAAAAATCATCTGTCTGTTATTTCCCTATAAATTGTTAATTTCGCATCCAAATTTTTAGAGAAAATCAGGCATGAGCACAAAATTTCATTCACTCAAAGTTCAGGATATCAGAAAAGAAACTGCAGATACCGTTTCTATTGCATTCAGTTTGCCTGTTGGATTGTTACCCGAATTCAAATTTAAACCGGGACAGTACCTAACCTTACGCACTAATATCGGTGGTCAGGATGTCAGACGTTCTTATTCCATTTGTGCAAGTCCCTCTGAAAAAGAATTAAGGGTTGCTGTGAAAGCAATTGAAAACGGATTGTTTTCCAATTTCGCAACCAAGACTTTGAAAATCGGTGATTCACTGGATGTAATGCCTCCAATGGGTTCATTCCTGATTAATCCAGAGCCGTTCAATCAGAAAAACTACGTGTTTTTTGCTGCCGGTTCAGGAATAACTCCGGTTATTTCAATGATCAAATCTATTCTGACACTTGAAAAGAAAAGCACCGTTTATTTATACTATTCCAATAAGCAGGAAAATGATGTGATTTTCAAAAATGAACTGACTCAGTTAGCTGCTGCAAATCAAAATTTCAAATTAACTTTTATCTATACCCGTCAGAATGGAGAAAATGATCTGGCAACAGGTCGAATAGATAAAGCAAAATGTGAAGCAATTTTCAGCGGTCCGCTTGCGGGTGTTTCAATTGATGGAATATATTCCTGCGGACCTCAGGAGATGATAATGACTGTAAAAGATTATTTTGTTTCCAAAGGTGTTCCTGCTGCAAAAATTCATTTTGAATTGTTTACAGCAACAGCTGCAGAGCCTGTTGCAGAATCAAAACCAGCTGAAAATGTTGAAGCAACTGTCACAGTGATAATGGATGATGAGTCGTTTGTATTTAAGTTAAACACAGCCGGAAAATCTGTCCTGCAGGCTGCTCAGGATGCCGGAGCGGATGTCCCTTTTTCATGTAAAGGTGGAGTTTGCTGTACCTGCAAAGCCAAGGTAATGAAAGGAACCGCAAAAATGGATCTCAATTATGCGCTGGAGCCGGATGAAGTAGAAGAAGGATTTATTCTTACCTGTCAGGCTCATCCAACTTCTGAAAATGTGGTGATTTCTTTTGACGAATATTAGTAGCAGCAAATCGGTAATTATTGAAGTATGAAACAGATTTTAATTACCGGAGCAGGCAGGGGAATAGGAGAACAACTTGCGCACATTCTCTCTGAAGAAAATAAAGTTCTTGTGCTTACAAGAAATACTTCCGCGCTCAAAAAATTAAATCACCCCAATCTGATTGCTGAGCAATTTGATCTGGAAAAAAATAATGTCTCTCAGCTGGCTGCTGAAATTTTCAAACGTCATCAGTTTAATCCGGATATTGTGATTAATAATGCAGGATTGCTCGTCAATAAACCGTTTGAAAAAATTACCAGATCAGAAATGGAAGCGGTTTACCGGGTAAATGTTTTTGGTCTGATGGAAATTTGTCAGGCTGTTATTCCATTATTAAAAGCGGGATCTCACATTGTCAACATAGGTTCCATGGGTGGATTTCAGGGAAGTGCTAAGTTTTCAGGTTTGAGTGTTTACAGTTCAAGTAAAGCAGCTGTTGCATCATTTTCTGAATGTCTTGCTGAAGAACTGAAAGACAAAAAAATTGCGGTGAATTGTCTTGCGCTGGGTGCTGCGCAGACAGAAATGCTGAATGAAGCTTTTCCCGGATATAAGGCTCCCGTGAGTGCAAATGAAATGGCTGCATTCATTTCTGATTTTTCACTCAATGCAAATCAGTGGATCAACGGAAAAGTAATTCCTGTTTCACTTTCCACTCCATAAAATTTTCATGTATTTTTTCCAGACACAAATTCAGAAACCGGTGGCATTTTTTGCCGGAATATTATTTGTGTTTTTTAGTTTCAGTTCTTTTTCACAATCTTCACAAACAGTCAGGGGATCAGTGATTGACCGTGATTCTAAACTGCCGCTGATTGGAGCAAAAGTTGTGATTCTCAATACAGATCCTTTGCTGGGATGCACTTCTGATCTGGAAGGAAATTTCAGAATTGAAAATGTTCCAATTGGCAGACATACTATTCGGGTTACTTATACCGGTTATGAAGAACTGGTGCTGAATGAAATTTTAGTTGGTGCCGGAAAAGAAGTAACACTCACGATTGAAATGACCGAATCATTAAAATCTCTGGGTGAAGTAGAGGTGAAGGCAAATCCTGTAAAAGGAGAACCAATTAATGAGATGGCCGGACCGGGAGCACGGTCTTTTACCATTGATGAAGCCAGCCGTTTTTCAGGAAGTTTCAACGGAGATATTTCACGCATTGCCCAATCATACGCCGGAGTTACCGGTGGCGGTATTTCAAATGACATGGTTATCCGCGGAAATTCTTCCAAAGGATTTCTGTGGAGACTGGAAGGTGTTGAAGTTCCTAATCTGAATCACCTTGCCAGCAGCGGAAGTTCAGGCGGAGGAATGAGTATTTTAAGTGTAAACGTAATTCGAAATTCAGATTTTTTTACCGGAGCTTTTCCGGCTGAATATGGAAATGCCATGTCAGGAGTTTTTGATGTTAAACTAAGAACCGGAAATGAAGAAAAAAGAGAGTTCTCTTTTCAGGCAGGGTTCATTGGACTGGAGGCTAATACAGAAGGACCGATCTCCAAAGAAAATAAATCTTCTTACCTGATTAATTACCGGTATTCGACTACCGGAGTTTTTGAAAAAATAGGTTTGGATGTTGCCGGAAATACCTTGCCGCTTTTTCATGATCTCACATACAAATTTAATTTCCCGACAAAAAAAGCAGGAGTGTTTACATTCTATGGTATTGGCGGATTGAGTCAGGTTTCTGTTGCTGCAAAAAAAGATTCACTGCTCTGGCTTCATCAGGATGACCGCTATGAACAAATCAGTATTTCAAATATGGGTGCCGCAGGATTTAATCACAAAATATTCATTGGTAAAAAAGCTTATCTCAATTCTTACATTGCAATAACCGCAAGTGAACTGGGCGCTGATCTGGATTCACTGGATAACAATTATAATTTTCAACCGGTACAGAGATCTTCTTTTATTGAATCTGCATTCCGCGTTTCATCCATGCTGAATATAAAATTCAATGCAAAAAATACATTGCGAACCGGTTTTATTTATAGTCGGGTTGGATATAATCTTCAGTCAGAAGATCTGGCTAAAAACATTGTTTATTTGTCCAGTAACGGTGCAACAGACATGGTTCAGGCATTTACGCAATGGAAACATCGTTTTACGGAAGAGATCACATTGAATGCTGGATTTCATTTTACCTGGTTTGGTCTGAATCCTGAACCTGTTTTTGATCCCCGAGTGAGTTTCAGCTGGAATCTTGCACCAAGACATTCTTTATCTGTTGGTGCCGGAAAACACAACCGAATAGAACCGCTCACTTTTTATTTTGCAGAAATTCAGCAATCAGATGGTTCATCCACTACTCCCAATCAAAGTCTCAAACCCGCCAAAGCGCTTCATGGTATTTTAGGGTATGATTTTCAGATTACAGAATTTGTGCGGTTCAGAATGGAAGCGTATTATCAGTATTTGTATGATATTCCGGTTGAAGATGACAGTACAAGCGGATATTCCGTGCTGAATTACAATGTTTCGTTTTTTTCATCCATTGATAATAACGCATCGGTTCCTTTTATCAATGCAGGAACCGGAACAAATTACGGACTTGAATTTACGCTTGAACGGTTTTTAGAGAATAACTATTACTACTTATTTACTGCATCACTTTACGAATCAAAGTACAAAGCGCTTGATGGTATTGAAAGAAACAGCAGGTACAACAATAACTTTATCTGCAATGCTATTGCCGGTAAAGAGTTTCCGGTTGGTAAAAGTAAAACCAACGCCATCATTACAGATTTAAAGTTGGTGTGGTCAGGCGGAACCCCTTTGACTCCAATAGATCTGAATGCAAGTATTGCTGCCGGAACTACAGTATTTGATTTGAATCATCGTTATGCAAATCAGGCTCCTGATTTTTTCAGACTTGATTTTAAACTGGGTTACCGCAGATATGGTGAAAAGTCGACCCACTATTTCTTTTTGGATATTCAGAATGTCACCAATCAGCAAAATGTTTTTACGCAGTATTATGATGCGGAAGAGCAAAAGATTCAGACCATATATCAGTTGGGATTCATTCCAATTTTCAATTACCGGGTTCAGTTTTAGACGTTTATTTTTAAGGACCTGACAAGAATCAAATCGTTTTATATAAGTACTTGAACAAAAATTATTAATTTCGGATCGACTTTATAAAATTAACTAAACAATGAAAAAATTATTTTTAATGCCACTTGGCTTAGCATTTCTTGCTTCGTGTGGTAATGACAATGAAGCGCTTCAAACGCCAATGGAAGACAAAGAAGATTTTGAAGAAGCAGCACTAAGCTTTGAAGAAGGCGGAGCTACTAATGGTGAAGAATATTTCTTTGGTGTTCAGGCTGAAGTGGTTGACATCGACGTAATGTTGCGTGAAGTAGACAACTTTGATGAAATAGATGCAACAGTAGAAGAATTCAATATTCACTATGATACCATGCTGGTGATGATTGAAAATTGTAAAAAAGCAATGAATCTTTACGATGGCAAAGGCTGGCCTATGCAACAAGATCTTGAAGATCTTACTATCGAGTGGGTTGATGCAGTTGCTGGTTTGATTAATGACTATCTGTACAAATTAGCGCAGCCAATGTCTGTTCCGGATGATCAGTGGAAAGATGCTGATTTTGATTTGTATGATGAATATCTGGTTGCTTTGGAAGCATATTATGAAGTAGACAACCGTTGGGTTGACATGCAATATACTTTTGCTTCAGCAAATGGCTTTCAGTTAAGTGATGAAACAATTGACATGGATGCCATGATTGAAGAAGACATGGAAGAAATGGAACCATAATTTTTTCCAGAATAATTTTGAAGCCGGTCAGTAAGTTTTTACTGGCCGGTTTTTTTTTATTTCATCTTTCTGAAACCCATTAGTGCAAACACAATACAAACGGCAAGACCAATAACAGCAGGAATAATAATTGATTTTCCTGATTCTCCGGCTTCGCTGATACTCCAGACTATTTTTCCGGTGGCCATCATAATCAATGTTCCGACACCAAACCAGAGATTTCTTTTCCAGCAGGCCACAGCCAGACAAAAGAATGTAAACGGAACTGAAAGTGTCAGTAAGATTTTACCCGCAGTCCATTCACTCTTTAACCATTCCATTTCAAAAGCCAGAAATTCTTTAACCATGGGAGAAACATCTGCGGGCTGATTAAACCAGGCCATACTGGTAAAAAGAGCAAATACAGTTATTGAAATTCCGCTCAGTGATTTTTTTAATGCAGCATAACAGAACGGAATTAAAAACAACGGCCGGATATACCAGCTCCATTGATTCTGATGTCTTTCAAATACCCGGGTAAAAAAGAGTCATTGAATGCGCACAAAAAATAAATCCCAGTGTCAGGATTAAAAAAATGAATGCGATAAACGGATCGTATTTTTTCATGGCTTCACTTTTACTGTAACATCATCAAGATATAAAATCACATCATGTTCTGTTGAATTTGCAGTAATACCAAATTCAATATTGGTGTACATGCCCTTTGTTCCCTGTTGAAAATACAAAAAGTCAGATGGCAATGTAACCCAGTTGTATTGCTCAATAATCAGCGTATCATTCTGCCATACTTTTACAGATCCTTTTTCTTTTTGTGATAAAAGAGTTTCAAATTTTATTTTAAACCATTCATTTCTTGGAACGTTTATTTCGTTTCCTGGTTTTTGCACAATGTCAGGGTTGTTATATTTATGTTCTACCCTTAACTGGTTGCTGACCATGGCAAGCCGCATTCCTGGTCCGGCGCCAATCGCTGAATTTTCTTCCAGGTCAAAAAGAAATAACCATTCAAGATCATCCGTACCCTGAATATAAAACCACATTTCAATTTCTACCGTTTCACCTTCATAGAAGGCCATTTTTTGTTTTACAATACTTGATTTTGAAACTGTTTCTGAAGACAGGATTCCGTTGAATCGGATAGATTGATTTCCTGAATGCACAATTTGCGTATCAATTTCAGCATGATTGGAAGAAAGTGTTTGCTGAAAAAAAGACCATCTCACATTGTTGCCATCCAACAGGCTGTCAATCGTTAAATAACTTTCAAAATCGTCTGTGTAACTATCCGGTCCGCCAAAATATTTTTCTTTATTGCAGGAGTTGAAGATCCAAAAAAGAATCAACAGCGGAATTAAATGTGATATGTTTTTCCGTTTTTTCATTTATTACCAAGTGTGTGACCGTAAGTAATTCCTGCCCAATGCTGATACTGAAAACCGAGCAGGTAAGAAAAAATGGGGGTATATGAAAATCGCAGATAGTACTTTTTATCCAACGGCTGAAACCGGTATCCGGCTGATAAAGGTGTCCGCAGAAAAAAATTACCCCTTGTTGTAATTGAGAATGCCTGACCTAATCCAACATCAATTCCGTGACTTCCTTTAAATTTATGAAAGTGAACCATCACCGGAAAAATCAATACCACACCGTTATTTTTATCAACGGGTGTTAAACTGAATCCTATTCTCAGATCAAGTTGTGAACCCATTTTTTTTGGCTGAGCAAGTTCATCCAGAACAGGTTCTGATTTTTCGTTATAAAACAGATTTTTTTCAAAGTTGAACGAACCAAATCCACCCGAACCCGCCAGTTCGAAACTGAGTTTATTTAAATGCTGGCTGAAACCACTGAAAAAAATAAATATCAGAAATAGTACAAAGCAAATTTGTTTCATCCTTTTGTTTAGCGTAAAGATTAAATTAAGCTTCCAGTATTGATTTAATATCCGGCCTGAAATACAATTCTGACTTCAGAACTTTTCCGTCTTCACGGTAAATAGGTTTGCCATCTTTATCCAATTTACTCATGTTGCTGCGCTGAATTTCTTCAAACACTTCTGCAATTTTGTGTTGTAAACCGTGTCTTAAAATGGTTCCGCATAAAATATAGAGCTGATCTCCCAGTGCATCTGCAATTTCAACAATGTCACCTTTTTGGGCAGCTTCCAGATATTCTTCATTTTCTTCACGCATCAGTTTATACCGGAGCATGATCTCTTCTTGAGTAAAATCAGCTGTTGGTGAGTAATTGTTTTTGATGCCAAACGCGTTATGAAAATTCTCAACATGGGTAATAACCTCTTTCAACGTGATCTCTTTGCTCATTTTTCTTATTTTTGAATAAAGATAAATCTTCACCTTTTAAAAAACCGTGTCCATGCGTTTGCTTTTACTAACAATATTTTCTCTTTGTCAATATCTGGTTCTTGCGCAGGAATACTACCCGCCCATTGTCAATTATTCCACACAGCAGTATGGTAAGGATAGAAATCCTGAAATTATGTGTGCTGTTCAGGACAGCAGAGGTGTCATGTATTTTGGTACCGGAAACGGAATTCTGGAATTTGACGGATTGAGCTGGAATTTTATTAAAGTTCAGACCGGCGCTTACGTGCGTTCACTGGCTATTGACAGCACTGGAGTAATATACGCCGGTGCATCCGGTGAAATCGGATATTTATGTCCTGACTCAACGGGTACAATGGTTTATCAATCTTTACTTCCAAAATTCAAAGAAGAAGATTTGTTCTTTTTTGATGTTTGGAAAATTCATGCCGCTTCAGATAAAATTTATTTTCAATCCTATGAATCGCTGATAGAATATTCTCCTGCGTCAAAATCAATTCTGACTCATTATCCTGAAAACAGTTTTCACCTGAGTTATATCTGTGACGGCGAATTGTATCTGCGCTCCCGTCAGGTTGGAATTCAGAAAATGGAAAATGGTCAGTTGATCACGCTGGGCGGAACAGAGCAGTTTAAAGATTACGGACTGTTTGGTGTTTTTAAAACCAGTAATGATTCCCTGCTTTTTGTCAGTCAGGAAATTGGTTTATGGAAATGGAAAAACGGAGTTTCCCGGGAGTTAGTTCAGGAAGGTGCTCTGCTCAATCAGTTTGGAATTATTGGTGCACTGCGTTTGTCAGAGGGAAGTATTGCGCTGGCAACAATCACTAACGGTATTGTAATCATTGATGAAAACGGGAAAATTCTGAAGCGCATTGACCGCAGTAAAGGAATGCGTTCCAATGAAGTGAAAAATATTTTTGAAGACAGAGATCAAAACTTATGGCTGACTTTAGGCAACGGAATTTCAAAAGTGAATTATCATTCGCCGCTTTCTTACTTTAATGAAAAGGCCGGAATTGAGGGAAATGTGGAAGCAATGATCCGCTACAAAGGAAAGTTGTTTGTAGGAACTTCATTTGGATTATTTGTACAGTCAAATTCCAAATTTGGTACTGCTGAATTTGAAAGTGTTGCTTCTATCCGTAATCAGGTCTGGGATTTTTGTATTGTGGATGACGTGCTGTATATCGCAACATCTGAAGGGATTTACAAACTGAATTCTTTTGTTGAAAATGAGCAGGGTCTATCCGGAAATTATCTGAAAATAAACAATACAAATGCAAATGTGATTTTCTTTTCCAATCCCCATAATTTATTTGTTACTGCAGGCTCAGGCGGAATTTTTGTTTATGACCGTTCATTTAATCAGATATGGACTTCAGAAAATTTATCAGCGCGTTTTCTGAGTGCTGAACTTGACCCTGTATATAAAAATGATTTATGGATTGGTAGTGTGGGAGCGGGTATTTACAGATTAAAAATGGATCCTTCCAATTTTGTTTTGGATGCCTATTCATTCATGGATGGATTAAATGATGATCAGCTGGGAAAACCAATTTTATTCAATAACCGGATGGTATTTGGTTCAAATCAGGGATTGTTGTCATTCATACATGAAGATGAAATGGTAAAAGGTTTGGATGATAGTTTGAAAAGTGATCCTACTTATTATCGCGGTATGTTTCAGGGTGAACCCTTTTATGATTCTGTTTTTGTTGATCAGTTATTGTTAATTCAGGAAGACAAGGACCGCACCTGGTTTTGTGCAGATGATAAAATCGGTTATTATGATTATGAAACAAAATCATTCATTAATAAACCTTTCTGGGGTATTAACTACGGCCGTGTAAACGAATTTTATCTGGAAGAAAACGGAGTATTCTGGATTGGTTGTGCAGACGGATTAATCCGTTATGAAAAAAATTCCCAGAAAAAATATAAATCCACTTTTTATTCTCTCATCAGAGAGTTTTCTGTAGACAGAGATTCTGTCTTGTTTAATGGTGCTTTTGCTGATAGTAATGGAATAGTTCAGATGAATCAAAACGCTGATAAGTACTATGAAATTGCGTATTCATTCAACGATGTTTATTTCCGTTTTTCAGCTCCGTATTTTGAAGATGAGCATACACCTGAATTTTCTTTTTTACTGGAAGGACATGATGAAGAATGGTCAGAATGGAGTACAAAAAATGATGCAAATTTTACAAACCTGCATGAAGGTGATTATATATTTAAAGTAAAAGCAAGAAATATTTACGGACACATTTCAGAAGAAGCTGCATTCACCTTTACCATTCTTCCTCCCTGGTATCGAACTGCATGGGCGTATGTATTGTATGTGGTTGCATTCATCATTATTTTATTTGCCGGAGTAAAAATAAGTTCAGTTCATCTGAAAAGACAAAACCAATGGCTGGAAGGAATAGTTGAAGAACGTACCCGTGAAATTCAGGATAAAAATGAAGTACTCGAACATCAGCAAAAAGAAATTCAGGACAGTATCAATTATGCAAAAAGAATTCAGCTTGCCATTCTTCCGCTGGAAGATGAAATGAAAAAATGGATGCCTGATTCATTTGTATTGTTCCGTCCGAAAGATGTTGTATCAGGTGACTTCTACTGGTTTCAGGAAAAAGACAATAAGCTGATTGTTGTGTGTGCAGATTGTACAGGACATGGTGTTCCCGGTGCCTTTATGAGTATGATTGGGTCAGACAGATTGAACAATATTGTGAATGAATTACGTGTGGTAAATCCCGGAAAAATTCTTTCTGAATTAAGTAAGTCAATTAAAAAATCACTTAAGCAGGATGGTGAAAAAGGTTCCACCCGGGATGGTATGGATGCCGCCATTTGTATGATTGATCTCAAAACAAAAACCATGTTGTATGCCGGCGCCAACAGACCATTGTGGATTGTAGAAAACGGAACCGTTGAAGAAGTGAAAGCAAACAAAGTGGCGGTGGCAGGCTTTACCCCCGATGATCAGGTTTTTGATGAACATACCATTACGCTCAAAGAGGGAATGAAATTTTACATGACCAGTGACGGATACGCTGATCAGTTTGGTGGAGACAAAGGAAAAAAATACATGGTAAAAAACATGAAAGAATTTATTCTCCAGCATTGTTTTGATTCTTACTCCAAACAACGTGATGAACTTGAAAAAGAATTGGTAAGATGGATGGGTGATCATGAACAGATTGATGACGTTTGCGTGATTGGGTTTGATGTTAGTTCGGTTATTAAATGAGGGCTAAGGACAGAGGACTAAGCCTGCCTGACTGCGTCAAGCAGACAGGGACAAAGGGGAATTGTTTTTTTTGGTTTTTAGGAAGAATGTTTTTGCGTTTAGGAATTTGTTAGGTAACATTAAAAAAAATAAAATCTATAAATTATGCAAATGAACAAAATATTATTCGTCGGAATAATCCTAGTAGTAGGACTTTCCACAAGTTGTAAGAAAGAAGGCTGTACAGATTCGGCAGCGACCAATTATGACGCTGATGCGAAAAAAGATGATGGAAGTTGCATTTTTCCAGAACCTGAACCAGATCCTCGCGACCCGTATTTAGGAAATTATCTCGTGACCGACACTTTATTTATGTTCGGATCTTTTTCCGAAGCTGTTACTTATACTCTTCAAGTTACGACAGGCGGAACTTCAGCGGATACAATCTATTTGAATAATTTATGGAATGACGGAAGTAATTATTTTGCTCTAATGGCAGGAAGTAATTTCTCAATTCCATCTCAACAAGTAAGCGGACCATATTACGCTTCAGGAAGTGGAAACTTTACAAGTAATGTAATCACATATGAAACTTCTGGCGACGTTTATGTGAATGAAGGAACCGGACCGAAACAATAGCGACTTAGGAGTATTAAACGATTACCTAACATCGCATAAAAAGTAATAGCGCTTTTGGTACACTCACTTTCTGTTTTTGCCCAATGGGCCGCTCCACAAAAATTTTTTAAACAACGAAATTTATTAAAAAAGTTTTTGTTCCGCTTGGTGGGAACTTTTAAGTTCAGTACTTTTAATCAAGGCTGCGCTACTACTTTTATGCGTAGTCCGTTATGCTCCATTTAAATTTGGCAAAATCCTTGCGAGAAAGTAAATTATTATTTACCTTTGTATATGAAATGTTCCGAAGCTTTAAGAATTTTGAAGAAAGACGGATGGTATGTCATATCACAAAGCGGATCACATATGAAACTAATTCATGACACCAAGGAAGGGATTATTATTTTTCCAAATCATGGAAGCAGCGAACTTGGTAGAGGATTAGAAAAAAAATTGTTCAAACAAGCCGGAATTAAAAAGTAGGATTATGAAGAAGTTGACAAAAAAAATTAACGTAACGGTTGAAAAAACTAAAACCGGTTACTCTGCTTATGCTGAAGACATGGCTGTCTTTTCGACCGCAAAGGACATTACATCTTTATACGAAAATTTAATTGACGCATTGAATCTTGAATATGAAGAAAGTGGTTACTTTGTCGACGCGAAAAACATCAAATTGAATCTTGACTTAAAACAATTCTTTCAATATTATCGGGTACTCAATGCAAATTTCTTGGCACAGCGTATCGGAATGAATCCGACTTTACTTTCACAATATGTGCAAGGACGAAAAAATCCATCCGCAAAACAAACGGACAAAATCATTCAGGGAATACATACAATCGGAAAAGAATTATCTGACATTAGATTCGTGTAAAACTCCCAGCGGCGAAGGATATCCATCCTTCGCCAAACCGCAGTTCAGCAGATATTTATCCGCCAACGTTTGGCTTTAACTTGAAGTTGGTTATCTTTAATCAAGGTTGCGCTACTTTTATGCGTAGTCCGTTAGCGGTATTTTTATGATGACATTTAGACACATTTTAATATGAACTGGGAAACATATATTGCATTTGGCGACAGTATTACGATTGGTGCAAGAACTTATTTAGGTTATCCTGAATTAGTTGGAAACAAGCTAAGTGCCAGTTTAAATAAACATTGGAATGTTATTAATCATTCCGTAAGTGGATTTAAGGCTATTGACCTGGCAAGATACACCGACAAACATTTTTCTTCTCTTCAAGAACACAAATCGTCCGTTACTTCCATTTTAATAGGAACAAACGATATCAAAGAGAAAACATCAGTTGACGATTTTAAAATTGCAATGAATCAGATTATTATCAAAACAAAATTTCTAACGTCAAACAAAAATGTAATTATTTTTTCTATCCCGCAATTTCATAAAGGAATCATGTATCCATATTCTATTGAAATGAACGAAACAATCTCTACTTTCAATAAAGTGATAAATCAACTGGCGAAAGACCATGATTTACGTACGCTCGATTTGAATCATACTGAAAAGGATTTTTTTGATGGAGTACATTTGAACCGGTCCGGAATTGAGAATTTTTCAGATCAGATTTCCAAATATATCCTTAAAGATAAAGGGATAGACATTGGCTAGGATCTTATTTATAACATCCCGCTTCCCTTACCCACTAAACAAAGGAGATCAATTAAGGGTGTATTTTCAACTAAAATACTTGGCTGAAAGTAACGAAGTACATTTAATTGCAATAAATGAAAGTAAGGTTTCTGATAAAAATATTGAAGCCTTATCACCATTTTGTAAATCTATTAACGTATTCGTTTTGCCTTTGCACAAAAGGATAATTCAGTTATTATTAAGTCCGTTTAAAAAAATCCCATTGCAAGTTGCCTTTTTTTACAATAATGGAATAAAGAAAGAGGTAGAAAGACTGTCGGATAAAATTAAACCCGACCATATTCATTGCCATTTAATTCGCACGACAGAATATGTAAAAGACATTAGCAAAATCATTAAATCACTTGATTTTATGGATGCATTCGCAAAAGGCATGGAAAAAAGACAGGAGATTGAACCTAATGTTTTTAAGCGCCTTCTATTCACTTATGAAAAAAATCAACTTTGTAACTATGAGGCGAAGGTCTTTAATTTCATAGATAAATTCTGTATTATTTCGAATCAGGACAAAAAATCAATTCAAAGTACAAGAGCAAATGAAATTAATGTTATTCCAAATGGGGTAGACTTTGATTCATTTTATCCTAAGACGCAAGAAAAAATATATGATTTATTATTTATGGGTAATTTAGGTTATCCGCCTAATATTGATGCTATCCATTTTCTATTAAATGAAATAATTCCTCTTGTCAAAAAATACAAACCAAATATTAAATTGCTTATTGCAGGTATTAATGCACCCAAACATATTAAAAAATTTCCAATCTCAAAACATTGATATAATTGAAAACTTCGAAGACATTAGCGACTCAATAGCGATTTCAAAGATCATGCTTGCCCCAATGAAAATAAGCATTGGTCTTCAAAACAAAATATTACAAGCAATGGCAATGAAAACACCTTGTATTGTAAGCACTTTATCCAACAACGCCATAAATGCTCCCAATAACAAAGCTATAATCGAAGCTAATACGTCTGTCGAATTCTCAAAAGCAATTATGGAATTATTAAACAATGAAAAGAAAACGTTTGAAATAGGACAAGAAGGCTATAAATTTGTGAAAGAGCACTATTCCTGGGAAATACAAAATAATTTATTTACTAAACTAATTCTCAATCAGAATTGAAAGAGTCAATTATAAAAATTCTACATTATATTTTAGGATACGAAAGATATCTTAAGATTTTTAGCATATTCAAAATTAGAACTCTTTCTCTTGATGGAAGAAAATCAGATTTTTTGTTTTTTAATGAACTTCTAAATGAGAATGCAACAATCGTGGTTATAGGTGCCTGCACCGGAATTACAACTATTCCTTTGAAAAAAGGAGGAAAAAACAGAATGGTCTTTGCATATGAGCCATTAACTACCAACTTTAAAGTTTTGAATAGAGTTGTCAACTATTTTAACTCAAATAATGTATTCACATATAATTTGGGGTTAGGAAATAAACAGGAGAAGAGAGAAATAATATTACCCGTTTTAAACGGAGTTAAAAAGCAAGGGATGGCTCACATAAAGGACAGCACAATATCAGATTACAATGAAGGATTGTCCGAAATTATAGAGCTGGATATTTTAGATAACAGAATAGAGATAAATACAATAAAAATAGATGGGATAAAAATAGTGGCAGAGAACTTTGAATATCAAATATTTGAAGGCGCTAAAAAAATCATAGAAAACAACAAGCCACTGATTTATTGTGAACTTTGGGACAATGAAAAAAGGAATTTGGTTTTAGACCTGATAAAAAAATACAATTACAATATATTTTTTCGGAAAGGTAATACTTTAATTCCATACAATAAAAATAATTACTCAGGGAAAAACTTCTTTTTTAAACCAGAAAATGCGTAAAATACTTATCGTTTTCGGAACTCGCCCAGAACTTATCAAACTGGCACCCCTTATCAATGAGTTTCGTTTACGGAATCAGAGAGAAAAATTGTACATAATCAATACGAATCAGCATAAAGATTTTATACAACAAGACTTGGATTATTTTAATATTGATGTTGATCATCAATTCGAATTAATTAGAAATAGCGACAGCTTATCACTTTTAAATGGATTATTATTGCTTGAATTTAATGAGCTAAAATCAAAATTAGAAGCCCTTAATATTTTCATAGATGCTATCATTGGTCAGGGGACACCTGCACTTCTTTTTCATCTGCACAATATGCTTTTTATGAAAAATTCCTTTTATTCACATTGAAGCTGGTCTAAGAACGGACGATTTTAGTCAACCTTTCCCTGAGGAGTATTTTCGGAAAACGATTTCTACAATTGCTACCATGCATTTTGCTCCAACTGCTAATGCAGAAAAAAAACTGATCGATGAAGGAATTTCGCCAAATTCAATAGTGGTGACGGGCAATACGGTAATCGACAATTTAAGGCAATTCAAAGATATTACCGAATTTAAAAACATCAATATTGCAGATAATAATTTGATTTTAATTACAATTCATAGAAGAGAAAATATTAAAAATGATTTCCAGTCAATAAAAAATCGCATAATTCAATTTGTCCAAAACAATCCTAATAAATCATTTATTTGTATTGACAATCCGGGATTTAACATAGAGTTCAATATCAACATTCAATTAACTAATTTGAAAATTATTCAGCCTGTTTCATTTTTTGAAATGTTTGAATTTTACAAAAGAGCCCGATTGATAATTACAGATTCTGGTGGAATACAAGAAGAAGCAGCTTATTTAGGCGTACCAACTCTTTTGTTCAGAACAAAAACGGAACGAATGGAAGGAATCAATTCAGGTATTTCAAAATACATTGAAGATTCCGACAATGATCTAGATTCTGTAATCATGAAGTTAAATAAAAACAAACTGACAGACTTTAATACTATCTACGGTGACGGTTATGCTTCAAAGAGAATTGTAGACCTCCTAACAGAAAAGAAATTTATTAAAAAAAATTGTCCGACTTGATGAGTACTATTAAGTTCAGTACATTTAATCAATGTTGCACTACTGCTTTTATGCACTGTCTCTAAGCCTTCTGCCCTCTGCCCTCTGTCCTTAGCCCCCTTTGCCCTCAACAAACCAAAAAACTCCTCTCCGGTTCAATTTTCCACTGCATCTTTTTCCCCGTCACCGGATGAATTATCTCCAAAGAATAACTCAATAATCTAACCTGTGTTTTGGTTGTGTCTCCGTATTTTACATCACCAATGATAGGGCAGCCAATGTGTGAAAGGTGAACACGTATCTGGTTTTTCTTGCCGGTGTCAAGCGTAACTTCTATCAGCGAATTTTTTTTCTCAAAGCGCAGCCACTTGTAGTGTGTGATTGCTTTAACCGCGTTTTCAGATGCGTTGTGCTGAACGTTCATCTTTAGATTTTTTTCAACCAGAAAAGTATCGATTGTTCCGCTTGGTTTTTCAGGGGTGTTTCTGGTGAGTGCCAGGTATTTTTTTGTGTAGGTTTTCCAGTTTGTCTGTAAATGTTCGACAATTTTTTCAGTGGTTGCAAACATCACTAAACCGCCAACCTCTTTGTCTAAGCGGTGCACCACATGTGCACGTATTTTACCTTTTGACTTTTGCTGCAGATAATCACTGACTAATTTGTGTAATGTCGGACGTTTGGTAATTCCTTCACCGCTGGTGAGAATTCCGGTTTGCTTGTTGACAATCAAAATGGTGTCATCTTCATAAATCAAATTAAACGGAAGTTTGGTTTTTTGTTTTTCACCAATCCGGTCAACAATCACTTCATCACCCTGTTTCATTCTGATATCCATACTTTCACAAACAATGCCGTTCACCTTTATTTGTCTGTTGCGGATAAAATTTTTCAAAGTAGAATTGGAAGCACCGGCGTAGTGTGTCTTCAAAAATTCAGTGAGTGTTGTGTCTTTTTTAAGATGATATTTCATCAGTCTGTTTTATAAAATATTTTTGTTCTTCAGGTTTTGGAATCATGCAATAACCCTGTCTTAATTTATAGCGTCTTGCGGCAACAAAATTGTAAAAAGGGATCACGCAGAAATTTGGGTAAAATATAAAAACCAAACAACAGCGGATATCCTCCTTTTAAACCTTTACAAATTTGAAGTGCAGCACTTGAGCGGGTGTATAATTTTTCATCTTTCAAAAAATAAATGGTATCCATTTTTATTTCAGCGCCAAATTTATTCAGGAGCTTTTTTGCCTGATCTGACTGAAGCGGAAGAAAGTAAAAATCACGCTTGCGTTTGTTCAATATGAACTGCACGGATGAATTACAAAAACCGCAGTCTCCGTCATAAAAGACAATTGGATTGTATGCTGCATTTTCACTCATTAGAATTTTATACCTTTATAGGAACAAAATTACATAAAATGAAGATTGGAATTTTACTTTCAGGTTGCGGCGTATATGACGGAGCAGAAATTCAGGAAGCTGTATTAACCATGCTTGCGATCAAAGAATCAAATCACGACTACGTTTGCATCAGTGTTGACAAGCCGCAGCATCATGTCATCAATCATACCAATGGTGAAGAAATGAATGAATCACGCAACATGCTGGTTGAATCAGCACGCATTGCCCGCGGTGAAATTAGAAATATCATGCAGGTAAGTCCTGCCGAACTGGATGCACTGGTAATTCCGGGTGGATTTGGTTCAGCAAAAAACTTTACCAAATGGGCTTTTGCCGGACCAGATGGTGAAATTATGCCGGAAGTAAAATTATTTATTGTGAATCTGATTAATATTGGTAAACCAATTGCAGCATTATGTGTGAGTCCGGTTGTGCTGGCCAAAGCGCTGGAAGGTTCAGATATTCATCTCAACATGACTTTGGGTTCAAATGCTGAACCATCTCCGTATGACATTCCTGCATTTAATGCGGGACTTGAAAAAACAGGCGCCACAACAACCATGAAAACCGTACGCGAAGTTTTGGTTGATACAAAATACAAAGTAGTTACTGCTCCCTGTTACATGATGGACGCCAATATTGTTGCTGTCCGTAATAACATTAAAGCGGCACTTGCTGAACTGGAAATGCTGGTTTGAAAAATCAGGCTGAGAATTTCCCGAATTTTTTTTCGAGTGCGCGTGTTCTGAATTCAAATATTTGCTGAAGTTGTTTTCTGATAAAAAGGTGATTCGCGAGTGATCCAAGCAGACCAAAAGGTGGCTGATACGTCACAATGTCGGTCATTAAAACGCCGCCTTCAATGGGTTCAATTTTATGCTGGTGATGCCATAACTTGTAAGGACCGATGCGTTGTTCATCAACAAAATATTCCTTTTCTCTGACTTGTGTTATTTCTGTCATCCAGTTGAGTTTAATTTTCAAAAGCGGACTGACTTTGTAAGTGATGATCATTCCCGGGTACATTTAGTGTCTCCGTTATTGCTGGTGACTTTGAGCCTATATGTTCCGGGGTAATTTCTTTCAGATTACCCGGAGAAGAAATAAAATCCCATATTTCAGGAATGCCTGCAGGTAGTTTTTGCGTTTTGATTAATTGATAGAATGGCATAGGTGTTAGTATTAAAGACAATAACAACTCAATGACTGATTTGTTGACTGGTGATGTTTAATTTTTCAATTTGAGATCTGCAAATAGGTAATATATCCTTCCGGACGAAGATTAGACAATTACAAAGATAATCCTGAAAATGCCAAGAGCATTTTAGTGTCATCGTCCACAGCCGCAACAAGATTCAAATCAGGGAAATAGAGGTAGATTGAATTGCTGCCTTCCTTATTTCTGATCAGAACATTTTCACCACTTTGTATTATTTCTTCAATCGTTGACCCAATGCCAATTCCTTTTTCAGTTCTGAACCGGTTTGACGTAGTAAGCATTTGTTGAATAATTTCCGGTTCTTCTTTCGATGGAGTTAACATGATGTGATCAAGAGAGTCACCTTTATAAAAATGGTAAATTATATCGTGCTTATATCCCACGTATGAATTCTCACATTTTGTTCCATAAGTTTTTATATCTGTATCAAGACAATATTTGCCAAAACAGTTCAAAGTAATTATTTGAGTTGTGTCAGGCGAATTGGAAAATGGATTTGATGAAATGTATTCATGAAGTGAAACAAGCTTTGCATTTTCCCATGTTTCGGTTTTGATCAGTTCACCGTCAATATTCCAATACTTCCATTCTCCGGTCCTGTTTTGAAGGGATGTTATGTAATCGAATTTTTCGAACGGATAATACTGACCTGCGACTTTTATTTTTCCATCTGAGTAGTATTCTATGTACGCTCCGTTTCTTTCTCCGTTTTTCCATTCAGTCTGATGCAAAACAGTTCCGTCTGATAAACACCATTTACATAAACCATCACATTTCCCATTTAAGTATGTACATACTTCATAACTCGATCTGCCACCCCCAAAGTAGTATGTGTATTCGCCGTTTAAAAGTCCATTGGAATAATTTTTAATTCTGACAACATCTCCTGAATGATTATATTCTGTCCAGGTGCTGTCTGGTTTCCCATTAATAAAGTATGACTCACTTTCTATGGAACCGTTGTAGTAATACGTTCTCTCATAACCATTTTTTTTTCTATTCAGAAAATTGACTTCATGTCTCAGTATTGTATCATTATTTTTGTATTCATAGAAAAACCAGGTACCATCTTTAAGGCGCTTTTTCAGATCATAATCATAAACACCTGTCAGACCTGTCTTTTTCTTTTGTATTTACTGCCCAGATATTTTTCAATGTGATGCTGACTGAAGCCACTAACACTAAGAAATGCAAAAGAATTAAAATGAATCTGGCCATTTGTAAATATTAAACTGAATACAATCTATAATGAAGGATGTTCATCAGGTAACACTATCTCAAATCATACTAAAGTCTGAATCAAAATTCACTCTTCAGTTTGGAAAAAACAACCGTATCACCAAATTGATCTCCGGTCAGCCAGTGTTCACGCAACAAACCTTCTTTGATAAATCCAAAGTGTTCCATGATTTTTAATGAGGGAATATTTTCAGTTCCTACCAAAGCTTCAATGCGGTGCAGTTCCATTTTTTCAAAACCATAATTCAAAATGGCTTCAACTGCTTCTGTCATAAAACCTTTTTGTTTGAATTTATCTTCTTCCAGATGATAACCAATTTCAGCCCGCTTATGTTCAGTACTCCAGTTGTGAAGTCCGCATCTTCCAATAATAATTCCGGTATTTTTTTCAAGCAGCAGAAAAAGTACAAATTGACGGTTATAACTGGCGTAACCGTTTTTCTGTTTGTGGGCTTCTTTTTGAAATGCTTCATCACTGCGGTGGCCAAGCAGTTTCATGATTTCTTCTTTTGGAAGATTTTCAAAAATAGTATTCATGTCTGAAGGGGTCAGACCGTTTAGAAGAAGTCGTTTGGTTTCTAGTTGGTGTTGGAATTTATAAACCATAGAACAGTAATTATCATTTTATCATACCTGCTTATTCAAAATCCGCCAGTTTTTTGGAAACAGATTATTAGACCGGTTTCCAATATTTTTAATAAATCCCAACGGCAGATTTTGAAAAGTAACCAGTTGAATTCCATGGTTAGGATTGGTGCTCACAATGGCATCTTTTTGTAAAAAACGTAATGCATTCTCCTCTGATACTTCACAGATTTCAAGTGCAGATTGATTCAGATGATTACTTTGTGCAAGTGCCTGCGAAGGGATAAAATCTTTTCCTTTTATTTCACCCAGTTCAATGCCAAAATAATTGACACGCAGTTCATTCATGCAGGCGGTTAAAAATTCCAAACCATTTTTTGGAAATAGATATTGGTGATTTCTGAATTCTAATCCGGTGAAATTTTCAGGTTGAAGGATGTACTTTTTCCAGTCAGTAAGATCTTTGGATTTAAGCAGCGTTTTTATTTTTTTTGTTGAATGCTCTTCCTTCTTTCTGATTACTGTAAGAAAAAATCCCTCACTGTTTGTCAGATGCGGCATCATGCGGTACCCGTTTATTCCTGAGTGCTGTGTTGATTTTATTTTCCATGCTTCAGGCAATTCCAGTGTGAGAGATTCTCCGTTTTGTTCATTTAAAAACGCTGCAATATTTTCTTCGTTTTCTTTTAAATTATACGTACAGGTAGAGTAGAGCAGGAGTCCGTTTTCTTTCAGCGCCGGCCAGGCATTTTCCAAAATTCGTTCTTGCCGTGCAGCACACAATTTTACGTTTGATTCACTCCATTCATCAACAGCGTGATCATGTTTTCTGAACATACCTTCACCTGAACAGGGAGCATCGATTACGATGATGTCAAACGACTGACTGAAATTTGAAAAAACTTCCGGATCATTTTGTGTAATGATACAATTGGCTGTACCCCATTTAATAATATTCTGCTCCAGCGCCGGAATTCTGGACCCAATTATTTCATTGGAAACCAGAATGCTTTCATTTGAAATCAAAGAAAGAAGGTGAGTAGATTTTCCTCCGGGTGATGCGCATAAATCGAGCACATGCAAAGGCTCATTTAAATCTGCGTGTTGTTTCAGGGCTTGTTCAATCAGCATACTTCCTGCCTCCTGAACATAATATGCGCCGGCATGAAACAAAGGATCAAATGTGAATTTTTTTCTTCCGGGCAGATAATATCCGGTTTCACTCCAGGGAATATTTTTTAAATCCTGACCTGCTGTTTTTTTATGTGGATTTATTCGGATACTAGTTGGTTTTTCATCCTGAACGGATTGAATAAAATTTTCTATTTCTTTCTCAGAAAGCAGTTGTTGTAATTGAACCAGAAAATCCTGCGGTAAATTCATTCATGCGAATTTATGGATTAATACCCTAATTGAAACTGATGTTGGAACACATAGTTTTTCAACTGCTGAAAGGTCAGAGTGAGTTTTTTTTATTACATTCATTATTAATTAAGATGGATTAAAAGAATCCGGTTAATTTCAAAACCCAAACATCAGTTTCTGAATGAGCCTTTGGAGGCAGCTTTCTAATATTGGAATCAAGACAGGAACAGAACCTGGTCAGGTGCGTCATGCGCAAATGACTAACCGCATGATTTTCATTTCTATCTGTCTTGGTTTTTCGTATGTGCCCATGTATGTTTCTATTGGATCGCATGAACCTTTGTATCAGAATATTCTATTGACAATTTTCACAGGAACACTTTATTTTTTCTCTGTCAGGAGCAAACATGAAACTGCCGCAATTTTGTTGTGTCTGCTCTTAATGCTTCACATACTTGTTGTTTCTCTGGTAATAAAAGGAGGAACAGGCCGGTTTTATTTATTGGAAATTGCTGTGCTTGGATTTACCATGATAAAAAGTGCAAGGACCAGTTTTATACTTTTTCTTTTGAGTCTGGGTGCATTTTTTGCCGCTGAATTTGCTTATCTCTGGATTGAACCAATGATTGTCAGATCCAAAGAGGATAATATGATTGTTTATTCATTCAATATTGTTTTGATTTTTCTGGGTGGACTTTATCTGATTTACCATCTCAAAAGAACCAATGATTATTTTTCAAAAGACATTCTAAAACAAAAAGAGCAGATAGAGTTTCAGCACAGATTGCTGGAAGAGTCAAACAGGGAAATGAAAGATTCAATTCGCTATGCACGAAGAATTCAGTCTGCCATTTTACCACCTTCAGACCGTATTGAAAAATTTCTGCCTCAGTTTTTTGTTTTATACATTCCTAAAGATATTGTTGCCGGTGATTTTTATTGGTTTCATGAAGATAAAAGTGAAAACAATCAATTTTATCTTCTCGTTGGAGATTGCACTGGTCATGGTGTTCCGGGGGCTATGATGAGTGTCATGTGTCTGAATTGTCTGAACCGTTCAGTGATAGATTTCAATAAAAAAAATCCGGGTGAAATTCTTGATAAAACCAAAGAATTGCTGCTTGAGGGGTTGAAAGATTCAGAGCATACGATCAATGACGGAATGGATGCGGCACTTATTTCACTAAAGGCCAATCCCGTTTCAAAAAGTGTTTCGCTCGAATTTGCCGGAGCACACAATTCAATATGGATACAAAGAAACGGTGAAATAATAGAACTGGACGGAGATAAACAACCGGTTGGTTTTTTTGAGAAAGCAATTAATTACACTACGCATCATCTGGAGTTGCAGCAAGATGATATGGTTTATATTTTTACAGATGGAATCACAGATCAGTTTGGAAGTGAAGATCATTCTGATAAAAATCTCAAGGTAAAAAAATACGGAGCAAGAAAATTACGGAGGCTGGTTAATATGATCAGCGAATTATCCGTCCATGAGCAGCGCACCGCAATTCTAAATTCCTATCTGGCCTGGAAAGGTGATTTGGAACAGGTAGATGATATTTGTATGATTGGCTTCAGAGTGAAGTTTTGACTCAATAAAAGGTCTAAATTTCTAAAATTCCAAATTCCAAAATTCCAAAATTCAAATTCCAAAATTCCAAATCAAACTTATCAACTCATCAACAATAAACTTAAAAATCCTAAGTCCAAATCTTCTTGAGATCCCTTTTCCCTTTTACCTTTGTCCTTTTCCCTTTGTCTTTTGTCTTTTGTCCTTTGCCCTTTGTCCTTTGTCCTTTGTCCTTTGCCCTTTGTCCTTTGTCCTTTGCCCTTTTCCATTTGTCCTTTGTCCTTTGCCCTTTGTCCTTTGCCCTTTGTCCTTTTCCCTTTGTCCTTTGCCCTTTTCCCTTTGTCCTTTGTCCTTAGCCCTTTGTCCTAATTTCGCTTTTCTCCTCCCAACTCATTATATTTGCAACCGGTTATAATGAAAAAGCTCTACAAATTCTTACTCAACAAGCTTTCGCGGCCTTTGCTGATCAGGCTTAGTTACGTGTTCCGTATATTCGCTCCACTGGTTTACCGGGGGAATAAAGTCGAGTGTCCGGTATGTGAACGTAAATTCAGAAAATTCTTGTCGTATGGCTCGAATGTGGCGCACCGTGAAAATGTGTTGTGTCCTTATGATCTTACCTTGGAACGTCACCGAACTTTACCGTATTATGAAACCAGGTGGCTGGGGAATCATGCAGGTTCCCATTGATTCTAAAAGAAATGAAACGTATGAAGACTGGAGCATTACTTCTGAAGCTGAACGTGAAAAACATTTCTGGCAGAAAGATCATGTGCGCTTATACGGTTTGAACTATCCCAAGCGTCTGGCTGAAGCTGGATTTAATGTTGAAGTTGTAGATTTCAGCAAAGAAATGCCTGCTGAACAGTTTGAACGTTACCGCATTCCAAAAGAAGAATTACTTTACGTAGTCAGAAAAGCTTAGTCATTCAGTGACCAGTCATAAGGCAGATATTCAATTTTTGCCGTTTCCAGAATTGTGATGCTTGAATATTTATTCAGAAAATCAATCAGTGTTTTTCCGTCCAGGGTAAAATCTGCAGCATACCAGTTGAAGAGTTCTGAAATTTGGATTTTTTTCTCTGTGATTTTATTTTTGTTTACATCACTCAGGAATGTTTTGGTGGCCTGTGATAATTGTGTATTCAGTTTGTCTGCAACATAGGCTTTGTTCGATAATTTTGGGCAAGATACAGCTCCGCAATTAATCGCAAAATGAATTCTCGGGTCTCCCATTTTTCTCAGAAAATCATTTTCAAGCTGATTCAGCGTATAGTTTGTACCGCCGATGTTGGCCATCTTAAATGTCCACATGTCTTTACCGCTGAATGAAATATCTTTTACTGATTCAACCGGATATTTAGACAGTATAAACTTGATCGTATATGCATTATAAGCATTGATGAAATAAGCCATTTTTTCATCTTGTGTCCAGTCTGACTGTGGTGACTTATCTCTGATCTGAAGCAGATAGGCATCAAGCGTATCCATTTGAATTTTCATGGATTTATAATTTACTGTACCAGTTTCTGAAACATATTTTCCAAGATAACGGTCCCACAAATTGTGATCTGGTTTTTCTGAAGCAAGTGAAAAAAGTAAATTAAAAATGAAGAGGAGAGAAATTGAAAGTTTCATACGCGGGTCTAAAAGGGTTAAATCAAATTTAAGCAGATGATCTGAACAGAGCAAGAATCGATCCAGATTTTAAGACAAATAAAATTATTTTCTGAAGTCGATGAGGCGTTCAGGTGTGATGCAGTAATGCAAAGCGATATCTGCAGCATGCACATCTTCAATTGTTTCAAACTGATCAAAATAATGTAAACCAATAAAAAGACAGTCAGGTTTACAGCCTTTCAAAAAACGGTCATAGTATCCTTTTCCATAACCAACCCGAAATCCTTTATCATTAATTGCCAGCAAAGGAACCAAAACAATATCCAGTTCACTGGCTTTTATTTCTTGTCCGGATTGCGGTTCAAGAATTCCCCATGAATTTTTTTTCAGCTTATCTTTTCCTTCATATAGGATATGTCTGAGATTGTTATCGGCATCCATTACGGGCAGATAAAACGGAGCAGGAATCTGGTCCAGAATCAGCCACGTATTTATTTCATGGAAACGGTCTATTGGTACAAAACAGGATATACTTTTTCTGGCCGGATTAAAGTGATGACTAAAATTTTCTGCAATCAATGCTGAACGTTTTTCCTCTCTGTATTTGAAAGAGACAATCTTAATGCTTTATATTTTTCTCTGATATCTTTTTTGGTCATTGTATTATGATAAGAATCCGGCTCCAAGCGCAATACCAAATGCAATCATCGCAATAGCAATAATCACTGTAAGGATTTTTAAATCAATTTTTTTCAGAAAATATTTTCCGGTAACCGCACCCGCAAATGCAGCAAGAAGTGAAGCAAAAATCAAATGTAAATTAGACTTGATAACGCTGTAATCCATAAAAATAAAATACTCCGTTGAGCGGGCAATATCAACGGCTAAGGCAATGACAATTCCGGTTGCAATAAAAACTTCTTTGTCTAATTTATATTTGGTAAGAAACGCTGTTCTCAATGCTCCCTGATGTCCTGATATTCCGCCAAAAAATCCGCTGATTAATCCTCCTGCCCAAAGAAATTTTCGGTGCAGAGGTAAAGTAAATGAAGGAATTAATTCAAGTACAGCAAACACAATCAATAAGCCTCCAAAAATCAAATTCATCAATTTGATTTCAAAAACTGAATTGTTCATGGTGTATTCAGAAATAATCAGATCTTCAAAATGAATCAATAGGTAGGCGCCAAAAAATGCAGCAGGAATTGATGCCAGTCCAAAAGGAAGTGCAATTTTCCAGTCCACTTTTTTTTGCATCAGTAAAAATTTGAAAACATTATTCAGAAAATGGACAATAGCTGTTCCGGCAATGGCCAGTGCAAGATCCTTAAACAGAAAATAGAACACAGGTGTAAGCACAGTGCCTAAACCGAATCCGCAGAAAAAAGTAAGCCAGCTGGCTGCAAATGAAATGAGAATGAGGTAAACAATTTCCATATTCAGAAATTAACTCAATTAAAAGTAAACGTTAATAGAAATGAACTTGAACAAATTTAAGAATCTGTAGAAAGAGGAATCGTATCTTTGCGTTAAATATCAGAATTATCATGCAGTCAATTATTGAACAGGCCTGGGAAAACAGGTCACTATTGGAAAGTAAAGAAACTCAGGATGCAATCAATGCCGTAATTGCAAAACTGGATGAAGGATCATTGCGTGTTGCTGAACCAAAAGCTGATGGAAGCTGGCAGGTGAATGAATGGGTAAAGAAAGCCGTTGTTTTATATTTTCCGATTCGTAAAATGGAGACCATTGAAGTTGGCCCGTTTGAATTTCATGATAAAATGGCGCTTAAAAAAAATTACAAAGAAAAAGGTGTACGCGTTGTTCCGCATGCCATTGCGCGCTATGGGGCTTATGTTTCAAAAGGTGTAATCTTGATGCCTTCTTATGTGAATATTGGTGCTTATGTTGATGAAGGAACCATGGTTGACACCTGGGCAACAGTTGGCTCATGTGCACAGATTGGAAAAAATGTTCATCTCAGCGGCGGTGTAGGAATTGGTGGTGTGCTGGAGCCGTTGCAGGCTGCTCCGGTTATTATTGAAGACAATGCATTTATCGGTTCCCGTTGTATTGTAGTTGAAGGAGTGAGAGTAGGAAAAGAAGCAGTATTAGGAGCAAATGTCGTTCTTACCAAATCAACAAAAATCATTGATGTTACCGGAGAAAAACCTGTTGAAATTAAAGGTTTTGTTCCTGAACGAAGTGTGGTAATTCCTGGTTCATATACCAAACAATTTCCTGCAGGTGAATTTCAAGTACCCTGCGCATTGATTATCGGAAAAAGAAAAGCAAGTACTGATCTGAAAACGTCGTTGAATGATGCGCTGCGTGAAAATGATGTCGCCGTATAGAAAAGTACGAAGTTGGAAGTTAGAAGTACGAGTTACGAAGTAAAAAGTTTTATTGATTTACCACCCACGGAGACTGAGCGTAGCCGAAGTCGAAGTGGGAAGTACGAAGTTAGAAGTGCGAGTTACGAAGTGAAAAGTTTTATTGATTTACCATCCACGGAGACTGAGCGCAGTCGAAGTCGAAGTGGGAAGTACGAAGTTAGAAGTGCGAGTTACGAAGTGAAAAGTTTTATTGATTTACCACCCACGCAGACTGAGGTTTTTATTTTTCCCCTTTGTCCCTGTCTGCTTGACGCAGTCAGGCAGGCTTTTCCCTATGTCCTTAGCCCTTTGTCCTTTGTCCTTAGTCCTTAGTCCTACAAATGCATCAGATCTTTCTTAGCCAGCAAAGTATCTTCTGACTCTCTGTTATTGGGATCATCCACACAACAATCAACCGGACAAACTGCCGCACATTGAGGTTCATCATGGAAACCTTTACATTCTGTACATTTATCAGGAACAATAAAATACACATCCATATTCACCGGAGTATTATTATTAGTTGCATCTTTTTCAGTTCCGTCCAGTAATTTGAACAATCCGTTGAGTGAAGTTCCGTCTGAATATCTCCATTCTGCACCACCTTCATAAATTGCATTATTCGGGCATTCTGGTTCGCAGGCCCCGCAGTTGATGCATTCGTCGGTAATTATAATTGCCATTGTTAGTACACTTACAATAATTAATTTTGCAAATATACTTGGTCTCTGAATGATATTGAATGAAAAAATAAAATTATTGTCCAAACTGGGCGGAATTCTGGATTCACTTGCTGAAGGAAAACCCTGGCCAGGATTTCAGATTGGATTAAGCAAATCAGAATATGAGGAGTTTGATGCACTCATGAATAAAGTGCAGCATCACAATGGATGGTTTACAAAAGAGGCCGTGAAAACCGCGTTCAAAGGAATTGCGTCCTGGCTGACAGAAGAGAATTTATCACATTGGGTAAATCAATATTCCTTTAAAGTTACAAGTCCTAAAAGGGTGGCAATTATTATGGCGGGAAATATTCCTCTGGTTGGTTTTCATGATTTTTTATCTGTTTTTTTAAGCGGACATAAAGCAATTATCAAATTGTCTTCCAGTGATCAGCACTTAATGAAGGCCATATTTCACTATCTCAATATAATGGACGCCCGCGTGGAAGAATATGTTGAGATCAAAGAGCAATTTCTGGGTGAATTTGATGCAGTCATAGCCACAGGAAGTAATAATTCAGCAACTTATTTTGAATCTTATTTTGGAAAACACCCGCATATCATAAGAAGAAACAGAACTTCAGTGGCAGTAATTGACGGCAGTGAAACCAAAGAAGAACTGACCGAACTGGGGAAAGATATTTTCACCTATTTTGGTTTGGGCTGCAGAAATGTTTCTCAGTTATGGATTCCGACAGATTTTGATTTGAACCGTTTCTTTGAAGCTATTTATACTTTTAATCCAATCATCAATCATAATAAGTACGCAAACAATTATGATTATAATAAAGCAGTTTATCTGATGAACAAAGCCAATTTGCTTGACAATGGATTTTTATTGCTCAAGGAAGATTTTGCCTTGAATTCTCCTCCAGGAATGCTTCACTATGTGCGCTATCAGGATTCAATTGACGCAGAACATTTTTTGAACGAAAACAAGGATAAAATTCAGGTGATTGTCGGCAAAAATTACATTCCGTTTGGCATGTCTCAAAATCCGGGATTGACTGATTATGCAGATGGGGTAGATACTATGAAGTTTTTGGAGGAGTTGAAATAAAGTTATCGTTCACCTCTAAGCAAAATTACCCTGTGTCCGAAGTTTACAATGATTGAGATCGCACCTTGTTGTTGAGCTAGGTTAATAATATTTTCGTCATCAATCCAGAAAAATAGTTCTTCTTTCATTTGCTCAGCTTCAAAACAACCAACGCCGTAAGGGGGAAACATGGAACGGTCATTATATTGTCTGATAAAGTCATTAAAGTTTTCATAAATAAGGCAGGTGTAAATGTCCTTTTCTTCACCCTGACCTATTTTATGAACTGATCTTGATTGAACAAAACGGTCATAATTTTCATGCAGCGTTATCAAGTTCAAAGAAGTATCATTCGAAAGTTTTTCTGTTATTTCCAAGGTGTCAGCCGAAGTAAAAAAGGCACGCATAGAAACTATTGAGTCATTAGGACCATGTGATCGCTTATTATCATAGGTATATTTTCGTTCATCCTCATAGGCATGTGCTTCAAAAATAAGACTGATTCCTAGTATTGAATCACCTGCTGAAAAATTCCTGATTTCAATTGTACCGTCGCTGTTTGGTGTATAGGAGACTAGTCGCACCGTACCTCCAGTAACGATCATTTTGTTAAGTCCGCAGCCTCCGCACGAGCAAAGGAAACATGAAATGAATAAGAGAAGGATAAATGGTTTTTTGATAAGGATCTTGAATAGGTGTAAGTACTAAAGTTACTCTGTTGAATCGTCTATTCTGATTAAATTAAGATTAATTAGTAATTAACTGGTGCATATAGATCCAGTATTTCTAGGGTTGAAGGCGGTTCTTCCCCAACAATTTCCTATTTTCGTAAGATAAAATCAGATTAAAGAATTTCATATGACACCGATGAAATTCGGTACTGACGGCTGGAGAGCCATTATAGCAGAAGATTACACAACTGAAAATGTTGCACGTGTTTCCTATGCAACAGCAAAATGGGTAAAGGAAAAATTCAAAAATCCTTCCATTGTGATTGGCCATGATTGCCGTTTTGCAGGAGCACTTTTTGTGGAAACTGCAATTAAAGTTTTTGTTAATAGCGGAATCAAAGTTTTTACCACCAATAAAGGTTTTGTTTCAACTCCAATGATTTCACTTGCAACACGTGAATTAAAAGCGTCGCTGGGTGTTGTTATAACTGCAAGTCATAATCCACCTTCTTATAACGGATATAAACTGAAAGGTCATTTTGGCGGACCGCTTTCACCTCAGGAAGTAGACGAAATTGAAAAAATGATTCCAGATTCAAATCCGGTTAATCTTAAATCTGTTTCAATTCAAAAAGCAGAAAATGATGGATTGATTGAATACCATGATTTCGAAAACATGTATTGTGAAAAGGTGAAATCAGTATTTGACCTGGAACTGATTCGCAAGGCAGATATTGGTCTTGCATACGATGCCATGTACGGTGCCGGGCAAAATGTGCTGAAAAAACTGATGCCTGAAATTACTTTTTTACATTGTGATTATAACCCGTCTTTCATGGGACAGGCGCCAGAACCGATTGATAAAAATCTGCAGGAATTTTCTAAGTTGATTCAATCAAACGAGAAATTAAAATGCGGCCTGGCAACGGATGGTGATGCAGACAGAATTGGTTTGTATAATTCCAGAGGAGAATTTGTTGATTCACACCATATCATTTTACTTACTATTCATTATCTGGTTAAATACAAAGGGTTAAGAGGAAAAGTGGTGACTGGTTTTTCATCTACACCGCGAATTAAAAAACTTTGTGCGCATTATAAACTGGAACATATTGAAGTTCCGATTGGTTTTAAATACATTGCCGGTTTGATGGCAGATGATGAGAATGACGTTTTGCTGGGTGGTGAAGAGTCGGGTGGAATTGCGTTAAAGACTCACATTCCTGAACGTGACGGAATCTGGATGGGACTAACCATTTGGGAGTTTATGGCGAAAACCGGAAAATCACTGGAGCAATTAATCGATGAAGTTTATGCGATTGTTGGACCGTTTGCTTTTGAACGCAGTGACATGCATATTGAAGAAAATAAAAAGCAGCAGATTATTGAAGAATGTAAAAAGGGTTCTTATTCGCTTTTTGGAAAGTACCGCGTTCAGTCAACTGAAACAATGGACGGTTTCAAATATTTTTTGATGAAAACCGCTGGCTGATGATTCGTCCTTCAGGCACTGAACCTGTGCTCAGAACTTATGCTGAAGCACCCACTTTAAATGAAGTAAGAACAATTTTGGAAGCTTGCAAACTAACTATAGGCGCATAAAAAATGGCTGGAAATTCTTTTGGAACCATATTCAGGCTGACCAGTTTTGGTGAATCACATGGCAAAGCTATCGGTGGAATAATTGATGGATGTCCTGCCAATGTGGAGTTGAATTTGAAGAAGATTCAGTTTGAACTGAACAGAAGAAAACCAGGTCAGTCTTCCATCACTACACAACGCAATGAAAGTGATGAAGTAGAATTTCTTTCAGGAATTTTTGAAGGAAAAACATTAGGCACTCCAATTGCTTTTATCATTAAAAATGCAGATCAGAAGAGTGAAGATTACGATCAACTGAAAAATGTTTACCGGCCGTCACATGCTGATTATACTTATCAGGAAAAATACGGTATCCGTGATCACCGTGGCGGAGGCAGAAGCAGCGCCAGAGAAACAGCTGCCCGGGTAGTTGCAGGGGCTATTGCAAAACAGATTCTTGCGATAAAAAATATTTCTGTTTATGCATTTGTGAGTCAGATTGGTTCAGTTAAAATGGAAAATATTGATGGAAATTTTTCATCAGACGATATTGAAAAAAGTTTGGTTCGTTGTCCTGAAATAGGTACCACATCTGAAATGATTAAACGGATTGAACAAGTTAGAAAAGACGGTGACAGTATTGGCGGTAAAATAACCGGCAGAATTGAAGGAATGCCGGTTGGAGTAGGAGAGCCTGTTTTCGACAAGCTGAATGCTGAACTAGCCAAAGCAATGTTTTCTATAAATGCTGTTAAAGGATTTGAACTGGGAAGCGGATTTGATTCAGTTGAAATGACCGGCAGTATTCACAACGATGAATTTCTTCCCGGAGGTAAAACAAAAACAAATCATTCAGGTGGTATTCAGGGCGGAATATCAAACGGTGAAACAATCCAGTTTGGTGTTGCGTTCAAGCCCGTTGCTACCATTGCTCAAAAACAAAAAACAATTGATACATCGAATCAGGAAATTACGCTGGAGGCAAAGGGAAGACATGATCCATGTGTGGTGCCGCGTGCTGTTGTAATAGTGGAGTCTATGGCTGCTCTGGTAATTCTGGATCAGCTGCTGCGCCGGAAAGCCAACGCGCTTTGAATAATACATCAAATCAATCCTGCCAATTTTTTTTTATCTTTACTAAAGCCGAAAGTTGAATAAATGTCAGATAGATTTTATACAGTAGAAATTTTAAATGAGCCTATCAGCTTCGAAACAATTTCTTACATCAACTCGGTAAAATTATCTGAATACGCATCCAATAAAAAAATCAGGGAACATAAATTGGGGTATCTCACGCGTGATGATATTTATTTCAATATTGAACGCGGTTATGAAATCAACATTGATCAGGCCTATGTAAAAGACTTTTCACTCGCTGATTACAGATCGTCCAGAAATTTACCACCCAATGAAAAGGTGGTTATCGAAAGAATTTCCAGCAGATTTACTCTTTATGACTGTGATTCAGTAATTGATTTTTCTAATGCGGTTATTAAAGATGAAGTTGTTTTTAAAGAATCTATTTTTTCTCACGGTACACTGAGTTTTATGCACACTGAATTTGAAGCAGATCTTATTGATTTTTCAGAGTGTAAATTTCATTCGCACAAGACAAATTTTGAGCACGCATCTTTCAAATCAAAAGAAATTACCTTTGAACATGCTCATTTCAGTGGTGACGGTGTCTCTTTTGCCAATGCCGCATTTAACGCTGATGAGACAAATTTTAAACGGGTGAATTTTTCAAATGCCCGGGTAAAATTTCACTTTTCAACGTTCAGTGACGGGAATAAGTTGTTTGAACGAATCCGCGTTAATGGATCTTTATTTGATTTCAGAAGAGTAATTTTTAATTCTGGTAAAGTTGATTTCAGACGTGCCATGTTTGGCAGTGGTTATGTGACTTTTGAAGAGTCTGAAATAAATGAGGGAAAACTGACTTTCAGAATGTCCATGTTTGAGGGAGGAGATTTGAGTTTCAGAAGAATGGATTTTGGAAAAGACGAAGCCAGTTTTGATCATGTGGACTTCAATAATCGTTCAGTTACTTTTGAAAGCGCAGATGTGAATACACTTTCGATTGTCAAATCATTTGTGCACGGTAATCTGGATCTAAGAATTAAAAAAGCAGACAAAATTGATCTGAGTTATTCTTATTTATATTCGATTACTGATCTAAATTTTCAGAAAGAAGAATCTTTAAAAAAGCTATCGCTGATTGGTGTAAGAAATCTGGGTAAAATAATCATCCGCTGGAAAGAAAACCATGTGCAGAAACTGATTCAGTCAAATGGAGGAACTGAAGAAGAACTGGCAGATCAATTCAACATCCTCAAAGCAAATTTTTCTGCAAGCGGACAATACAATGATGAAGATTTTGCCTATTTGAATTTCAAACGGCATGAACATAATTTTATGCGGAGAGCCGCACTTGAAAATTCAAACATCATTTTAAAACCATTGGTACATATTGCTTATGCCATGCGTTTGCTTGTTTTTGATAAGATGGGATTGTATGCAACACACCCAGGCCGAGTACTGGTTAGTATGGTGTTTGCAATTGCTTTTTTTACGTGTATTTATATTTCGTTTCATTACCTCGGAATTGGAGAAATTGTAAACTCGGTGGATGCTTCTGATAAGTTGGATATCGTAGACAAATCACTTTATCATTCCGCCATTACTTTCTTTACAATTGGTTATGGAGATTTTTATCCAACCAGTTTTAACAGAATGATTTCAGCACTGGAAGGCTGGACAGGCGTTTTTCTGATGTCTTATTTCACTGTTGCTTTTGTGAGAAAAATTCTGAGATGATTTTATTTTGTTTTCAGAATTTTATGAATGCTTATCAGATTTCCTGATTCATCTGTAATCTCAACAAAGTAAATACCTGCATTCAGTTTTTCAAATAAGGTGGAAGAGTAAGAAACAATTTTATCAGAAATTTGAAGTTTCTCATTATATATTTTTCCTGACGGATCAGTAATTTTCAATACATAATTTCCGGTTCTTCCGGTTGGAAAATCAATGGTTATAATCCCTGAAGTGGGGTTAGGGTAAATTCTGATTCTATCAGTTTCTCTGTTAACTGAAACAATAGATGAATATTTATACCCGCCATCAAAATCAACTTGTTTCAATCTGTAATACGTCAAATTTTCAGTAAAGTCTCGATCAACAAACTGATAATTTGTTTCGTATGATGAATTTCCTGCTCCGTCAACGGAACCAATAGTTGCGAAATTAGTGCCGTCATATGAACGCTGAATAAAAAATTGATCGTTGGATTGTTCTGTTTCTGTTTTCCAGTGTAATGAGTTGGTTGAAAATTCAGATGCAGCATAAAATTCAATCAGTTCAATAGGTAAGATAATGGAGCAATCTGTAAGGGCTGTATTACCAGCGCCTGAATTGAGATCAATAACCTGAGTAACATCAGCATAATTTGTTACAAGCAATACAAAAACCTGTCCGGCAACAGCCCCGGGATAATTGGCCTGTTCTATTGGTGAAGTTGAATAACTGCAATCAGTTGGCAGGGTATATGAATTACACTGAGCCTGAGCCGCAGCAAGATTTGCAAAGGGGCCCCACAGTGCAAAATCAATATCTGATCCGGCTGACATATCAATTGAAACTGTTCCGCCGGTTTGAAGTTGTAAATAATACCATGTTGGATTGGGAGATGTAAAGAGGCAACCATAATTGTTTCCTGGATCAGTAATATCTGCATCATCATCACTGGTGGAAGCGGTGAAAGTTACCGGTGTGTCAGAACAAATCGGATCCATACCACTGCATGAAATATTTCCCGGTGGAGGAGGAGGTGCAGAAGTTTCATAAACACATAATTCAAATGTTCCTTCATCAAATCCACCGTAATCCCAGAACTGAATCCATATTGTTGATCCTGGCGTCAGTCCGCTGTTGGCTATCATTGGCATTGCACCAGTTGTACTTGCATCATCATCACAATCAATAAAAGTTAATGACCCGCATGTTCCGGAATAAATTGCCATTCCACCGTCAGTCATTGTGCCCGGACTAGAATCAAAAGTCAAAGAACCTGAAGCAGGCACTGTTACTTCAAACCATACATCATTTCCGCTGTATGATGCGCAACCGGGATTTGGTCCTGTATTAGTCGCGTTCACGTTTGTATATGTACTGTAATTACAAGACGCACCAACCGCAACTGTTGTAGCAGAGCAGGGTTCATCATTTGTTAATGCACCACCGCCACCATCATAGACACACAAATCAAACGTTCCCGGATTATCATTCCCATATTCCCACATTTGAATCCATACTGTTGATCCAGGAGTTAACCCGGGTTGTGAAATCATTGGCATTAAACCATTTACAGATCCATCATCATTGCATGTCAGCATTGTCAGAGAACCACAGGTTCCCGTGTAAATTGCCATTCCACCGTCAGTAACTACACCAATGTCAGAATCAAAAATTAAATTTCCGGAAGCTGGCACAGTAACTGAAAACCAAACATCACCGCCATTAAAATTTGCACATCCAGGATCAGGTAATCCTGAATCAGTTGCACCGGAGGTGGTGTAAGTTGAAAAAGAACAGGTTCCTCCTGCAGTGATTGCTGTTGCGGTACATGGATCATCATTTGCCAGACCTCCGCCACCGCCACCGCTGTTATCCTGAACGCAGATATCAAATGAACCGGTTCCACCACCATATTCCCAAAACCGGATATAGTAAGTTACACCGGGTGTGAGGCTGGACAGGGTAAGTTCGGGCATCATTCCATTGACATCATCACTGCATCCGAGGGAAGTATAAGTTGTAGAACAATCACTGGAATAAATTTGCATTACTCCATCTGTAATAGTTCCTGCATCAGTTGTTACCGTGACATCACCAGACGCCGGTGCAACAAATGAATACCATACATCGGCACCAGATGAGCCACAAGAAACTGCACCAAAATTTGCTCCATTACTTTGATAGGCATCTCCTCCTACAATCGTTCCGGTTGTGTATGTACAACCTGCGTTTACAGCAAGTGCCGGTGCCCCGCTTCCACCACAGGGGGTATCATTCTGACAATATGCGCCTCCATGAATAAAAAAAATGGCAAGCAGTGATATGGAAGAATAATTTTTCATTGCATCTCAGTACCAGAAATTTTTGAAAAGTCATTGGTGTATTTTGAAACAACCTGAATCACATCAATCATTGTAATTGCCTGTGAGTACCAAACTGTCAATTGTCTTGTTGTTTCATCAAAAGACACTTCTGAAATTTTACCTTCATAGGTGTTCAGTTCAGCAATTAAAACAGATAATTGGTCCGTCTTGATTTTTCTTATTTCTAAAATAAGATAATTCAGTTTTGACTGAGCTATTTTAGTACCGGCGGTAATTGATCCATTTACATTTCCAATGAAACAAATAGCAAAGACAAAAAATAAAATGATTGAAAAACTGCGGGCAAACATCTTTAAATTTATAACACTTGTACAAGGTTAAAGTTAAATAAATAAAAGCTCCGTTAATACTAATTTAACATTTGAGATGCTGCCACTCCTGGTTATTTGGAATGAAATTGAATAATAATCATAACAAATATTGGGTTTGATTATTACAATTAGCCTGAATACAATGGTTTTACATTGTATTCAGGCCACATAAACAAAATCTGCTAAAATTTAACAAGTCGCAAAAATGGCGTAAAACGTGTGAAAAACTTTATTTAACACGATTCATTCCCATTGCCCTCAGCATCCAGTTTGGAAGTCGCTGACCAGGTTTTTTCTTTTTCAGATTGATGTACCAGCCAAATTTTTTCATAACCGGAACTTTGTGTGTTTCCACAAACTCAATCCAGTTTCCGTCAGGGTCTTCAATGTAAGAAAATCTTCCTCCTGCTTCGCCCATATCGAAAGTACTGCCGCTGTCAACCGTAAACGGAAAACCTGCCGCTTCACATTCTTTTTTCAAAACATCCATTCCCTGGATATCAAGACATAAATGGATAAAACCCCAGTCTCCCCAATATCTGTTCTCAAATATTTTTCTCGGATGTCTTTCAAGAGCCTGAACAAGTTCAATTTTTGTAGGTCCCAATAATTTTGAAAACGGACCGGTTCTTTCGTTTTTATGACTTAACAATACACGTCTGAATTTCTGATTGCCAGAAGGCAGACCAGAAAAGCAACTGAATATTCCGGTTTCATCATATTCAACCACATCATATTCTAAGACATCACGATATAATTTCAATGATTTTTCAATGTCACTCACTCCAATCATTGCTCCTGCTACACCTCCGCAATGTGATGGATGTTTTGTGTTTTTAAACCAGCCTGATCCTTTTACAATATTGAAAATATTTCCATTCGGGTCTTCAATAAAATAATTGAATTCACCGGTTGGTGTTGTTCTTAGTTCTCCTAAAATTTTTACTCCTTTTGATTTGTGGTAATTGTAACTTGCCTGAACGTCTTTGGATTTTATTCTGCAGGAGTATGTACCCAGATCACCAAGTTGTATTGGAAAATCTGCCTTGCAGGTTGGTCTGCTGGTAAACTGCCAGATTTCAAATCCGCCGCCGCTTTCCATGCTCAGCGCAAGTGTTGCTGTTCTGCGGTGAACTTCCTCGCCGGTATATCTGGTCATCAAAGGTGCTTCTGCAGCTTCTTCAAAAATGCGCACATCCACACCAAACATCTCGCGGTACCATTTCCAGATTGACTGTACATCCGGAACACCGATTCCCATTTGCTGTATTCCACAAATGATTTTTTCCATTCTTTTCAGTTTTTTTGGTTCACAAATATAGATTGAATTGTATTGTGAAAAACTTGTCTCCAGCTTCTGGTTCAATTTTTGTTACTTTTGATTTTATGAGAAAAATCCTCTTACTTACTTATGTCCTGCTATTTGCAAATTATGTGGAAGGACAGGTAAAATTATACGCCGGTGAATCTTTTGATGCAAGAATTGCATACACTTTTCAGAATGGATTTGTTTATCATGGTGATGCCGCATTCTCGAATAAAATTTTGTTTACCGTTTCAGAAAATAAAATTTATATCGGCAGGTCAACTTCTTCTTTTGACTGTCTTTACACAATTTCGCAAACAAATGTTTACAGGGGTGATTCTAAATTTTCTTCAGATATTATTTATACTATTGATGATGACAAAGTGTACAGAGGAAATTCTACTTTCTCATCCAATTGTCTATTGACTTTGGATGAAGATAAACTGTATTTTGGTGACTCCACTTTTCCTTCTGATTTGCTGATTACCATTTCGGGAAATTCATCTGAGCTTACACTGGCTGTGCTGGCTTGTATTGTTGGCCCTTATTAAGATTTGCTGATTTGTGAGAATCTATTTATTCATATATTTTTTGTTTTTTCCGTAATCAGTTTCAGTCAGGTAATGATTGCTGAACCGGCAAAAGATCTTGGTGAAATTTTTGAAAACGGAGGCAAAATTACAACCACATTTACTTTAAGAAATCCGTATCCGAGAGACACAATCCACATTCTGAATATTGAAACTTCCTGCGGCTGTACCGCTATTCTTTCACAGGATACCTTGATTGAACCTAATTCCACCCTTGAACTTCAGGTGAGTTATGACCCTGCAGGAAGGTTAGGTTTGTTTGTGAAAAGTATTGCAGTTTATACCCGAACAGGTAAATCAGATTTTTCTACGCTCTATCTTAAAATTTCAGGAAATGTAATTACAGAAACCAGTCTTGTTACTCCTGAAAATACTCAGTTACTGGAATATAAAGTTGCACCAATTTATTTTTATCCCATTACACCTTTTGATACATCTTATCTTGATTTCAGTTACCTGATTTCTTTTGTCAATGATCTGACTTATGAAATAGATTTCTATCAGTTTACAACGGTAGGAATTGAAGTAGGGGTTAGAAGTAAAAAAGATATTGAAGATTTGGAATACCTGCTGAATTTTTCACGATTTAAATTGCTTCGTGAATTCAGCCGCCGTGGGTTTTTCAGTACAACTGTTTTTTTTGAAGAACCTGTTTTTGTAATGGAAGATATACCCGTATGGGCTTCTGCCAGAATAAAAGTTTTTTCGTCCAATTTTAACACAGAAATTGATGAAGAGAGTACCATACGGATTTCACAGGAAGATTTTGTCGAAAATCTGAATCTGGCATTGGATCATCAGCAATTTGTTATGCCTGAATATGAAGAACTGATTGACATGGTCAACTTTGAATTGCTTGAAGGAAAATTGTTCATGAACAGCCGCCTGGAATTAAAGGGGATTATTCTTACTCCTCAAAATGTTACTCTGAAAGAGCGGGAAAAAATCAGAAAAAAACTTTCCACAATCATCTTTATAAAATTAAAAAAGCTTACCGGTATAAGCAAAGAGAATGTGACTATCAATTTTGATTCGCTGGGTATTCATCCTGAAAATAAATACCGGTTTGTTTTGTGGGACAAAGATGATGAACAGGACCGGCAGAAATTCCGTTTTGAAATAAAGGATGATGATATTGTTCCCCCATTATTGCCTACTTACAGACAATCAACGCTCACACGAACTACACTTGATACTAATAATATCGAATTCAAACATTTCTGGAAAAATCTGATTCTGAATCAAAAAGCCGGACACAAAATTCAAATGGTTATTGAATGTTCTGTTTCTCAAATGCCTAGAAGTGCAGGAGATGATAATCTGGTTATTGTCAGAAAAAGGGCAAGTGAGATAAGTGAGTTTCTGAATAAAATGTTTAAGGATCAAACTGGAGATGAAATTTCCTTTGTTTTGAAACCGGCAGTGCACGGACCGGAATATCAGTCATCCCTTAAAAAGTTGGTTGATTATTCACAATATGAATATGTAAATCTGATTCCTACAACTCACTCAAATGGTCAGACCAAAGAACTGGATCCGCATCCATATCAGGTGAATTTCGATTATTACTTTAATGGAGTGGATACGGCCTCCTGGTTGTTTGACAAATTTGCAAACTACATTGCAGCAGCAGTTGAGCAGGACGGATACGTTGAACTCAGAATTGAATCCAGCATTTCAAAAATTCCCATTGAACATGATTTACCAAACGAATATCTGGTGTATGCCCGTGCCAATGAAAGTGAGAAAAGACTAAGACTTTATCTGAAGAAAAAACTGATTGATGACAACCGTATTCTATTTACTGAACAAAGATATTTGATTCAGGGCCCTGTTTATGATGGTACCATTCCGATTATTCAATTCAGAAAATTTCAGTACATTAAAATAGTTCCTCAGAAATATTTAACACAAGAGTAGTATGAAAAAATATGCAATAACATTTGTTACAATCATTTTGGCTTTTGCCTCACATGCACACAATTATTTTGTTTCGACGGCAAATATGGAATACGATGACAGTACCAAACAAATTGAAGTATCAGTAAAAATGACGGCGCATGATTTTGAACATGTGCTTGAAATGAAATATCAGCAGCGGTTACATATAGAAAACATTGCAGACACCAGTGAAATTGGAAAATATATTCAGGAGTATTTGAAAGAAAATTTTGTTGTTTCTTGCGGTGAAAAAACCGGTGATTTTAACTATTACGGTAAGGAAGTTACGCTGCGTGATGAGTTGTTTTTCTATTTCTCTTTCAGTAACATAACCAACCCGGATGCCATGCATATAAAAAATACACTACTCTTCACTTCATTTACCCAGCAGCAAAATATCGTACACTATAAATACGGCACTAAATCAAAAAGTGTAACTTTAGTCCTTGCAAAACCCGAAGCAGAACTAAAACCCGAGTAAATAAATGAAGAATTTTTTTGTACTTGCAATTGGTGGAATTTCAACCGTTGCTTTTTCACAGGCAGATAAATTTGCGCAGTTGTATGATGAATTTGCCACACCCAATAATTACAGAAATGCGGCTGGTGCACCCGGTCATGAATATTATCAGCAACAGGCAAATTATGTCATTCAGGTAACGTTGGATGATGATAAACAACAAATCAAAGGAGAAGAAACAATAACCTACATCAACAATTCTCCTGATCCGCTGGCATATCTCTGGTTGCAATTAGACCAGAATATTCAAAAACAGGATTCAGATAATAATCTGACTGAAACCGGAACTATCGAATCATTATCATCTCCCTGGGCAATTACCGGCAGGTTGAAATCAATGGAGTTTGACGGAGGTTATAAAGATCTTGAAGTACTGGATGTGGCAGGATTAAAACTACCCTTTACAGTTGTCGGAACCATGATGCGGATTGATTTGCCTAAACCTATTCTTAAAGGCGGATCATTTTCATTTAAAGTAAAGTGGTGGTTCAACATCAATAACCGCATGGAATTGGGTGGAAGATCTGGTTATGAATATTTTCCGGAAGAAGATAATTATCTGTACACGATGGCACAGTTTTTTCCGCGTATGTGTGTATACAATGATGTAGAAGGATGGCAAAACAAACAGTTTTTAGGTTCAGGAGAATTCACTTTGCCTTTTGGAAATTATGATGTTCAGATCACCGTTCCGGATGACCACATTGTTGCTGCTACCGGTGAACTTTTTAACTCAACTAAAGTGCTGTCAAAAGAACAGCAGGAAAGATGGAAAAAAGCACTGACTTCAGATGAACCCGTTTTTATTGTTACTCCTGAAGAAGCAATAGCAAAATGAAAAAGACAAATCGAAAGGAACCAAAACATGGCATTTTAAAGCAACAAACGTGCGTGATTTTGCATTTGCCTCTTCCCGCAAATTCATGTGGGATGCAATGGTGGTTAAGCAGGAAACTAAAAATGTAATGGCCATGTCATATTACCCGAAAGAAGGTAATCCGCTTTGGGAAAAGTACTCAACAAAGGTGGTGGCGCAAACTTTAAAAACCTATTCAAAATTTACATTTGATTATCCGTATCCGGTGGCCATTTCAGTTCATGCAGCTTCAATTGGAATGGAGTATCCGATGATTTGTTTCAACGGTGGTCGTCCAAATGCTGACGGTACTTACAGTGACCGCACCAAATACGGAATGATGAGCGTGATTATTCATGAAGTAGGACACAATTATTTTCCTATGATCATTAATTCAGATGAACGTCAATGGACATGGATGGACGAAGGTTTAAATACTTTTTTACAGTATCTGACTGAGCAGGAATGGCAGCGTGATTATCCTTCCAGAAGGGGTCCTGCGCATTTGATAGTTGATTACATGAATGGAAGTAATACGTATCAGGTTCCTATCATGACAAATTCAGAACAGTTGGTTCAGTTTGGAAACAATGCTTATGGAAAGCCGGCTACTGCCCTGAATATCTTAAGAGAAACGGTTTTGGGAAGAGAATTATTTGATTTTGCATTCAAGACCTATGCAAACCGCTGGATGTTCAAACATCCTACACCAGAAGATTTTTTCAGAACCATGGAAGATGCCAGTGGTGTTGATCTGGATTGGTTCTGGAGAGGCTGGTTTTACACAACTGATTATGTAGATATTTCTATTAACAGTGTAAAATGGTTTCAGCTGAATACACACAATCCTGATATTGAAAAACAATTCCAGAAAGATGTGTACGAAAATGAAAACAAAAATATTTCTGAAATACGCAACAAAGAAGAAATTGAAAAAACACAAAATGAGATAGAACCTGAATTGAATGATAAGTACAATACTTCAGATCCTTTTGAAGTTACTGAAGAAGACAAGCAGCATTACGTTAAATTCATGGAAGAGCTTTCAGATTATGATAAAAAATTACTTGGTGCCGGTTACCAGTTTTATCAGGTTGATCTTGAAAACAAAGGCGGACTTGTTATGCCTGTGGTCCTGAAGTTCAATTTCAGTGACGGAACATCTGAACTGATCAGAATTCCGGCTGAAATATGGCGATATGATAATTACAAGGTGTCTAAAGTTTTCATTTTTGAAAAAAGCAAAGAGGTAGTTTCAATAGAACTTGATCCTTATCTGGAAACTGCGGATTGTGATGTTGAAAACAATAACTGGCCGCGTAAAACCATTCCTTCCCGGTTTGATGCTTTTCAGGAAAAAGGCTGGGATGGTAAATGGTAGTTAATTTATTCATTTTCAAAAGTAAACGCCTGATTTTAGAGGGGGTTGAGCAGAAATGATTAAATAATTTTGGATTATCCGATTTATTATTCGTAATATTGCACCCCGAATTGAAGGGGAATAAAGCTTAAAGACATGAACAATTTAGTTAAAGAAGTACAAAAAGAGTTACTTGGAGCCAGCAAAGTACCAGCTTTCAAAGCAGGTGCAACCATAACTGTACATTATAAAATCAAAGAAGGTAATAAAGAGCGTATCCAGCAATTTCAGGGGGTTGTTATACAACGCCGTGGTTCTGGTGAGACTGAAACTTTCACCGTTCGTAAAATGTCAGGAAACGTAGGCGTAGAGCGTATCATTCCGGTTTCTTCACCGTTTATTGATAAAGTGGAGGTGAACAAAGAAGGAGATGTTCGCAGAGCACGTATTTTCTATTTCAGAGAGCGTACAGGAAAATCTGCACGTATCCGCGAAAAACGCCATTTCTCAAAAGATTAATACAAAGTATAAGTTCAAAAAAAGCCCTCTCTGAATTTTCAGGAGGGCTTTTTCTTACTTCTATATTCAGTTTTGATTATTCTTTTCTGGTAAAATAGAAAACCTTGTATTCAGAAACCAGCAGCAATGTTTGGTTTTCTTTAATGTAATAGCTGGTACAATCTTCATAAATCAATTGTTCTGAAAACTCTTTGTCACAACAAATTTTTGTACACTCTGCGTAGTAAAGAAATTTGATTTTATTCCGTTCAGGAATGATAAAATTATTGGTGCATTTATTTACATCCAGATTAAATTTGACCAAAGAGTCAGCTGTGAAGGTGATTGAATAATCAAATTCAGATTTTTTTTTCGGTGGTGTAATTTCATCACCGGTTAAGTTGTCAATGATTTTAAAAAGATTCCATTCACCCAAAATGGTTGAGTCAGCAGGCTGTGCATTTACTAAGAAATTGCCAATTAACAGAAAAATAAAAAATACCTGTTTCATAAACGCTGCAAGGGAATTTTTATTCCGTTTACAAGACTGTAACAAGCAAGTTTATCTTTGAAAACAGAAGATTTGAAAATGGATTTATTCAGTAACATTCTCACACATTCCTGCACGCCTTCAACAATGGAAGGGTGGGGGTGAATCAATTCTGATAATTCTGCAATTCCCCTTCCGGTTTTAATTAATAGAGCTACAGCTTGAATTGCAGTTGATGCATGTTCACCAATGGCCCGCATTCCAAGAATTTTCATTTCATCATCATTGGTGACAATGATTTTAAAAAATCCTTCCGTTTTTCTCATAGCAATTGCACGCGTCATGACGGAGTAATCAAGCTTAACAATTTTAACTGGTATATTTTTATCCAGACAATATTTTTCATTGATGCCTACCGCCGCAACTTCAGGGTCAAGGAACATGATCGTGCAGATATTATCATAGGACAAACGCTCTGTTTTATTGTCAAAGATTTTTTCTATCGCATGTCTCGCTTCAATTTCTCCCATGTTGACAAGCATAATTCGACCTGAACAATCCCCCACAGCATATATGTTCGAAATGTTGGTCTGCGTATCATCATCACCGATATGTTTACCCTGTCTTCCCATTTTTATTCCCAGCTCTTCCATCCCTATATTCTGAATATTTGGTACACGACCAACAGCAAGTAATGCTTTTTCAACCCGAATTACCTCACGTTCACCATTTGATTCAATTTCATATTCCACTTCACCATCTACAATTTCCATTCTTTTCAGTTGCGCACTGTGGTGAATGGTAACACCGTGTTTTTCCAGATTATCTGAAACCATTTTAGTGATATCATCATCTTCAAACGGCAAAATATGTTCAGCGCGGTCAATCAAATAAACTTTGGTCTTGCCAAAATTTGAAAAAATAGTTGCGTATTCACAACCAATCACACCTGCTCCAACTATAACAAGACTTTTTGGATAGTCTTTCATCTCTTCAATTCCGTCACTGGTCATTATTATTTTTTCATCAACAGGAATATTAGGGATTTTGGATGGACGGCTTCCGGTAGCCAGAATAATATAATCAGTATCAACAAAAATATCAGGTTCATTTTCTCGCGATATCAACACTCTGTTTGGTGTTATCATTTTTCCATGACCACGCATGTGTGTGAAAAGATCTTTCCGCTCTGTTGCAAGTAATTTGATGTGACAGGAATATTGAAATTTTCTTTCAAAAACTGCTTCATCCAGTGTTTTCCTGACTTCTTCCCAGGAGATTTCGAATTTGTTTCTGCCAACTGATACAATTGCCTCATTCACATTTTTAACACGCTGGGCAAGTTCCCACATGGTTTTTGAACTGAGTGCGCCATGATAAACACCGGCACCTCCAATTTTCCGCGTTCAATGAGACAAACTCTTTTTCCAAAATCTATAGCGCGCATGGCAGCAGCATAACCCGCAGGTACACCACCAATTACTACTACGTCATATTTGTTGTTCTCCTTTTCCATGATCGATTTAAGGCGTGTTGAAAGTAATAAATTTATCTTTACATAACAGAGGATTAAAGGGTGATTTAAAACAGTTTGATTTTATAGTTTTTCTAAGGGAATGAAACAAAAGGCAAAGAATCAGAGAGATGAGGTTCTAAAGGAGTTGAAAAAAATTCCGAAAACCAGGCTGGATGAAAAATTTCATCAGGCTCATGATTCGGTTTTCAAAAAAACGGATTGTCTGACTTGTGCTAATTGTTGTAAAACTACCGGACCCTTATTTACTTCAACCGACATTCAGCGTTTGGCAAAATTATTTAAAATGAAAAATCATGATTTTACTGTCACCTATCTGAGACAGGATGAAGAGGGGGATTATGTCTTGAAATCAGTGCCTTGTCAATTTTTACAAACGGATAACAAATGTTTTATTTATGAAGAAAGACCCCTGGCTTGCAGAGAATATCCGCACACAAACCGAAAAAATATGCAACAAATTTTAGGGTTAACCGTTATAAATGCAGAGATTTGTCCGGCAGTTGAACAAATTGTGAATCAAATTTTATTAAAAAATAAACAAATTGATTTATAATTTGTTAAATTAGACGTAACATTTTGATTTTTTTGTCGTACAAATCAGGACATTAGTCAATAATTTTTTAACTTTCGGCGTTTAAAGTCGAGAACTAAAACGATAGATGCTACACAGGAATAACGTAGTCGATAAGTGTAACGCACGGTTTCAGCAAATCTTTGGTGATTATAATATCAACGCCAATGGTAAAATTATCGTGTCTCACTTTGGCGAGTTTTCGCAAGATCTTGTAAACTCTCTTTCTACCGGTATTGAAGATACAATGCTTGAATCCGGTGATAAAAAAGGAGTTGTAAAAAGAATGTTCAGCATTCTGGTTGAAGGTCTTCAGAATATCCGTATTCACGGTGAAAGAGATGAAGACAATAACCAGATTTCTTTTCTGATTGTTTTGCAAACAGAAGATGAATACAAAGTGACTTTCGGGAATCTTGTTAAATCTGAAAATACTTACAAAATCATTGAACGTATTGATACTTTGAATCAGATGGATACTGATCAGGTGAAAGAGCTTTATATGGAAGTACTTTCAAACGGTATCATTTCAAATAAAGGTGGCGCTGGTCTTGGATTCATCACCATGGCTCTAAAAGCCAAAAGCAAAATCAATTACGAATCACAGGAAGTTTCGGATGCGCTTACTTTCTTTTCAGTAAATCTGGTTTTGGAAAGATCAAAAAAAGGAGAGGATTAATTCCTTTCAGAATCCCAATTAAATTTCTTTTTTCTTCTTCAGCACGCGGTCATAAAGCGCTTCGTATTTTGGCAGGATCGAATCCAACGAAAATTTTAAGGAATGATCATATGCTTGTTTTCTGAATTTTGCCAGAGTCTCAGGCGTTGAAAGAATTTTCACAGCATTATCGGCCATTTCTTTTACGTTGCCAACCTTACTTAAAAATCCTGAAACACCTTGTTCATTTACTTCTGGTAAACCACCTGAGTTAGAAGAAATAACAGGTACTCCTGAAGCAAGTGCCTCAAGTGCAGCTAAACCAAAACTTTCGGTTTCAGAAGGAAGTAAAAACAAATCTGATATGTCAAGAATTTCGTCTGCTGATTGAACATTGCCTACAAATTCAACATCCTTACATATTCCCAGTTCTTTGCACTGCTGTTCAGCCGCAAAACGTTCAGGGCCATCACCTGCAAGAATTAATTTAGCCGGCACTTTTTTATGAATCAGATTAAAAATAGAAACAACATCCTGAAGTCGTTTTACTTTTCTGAAATTGAAATGTGCGATATGATAAACTCACCGTTTGGTGCCAGTTCTTTTTTGCGCGCTGAAACCGTTGCATTTTTCTTTTCAGAATAATTAAAATGAGACACAAAGTTTGGAATCACCTCAATATTTGTTTCAATTGCAAAATGTTTTATTGTATCATCTTTCAGGCTTTGTGAAACCACTGTAACTGCATCGGAATTATTAATACTGAAAGTAATCACCGGTTCAAATGCCGGGTGTCTTCCAACAAGTGTAATATCTGTACCGTGAAGCGTTGTAATAAAAGGTACATAAAGACCATGTGTTTTTAAAATCTGCTGTGCAAAATAAGCAGACGATGCATGTGGAATTGCGTAATGAACATGCAGCAAATCCAGTCCTTCATATCTTGTGACATCTACCAGTTTGCTTGTCAAGGCAAGTTCATAAGGCTGATAATCAAATAACGGATAATTAAATGGTCGCACTTCATGATAGCGGATATTAGCTTGAAAATGATCAAGTCTTACCGGATGATTGTAAGATATAAAATGAATCTCATGACCTTTTTTTGCCAGTGCTTTTCCAAGTTCAGTTGCTACAACACCACTTCCTCCAAAAAGTAGGGTAGAGTACAATTCCAATTTTCATGTGGTACAAAGTTAACTGAATTGAACATTCAGTTTCATTTTCCTTATGACGAACAGCAACAATAAATATTTTAATTGTTGACTGAAAAATTACTTCCAGTCAACAATTATCTCAGAAATGGGTTTTCTGGATCTGGGTGTGATTTCACGCGTTCTGAAGGGTTCTTCGAGTTTTTCATGATCGTCCAGATAGCCGAGTGCAATCATGTAAACCGGAGTTAATTCCTCAGGCAGATTAAAAACATCAGCCACTTTATCAGCATGATATCCTCCTAAAACATGTGTATAAATTCCCATGCTGTTTGCCTGTAATGTGAGCAGCATATTGGCTGAACCCACATCATGCATCATGGCAGTGTTAAGTTGATTATTTGATGTATAATTTTTCTTACCGAGAGACAAAACAAGCGCAGCCGCATTTTTGCACCAGGGCTGATTACCACCCATCAGCAGACTGAAAAATTTTTCAAATTCAGGTGTGTTTTTATACGCAACGGCATATCTCCACGGTTGCTCATTGTTTGCACTGAATGCCCACGTTGCAGCTTCAATCAGGGTTTCCATTATTTCAGAAGAAATTTCCTTTTCTGAAAAACTTCTGGCACTCCATCTGTTACGAATGACATCAAGAACCGGATATTTTGTTTGTGCTGTTTTTACTGAACTCATGGTTTGTTTTTTAAAAAAAAGGGGCAGGTAAAATTACCAAGCCCTTTCCAAATTTAAGCAGGTAATTTTACCAATTGTATTTCACATGAAATTTTAACTTCATCACTTACCAACACTCCTCCAGTTTCCATAGCTGCATTCCAGGTCAGACCAAAATCTTTTCTGTTAAGTTTTCCGCTGATGCTGAATCCTGCTTTCAAATTACCCCATGGATCTTTTGCAATACCGCTGTTTTCAACATGAAGTGTAACTGATTTTGTTACATTTTTAATTGTAAGATCTCCGGTCAGTTCATCAACTTCATTTCCTTTTTTGTATCCTGTAGCTGTAAACTGAATTTTCGGATAATTGGCAGCATCAAAAAAATCAGCGCTTTTAAGGTGATTGTCTCTGTCTGCGTTTCCAGTTAAAACTGAATCTGTTTCAGCGGTGAATTCGATTTTTGATTGGGTGAAATCATCTCCATCTGTTGACGCATTGATTTCAAATTTCCCGAATGAACCGGTCACATTTGTAATCATAAGGTGTTTCACTTTGAAATTTATTTCACTGTGTGTTGGATCAACTGTCCATTTTGTAGCATTCATTGTTTGTGTATTCATAAAACTTGATTTTTATATTTGGTTAATTATTAAAATTTCATTGGTATTTCCATCAGCAGAATTTCTGAATTGTCTTCCATCGCCTTGAAATCAAAGCCATCTGTATTCCATATTCCTATTCCGTCTCTGTTGCTTAGTATGGTTCCGTCAATCTGAAAACTTCCGTTTATTACAAAAGCGTAAACTCCATTTTCTGCAGATTTTAATTTGTAGTTTACCTGATGCCGGCCGGAAAAATTTCCAAGATTGAACCAGGCATTCTGATGTATCCATACACCTTCATCTTCTTGGTGAGGCGAAACAATCTGAAGCAGTTTATTCTGATAATCTTTTTCTTCAAGTGCAATCTGCTGATAACGGGGTTCAACATTTTTTTTATCCGGAAAAACCCATATCTGCAATAGTTGAAGCGGAACATTTTTATTGTGGTTAAATTCACTGTGCATGATGCCGCTGCCGGCACTCATCACCTGAATATCCCCCCGTTTAATTACGGTTCCATTGCCCATGCTGTCTTTGTGTTCAATGGCTCCCGCAAGCGGAATTGTAATTATTTCCATGTTGTTATGCGGATGCGTTCCAAACCCCATTCCACCTTCTACATTGTCATCATTCAGAACGCGCAGAGCGCCAAAATGCATGCGTTCAGGATTGTAATAATTTGCAAAACTGAAACTGTGTTTCGCTTTAAGCCATCCGTGATTTGCATAACCACGTGAATCTGCTTTGTGTATAATTGTGTTTGCCATAACTTGTTATTTGACAAGACAAAATTGAGGCAATTCAGATTGCTGTGCATTGAACTAGATTAAGAAATGAGTTTTTGGAGGGCTAAGGACAGAGGACTAAGGACTAAGGACAAAGGGATCTGAAGAAGATTTGGGCTTAGGATTTTTAGATCTTTAGTATTTTTAAGTTTATAGTTGATGAGTTGATAAGTTTGATTTGGAATTTTGGAATTTGAATTTTGGAATTTTGAATTTTGGAATTTTTGGAATTTGAATTTTGGAATTTTGAATTTTGGAATTTTGGAATTTTGGAATTTGGAATTTGAATTTTGGAATTTTGAATTTTGGAATTTGGAATTTGAATTTTGGAATTTTGGAATTTTGGAATTTTGAATATTACCCTTTACCTCCCTTTGCCATTTTACCTCTGATTTTGCTCAAAAACTCAGGTGAAATACCAAGATATGATGCAATGTAATGCTGAGGAACCCGCTGCGGAATGGTGGGATATTTTTCAATAAATTCCTGATAGCGCTCCTGAGCCGGTTTTGATATGGAATGAAATAATCTGTTTTGTGTTGCTGCCAGATTCCGCTGAATTAACAACCGGAAAACACGTTCAAATTTCGGGACCTTGAATAATAATTCTTCTTTTGTTTCCGGAGAAAACATAAAAAGTTCCGTGTCTTCAATAGTCTCAATAAACAAACAGGATGGTTTCTGATCATGAAAACTCGTAACATCTCCCAGCCACCAGTCTTCAATACCAAACTGGAGAATTACTTCTGAACCATTTTCATCAATGTAATAGGTGCGCGTACAGCCAGAATTAATATATCCTTCAAAATTGCATACTTCCCCTTCCTGAAGCAAAAATGTTTTTGGAAATTTTCTGATATCAATCAGCGAATGAAAAACTTCAAGCTCTTCACTGAGAAATGTAACGCTGCGATTTACGTTTTTATCGATATGATCAAAAACAGAACTGCTCATGATGGCAATTGAGCCTGGATATCCATTTCAACTTTTAATCTGGTTGGACGCAGGGTAAACAGGTAAAGGATACAAAATCCGGAAATAAAAATATAGAACAGATTTCCGCTCATGTAATAGCAAATGATGGCAAACAAAGAAGGACATTCAACCAGCGCATAACGCACAGTACACGCGCTCCGGTATTGGTTCAGTTTTTCTGAAAGATGCAGTGTCATTCTGATTGGTTCAGCCATCTTTTTAAAAATCATATTACTTGTAATCAAAGCCATTACTGCAAATCCAGGTACAATAAAAAGAACAAATCATCATTGGGCTGAAGGATAATTTCATAGTTACCGTTCAAAACAAGAACAACAGCAATAAAAATAATTTGTCCGGCAATGAGGGCAAGATGGATGATGGATAGTGAACGGATTGCCTGCATACTTTGTCTTTTCAGTAAAAATAAACAATTACTGTTAACCGTTGCTTTTTTTAATTTGTGAAAGGATGAAGACATGAACGGCCTGCATTGCTTTGGATGTTTATCTTTGCGCAAAAGTTTTTATTTTGAAAAGGGCAGATACACTGGAAATTGAAATAACCGACTATGCATTTGGCGGAATGGGTATTGGAAAAATTGACACCTCTGAAGGTCAATTTGTGGTGTTTGTTGAAAACGCAATTCCCGGTCAGACTGTATTGACAAGAATAGCCAAAAAAAGAAAAAAATTTGCAGAAGGAAAACTGATTTCTGTAATTAAAAAATCAGCACAGGAATATGACGTTCCTTATCAGCCAGTTTCCGGTGCACCGTATATAACCTTACCTGTTTCAATTCAGCATCAATATAAAAAAGTAAGTGCAATTGATCAGTATTCAAGAATAGGCGGAATAAAAAATATCGAAGAAATTTTTGATGAATACATTGCGTCTCCGGTTGATTTCTTTTACCGGAATAAAATGGAGTATTCCTTCTCAAGTATCTGTCAGAATCTGAAAACCGGACAGGAAGAAGACGATGCCTTTGCGCTGGGTTTTAAAACACGCGGTACCTGGTGGAAAGTTGAAAATCTGGATACCACCAGCGGTTTGTTTGATGAGCAATTTGAAAATCAACTGAAAGAAATCAGATTATTTCTTGAAAAAACAAAACTGCCTGCCTGGCATCCGCCACAGAAAAAGGGTTTTTTCAGACATCTTGTAGTCAGAAAATCATTTGACAAAGATCAGCTGCTGATTAATCTGGTAACATCTTCTCAGGACATTGAAAAATTTGACAGAAATTCTTTTTCTTCTTTCATACAAAAATTGCTTGGCAGCCGACTGGCGGGCTTACAGCATACCGTGAATGATGATGTGGCTGACAGATCCAAAATTGAAAACGGGCTGAATCAATTACTTTTTGGTGAGCCTGTTGTTTTGGAAAAATTACTCAATCTCCACTTTGAAATCAGCATGGAAAGTTTTTTTCAGACAAATCCTAAAAGTGCTGAGTTGTTGTATAGTAAAGCAATTTCATATGCCACCTCAGGGGAAGATTTGACCGGTAAAGTACTGATGGATTTATTTTGCGGAACCGGAACCATTGGTCAGATTATGGCTTCACAAATTGAAAATGTGAAAGTGATTGGTGTGGATATTGTGGCAGAAGCAATTGATGATGCTAAAAGAAATGCAAAGCGGAATAAAATATCAAACGTTGATTTTTATGCGGCTGATGTGGGCAAATTTTTAGTGGAATATCCGCACTACACAAATAAAATTCATACCATTATGCTTGATCCTCCGAGAGCAGGTATAGCGCCAAAAACACTTCAGAAAGTTATTCATCTGGGTGCAAAACAAATTGTTTACGTCTCCTGTAATCCTTCCACGCAGGCAAGAGATACAAAAACTTTGAATGAAGCGGGGTATGAACTGAAAAAGATTTCATTGGTGGATCAGTTCCCGCATACATCACATATTGAAGCTGTTGCGTTGTTTTCCAGATAAACAACTAACTTTAGAATATGGCATAAATTATGCAGTCATTTTTCTAAAACCAATATCTATGAAGCTCCATTTTACTGTCTGTTTATTTTGCTCCGTTCAGGCAATGGCTCAAATTAGTTATGAAAAAGCTTCTGAGCTTTCCAGAAATTATGAAGTTTACGCTTACAGTTATTTTGAAGGATTTGCAGGAAAACAAGGTTACGCTTCTTCAGTCATTCTTACACTTGACGGTGGCTGTGCTTTTTTGGATGAATGGTATGAAGAAAATGATCACGGACCACTTTTGATTAAACTGGATAAGGATGGAAAAGAACAGTGGAAAACAAAATTGAAAGGTGGATATGAAGAGTCAGAATCTCAGGGAATTGTTGAAGATGCGGGTGGAAATTTTTATGTTTTTGCTCTGGTTTACACCAGTACCGGATATCTCGGAGGATGTGAAAGAGTTATGTGTGTTTCTCCGTCCGGTGAACTGAACTGGGACAAATTAATTGGAGCTTTCACATTGGAAAATAGCCCGACATTTTCATACATACATTCTGATAAAAACGGAAAAGTAGAGTTACGCGGACACATTGCGAAAGAAAAACCTGCAGAGGGCAAAGATCCGGATTACTATTATTGGTCAGCGTGGCTGGATTCAAAAGGTGACATCGTTGAAGAAACAGGAAAACGCATTGATTGGGCTAATGACAATTGGCAGCAGTGGTATATAGCTGAGTAATCAAATCATCACCAGTTCAATTCTCACCAAAGTCCTTTTCTCAAACAGGTACCGGACGTTTGCATTTTTATAATTTACAACAATGGAAGCCGGATAAGCAATTCCGTCCCAAACCTGAAATATAGACTGAACCTGACTCAAACTCATTCCAACAGAAATTCCGTTTGGCAGTTTTATTTCAGGATTTACAATACTTGCCTCAGTAAGAACAGGAGATTTTGGAGTGTCTTCTCCAATTGAATATAATTCATTGAAACTGATTTTCGTTCCCTGATTATCTGATAGAACAGGATAAGTCCAGCTTGTGGTGTCACCTTCCCGATGTGCAAATGCCGTTTCTTTGCTCTCTCTTAAACGGAAGCCCTCTTTTATAATCCATTTTTGAAATTCAGAAACTGATACTTTAGTAAAACCAATTTCAGCATTTGTATAATCGAAAATAATTTCACCGTTTGATGAATACAGCGAATCATTTTTTTGAATGTGTACGGCATACTCTGGTGTATTTTTAAAAACCGGTATTCCGAATTTGGTAAACAGAGCCTCAAGATCTGCAAATTGTTTTTCTGTTTGTATTATTTTTTTTTCAGAACTGCTTGTTGATGGTTCAGGCAGTGGTTCGGTACTCCAGAAATGTATTCGCTGGCATTCAAAACAAATAGAAAGGGATGCTACCGGATTTCCTATTTGATCGAAATATATAATGCCATGTCTGGGTATATAACAACCAGATAAACCATTTTGCATCATATCAGTGCCATATCTCAAAACCTGAATAATGAGATCTGAATTCATATCTTTTGTGAATTTCCAACCTTCACCCACTTTGGATTTAGCGTAAACGCCGTTATAATAAATGCTGAATTCAGGTCGGTTTGTTTCTGCTCCTTCTGTTGTATTGAATAAATAGACCCGGCCATACTCATAAGGCACATTTGGAAAAACAAAACCTCCTGCATTTACGATATTGTAAGTAATTAGAAAATAAAAGAAAACAAGTTTATTCATGGTGTTGAATTTGTTGAACTAATATAGTTCTATTTTCCAAAAATTGTACCGGTGTTAAACAGACATAAGGAATTATTAATTTTGAACATGGAAAAATCATTTTGGGATAACCGGTGGGAGCAGCATTTAACAGGATGGGATCTGGGAGCAGTTTCACCTCCGCTGAAGTCATTTTTTGACAAACTGGATAATAAGAAACTGAAAATTCTGATCCCCGGATGCGGTAACGCTTATGAGGCCGAATACCTTTGGGAGAGTGGATTTCACAATACTTACATTGTAGAAATTTCAGAACTTGCGGTAGAGTCTTTTTTAAAAAGGTATCCTGTTTTTCCCCGGAATCATATTTTTATTCAGGATTTTTTTGATCTGAAAGATGAATATGATCTGATCATTGAACAGACTTTTTTTTGTGCAATACATCCCGAAATGCGCAAAGCTTATGCTGAGAAAATGTATGCACTTCTCAATACAGGAGGAAAACTGGCGGGGTTGTTATTTAATCGAGATTTTGAGGGTGGACCACCTTTTGGCGGCAGCAAAGACGAATATGAAAAATTATTCAGGCCCTTATTTACGATTGAAACTCTTATAACTGCTGCTGATTCAGCTAAACCAAGAGCAAATACAGAACTGTTTTTTGAGTTTATTAAAAAGTAATTAAATTGAATTGTTGTCAGAATTACGAATGCGCAGCTGCTTATTTCAGTAATTACTTGATTGAATTTTATTCATACAGCCAACCTGCATGTCAGATCATTCGTCTTATTAAAAAAGGAAAGGAGGTTTGTTATGACTTTCAGTGAAAGAGTATCAGCAGTCCAGCTCATGCAGCGGTTTGTGCGAATGAGCCGTGTTTTGATTCCGTTATTTTCAAATCTGGTCAATAAAAATAATCTGAGCAGTTCAGAACAGCAAAAACTTGACCGGATCAAAACAGTCTATGATAATTTTCATGCAAATCCTGAAGCATCCAAACACTTAATTAATTCAGATATCCTGAGATTGATTCAAAAGGTTTATTACACGCTGGTATCGAGAAAAGGTGAAACACCTGAGTCATTTCATGAGTACGACGAATTTATACGTGAGAGTGACAGGTTAATTTCAAACTGGGACAGACAATTGATGAATTGATTTTGTTCAGAGGGTTTTAAAAATTAAGCAGGTACTTACTTTACCATAATTTTAAAGTTAAAAATCTTTCAGGTATCCGTCTTTAGTGCGTTTGTAATTTGTTTCTTTTTTAGTTTGCTGATCCGGCTGCTGTTGAACAGGTGTTTCAGATTTGTTCAATTCGCTTTTTTCGTTAATCAGTTTTTTAGCTGAAACTTTAAATTGTTGGGAATCTGAAAGCATTAATTTTTCTGAACTCAGCAGATGCATTGCTTTCAGAATTTTATCACTGTCATTGGAACGCATAACCAAAATTCTTTCTTTCAGTTTGCCTTTTGAATCTTTGAACAAAATGATAAATGCGGGATTCAGCATAATTTTTCCCAGGCGGATATTCATAATTCTTGAACGGTCAATCACATTAATATTAGACCTGTTTCTGAATCTGAAGAGAAAGTAAATGTTAAACGGAACGCACAGCAATAGAAATGATGCGTCATTTGTTTTTCCTAAAGAAAGAAGAAAAATTCCCAGTACTGTAAATACAATGGTAATAATACCGATAAAAAGGTTTATCAGCGGATAGGTGTTTTTGTCTTTTCTGCGCAGCATTTCATTTGGATTTCCTTCCTGAGAGATTACCAGGTGATAGGGTAGTAAGTGACAGTAGCCGTTTTCAGTGATGAATTTTTTCTCTTGGTTGTTACTCATCAGAAAAACTATTTTATGACAACAAACTTTTGAACTGATTCTTTTTCAGTTTGGATTAAAAGGTAAACGCCGGTTTCCAATGCAATTGAAATATCTGAACCTGCAGAAGCTGTGATGGTTTTATAAATTTTTCCATCCGGAGTGCAGATCTGAAAAGTAGATTGTTGCTTTATGTTTGAGATGGTTGTGATTCCGTTGACTGAAGTAATAACTGGAATTTCCTGGTCATGAATCGTTGTATTTTCAGATAAAGTTCCTCCAAGTTCAGACCAGCGCATACTGAATTCTTCCAAATACTGCCAGCTGATTGCAGGGTTGTGAATGATGAGTGTATTCTCGTCGTATTCTTCTTCTGCAGAATTGGTCCAGTTGTGTGAACCGGTAATTACAGTTGGATCAGAAGTTGTATGAAGCGCATCAATAATACAATATTTGTGATGGAAATCAAATGCAATTCCATCATGCGAAAGTACAGGAATTCCTGCGCTTTGAAGTGCATTGAATTCTGAACCTATATAATTTTCGTTTTCAATAATACATCTTACTTCCACACCTCTGTTGTGAGCGGCAATTACAGCATCACCAATGTCATTATTGATAAAGGTAAACATGGCTATATCCAGTGTATAATCAGCTGCATCAATTTCTTCAATGATGTGTAAAGTAGTCTGATCAGTAGGTGAAAAATAGGATTCCACATCAACACCTCCAATGACAAAAGCATGATATGTATTATCTGATTTATCAGGACCAAATTTACTTGCAGATGTGGAATAGCCCGCACCTGATCCGCCCCACATTTCTTCAAATTCAATTCTGTAGTTATAGCACATTTGGGTATTGTGAATAAGAACAATGTTATTGTAATCGTCTTGAATGGCACCGTCATTAAAATTCATGGACCCGGTGATCAGATAGGACTCGTCAACTATTACAAATTTATTATGCATTACATCACTGCTGATTCCTGAATTTCTTTCAAGTACCGGAATATTTGAATTCAGATTTGAAAGAGATGAATTCAAGGCATTGGAAGATGTGATATATCTTACCTGAACACCTCTCAGATAGGCTTCATTTATACAATCCGTAATAACATCGCTGCCATTATCCCAGACAGCAATATCCAGTTTTTCGACCGCTAAATCAATGTATTTGCAAATTGTGTCATCGAGATTTCCGGATGTTTGCGCATCAGCATAAACTGAGACTGCATTATTGACAGATTGATTGAAATAGACCTTTATATCCTGTGAATAGGAAACTTCAAAAACAGCAAGACAGAAAAAGAAAATTAAAAATTTCATCAGCATAAAGATAAGAGAATGATCAGTAATTCAATTCTTCATTTTTGAAATCACAACTTACAGACTACCATCTTTTTTTTACCCAGGATTCCTGCTCCGCTTTATTCAAAAAAGTCCAGGCAACAATACGGCCTGTTTTATTTCCCTGTGCGGTTGGTATTGTTTTTACTCCAGCGGCATTCACACGTTTTAATGTGTCTGTGATTGATTTCAGATTTGATTGTTTGGAGACTGCAGTGGTAAACCAAAGACAAGCGTGTGAAAATTGTTTGCTTTGAAAAATCATATCGCGTACAAATTTCAATTCACCACCTTCACACCAGAGTTCATTGTTCTTTCCGCCAAAATTGAGAACCGGTTTATTGATTTTTTTTCCTTTGAGGTTTGAAATTTTTCTGGTTGATGCCTGTATTGATTCTTCTGCAGATGAATGAAACGGCGGATTACAGATTGTAAGATCCACGCATTCCTCTTTCATAAATACACCGTAAATTATATTGCGGGGATTGGATTGAAAACGCAGTTCAATACTTTTGGTGAGGGAAGGATTGCGGGCAATAATTTTTGAAGCTGATTCAAGCGCAATTTTATCAATATCTGTTCCAATGAATGACCAGTCATATTCCTGATGTCCGATAACTGAAAAAATACAACTTGATCCGGTTCCAATGTCGAGTACTTTAACTTTAGAACCCGTTGGAATCTTCCCTTTGTTGCTTGAAGCCAGCAGATCAGCTGCGTGATGAATATAATCAGCTCTTCCCGGAATAGGAGGACATAAATAGTCGGCAGGAATCTCCCAGTAATCCAATCTATAATCTGATATAAGAATTGCTGTGTTCAGCGCTATAACTGCAGCAGGATTTGAAAAATCAATTGTTTCTATTCCAAAAGAATTGGTTGCAACAAACTTGGATAATTCAGGATTAACACCAATCAGTTTTTTGAAATCATATCTGCCTCTGTGTTTACTCCGGGGATGTAATTCAGTTTTTTCAGTGCGAACTTTTTTGCCGGATTTTTTTGGGTTTGTATTCTGATTTTTTTTAAGCATCAGGATTGTTTAAATGTCAAAGTTTGTAGAATTATTCAAATAATAAAGATCTTACCGATTCATTTGAAAAATAAAGCTTGTTCCTATACTTCTGAATTTAGCAGTAATTGGAGTCTCTGTAATTTTAAGAACTTGATAATTGACATTCGGTTGAATTCTCAAACCATAGGTATCATTAAGTTTAAGATGAAAGCCAAAATTGACATGTGCTGTCAAAGAAAATTTATTGAATCCTGAGATATCTTCAATGGATTTGTCTTTTTCCACTGACCCTCCGTTAAAATGCTGATAGAATGTTGAAGTTGAAAGAAACAGAAAACCTGGAGTAATACCAATTCCTGTGTAAAATAATTGTTTATTCAGGCAATAATAAAAACGAACCGGAATTTCGGCATACCTGAATTGATATTTTAATTTAACAGAATCCGGTAAATAGGGATCACTCGTATTTGGAAAGGCAAACCAATTTGTTCTGTAACCGAATTCGCCATAGTGAAGGCCTGTTTCAAGCGTATATGTTTTGCTTATATTCCAAAGAAAACTGATGCCACCAGTTAAATTATATATCGGTAACTCGGTGTCTTTTCTGTAATCATAAATATCCTGAAATACACTATCCAAAAACGGATCATTTTGTTTTTCTAAGAATAATTTATGATAGCTTATCTGAGGATTGACAACTAAACTAAAACCTATTTTACTGAAAGTATCCTGACTCATAATTTTTTCCGTCTGACATAAAAAGATCAGAAGAATCAAATACTTCAACATGATTTTTTTGACATGTGAGTTAAAAAAAATATGCACGGCAATAAGGACTATTCAATTATTTCTTTTCCTGTGTCTGATCATCTTCGAGATCTGATTTCTTCAAAGTTTCCACATTTGTTCCGTCAGGTCCTTTCAAATAAGTTGGAAGATTCAAGCCCGCCATGTTAAACAAATCATTTAACGGCGGAACAGTTTTCATCATATTAGAGACAAAGTTGGACGTTGAGCTACCGCCGTTTTCTCCGTTAGCGCCAGAATCCCAAACCGTAATTTTATCAATTTTAATATTCTTAACTGCATCTACCTGTGTGCGCACCAATTCCGGTAATTTTTCAATGAGCAATAACTGGAATGCTTTTGTTGGATCACCGCCGGCGGCTTTAACCACCTGCTCATAACCTAATGCTTGTTTTGTCAGGATTTCATATAAACCTCTTGCTTCGGCATCCATTTTTGCAAAGATGGCATCGGCTTCACCTTTTGCATTTTCACGCAAGGTTTCAGCATCTGCCTGCGCATGAATAATTGCTTGTTGTTTTTGAATTTCTGCAGGAACAATGATGTTTGCAATTTGTGTTGAGCGTTCTCTTTCAGAACGTGCAAGCTCAGCTTTTTGTTCCGCTAAGTATGATTCTTCAAGCGCTTTTGCCTGTTGAACTTTTTCAGCCGCAATTGCAATACGCAAAGCCTCTGCTTCTTTTTCTTCTTAATGCATCTGAAGAAGCAATTTCAATTTTGCTGTGTTTTCACCTTTACAGCAATGGCATTTGCTTCAGATGTTTTGATACGTGTGTCTCTTTCTGCATCCGCTCTACCAATCGCTTCATCTTTTGCCGCAATTGCAATACTGATTTCTCTGTCTTTGTGTGTGTTTGCAATTTTAACGTCACGGTCTCTGTGTGTTTCAGCAATTTGTGTTTCACGTTCTCTGTCTGCAACTGCCTTTCCGGTTTCCCCGATTTTATCCTGTTCCGCTACTGAAATTTTTGCTTCGTTTATGGCTTTGGATGCAGCTTCTTTACCTAATGCTTCAATATAGCCTGATTCATCTCTGATATCGGTCACGTTAACGTTGATCAGTTTCAAACCGATTTTTTTCAATTCAGTGTCTACGTTTTTAGAAATATTATCTAAAAATTTATCACGGTCAGAATTGATTTCTTCAATTGTCATGGTGGCAATCACCAAACGCAGCTGACCGAATAAAATATCTTTTGAAAGTTCCTGAATCTGCTCATGGTGTAAACCAAGTAATCGTTCAGCAGCATTTCCCATACTTTCCTGTTCTGTAGAAATAGCAATGGTAAAACGGCAAGGTACATCCACACGGATATTCTGACGGGATAAAGCATTGGTCAGATTAGCTTCAATTGAAATTGGTTTCAAATCGAGATAAGCATAATCCTGAATTACCGGCCAGATAAATGCTCCGCCTCCGTGAATGCATTTTGCAGATTGACCACCTGTGCGTCCGTAAACCACTAAAATTTTATCTGACGGACATCTTTTATACCGTGAGATAAGCGCTGAGATTATGATAAAAAGAACGACAACACCAATGCCGATCAGAAATAAAGGATTGCTGACAATTTCCATATTTATTAATTAAATTTTTTCTACAAATACTAATGTTGATCCTTCAACACGCACTACTTTAACCGGTGCACCGGTTTCAATTTTTCTCCTTCTGTCACTGCATCCAACTCGTGCATTGAACCACGAACAGATATCTGAATTTTTCCTTTGCCACTTTTAGCAGCAGGAATGGTAAGATAAACAGAAGCTGTTTTATTTACTGTTTCTTCAATTTTAAATGAATTGTCTTCAGCCAGTTTCTGAATCTGTTTGATAACAAAAAAGAAAAGGGCAACAAAAATAATTCCAACCAATAATGCAACACCAGTTAAAATGAGATGATTTTCAATAGTGGTATAAAAACAAATTCCACCCCAGCCTAATCCCATTAAAAAGTTTATCAGGTTTCTTAGTGAGAATAACTGAAAGGGAGCATCTGTATGTGAAAGATCAGAGTTAAAATCAGCATCTACGCCATCATGAGAATCCATTCCCATAAAGGTCATCACACTTTGAATAAGAAAAACTAAAGTTGCCGGCAGGGCAATGTACCAGAAGGTTCGGAGCAAAGGCTCCATGCTGTCAAAAAATTCCATGCGTTAAAGATAGAATAAAATCGAAAGCACAAAAGAGACTTTGAATTGAGTGTTAATAACTTAGCCTAGAACCAGACAGTAATTGAGCTTGTGAGCCAGGTTAATGAGTTGACAGCACTGCCGTTTTTGTCTGTATAAATGTCTGACTGGTTTAAAAACTGACGGCCTTCCAGTCGGATAAGTGCATGCGCATTTGGTTTGTAGTTCAAGCACAAACCAGCACTACCTCCATTAAAGTAGTTTGAACTTGTTGAGATCATGATGCCGGAATCATCTGAAAAATATTCCGCTCTGCCTGCAAGTGAAAACTTCTCTGAGAATTTAAATGAAGCAATAAAATTAGCCTGTCCCCAGAAGTATTTGTGCCTCATATTCAATCCATCTAACTTTTCCTGCATACCGATATAAACGCAGGAAGTGAATGACCATTTTTTACCCGCATTATATAACCAGTATATATCTGTAAAATATCGCATTCTCAAAATTTGGAGTAACCGGGAATCAAATCAAAACGTTCATCTCCCGCATAGGTATTCCAGTTAATCAGGTTGTTATTGTTTGGCCTCCATTCCAATTGCGTACCTATAGATTTTCCGTTGTTCTGATCTCTGATTTGCTGCCATCCGTTTAAGATGTAAAAATAAAAATTCAGTTTTTTTTCCCAATGGAAAAGAAGTTTTGATTCCGCAAAGATAATAAGGAACATATTCTGGCGCCAGTGAACGGGTGTACATTAAATGATCTTTGCTGATGGCGCTTTCATTTGTATAAGGAGATCCTAAAATGCCTGCATCAATCCAGATGTTTTTCTTTTTTGAAATCCGGAATCCGGTATTAGCTTCCAGTAAATTACGAAGTGTCCCAGGCTCACTGGCATAATTCGAATTCATATAAGTACCAAAAGCCGGTACAACGCGTGCTCTGAAATTTTCGCTGTTATATCTGAAATCAATAAAAGCCAGATTGATGTTGAATTCATTATGACGTGCCGATGAAACAAAAAGCGGAACATCTTTACCTGCCGGTTCATTGAAATCGTAACCAAAATACGCATCGAGATAAGCCCCTATGGAAGTGTTACCGATTTGCTGACCACCGGTTGTATCTAAAGTTGCAGTGTTGGTTACCTGAGCAAATAAAGAGTTATTTGGATTAAAAAACAGTAAACAAATTGCAAGTTGGTAAATACTTTTCATGTTATAAAATTAATCAGTTAAATAAATCTGCAAGTTGAGGAACGTTTTCTTTTAGTGTTAAAGCTGCCACAACATCTCCTGATTCAATGAGTGTTTCTCCTTCCGGAATGATAATTTGCTCTTCACGCTTGATTACAATTATACGAGTGTCTTTGGGCATTAATTTCGATTTATTTATTTCTTTGATTTGTTTTGTTGTGAATGACTGAATTTGGAGAAACAATCAGTTCGACAATTTCTCCGTCACCCAGATCCAGAAATTCTTTTACGCTTGGACCCTGAACAGCACGATAAAGAAATTTACCATTCAACCTGTATGGACTTTCAACTGTGTCGATGCCAAGATTTTCAAAAACAGGAATGTGATCTTCATTGTTGATTGAACTCACAAGCCGCTTTACACCCAGTTGTTTTGCAAGTAAAATAACAAGCATATTTACCGCATCGTCATTTGTGGTTACAACTATTGCATCAGCTTTTTGTGCTTTTGCCTCTTTCAGCGTTTCAGCGTTGGTAGCATCAGCGTTGATGACTACACAATCAAAATTTGTTGAAATTGCAGATGCCAGATGCTGGTCCTTTTCGATGACATAAACATCGTGTTTGTCTTCCACTGCTGAAGCGATAACATGTTTTCCGGTGCGACCGGCACCAATTATAATAATATGCATAGGTTATTTGTTTTTAAAGCATTCGTGATTTGGTTCCGAAAAAAAAAATCCTTGCAAGTACCAGAAGCGGAATTATTTCCAATCTTCCTGCAAGCATTTGAATTATGAATACAATTTCCAAAGCGGGATTCATAGAAGGATCAGTAATTCCGTTAGACAGTCCAACAGTACTTTGAGCTGAAGTTGTTTCAAACAAAGCATCAGCAAGTGTAAAACCTTCTGGCATTAACTGGACAGTAATGACTGTACAAATGAAAAGAATTACAAGGTATAGAATTGTGTACATGGCGGCTCGTGCAAGCTCTGCATTCATGTCTTCAGGTAACCATCTTTTATAATTAAATGAAACCGATTTTATGGCGCTTTTTGGTAAGAAAACTTTGTTGATTTGCCAGCGCAATCCTTTTTGCAAAAGTAAGGCACGAATCACTTTAATTCCACCCACTGTTGCACCAGCAGCGCCGCCAACAACCATGGCAACAAATACAATAAACAGTAATGAAGAATCATCCCGGGCTGCCATATTTGAAGTTTGCCAACCGGTTGTGGAAGAGCAGATATAAATTGAAATACACCTTCCTGAGTGGGTTGGAACTGCATCTGAAGCTATCAAAGTAAAACTGAGGGTTACAATGCTTCCTAATACACACATAATTATTATCGCTCTTGTCTGTATATCTTTCCAAAACATGCGAATGTCTTTTGACATGACAAGTTTGTAAAGAACGGAAATGAAAGTGCTCCTAAAAACATGGGCAGTATATGAAGGATTTCCATTCCTGCGGAATTATATTCTGCAATACTATTGTCAAGTGTACTGAATCCTCCTGTAGCTTGTCCGGCCATGGCATGATTAATTGCATCGAATAAATTATCGGAAAGTGGGTAATCAGGTAAAATAACGGCTGTTCCGATTATCAGGTACAAGCCATTATCAAAGTAATACCGGCATATACCTTCCAAATGGCTTTTGCTGTTGAAATAACACTTGTTTTCAATTTTTCGCCACTGAATT
>JADJYC010000006.1 GCA_016719925.1 Crocinitomicaceae bacterium | reverse complement strand
GCTGGATGAAATCAATAACAACGTAGAATCCATTGAAAAAAGAAGAAAACAAAACAAATATTTGAAAGAGTCTTATGAAGATTTGAAAGACGAGTTCAAGTATGTTTTCTATGAATTTTATACTTCTGAAGGTGTAATGCTCATGAAATTAGTCCACAGAGAAACTGGTTTGACTGTTTATGAAATTGCAGAAACATATCGCGGAAAAAGAAATGCAGAAGTGTTTGAACTGATGGGCAAATTATGGGATCAGGATATCAACATAAAATTTGATCCCAATGGAAGAGATAAAATTGCCGAGCACGTAATCCGCGATATTCAAAGCGATGCGATTCCTTTTAAAGATGAAGTTGTTATTCTGACAAAAGAAGAATTCAAAGTGGAGCAGGCCAACGACCGAGAAAGAAAAAAGACGCGTAAACAACAGCAAAAACAACAAGAGAAGGAGAAGAAGCTGAGGGACAAAGAAAAGCGCGGAGAGTAGGGAGTCATTAGTCTGGAGTCTGGAGTCAAAATTTGAACTTATCAACTAAAAATCCGAAAGGTCTAAATATCTAAAACCTAAAAAAAAATTCAACTTTCAACTCATCAACTCTCAACTGATTAGTTTGGAGTCAAAGTTTGAACTTATCAACTCATCAACCAATTAACTCATCAATCAATCAACCTATCAACTAGAAATACTCAACACTCAACTAAAAATCCAAAAATCTTTCCCTTAGTCCTCTGTCCCTTGCCCTTTGTCCTTTGTCCCTACAACTTTCAAAATCCTAAAGGTCTAAAAATCCTAAAAAAGATCCCTTTTGCCTTTTTCCTTATCCCTTTGTCCTCTGTCCCTACAACTTTCAAAATCCTAAAGGTCTAAAAATCCTAAAAAAGATCCCTTTTGGCTTTGTCCTTATCCCTTATCCCTTTGTCCCTGTCCTCTGTCCTCTGTCCTTCGCCCTTCGTCCTTCGCCCTTCGTCCTTCGCCCTTAGCCCTTCGCCCTTTGTCCTTTGTCCTTTGCCCTTATCCCTTTGTCCTTTGTCCTCTTTCCTGTCCTCAAAATCTAATTACCTTTGCTCGACTAATCATTTTCTATGAATTCAATTGCAGTATTAGGTTGTGGTAATATCGGGTTATCCATTGTTGAAGGACTTCTTTCAAAAACAAGAAAGAAAACGGCGGAATTTATGCAACGCGTCGTAATCCGTCTGAGTTGAAATCACTTGCTGACAAAGGTGTTTCAACCGGATCTGACAATAAACTCGCTGTCAAAAACTGCAAATACATCATTGTTGCTGTTAAGCCATACAAAGTCATTGAACTACTGAAAGAAATTGCTCCGGTTTTGAAAAAAGACCAGGTGCTGATTTCTGTTGCTTCAGAAATTAGTTTAGATCAGATCAAAGCAACCATTAAAAAAGATATCCCAGTTTATCGTGTAATGCCCAATACCGCCAGTGCAATTCGAGAATCAATTACCTGTGTTACTTCCAATAACGGAAATGCAAAACAAACTGCTGAAGTTTGTAAAATATTTAATTCAATTGGTGAAACAGTAGTGATAGATGAGTCTCTCATGGAAGCAGCAACTATTCTTGGAGCGTGCGGAATAGCTTATGTTTTGAGATTTATCCGCGCAATGATTCAGGGAGGAATTCAAATTGGTTTTGATGCAAACACGGCTACAAAAATCACTACTCAAACTGTCAAGGGAGCGGCTGAATTATTGCTTCAGAAAGGTGCGCATCCTGAGCAGGAAATTGATAAAGTAACAACTCCAAAAGGATGCACCATAACTGGTTTAAATGAAATGGAACATCAGGGATTCAGTTCATCCTTGATTCAGGGAATTGTAAAATCATTCCAGAAAATTGAAAAATAAAAATCGGATTTTTTGACGGAGAAAGAACCCATATTGGTAATTCTTGGACCAACCGCAAGTGGTAAAACAAAACTTGCCTGTGGAGTTTGTGCTGAAATGGACGGAGAAATTATCAGCGGTGATTCCAGACAAATTTACCGGTACATGGATATAGGCACCGGTAAAGATTTATCAGAGTATGTAGTTAACGGAAAAAAAATCCCGTATCATTTGATTGATATCAAAGATCCTGGTTATAAGTACAACATTGCTGAATTCCAATTGGATTTTCTGAAGACATTTCAAGAAATCAAAAGCAGAAAAAAATTACCGGTGCTATGTGGTGGAAGTGGACTTTATATTGAAACCGCTCTGAGAGGAAATTCTTTTAGGGTATTGAATCAGATCCGTCTTTTATGAATCCATGAAAGAAGTTTCTCCGGAAGAAATTGAGAAGGAAATAGATGCTTTACCAGATGAAATAAAATCCAATCTGACGGTGCAGACCTGGCACAGAAAAGTCAGAGCTATTGAAATTGGAAGGTTCCTCAAAAAAAATCCGGATTGGAAACCAACTTCAAATCCGGGATTTAATGAAGTGATAATTGGTATGGATATTTCACGGGAAGAACGTCGTGAAAAAATTACCCAACGATTGCGTGTGCGTTTGAATACAGGTCTTTTGGAAGAAGCAGAAAATCTTCTTAAAAATCATGTGAATATGGAGGAGATGGAATATTATGGTTTGGAATATAAATGGCTGGGAAAATATCTCAGAGGACAAATTTCAAAAGAAGAAATGTTTGAGAATTTAAATATTGCCATCCATCAGTTTGCCAAAAGACAAATGACCTGGTTCCGGAAAATGGAGAATGACGGATATAAAATTCACTGGATTGACATTCACATTCCGCTTAAAGAAAGAATTAAGAAGGTGATTTCTATTTATCATTCAGAAATTAATCAGGGAGATTAATCAGACTCTGGCAACGCTGCTTCCATTTCAACAGCATTCTGCATATAGATTTCACAGGCTTTTCTGATTTTCTGGCCGGGCTGCTGATCAATTACAATTCCCTGAAATTTTGGTAAACTATCTGCGAATCTGTCCAATTCAACCAATTGCCGGTTAGTGACAAGTTTATCTGCTTCATCAAGAATAAAAAGATTCACTTTGTTCACATTAATCCCGCACTGAAAATAAAGTTTTGTCAGGCGAACCGGTGTTCCAATAATGATATCTGCACCAGCATAAATTGCCATATTCTGATCATCCATTGTTCCTTCTGTTACCAGATGAATAATCAGATCCATGTTGGAGGCAATTTTTTAAATTGATTGTATAGAGCCGCAGCATCTTCACCTGTACTCAACATCAGAATTGCCCGTGGAGTATCAGGTTGTGAATAATTCAGTTTTTGCAGCACGGCAATAATCATTGCAGTTGTTTTACCTGTACCCGAAGGGCCTTGGTAGATAAACAGAACTCCTCCGTTGATTCTGCGGATCAATTTAGTCTGGTATTCATATAAATCCTGAATACCATTTTCAGTAAGACCTTGTTTGAGAAGTTTATTCAGTTTCAGTTCAGACATGTCAGATAACAATTATTAACCGCAGATTTATTCTTCTGCCGGTGAGGTGATTTGGAATGGAATAATATCTGCCTGCAATATCCTGCAGCCATTGATAAGAAACAACATTTTGAATGCCCAACAAATTAAAAGCGTCAATACTGATAGTAAATTGCTCAAATGTTTTCTGAAATTTACTTTCCGGCTTTCAAGTTTGGTTGTTTCATTGACAAAGTCAAACATAAATCCTAAATCAAGCCGCATGTAAGCTTTTGTTCTTAGCACATCTTTGTATCTTTCATAAGACGGTGGACCGTAGGGCAGTGGTGTACCAAAATTCAGATTAGCTGACACTTTGAAGTTTTCATATTTTGGCATTTTATCCTGAAAGAAAAGAGTGAATGTCAGCAACTGGTCAGTCGGTCTTGGAATCCATCCCGGTTCCTGATGAATTGAATCGGCAGCCACATCATTGAATGTATATCCGGGCACAATCGTATCTCCGTCTGAATTCAGGTAAATATAGTAATCATCATTTTCAATTTCTTCCATCGTTTTCAGGATACCCACTCTGAAAAAAGATTCAACTCCCTTGACAAATTCACCGTTAATTTTTGCATCAATTCCGGTTGCATATGCTACTGCATTATTGTCTGCATAATAACGTATTCTTACATTGTCAATTTCATACGGAACCACATCCCACATGTATTTGTAATACACTTCAGTAATAAATTTAAAAGGGCGGTTCCACATTCTGAAATAGACATCTGCTGACAAAACATTGTGCCATGATTTCTGAGAAATCACTTCAGGATTAACAGTTCCATCCAGAAAACGCATTGTGCGGTAAAGAGGCGGCTGATAATATAATCCGCTCGATGCTCTCAGTTTTATATTTCGTCTGTACAAATTAGTATCCTGATCAATAAAATATGCTCTGGGATTATAGGTGAGCGCAAAACGGGGAGTAATCCAGCCTTCTTCATTGTATGTTCTGTAACCGCCTCTTACACCAATTGAAAGAGATAATTTTGCCGGACTGTCAGAAAGGGTATCTGCAAAATAAATTTCATACTTACTGCTGTCAGTACGTACCTTTTTACGAAGTGAAACAGGAACATCTTTTTTGGAAATAAAATTTTGCTCGTATTGATAATGACCGGTAAACCGGTATGACTCTACCAGATTATTCTGCTTGATCACATCTTTTAATTCCAGCACATCTGGATCTCCCTGCGGAATTGAATATCCGGCTGAATCTATCATGTGCCATTCACTCAACACATCCTGAAAACTTTCAAACTGTGATTTAACTCCCCAGTTCATGGAGAGACTTTTTGATTTTTTTCCGGACTCATGAATTTTTTGAGCGGGTGTAAAACTTCCGTCGTAGAATACATTTCCAATCCATACATTCAAATCATTTCTGCCGTGATCTAAAAATCCGCCAACGCCTATATTGCTGGTTGAATCACCAAAATCTTCTTTGGAAGGATCTGTCTCCAGTTCATTGATCCAGTATTCACCCAGCACATCAAAATGTTCACTTTCTATTGAATGAAAAACAGATGTTCCGAAATTCATCTGCAAAGCACTGCTTGCCTTCCATTCATATCCACCTGCAACAGTAAATGTATTGAAACTGGTTTCTTCCTGTCCTTCAAAAAAGACCCGCAGCTGATAGGCTTCATTAACGGTTCCCTATTCTGTTGTTCTGGATGTTGGAACAAACAAAAAGTTATTGGAGGAATAATGCCCGAGCACAAAAGTTTTTTGTATGAATTGGTTCCGTTGTAATCCAGGTAATAATTTGAGACACCCTGAACATCAAAAAATGTTGGATTATAATCTCCTTTGGTTGGAAGACTGTTGAGCAGGTATGAATTTGCTCTGTAACGTGCACCCAGAATATAGTTTCCGCGTCTTCCGTTGTAAAGTCCTTCAACATGCGCTTGTGCACCCATAAGACTGATTTGTCCGGAAGCACCAAATTCAATAGGTTCACGGTATCGTACATCTAAAACAGAAGATAGTACATCACCATATCTGGCATCAAAGCCACCTGAACTGAAAAAAATCTGCTCCACAAATTCACCATGAATAAAACTTAAACCTTCTTGCTGCCCCGCGCGAACAATGAAAGGTCTGTAAATCTGAATGCCGTTCACATAGATTTCATTTCATCATAATTTCCGCCGCGAACATTGTAGTTGGATGATAATTCATTGTTGGATGAAACTCCAAGTCCAACCGCCTTGATCAAATCTTCAAAATTTCCCGTCGGACTGGCAAGTCTGTTTACCTGAACCGGAGGAAAACCATCAAATCCTTCAGGCGTTTTCACATAGGTAACATCAATGACTCCAAAGGTTTTTTCAGAAAGGAAAATATCTCCAAGATTCAGGGATGAATCGGCTAACGCAAAATCATTTCTATACTGAATGTGTCCGGAAAAAGTAACCCGCATGGTATAAATAGCATTGGGCTGAAGATCAATTTTGAATAATCCGCTGCATCAGAATAAGCAATGGTTTTAACCCCATCCACTTTTATCACCGCATTCTGTAATGGCAGTCCTTTATCATTCACAATTCTTCCTTCAACCGCAATGGTTTGAGACAGCAATGCTGAACTGGTAAGCAGAATTAATAAAAGTCCAATTGTTTTCAAGGTGTGCAAAAGTACTAATTCAGGTGTAAAGCAAACGCCTGAATCTGTTGATTATTACAATACAGACTGAATAATGGATTAAACCATGATATGTTGATATTCTGCTTTAAATCAACTGTCTGACTTTCACTAAATCCATGTAAATTTGTAGCTTACGATTGTGGAGAATTATGGCTAAACAGAATGTTTCATATACTGAAGATAATATCCGTTCACTGGACTGGAAAGAACATATCCGGATGCGGCCGGGAATGTATATTGGTAAACTTGGAGACGGAGGAGCACCGGATGACGGAATTTATGTATTGGTAAAAGAGGTGGTCGACAACTCGATAGACGAGATTTGTCATGGGAACGGTAAAAAAATTGATGTAAAAATCAAAGATGGTCTTACCAGGTGTGAGAGATTACGGACGTGGAATTCCGCTTGGAAAAGTAATAGACTGCGTTTCAAAAATCAATACCGGTGGTAAATACGATTCCAAAGCATTCAAAAAATCAGTGGGTTTAAATGGCGTAGGAACCAAAGCAGTCAACGCGCTTAGTGATCATTTTATGGTTGAGTCTTATAGAGATGGTCAGAAAAAGAAAGCTGTTTTTGCCAAAGGAGAATTGCGCAAAGATGAAAAAATCGGAAAATCAACTGAAAAGGATGGCACATACATTGAGTTTACACCAGATGCTTCCATCTTTAAGAATTTCAATTTCAAAGTTCCGTATTTACAAAACTCTTAAAAATTACTGTTATCTCAACAGAGGATTAACCATTCATTTCAACAATGAAAAATTCTATTCTGAAAACGGATTAAGGGATTTGCTGGAAGATTATATGGAAAGTGAACCGCTTTATCCTATTATCCATTTGGAAGATGAGGACATTGAAGTAGCTTTCACACATGTGCGCGGTTATGGTGAGACATATTATTCTTTGTAAATGGTCAGCATACAACCCAGGGCGGAACACATTTATCTTCATTCAGAGAAGCAGTTGCCAAAGTGATTAAAGATTTTTACGGCAAAAACTATGAAGCAGTTGATATCCGTCAATCCATTGTTGCTGCAATCTCTATAAAAGTGATTGAGCCGGTTTTTGAATCTCAGACAAAAACCAAATTAGGTTCACAGGAAATGGAACCAAACGGAAAATCAATCAGAACATTTGTGATGGATTTTCTGAAAGAAAAGCTGGATAATTTCCTTCATAAAAATCCGCAGATAGCAGATACACTGGAGAAAAAAATCCGCGAATCAGAACGTGAAAGGAAAGAACTTACCGGAATTCAGAAACTGGCAAGAGAACGTGCAAAAAAAGCAAATCTTCATAATAAAAAACTGCGTGATTGCAGACTGCATTTGAATGATGCGAAAATTGAAAGAGCTGAAGAGACAACCATTTTTATAACAGGAGATTCTGCAAGTGGTTCAATTACAAAATCACGCGATGTAAATACTCAGGCAGTTTTCAGTCTCAGGGGAAAACCATTGAATGCATATGGCTTAACCAAAAAAGTAGTTTATGAAAATGAAGAATTTAATCTTTTGCAAGCCGCTTTGAATATTGAAGACAGCATAGAAGATCTCAGATATAATAATGTTGTTATTGCAACAGATGCTGATGTTGACGGTATGCATATCAGGCTTTTACTGCTTACATTTTTTCTTCAGTTTTTTCCTGATTTGGTGAGAAAAGGCCATGTTTACATTTTGCAGACACCTCTGTTCAGGGTGAGAAATAAAAAGAAACTATTTATTGCTACAGTGAAGAAGAAAGAAAGCTGCCATTGAAAAACTGGGAAAAATCCTGAAATAACCCGATTCAAAGGTCTGGGAGAAATTTCTCCGGATGAGTTTAAGAACTTTATCGGTCCTGAGATCCGGCTGATCCGGTTATGATTGGCAAGGAAGCAAAATTGAAGATATTCTGGAATATTATATGGGTAAAAATTCACCTTCCCGTCAGAATTTATCATTGACAATTTGAAAATAGAAGAAGCTGTATCTTAAGTGGAAATTACGTTTAGTGACATATATTCTTTTGTAAAAAATCACATTTACTTCTTGGTTTATGTCTTCTTTTTTCATGGCATAGTTATACTCAGGAAAAGCTCCGGTAAAATTTCTGGTTGATAATGACAACGGATATTTTGAAATTCTTCTTGACAAAACAGAACTTCTGAAGCTATTTAAAGACACTCTGACTGTAGGAAAGCACAGTGCAGAAATCTGGTCATACGGGTATGATGTAAAAGAAATCGAATTTACCGTTTTGCCTGACACAATCAATGAAGTGTATGTTAAACTGGACAGATCTGCGCCTTATCTGGCTTATGCTGAGAGTTACAGAACCTACAGAAAGCAATTTCACAAAATGGTGACAATTCCGGTTTCTGCAACTTTGAGTTGTGGAATTGCAGCGGGTGCATTTTTGCTGAACGGTTATGATTTGAAAAAACAAATTGATCTGGATATGATAGGTTATTTTGTTTCATCAGATGTGGATGAAATTGAAGCTTACAAAATAGCAGTGGATGAAAACAACCGAAAATATTCCATTTGCCGGGCCGGGTATTATACGTTTGGAGGACTTATGCTTCTGGGAATCGGAACATCCATTTACACCGAATTAAATTCAGAAACAACTATGAAGAGCCTGTGTATTCAAAAGAAAGTCCTTTTGCAAACAGAAGCGGATTAAAGTTTTGACCAGCAGGTATTGGATTTACCTATCGAATCGGATGATAATGAAAGCAAAAAATATAACCAGAAAATTGTTCTCAGGAAATCTGATGACTGTAAGAATTGGCATTGCCTTATTTTTTCTTCTGTCATTGAATGCATGTCTGAAAAAAATAGACGGGGTTGATGAATTAAACACCAACCTTTATGATTATGAATACAACGGTGAATGTTGGTTTTACATTGATGATGCATAGTTACTAATGATTTCGGTCAGCAGTTTGTAAAAGTTGAAGCTGTTTTGCCTGAAGAAATTTCCCTGGTTTACAACCTAATCTGATTTTCATAACCTGCAATGTAAACAATGAACAGGAAGTGATTTTCAATTCATACATCAATACAAAAGGTGATTTTGAATTCTTCTATGATGCGCAGGTAAATCCGGATAATGAGTATTGTCTGGAAGCTGGACTATATATTCAGGACAGAGATACAACCATCAATAGTTTTACATTGTGTACGTCGCTTTGATAAAAAATCAAATTCACAGTACTCTTTATCTCTGAAAATCCTGAGATATCAGGCGTTGATGCAAATTTTTAAATTCCAACCATTTCATTATTTTTACGTCATTATTTTGGAATAAACTAACATCCTCATTTAACATCCATGGTTTATAGAATATGCGTTTTGATTTGTTTTTTTAGCCTGATCACAAAGTCAGGAGTTTATGCTCAATTGGTTTGGACACAGCAAAATTCTTCTTTTGAACAAGTGCCATAAAAGACATTTTCTTCTGATGTGAATCATGGATGGGGCGTGGGAGAAATGGAAAAAATAATACAAACCACTGACGGAGGTGCAAACTGGGCGGTAATGACTTCACCGGTTTTGGTAACGCTTCATTCTATTTGGTTTTCATCAATACCACTGGATGGATTGTTGGTGATGATGAGACACTCTAAAATCAACAGATGGCGGTAATTCTTGGCTGTGGCTTCGCCACCCAGCGGATCCTCTTCTCATCTTTATGATATTCAGTTTACTGATGCTGATCATGGATGGATAATAGGTTTTCTTGATAATTTCTATACAACTGATGGTGGAAACACTGGTAGTTTTTGATCCAACAGGTATAGGTAATACTGTGCTGGATTTACATTTTATATCAAATTTAGAAGGTTTTATAAGTGGTTATTCTGGTGGACTGTATCATACGATTGATGGTGGAGTTAATTGGACAGTGGTACCAACACTATGGGGTTCTGATATTTATTCACTATACGTATTTGATACTTCTACTATTATTATTGCTGGCAGCGGAGGATTTATTCATAAAACTACTGATGGCGGTTCAACATGGTCACCTGTAATTACTTCTACCGGCTATGCAATACTTGATATTGATTTTCAAGATGGTAATTTGGGAACTGCAGTTGGGAATGGAGCATCAGCGCTGATTACCCTTGACGGAGGTAATACCTGGTATTCAGATAATTTTGCAACTTGTGATTTCACCAGTGTTCAGATGATTGAAGGTGGAATAGGATATACTGCGGGATATTGCGGAAATATTTTCAAATCAGCTTATGGTGAAAATGATGTTATCATAGATGCTTATCTGGGAATCGATACCCTTTGTAAAAATATTGAAACAGAAGTTTATATTGAAATTTATAATGAAGGACCGGCACCCATTGATTTAATAAATTTTGTTTTGTTAGATGATGCGTCTGATGTTTTGGGTACTTATCAATGGACAGGATATCTTCTGGCGGGACAATATGAAAATGTAAATCTGGGTTCTGTTTCAGTTGATCATCCGGGATATTATCAATGTGTTTTTTCAGGTGATTCAATTGACGCAAATAATATTTATACCAAATATATTGATGTGATTCTGCCTCCGGGCGCCGTAAGCGGATCACAGGAAATTTGTTCCGGTGATTCTGTAACTATTTCTGTTGAAGGAGATGTCTCAGTTGTCTGGTTATTTGACTGTGATGATTCTACATTGACTGATCAGGTTGTCAAACCAACAGAAAACACATATTACCAGGTGTTTATGAAGTCTGTCTATTGTGAGCATATAGATTCTGTCCAAGTGATTGTGAATGATTGCAGTGAAGTGGTCACAGCAATTTCTCCAAACGGTGATGGAGTAAATGACTATCTGAATCTCGGAAATATTCCGGTGATGGAAAACGTGGTAAAAATTTACAATCGCTGGGGTGATCTGGTGAACTCGTTTACAAACTATGATAACATGAATGTACGTTGGGAAGGAACCAGATTTGATGGTGAGAATCATGAGAAGGAACATACTATTATGTTTTTCAGACAGAAGATATTCTGTAACTATTCAAGCTGGGTGCAGATTGTGCGTTAATGCCAGAGTTTGTCAATGATTAGTGCGCTGGATTCAACTCCAATAATCAAATCATATTCTTTGTGAATAATAATCATTTGAATAGTCAGTTCATCATTCAGTTCAAATGTTGTATTAAATTCTTTCAATGAAATACTTGGAAAAAAATCTGATTCAGTCTGCACAATACCGGTTGTTTTTATGTTTCCGGTTGAATCAAACAGGGTAAACTTCAACAGGCATATTTCATAATCCCCGTTCACTGTTTGATTTTTATCCACATCTTTTAATTCCAGCCAAATGAACTGATGATCAGGGGTAGAATGAGAAAGTTCCAAACAGAGTGCTGGCAGTTCAACTGAAATAAACTCCCGCATTATTTTTCTCTTCTTCCGTCTTTGAATTCTGTTCTAACTTTGACTTTAATGGTGCCGGTTTTCTCAGGAGTACTATAATATCGGTTTGGGAAAATCAGATTCCACAGAACTTTTTAAAGCACTTACTTTACATTTTACAATTTCTCCCTGATCTATTTTGATAAAGAGAGTTTCTGTTTGTGAATATTGGATGTAAATATCATTCCAGTCACATTCATTATTCAATAGCTGAATGCTTGATTTATTTTGACCATAAGCAGCAGGCAAAACAAAAACAGCCGCCAAAAAGACAGCTGTTTTAAGCGTTTTTATCCTATATATTGAATTCTTCAGACTATTTCTTTTTGTGCACCGTTGGCGTAGAAGTTCCATTTACAGGAACAGAAGATTTATTAGAATTACCGTTGCCGTTAACGTTTCCTGCATTACCATTTTTAGCGGAATTTTCTTTTTTTGTTTTCGATTTTCCTTTTAATGCATGGAATTCAGGTGAACCTGGTTTAATGCCCATTTGCTGGGCAACGTATCCCCAGCCTTTGTCCCGGTTAGCTTCATACATATCAAGAACAGATTCAACAGGCTTATTCACACTGGAAGATATTTCAAGGGCCAAATACATTTTAGCAGGTTCCATATTTATTGAAACCAAATAATCCAGATTTTTGACTGATACTCCAAATGTTGTTGTTAAATCTGCTTTGAAGGCATCCAAATTAAGTTTGGCATCTGTATTAATTGATATCAGGTCATTATCCATTTCTGTATCTCCGGTGTTGAACTTAACCTGAGCGGATAAATTAATTGAAATGATTGCTGTAAAAGGAACATTAATTTTTTCATAAGGGTGTGTTTATTCACTGATGATAAAAATACAAATATTATTCCATTTATTTCAGGAATGCCAATCTAATCTTAAACAGCACGCAGAATCTGAGTTTATCCACTTTCGCTTTTTTTTTTAACAGTCATCTGAAATACAAAGAATAATAAGCTAAATTTGCCGGTAATGCAGATTACAAACAATAGAATAGCAATCGTCGTTTTGTTGATTTCTTTTTTATCCTTTATTACAGGGACTAATACTGCATTTGGTCAGGATACTACTAATGCAACCATTGATTCTTTGATAATGAGTCTTATGACTGATGAAGAAGATACCAATCGTGTTAATACTTACAATAATCTTTCTGATGAATACCTGAATCTGGATTACAGAAAATCAATCGAGTATTCAAAACTGGCAACAGAGCTTGCTAAAGAGCTTAATTTTAAATCAGGTTTGTTGCGCGCTCAACTCGCCCTGGGGCATCTTGAAATGGCCTATTTACTAAACTATGAGAAATCCAGAAAAATATATAATGATGCGCTTCCAATAGCTAAAGAACTGAAAGACCGTAAATCGGAAATGATTATTTACAAATGGCTTGGATACATTTATGGTGCTCAGGAGATGTTTGGAGCAGCAATCAATTACAATGAGAAGGCGCTGGAAATCGCTGAAGAACTGCAAAGCGATAAAGATATTTCTGATGTCCATGCCTATATGGGCGGACTGTCTGAAGAATCTGGTGATACCGTTTCAGCAATTGATCACTATGCTGAAGTTCTTGCCATTGAGCGTAAAAATGATTTCCGTGAAACAAGTAATGCTTCAATGATAGTGATTGCACGTTATTATTTTCTGATTGATGACCATGGACAGGCGCTCAAATATTACCGCATTGCATTAAAAAACTTTGAGCGAATGGACGATCAGCGATGGGTTTCTTATACACATGCTGAAATGGGGCGTCTGCACATTGCAACAAAAGATTTTGAAAGAGCTGAACGTCATGCTTTCAAAGGTTTGGAAATAGCTCAGCAGTATGAATTCAATAAAGAAATCGGCGACAATTATCTCGTGCTTTATGAAGTTTATACTGCTATGGACAGTAGTGCAAAAGCACAAGAGTACAAGGCAAAATACGATTCCATGCAAACCATGCTTAATCCGGTTTCAACGCTGCCTGTCACCGCAGAAGAAAAAAAGGAAACGGTTGCGGGTGAAGTTAAATCCAAAATGAATGGATTTGTTCAATCATTTATCATTCTGATTCCGGTTGTTCTGCTGGTTGTTTTCGCCGGAATGCCTTCCAGGAAAAAAGCATAAGACACAATTTCCGCTATTTGATTTGCTTACATAGGTTAATAATAGCCTGATGTTAATAAAAATCATTTTGCTAAAGGCTTATAAATCGTGAAGTTCTGATACGGAAATATTATTCCGCTTTCGGGAATGTACCGTGAGTGGTTTCTGGATTATGCATCTTATGTAATTCTTGAAAGAGCAGTTCCTGCATTGATTGATGGATTAAAACCGGTTCAGCGCAGAATTCTGCACTCCATGAAAGAGCTTGATGACGGCCGCTACAACAAGGTAGCTAATGTTATCGGTAATACCATGAAGTATCACCCGCATGGTGATTCATCAATAGGTGATGCGCTGGTTCAGTTAGGTCAGAAAGACTTACTCATCGATACTCAGGGAAACTGGGGAAATACATTGACAGGAGATTCTGCTGCTGCTCCGCGTTATATTGAAGCAAGACTTTCCAAATTTGCAAGTCACGTTGTATTCAATCCAAAAACCACAGAATGGATTCCGTCTTATGATGGGCGTAACCGTGAACCTGTCATGCTGCCGGTTAAGTTTCCGTTGTTGCTTGCACAGGGAGCTGAAGGTATTGCGGTTGGCATGGCTTGCAAGGTCCTGCCGCATAATTTTATTGAGCTGATTGATGCTTCAGTTGATGTACTGAGAGGCAAAAAAATAAATATTCTTCCTGATTTTCCAAACGGTGGTCTGGCTGATTTCAGCCACTATAATGAAGGACAACGCGGCGGTAAAAGTAAGAGTACGTGCAAAAATTATTAAAGAAGATAATAAGACACTAAAAATTACTGAAATTCCTTTTGGTACTACAACATCTTCTTTAATTGATTCTATCCTTAAAGCCAACGACAAGGGAAAGATAAAAATCAAAAAAATTGAAGACAACACTGCGGCTGAAGTTGAAATTATGATTTCACTTGCACCGGGTGTTTCACCGGATAAAACTATTGATGCACTGTTTGCCTTTACTGATTGTGAAATGTCTATTTCACCAAACACATCTGTCATCATCAATAATAAACCTGCTTTTCTTTCTGTCAATGAAATTCTGAAAATCAATACCAATCACACGCTTGAATTATTGAAGCGTGAACTGGAAATCAGAAAAGCTGAACTGGAAGAAGAATGGCATTTTGCTTCACTTGAAAAAATCTTCATAGAGAATAAAATCTACGTTAAGTTTGACGGCAAAACCTACGAGCAGGCAATCGAAGTAACTCACAAATTGCTTCTGCCGCACATCAAAAAACTGAAACGTAAAGTGACAGATGATGATGTGAAAAAATTGATGGAGCTGAGAATGCGTCGTATTACAAAACACGATGCAGATAAGGCGGATGAACTGATTAAACAATTAGAAACAGAATTAAAACAGATAAAATACCATCTGGCTAATCTGGTTGAATATGCAATTGATTATTTTAAAGATCTGAAGAAGCGTTTTGGTGAAGGCAAAGAAAGAAAAACAGAAATAAAAATATTTGATGTCATTTCTGCTAAAAAAGTAATTGTTGCCAACCGTAAACTTTATGTGGATATTGAAGAGGGATTTGTAGGTTGGGGATTAAAAGGGAAAGAGCCTGTAGCAGAATGCAGTGACATTGACGATGTGATTGTGTTTTTCAAAAACGGCACCATGCTGGTGAGTAAAATAGCTGAGAAAAAATTTGTAGGCAAGGATATAATACATGCTGCAATCTGGAAAAGCGGAGATAAACGCACTATCTATCACCTGATTTATCGTGACGGAAAAGACGGGCCATCCATGATGAAGCGTTTCTTTGTCAACAGTATTACCCGTGACAAAGAATATTTTGTCACCAAAGGAACCAAAAATTCAGAAGTATATTATTTCTCTAATCATCCAAACGGCGAGCGTGAAATTGTGACCGTGCATTTAAAACCACGTCCGCATTTGAAACGTGCAAAATTCGAAGTGGATTTTGGGTCACTTTTAATTAAGAACAGATCATCTGCCGGAAATCAGGTTACCAAGGAAATTATTCAAAAAGTATCTCTGAAAGAAGTTGGCGAATCTACACTGGCTGCGAGAAAAATCTGGTGGGATGAAGTGGTGCAGCGTCTTAATGTTGATGGCAGAGAGCTTTTGGATCATTCAAGAGATGATAAAATTCTGACCATTTATTCAACAGGTGAGTTACAACTATCCAATTTTGATATTGAAACGCGTTTTGGAGATCATCTGGTACATATTCTGAAAAATGGCATCCTGAACATCCTATTTCTTGTGTCTATTATGACCCGGAGAAAGACAGTCATTTTGTAAAACGATTCCTCGTTGGTAAAATCAGATAAGAAGACATCATTTATTTCTGAAACAGAAGGATCAAGGTTGAATGTAGTTACTACCGCATTTAAGCCACAAGTGCTGATCAGTTTCAATAAACGTCTGAAAGAAACCAAAGATCTGGCCGATAAGAAAATAAAACTGGACAAGTTTATTGAGGTGAAAGGAATGAAAGCGGTTGGAAATCATTTGACAAAATTCAAGGTCAAAGAAGTAACGCTGACTCATGCAATTGGAGGAGATGAATCATGGCCTGAAGATGAGGCAGAAGAAATACTTGAAACTGAAGGTGTTTGTTTGATGTAGAAGAGGAGGAAGTGGATGAAAAAACCTTGAAACCTGTCAAAAAATCTGGCAAACAGGTTCCTGAAAAAGAAAACGGCTTCAAAAACCGGTAGGTAAATCGCTTGAGTGCTGTTCCGCTGACAAGGAATTAAAGAGCTTGGAAAAAAGGAAAAAGATGATCGGCAGACCAAACTGTTTTAGTCTTGTTGTACATTATTTTTGCATTTTCATCTTGCCGTACTGCTGACAATTTCAAATATGCGACTATATATCACGGTCACTCAATTGAAGGTCTTCATGCCCGTGCCATAACCTTTGTAAATTCTGATGCTGTTATTGTGGCTGGTCCGAAAGGAGTTTTTTGCGGCCGTTTTTTTGGCGGTGACGGGGTAGAACAGCCCTCACTTGCCGGAGCAGAAGATATAAGAGACATCCATCTGTTTAATAATGGAACCATAGCATTATTAAATTCAGGGGTTTCTGGATGGATTTGATTTCTGGGATGAAGAGAACGGAATTGCATATGGTGATCCGGTTAAAAATGAATTTTTCTAATTACAACTTCCACTGCCGGCAGAATATGGAAACCATTGAACCCGCAATCATTGCCAGAAATTTTAAATAAAGAAGCGGGATTTGCTGCCAGCGGAACTGGTTTACAGTGTATCGGAGATTCTGTTGTCTATTTTGCTACCGGAATGGCAGATACCGCCAGGTTATTTTGCAGTTATGACCGTGGTAAAAACTGGATTGCAAAAAATACTCCTGTAAAATCAGGAGATAGCTACGGTATTTATTCAATTTATTTCTGGAGTGAAACCGAGGGAATAATAATAGGAGGGAGCTGGAAAGAAACAGATTACAATAAAAAAATCTGCTATTATACTGCAGACGGAGGAGATACTTGGATTAACCGAAGTAAAGGACTTGGCGGGTATACCTCTTGTGTGCAGGGAAATGAAAAAGGCACGTGTATTTTTGCAACCGGTGATGAAGGCACCTATTACACGCTAGATAAAGGACAGACCTGGCAGATGTTATCTGAAAGAAGTTATTACAGCATTACCTCTAAATGAAGAATTTGTAGCCTTTTCAGGCAGAGACGGAATTCTGGAAATACTCAGATACAGTTATTAATTTCAAAAAAAAATCCCTGACACAGTCAGGGATTTTTTTTATTCTGATTTTTTCTCTTTCTTTTTGGACGGTTTACCTTTTTCAATTCCAATCTTAACTTCTTGTTTTTCTTTGTCAAAATTGATTGCAATTGTGTCACCGTTTTCAAGACTTGCATTGATAATTTCTTCAGCAAGCGGATCTTCTATATACTTTTGAATAGCACGATTTAGTGGTCTTGCACAAATTTTTTCATCGTAACCTTTCTCAGCAATATAATCTTTTGCTTCATCTGAAATTTTAAACTCATAGCCAAGATCTTTGATTCTTGACTGAAGTTTCTGAAGTTCAATATCAATAATTGAATGTATATTTTCTTTTGTCAGTGAGTTAAAGATGATCATATCATCAATACGATTCAGAAACTCAGGAGAAAATGCTTTTTTCAATGCATTGTGAATCACTTTCTGAGAATCGTCTGTAGTTTGCTCTTTTTTGGCAGATGTACCAAATCCGACGCCTGTACCAAAATCCTGCAGCTGACGAACACCAATATTTGATGTCATGATAATAATGGTGTTTTTGAAGTCAATTTTTCTTCCCAAACCATCTGTCATGTGGCCATCATCCAAAACCTGCAGCAGCATATTGAATACATCCGGATGCGCTTTTTCAATTTCATCCAGCAAAATAATACTGTAAGGTTTACGTCTTACCTTTTCAGTCAGCTGGCCACCTTCTTCATATCCAACATATCCCGGAGGCGCTCCAACCAATCTGGATACAGCAAATTTCTCCATGTATTCACTCATGTCGATTCTTACAAGCGCGTCTTCAGAATCAAACATTGTTTTTGCAAGAATTTTTGCAAGCTGTGTCTTTCCAACACCTGTTGGTCCTAGGAAAAAGAATGAACCAATTGGTTTATTCGGATCTTTCAATCCGGCGCGGTTTCTCTGAATAGCTTTTACAACCTTTGCTACAGCTTCATCCTGACCTATTACTTTTACTTTGATTGCATCACCCATGTGCATGATTCGGCCTGTTTCACTTTCAGAAACTTTCTGTAGTGGAATACCGGTCATCATGGATACTACTTCAGCCACGTGATCTTCAGTTACTGTTATGCGGTGTGCTTTTGTATTGTCTTCCCAGCGTTTTTGTGCTGCTTCCAAATCATCCTGTAAGTGCTTTTCACGATCACGCAATTCAGCTGCTTTTTCATACTGCTGTGATTTTATTACGTCACCTTTTTCACCTTTTACTTCTTCAATCTTTTTCTCCAGTTCAAGAATTTCTTTTGGTACAACGATATTGGTGATGTGAACACGTGATCCTACCTCATCCATCGCATCAATAGCCTTATCCGGAAGATTACGGTCTGACATATATCTTTCAGTAAGTTTCACACAGGCCTCAATTGCTTCCTGCGTATAATTTACGCTATGATGTTCTTCATAACGTTCTTTGATGTTATTCAGAATTTCAATGGATTCAGGAATTGTTGTTGGTTCAACCAATACTTTCTGGAAACGACGTTCCAAAGCACCGTCTTTTTCAACATACTGTCTGAATTCATCCAAAGTTGTTGCTCCAATTACCTGAATTTCACCACGGGCAAGAGCCGGTTTGAACATATTGGATGCATCCAGTGAACCACTTGCTCCACCAGCACCAATGATGGTGTGAATTTCATCGATAAATAAAATAATGTCACGTGATTTCTCAAGTTCGTTCATAACTGCTTTCATCCTTTCCTCAAATTGTCCGCGGTATTTTGTACCGGCAACCAGAGATGCAAGATCAAGCGAAATAATTCTCTTTCCAAATAGAACACGCGATACTTTACGCTGTACAATGCGCAGTGCCAGACCTTCTGCAATAGCAGATTTACCAACACCCGGTTCACCAATCAGAATTGGATTGTTTTTCTTTCTTCTGGAAAGTATCTGAGATACTCTTTCAATTTCATTTTGACGTCCAACAATAGGGTCAAGCTTGTTCTGCTCAGCCATTGCTGTTAAATCTCTTCCGAAATTGTCCAGTACAGGAGTTTTTGACTTGGAATCACCGGCTTTTCTTGCACCGCTTCCATAATTTGTACCGCCGTTGCCTTCGTTTTCACCATCACCTTCTGATGAACCGCCTGGAAATTCGGATTTAGGGTAATTTTGTTCTTCGATCATTGCTTCTAGTTCTTCTTTTACATTTTCATAAATCACGCCGTACTTGTTTAAAATGCGTGTTGCTATATTGTTTTCTTCTCTTAAAATGGCTAGCAAAATATGCTCTGTTCCTACTTTGGAACTTTTGAAAAGTTTTGCTTCCAGATAAGTTATTTTCAAAACTTTTTCTGCTTGTCTAACCAAAGGGATATTATTACCTGAAATACTTTTAACGCGGGTTTCTTTGAGAGCTTTTTCAAGTTCAGCACGCAATTGTGCAAGATCCACCTGAAACTCCTGAAGTAATTTAATTGCCAGACCCTCACCTTCACGCAAAATGCCTAAAAGCAAGTGTTCTACACCAAGATAATCATTGCCTAAACGCAAGGCTTCTTCTCTGCTGAAAGTAAGTACGTCTTTAGCGCGTGCTGAAAAATTTGCATCCATATTCTTTGTCTTGTATGACATATAACAATTATATATGCCATTTTGTTACTTTTTATCTGCCTCTTTTGCCTGTCTATTCGCTTACTGAATAATGATTCCCGTGCAGCTTTCATTTTCTCATTTTCAGAAAGGATGTTCTGAAAGGTAGGAAAAAGTCACATTCCGGAGAATTTTCTTTTGTCAAATATTCGAATATTCTTGCTTTTTCAAATGTACTTGAATCAATTTTTATTCCCATTGTTAATAATGTGAAAATTCCCCCCTGTTTTTGTTAATAAGTAGCCACTTTGTCATTAGGTTGCTTCGTCACATATTGAGTACTTTCGGCGCTTGTAATTTAAAAGGACTACACACTTATGGCAGACGGCGAAAAAATTATCAAAATCAGCATTGATGAAGAAATGAGATCAGCATACATTGACTATTCAATGTCCGTTATCGTTTCCCGCGCATTACCTGATGTTAGAGACGGTTTTAAACCGGTACACAGAAGGGTTTTATTTGGAATGCAGGATCTCGGGGTATTCTCTAACCGCCCTTATAAAAAATCAGCGCGTATTGTCGGTGACGTTTTAGGTAAATATCACCCGCATGGTGATGCGTCTGTTTATGACACTATGGTGCGTATGGCACAACCCTGGTCTTTGCGTTATCCTCTGGTTGACGGACAAGGAAACTTTGGTTCAATTGATGGTGACAGTCCCGCCGCAATGCGTTACACAGAGTCACGACTTTTGAAAATTGCTGAAGAAATGTTGGAAGATCTGGACAAAGAAACAGTTGACTTTGCTCCAAATTTTGATGACTCCTTGCAAGAGCCTGCTGTACTTCCTACTAAAATTCCTACCCTGCTGGTGAATGGTGCAAGTGGAATTGCAGTTGGTATGGCAACTAATATGCCTCCGCACAACCTGAAAGAAGTTGTTGACGGAATTATTGCATACATCGATAACAGAGATATTGAAATTGCAGAATTAATGCAGTTTATCAAAGCGCCGGATTTCCCTACTGGAGGAATTATTTATGGTTATGAAGGTGTAAAAGAAGCTTTTGAAACAGGCAGAGGTAAAGTTGTATTGAGAGCAAAAGCAACAACTGAGGAAATACGTGAAGGAAAAGAAGCAATCATTGTAACTGAAATACCTTATCAGATCAATAAAGCAGAAATGATTAAAAAAACTGCTGAGCTGGTTAATGATAAAAAGATTGATGGCATCACAGATATCAGAGATGAATCTGACAGAAATGGAATGCGTATTGTTTATGAATTAAGAAGAGACGCAATTCCAAATGTGGTATTGAATAAATTATTTAAATATACCTCTTTACAAACTTCATTTTCAGTAAATAATATTGCACTGGTTGGTGGAAGACCAATGATGCTGAATCTGAAGGATCTGATTCACCATTTTGTTGAACACAGACATGAAGTGGTTACCCGCAGAACCAAATTTGAATTGCGTAAAGCAGAAGAGCGTGCTCACATTTTAGAAGGATTAATTATTGCATCAGATAATATTGATGAAGTAATTGCTATTATACGTGCATCAAAATCACCAGATGAGGCTCGCGAAAACTTAATGACCCGTTTTAAATTAAGTGATTTGCAATCTCGCGCTATTGTTGAAATGCGTTTGCGTCAGCTTACTGGTCTTGAACAGGATAAATTGAGAGCTGAATATCAGGAGTTGCTGGCTAGAATTGCAGATCTGAAAGATATTCTTGCAAGTGAACCACGCAGAATGCAGATAATAAAAGATGAATTGGTTTATGTCAGAGAAAAATACGGCGATGACAGAAAATCAGTCATCGAGTATTCTGCAAATGAAATGAAGATTGAGGATTTAATACCGAATGAACAGGTAGTTGTCACAATTTCGCATGCCGGATATATCAAACGAACTTCATTGAGTGAATACCGTGTGCAATCAAGGGGTGGTGTAGGATCAAAAGGAACTGCCACCAGAGATAAAGATTTCCTTGAGCATTTGTTTGTTGCAACTAATCACAACTGGTTGCTGATCTTCACAGAAAAAGGTAAATGTTTCTGGATGCGTGTATTTGAAGTTCCGGAAGGAGCTAAAAACGCAAAAGGACGAGCACTTCAGAACCTGATCAATATTGAGCCTGATGATTCAATTAAAGCTTTTATTAATGTTGAGGACATTAAAGATCCTGAATATGTGAAAGACAAGTACATAATTATGTGTACTAAAAAAGGTACAATTAAAAAGACCAAACTTGAGGCGTATTCAAGACCAAGAACAAATGGAATCAATGCCATCAATATTAAAGATGGTGATACATTATTGGAAGCGAAACTTACAAAAGGCAATTATGAAATTATGATGGCTTTGAGTTCTGGTAAAGCAATTCGCTTTAATGAAATCAAATGTCGCCCGATGGGCCGTACTGCGTCGGGAGTAAGAGGAGTGAGGCTGGCAAACGAAAATGATGAAGTGATAGGAATGATTTGTGTTGAAAATGAAGGAGCACAGGTTTTGATTGTTACTGAAAAAGGAAATGGTAAACGATCTGCGGCAGCTGATTACCGTGTGACAAACAGAGGTGGTAAAGGAGTTAAAACCGTAAAAGTTACTGAAAAAACCGGTGCACTCATTGCTATTAAAGATGTTACAGATGATGATGATTTGATGATCATCACTAAAAATGGTATTACCATCAGAATGCACGTGGACTCATTGCGTGTTATGGGAAGAGCAACACAGGGTGTTAAATTGATAAGTCTTAGAGGAGATGATCAGATAGCTGCAGTTGCTAAAGTGTTCCGTGACCGTGAAGAAGAGGCTGCAATGGGTGATGACGCCGTTGCTCCTGTTGAACCAGATCCATCTAAAAACGAAGAAGAATAGTCTTTCATTGATTGAACGGACTTGCACATCAGACGGATTCGATTATTTTTGCGGTACAAAACGGTATGGCACAATAATTGAATCCGTTTTTTTATGGATTTAATGAAATATCCGCATCAACTAAAAAGTTAACGAATAAATACAAGAGCATGAAAAAGTTTTTCTCTTTGGCAGCAATAGTGATTTCAGCAGCATCCTTTGCTCAAAAAACAAACACCACTAATGCAGCCATGGCTTATAAGGCATACGAATCTGCAAAATATACAGATGCTGAACAGGCGGCTAAGGATCTGAAGGAAGCCAAACAATACATTGATCTTTCAGCAGAACATGTTGATACAAAAATGATCCTAAAACATTAATGTATCTGGGATTCATTTATATTGAAATACCATATCTGCGCAGCAATGTCAGGTGATGCTGATTTAAAAGCAGTAGATCCAGAAATGTCTGTTGAAAAAGGATTCGACGCTTTGAAACGTTCACGCGAAGTGGATACAAAAGAAGCTTATACAGATCAGATTGATGATTACTGTAATTTTTACAGAAGCAATTTTGCAAACATGGGAATCACCAGCTATGAAGAGGGAAAATATGAAGAAGCAATGGGTGGATTGTTAGGTGCAGCTACCTTTGGTGAAGCAATGGGTCTTAAAGATTCTGCCTACTTTTTCTATGGTGGTATTGCTGCATTTAAAATTGAAAAATGGAAAGAAGCAGAAGAAGCATTTGCAAAAACAGTGGAGTGGGGATATCAGCCGGGATCAAGTGTTTATTACTATTCTCAGTCTTTGCTTAAGCAAGATAAAAAAGCTGAAACAGAAACCATGCTGAAAGCTCAGGTGGCAAAATATCCGAAAGACAAGGATATTATGATTGAGCTTATCAACTTCTACATTGATACTGACCGTAAACCAGAAGCCATCGAGGTACTAAATGCGGCAATCGCACTGGATCCTTCTAATCCGATTTTGATTTATACAGCAGGAACCATCTATGAAAACATGGGTGATTTTACCAATGCTGAAACAAATTATCTGAAAGCAAAAGAACTTGGAGATAAAAATGCAGGATTTGCTTTGGGGAGCTTGTATTTCAACAAAGGTGCTGATTTGGTAACTGAAGCTAATAAAATTCCTTTTGGAACACCTGAATACAATGAGAAATATGAGCCAATGGTTGCTCAATCGAAAGAGTACTTCAACAAAGCTTTACCATATCTGGAGCAAGCAGCGCAGGAACATCCAAAAGATCTGATAGTACTTGAAGCATTGAAACAAGCTTACGGTAAAGTTGGAAACACTGAAAAATTCCTGGAGATTAAAAAGAAAATTGAAGAGAGATAAAAGCAGGACAATAAATTTGTTAAACATAAAAACGCCTCTGAAATTTCAGGGCGTTTTTCATTTGTACCAAACAATCCTCGTAACTTTGGATTATGTCAAAAATGCTGAATGAAATTTTAGGGACGAAATATCCCATAATCATGGCTCCTATGTTTTTGGTTTCAAATGCCAAAATGCTTATTGCTGCCGGTAACTCCGGAATATCAGGTGCTATACCTGCCTTGAATTTCAGAACTGATGAAGAATTCAGAAAAGCTATTCAGGAGGTTAGATCAAAAACCAACGCCCCAATTGGCGTAAACATCATTGTCAATAAATCAAATCCAAAAGCAGTGCAGCATATTCAAACCTGTGTTGATTTAAAAATTGATTATATCATTACGTCATTGGGTTCTCCTGAAGAAGTAATCAAAAAATGTAAACCACATGGCATAAAAGTTTTTTGTGACGTAGTAGATCTTGCATATGCAAAAAAAGTTGAGTCACTGGGTGCCGATGCTGTAATAGCAGTAAACAATCAAGCGGGTGGGCATGCCGGCAATTTATCACCTGAAGAATTACTTGGTTCACTTGTTTCAAATTGTAAAATCCTAGTAATATCGGCGGGTGGAGTAGGCAGTAAAGCAGAACTTGACCGTGTATTAAAATTAGGTGCCTGTGGTGTTTCTGTCGGCAGTCTATTCATTGCAAGTGATGAATCAGATGTTTCAAAAGAGTATAAGGAAGCATGCGTTAATTACGGTGCAAAAGATATTGTGATGAGTACAAAAATTTCTGGTACACCATGCACGGTTATCAATACACCTTACGTTCAGAAAATAGGTACAAAACAAAGTTGGTTTGAAAGATTGCTCAGCAAAAGTAAAAGACTTAAAAAATGGGTGAAGATGCTAACCTTTGTGAGGGGAATGAAATCGCTTGAAAAGTCAGCTTTTGGTGCGACCTATAAAACTGTATGGTGTGCCGGTCCAAGCATTGAACATGTAAAATCAATCAGACCCATTTCAGAAATTGTCAAAGAATTGACTGGTGATAAATAATCAGCTGTTTTGTGCCGTCTGAGGCTTTGGATTTTCTCCCGGCTTACGTTTTTTAAAGAATTTCTTTTTCTTCTTGCCTGGATTTCCGTGTGTGGTTGCGTTAGGATCCTGAAGTTTAAATTCGGCACTGAGCCAAATTCTTCCGGCAGCTGAAGTTTTAGAATATCAGTCTCAATCAGCTTTTCAATTCTTCTGAGTTTAGGAATATCTGGCCCGCTGACTAATGTATAAGCTTCTCCTTTGGTATTTGCTCTTGCTGTTCTTCCAATACGGTGAACGTAATCTTCAGCATCATGCGGTACATCGTAATTGATTACCATATTGATTTCCTTGATGTCAATTCCACGACTCATAACATCTGTAGCAACAAGAATTCTCAGACGTTTGGATCTGAATTCCTGTAACACTGCTTCACGTTCATCCTGCTCAAGATCTGAAGAAATTCCTTTGGCAACGAAACCGTTTTTCTTTAATGCGCGAACTATCGAATTTACCTTCATTTTTGCAGAGGTAAAAATGATAATACTTTCATATTCTTTTCTGCTTTGAAGAATCAAATTAAGGGTTTTGTCTTTCTGATCTTCATGAGCCATGTAGATGAACTGAGAAACACCTTCAGCCGGTTTTGATATTGACAATGAAATTTCAGCCGGATTATTCAGGATTTTTTTTGCCAGTGTTCTGATCTGGTTAGGCATTGTAGCACTGAACATCAGCGTTTGTCTTTCCTTTGGCAAATACGAAAAAATTTTATTCAGGTCATCACTGAATCCCATATCCAGCATGCGGTCAGCTTCATCCAGAACAAGGTGTTTTACATTCGAAAAATCGACATATCCCATTTTTAAATGTGAAATCAGTTTTCCTGGTGTGGCAACAACAATATCTGTTCCATTCACAAGCGCATCTTTCTGATTATCCCATCCTTTGCCATCTCCTCCGCCATAGATCGCAATAGATCCTACAGAAACAAAATAAGAAAAGCCCTGAATCTGTTGTTCAATCTGCACAGCAAGTTCTCTTGTTGGAACAATGATTGTCTTTATTGACGTATCCTTTTATCAATGAGCTTATTCAGAACAGGCAAAACAAATGCAGCTGTTTTTCCCGTTCCGGTTTGTGCACAGGCGATTAAATCCCGGTTCTCCAAAATTACAGGTATTGAAAATTCCTGAATAGGAGTTGCATTTTCGAATCCCATGTAAGAGATTGCCTCAAGTATTGATTGATGTAAATTAAATTCTGTAAATTTCATTTGATTCAGAGTTGAACTCCCATCACGCAAACATCATCTATTTGCTCCAGATTTCCCCGCCAGTTTTCAAACGTGGAGGAAATAATTTGAAGTTGTTCAGATAATGCCAGTCGATGATTTCGGATGAGCAGTTCTTTAAATTGTTTGTATTTGAATTTTTTTCCTTCAGGACCACCGAACTGATCCGCGTATCCATCTGTGTAAAGATACAGAATGTCATTGGTTTCTAATGGAGGGTAGTGGTTTTAAATGGTTTTTCATCCGCATTTTGCCAACAGGTTGTTTATCTGCAGTTAATTCTGACAACTGATTATCTCTGATTAAATAGAGATGATTATTGGCGCCAATAAAGCAGCTTTTTTGATTTGTCCAACACACACAATGAAATGTCCATGTCGTCACGACAGTTGTTGAGTGTTTTTTAAATTCTGAGGCAGACTCATTTTCAAAAGTTTCTATCACAAGTTCTCTGGTTTTATCCAGAATTTTACCCGGGTCGGTGAGATTAAACTCATTAACAGATCTGTTCAGCGCATTGTGGCAAACAACACTTACCATTGCGCCGGGTACGCCATGACCAGTGCAGTCAGCAACAGCAAACAAAATCAGATTTTCTTTTTCTTCCAGCCAGTAAAAATCTCCTGCTACAATATCTTTTGGTTTGTAATAAACAAAATTATCGGGCAGGGCATGTTTCAATAAAGATTCACCTGGAAGAATAGCCTCCTGAATTCGTTTGGCGTAATTTATTGAGTCTGTTATTTCTTTGTTTTTTTCTTCGACTATGTGTTTCTGAAGTTCCACTTCTTTCTTTTGCTGCGCGATAATTTCATGATCTCTTTTTTTCTGAAGAAAACCTCTAAGCAACAATAATCCTACGATGACACACACGCCAATTCCGGCAAATAAAAAATATTGAAAATTCTGTTTGCGTTCGAGACTTGTTTCGTAGGAAATGCGCTCCATTTTTTGCTGGTGTGCAAACTCTATACTGTCCTGACTTTTCTGCTGATTCAAATTAAACTGGAAATCAAGTTTGAGTACTTCTTGTTTTTTTTCTGTCTTTTCAAGAGAATCTCTGTACCCGACATACAACTCATGAAATTCAAGTGCCTTTTCAACGTTGCCTGTATTTTTATGCACAAAGTAAAGGCAATTGCAATTTGCTTTTAATCCGGATAATGATCCTGATTCTTTTGCAAGATTATATCCTGTTTCACAGTTTGCTCTGGCCAACTGAAACTGGCTTTGATCTAAATAAACATCTCCTTTTCCATTATATGCCAAAGCTATTCCATCATCAAGACCAACTTTTTGATATGCGGCAATGGCACTGTCGTAATTCTGCAAAGACTCATTGAAAAGCTTTTTATTGTAAAGTATCAAAGCAATGTTGGAATAAGTATTTCCAAGACCTCTGTAATCCTCAGCTAATTCTGAATTTTTTAAACTCAACTTATAATTCCCCAGTGCTTTGTTAGTATCTCCAAGAGCGAAATAACAAAGCCCGGAATTGTTGTAATAAGTACCTTTGGAGTAAGCATCAGAGCTGTCAAGTGTATAGCTTTTATTAAAATAATCCAGTGCTTTTTCGGGTAGTTTCATGTGATCATAGATCATTCCGATGTTGTTATAGGCATTAGCCCTTTTTGCATCATCATCAAAATAATCAGAAATCAGAAGTGAATTCTGGAAAAATTCGAGTGCCTCTTTGTATCTTCCATTGCTGACATAAACCAATCCCAGATTGTTAAATGCGATGCCTCTTGAACCCAGGTATATTTCAACTTCGCGCTTGGTAAGATTGGGATTGTTAAGTGCAGGTTTTGTTATTGAAAGAATCTGAAAATTGATCCATTCGTCCAAATCAGAATCATATTGATAAATCAAATTATCCCACTCAAGATAAGCATCGATTTTTAATGAGTCATGCAGGTTACTTTCAGTTATTTTTTAATGAGTCTATCATTCTCAGTTCCTCATCAGCGTATTGACTAAAAGAAACTGCAGCAGAAAAGTAAACTGAAAGAAAAGTTAAAACCCTTGAAAGTCTGTACATTCAATGGTAAAAGTAATAATTATTAGCGACAAAGGTTTACGAAAAACGGGAGCAAAATACTAACACCCAATCCCAAAGACAACAGTTACTTTTCTCACTTTTTATCATCCCATTCCTGCCATGAATACTCTGTTGGCTCGTCAAAAGAAACGGATTGACATGCAGGAGAAAGTTCCAGCTGATCAAGCAAAGTTTGCGCACGTTCTTCCAACGTTTTTTGATTCAGCTTCTTTTTGAAATATTTATCCGGAATCAAAAAAGTTGCCGACTCAGGAACAATGAGTTCATTAATACGTGTAAAACATATTGTCAGAAAATCTTCATACGCCTCAGGAAAAACTCTCAGTATTGCCTTTGAAACTGTTTCAAAACTTACAATCTGTTCAGGTTCCTTTTCACTTTGTCCAATGGATATTGAAGAAATAAAAAAACTAAAAATCAGAAGTGATTTTTTCATAATTCATTCTGATTCAGAATTTCTTCAGATGCTGGTTTGTTCTCGCTAAAATCAGTTTCCAAAATTGCATCCGCAATGATAATTTTTTCATCATTAACTGTCATTTCAGCAACAGTTTCTGCCGGAACTCTTGCGATTTTTTCGCCTTGATTTTCAGCCGTCATCAAATCTTCATTGTTAGTAATATTTTCTAAAGCTGCCTTTACCTCAATTTCTGTTGCAGCTTCTATTGCTGTTGCTTTTGTTGCGGTCTTTGTTGGTGATTCCTTAGTTGCTGTTGTTTCAATTTCTGATGTTGTTTTATTCATCGCTGCTTCAGCCGCAGCTTTTGGTGCGCCTTTGCTTTTTCTGATATTTACAGCCACAACTTTATACTCAGGACATAATGCTTCAGAATCTGCAACGCTTGAAGTAATGTTGTTCATTTCTATTTCAGGGAAATGGAACGTAGAACTTAAAATTCCCGGTTGAACTTCATCAGTTATTTTTGCTTTCACATCTACTTTACCTCTGGCTGAAGTTACGCACACAAGATCTCCGTTATTGATATTATGTTTTTTAGCATCTGCGGCATTTATCAGCAGATAATCTTCTTTCAGAATTTTTGCATTGTTGGTACGGCGAGTCATGGTACCGCAATTGTAGTGCTCTAGTTCTCTGTTGGTAGTTATGATATAAGGGGAATTCGTTTTTATTTTCTGTCAGCTCAACAGATTCTTTGTAAGAACCGTAAACGAATTTTCCTTTACCTCTTTTAAACTCACCAACATGGAGTAAATCTGAATCTTTTCCACCTTTTTGAACCGGCCATTGTTTTCCGTTTGAACCCAGTTCATCCCAGATAACCCCTTCAAAGAAAGGCACAATTTGTGACACTTCTTTCAGTACCCAATCAGGATTATAATCAGGCTGCGGATAGCCCATTTTATTCATGATTTCTACCATGATCTGACCATCCGATTTAGTTCCGGCAATTGGTTCAACAACTTTATTTACACGCTGAATTCTTCTTTCACCGTTAGTAAACGTTCCACTTTTTTCAAGGAAGGATGCTCCCGGTAAAATTACATGTGCAAGTTTTGCAGTCTCTGTCATGAATAATTCCTGAACCACAAACAAATCTAATTTTTCAATAGCCGCTTTCACGTGATGGGTATTTGGATCAGTTTGAACCATGTCTTCACCCATTGACCAGATTGCTTTGAATTTCCCCTCTATTGCAGCGTCATACATCTGAGGAGTTTTTAAACCAACATAATCTGGAAGTTTCACCCCATAAAATGCTTCGTACTTTTGATGATATTCAGGAACAGTAACGTCGTAGTATCCCGCACCCTGATAAGGCTGGCAGCCCATGTCTGCCGCACCCTGAACATTGTTTTGGCCACGCAGCGGATTTACTCCAGCTCCGCGTTTTCCAATGTTACCTGTGATCATTGCAAGATCTGCAATTAACATGACCGTGAAAGTTCCCTGTGAATGTTCCGTTACACCAAGACCATGAAATTCCATGGCAGCCTCTGCTTTTGCATAAGTAAGTGCAGCCTCGCGTACTAATTCTTTTCTAACTCCGGTGATAGCTTCCAGTTCATCGATATTTTGCCCGAGAACCTGTTGTTTGAATTCTTCGTATCCTTCCGTTCTTGATTCAATGAAATTTTTATCTTCCAGACCTTCACTGATGATGTAGTATAGCATCATATTCAGCATGGCCACATTCGTTCCGGGTCTTAACTGTAAATGATAGGTAGCGTATTTTGCAAGCGTTGTTTTGCGCGGATCAATTACAATCAACGGAACGCCTTTCATGGCAGCCTGTTTAATTTTTGCTCCGGTTACCGGATGCGCATCAGTTGGATTGGCACCAATCACCAGCAGACATTTGGTTAGTTTAATGTCTTTTATGGAATTTGTTGCCGCACCTGTTCCAAATGTTCGCTGCATTCCTATAGCAGTAGGAGAGTGGCAAACACGTGCGCAGCAATCAATATTATCTGTTCCAACAACAGCCCGGATGAATTTCTGCATCAGATAATTGTCTTCATTGGTACATCTTGCAGAAGATATTCCACCAATTGAATCAGCGCCATATTGTGCTTTAATACTTGTCAATTTTGAGGCAATATAATCATAGGCTTCATCCCAGGTTGCTTCAACAAAGTGTCCGTCTTTTTAATGAGCGGGGTTTTTAATCTTTCAGGGTGATTATAGAAAGAGAATGCAAATCTTCCTTTCAGACAGGTGTGACCACCGTTTGCTTCTGCTTCATATGGAGCCTGAATTGATTTTACTTTTCCGTTCAGTGTTGCAACTTCCAGATTACATCCAACACCGCAATAAGTACAAACTGTTCTTGTTTTCTTAACATGTGCAATGGACTTTGATTCAAAAATATCGGAAATAGCATTGGTAGGACAAGCCTGTGCGCATGCACCGCAACTCACACAATCTGAATTTTCAAAGGTTGTATTCAAGCTTTTGATGATGTGAGCATCAAACCCTCTGCCAGCCATGCTCAAAACAAATTCTCCCTGTACTTCATCACAGGCTCTTACACATCTTGAACAATTTATACATTTCGAAAAGTCAGAAGTCATGTAGGCATGACTCAAATCTTTTTTGCGATCCAGATGGTTTTTTCCTTCGGGATATCTCACTTCCCGAATCCCAACTTTAGCAGCTACTGTCTGCAGTTCACAATTGTTATTTACTTCACACGTCAAACAATCCAGCGGGTGATCGGTCAATACCAATTCAACGATGTTTTTTCTGAGACGTTCAATGTTGTCCGTATGCGGATAGATGTAGGAGTTTGGAGCAACGGGTGTGTGGCAGGATGCTACTGCTTTTGTTTTGCCGTTTTCAGCTAACGCAACATCAACACTGCAAACTCTGCAGGCACCAAAGGGATCTAGGTTTGGAGCATCACACAATGTCGGAACGTAATCATTTCCGAACTGACGTTTGATAAAAGTAAGTATGGTATCACCTTGCTCAATTTCGTAAGGTTTATTATCAATATAGGCTATCGATTTGCTCATAAGTCTATTTGGTAAAATATTGTTTTAGTTCTTTATCAAAATATTGCATCGCATTTTTTACCGGCAATGGCAATCCACCAAATGCACAAAGTGAACCTGTTTCAAGTGTATCCAGAAGATCTTTGAAAAGTTCACGATCAATTTTATAATTTTCAGTAGTTGCTTTTTTAAGTAATTCAGATCCGCGAGTAGAACCTAAACGACATGGAAAACATTTTCCGCAGCTTTCATGTGCAGTAAATTGAAAAAGATGTTCCATGTATTTTACAATCGGGAATTCATCTGGTAAACAAACGACAGATGCGTGACCTAAAAGAAAACCATTTTCAGAAAATGATTCAAAATCAACGGTCAGTTCTTTTGTTTTGTTAGCAGGAACAAGTCCGCCAAGCGGACCACCGATGTGCAACGCTTTCACTTTTTTCTTGTATCCACCGCCTAATTTTTTGATAACCGTTTCGAGCGGAGTTCCCATGTCTACTTCATAAACACCAGGTTTATTAAAGAAACTATCTAAGCATACCAATTTGGTGCCGGTTGATTTTCCTCTGCCTATTGATGCAAATTTCGCACCACCATTTTGAATGATGTAAGGAATACACGCCAGAGTTTCAACGTTGTTTACAATGGTTGGTTTATTGAACAAACCTTGTTGAGCAGGGTAGGGAGGACGCACCCTCACTTCAGGTCGTTGTCCTTCGATAGATGAAAGCAATGCTGTTTCTTCACCACAGATATAAGCACCTTGTGCTTTGATAATTTTGAATTCGTAATTGAATCCGGTACCCAAAATATTTTTGCCAAGAAGTTTTTTTTGTTTCAATTGATCAATGGCTTTCTGAACAACATCAATTGCTTCAGGATATTCAGCGCGGATGTAAAGCACACCTGTTTCTGCACCAATAACATATCCGGCAATCATCATTCCAAGCAAAACGGAATGCGGTTGTTCTTCCAGTAAATATCTGTCTGAATAAGCTCCCGGATCACCTTCATCTGCATTGCAGACAATAAATTTCACCGGATTATTCATGTCTTTGGCAGTTTGCATTTTAAACGCAATCGGAAATCCGGCACCACCACGGCCACGGAGATTAGACTCACGCAATTCATTCAGTAAATCATCTGGTGTTCTTCTCAAAGCAACAGCAAGCGTGGTATAATAATAATCTACACCCATAAACATGGAGGTGAGAATTTGCGTTCCCAAACAATCCACATTGTATTTTTCTTTTGTTTTTCCTGTTCCTTCTTTGATGGTATGAATACTGTCAATGTCAGAACCAGAATAATTTTTTCCTTTATAGTTGAATGATGAATTTTCATGACATCTGCCCATACAACACATTTCACCAATTTCTTCTTTCTTAAATACGCCGGAAAGTTTTTCACGCACGGCATCTTGTGTTCCAGCAGTCATGCAAGAACTACCATTGCAGACATAAACCTGTTTGCCTTTGTTTTCTTCTTTCAGAAAATCATAAAAGCTGACAGTTCCGTAAACATTTCCTTTACCAAATAAAAAATCTTCGGCCAGTTCTTCCATTTTTGCTTTGGAAACGGTACCTGATCTTTTGGCAGCAATGCCTAATTCTTCAAAAAGAGTTTCATTCACTCCTTTTCTACCGGCTAATTCACTTAAATTTTTTGACATAATACGATGCTGTTCAATTTTACCTGAACCCATTTAGATTTGATGTTTTCATCTTTTTCGAAAAGGGCAGGGATGTTGTAAATTTATCGAATTATAATGTAAACTCCACCACAAAGTACTAAAATCATGATTGTGAGACAGGAGTTAGCTCTTGGGAGTTAGGAGTTAGTATGGTTTCAGAAGGAAATAATCAGGATTATCTCCCCGCGATTAAAATCAAATCCACAACATCTCTTCCATTCCCATCCACATATTTTTTTCTGCTGAGATGAGCGATCTGAAATCCTTCTTTCAAGAGTGTTTCGCGTAAATAATCTTCCTGATGATAATGGATAAAAACGGCATCACCTGTACTGCCTGTTTGAAGTTCTGATTTTGTGTAATCATCTTCCATGGTGCTGATGTATAAAAGTCCGCCCGGGTTGAGAATTTTTGCTCCGTCATGAATCATTTTGATGGCTTCTTCTTTGGTGACATATGGCAGACAGAATCCAATAACCAGGGCATCGTATTTATCTTTGATTTTATGCAAATCACGGCAATCGAGCATCTGGAATTTTGCAGATGGATTATTCTTCTTTGCCAGTTCAAGCATATTGACAGATAAATCTGTTCCGGTAATTTTCAGATCAGGATTTTGATTCAGCAAGTAACGTGTAATATTCCCCGGACCACAACCCAGTTCAAGGATAGAAGCTGACTTTGAATTGAGATTATCAACAAAAAAATCCATCGATTCTTTATACAAATCAACATTCATAAATTTATCCTGATAGAGGTTTGCGTTTTTATCAAAAACGTCAATGGCAGAAAGAGTGTGTGGCATAACGAATTGGTTAAGTGATAACAAGGTAGTAAAAAAATGGATTGGTCATGCGTTAGTTCTGAACGTAGTGAGCCTGCCTGTCTGCGACAGATCAGACAGGGTATCTCTCGGCCAATTCTAAAAGTCAGGCGAGGGATTGATAAAGGTCTGCATTTCATGGTCAATGATGCATGTACGTTGGTCTTATAAAGGGTTGCGCGGTTCTCGCTGCACTCGGAACGACTTTCAACGAGGTTTTGCGTTATATTTGCACTATGCAATCATGCATCATCATAGATATATCTGAAATGCCCTGGGTTTTTCTGCCGGGGATTTGATCTTCTATTCATTTTTTTAATTCAGGAAACATGTCCTGATAAAACACACTAAATTATTTAATAAGAATTAGCGTCATTTTAGAATTTCGAATCAAATAGTTGACCGTTAATCAAAAATCAAAAAAAATGAAAAAAAATATAATTGTCCTTGGGGCAGGAATGGTAGGAGCAGCAATGGCTATAGACTTGGTAAAAAAACACAAAGTAACAGTTACTGATCTCAATAAAGACAGATTAGACTTTGTAAAAAAGAAGTGCAACGATCTTGAAATTTTGCAACTTGATGTGACGGATAAAGCCAAATTGCAAACCACCATAAAACATTATGATCTGGTTGTTTGTGCCGTGCCTGGATTCTTAGGATTTGAAACCCTGAGAAGAATAATTGAAGCAGAAAAAAACGTCATTGATATTTCATTCTTTCCTGAAAATTCTTTGGAGCTTGATGCATTTGCAAAAGAAAAAGGCGTGACTGCATTAGTTGACATTGGCGTTGCACCCGGAATGGATAACATTATTCTGGGTTACTACAATGAAAAATTAAAATTGGATTTTTTTGAATGTTTGGTAGGAGGGTTACCAAAAGTTAAAAAGTGGCCTTTTTTATACAAAGCTCCGTTTTCACCGATGGATGTTATTGAAGAGTATACCAGACCTGCGCGTTATGTAGAGAACGGACATGTTGTGGTTAGAGAACCGCTTACGGATTCAGAGTTTTTGGAATTTGACAAAGTTGGGACATTGGAGTCATTCAATTCAGATGGTTTGCGTTCCATTATTTTCACCATGCCGCACATTAAAAACATGAAAGAAAAGACACTGCGGTATCCGGGGCACGTTGAATATGTCCGTGTTTTGAAAGAAACAGGTTTTTTCGGTACAGAAAAAGTTTCAGTAAACGGAACAGAAGTAAGGCCGCTTGATTTTACTTCCAAACTTCTTTTTAAAGAATGGAAACTTGGTGAAACCGAACCAGAATTGACCGTGATGCGTGTTACTGTAAAAGGTACCAATTCAAAAGGTGAATATGAAACCGTAGTTTATAATTTGTATGATGAGTATGATGCTAAAACACAAACATCATCCATGGCACGCACAACAGGTTATACAGCTACCGCCGCGGCTAATTTATTTCTGGAAGGATTGTTCACTGAGAAAGGTGTTTTTCCACCTGAATTAATTGGAAAACATGAAGCGGTTTTTAATTACTTTATGAAGTATCTCAAAGAACGTGGTATTGAGTATGTGAAGAGTTAATTAACTAAAAATCCGAAAGGTCTAAAAGGACTAAAAATTCTAAAGGTCTAAAAAGCTAAAAATCCGAAAGGTCTAAAAATCCTAAAAATAAAAAGTAAGTGAAAATGGTTCCCAATCATTTTTTAGACATTTCGACCTTTAGACCTTTAGGATTTTTATTTTCTGCAAATCAGAAAATTCGTGCATTTGTGGCGGATTTTATTTCAATCAATTCCTGAAATAAACATCAGTATATCTCATCGATTTTTAGTTTTCTCATCAGAAACTGATCATAAAAAACATCTTCGCCGTCATTTGTTTTAATGATGATTTCAAATCTGATTTTTGAAAGATCCATTTTCTTTTTGAATTTTTTGATTGGGAAATTCCAAGCAGGTTTTGTTTCCAATGCATTGATTGAAAATGCAACGGCATCTGTTTTTATCATCTCACCGGTCTCTTCATTGTGTGCAGTGATCAGTAATAATCCTGAAAAATCCTGATCACTGTGAAGGGTAACTGAATAATAATCTTCCTTTTCTTTGAAAACGGCTATGACCGGTGAAAACCATTTTTGAATTTCAGCAAAAGCCAATTTCTGGTTCTGGTAATAATCCAAAACACTCCAGCTTGCACCCGGCCAGCAATCATTCAATTGCCAGAACAAGGTTCCCATGCAGTGAGGTGCATTTAAACGATGCGCAATAATGGCTTTTTTCATTGCCTGAGCCTGTACATATTGTGTTGCCCATAACCAGTCAGCTATTTCCAATTGATCCCCAAAATATTTTTTCACTTCTGCATCTATCAATCCATCTCCGATATAACTTTTTTGCAGATTTTTAAATGCTGCGCTGTCACGGTTTAATTGATCAGCAGGAATTGTTCTAACCAAATAATCATAAATGGGATAAGACTGAAATCCATATTCAACCATAAATCGGCCCACATTATTTTCAAAGTTTTCAATGGGTTCCTTACCGTGCCAAACGCCCCAGTAATGCATGGCGCCGTGATTAAAATTTTCAGGTTTTCCCAGTTGCTTTGAGGTGATGAAGGTATATATGACCGTGAAGGATCCAGTGTTTTTAAAGTGTCCGGAATCAATTGATGAAAAATCTTTTTGTAATTATTCCAGATCTTAGCTGAATCTTTTTCTGAAAATCTGTATTGTTTTTGCCATCCCCAGTTGTGCCAGGCTACTTCAATTTCATTGTTGCCACACCACAAAGCAATGCACGGATGATTTCTTAACCGCTTCACATTATTATCAATTTCTCTCAGCACATTTTGTCTGAAATTTTCAGAATCAGGGTACAAGGAATTGGCAAACATAAAATCCTGCCATACCAGTATTCCTCTGAGATCACACTGATCATAAAAAAAGTCTGACTCATAAATTCCGCCGCCCCAGACACGTAACATATTCATTCCTGATTCCTCCACCAATTGTAAAAGTGATTCAGTTTGTTCATTGGTTACTCTGGGTAAAAACATATCCTGCGGAATGTAGTTGGCTCCTTTTGCAAATACGGGTTTGCCGTTTACTTTGAAGTAGAATGAGGTACCAATTGAATCTTTTTCATTGACTAATTCTATTTTTCTAATTGCAAAATTTACCTTGGTGGAGTAAACTTTTTTGAAATCTTTATTCAGTAAGTGCAGATTTGAACTGTATATGGGCTGATCACCATATCCATTGGGATACCAGAGTTTAGCATTTTCAATATGATGATAAAATTTTACCTGTTGTTTTCCTTTCTGAATATAAATTTCAAATTCCATTCCCATCATTTCAATCCGGTGCGGTTCAGTGAAAGTTGAATCTGATTCAAGGGTAAATTGAAATAACATAGAGGCGTTGGGGCCACTAATGGAAATGGTCTCAGCAAAAAAATCAGAAATACGGAAATTGTCCCAGGCTCTCAGGTAACAAGGTTTCCAAATTCCGCAGGTAACAAATCTGGGCCCCCAGTCCCAGCCAAAATGATACGCTGCTTTTCAGGTATATGAGGATACTTTTAAATCTACGGTCTCATTTCCTGAAGGCAGTTCATAATTTGCTTCCATTACTTCAGCCTCATGTTTTATCAGCGGAGAAGTAAAATAGATTTTTAATTTATTTTCACCAGCTTTTATAATTCCTTTTACCGGAACTTCATATTTGATAAACATGTTGTCTGACTGCAAAATCAAAGAATCATTCAGGTAGACATGTGCATACGTATCTAAACCTTCAAAAACCAGTTTCTGATTGTTTTTTGAAAGGGTTGCAGAATCAACTTGTAATGTGCCGGTGTAAACCCAGTTTAGTGATTCAATGTATTTTGTTGCACGCAGATTTTCTTTATTACCAGAATAGAAATCAGGATAAAAACCAGATGACCGCATTAAATCAAGATGAACCACACCCGGCACATTGGCGGCCATTTCAGGATTTGGTGTATGACTTCCGATGGGAATATCTCTTTTGAATTTCCAGTTTTCTGGATATAGAATATCTGATTGACTGAATGAAACAAAAGCAGATAAATAAACTATGAAAATGTTCAGTTTCATCTTTGGAATTCAACTATGAATATCAGAAAAATCCTTTATTGAAACAGGCACAACTATTGCGTTAAATACACTCATATTTTTATACCAATTACACATACATCATCTACCTGTTCCAGTTCTCCTTTCCAATCCTGCAATACATTTGCAAGATTTTGCTGTTGTTCATTCATTGAAAGATGAGCGTTTTGAATCAGTACATTTTTGAGCGATTTGTATTTGAATTTTTTTCCTTTATCACCACCAAACTGATCAGCAAATCCATCGGTGAACATAAATATCAAATCACCTTTCAGAATTGGAATTTCAATCTGATTAAACGGAATTTTATCACGCAGGTGTTTACCTACCGGCATGCGGTCAGGTTCAAACTCCAGCATGGTTCCGTTTCTGAAAATCCAGATTCCGTCGTTTGCTCCTGAGAACGAAATTTCCATTTTCATAAAATCAAACCGAATCAGTGAACAATCCATTCCGTCCTTTCCACCTTCAGCACTGCCGTCTTTGGCTAAGGTTGAAATAATTTTTGTTCTTGCTGAATTCAATACATCAGCCGGTTCATAGAGTTTATCAGAGTCCACAGCTTTTTCAAGGGCTGATATATTCAGCATACTCATAATTGCACCGGGAACACCGTGACCTGTGCTGTCTGCAGTAATTAAAAGAAACTTATTATTCTCTGTTTCAGCAGCCCAGTAGAAGTCTCCGCTAACAATATCTTTTGGCTGAAAAAACACAAAATGTTCCGGCAGATTTTTGTTCAGTATTTCATCTGTTGCCAATAATGCTCTTTGAATTCTTTGAGCGTAATTGATTGAATCCAGAATTTCAATTTGTTTTTCTTCAATCAGTGTTTTCTGATACTGGATTTCCTGTGTACGTTCATTCACGGTATTTTCGAGTTGCTGCTGACGCTCTATCAATGCCCGATTGCGCCATTTAAAATCAGATAAATTACAAGTACAAAAGTACAAACATCAATACTCTGAACCACCAGGTTTGCCAGAAAGGCGGTCTGATCTCAAATTGATAAGAAATGATTTCACCCGGAGATTTATTGACCAGCCGTGATTGCAATTCAAATGTGTAAGAATCCGGCGCAAGGTTGTCATATTTTGTTTCAGAGAGTGAACTCCAGTTGCTCCAGTTTTCTTCCAAACCTATGAGTCGGTGTCTGTATTCAACTTCATGTCCTGCGTTGCCATTCATTACACTGAAAGAAAATCCAATGGAGTTGATGTAATAGGGGAGATAAAGGCTTGAGGGATAATCAAAATAGGGAACCATTTCACCGGATTCAATTTCTGTCAAACTGGTAACAGAATCATTCAGCAGATAGTCTGAATTTTTTTCAATTGAATCAGTCAGTGCCCTGAAACTGATATCCTGATTCATCAGTTCAATGTTCAGAATATTGACCTGAGGCTGAATTCTTTTTTTATCAAAAACATCGAGATCAAGTTTGATTACACCAGCACGTGTTGACCACCATGCATTGTTTTCCGTATCAATGACCGCACAATGCGGTAAAAAATCGGTTGATCTTAGTCCATCTTTTGTACTGAAACCAGTAATGGAATAACCGCACCCCGCTGATGAATCTGTTTCAAGTAAATTCAATCCGTTTTGAGTTCCGGCCCAAATTCTTCCTTTTCTGTCTTCAACAAAACTGGTCACACTATTACTGGTCAGGTTATCTTTTGTTGTGATTTGTGAAAATTTTCCGTTCTCTAAAATGGTTATTCCTTTTTCTGTTGCCAGCCATAATTTATTTTCACTGTCAACATACATCGTTCTAACAAAGTTGGAAGGCAAACCATTTTTGACAGTGTAATTTGTAATGGAGTCATTTTTAAATGCTGCGATACCATTTCCCAGTTGTGATATCCAGATTACCTCATTGCTGTCAATAGCAGCATATATGATGGAGTTAGAATTTAATCCATTTTCAGTTGTGTTGCGGATACAATATTCATATCGTGTTTTGTCTTCTGATAAAATCATACGAAACAAGCCATGCGTGTCATCAAACAACCAGAGATTATCATTTTCATCACGGATTATTTTCCGGATTCCCCACGGTTTGAATTTGGGATTGTCATGCAAATTCTGCAGGGTATGATACGTCACTGAATCTCCGCTGCCGGGAGTTATCATATACGTTCCGTGCTGATGAACGCCAAGAACTGTATTGCCAAAATAATCTTCTTCCACGTCAAAGACAATCACACCTTCAATATGATTGGTTGCTTTGTAAAAAATGGTATCATCCATAATCCATGGCCCGTTGGCCCAGGTACCAAACATGATATTTCCTTTTGAGTTAACATGTATTGAACTGACGTTTTTATCTGATAATCCATCTGCGCTGTTGTAAATTCTGAAACTTTCTGGTATAATTTTATTTACCCCTCCACCCAGTGTAGCTACCCACATATTACCCGCATTATCTTCAAAAAGATCTGTTACATAATTAGAAGTTAAGCCTTGATTAGTTGTGTACGCCGTGTATTTTCCATTTTCCATAAATGCAATACCGCCTTCTATTGATGCAAACCAGAATCTACCTTTATTATCTTGTTCAATTTCATTCAATGACCTGTATGAAATTCCTGTTTCGGCATATACCGAACAGCTTCATTATGCTCTGAAATACGCACAGCACCACCACCGTAATTGGCCATCCATAAAACATCATTATCATCTTTGAAAAACCTGATTCTGAATATCTGATCCAAAAAATCCCAGGCATAACGATACCGGAATAAACTGTCATTTTCTCCCAGATAATCCGGCGGTCCGCCAAAATAGCCAATAAAAATTCTATCTCTTGAATCCACACCAATACAAGTAACACCATTGTTTTTTAATCCTGCAGAATCAGAGTAGTGGGTCATCTGATTCATATTCAATTTAACCAAACCACCGTTTTCAACAACAAACCAGATGTTTCCTTTTCTGTCCTGATTAATATCGATGACAGAATTTTGGGGCAGACCGTTTTGTTTATTGTAAATTTTCATTTTAACGCCGTCATAATTTACAAGACCACCCTTGGTAGCAATCCACATGGTTTGCAATGAGTCAAAGAAAATTTTTTGGACATAATTATTTGGCAATCCGTTTTCAGTTGTATAATGTGTGAGATAATTTCCATCATACCGTGTGAGTCCGTTTGACAATCCAAACCACAAAAAACCAAATTTATCCTGAGCCATGCAGTTTACCTGTGATGATGCTAATCCCTGTTCTACATCCAGATACTGAATATTTTCACCTCCTGTTTTGGTTGACCTCATTTCAGCAGCCTTCAATGGTTTTGGATGAGATACATAAGCGATAAGCGGCTGAATTGTTTTGATTTCAGGATGCGCAAATAAAACGGTATCAACGGGTTTTGGTCTGAACACCATTGAATCTTTCACCGGTCTGATATTTCCGGTAGTCAAAGGAATCGTATCAAAAAATAAAGGATGTTGATTGGCTGGTATCAATGAAAATGTATCTGTAATTGGGAAAGGTAGAGGCACACCAACTTCTATTGAATCAGCATGCGTGGGTTCCGGTATTATTTCTGAATACAGTGTTTCATTTTTATTCTGGTCAGCAGATTTTTGCCGCATGCCAAAATAAATAGCAAGAGCATGAACAACAGAAACCAATTTAAATTTGAATGTTTCAGAGTTTTGGGTAATGCTGATTAAGCAATAAAAATAAGTAAAAGATTGAGGCTAACGAATCATCAGGATACTTCCTGCACAAAATACATTTTCATTTTTCCTTTATTCTTCGCTTCCAGTTCACCGCGGTAATCAAAAGAAAAGTCTTTTTGAACCTGCTGATACACCGTTTCAGAGACGTTAATTTTACCTGGTTCACCGGCGTGCTCCATACGTGCAGCAATATTCACGGTATCTCCCCAAACATCATATGAAAATTTATGATGGCCAACCACACCTGCTACCAATGGTCCGCTGTGAATTCCCACGCGCATTTCCAAAAAGGGAAGATTTTGTTTTTGTTTTTCACGTGCCGTTTCATTCACAAAATCCCGAAACTCAAATGCAGCACGAATCATATTGGCTGCATGATTTTCCTGCTGCTCAGGAATGCCGGCCACACACATGTAAGCATCACCAATTGTTTTGATTTTTTCAATGTGGTATTTTTCTACAATTTTATCAAAGCCTTTAAAGTAATGATCAACAAGCTTAACCAACTCTTCAGGTGAATGTTTTTCTGAGTATTTGGTAAATCCTTTGAAGTCAGTAAACATAACCGTTGCCATGTCATGTTTGTGAGGAGTTGTTTTATTAAATTCTTTTAACTCTTCAGCAATCTTTTCAGGCAAAATGTTCATCAGAAGCCGGTCAGACTTTTGTTTTTCCATGATGATTTCGTAATTTTTTTGTCTCAGAATTCTGACACCTCTCCGTTTCATAAAATAGCCACGGCCAATAAAAAGTACAATTAAAAAAGCGACAGCCAGAACAAAAAGTAAAATGTTTCTTCTGTTTTGAGACGCTTCAATTTCCAGGGCTAGTTTATTGTTTTCCAGTTCCAGATCCTTAATGGCAAGTTCAGATTGAAGCTGTTCAGTGGTGAGCGAATCAATTGCACTTTCTTTCTGCTTGATCTCTGTGTTTTTCTGATGAATGCTGTCATAACTGGCCTGCACTTCAGTTTGCAAACCTGATACCGAATCTTCCAGCATTTGCGTTTTTTGAGCAGTTTGTTTTTTGTAAAGGGCAGAAAATTCTTTGTAATGATCCAATGCTTCTTTATAATTCACCACATTGTCTTTTAATTCAGCCAGCTCAATATGCGTGCTCATTTGCACCTGAATATTTCTTTCAGATTCTGCTTTGCTCAAGGCCTCTTCAAATTTTTTAATGGCTTTGGCATCTTTACCTGTTGCTCTCAGTTCTTTTGCCTCATTAAATAATTGCTGGCAAGATTGCCTGAAAGAAAATGGAATAGTGAAAAAGAAAAATGATGGAAAATAAAATCCGGATCATGGTTTACAGAGTTAGGGTAGGGTTGAATTTATGGAAAAATACGTTATGTTTAATTGAAAAAATGGGGAGAAACAATTAATTGCTTGTGCCAGTTGATTTTAAAAGAGAAGAGAAATAAAATAGTTATAAAAAAGGAAGCTAAAACATTTATTAAATAACTTCAGCTTTAATTTATATCTAAATTCGGCTTGTATGACCTCAGGAATGATCAAAATTTTATTTGGATTAAGTGCGATTTGTCTATTAACTAATTGCAAAAAAGAAGAACCGGATGAAGTTGATATTGAAATGATTTCTATTCAACATATAGAAAATGAAGTTATCTGTTGTTTTCGGGTGCTAATCAATGAGCAATCACAAGCCAATTTGGATGCAGGAATATATTGGTCAACCACAAACACCCAATCGGCTGGTAACTACACCATGTGATGGCGAAATGGAAATTATTATTAACGAATTCATACCTCTTCAACTTATTATGCCCAGCATATTGTCATTATGATGATGGTAACTTATTTGCAAATATTAAAACTCTTCAAACCGACAAAAGATGGAAAATACTAGGCACTCAACCATCCATTGACCCTACAGGAATTGCAGTTTCTCCCAATTCAACTGTACACGTTATTGGTATTGATGGAAAACATTTCTATAGTTCTGATCAACGAATACAATCACACATAAATACTGATCATGGACCCAAATTTGTTCTAATAGTGCGCTACAGAATGCGGTGTTAATATTCGCAAATCAACAAATTCCGGAATGAATTGGACTGATATAACAAATCCTTTTGGAGGAATTGATGGCATGTATTTTATGGACGAAACAAGTTTTTTAATTTCATATAATGATTCAATTTTCAAAACAACAAACAGCGGAAACATTTATATCGCGCACGCAGGAGGAGACACAAATCACATTTTTTAGATGCTGCAACGCAGCCGAATACGTTTGGCTAAGACAACAAGAGGCACACAGGAATCAGATGAATGCGACTGCTATTTATGGTTATTGCAACAGTATTTGGTTTTTTGATATCAACAATGGTATTGTTTTGACTAGTGAGTATGTTTACCAAACTACGAACGGTGGATCTACATGGCAAAATATGCGATGGGTGCCAGACTTACTATGGATTTTTTAGTCACAAGGCGCAACGGGGAAATTACGGCATGATCTTAGAAACTTCAAATGCTGGTGAAACGTGGCAGACAAATTATTTTCCGGATAATAATTATCACATCAGAAGTCTTGATCTATTAAATGAAAATTTAGGTTTTGCCGTAGATGAAAATGGAAATGTTATTATTTATCAATGAGTAGGGTTGAATTTAGGGAAAAAAAATTTGAAAACCTATTTAATGTTTCAAGTCTGGTGATTCCAATTACTTTTTTTATCCGGCTGAAATACGAGTAAGAATTTTTTCCAGAATCATTTCAACACATTCATTCACCGAAAGTACTTCAGTATTTAACGCCAGATCAGCATTAGCAGGAGGCTCATAGAGCGAATCAATACCCGTAAAGTTTTTTATTTCCCCCGCCCTTGCTTTCTTATACATTCCTTTCACATCACGTGCTTCACAGACATGCAGTGGTGCATTGACAAAAATTTCAAAATAATCATTCGCACCAATTATTTCTTTAGTTTGGAGTCTGATTTTGTTGGTAGGACTGATAAAACTACAAATAGTTATAATACCCGAATTCACAAACAGTTTTGCAATTTCAGCAGTCCTTCTGATGTTTTCAATGCGATCAGTTTCTGAAAAACCAAGATTGGAATTTATTCCTCCGCGTAATTGATCTCCATCTAATATTTGAGTAAAATATTTTTTTTCTGTCAGTTTTTTATTCAAGGCATTGGAAATAGTTGTTTTTCCAGCTCCGCTTAAACCAGTAAGCCAGATTACAACTCCCCGTTGATTCAGCTGCAATTCTTTTAAGTTACGATCTGACATTTGAAATTGGGAAAAAAATGAATTATAAGGTAAATACGATTGTACTTTTTTAAATAAATAAAGGCTACCTCAAAAGATAGCCTTTACTTGGAACAATTCGCAAAAGTTTTATTTAACTACCAGTTTTACTTTGCTTCTTAATCCTTCGGATGTAAGAACTTCAACAAAATAGATACCGGTTTCATCGTTCAATTGTATATTAATCAGTTGTTGCTCATTATAGGAGTTATTCAACACAATCTGCCCAAGTGAATTGCTAACCAATACTGTAACCTGATCAAAGTTTTGTCCTAAATCCAAAGTAAAATTGCCTTCTGTTGGATTTGGATAAACGTTAAAATTAGTCAATGGTTCATATTGCTCTAAACCAACACCAGATATCGTTGTACAAGTTGAAGTATCACTGCATCCAAGGTTTGTTACAATTACAGCATAATCTCCGTCAACAGAAGGAGTATAGTTTTGACTGGTAGAGGTACCTGAAGCATTTGTATAACCCGGGCAAACAACCCACTGATAGGTTGCTCCTGTTAAATCAGCAGATAATGTTATTCCACTCAGTGAAGTACCGTTATCAGGTAAAGGATTCACTGTTACGTCAATGGCTGTTCTCGGACCTTCAACGCATGTGCTGTCTTGCACATAATATGTCATGTCTGAACTGAGAACCCCAGTTGTAAATGAACTTCCGTTGCCTAAATAATTTCCGCCGCTGGCCGCGTCATACCAACCCAATGTTCCTAATCCACCAGCCATTAATGTTGTCGTTTCGCTGGAACAAATAGTGAGATCCCCTGAAGGTGTATCGTCGGTTGGTGCCAATGGAGCAGTACATTGTTCGAAATAATAGAAAGCAGAATATAATTCACCAACAAGTAAATCCAAATCTCCATCATCATCCAGATCTACAAATTCAATGTTTGCGTAATATCCAATATCTTGCAAATCAGTGAATGCATTTTGAATTTCAGCAGCAAAAACCGGTGCAACATTTGTACCAATATTTTCAGAGAAATAAATATTTCCTTCTATTTCACCATTGAACATGTCAAAATCACCGTCATTGTCAATATCTGCAAAATCTGGAGTTAAAGCATAAGAGCCAATACTTGCAGCAACAAGCGGTAATGCAAAAGCCGGATTGGAAGCATCACCTGTATTTTCATAAAAATAAATGTCACCGTAATATTCTCCATTTCCGACGTACATATCTAAATCACCGTCATTATCTATGTCAACCAATGTTGGATCTGATTGATCAGCTAATCCATATGTGTACGTGTAAGGACCGTATGTATAAGTAATTGAAGGAATAGTAATTCCTAATGCATTCATTACGGGTGCATCAAAATCAGGATTGTTGGCATCTCCGATATTTTCATAATAATAAATATTACCTTGTGAATAATCATAAGGCATTCCAGTACCAAGATTGCTTCCTACCATCATATCAAAATCACCGTCATTATCCAAATCCCCAAAGGTTGGCGTATTACGTCCGCCATATCCTAAATTGGAAAGGTTAAATGGATTTGCAACAGACGCAGCAAAAGCTGGTGAAGCAGCAGTGCCGGTATTTTCATAATAGGTGAAGTTTCCATAATAGTCACCAGACATTATATCAAAATCACCATCACCATCAATATCAGCAAATGCCGGAGCAACCAAATAAAATGTACTGGATAATCCAAATGGGTTTGTAACCGGTGCTAAAAAGTTTGACCATTTGCAGAAGTTGCGCTTAAAGCCAAGGTCAATGACGCTGCGGCTGTTGCAACTTTTGATTTTTTAAATCGCTGACAAGAATAGTTTTAGATTTTCAATACGTTTATTGAGAAATTTAAACTTTACACCCGAAATTATACCGGATTTAATCAGTCTTGCTCTTTTACGCAGATATCGTTTATAGCTTTTGAATGCATGATAACCTGAAGAAAAGTACCGTTTTTTCATAGTTTAAAATATAACATGTTAAGTAAGTTATTCATTTTCAGTTGTTTTTTTTGGTTTTGCCCAAAATGTGGCTCCAGGTATTGACAATGAAAGCCTAAAGATATCATTTATTGAGTTCAAAATTCCAACCTTGTTACTTTTTTTGATTATCTGAAGATCATAAATTTCATCAACACTACTTTTAAAAATCATTGACCCGACATATGCTTTTGTTGGAATGTGAATCACTTTTATTCCCGACTCAAATGCTTTTTCTGCAAATGGAAGTTTTGAAAAAGTACTGGAGTTTTTTCGCAGCTTGGACATTCCTACAAACATGTAATCATCTACGATTGCAATACCTCTTACAAAACCCTCGAGATTTTTTATCACTTCGTATGTTTTTGCTTTCACGTTGACTTTAATTATTTCACCCGATGCCGATAGCGCCAAATAAAGTTCTCCTTTGTACAAACGTGGAGAATGAGGCATTGCCAAACCATTTAAAATTACTTCATTGGTCTCAATGTCCATTAATATTCCTCCTCCCACAATATTTTCACGCCAACTCTGTTGAGTATTGCCGGTACCCAAAGCTGTCACGTATTTTGGTTTACCATCAACCAATGCAAGACCATTCAAATGACAACGGTCTTCAGAAACTAAATCAGTTATAAATGGCGGCTTCCATTTTGGCACAAAACTATATTCATCATCTATCAGACAAAGGCATGAAAACGATGTGTTTATTGCCCAAAGACCCTCTGCGCCAAAATCAAGATCATGTATATCAACCCGACCTGTATAATAAGTAGCGCGCGGAACAAACAAATTCTCGTATTTTCCAGGTTGGTTGGGATAATGTGTTGCCAATTGGGGCACATTGACCAATTTTATTACCTCTTCATTTGTTGCAATAGCCATCCGGTTTTCTTTGATGGCAATTCCCATTGCTTTATTAAATGTTCGAGGCAGAATACTCAGTTGATTTTCATTTTTTGCACTGATCAAAACCACTTTTCCAGCCTGATATGTACTCAATGCAAGGGTGCAATTTAACTGTAAAAGTAATTCAGGCATCTGTGGTGTAAACTGAATACTGAAAGGAGGCAAGACATTTGTTTTATTGTTTTCCATATTAAATTGTCAAAAATCTGGGTGAAGTTCAAACCAGTAAGATGTTTAGTTTGTTTGGTTCAAAAGTAATTAAAACAACCTTTTTAGCGGGTCAAGTGAACCAGTCAAGCTGAAACATTCATTTTCTGCTGAAACATTGTTGAAACAAATCTAAGAAATTCAAAAAAAAATTCGTTTCGCATTTTTTAACCCGCAGTTTTCAATGTAATTCAAAAAGAGAAGAAAAGTGATGGAAACGTGGAGTGAGTAAGAGAGTGGGAGTGATGTACAAAAATAAAAGCGGATTGCTGCTGCAATCCGTTTTTATTTATGTGGAGCCGGAGGGGATCGAACCCTCGTCCTAACAATGAGTTTCTGAAGTTTCTACATGCGTATTTTGTGATTTGATTTCGGTTTCATATCGGACACAAACACCCTACTTAAAACCTACGTCACTTAAGTTTCGCAAAAGTGTCGTGACGGCACTTCGCTAGCCCGAAATTTTGATGTCCCGGTTCCTCACTCAACAGGCGGGAGTAGAGGGGAACAGCTTGTTTAGCTTACTATTGTTCAGCTAAATAAAGGTAATCGGTCTTAGACTGATTACGCAGCAAGCGCGTAAGAATTATTGTTGTCAATTATTCTTGTACACGTACTATTTACGATGTATCGTGCGTTTATCGACATGCTTCTGCAGCTACTGCTATTGCAGTCAAATCCAGGTCGGCCCCAAAGAACGTTTAACCTCTATGTATACTGAGGTTATTGCAAAGATACGTTATAAATACTACGATTCAATGGTATATTAACACTTATGAATTATCTCTTTACAAAAACTATGGCTTTACTGAGTTTAAGCGTATTTTTTTGTGTAATTTAGATTGGTTTATTTTACCTGAATTTTGTTATAATAAAATTTGGTAAGTTGAAGTGAGAATTTGATTTTTGATTTATAATGGCTTACTTAATAATTCAAAGACGGTAAATTCAGTAAGTATGAAATGTTTATCATTAGTTTTTCTAAATTTAATTTGTACTGGTCTTATCGGACAATACAATATGTCCAACGGAATTTTATACACTTGTTCAGGTATGTTTTACGATAGTGGAGGTGCGTCAGCTAATTATGGAGATGATGAGAACTATATTTTCACATTTTATCCTGGATTCTGGGGATCGATTATTGAGATATCATTCACATCTTTTAACACAGGGTCAAATGACTCAATTTCAATATTTGACGGACCAGGCAATACATATCCATTGCTGTTTAGTGGAGCGGGAAACTTATCCATACCTAATCTTCACTCGTCCGATGTGACTGGTTCGTTGACCATTGAATTTAATTCAGACGGGGAGGAAACGAGTATGGTTGGATAGCAGAAATTTATTGCTGTGCTACACCACAATATTGGTATATTGACGGAGATAATGATGGATTTGGCTCTACTTCTGATTTTGTTTTTGGTTGTAATCCGCCGTCAGGTTATGTAGACAATAATGATGATTGTGATGATGGTGCCATAATGTATGAAGATATTGATGGTGACGGTTTTGGAAGTTCAATTATTGCTGGGTGCGGATCGTATAATAATGCCGATTGTAACACCAATTCGGTGACTTATGCAGATTCTGATGGAGATAATTTTGGAGACCAGAATACATTAGTTCCTTGTGGGGTTATTGATCTTTCAGATTGCGATGACTCTGATGATCAGGTTAATCCGGGAATGGCTGAAATTCCCGGAAATAGTTTGGATGATAATTGCGACGGATTTACAGATGAAATTGCGTCACTAGAAGAATCAGCCGAATTTGAATTTGTTCTCTTTCCTAATCCCACTAAAGGAGAAGTGCATATTATCTTCAAATCAAATGAATATAACATACATGTTGAAATATATGCCATGAATGGCAAATTAATGACAAGTACTTATCAACCTGATTCAGGTTTACTTGAATTAACAACAGATAATTTTGTACCCGGTTTGTATTTTATAAAAATAACAGCTGATGCAAATACCGGAGTAGCCAGACTGGTGGTTGAGTAAATTCAGATCATTTTCAGAAATTGTTAGAAGGGAATCACCTGATTCCTTTCTTTTTTTATTGACTTATTTGACGCAACAAATTTTAGTCCTTTGTTTATCAATTATTTATGTGAATTTACTTGTTGATAACTAACTCTTTAGTTTAACATAAAAAACTAGCAATTGCTGGATTTCAGAGTGTATTTTTGGTTTTCTCAAAACTCAGACATGAAATTAAAATCCATTTATTGCATTTTCGCGTTAAGTCTATTGATGACTTCCTGTAAAAAAGACATTAACGGCTGTACAGATCCGGAAGCTGATAACTTTTCAAATGCGGCAACCAAAGATGATGGCAGTTGCTTCTTTGAAAGTGATGCTGTTAAATCTACAACCGTAACTATCAGTAACTGGTCAGAAACAGCTGACTCCTGGGCTACAACAATTCCCTATGGAGAAATTACAGCGGATGCTCTTACAAATGGTGCTATTTTAACCTATTTGGAGAACGGTACAAATGTTTGGCAAGCTCTTCCTTTAACAACTTATCAATCAACTACATATTCAACAACAATTGAAGTTTCAATAACGGTTGGTCAGGTCATGGTTGAATATAAAAATTCAGATGGAACATTACCAACAGAACCAGGGGAACAAAAATACAAGATATCTGTGGTTGAATGAGCTTTCTTTAATTGAATCAATGATTTAAATATAAATACATAACTCTATGAAATACAATTTAATAGTTTTGATTTTTACAGTTACGGTTTTAACCTCTTGTGGTGGAAACAAAACTGAGGAAGCCTCAACCGATAAACAATCCGGAAATACTGAACAAAAGGAAGATAACAATGAAACATCGGTTACTTCTGCTGAATTTGGGGATTTACTAGTGGAACTGGAATCCAATATGGGGTGGAGCTCTGTGAATGCTGACTGGAAAATGAGAAGAGACAGTTGGGTAGAATCATGTCTGGCATCAGGAGATAACGGAGAAAAAGCAAGTCTTTTGACTGAGTTTGAGACCTATGTTGAGTGGTCAGCGGTAAATCCGGATTGGTCAGACAGACGTGACTTATGGATTGAGGATGTGCTTGCAGCACAAACAGACGGAGATCTTGGGATGCTTTTAGCTGAATTTGAATCGTATGTTTTGTGGGAAGTTGTCAGCCCGAACTGGGTAAATGTTAGGGAGCGCTGGATTAAAGATTGTGAAAATCTGAATCAGGGAAGCTGGTAAGGACTTGAAATTACAGGCCAGAAGCTATTAATGAATGTGAATCAAATAAAAAGAGCTGAGAAAAATATCTCAGCTCTTTTTTATTTCTATGAAGCAGGAAAGTTAATTTTTAACGATCTTCTTCCAAACAACTTGATCTTCAGATTCAAGCTTAACAAGGTATATTCCTGTTGCGTACGTTGTCATTGGAACCAGAACCAGATTTTGTCCGGCACTTATTTCATCTGAATATATAATTTGACCTAATTCGTCAGTGATAGTTACTGTTATTGCTTTTTCCAGATTGAGAGGGATAGAAATACTCAAATTCTCATTAACCGGATTCGGATATATCATAATATCATTTAATTGTTTCATATCATTTAAACCGGCACATGAAGTGATTGTAATCCCTAAAGTATCGGTAGCAGAACAACCATTCGTGTCGGTTACAGTTACACCATAATCATAAGTCCCGGCGCCAAGTACAGAGGCATCAATATCAATTGTCTGTGTTGTTTCGGCAGTACTCCAGTCATATAGATCAAATCCTGAACCTGCGTCAAGCGTGGTGACTTCATCCAAGCATAAGGTTTGATCTGTTCCCAGATTTACGTTTGGAGAAAAAACTTCTATTTCAACAGAATCCGTAGCCATACTGCATCCAAAAAGTGTAACATCAACATAATAAGTTGTATTTGCTGAAGGAATAACATCAATTGTTTGAGTTGATTCTCCTGTGCTCCATAAAAAGGTTGCAGGAGCAGCATAATGTATTACACCATTCCAGATTCTGGGAGTGAATGGGCCTCCTGAAAAAGGATATTCAATTCCACAACCTTCTTTAAACTGAATATTAGCATCAGAAGCGAAAACATTTCCAACTGAAGTTCCGTCAGTATAGTTCTGGCTTACTGCTGTATTGCTTGATGTTACATAGAACGCGTAGGTTTGTCCAGCAGGGATTGTCACATTTACAGGTACAGGATAAGGAGTTGGTGTTCCCATAGGTTGTGCGATAACAGCAGCTGACCCCAATAAAGTCCATGCACCTGCCGTGTTTTCAGAACCTACATAGGTTCCGGTTTTATAATAAACTTCAACTGTTGTATTTGACATTGGATGCCCTTCGAACTGGGTAATTGTAACTGTATTGATGGCAGTGATATCAAACATGTTTCCGCGGTGATTGTTTCCTCCGGCAAAAGTTGTGTTTAAACCAGAGCTGCCAGGATAGTTTACAGATAGTGTAGTTGTGTCGCCCTGACAAAGTGTTGAATCTGCAGCCGTAACAGTAAATGTGCATTGGGCATTTGAAATGCCGGGAATTATACTAATTGCTAAAAAAGCAAAGTAAAATAAGGTAGAAATTCTTTTCATAATAAAGGGTTTTAAATTAAATTGGAATATGCGCAAAGCTACGGATAAATGTCGGTTTCATGCTATTTTTTGAATTACACAATCGGCATATAATATATATTATGTTAAATAGAATATATAAAATCTCTGCTATTCCATTAAAGCATTTAACTGCTTTATCTCCTTCTGTCTTTATTAAAATTATTTGAATTAGAACCCTTTCTTCTGTTTGACTTACCAGTATCATTACCGGCATTTCTTGGATTTCTGTTTTGCTGATTCCGTGTATTGGGTTTTGGTTTGCCTTTATTCGCTTCGTGTTCCTGAATATCGCGTTCATTAATTTGAAACGGATGATCTTCTTCAACTTTTATTTTTTGCTTTATAAGTTTTTCTATATCAACTAAATAAGGTCTTTCATCTATATCGCAAAATGAAATGGCTTTTCCGCTTGCACCGGCTCTTCCGGTTCTTCCAATTCTGTGAACGTAAGTTTCCGGTTCGTTTGGCAAATCATAATTAATTACCCATTCCAGTGAATCAATATCAATTCCTCTTGCAGCAATATCAGTTGCAACCAAAGCTTTTATTTTTCTTTCTTTGAACTGAGACAAAGCCTTTTCTCTGGATGCTTGTGTTTTATCACCGTGTATGGCTGAAGCAGGAATATTAGCTTTAGCAAGCTCTCTTGCAATTCTGTCAGCACCGTGTTTGGTTCTTGAAAACACTAATACCTGCTGCATTTTATAATGACCTATGATGTGTTTGAGCAGATTTCGTTTCATGCTTTTCATCACGTGATACACCTCATGACTTACCTTTTCCGCAGTTGATGAAACCGGATCTACTTTCACCATTTCAGGTTTGGAGAGAATTGAATTGGCCAGATTTGCTATCGAAAGCGGCATGGTTGCTGAAAAAAACAAACTCTGACGTTTCTTGGGGAGTTTTGGTATAATGCGGTTCAAATCATGAATAAATCCCATGTCCAGCATGCGGTCAGCTTCATCCAAAACAAAAAAGTCAACTGTATCTAACTTAATATGTCCCTGATTCATCAGGTCTAATAATCTTCCCGGCGTTGCAATCAAAATATCTACTCCCTGCTTTAAACTGCCTACCTGGGGATTCTGATTCACTCCTCCAAAAATTACCATTGATTTCAAATTCAGTTCGCTGCCGTAAACTTTGAAGCTTTCATTTATCTGAGTTGCCAGTTCACGAGTTGGTGCAAGAATTAACGCTTTAATAAATCTTTTACCTGAATTACCAAATCCACGGCTATGCAATAACTGAAGTATTGGTATTGCAAATGCAGCAGTTTTTCCGTACCAGTCTGAGCGCACCCCAGCAAATCTGTTCCATTTAAAACAATCGGAATAGCTTGTTGCTGTATTGGCGTTGGTTTTATATACCCTTCTTGTAATAAGGATTTTAATATTTCTTCAATAATTCCTAGATCCTTAAACTGCTTTTCATTCATGGTGCAAAGATACATCTAATAAAAGACTCTTTAAATAGCAGGATTTCAGAGATTAAATATCACACTAAAACAATATGGAATTAATATGCTTTTACAGGCATCCATATAGTATTACACTTCGTCTTGTTAACATCTGCTTAACATTAATTTAATTTTATTACTTTTAGTATTATTCAACCATCAAGCATGATTAAAATTTACACTTGTTCTGCACTGATTTTTTTCTCAGTTTCAGGATTTTCACAATACTGCACCGCTGTTGGTCCAAATTCTGTTATTGATTCTAATCTCGAATCTTTTTATTTGGCAGGTGAATCAGCCACTGCAATAAATTTCACCGGTTGCCCTGGTGTAATTGGTCTCGATGATCAGACTCTCTCACAAAGTGTTGTACTAAGCGCTGGATCTTCTTACTCTGCTTTTGCACAATTTGGTACTTGCGGAGGAAATTTTTATGGTGTTGGTGAGGCCTGGATAGACTATAATCAAAATCAGGTTTTTGAACTTTCTGAATCTATAGGTACCTGGTCAGGAACACCACCTGCTGCAATGTCTGTATGGAATTTTACTGTGCCCATTGGTGCTGTTTCAGGCAGTACAAGAATGCGGGTAGTGCAATATGAAAGCGGTGTACTACCTCTGGATCCGTGTGCGATTTTTTCCTGGGGATCGACTACTGACTTTACTGTACAAATAGGCGGCGGTATGGATTGCAGCAGTTATGTTGGTGAAAGCACTGATGACCCAAGAATGATTACTGCCCTTCCCTATTCTGAAAATCACAACAACTCAAATTGTTATTATAATGTTTTACCTGTTTACGCATCTGCTGATGTATTTTACAGAATTCTCCCGCAGCAGATGAGTGCTGAGTTTCTGACTGTTTCACTTTGCGGTTCAACCATAGATACCTATTTGACAATTCTGGATGAAAATGACGTCGTAAAGTGGTATAATGATGATCATGCTTCTTGTGGTACCGGTTCCAAATTGCATTTTAATTCTTCTGGTGAAGACACCCTTTACATTGTTGTTCAGGGCTGGGGATATGAAATGGGAGCTTATTCAATTTTAATTGAAGAAGAATTGGTTTCAATGAATGAAAACACAGATATAATTTTCAGGTATATCCTAATCCGGCAAGTGAAATTGTAAAAATTCAGGTTCCGGTTAATTCTGAAAATACCCGCATACGTATTTCTGATATGTCAGGAAAAGTAGTTTTCGAACAAATCATTATTGAAACATCAATGGAAATTAATGTTGATGGAATAGCCAGCGGTGCTTACCTTGTCAATGTATTTAATGACAATGCATCGGCTGTCCAAAAACTGATTATAGAATAAGTAAAACCCAGGCATTTATGCAAAATAGAATTGTATTAAGTTTTCTCCTGATCATTTCATCAATTGCTGGTTACAGTTCATCTGCATGGAATGAAAAATCAAATTTTGGTGGTATCGGAAGACATCGAGGAACCGGAATTTCAGTTGGAAACAGAGGATATATGGGATTAGGCCATTATAATGGTGCCGGACCAAATATCATGTTTCAGGACTGGTGGGAATTTGATCCGTCGTCAAATACCTGGACACAAAAAGCAAATTACCCCTTCCCTACTTATGCTGCATCGCAGTTTACCATCGGCAACAAATGTTATGTTGGAACCGGAGTAAGTGCAGGTAATCTTTTTTATTCATTTGATCCATTTTCAAATACATGGAGTCCCATTGCTAGTGTACCTATGGGTGCAACCGATCAGCTTGCATTTGCCGTAGACGGGAAAGGTTATTACATCTATTCAAATACGCTTTATGAGTATGATCCTCTTGCTGATACATGGACTATGCAGAATCCAATGCCTTTTGCATTATCATCCTGGAGTTCAAGTTTTACAATTAACGGTAAAGGATATGTAAAAACCGGGGCAAGTATGTATGAATATAAACCATCAACTGATGAATGGACTATCCGGGCTTCTTTTCCTGGTCTTGCCAGTGGAGGTTCTGCTGCATTTGCAGTAAAAGATAAAGGATATATAGTTTGTGGATATATTGGATGGCTTTCAGAACTTACAGATGAAGTGTGGGAATTTGATCCTGCAACAAATACCTGGGCACAACTGACTGAATTTCCGGGAAATTCGCGTAGATTTTCGTCAGGATTTGCTATTGGCGAAAAAGGATATGTAGGAATTGGTACAACCGGAACCAATATGCGTGATTTTTGGGAGTTTGATGAATTGTTAAGTGATGAAATTATGCATAACCAGAATGAGGAGGTGATAATTTTTCCAAATCCAACATCCGATTTTATTATGATCAAAGGCATCAAAAATGTCAACGTACTGTTTTACGACCTAAATGGCAACCTGGTTCATTCTGACACGATTATGGATGGCTGCCAGCTTTCTGTTGAGCATTTGTCAGTTGGCACATATATGCTAACGATTGAAAGCGAATCAGGCCTAATTCACAAAAAAATTCAAATTATAAAATAAGTCCGGCAAAAGATAAGATTATGCGATCCCAAACTATTTTATTTCTGATTCTGTTCTGCTGTTCTTTTCTGGTTATGGGGCAAACACCAAACAGCTGGACTAAAAAAGCAGATTTCGGAGCGTTGAAAAGAGAAAGGGCTGTGGCGTTTTCAATAGGAGAATATGGATATGTAGCAACCGGTGAAGACACCAACAATGTTACCTACAATGATTTATGGAGATATGATCCCTTGACTGATACCTGGTCACAAATGGCAAATTTACCAGCTTCTACCAGAAGAAATGCCATTGGTTTTGCACTTGAAAACAAAGGATACGTTGGCACAGGAATAGATAGTTCAGAGTCTTTTTTAGGAACCATTTTAGTTGATTTTTGGGAATATGACCCATTAACAAATGGCTGGACTCAAAAAGCAAATTATCCGGGGGCCGGCGGATTTGGAGTTTATTATGCAGGATCTTTTGTCGCTGATAATAAAGGATATGTTACTTGCGGTAAATATGGTCCCAGTGCATATGCCTTTGATTTGTGGGAATACAAACCATCTACAGACAGCTGGTCGCAGCGAGCAAATTTTCCCGGAGGAGTCAGATATGCAGTAACTGCACTTTCTATCAATAACAAAGGATATGTGGGAATGGGAATTGATCAGGATTTGTATAGAAAAGACTGGTGGGAATATGATCCTTCAACCAATGTATGGGAGCAAAAATCTAATTTACCAGGTGATGAACGGGGTGCGGCTAGTTCATTTACTTTGGGCAGCAGAGGCTTTGTTATTTTTGGAGCTGATGGCGGATTTAAAGATGAATTATGGCAATACAACCCTTACACTGATTCATGGAATATCAAATCAAATATTCCCGGCGGAGGAAGAAGAAATGGAATTGCATTCAGCATCGGAAACAAAGGATATGCCGGAATAGGTAAAGGATCGTCAGGAATCAAAAAGAGTTTTTATGAATACACTCCTGCCATGCCGCTGGCAATTGAAGAGCAAAGTCTGACTATTTCTTTTTATCCGAATCCTGCTATAGAACGTGTAAATATTTATTTGCAAAATGAATCTGATGCGCATTCAATCATTTTGATAAATAATTCTGGACAAATCGTTGAAAAATATACTGTAAGCAGTCAGACCATGAGTATTGAAAGAAACAATCTGACAGCAGGTAATTATTTTGTTTTAATACTCGATTCAAATCAATCCGTAATTGCAAAATCACAATTCATCTTTGGTTAAAATGAAAAAGAATTTGTCATTCCTGTTTTTTGTTATTTCAATTTCGGCTTTTGGGCAGAACTCATGGATACAATGTGATTCAGTAAATGGTCCGGGAAAATCTTCAGCTTGTGTTTTTACTTTAAATGATGATGCATACTTGCTTACGGGATTAGATGAATTTGGATTTAAACGCAGCATGTATTCTTATGATATCGGTCAGGACGACTGGGATGACGAAGAAAGTTTGGGCGGAATTGCAGGAGATGGTTTGAACAGAGGTTCTGCCATTGCTTTCAATGCAGGTGGATATGGCTTCTGTGGATTGGGCACCGGTAGTGTCGATTATTTTCAGGATTTATGGAAATATGATCCGGTTTCGAATGCATGGACACAGGTTGCAGATTTTGAAGGAGAAGCCAGAAGAGAAGCTGTTGCTTTTGTAATAGATGGCATTGCTTATGTTGGAACAGGACAGGCTGCATCTGGTTTGATGAATGATTTTTATTCTTATGATCAGGCCACCAATACATGGACAGCAGTTCAAAGTTTTCCAGGAACAGCAAGAAGAGATGCCGTTGGATTTGCAATGGGTGGACAAGGATATGTTGGAACCGGTGCTGATGCTTCTTCATACACCAATGATTTCTGGTGTTATTATCCGTTGACTGATTCATGGGTTCAAAAATCTGATTTCCCTGGAACACCAAGACATGGCGCAGTTGGATTTGGCCTCTTCCCTACTGCTTTTATCGCTTTAGGAGAAGACAATACATTTACCTATAAAAAAGATACCTGGGAGTATAATTTCTTTTCAGACACTTGGACTCAACGTGCTAATTTTCCTGGTCCCGGAAGATGTCAGGCAATTGCCGTGGTTGTTCAGGGAAGGGCATTTGTCGGAACCGGTTACAACGGAGATTTGTTTGATGATTTTTATGAATACCTGCCTTTGCTGAGCGTAGATTCTGAATTAAAATTAGAAGCAAACTTGTTTCCAAATCCTGCTTCAGAAAGTTTTAAAATATCTTTGAATGATGCATCTGATTTGATTTCCATGGCCGTGTTCTCATCTGATGGAAGAAATGTAACTGATAAATTCAGGTTTGAAAAAACTGCTTCAAATCAATTTACATGTTCATTTTCTGAAATTGAAAAAGGACACTATTTTGTAGTTTTGACCAACGGTTCAAATTCACATTCATGCTCCGTTCTTATTCAATGAAACTGACGTATCTTTTCGGTTTGTTTATTCTTGTTGGATGCACTGAAAACAATGGTCTTGATGCTATTCAGGATGATATAAAAGACACTGTTGTAAAAACAAATTCCTGAAATAATTGAACCGGATTCTGCTTCTGTTATTTCCGGATTAGAAATCAAATACTCCTTTTAAACTTTTGAAACACCCGGCACAGGCTGGGGATATGATATCTATGAATACGGAAAACTCTTCATACATCAGCCACACATTCCTGCTGTTCAGGGCAACAAAGGTTTTCATCAATGGAGAATGCTGAAAAAACTGCAGAATTCGCCATTACCAAAATGCTTAAGGGCATAGTGCCACCATCCATATCAACAGAAGAGTTGGACAGTTTAGGCGTACTTCAGTAAAAGAAAAAGGTGGTTCACATCCTGTTGATTTCTTTAAATTATCATTTTCAAAACTTGGTTTAACTGAACCAATAATCTATTCATAGGTCAATAAAATCAATCAACTAACACAAACTAACAATAATCCACAATTCGATTTGTGGATAAAAATCAGAGTGTGCAAACCTTTAATTATACATAGTTTTGGTCCATGATTACACCGGACAGAATTCTGAAAGATTATTTTGGTTACACATCTTTCAGACCATTGCAGAGAGAGATAATTGAGCATGTGATCAGTGGTCAGGATGCACTGGTAATTATGCCAACGGGCGGAGGAAAATCAATTTGTTTTCAGATTCCTTCCCTCCTATTACCAGATTTGACATTAGTAGTTTCTCCATTGATTTCTTTAATGAAAGATCAGGTGGATACTCTGAAGGCTAACGGGGTTCCTGCAGAATTTGTGAATAGTTCTCTCTCTGAATTTGAAAAATCCCGCATCATTGATGATTGTTTTGAGGGGAAATTAAAATTGCTCTATATAGCACCTGAAACACTTGTCAATTCTATAAAAACCTGGTTGAGAAAATTAAAGATTTCGCTGCTTGTTGTCGATGAGGCCCATTGTGTTTCCATGTGGGGGCATGATTTCAGACCTGAATATCAGCAGATTCATTCATTGCGTGACTATTTTCCGAATGCGCCAATGATGGCAGTAACAGCAACGGCTGACAAGATAACGCGCAAAGATATTTCAGACAAACTCGGACTCAGAAATCAGCAGCTTTTTTCTCGCGTCCTTTCAGAGAAATAATCTTTCATTGAATGTGAGACCACAGGTTCCAAAATCAAAAAAGGAAAAAGAAATTCTTGAATTCATTCATGAACGTCAGGGGGAAGCCGGTATTTTTTATTGTCTTTCCAGAAAAGAAACTGAAGAATGGTCACAGTTTTTTAATCAGAACGGAATTACTTCCAAATATTATCACGCAGGTCTTGCTTCATCTGACAGAGAAGAAATTCAAGATGGATTTATAAGAGACCAATATGCCGTAATATGCGCAACAATTGCTTTTGGAATGGGCATTGACAAGTCAAATGTAAGGTGGATTATTCACAATAATTTGCCAAAAAACATAGAAGGATATTATCAGGAAATCGGTCGTGCCGGTCGTGATGGATTGCCTGCCGACACGGTTCTTTATTATAATTACCGGGACATCATTCTGCTGAATGATTTTGTAAAAGATTCAGATTTTAAAGAAGTCTATCAGGAGAAAATCCGAAGAATGGTGCATTACGGCGAAGCAGCCAGCTGCCGGAGAAATATTATTCTTTCTTACTTTGGAGAATCGATCACTGAACCTTGCGGAAATTGTGATAATTGCTCACAACCGCCTACAGTTTTGATGGAACAGAAATTGCCCAGATTGCGCTTTCTGCAATTTCACGCTGTAATCAAAAGGCCGGAATCAACCTGATAATTGGAGTTGTAAGAGGTGCTGATACAATGGAAATACATGAAAAAAAACTGAATCAGATCAAAACATATGGCGCAGGTAAAGCTTTTAGTTTCGCGCAATGGCAGCACTATCTGAATCAACTCATCAATCAGGGTTTTATTGAAGTTGCTTATGATGAACATTTTTACCTGAAGCTTACCGAAACTTCAACAGAGGTATTAAAAGGAATACTCAAAGTGCATCTGTCTGAATATGCTGAAAAAGAAAAACCTGGAAAAAAATCACGTAAAACAAATCCTCAGGTTTCAGCTGAAGATCAGTTGCTGCAGGAATTGAAACTATGGCGCAAACAGGTTGCTATTGAAAACCAAGTGCCGGCTTATGTTATATTTCATGACTCAACATTGAATGAAATAGTTCAGAGAAAACCTCAAAACCTTGCTGAATTAAAAGAAGTTCAGGGAATGGGACAAACCAAACTGGAAAAGTTTGGAGAGACGTTGATTGAAATAATCGGAACAGTAGAAACGCCTGTTGTCAAAGACAAAAGATCCACCTTTGAAAAAACTTTTGACCTGTATGTACAAGGTCTGTCCATTGAAAAAATTGCTGAACAACGCTCGATGTCTGTTGAAACAATATACGGACATTTAGCCAGATTGTATGAAGATGGAAAGCCGGTAAACCTGAATAAGTATGTCTCAGAATATGATGTAAACCGGGTGAAGGAAGTAAGAAAAAAACTAAATAACAGTCAGCAGCTTAAACCTATTTATGAGGCGTTAAACGGCGAAATTGAATATCGTAAAATTGGTTTGGCGTTAACGATTATCAGTACAGAATCAAATACGTGATTATGAAAGAAAATTCAGATGATTTGTTTTATCAGGAATCAGGAAAATATGATTTGACAGGTTTTGTATTATCATTGGCCTTATATCTGTTGATTGCTGTTTTCGCGGGATATCTCTACACACTGGTTGTTACTCTTATTCCAATCGTTTACTTCAATTTTATAATTGCTCTTACTGTTGCAACTGGTTTAGGATTGTGCGTTAAAATAGCTTCAAGATTATCAAAAAACAGAAATCGGAATAACAAAATTATGCAGGCGATTTTTATTGGAGTTATTTTTACTATTTTTCAGTGGATTGCATATGTGGTTTATGCTTACAAAGGTCATGCACCTTCTTTAGAAGAGTTTCTGTCAGGATTGGAACTCTTGCTGCATCCGGGAGATTTATTTTACTGGATTGGACAAATCAACCATTACGGAATGTGGAGTATGTTTGGAATGACGGTAAGCGGATTTACACTCACATTAGTTTGGTTGCTGGAATTTGGAATTTTCGTAACTATTCCGGTCATTTTAGTATACCGTACAAAGGCTTACCCTTATTCAGAGAATCAGCTCAGGTGGTTTAAAAAATACACATTGTTCAAAGATTTTGAGTCTCTAACAGGGAGTGCTTATATACTGGATGATTTGAAAGCAGATCCTCTTGTGGCATTGAATAATCTCAAAAAAGGAGATGGTTTGAGACATACCAAGGCGCATTTGTTTTATCTGGAAAATGAAGATTTTGCTTATCTGACATTGGAGAAAATTTTTATTGAAGGCCAGGGAAAGGGTACCAGACATGTTGATATTATTCTGAATAATTTCAAATTAACCCGGCACAATGCTGAACAAATCTTAAAGCAGTTTGAAAACAATAAAGAGAAAATAGATGTAATTTGATTACACTCCCCTGCCCCCTGAAAGAAGGATAGCGATGTTTTTTGTTTCTTTGAATTGTCCAAAAACAATCATTAGCATTACAGTTATAGGCACACAGAGAAACATGCCCGCCACTCCCCATAACGCTCCCCAAAAAGACAACGAAATTATAACTACAAGCGGACTGAGATTTAATTTTGTGCCGAGTATTTTAGGCTCCACAAAATTTCCAATCACCAACTGAATAGCAGTTAGCAATGAAATTACCAGCACGGGTTCAAGCCATGTTCCAAACTGAAGTATTGCAATCAAGGAAGGAAACAAAACACCAATAAATGCTCCGATAATAGGAATGAAATTAAAAAGGAAAATCAAAAAAGCCCACAAAAAGGCAAAATCAACCTGCATTATTAATAGTAAGATATAGCTTAATGCACCCCCCAAAAAACACAGACTGGTTTTTATAGTCACATAAGAATGAATAGACTCATCTACCTTTTTTACAATTCCCAAAAACTTAACATACTCTGTTCTTTCATTGAAAATCAATTTTATTTTTTGCTGAAAAATCTGCTGTTCCAGAAGCAAAAAAATCACATACAGCAATACAAGAAAGAAACTTGCAACAAAGCCAAGTGAAGAATCAACAGCACCAGCAAGCAATGTAGGCAGATTAAAGTTGTCTTCCAGTTTTACTGAGGAAAGATCAACCTTATATTTTTCAGAAATTGTTTCTGTCAGATTTATAAAGTTGTTATGATATACAGGATAAGATTTTTCGAATACCTCAAAATTTGCAATCACTAGTTGGATGATCATGAAACTCACTACCAGAAATAAAACAAGACCAAGTATCAATTGCCATATTCTTGGCATAGATTTTCTGCCCAATTTAATTTTACCAAACAAATCGCCCAATGAATTCAGCAGATACCAGACAACCAGCGCAATTATAAATGGTATGATCAGATGCTGACCAAGATAAAGACCCGCCAATATAAGCGCTATGACTATTAATTGGTAGGCCATTCTGGAAAGGATCATTTCAGGTCAATTTAATTACTCAAAGGTATAAAACAGACAACATTTATGCAGGTGTGTTGAAAAACTTCACTAGGGGATCAGATTATTTTATTTACTTTTACTCCAGAAACATTGAATTTACTATGAAAAAATTAGCCTTTTTATTTATCCTCGGACTTGGATTGGTTCTTGGAGCATGCAGCGGACAATCTGATGAAGGAACCGGTACTGATTCAACCGCCACTGATTTTATCGCAATGCATGAGTGTACTGATAAATGCTCTCCTGAGTGTATGGAAAAATGCAAACAGGAATGTGAGAAAAACTGTGCCGGAAAATGCGATAAAACAACTTGTGATAAACCGTGCTGCAGCAAAAAATGTTCGCATGAGGGAGCATGTGACTCAACAAAATGTGATAAATCAAAATGCAATAAAGATACTTTGACCGATGGTCATGGATGTGAACCAGGTGCCTGTGAAGAAGGTGCGTGCGGACATTAATTGTAATTAAATCATTATCAAACCCGGATATTCTTTTTGAAATCCGGGTTTTTTTATATCTTCATTCCTGACATGAATACAAAAGAAGAAATTGTAAATAACTGGTTACCCAGATATACTGGCGCTAAACTTGAAGAGTTTGGTGAATACATTCTGCTGACAAACTTCAGCGGATACCTTGAAATTTTCGCAAAAAAATTCAACGTGGAAATCAAAGGAAAAGACAAAGCAATGCCAATAGCCACGGCAAATGGTATAACCATGATAAACTTCACCATGGGATCTGCAAATGCGGCTACAATCATGGATTTGCTCAGTGCAATTAAACCAAAAGCCTGTTTGTTTTTAGGTAAATGCGGCGGTTTGAAAAAGAAAACCAATATTGGTGATTTGGTTCTTCCTATTGCGGCCATACGTGGTGAAGGAACATCCAATGATTATTTTCCTGCTGACATTCCTGCTTTACCTGCATTTAATTTCCAGCGCGCGGTTTCAACAACTATCCGAGAAGCAGGAAGAGATTACTGGACTGGTACTGTTTATACAACCAACCGCCGGGTTTGGGAACATGATGATAAATTCAAAGAATATCTGAGAAAACCAGAGCAATGGCAATTGATATGGAAACCGCTACACTTTTCATCACCGGTTTTGCTAACAGAATTCCAACAGGTGCACTTTTACTCGTTTCAGATCAGCCCATGGTTCCGGACGGCGTTAAAACCGAAAAAAGTGACAAGATTGTTACAGAAAATTATGTCAAAGAACATGTAGAAATTGGAATAAACTCTTTGCTTGAAATCAAAAATAACGGCACATCCGTGAGACATTTGAAATTTCCTTACTCAGAGGAGTATTAGTTTATATAGTGAGTTTTTTTTCGCCGTCCCATATAATATTTGATTCATATTCAGAACGAGGAAAATTTCTGATGGCCTACAGGCTTACCTTGTTTTTTACTTTCCTTTTTTTATTGCTCACTGTTTTATTTATAGGACAAGACAAATATGCCTTATTTTCTTACCTGTCTGCTTTTATTCTTTGCCTTTCATGTTTGATTTATTTGTTGGCTGTAAAAAAATATAAACTCGTTTTTGCTTTTTACGGAGTAGTTGGTTCTGCTTTAACTCATTTTGCAATAAACTATTCATTAGCTACACCCCATTACAATGATTTCTTATGGCTTTTTGTCGTGTCATTTCTTGTTTTTATTGGGCTCGGGAGATTTTGGGGTATTACAACTCTTGCAATTAACGGATTATTAACTTTTCATTTTATTTTTTTAGTTCATAATGAGCATATCCGAGAGGTGCAGCCTCTTGACTTTAAATTTTCTCTGATAACTTTTGTAGAACTGCTTGTTGTTTTTTTTGTGGTCGGGTTTATTATGTATCAGTTCCTGCTAATGCAAAAACATTCTGATAATCAGCTCCGAAAGGCCAATCTTGAGTTGCAAGAACAGAATGAGCTGATACTTGCAAAAAGCAATGATAATATTGCATTGATCAAAGAAATTCATCACAGGGTAAAAAACAATTTGCAGATTATAATCTCATTGCTCAGACTACAGCAAAGTGAAATCAAAAATCAGGAAACGAAAGATCAATTTACGGAAGCAATAAATCGCGTAATGGTAATGTCTTCAATACATCAAAGGCTATATCAGGAAAAAGACATTGCACGAATTGAATTAAAATCCTATCTGACTGATATGGCAACTGATCTCAAATTGATTTTTCAAAATGAAAAAGAAATTGGTGTTAATATTGAATCGTCACTGAAAGAAATTGATCTCAAAACAGTTGTTCCGCTTGGTTTATTGCTCAATGAACTAATCTCAAATTCTTACAAATATGCCTTTGCCAATCAAGATAAGGGGATGATAAATATCCGGATAAACGAATCCGTCAAAATTTTTCAGTTCACTATCACGATAATGGGAAATGGAAAGAACCATCAGAAAGTTCTACTGGTTTTGGACTGGACCTGATTACTATACTTACTGAACAACTAAACGGACATTGCATTTTTGAATCAAATGCAACCGGAACGCATTATTGGTTTGACTTTGATAAGACAATTTAAATATGAAAACAAGAAGAGATTTTATTAAAGTTTCAGCTATAGGAAGTGCAGCCATATTATCCTCATCAGCTTTTGGTTCAGATCAGCAAACAGAAAAAAACAAATCAAAAAAAACGGTGAACAAGCCAATCGTTTTATCAACCTGGAATCATGGACTAGAGGCGAATAAAGGTGCCTGGAAAATCCTTGAAACCGGAGGATCTGCGCTTGACGCCGTTGAACAAGGTGTACGAGTTACCGAATCTGATTTTACAAATCTGAGCGTTGGTTTGGGTGGATTGCCAGACAGAGATGGTAATACTACGTTGGATGCGTGTATCATGGATCATCGCAATCGTTGCGGAAGTGTGGGATTTTTACAAAATATAGAAAACCCAATTTCGGTTGCCAGAAAAGTAATGGAAGATACGCCACATATCATGCTGGTTGGTGACGGAGCCTATGAGTTTGCCATTTCAAAAGGATTCCCCAGAAATGAATTTAAATCAGAAAAAGCACAAGAAGCCTGGCAGGAATGGTTAAAGACGTCTGAATACAAACCAATCATAAACCGTGAAAATCATGATACGATTGGAATGATTGCTTTGGATAATAATGGAAATTTATCTGGAGCCTGCACTACATCCGGTTTGTCTTATAAAATGAGAGGCCGTTTGGGTGATTCACCTATCATTGGAGCCGGACTTTTTGTGGATAATGAAGTTGGAGCGGCATGTGCAACCGGTTTGGGTGAAGCAGTGATTCGCATTGCAGGATCTGCAATTATAGTAGAAATGATGCGCTGTGGCATGTCACCGCAGGAAGTGTGTAAGGCAGCGGTTGAAAGATTAATTGTTAAACATGAAAACAAAGTAGAAAATCTGCAGGTAGGATTTATTGCTCTGAACAAATTTGGTGAATGGGGTTGTTATTCTGTTTACTCGGGATTTAATGTAGCTCACCGGGATATAAATACTGAGAAATTGGTGGATGCAGAATATAACAGACCGTGGTAAATGTGAAATGAAATTCCCACATAGTGGTCCCATCGGGGCAAAATACAAATATCAAAATCACAAACAAGTTAGGGTGTACTCCAAAAATAAAATTCCTGTAAAATCAATGAGTCGCTTTAATTGGGGGGACTCTATCTGCGAAAATCTGCGTGCTTATTCAGCAAAAATCTGCGGAAAAAATTTTCAGTATAATAAGTCAAAAATCACAAGGCCATTTCTTTGCGCCTTAGCGTCTTTGCGTGAAATTGTCGTAGCTGCTTTTTCAATTATTCTTGTCTCCTGCGGCGGGCAAGATTCTGAAAATGCAGATTATATAAATCCAGATTCGCTTTATTTGATTCCTGAACCGGTATTGATTGAAAAACGTGAAGGATCTTTTAAGATTTCAAATGACACCTACCTCTCCTATTCCAATGATTTGAATAATGAAGGGTTGTATATAGGGAACCTCATTGACTCTGTTTCTGGTTTTTAGCTGAAAAAAAAATCTGGAAGCAAAGGTAAAATCAACTGAAATCGAATTAAAAATTGTAAGCGATTTTCCTTCTGAATTACAGCACGGTGAAGCTTACCGATTAATTATATCACCTGAAAAATTGCAAATCACTGCACTTACTTCTACCGGAATAATGCGCGGAATTCAGACAGTGAGACAACTTTTTGTTCCTGCATTCCATTCCGGCGAAAAAAGACAGGCGTGGTTTTTACCTTGTTTGAAAATTGAAGATAAACCAGCTTTTGAACACCGTGGATTGATGCTGGATGTATGCCGTCATTTTTTTGAAAAAGAAATCATTTTTAAATACATTGATTTGCTCTCTTTTTACAAAATGAATATCCTCCATCTACATTTGACAGAAGATCAGGGATGGAGAATTCAGATTGATCAGTATCCCAAACTAAATGAAATATCATCCTACCGGACCGAAAAGGACGGTAGTGTTTATGGTGGATATTATACAAAAGATGATCTGAAAGAAATTGTAGCCTATGCAAAAGAAAGACACATTGTTGTGATTCCGGAAATTGAATTACCCGGGCATTCGCAGGCTGCACTGGCTGCCTACCCGCAACTTTCATGCAATGGAGGACCTATTGAAGTAGTTAACGACTGGGGAGTTTTTAAAGAAATTTATTGTGCCGGTAATGATTCAACTTTCATTTTTCTTGAAACTATTTTACTTGAAGTCATGGAAATATTTCCTTCAGAATATATTCACATTGGCGGAGATGAAGCACCAAAGTTCAGATGGGAAAATTGTCCAAAATGTCAGCAGAGAATGAAGGAAGAAAATCTTGCAGATGAACATGAGCTCCAGAGTTATTTTATAAAGAGAATTGAAAAATTCCTGAATGATCACGGAAGAAAACTCATTGGCTGGGATGAAATTCTGGAAGGCGGATTATCTGAAAATGCAACTGTTCAAAGCTGGCGTGGTATGGATGGTGGAAGGCTGGCTGCCGAACAAAAACATTACGTTGTAATGTCCCCTACTTCGCATTGTTATTTAGATTATGGACTGGATGCAATTGATCTTAAGAAGATTTACTCCTTCAATCCAATTCCTGCAAATCTTGTTGCTGAAAATCACAAATACATTTTGGGAGCAGAATGTAACATGTGGACAGAGCATGTGCCGGATGAAATTAATCTGGATTCAAAAGTTTTTCCACGCATGATTGGTTTAGCTGAAGTTTTGTGGAGCGGTCCAGATACCAGCCGGTATGATGATTTCTATAACCGCTTGCAAAAGCATTATCCAGTTCTGGAACTTTTTGATGTCAGGTCAGGTATGGAGAATAATCCTTTTGGGATGCAAGTCATTGAAGAAGATAATTATTACACCATCCTATTAACAGACATGCAATCGGATATTTCTGCAAAATGGAGTATCCGGAACAATCAGGAAAGAGAAACTACCTGGTTTGAATATGAAGATTCAAATATTAAACTTATGTCATCCGGCACCCTTTTAATTCAACCGACTAAAAAAGGAAAAAATTACGGGGCTGTCACAACAACCAACATAGCCTTGCATAAAGCAACATTTGCTGATGTGTTATATAAAGGTGAATGGCATTATTCGTATCCTGCAAAAGGAGAAAGTTCGCTCACAGATGGCTTAATTGGATCGCACAATTTCAGAGACGGAAACTGGCAGGGATTTTGGGGAACTGATTTGGATGTAATTGTAGAACTTAGAGAACAGTCTGAAGTATCAAAAGTTAAAATGAACTTTTTGGAATACTCCAATGCATGGATTATGATCCCAAAAGATTTTCATCTTGCATATTCTTTGGATGGAATTTTATACAAACCACTTGAAATAATGCACACTATTCATGTTGGAACGAATGCTCAGGAAGGAATCCGGATAAATCCGTTCATTCTGGATGTAAAACCAACGCAATTAAAATATCTTAAGGTGAATGTAGAAAACTACGGCAAACTCCCTGCATCGCATGAAGCTGCCGGACAAGATGCCTGGTTATTTATTGATGAAATAATTGTAGAATGATTGATCTTGAAATTTGTACTGACAATTATGAGACTACCTATGTGGCATCTCAGTTTGGTTTTAAACGGGTTGAATTATGTGCCAATTTGAATGAAGGCGGCACTACTCCATCCATTGGAATAATTCAGAAATGTGCGCAGTTGAAAAATATTGAAGTTCATGCAATGATTCGATTACGCCCGGGGAATTTTGTTTACACCATGGATGAAGTGGATATCATGGCACGCGACATTATTGCCTCATCCATTGCTGGTGCAAAGGGCGTGGTCTTTGGCTGTCTGTCTGACAACAATGAATTAGATCTCAACGCAACTTTGTATCTGGCAGAAATCGCATTGAATCAAAAAATGGAATTCACTTTTCACAGAGCAATTGATTATACTCCAGATCCCATTACAACTTTAGGACACTTATTCAAAGCGGGATTTACAAGAGTTTTGACATCAGGTGGAAAACCTTCTGCTATTGAAGGAAAAGATCTTCTCTCAAAAATGGTAGAGTTCAGTAAACTTTATCCCGTTCAGATAATGGCCGGAGGCGGCGTAAATTCTTCCAATTCAAAAGAACTTGTTTCAACAGGCGTTCATGCTTTGCATTTCACCGCGCGCAAACCTTGTGCAAAAAACAATCCTGAGGGAATGGGATTAAACTATGAAACCGATTTGGAAAAAATCAAAACTGTTATTCAATCATTGCTTTGAATAATCTGAAAAGTAAAGCACATACTATGCAAGCATCTGAATAATTTTGCAACATTAAAAAAGTATTACTTTTGCGCCCTGATCAATCCGGATAAATGAATCGAACAATAATTGGCATATTAAAAGAAACAAAAACGCCGCCTGATAAAAGGGTGCCTTTAATTCCTTCACAATGTGTTGAAGTGATGAAACGCTTTCCGGGAGTTGAAGTGATTGTTGAGAAGAGTGATATCCGTTCGTATAAAGATGAAGAATATGCTTCGCTGGGAATTCGTTTGGTAGACAGAGCAACTGAAGCAGATATTCTGATGGGAGTTAAAGAAGTTAAGATTGACTATTTAATTCCAAACAAAAAATACTTCTTCTTTTCACACACAATAAAAAAACAGCCATACAACCGAAAATTATTGCAGGCTGTGCTGGCCAATAAAATTCAGCTGATTGATTATGAAACCCTGACCGACAAAAACAAACACCGCATTATCGGTTTTGGAAAATATGCCGGAATCGTTGGCTGCTATAATGGATTTCTGGCATATGGAAAAAAACACGGACTCTACACTATCAAACCTGCAAACCTTTGTGCTGACAGAAAAGAAATGGAAGCGGAATTTTCTAAAATTCTTTTGCCTGCAAATCTCAAAGTAGTAATGACAGGATCTGGCCGTGTGGGAAGCGGAGCAAAAGAGGTGATTGAAAAAATCGGATTAAAAGAAGTAAGTCCTTCTGATTTTTTGAATAAAGAATTTAATTATCCGGTTTATACGCAGCTTGATGCGAAGGATTATTTTGCAAAAGCCGATGGTTCACCTTTTGACACTGCAGCATTTCACAAGTCTGGTGCTGGACATATTTCAACCTTTTCCAGATATCTGAAAGTGGCTCATATGTATATTCCATGTCATTTTTGGAGTTCCAGTTCGCCCGTAATTGTTACGCAGCAGGATCTTGCTTCAGCTGATTGTAAAACAACCATAATTGCTGACATTTCTTGTGATATTGCTGAACCAATCGCTAGCACACTCAGAGCATCTGCAATTGAGGATCCATTGTACGGTTATGATCCAAAAACAGGGAAAGAAGTTGATTTTATGTCACCTGGTTCAATTGGAGTGATGGCAGTTGACAATCTTCCGTGTGAATTACCCAAAGATGCTTCAATTGATTACGGGAATGATTTACTAAACAAGGTGTTACCTTGTTTGTTTGGAGAAGATCCTGACAGAATTATTGAACGCGCAAGCGAAACCAATCTTCAGGGAGAACTGACGCCTGATTTCCATTATTTGCAGGATTACGTTGCCGGTAACTAAAAAAAAAAAAAAGAAATCACCAAATCCTGAATCTTCAAACCATTATTCAAGGAATTAACATTCTTTGAGAATAATAGTGTAATTATTTTCTCATATGAACGTAACCTTTTGTATAAAATCACAGTTATATCGTGAGTTGCAGACTTAAACGATTTTATTTGAATTTTACTCTTGACACGAGGACTAAAATGGCGTAAGTTTGCATCCACTATTGTTTAATCTAAAAGAAAGGGACCACACAGAATGAGGCAGTTAAAAATCACCAAATCCATTACCAATCGCGAAAGTCAATCACTTGATAAATATCTTCAGGATATTGGTAAAGAAGAATTGATCACCGCAGAGATTGAAGTGGAGTTAGCGAAGAGGATCAAACAGGGAGACCAGAAAGCCCTTGAAAAACTGACACGAGCAAACTTACGTTTCGTTGTATCAGTAGCAAAACAATATCAGAATCAGGGATTGACCTTACCCGATCTGATCAATGAAGGAAATTTAGGTCTGATTAAAGCAGCTCAGAAATTTGATGAAACCCGTGGATTTAAATTTATCTCTTATGCGGTTTGGTGGATTCGTCAGTCAATTCTTCAGGCTTTGGCAGAACAGGCACGTATTGTACGTCTTCCGTTAAATCAGGTAGGATCATTAAATAAAATCAACAAGGCTTTTTCAAAACTAGAGCAGGAATATGAACGCGCCCCAAGCGCTGAAGAACTTGCAGAAGTACTTGAGGTGCCTGAAGATAAAATTAAAGAAAGTTTAAAAGTTGCCGGTCGTCACGTATCAATGGATGCTCCTTTGTCTTCTTCTGAAGACGGAGGTACTTTGATGGATGTTATGGCTAACAGTGATTCCCCAAAAGCAGATCGTTTGCTGATGGCTGAATCTTTACAGAAAGAAATTGAAAGATCCCTTTCTACTCTTACAGATAAAGAACGTGAAATCATTCGTCTTTTCTTTGGAATTGGAATGAACCACGGTTTGACACTTGAAGAAATTGGTGCTAAATTTAATTTGACCCGTGAACGCGTTCGTCAGATTAAAGAAAAAGCCATCAGACGTCTGAGACACACTTCAAGAAATAAATTACTTAAAGCCTACTTAGGATAACAGAAAGCCCCGACGAAAATCGGGGCTTTTTTTTTGCTGTTTGGATATGTTCTCATTTCCATGCAGGTTCAACGTTTTTGACTTTCTGTGAATAACCCAGTTTCATCCACGAGTGAATTGTTCTCCTCTACCCTTTTTTTAGTTCTGTCGAATGTGAGAAAAATGTGAGCAAGATCATGAACAATATTACTTTGAAGAGTGTAATTTTGCGCCAACATTTCACCAATCAACAACAAAAAGCAAAAAATCATGGAATCAACAGTAGGTTATGAAAAAGAATTACAGAGTTATATCGACAACGAAAAGGCTGCGGTAAAACTAGCTAATTATGTTGGAGAATTACTTTACAGCAAAGGTGTAGAACTGGTTTTGTTCAGAAATCACCTGCTGGACATCACAACCTCTGAAATCATTAATCTTCATGACTACGCTGAGAAAGTGGTGGGTAAAAAAATCTTTATTACTACTACTGCACACCTGGCTGAAGTATTGTTTGGAATGGAATTGTCTCCCGCAAAAATTGATATAGGCAGATTGGCTTATGAATGGATTCAGGAAGGAGATAAATTTTCATCAAAAACAGATTTCCTGAAAAATAAATTAGGTGGTTTAGTTGATAACCGTGATTTCAATATTGAACCCAGAGATGTTGTTTTATATGGATTTGGACGAATTGGCCGTCTTGCTGCCCGTGAATTAATAAAGCAAGCTGGAAAAGGTCAGCAATTAAGACTGAAAGCGATTGTAACACGCAGCAGTTCAAAAGAAGAAATCACAAAACGTGCGGCGCTCCTAAGTCAGGATTCTGTTCACGGTGCATTCAAAGGAACTGTAAAAGTCGATTATGAAAACAATGCGCTTATTCTGAATGGTCAGATCGTAAAGATGATTGCAGCTGCAAATCCTGAAGACATTGATTATACAAAACACGGCATAAAAGATGCGCTGGTTATTGATAATACGGGTGCGTTTCTTGACCGTGAATCATTGAGCAGACATTTGAAATCAAAAGGTGTTAGCAAAGTTTTACTCACAGCTCCCGGAAAAGGTATTCCAAATATTGTTTACGGAATCAATCACTTTGATCTGGATATTGAAGGTGAAAATATATTCTGCGCAGCTTCTTGTACTACCAATGCAATCACTCCTATTCTAAAAGTTATCAATGATAATTTTGGTATCGATAAAGGACACATTGAAACAGTTCACGCTTACACCAACGATCAGAATCTGCTGGATAACTTTCACAAAAAACCGCGCCGTGGCCGTTCAGCTGCTATCAACATGGTAATTACTTCTACCGGTGCTGGACCTGCTATTACAAAGGTAATTCCTGAACTGGCGGATAAATTTACCGCAAATGCTGTGCGTGTGCCAACACCAAACGGTTCTTTGGCAATACTTCAGTTAACTTTAAAAACAGCTACAAACGTTGAAGAAGTAAATGCAATTGTTAAAAAAGCGGCCTTAAATGGGAATCTGGTAAATCAGATTTATTATTCCGTGGATCCTGAACTGGTATCGAGTGACATTATTGGTAATACCTGCTGTTCTGTGTTTGATGCTCAGGCTACTGTGGTTTCTCCAGATCAAAAAGGAGTAGTTTTGTATTCATGGTATGACAATGAATTCGGTTACACCAAACAGGTTATACGTCTTGCAAAACACATTGCAAAAGTGAGAAGACTGATTTACTATTAATATCGAAATTCCTTTTTGAATAACGGTTTAGTAGGATTTCAATAATAGTACATAGAAGTATTACAACCAGTTAAAAGATTTCTTAGATTTGAGTAATCTTAAAACTAGTTTATGAAAAAATTCTTTACCACTTTGACTGCCGGTACATTGTTATCGGTTTCTTCATTTGCTCAGGTTGGCGCAACAGCTCCTGATTTTACCGTTACTGATCTTGACGGAAACACACACAATCTTTACATTATTAAACTCCGGTTATGTGGTTGTACTTGATTGTTCAGCTACATGGTGCGGTCCATGCTGGGGATTCCATGGTACTGGATACTTACAGCAATTGCATGATGATTTTGGTGCTGCAGGAACAAATCAATTAAGAGTAATTTTCTATGAAGCAGATGCAGCTACAACACTTGCTGATCTTCAGGGGACAGGCGGAAGCACCCAGGGTGATTGGTTAACCGGTCACACTTTTCCATTTATCAATGAAGCACCGTTGCAATTAAGTGGCTCAGTTTACTGGCCATTAGGATATCCAACAATCAATGTAATCTCACCTGCTGATAAAAAATCAAAGCAGATCTTTGGGACACTTATGTTGCTGCAGGCAGCGACTACAATGATATCGTAGATGTTGTAGATAATCATTTTGCACCGGCTTCAGTTGACGAAACTTCTAATGGTGAATTGTCAGTTTATCCTAATCCGGTTAATCAAACTGGTACTGTAACTTTTAATGTTGAATCACCATCAACTGCTACGGTTGAAGTTTATTCATTATTGGGAGAAAAAGTAATTTCTACCAGCGCTGAAACTGTTAGCGGATTAAACAAAGTAAATCTTGACTTTTCTAATCTTGCAGCCGGTCAATATACTGTTCAGGTTAAATTACCTGAAACTGTATTGAACGTAAAATTCAATGTTGTTCATTGATCAATTGAATAATTAGTACAAGGAACAGGAGATCTCAATGGTCTCCTGTTTTTTTTTATATATCGCCTGTAACATTATCTATTTCTTAACCGTCACAGATAATATTCAATCAGTTCAGGCGTTTATCTTTACAAAAAAAAATCTTTACACTATCAATGAAACCGTTAACCATCGTTCTTCTTTTGCTTTTAAGCCAAATAGGAATAACACAGGAAAAATACACCTTATCAGGTTATGTAAAAGATGGTGAAACTGGTGAAGCACTAATTGGTGCAAGGGTTTATGTTCCTGAACTTAAAGTGGGTGTTGTAGCAAATACGTATGGATTTTACAGTCTCACGCTGCCGCAGGGCCAGCATGAAGTAATCTTCAGTTTTGTTGCCAAAGAACCCGTAAAAAAAGAAGTGACGCTTTTAAGTAATATCACGTTGAATATTGATTTGCATCCTGCAGGAATGCTGACTGAAGTGCTTGTAACCGGTGAAATTAAACAGCACGAATCAACTGAAATGAGTACCACTGAATTACCCATGTCAAAGGTTAAATCATTGCCAGTTTTGCTGGGTGAAATAGATGTGATTAAAACTGCTCAGTTGTTGCCGGGAATCAGTTCAGGAAGTGAAGGATCAAGCGGGATTTACGTAAGAGGCGGAGGACCTGATCAGAACTTGATTCTGCTGGACGGAGTTCCGATTTATAATGCAAATCACCTATTTGGATTTTTCTCTGTTTTTAATGCAGATGCTATCAATAATGTAAAAATTGTCAAGGGTGGATTTCCGGCTGAATATGGCGGAAGGATTTCATCAGTGATTGATATCCGGATGAAAGAAGGTGATATGAAAAAAATTCACGGTGAAGGATCTGTAGGTATTATTTCTTCCAAGCTTATGCTCAACGGTCCAATCATTAAAGATAAAACATCGTTTATGATTTCAGCAAGAAGAACGTATATAGATATTCTTGCAAAACCTTTTATTGCCATGGCAAACAACATGAATAATCCGGGCAATGATAAAGTAACCGGTGGTTATTTTTTCTACGATGTAAACGGAAAAATAAATCATATAATCAACGATAAAAACCGCATTTTCTTCAGCGCTTATTTAGGCGATGATAAATTCCATGTGGAAAGTCTTTACGATTATGAAGACAACAACAAAACTTTTTATGAAGAAACCACAGGTGGCATGAGCTGGGGAAATAAAATCATGGCGCTTCGGTGGAATCACCAATACACACCAAAATTATTTTCCAATACCACATTGAATTTTTCTGACTACAAATTTGACACCGGTTTTTCAGGAAAAATTATGAAGACGGATTTGAAAAAACACCGAACTACAGTTATTCATTTGATTATTTGTCAGGGATAACAGACTGGGAGGCAATATGCACTTCTCTTACTATCCGGTTCCTGAACACAAGATTGAATTTGGTGTGGGAGAAATTTATCACACTTTTAAACCCGGCGTGAATCAGTTTAAATTTGATGATAACGGCACAACAACTGATACTGTTTATGGCGGCAGACGTACGTATGCTCATGAATTCTACGGTTTTATTCAGGATGATTTCAAACTGAATAAACGTATCATGGCCAATATTGGACTTCACTTCTCCAATTTTATTGTTCGTGAAAAATATTACAACGCACTGCAGCCTCGTGCTGCATTTAATTTTGTTATTTCAGAAAACGCCAGTATCAAAGCATCTTATAGCAGAATGGCACAATATCTTCACCTGCTAACTAATACAACCATAGGTTTACCAACTGATTTATGGGTTCCTGCAACTGATACCATTCCGTTTCAGATTGGAGATCAATATGCAATTGGTTATGCGCAGGAACTGAAAAAGGGATACCGTTTTACGGCAGAGGCCTATTACAAACAAATGAACAACATGATTGAGTACAAAGAAGGAGCAAGCTTTTTTGATACATCGAACGACTGGGAGAAACTGGTTGAAGTTGGTAAAGGTTTCAGTTATGGTTTGGAAGTATTGCTTGAAAAAGAACCGGTAAAACAACCGGATGGATTGGTTATACTTTATCATGGACCAACCGTAAATTTGAAAATTTGAATAACGGTGAAATTTTTCCTTACAGATATGATAACCGCCATGACATCAGTGTGGTTGTGACACATAAATTCAATGACCGGATTGATGTTGGACTTGTTTGGGTTTTCTCTACCGGAAATGCTGTTACTCTTGCCTGCAGCAATACAATTCTCTGGCTGATGAATACACGTATAATTCCGTTATTGAACATGTAGATCAGCGGAATAATTACAGAATGCCTGCTTATCACCGACTGGATCTTGGAGTTAATCTTCACAAAGAAAAAAAATGGGGAGAAGCTACCTGGAGTTTTGGTTTGTACAATGCTTACAACCGTCAGAATCCGTTTTATCTTGATTTTGGATATCTGAAAAATGGCAATGAAAAGGTGCTTAAGCAAATCAGCCTCTTCCCTATTATACCATCTGTTAATTACAGTTTTAAATTCTGATTATGATGCGATATTTTGTACTATTTATTTCTGCACTTATTCTTTTTGAATCATGTGAAAAAGAAATCAAACTGAAAGAAGATGAAATTGAACCACGTATTGTATTGAATGGATTGATTACTGCGGGTGATACTATTCGCGTTCAGCTGAGCGAAAGCAGAAATGTACTTTATGATCAGGAATTACCGGTTGTTACTACAGGAGTTGTTGAATTATATTCTTCTTCAGGAGCATTACTTGGTACTTTTACGCATGAAGCGAATGGAAATTATGTCCTGAACGGTTTCATTCCATCTGCGGGAAATACTTATAGAATCGACGCAACATACAATACTTTTAAACCGGTGAGTGCATCAACTGAAGTTCCGTCAACAACCTTGATAAATTCAATTGATACAGCCATGCAGGGAAATATCATGAAATATGAAATCAAGTTCAATGACAATGCAGCTGAAGAAAATTATTACGCAGTTACTGTAAAATCTATTTCGGTTATCATAGATGATTTTACCGGTGACACAATCATGTGGGAAGACACTTATTATGAAACGGCAGAAATTTTTACACAGAACGGATATGCGGATGTGAATGGTTTAAAATGGGGACAGATTTTTTTATTTTCTGATGCCTCGTTCAACGGTCAGCAATGTTCTTTTTCAGCTGAGCAATCTGTCACTTCAGATGCTGATACGGTGCTGTCTGTAATTACTGTTCACAGCATCAGCGAATCCTATTACAAGTACAAAGTTTCACTGGAAAAATATCAGCAGACAGAAGGTGATCCGTTTGCACAACCTGTTCAGGTGTTTTCCAATGTTGAAAATGGTTTTGGCGTATTAGGTGGGTATAGTTCTGATTCTGATACTTTAGTTCTCAATTGATCACTTGAGGTGTAAAAAGATATCCTTGAATTCAGTCCAGAACTGATCAAGTTTTACAAAGCTGAGTTTTAAAAACAGGTGCATTTTATCCCAGTCTTTCTGATTATTGATGTTTACTTCATCTTTCTCCAGATAAATGCGTGAAATGGTTTTCCCGTTTTCATGTTCAAAATCTTTCAGCCAGATTAATTTCCCCTTGAATTTATCATTGAGCATGTCTTTGAATTCCTGAAACTGATCCCAGTAAACTTCTCTGATTCCATTATCCTGAAACTGCAGATCAATACACAGCCTCACTGATGTTTCATCTGCCTCCATCCGGAAATACAAATCAGGTATATGCGTATTGTAATGCATCCAGTTCACTTTGGTTCCGTGTGGATTTTTCAGTTTTTTCATCTGATCTTCCAACCGTGTCCAGAACAGAAGTTTGTTATTTTTTTTTTCTTCTTTTGAGTACATGCTCTTCCGTTATTCCTGTTCTGAACTAATTTCTCTCCAAGTTGAGACATCCAAGATTTCAGTCAGATAAAATTCGATAGACGTATTATCCTGAAAGGTTCTGACATATTTCACCATGCCTGTATTTTCAGCATAATAACTGTACTGATAAAAGTCTGAAACCGAAGTTTTTCCAGACATCAGATTAATCACCTCTATGTGGATATCATCTTTAAAAACTACACAACCAAGTGTATCACCTTTAAAAACAAACGTTGAATCAGTTTCGGTCAGACTTCTGGTTTTTGAAAATTTCTGCAAAAAAGCCGGGTTTTCTTTTATGGTTTGTTCTGTTTTCCAGGTCAGATGTTCAGTAGTTGTCTGATTCCATTTAAAAACCGGAGATTCCTGTATCTTTCCAACCGCTTCAAGAATTCGGCTTACACCGTCAAACTTATATTCAGTATATGCATTGACATGTGCTCCGTCCGCCAGAATATCTTCAGAAATAAATTCAATTTTCCTGAAACCTGATTTATCATCCGGAGCAAATACTGTTGTATTGAATTTGCGGATACCTTTCATTTCAATACTGCTCATAACCCAATACATTTCCTGCTTTCCATCTCCTGACAGATAATGATAGATAACTGTATCAGAAAATTGTTCAACAGGAAAATAATAAGCTTTTAGCTTATCAGTCTTAACCACTGCACCCTGCAGTTCAGTTTTTTCAGAGACAGTTTTTTCCAGTTCTTTATTTTCTGCTGTGCAGGAAATTAAAAAACATACACAAACATGTATCACGTATAAATAGCTGAATTTCATGAGCAAAAGTTTATTCAGAGAACCAAGGTACAAAATGGAAATTGTATTATCGTGCTGACCTCTCTTTGTTCACTGATAATTATTTGTTGTCAACATGACCCACATCATGTTTTAGAGGTTTCAACTTTCAGAACTTTATCAAAAAAATAAGACATGGCAGAAAACATCGAAATTAATCAGGGGGAAGTGGTGATACACTTCAAATCACCCGTCCAGGGAAAAGTATCTTTTGCAACACTGGGAGTAAAATCAAATGACATCAATCTGGCAAGTGGTTTTTAAGAATGGTTTTTGACTTTGAAGGTATTGGTGAGCACGCCTATTTTCAAGTTCCAACAATTAATATTGCTTATGCTGATGATGTGAATGAAACGCACTGGCAATGTGATTTTAACGGAGAAACTATTCTTGACAAAACAGATCATTACGGTAATTCAACCGTTATTTTATTAAGCAGAGAAAAATTATCAAATCTGGAACATCATCATCAGAACAGACTGGTGCTGCACGCTGAATTTCCAAAAGCTACAGCAATTATTCCGGAGCAATCATACATTAACTTCTTCAAGTAGTCTACTTGAGTTTTGGGTTAGGATAGCCGGAGCAAAAGCAATTTTGTTCCGGCTTCTTATTTTACCCCAATGCCGCATTCAGCATCCAAACTGTTTTCTCTTGTTGAGTTATATAGTCCGTAAGAAGTGTTGAAGTACCTTCATCATCATTCTTTTCAGCCAGTTTTAAAATTTCCCTTTCAGCAACAATCTGTTGTTTGAAATCACTCACCAGAATTTTCAAAATTTTATTTCCGTCTGTGATATCTGATTGTTCTTTAATCTTTGATTTTTCAGATAGGATTTAAAAGTATGCAGCGGTCTTCCGTCCAATGCAAGAATTCTTTCTGCAAGTTCATCTATTTTCAAATTCAGGTCATTATAGAGTTCCTCAAATTTCAAATGGAGTTCAAAGAACTTTTCACCTTTAATATTCAGTGAAATCCTCTCAAGTTTTGATACATTATTTGATAGCCTGCAAGAAGTTCATTTAGTTTTAATACTGTATTATCTGATCTCATTTTGTCAAGTCCGATATTATTTGTTTTCATAATTATTCCTTTTTATTTCAAATTTAAGTTCAATTTCATCATAATTCAAATTGATAGTTTTTATATTTGAATCAAAATCATCTATATGGTAAGTCTTATTCAGTTAGAATACATCGTTGCTCTTGACACCTACAAATCTTTTTCTCTGGCAGCAGAAAAGTGTTTTGTTACCCAGCCAACATTAAGTATGCAGATAAAAAAAATGGAATCAGATTTAGGGATTACCATTTTCGATCGTACGCATCAGCCCATTGTAGTGACAGATATTGGTAAAGTAATTGTTGATCAGGCAAGACAAGTTCTATCGGAATCCCGGAAAATTGAAGAACTGATTGAAGCTAGTAAAAATACACTGACAGGCGAACTGAAAATCGGAATTATTCCTTCACTTGCTCCCTATTTGCTTCCGCTTTTTCTTGGAAATTTTGCCAAAAAAAATCAGGGAATAAAAATCTCAGTAAAGGAATTACTGACTGAGGACCTGGCTGATCACCTTGTTTATGAAAAAATTGACGTTGGAATTCTTGTCACACCACTTGCTGAAGCTGGTTTGAATGAATTCCCTTTATTTTATGAAAAGATTCTTTTGTACTGCAATAAAAATCATACGTTTGCCAAGCAGACAGATGTAAAATCAAATCAATTAAGCTCAGATAATTTATGGCTGCTCAGCCAGGGGGCACTGCTTCAGAAATCAAACGGTTAATCTTTGTATGACAAAAGAACAGATGAGTTCATTGCCGTTTCAATACGAAAGTGCATCCATTGAAACACTTATCAAATTTGTTGACAAAGAAGGTGGCTTCACATTGATTCCTGAACTTGCTTTAAATGACATGACCGAATCTAAAAAGTTACTCGCAAAAAGAATTAAAGATGTCAATCCGGTGAGAGAAGTGAGTCTGGTCACCAGCAGGGTTTTTGTCAAGCAACGGATACTTGAAGCACTTAAATCTGAAATTTTGAATTCAGTTCCAAAAGAAATGCTGGATAAAAAACGGGGTGAAGTTGTGGAGTGGAAATGACATAACATTCTGCTTTTCAGTATCTCCTAAAAATACTTTGCATCTTATTAACGGAAGGCCTTTTATTTCTTGATCAGACGCGTGCTTATAATTGATCCGCACAAACTATATTTAACGCTTCTGCTAAACTGCTAAAGTGAAAAAACTGATTAATCTTGGGGTAAAAACCACCTATCAGCCCTGGGAAATTTTTTTTGTAAGAAAACTGAATCTGATAGTTTTTATCGGAACGTTTAATGTGTTTCTTTCTTTCTGCACTTTTCCGTTTTTTAATCTGCCAGAATTTCAATATGATTTTCTGGTGATGATTCTAATTGCACCTTTCATCTATTGGGCAAATCATTTGGGAAAATATATTCTTGCCATGTACATTTTTTATGTATCCGGGGCATGGCTGATGTTTCAGCTGTCTGTAAAGATGGGCATTGATTCTTACGTCATACTATTTTTCTTTCCATTGATACTGAGTCAGGTACATTTGCTTGGCAGGAGAGAAACCTTTAAGCATCTTTTTGTTCTGCTTTCTGTTTACATTCTTTCAATTGTATGTATTGGACTTGCCTATTTTACAGGTATAATGAAATTCAATTTGAAGCAGATGTTTATGACAAACTCCGCATTTTTATCATGGTACTTGCCATGACAACCAGCATTGGTTTTTTTGGTATTGTCACACATGAAAGTATTAATCAGGAAGAGTTGATCAGGCGAATGCTTAAAGAGAAAGAGGTTTTACTTGCTGAAGTATATCACCGGGTTAAAAACAACATGAGTATTGTCACCAGTTTATTAAATCTAAAAAAAAACACGGCTGATTCGCCTGAAGTTAAAGAAGCTCTTGAATCTTGCCGTTCCAGAGTTTATTCGATGTCATTGGTTCATGAAAAGTTCTTTTCACAAAACAGCCTGACCGGAATTGATTTTACCCATTATGCCAAAGATCTGATTGAAGCTGTAACCAATTCATTTGGCGGTAACAGAGATGTTGAAGTACAAATTGAAGCAGATGATATTTATCTGGATATTTCACAGGCAATACCCTGCGGATTGATACTCAATGAAACACTTACCAACTCATTCAAACATGCAGTGCCTTTAAATGGAAAATTGATACTGAAAATTATACTGATCAATCATGGTGATGCTGCTGAAATTATTATCAGCGATAATGGTCAGGGATTTGATCCTCAAAAAATATCGGATAAAGGATCTATGGGGATTGAACTGACACATTCACTCTGCGAACAGCTGGATGCAATTTGCCGGTACAAAAATGAAAATGGCTCGACAATTTCAATAAAATTTGATATCTTAAAAACTAAAAAGAAATCAGGCCAGTAAAGCTTCAACAACAGTTGATTCACATGGCTCCCATCTTCCGCCTTCCATTTTTATCATATCCATAATCAATAATAATTCAGGGAACTGTTTTGCATGAATTTCTGATTTCATCAGGTTGCGCCCTACTCTTTTTATTTCAATGAAGTTTTTGTCATCTGTTATTTTAAACCAGACATCCAGGCCTTTATATTTTCTGTAAACAGGAAAAATCATGTGCTCAATGTTTTCTTTGTAATTTTGGAGTATGAACCGTGAATACGCCAAAGGTATTGCAAAAGTTAAAGAAAATGATTTTCTGAACGCCATTAAGCATTTTACATTAGCTATCAATGAAAATCCTGCTGATGTTGAAAGCTATGCTGAGAGAGCTGTTGCATACATTCATGTTGAAAAACACGAGTTAAGCATGTTTGACATGAACCGTTGTATTGAACTTGAACCAGGGAACAGTTACCGCTATTCATGCCGTGCTTTTCTAAAATCAAAAATGGGAGATGTGGACGGCGCCATTGCTGATTATGAAATTGCCGTACAGCTCGATCCGGATGATGCTATTGCATACAATAATCTTGGATTGGCACAAGAATCAAAAGGATATCAGAAAAAAGCAGAAAAGAGTTTCAGCCGTTCAAATGAAATCATTGGCTATAATCCAAAAAGATTTGACGAGGGATTTAAAATTGATGAAACTAAATCTGAGCAAATAAAATCAGAAACAATTCCTGCATCTGCAGCAACAAAAGAAGAATCAAAAAAGGCGCATGCCAAAAAAGCGTTGACCACGAAAGAAGGATTTAAAGATTTCATGCGTTTTATCAGAAATGGTTTTAAAATAAAAGAATGACCAAAAAGGAAAAAGCAGCCTATATCATTCAATCACTGGAATCGTGTTATCCTGAAGTTTCTGTTCCGTTAGACCATAAAGATCCGTACACACTTTTGATTGCTGTTTTACTATCAGCACAATGTACTGATGTAAGAGTAAATCAGATTACACCACTGTTATTCAAACGTGCTGACAATCCTTATGACATGATTAAATTATCTGTTGAAGAGATTGCAGAAATCATCAGACCCTGTGGTTTATCACCAATGAAATCAAAAGGAATTTTTGGTTTGTCACATATTCTGATAGATAAATACAACGGAGAAGTACCGGCAGATTTTGAAGCGCTTGAATCTCTTCCGGCAGTGGGTCATAAAACAGCGTCTGTTGTTATGTCCCAGGCATTTGGTATTCCCGCATTTCCTGTTGATACACATATTCACCGGCTGCTTACGCGCTGGGGAATTACCAATGGAAAATCAGTGGAACAAACAGAAAAAGATGCCAAGTCATTATTTCCTGAAAACATCTGGAACAAACTGCATATTCAGATAATTCTTTACGGAAGAGAATATTCTCCGGCCAGAAATCCAAAAAAGGATAAAGATTTCATTACTGCCGCAATAGGCACGGTTAAAGCCAAATCTGAACTTCAGTAAACCGAATTGCAAAAGTTTAGTAAAATTCTGCTGTTGATAATTACAATTTCATCTGATAATTCAGTTGTCTTAAAGCAGTAAATTTATTTTGTGAAGAAGTTTTTTACCAGATTCAGAAACCGATATTTACTGTCTACTTCAGTAGCTGTATTGTACATTCTCGTTCTTCATAATACTGATATTTACACTCTTTATAAACGCAAACAACGGGTTGCCGAACTGGAAGCAGAAATTGACAGAAAACAAAATGAAATTGTGGTGATGAAAGAAAAATATTGCCAACCTGCAGGATTTGCGATCGCTGGAAAGATATGCACGCGAAAACTATTTATTCAAAAAGCAGGATGAAGATGTTTTTGTATTCTCTTTTGAATAATCAGTAATTAATTCAATTCCTTTTTCAGGTATTTTGACGTTTCAGTTTTGTATTTTTTTACAAATTCTTCAGGCGTTCCGGTACCTACAATCTCACCTCCGTTTTGGCCGCCGTCTGGTCCCACATCAATAATATAATCAGCTACTTTAACAATATCTAAGTTGTGTTCAATAACTACCACAGTATTTCCTTCTTCCACTAATCTCTGAAGAACACTTAACAACATTCTGATATCATCAAAATGCAAACCGGTAGAAGGTTCATCCAGAATATAGATTGTTTTTCCGGTACTCTTTTTTGAAAGTTCTGTTGCCAGTTTTACACGCTGGGCTTCTCCTCCTGAAATGGTTGTTGAAGGTTGTCCCAGTTTGATATATCCTAAACCAACCGAATTAAGTGTTTCAAGCTTGCGCTGGATTTTAGGAATACTCTCAAAAAACGGAACAGCATCTTCAATCGTCATTTCCAAAAGATCATTGACGTTTTTTCCTTTGTATCTGACCTCAAGCGTTTCACGGTTGTATCTTTTCCCTGACATGTTTCGCCCTCCACGTAAACATCCGGTAAAAAATTCCTCTCCATCACCCTCAATCCGCCTCCTTTACAAGTTTCACATCTTCTACCGCTCACATTAAAACTAAATCTGCCTGCTTTGTATCCTCTTATTTTTGCTTCATTGGTTATTGCGTAAAGCTCTCTGATTTCACTGAAGATTCCTGTATAAGTTGCAGGATTAGAGCGTGGTGTTCTTCCAATGGGTGACTGATCAATTTCTATTACCTTGTCTAGATGTTCAAGTCCTTTTATGGATTTATACGGAAGCGGTTTTTTGACTCCGTTAAAAAAATGCGCATTTAAAATCGGGTAAAGCGTATGATTGATCAGAGATGATTTTCCGCTGCCTGATACGCCGGTGATGCAGGTAAAAACTCCAAGCGGAATTTTCAGATCAGTGTTCTTCAGATTATTTCCGGTAGCACCTTTCAGTTCCAGAAATTTTCCGTTACCTTTTCTGCGTATGGATGGAATTTCAATTTTTAATTTCCCGTTCAGATATTTTGCTGTGATACTGTCTCCGGCAAGGACTTCTTTTACACTGCATGCCTGCACAATTGCACCACCATGTATGCCGGCCTTAGGACCAATATCTACCAAAAAATCTGCTTCTTCCATCATCTCTTTATCATGCTCTACAACAATCACTGAATTTCCTCCGTCACGCAGTTTTTTCAGTGAATTTATGAGACGTTGATTATCCTTTGATGTAAACCAATACTTGGTTCATCCAAAATGTAAAGTACATTCACCAGCTCAGATCCAATCTGTGTGGCCAGACGGATACGCTGCGCTTCACCACCGGAAAGTGATTTGGATTCTCTGTTCAGATTCAGGTAATGCAAACCAACATCCATCAGAAAACGCAATCGTGTATTGATTTCTTTCAGAATCTCGTTTCCAATCAGTTTTTGTTTGTCAGATAATTTTTTTGGAAGATCAGCAAACCAGTTTTGTAAGTTGGCCAGATCCATTTTGGCAAGTTCTCCAAGATTTTTATCTGCAATTTTAAAATAACCGGCTTCATTTTTCAAACGTGTTCCATGGCATGAATCACACTCTTTTTTATTCATGAAACTTTCAGCCCATCTGCGCACTGCCGGTGAATCTGTTTCTTCATAATGTCTCGATAAAAAATTTGTGACACCTTCAAAACTCAGATTTTTTTCCTTCGCCATCATCTACCACATCTTCAAATCCAAAAAGAATTTTATAAATCAGATCATCCGGAATTTTCTCTACCGGATCTGCCAGTGTAAATCCAAAAGCTGTCAGAATTTCTTCCAGTTTAACGGCAATCCAGTTATTGGACAGTTTCCCCAAAGGTTCAATTGCTCCGTTTTTAATGCTTTTCTTTTTGTCCGGAATAACTTTGTCCAGATCGACTTCAGCTATTACGCCAAGTCCGCTGCATTTGGGACAAGCGCCATAAGGAGAGTTGAATGAAAATAAGTTCGGTTCAGGTTCTGCATATGAAATTCCGGTTGTGGGACACATCAGAAAACGGCTGTAATTTGATAATTCACCAGTTTCATAATCTACTACAGACATAACATCCTGACCATATTTCAATGCGGTTTGAACAGCTTGGGTAACTCTGTTTTTATGTTCTGAGGTAACGTGAATCCGGTCAACAACAATTTCAATATCATGAATTTTGTATCGGTCCAGTTTCATTCCGGATTTGATATCCTGAATTTCTCCATCCACTCTCACTTTTGAAAAACCCGATTTTTGAATCTGTTCAAAGAGTTCACGGTAATGTCCTTTTCGGCCTTTTACTTTTGGTGCAAGAACAATAATTTTCTGATTCGCAAATTTTTTCAAAATCAGTTCAATAATCTGCTGATCCGTATACTTGACCATTTTCTCACCGGTATTGTAAGAGTACGCATCAGATACACGTGCAAATAGCAAGCGCATAAAATCATAAACTTCAGTCACGGTGCCAACCGTAGATCTCGGACTTCTGTTTACTGTTTTCTGTTCAATTGAAATTACCGGACTGAGTCCCAGAATTTCATCCACATGCGGACGTTCCATTCCTCCCAGAAACTGTCTGGCATAAGCTGAAAATGTTTCAAGATATCTTCGTTGTCCTTCTGCAAATATTGTATCAAATGCAAGAGATGATTTTCCTGAACCGCTCAAACCTGTAAAAACAACCAGTTTATTTCTGGGGATTTTTAAATCAATGTTTTTCAGGTTATGCTCTTTAGCACCGTAAATCTCAATGAACTCCTCCTGTGATAAATTTTCTGCCATGACTTCTTAATCAGCCATGAAATTACTCATTCGATAAAAAGATGCGGAGAAAATGGCTAAATTTTATGAACGATCTGAGGAAATCCTGAAGGTTAATCCTTTTTCGAATTCGAAAACATGAAACAGAACAAAATCAATACGCCCATATACACCCACATCCTCACAAGCAATAAAGAGTTTTTCGGAATGTATTTGGCTATGTTCAATGAAAGCAAAAGTCCGATAAGACCAAGAATTATGAATAACAAAGCAACTTGTCTGTCAGAAAGTCCTTTATAAGAAAGCATATGTGTACTGTGGTCTCTGCCGCCTACCCATGGTTTTTCTTTTCTAATCAGACGTCTTACAGTGACAAACGTTGTATCCATAAGCGGAACAGAAAAAGCAATTAACACGAGTGTGAAATTGGAGAATACACCAACATTACCTGTTTCAAATCCGGCATTCCATAAAAAGCGGATAGAAAAAAAAGCAAGAAACATTCCCAGAAACTGCGACCCAGTATCACCCATAAACATTTTGGACGGATGCCAGTTGTAAATCAGAAATCCGCATAAAGCCCCCAGTACAGTGATGAGCAGAAAAATGTCAACATTATTTTCAATCTGAAAAGGAATTGAAATACCAATAATGGTAAGAATAATAAAAATGGAAGTTATAGTTGTAATTGAATCCATATTATCCAGCATGTTAACGAATTCATAATTCCAACCACCCAGATGATGGTAATGGTATTGTTTAACCATTCCGTTTGAAAAAGCTGAACGCCGCTTTCTGTATAAATCAGAATCACACCACAAAGAATCTGAGTACCTAATTTAATAAGTGGTTTGGTATCATATGCATCATCAGAGAGCCCCAAAAGAAAAGCAATCGTTATTGTGATAAAAAGACCGAGAAGACTTGCATTTTGAAATACATCTGTCTGACCAAAAATAATGGCATAGAACATAAATCCCATCAAAAAAGAAATGTAAAAACTTATTCCGCCAACAGCAGGTTTTGATTGTGCACTCCAGCGTATTGTCATTTCAGACGGATGTCTCATACCAAGTGTCTGAACAAAACGAAGCATGATAGAATTGATGATCACGGAAAGTACAAATGCTCCACCGAAAAAAATAGCCAGCTCTGCTAAAGACTCAACACTCTGCTGCATTAAAACGGGGAGTTTAATTCATTCAACAACGGTCCGGTTTTATCTTTTTCAGACACTAATGGATTCTGAACTTGCCAGTCAAGTTTTAATAACGGATCGTTCCATAAAATACTGCCCTCGTGATGTTTCGAATAGAAAGCAGAACACTTATAGGCAAAAACTGTATTGTCTTCCAGTACTGAAAATCCGTGTGCAAAGCCTGCCGGAATAAAAAAAACAGTATTGTTTTCAGCGCTTAATTCTACTGAAACATGCTGTCCGAAAGTGGGAGAATTTTTTCTCAGATCTACCGCCACGTCAATAACTTTTCCTTTCAATACTCTTACCAGTTTGGCCTGTGCAAAAGGAGGAACCTGGAAATGCAAACCTCTGACAACATTTATTTTTGAAATGGATTGATTGTCCTGTACAAATTCAATTTTTCTCCCAGCCGCTTCTTCAATCAATTTCTGATTGAAAGTCTCCATAAACGCTCCTCTTTCATCTGAAAATACTGCAGGAACAAATGAAAATAATCCTTCTATGGTGTAACGTTTGATCTCCATTATTTTTTCCAGATTTTCCACCACTTCTTTTTACCAAAATTTTCATCTGTATAATAATCACCGTAGCTATAACCGTAGGCATAACCATAACCGGTTTTAGTAGAATCAACACTGTTTAGAAGTACAAATAATTTAGGCACTTTATTGGATTCAATCAGATCAGTGATGCGGTGAACAAACATTCTTTTGGAATAATTAGCCCGTAAAACATAAATCGGACAGTCAGCTTTGTTTAGAACGCCAATACCATCTGACACAATTCCTACCGGCGGATTATCAATCAATATCATATCATATTGAGTCTTAAATTCCGCAATAATTTTTTCCAGTCTTCCGCCAATAATTAACTCCGAAGGATTTGGCGGAATAGGTCCTGCGGTGATAAAATCCAGTCCTTCAATTTCACTTTTGTTGACACAAGATCTCCAGTCAGATTTTTCAGCAAGGACTGAACTCATTCCATTGTTATTAGTACTTCCAAATGCATGATGCACTTTGGGTTTTCTAAGATCCAGATCTATCACCAGCACCTTTTTTCCCATCATCGCAAAGATTCCGCCCAGATTAACAGTGACAAATGTTTTTCCTTCTCCTGAAATGGAAGAAGAAACTGCTACTACGTTCTTTTGTTTTCATCCAGAATAAAGTGCAGATTAGACCGGATATGCCGGTAACTTTCTGCAAGAGCAGATTTTGGCTGAAGATGAACTATAAGCGTAGAATTTTTTTGCAGGCATTACAACTCTTGGCAGCATGCCCAAAAATCCAACATAAGACGGCAATAGTTTTTAAGTTCATCGGGATTATGAATATCATTAAATGTGATGTATCTGATAAGCAGAAAAACAAAACTCATCAGTATTGCCAGAATTATTGATCCGGCAAATGTGAGTGTTTTATTTGGGCTGATTAATATTGCTTCTGTCGGGGCTTGAAGTACCATGTTATCCATAGTGAATCCTGCCTTGGAGATTGCATATTGTGTTTTCTTTTCAATCAATAAGGTATAATATTTTTCATTCAGATTAAACATCCGGTTCAATCTGGATAATTCCATTTCAGTAGCAGGAACATCATAAAGCTGTGCTTCAAGTCCCATCAGTCTATCCTGAAGATTTTTACGTTTATAGCTTAACTGGCTGGTTAATGATTCAATGATACGATAGATATTCTTATTCTGCGTATCAATGTTGCGCACAATTTTCTTGTACTGATCAGTGCTTTCAGTAATTGTATAGGATGCATCTTCTTTCTGAACCAGTAAATCATGAAGTTTTTTTAGTTCTTCCACCAGTATATTTTCATACGGAGTTCCGATTATAGCCGGAATAACATTAAAAATTTCTATACGGTCACTCTCCTCTACTGACCTTTGAACCTCTTTCATTAATTCAAAATCAAAATCCACTGACATTATTTGTGTCTGAAGCTCATTGATTCTGTTCATCATGTTTTGTGAATACAGTTCCGGATTATTGATTTTACTGCTGTCTTTGAAATTCTGAATTTTGTTTTCAGATTCTTTTAACTGTGTAAAAACAGTATCTAACTGTGAATCGATAAAATCAAGGATGCTGGCTGAACTTTCACTTTTCTTTTCAAGATCATATTCAAAAAATGTTCTGATCAAAGTGGAAACCACATCTGTTGCAAGTCTGGGATTATTGCTGGCAAATTTCACTTCAATAGTACGTGCTTCTTCATTCAATGCATAAACATTCAAACTTGGATGCAGCGAAGAGGTAAGATTTTTATAATCATTAAATGTAAAATAGAGATTGTTTTCAGAAAGATTCTGAGTTAAAGTCTGCTCATCATTGATTTTAAAGATCAATCTGAAAAAATCATTGTTGACTTCTGTTCCCGGCAAAAATTCAAATTGCTGATTTTTTCCAAGGTGATCAAAACTCACTTTTATCAGATCTTCATTTCTGGTTACGTCAATTCTTCTGCCAATGAGTGATGAATCTTTCAGTTCCAGTAAAGTAATATGGTAAGGTGAGAAAAGATATTTTTCTTCTGTCAGAATATCTCCTTCAGAAAAATAAGAAACATTCAGATTTAAGTTTTTGAGTGCTTTTTCCAGCAGAAAAGTTGATTTCAGCAGCTCAACATCTTCTGATAATTTATTTTCCTGTTCAAATCCTTCTATTTCTAAAATACGTTTTCCTTCATCCGTTGCGCTTCGCTGAATTACGGCTGATGATTGATAAAGCGGTTTGGTATATCTGAGATAAAGGAAACTGAACGTGAGTGCCACAAACAGCATTACAGGAACTATCAGCCAGTTTCTTTTTAAAACTGCCAATACAATATCCGGATCAAAATCTTTATTAAGACTTGAAACCCGTTTTGCTTTATGTTCTGTTTTATTTTCCAGGTTCTATTGCGTAAAAATGGCCACCAAAACTGCGGCGCTTGTAATTAATGAAACAATTGGTGCTACCTCCTGCAAAATTTCTTTTCCTAATTCAGGTACTGGTTCAACGTAGATATAGTCATTTGCCTGAACTATAAAATCAGTATAGGTCAAACCATCAATGGTTGAAAGATCAAATTTGTAAACAAGTCTTTTGCCGTTATCATCTTTACGCATCAATTTAATTCGTGATGCCCGTCCGCGATCAGCCAGTCCGCCGGCAAGACCAATTACTTCCATCAAAGTTGTATTATTGTTTTGAAGATAAATTACCTGCGCTTCTCCACCGTTTCCGGGAAACACCACTACTCTTTTATTGGTAACAGATAACTGAATGAACGGATCAACATAATATTCACTGTATATTGACTGTAGTCTGATTTCAGCTTCTCTTACAGTTAAACCAACAATATTGGTCAAACCAATAACCGGCAATCTGACAAGTGAGTCACTTTGAATAACATATGACAAGGTATTGTTTGGATTAAAAATCTGAGATTGAGCACCACCTTCTGTTGCTGAAGAGATGTCAAGAACTTTCAAGCCGCTGTTAGTAAAGAATCGCATCTGAACAATGTCATTCACATCAATGACATAATCGCCTCTCGATTCACTTAAACTATCCAGCGGGGCATACTCATAATCCTTATCTGTTTTCAGCATCAAACTGCTGTTGATACCGCAACTTGCAATAAGCACTGTTACTATGCTCAGCAGAATTATTTTTCCGGATTTCCAATTCATTTTATTTTCTTTTTATCCAACAATTGATGATATAATTTTGTCATATCAGCACACAATCTCCTGTAATGGAACTTATGTTCTACGAAATTCCAGCCGTTTTGTGACATTTTTTGTCTTAATTCCCTGTCTTCGGCTAAAAGACTGAGTTTTGAAGCAAAGTCTGATACCCCGAAACCATTAATAATAAATCCGGTTGAACCATTTGCAACTACGTCAGAAACACCTCCAACGTTGGTAGTTATGACAGGTACACCTGCAGCCTGTGCTTCAATTAAACTTACAGGAGTTCCTTCATTGAATGATGAAAGTGCAATTATATCAAGGCCTGGCAATGCTTCATCCACATTTTTAATCCAGGATGTAAATTCAAAAACTGATTTGCCTGATTTATCTTCAATAACTTTTGCAAGTGATTTCAATTCGTCCGTTCTTTCTCCGTCTCCAATAATAAAGGCTCTTACTTTTGAATTGTTTTGTTCTATAAGTTTTTCAATAGAGTGAAAGAACAGCTCATGATTTTTCACCACAGTTAAACGACCGATGATTCCTACTGCAACTTCATCTTCTTCCAGATTGTATTTTTCTCTGAACGATTTTCTTTTTTGTTCTTTATTTTCTCTGAACCGGTCCAGATCAAATCCAAGTGGAATAACCGTTATTTTTCCTGCATTGGCAATGTGATGAATTTCTGAAAGCTCTTTTTTCTGAATATCAGATATTGCAATTATTGCATCCGTTTTTTTTGCCAGCCGTCTTTCGATTGTTTTGTAAATCCAGGTTTTTATTTTACCAAAATAAGAGTGAAAAACGTGACCGTGAAAAGTGTGTACAATGACAGGAACTTTTTCTTTAATAGCAGCCGTTCTGCCAAGCACGCCTGCTTTTGATGCGTGAGTGTGAACAATATCTGGTTTGTATTCCTGAATTATTTTTCTTATCTCTTTGAGCGCTTTTCTGTCTGAAAACGGATTAATACTGCGCTGCATCGAGTCAATAATGACTGGTTTTACACCATAATTTTCAGGTATAAACAAGGCATTTCCTTCGTGATTTTCAGGCATTGCACCGCATAAAACAGTTTCAAATTCATCTGGCATAAACGCAGTTAGATAAGTCACGTTATATACCGGACCTCCTAAGTTGAATCTGTTTACAATACGAAGAACTTTAATCATTTTTGTTCCAGATTTGTGTGATACCAGTGCTGAAAAACAAGTAATGACCAGATCAGATAAATTCGTTCACCTGACTTACCTGATGTCCATAACTGTTTTATCTGATCAATAAATGAGTAATGAAATAAATTCTGATTTACTATATATGATTCAGAAAAATAAACTGCTGAAAAATGTTCATTTATCATTTCACTCAACCAGGCGTTCAACGGGATTTCAAACCCTTTTTTACTGCGGTGAATAATTTCATCCGGCAATATATTTTTGAAAGTTTCCCTCAAAATTATTTTCGTCCTTCCTGAATTTACTTTCCATTCTGAAGGAAGTGAGTTGGCAAAATTCACCAGATTATGATCCAGAAATGGAACCCGCACTTCTAAAGCGTGAGCCATACTCATCACATCCACTTTTTTAAGCATATCATTTGGCAACACCATTTGCTGATCAGCCATGAGATACTGATTCAGAGAGTTTAGTTCTTCAGGAATGTACTTTGACCTGCTGAAATTTCTGATTAGATTTTCTTCGTCTTTTACATGAATCCACCTGCAGTAAAATTCAAAACGCTCTTGATTGCTTAATTTTAAACCAGCCGCAAATTTTTAAGTTTCCTTTGAAAATCACTCCTCATCCCTCCCCTGCTGTCGGCAGGTTGCGGCAAAATAACCGCGGCACTTTTGATTAATAATTTTTTTAAGATTTCCGGCAGTTCTGATTTTTGTTTCAGCCAGATGTTTTCGGTAACCTCCAAACAATTCATCAGCACCATCTCCGCTTAAAGCAACCGTAACGTGTTTTTTTGTTTGTTGAGATAAAAGATAAACAGCTATTGATGAAGAATCTGCAAACGGTTCATCCAGCGAGTTCAGAAAATCAGGAATCACCTGCGTGAATTGATTTTTACTGAATTGAATCCGGTGATGTTTTGTACCAATGTGTTTTGCCATTTGTTCAGCAAAATCTGATTCATTAAAATAAGGGTGATCAAAACCCACTGAAAATGTATTTAAATCTTCTTTTTGTTGTTTTGCTATTGCAGAAATAATGGAAGAATCAAGTCCGCCGCTAAGAAAACAACCTAGCGGCACATCTGCCAGCAATCTTAATCTTACAGAATTATTCAGGTGATCTGATAACTGATTTTTTGCCAAATCAAATGAACCATCAAATGCTGGTCTATCATTTATCCTGAAATAATTTCCTTTTTCAATAACACCGTCTGAGATTTTCATCCATTCACCGGGCATCATTTTTTTTACGGAACTTAAAATGGAAAATGGTGCAGGTATATATGTATAGGCGAAATAATATTCCAGAGCTGTCTGGTCAATATCTTTGCTGATTTCAAATTCAAGCAGGGGCTTTAACTCTGAGGAAAAATAAACAGCATCACCGGTTACTGAATACAATAAAGGTTTAATACCCATCCTGTCGCGTGCGGCTATAATCTCGTTTTTATCTTCATTGTAAAATACAAAAGCAAAAAATCCATTGATATAATCAAGCGCCTTTTCTCCTTTCTCAATCAATAAATTTAATAACACTTCAGTGTCAGAAACTGTTCTGAATTTTGCACCTTTTTCTATTGCTTTTTTTCTCAGATCAGCATGGTTATAAATCTCACCGTTGAAAATTAAATGGTATTTTCCGGTTACATCAGTGAATGGCTGATTTGCAGCGTTACTAAGGTCTACAATAGATAGTCTTGTATGTCCAAACGCAACATTGGAACAAATTTTGGTTGATTGAAAGTCAGGACCACGATGCTGTATTTTTTTGAGTGCATGAGGCAATTTTAAAAAGTCATTCTGACCTTTCTGATTTCTTGCCCATATTCCCAAAATGCCGCACAAAGTAGTTAGTTTTAGGTCAAATTTACGTTGAATAAATTCAATACGTTATGAAGGGTTATTTATTTCTGTTTTCAGCTTGCTTATTGTTCCAGTCTTTTGCCTCTGCGCAAACAACTGTTACCAAACCCGTAAATGGAATTCAGACATACGCTGAAACCATGATGACAGACACTCAACTGAAACATGCCATTTTTGGATTGTATGTAAAAGATATGACTACCGGTGAAGTAATTGCCGACTACAATTCTGAAATGAGTATGCCACCCGCTTCCACCATGAAACTGATAACAACTGCAACAGCTTTTCAAATGCTCGGCAGGGGCTATCATTTCAAAACAAAAATTATGCACTCCGGTTCTTTTGACAGTTTAACAGGAACCATCAACGGTGACATTTATATTATTGGAGGCGGTGATCCCACGTTAGGTTCAAAGTATTTTAATAAAGACGGGACTCAACGTGATTTTCTGATCAATTGGGCAGACACTTTATACAAAATGGGAATCAGAGAAATTACCGGAAAAGTAATTGCAGATGCTTCGATTTACAGATATGAAGGTGTCCCGTCTGGCTGGGTTTGGGGAGACATGGGTAATTACTATGGTGCCGGTCCGTCAGGATTAACCATTTTTGATAATTTACTTGAACTGCATTTCAAAACCGGAGTTGCCGCCGGTGATTCAACAGAACTTCACTGTACAGTTCCTTATGTGCCCGGAATCAGTATTAAAAATTTTGTCAGATCAGCCGATTCAAAAGACGATGATGCCTATGTATTTGGCGCACCTTATTCGTATGACTGGTTTGTAAGAGGTACCATTCCAAAAGGTCAGGAAGATTTTGTAGTGAAGGCCAGTATTCCTGATCCTGAATTTATTGCCGCACTTGAATTTGATTATGCCCTTGAGCAAAGAGGAATCAATGTGAAGTACGCTCCAACTACTTTCAGAGAGCTGGATAAAATATTCCTTTTGTAAAACCTGAACTGAAAGAATTGCTGCTGCATGAATCTCCAAGCCTTGGATCAATCATGAATATTGTTAACCAGCAATCCATTAATTTATTTGCTGAGCACATTTTATGTCAGTTATCAGTGAACAGTTCAGGATATGGAAGTACACACAACGGTACACTGGTTTGCACCAATTACTGGAAAGGTAAAATTGATGCAACCGGTTTATTCATGACAGATGGCAGCGGACTTTCGCGATCCAACTCCGTTTCTGCAAAATTTCTTGCAGATCTGCTCACTTATATGAACACGTCTAAAAATGCAAGTTCATTCAAAGAGAGTCTGGCCATTGCCGGTAAAAAAGGAACAATGTCAAGTGTTGCTGATGGAACAACTGCAGATGGCAGAGTTTACGGCAAAAGCGGAACAATGACGAGAGTAAAATCTTACGCGGGATACGTTGACAGTTCTTCTGGAAAGAAACTTGCCTATGCCATGATCATTAATAATCACTATTGCACGTCTGCCCAGCTGAAAAAGTACTTTGAGCAATTGATGATTAAAATGTCGGTTTATTGATCCAGAAAACGCAGTACGGTGCTGCAAACTTCTTTCATCTCCTCAGGCATTTCCAAAGAAATCCAGGGATGTGAACTGCCAAAAGTATGATCAGCACCCTTGATAATTTTCAACTGCGTATTTGTCCAATGCGCCAGTTGAATTCCTTCTGAAATACTGACCGATTCATCCATATCACCGTGTATCTGCATAAAAGGAATATGTAATTTTCTTGCAGCTTCTTCAATATTCAGATGCTTCTCATTCAAATGAAAATCTTCATACAGAGAAAAATAATGCGGCATTTCCTGCTTGGTGCGGGAATTAAAACATATCTCACACCTTCATCTCTCCACATTTCAAGTTCTTCACCCGTTGGAAAACGACATGCAATCTGAAATACCAGCCAGTGAAATTACTTTAGTAATCCGTTCATCATCTGCTCCGTACAACACTGCAACTCCACCTCCACGGCTGTGTCCCAGAAGATAAACAGGTATTTTCAATTCGAGTTCCTGCTCAACCAATCTGAAAGATTCATTCACAATTATTTTCAAATCAAATAATTCTTTTGAATACGTATTATTTCCAAACGCTTCCAGATCCGGAAAATCAAATTTCTGATCAATTGTTCCGCCATTATGCGACATATTGAATTTGACAAAGCCAAACTGATTATTCACAAAAAAATCCTGCATCAGATTCCAGCATCCCCAGTCTTTAAAACCCTTGTAGCCATGAATAAACACAATAATACCTTTGGGATTGGGCGGTATCCTGCAATCAAACAATGATTTCCTCCCGTCTGAACCAGTGTAAATCTTATCTGTGAAATCAATCATAGTTTCTATCTTTGTATTCAAATATCGTCAAATCAAAACATTCAGACCTATTTCAAGGCAAACAGTTTATGAAGATTTCAGCATCCATATATTCAGACAAGGGAAATGACATTCTTCAAACTATTAAAGATCTGAATGAATCCATGGTAGATTATATTCACGTGGATTGTAATGATAACCTGAATGTTTTTGCGGATATTCAAACCATTCAGCAAAACTCTCACATTCCATCGATCTTCATATTATTACGGAAGATGCAAAGAGATTTTATCCGGCACTCATTGAATTTGATATCGAATATGTCACATTTCAGTATGAAGATCTGAAAGACAAAAAACTGCAAATTCCAAAAGAATTTTCAGGTCAGTTGGGTTTGGCAATAACTTCTGATACCTCTGTAACTGTTTTTGAGAATTACAAAGAAGATTTTGATTTTATACTGATCATGGCTACAGTTCCGGGGAAAAGCGGCGGAAAATTTGACCCTGTGAATTTCAGAAAAATCAGAGAATTCAGAAGACTTTACCCGGGCAAAAATTCATGTGGATGGCGGAGTAAATGCTGAAGTATCTTTTATTCTGAGAAATATGGGTGTAGATGCATCCGTTTCTGGCTCGTATCTTTTAATAATACAAACATCAATACTGCCCTTCTCAATCTGAAACTGAATGAGGTTGAATCTCATTTTCTGGTGAAGGATTTTATGCGTGACCTGAATGAATCACCCACTGTTTTTGAGCATGAACTTTCACTTAAAACTGCACTGGAAAAAATGGCTGCCGGTAAGCTCGGTTTTGTCATGGTACTGGGTGAAGAAAATAATCTGAAAGGAATAATCGGCAACGGAGATTTAAGAAACGGATTGCTACGAAACATCCATGACCTGAATGATATTAAAGTGACTGAACTGATCAATAAAAATCCAATGTCAGTGAATCAAAACTTTACTGTATTTCAGTTGCTGAGATATATCAAAAAACAAAATATGCCGGTGCTATATCTGCCTGTAATTAATGACCAGGGTCAAGCCGTAGGCACAATGAATTTTATGAATTTAATTAAAGGAGAATTATGATCATCCACCTGAAAAAAGAAGCAGGATTAAACAAAGCAAATGAGATTGCAAAAGAGTTAAATGCGTTTTTACTTGACCGGCCTGAATGCTATATTTTAATCAGCGGATCAGGACACAAAGAATTAGATTCAAAATTTGATTCACTTGTTATTGAGAAATTTGTTTTTGGAGATGATATCCAGCTTGCATCCAGAAAATACAGCAAACAAACCCGTGAAGTAAAAATCGGAAATGTATCTATTGGCGGAAATTCTGGAAATACAATTTTAATCGCCGGACCCTGTTCGGTTGAATCAGAAGATCAAATCAGGCAATCTTCTGAATTATTGAAATCATTGAATCTGACAACGCTCAGAGGCGGTTGTTATAAACCCAGAACATCTCCGTACAGTTTTCAGGGAATGGGACTGGAGGGATTAAAACTGCTTCTGAAAATGAAACAGGAATTTGGATTGAATGTCATAACTGAAGTCAGAGATGCTTCGCACGTAAATGAAGTAATTGAATATTCAGATGTTATTCAGATTGGTGCAAAAGCCATGTATGATCATGGTATTCTTAAAGCCTGCGGAAAAACTAATAAACCAGTATTAATTAAAAGAGGATTCGGTACAACCTTGCAGGAATTTGTACAGTGCGCTGAATTTGTTCTTTCAGGCGGAAATGACAATGTTATTTTGTGCGAAAGAGGAATCCGCACGTTTGAAACAAAAACAAGGTTTACACTTGATCTTTGTGGTGTCGCATTTTTAAAAGAGTATACTAACTGTCCGATTGTTCTGGATCCAAGTCACGCTATGGGTTACGCCTATGGTGTTGCAGATTTGACAAGAGCATGTACTGCTATGGGAATTGACGGACTGCTTGTTGAAGTGCATCCAAATCCAAAAGTTGCAAAATCTGATGCTTCACAGCAGTTGGATCACGCTGAATTTATTGCACTGACAAAACACTTGCTCCAATCGCATCTGCAGTTGGAAAGAAAATCATTTAATTTTATCTTTCCTTTCAAATTGACTTGTTATGGAGTTCTATAAAAACAATATTGACTGGTTATGTGATCAGAGAGGCATGACAATCACTGAATTTGAAGATGTCATAGCTATTCCAAAAATTCGCATTCTGGATCCTACTCCTCATGAATTGGTAAAAATTGCCGCGTACTTCAATATGGATCTGGACAATATTGTCAAAAAAGATCTGAAATTACTTGCAAGAGTAAACCCGAAAAATATAAAACTCATTGTGCTGGATGTAGATGGCACTATGACTGACGGAGGAATGTATTATACAGAATCAGGAGATCAGATAAAAAAATTCAACTCCAAAGATGGTCTGGCAATTAAACGAATGGCAGGTGCAGGAATGATTTTTGGAATTATTTCTCACGCGTTCAGATCTGAAGCTATAGCACAAAGGGCAAAACTTCTCAGCATTCAAAAAGTACATGTGGGACAAGAGAAAAAATCAGACGTATTGGAAATTTGGTGCAATGAATTAGGAATTACCATGAATCAGGTTGCTTATGTTGGTGATGATATCAATGACATGGACATCATGGAGAAAGTCGGATTCTGTGCATGTCCTGCTGATTCGGTTAAGAGTATCAAAAAAATTGCGCACGTTATTCTGACACGTAAAGGTGGTGATGCATGTATCCGTGAATTTCTGGATGAATGGATATCCTGAATAATCAGAAAAAATTATTGGTTGTTATAGCTGGTCCAACCGCAGTTGGAAAAACAGCTTTATCCATTGAGCTTGCAAAAAAATACCAGGCACCCGTTCTTTCTTTTGATTCCAGACAATTTTATAAGGAAATGAATATTGGCACTGCCAAACCAGATGCAAATGAATTAAATCAGGCAGCACATTATTTCATTTCCAATCTTTCCATACATGATAAATATACCAGTGGTAAGTTTGAAACAGATGCTTTAATTCTTCTCAATCAGCTTTTTGAAAAACATCCGGTTGTTATTGCTGTTGGAGGAAGCGGTTTATATATTAATGCGCTGTGTTATGGCATTGATGATATTCCAACCTCTGAAGAAATCAGAAACAGTTTGATAACAGAATGGAAAGAAAATGGACTTGAACCTTTGCAGGAACAACTTAAACTTGCTGATCCCGATTTTTACAAATCTGCTGATATACAGAATCCGAGAAGAGTTATAAGAGCACTGGAAGTTTTCAGAAAATCAGGACTGCCCTATTCATCCTTCAGAAAAAATCAAAACAAAAAAAGAATGTTTGAAACACTTTGGATTGGACTTGAACTTGAACGGGATCAATTATTTGAAAAGATTAATAAACGGGTCGATGATATGATGGAGCAGGGACTTTTTGAAGAAAGCAAAGAGTTATACCCGTTCAAAGATCAGAAAGCACTGAAAACAGTAGGATATCAGGAGTTGTTTGATTATCTGGACGGTAAACATGATTTCAGCAGAGCCGTCGAGTTGATCAAAAGAAACACGCGCGTTTTTGCAAAAAAACAAATGGTATGGTTTAAACGAAATCCTGAGATTAACTGGGTATCTCCAAATGAAATCAATCCTGTAATTGAACTCATTGATCAGAAAATTCTGCAATAAAATTTTCTGATCTGATGAATAATCATAAATTTGTGACAAGTAATTTTAAAAACAGGGTACGATGAACGAGAGAAATGACGAAGTATTTTCAAAACGGGTTAAGGCCGGAAAAAGAACTTACTTTTTTGATGTAAAAAACGACTAAAGGAAAAGACCTTTACCTCACAATTACTGAAAGTAAAAGAACAGGAGAATTTGATGGGCGTCCGGAGTATGAGAAACACAAAATTTTCCTGTACAAAGAAGATTTTGAAAAATTCAACGAAGGATTTTCTGAAGCACTTGATACAATCAAGAACCTTTGGGATTCCGGAGAATATAAAAAACCTGAGCCTGCTGAAGAACGTGAAGAGCGCTCAGTAACTTTCGAAGAACTTTAAATCACACAACTCCTCCTTTTCAGGGGGAGTTTTTTTTTGCCCCACCTTTCTTTCCTGATCAACTTAGAATCGCTAAGTTTGCAAACTGCTATGAATCAGTATAAAAGTAGCCTTTTATACGCTGGGATGTAAATTGAATTTCTCAGAAACATCTACTATTGCCCGCAATTTTGAAAATCAGGGTTTTGCTAAAGTTGATTTTAACGAAACTCCGGACATTTTTGTAATTAATACCTGCTCCGTTACAGACAATGCAGATAAAAGTGCAGGCAGGTTGTAAAAAAAGCTTTGCAGATAAATCCCAATGCTTTCATAACTATGATTGGCTGCTATGCTCAACTCAAACCGACAGAAATTTCAAATATTCCCTGGAGTTGATTTGGTGCTGGGTGTAATGAAAATTCAATATTCTTGATCATATTGAAGAACTGGAAAAAACAAAAAGCGGAAGTTGTTGCTGCAAACATAAAAGAAACAGATTTTTTATTCCCTCATACTCTGCCGGCGACAGAACCAGATCTTTTTTTAAAATTCAGGATGGCTGTGATTACTTTTGTTCTTTCTGTACCATTCCTTTAGCCAGAGGAAAAAGCAGAAATGCAACGGTTGCAGAAACAATTGAAGAAGCAAAAAAAATTGCCGCAACAGAAATTAAAGAGGTGGTATTGACCGGCGTGAATATCGGAGATTTTGGTCAGGGTGGTGATGAGAATTTTTTTCAGCTTGTAAAGGAATTAGATAAAGTAGAAGGTATTGATCGTATCCGGATTTCTTCCATTGAACCAAATCTGCTAAGCAATGATATCATTGATTTTGTTGCCACTTCAAAAAGATTTGTTCCTCATTTTCACATTCCGTTACAATCCGGTTCAAATCAGTTATTAGTATCCATGAGGAGAAAGTATCTGAGAGAATTGTATGCTGAACGTGTAAAATCAATTAAAGACAAAATGCCGCACGCCTGTATTGGTGTAGATGTTATTGTCGGATATCCGGGTGAAACGGATGAATTATTTATGGAAACCGTTAGCTTTATTCAGGAATTAGACATCAGCTATCTTCATGTGTTTACCTATTCTGAAAGAGCAAATACCACGGCAAGAAAAATGGCTGAAAGTATTCCGATCAATATCCGCAGAGACAGAAGCAGACAATTGCAGATTCTCTCAGAAAAAAAACGCAGAGCTTTTTACCAGTCGCAGCTGAACTCACAACAAGAAGTATTATTTGAAGCAGATGAAGAAAACGGAATGATGTTTGGATTTACTTCAAATTACGTGAAAGTTAAATTTCCTTATGACGCTGAGCTGTTAAATCAGATTGTACCGGTAATGATTACTGAAATTGACCGCGATGGTATTGCAAAAACAGAATTTGTAAAAGAAACAGTTTGACAAAATGGATATTCATATTGCTGATATCGTTTTCTGCCGCCGCGCAGGATCTGGTGATAACTGATACCATTTTTCTGGATGCTGACTGGAACGTGACTCAAAACAGAGCTGATGCAACCTACTACAGAGGTGTATGGCCAAATTCAAAAGACTCTACTTTACTTGTTCATGATTTTTATCTGGAAACTTTTACCATACAAATGATTGGTGTTTACAAAAACAAAGTGAAACCCATGAATCAGATTGGTGAATTCAGATATTTCTATAAAAATGGAAATCTGCGTGCCGTATACAATTATAAGAACGGAATCATGAACGGCTCTTCTACCCTTTTTTATGAAAACGGAAATAAAGAAATAGTAAGAAAATTTAAAAACGGAAAACTCACTGATACTCTTTATTATTTTTCAATGGATGGAAATCCAAAAGAAATCAGAATGATTAATCCGGATTACGATTCAGAAAATTCAGCAGAGGCAGAAAAAGAATATAAAATGATTGCGTTCTGGAACAATAATAATGTACAGACAATTGACAACGGAACCGGTACAAAAACTGAATACTATGAAAATGGTAACAAGCGCTATTCCATTGAATACCTTGATGGCTTTCCTCATGGAGACTGGATTCAGTACAACGAAAACAAAAAATCATTTCTAAGATGACTTTCAAAAATGGAAAGTTTATCAGCGGTTTAATGTATCCAAAAAGAAAGAAGGACATTTTTGCTTCACTTTACCGTGAACCGCGTTTTCCGGGTGGAATAAAAGCGCTGGATGATTTTGTTTCAAAAAACACAGACAAATGCCGTGATTCCATTCCGCAGGAAATTACACTGATTATTCATATTTCAGAAGAAGGAGAACCGGAATATGATCAGATAATTACCGGTGACATCAACAATTGCCAGTATGAAGAACTGATTGAACTTGTCAGGAAAATGCCAAAATGGACTCCCGCAGTGCGTTACGGCAGATACGTGGAGTCTAGTTATGTTCTAAGAGTGAAATACTGATTCTTCAATTGAATCAGTTCTTTTTAAACTCACTGATTGTTTTAGAAATAATCGAAACGCAGTCCATTAGTTGTTCTTCAGTCATTACCAGCGGCGGTGCAAAACGAATGATGTTTCCGTGAGTTGGTTTTGCTAGTAATCCGTTATCTCTTACTTTCATCCAGACATCCCATGCAGTCGAACTGTCTTCTGTATCATTAATGACAATTGCGTTCAGTAAACCTTTTCCGCGAACCAATTTTACAATTGGAAATTGTTCAACCAGTTTTTCCATTTCAGATCTGAATATTTTTCCAAGCCGTTCAGCATTCTCAGCTAATTTTTCATTTTTTACAACTTCCAGTGATGCAATGGCAACCTTGGCCGCAATTGGATTTCCGCCAAAAGTAGAACCATGTTGTCCTGGTTTAATGACATTCATAATTTCGTTGGAAGTCAATACTGCTGATACAGGATATGTTCCGCCTGAAAGTGCTTTTCCTAAAATCAGCATATCGGGTTTTACATTTTCATGATCAACTGCCAGCAATTTTCCGGTACGCGCTATTCCGGTTTGAATTTCATCTGCAATAAAAAGTACCTTGTATTTTTCACAGAGTGATTTTGCTTTAGCCAGATATCCTTCAGAAGGTACATAAACACCAGCTTCACCTTGAATTGGTTCAACTAAAAACCCGGCTATATTGGGTTGTGAAATTGCTTTTTCGAGCGCTTCAATATCATCATAAGGCAAAGCAACAAATCCTGCAGGGAAAGGACCGAAATTTTTACGTGAACCTTCATCGCTGGAAAAAGAAACGATGGTTGTTGTTCTGCCGTGAAAGTTCTGTTCACAAACTACAATTGTTGCCTGATTGGCAGCAATTCCTTTTTCTCATACGCCCACTTCCGGCAGATTTTAATTGCTGTTTCTACCGCTTCAGCCCCGGTATTCATTGGAAGTACTTTGTCAAATCCAAAAAAACTTGTCACATATTTTTCATAAACACCTAATGAATCATTGTAAAACGCACGGGATGTCAGTGTGAGTTTTTTTGCCTGTTCAATCATTGCGTTCACTATTACCGGATGACAATGCCCCTGGTTAACGGCAGAATATGCTGAGAGAAAATCATAATATCTTTTTCCGTCAACATCCCACAAATAAACTCCTTCACCTCTTTCAAGTACTACCGGAAGCGGATGATAATTATGTGCTCCGTATTTGTCCTCCATCTCCATGATAGCCGCTGCTGATAGTTTTTCCATTGTTTCCATTTTGTATTAATCTTTATCAGGATTCATTCAGGAGAATCCCACATCCGCATTGCAAAACTATTTCATTTAATCCAGCATTATGCAATACAACTGCGGACTCAAATGTTAAATAAGTCATGATTTCTGCAAATATCTGAATAAATTTAACATCTGAATTTTACTGCAAAATCAAAAACTGCAATAAAAAGCTGGATTTCAAACATCAAAGAATTAAATTGAAAAGCAACAGAAAATACAAGACTGTTAAAACAACCACAGAGGGATCTTACCGTGAGAAAGGATCGCGCTTTTTTGCATTTGCAATTCCCTGCTCTGATCCAAATGAAGCAAAAACTCACATTGATGCTTTGTGGAAAAAAAATCCGGGAGCAGTACATGTTTGTTATGCCTGGAGATTTGGTAAGACAAATTTTTCTGACCGTTTTTCAGATGATGGTGAACCATCCAATTCAGCTGGAAAACCAATTTTTGGTCAGATACTTTCATATGAATTAACCAACATTCTGATTGCCGTTGTCAGATATTACGGCGGAACAAATCTGGGAGTTGGAGGTTTAATCCAAGCATACAAAACTGCCGCTGAAGATGCACTTTCAAAAGCAGAAATTACAGAAAATGATTTGCAGGATTATTATAAAATATCTTTTGATTTTTCCAGTACCGGAGATGTGATGAATATACTTTCAGCCAGCAAGGCAGCTATTGTGGAACAAAATCACAGTGATAAAGGGACCAGTCTTGATATTTCAATTGCTCAGTCAAAATCTGATCTCTTTCTCAATCTTTTTCAACCTTTGCATACTGTTGAAATTAAAAAAACAGGATCAGATCAATGAAACTTTTAAAACAGTTAATTGCAGTGCAAGCAACCAGCGGAGATGAATCTCCCATGAAAGAATTTCTTCTGGAGCAAATTAAAACAGAACAAAAAAACTGGAAGAAAAAACCAAAACTTTTTTACGGTGACGGATTTCAGGATGCCTTAATCTTAGTTTTTGGAAAACCCACTACCGCTGTTTATGCACATATGGATTCCATTGGTTTTACAGTTGGTTATGACAATCATCTGATCAGAATCGGAAGCCCGGTTACGCAAGACGGAATTGAACTGGTTGGCAGAGATTCAAGAGGAGAAATAGAAACAGAACTGCTGGTGATGGAACATGAAGATGGTGAAAAACACATGCAGTGCGTTTATAAAAGAAAGATTGACCGTGGAACCCCTTTGTCTTTCAAACCGGATTTCAGAGAAACTAAACAATTTATTCAATCCCCTTATTTGGACAACAGATTAGGAATATGGATTGCACTGCAACTTGCAAAGACACTTGAAAACGGAGTTATTGTTTTCTCAACATACGAAGAGCATCACGGAGGTTCAGCTGGATTTTTAGCCAGATTTCTATACGAAAAGTTCAAAATCAGACAAGCACTGATCTGTGATATCACCTGGGTAACTGATGGAATATCACACGGAAAAGGAGTTGCTGTTTCAATGCGTGATTATAGTATTCCACGCCGTAATTATGTGCAGCGGATTATTCAGATAGCAGAGAAAAATAAAATTAAATATCAGCTGGAAGTTGAAAGCGCCGGAGGAAGTAACGGAACAATTTTACAGGCAGCTGAACTTCCAATCGACTGGTGTTTTGTGTGGGCACCTGAAAATCATGTTCACAGTCCGGACGAAAAAGTACACAAAGAAGACATTGCTTCTATGCTTGCAATTTATCAGGTTTTGATGAAAGAATTATAATTAAAAACTATCGTCCCAAACAGTGAACGTACATACCTGCGTTCTCTCCTTTTCACCAGAAACAGTGTATGTCCAGTTGAACTCCAGACTCGGTGACTTTTCACAAACAGAATCTTTATCGTTCAGTATGATCAGCGTATCACCCATCCATCCGCACGATTCACTTTCCTGTTTTTTATCCAGCACCTCATAGCTGTAAATCATGGCTTTTAAAGATGGTGAGATAACAAAAACCGTATCTTCAAAATCAGGATTATAAACAAATACCGTATCCGCAGACTGATTAGAAATCCAGCGTTCATGTCTGAGACTTTTTCGGGCATGGAAACGAAAGCAGCTGTTATAAATATTAAAACAAAAAGTCTCAAAAGAGAATCAGTTTAATTTTTTGAAGGAATATTTTCCATCACATGCGTAAGAAATTTCCAGAATTTCTGAACGGATTGAATATTCACTTTTTCATCCGGAGAATGCGGATTGCGTATAGTTGGTCCGAATGAAATCATATCGCAGTTTGGTAAATGCTCTCCTAAAATACCGCATTCCAAACCGGCATGACATGCTTTGACTTTTGGCTGCGCATTAAAAAGAGAAACATATTGTTTTTCCAGAACCTTCAGAATTTTTGAATCCGGATTTGGTGCCCATCCCGGATAAGCTCCATCCTGAACAACCTTTGCACCAATTAATTCATATGTCAGACGAATGGCATTTGCAATATCTTCTTTTCCGCTTTCAACCATACTTCTTTGAAGTGACTGGGTTGTAAACTGTCCATCTTTAAAAACAACTTTTGCCAGTGAAGAAGAAGTTTCAACCAGACCCGGAATTGTTTCACTCATTTTCCAAACAGCGTTTGGAGTGGTGTAGATTACGCGGATACATTTTTCCTGATCTGCTTTTGAAATCATTTTTGCCGGATTGGTTTTATTTTCCGCAACCGTAAATTTCATGTCTGGTTCAGTGATATGATATTCTGTTTTAATGATTCCGGCAATTTTTTCCAAAACCGAAATAACCTCTGTTTTTTTTGAAGACGGCATAACAATTTCAGCCACACTTTCACGAGGTATAGCGTTTCTCAGACTTCCTCCGTTTAATTCAGTTATTCTGATATCTGCTATCTGTGTTCCGGTATATAAGATCCGGTTCATCAGCAGATTTGCATTTCCTCTTCCCAGATTGATATCCATACCGGAGTGTCCGCCTTTCAAACCGCTTAAAGTAAGTGTAAAAGAAACATAATCTGACGGAACATTTTCTTCTGAGTAAGTATAAAACGTATTTGTATCAATTCCACCGGCACAACCTACTGAAAATTCATCATCATCTTCAGTATCCAGATTTAAAAAAATTTTTCCATTTAAAATTTGGATCCGTCCAATTGTTTTGCACCAGTCATTCCGCTTTCTTCATCAATGGTAAACAACGCTTCAATTGCCGGATGCGGATAATCATTGGAAGATAAAAAACTCATTGCCGCAGCCACTCCCATTCCATTATCTGCACCTAAGGTTGTACCTTTTGCTTTTACCCAGTCTCCGTCAATAAATGATTGAATTCCCTGCATTGAAAAATCAAAATCAGTTGCAGCATTTTTCTGATGTACCATGTCAATATGAGTCTGGAGAATTACTGTCTCTCTGTTCTCATATCCTTTTGCTGCAGGCTTTTTAATAATGACATTACCAATATTATCAACGATTGTTTCAAGTCCGAGTGATTTGCCAAAATCAACCATAAACTGTCTTACTCTTTCTTCTTTTTTAGAAGGACGGGGAACAGCATTCAAATCTTCAAAATGATTCCAGATAATTTTTGGTTCAAGATTTCTAACGGACATGAGTATAAATTTTGACGCTAAAGTTAACTGATTTGCCTTAAATATCAGATCACAATAACCATTAATACCAGTATGACCTGAATTAGAGCCTGATAATCTGCATTTCAGCAAGTGATTTGCTATTTCAAAAAAATTGACCGTCATAACTGATGCTTCATTAAATTTGTACTCTACTCAAAACTGCGCTTGAAACTTTATTTTCAGATATTCTTTTCACTGCTTTTGCAGGGTTATGTTCTTTCACAGGGAACTGGTGTTACAACATTCAGCGAAGAAATTCAGCCTTTATTAGATACTTTCAGAACTGTTGCTCTTTCTGCTCCCGACAGTTGTGAATCAGAATTTAATGCTGTTTACAAAAAAGCAATTGAAATAAAAGAATATCATGCCATTGCAAAAGCTTATAATATCAGAGGAATTGGTTATGCTTACCAAAACAAAATTCCGGAGGCGATTGCCTTTTTCATAAAAGCAAATGATGTTGCAAGTAAACTTCCGCCAACTGATATTCTGGTGGATTCGCGTAACAATATCGGCAATATGTATATCACACAAGGTGATACTGCCAGCGCCATACATTATATCTCACTTGGACTGGAAGCAGCCATGCTTTACGGAAATCTCGACAGGGAATTAATCACACGTATTCAGCTTACGTCACTTGAAATTGACTGCGGTAAGCTGGATCAGGCTTTTCTCAATCTTGAAAAATTAAGAGAACAATATGATCAGATCACGGAACTGGATGTGAAAGCATACTATCATATTGCCCGCTGCCGGTATTTTTATGAACTGGAAAAATACGACAGTGCGCTGGTTCATGCAGACATTGGATTAAAACAATATGAATCACTCAATGACTTTATTGGCATGTCAACATGCAATTATTATTTGGGAATGAATTATCTGAAAATGGGAAAACTGGACAAAGCCATTTCACATTGTCAAACCAGTTTTAATGTGGCTGACACCACCAGTCTGGATATCTGGAAAATGCAATCTTGTGAATGTTTATGGGAAGCTTACGATATCAAAGGAGATTATAAAAAAGCGTTGGAATATCATGTTAAACTCACAGATCTGCGTGAGCAGACAAAAAATGATGAACGAATCAGAGATATTACCAAACTTGAAATGGAAGTAGCATTTACTGAAACCCGCATGCAGGACAGTTTAAAAGCAGCTGAAGAAAATCTGCGTTTAAAAAGTGAGCAGGATCTTGCGTTACAATCAGAAAAATCCAAAAACATGATCTTATTTATTGGACTTGGATTTCTGGGCATTCTGGCAATAGTTCTTTACCGTAATTTCAGATCCAAGAAAAAGACAATCAAATAATTCTGGAACAAAAAAACACGGTTGAATTAAAACAGCAGGAAATTATGGATAGCATTTCCTACGCAAAAAGATTACAGGATGCCATTTTACCATCCAGCACACAATTGAATAATTCTTTGCCTGAACATTTTATTTTCTATGCTCCAAAGGATATTGTCAGCGGTGATTTTTACTGGTTTGAAACTGTTTCAGGTTCAGAAAACACAACCTTACTTGCAGCAGCAGACTGCACCGGACATGGTGTTCCGGGCGCATTGGTTTCTGTTGTTTGTTCCAATGCGTTAAGAAGATCAGTCAGGGAATTTGGCTTAAGAACTCCGGGAGAAATATTAGATAAAGTTTCATCCATTCTTGTTGAGACATTTGAGAATGATGGCAATGAAGTAAAGACGGAATGGACGCAGCATTGATTTCTCTGTCAGCACCGGATAATCTGGGTAAACGAATGGTTCGGAATTCAGCGGTGCCAATAATCCATTGTGGGTTGCAAGAGCAACAGATCATTTGGAAAAATCGCAAAAGGAAGATCCGTCTGTTGTAACGGATGAAGCAAATAAAATGGCGCTGCTGGAGGTAAAAGGTGACAGACAACCTGTAGGCAAATTTGTTGATAAAAGAGCATTTCTGACAACATCCCTTCAATTAATCAAAGGAGATATCCTGTACATTTTTACAGATGGTTTTCCGGATCAGTTTGGCGGACCAAAAGGTAAAAAATTCAAATATCAGACATTCAAAAAACTGCTTCTTTCTAATGCTCATCTGTCTATGCAAAAGCAGAAAGAGATACTCTCAGGAAGTTTAAAACAGTGGCAACGCGAATTTGAACAAACCGATGATATTTGTGTAATTGGTATAAAAATCTGATTTCATCAGTTCAATTTCTTTTCAAAATAATTAATATCTGGGTTACTTTTTTCATGAAGTGAACATTCAAGGTTAACAAATTAAAACCTATGAAATATTTACTTTTAGTACTGCTCTGTGTTACCCAGTTCAATACACTAGCACAAGATTTCTTCAGCGCTCAGGTTCTCGTTAAAAACTTTGACGACATCATGATTAACAATGCAGAGGTTCAGTTAACTGATACAAACGGAATCATTTTGTATAAAGATGTTACTGATGCAAATGGGCAATTTGAACTCACCATGAAGCCAGGAAAGTATCGTGTTAAATTGTTTATTGGTGGTGAATTAAAAAAAGACAAGGCAATTCATTTACCTGTTTTAACGGGTCAAAAGATTTATAATCGCGTTCGAATAATTGTTTTATTTGAAGAAAGAAAACAATTTGTGCTGGAGAATTTATTATTCGAAACTAATTCGGCAATTATAAAAGAATCGTCTTATCCCATTCTTGACAAACTCATTGAATACCTCAAATATGAAGAAGAAAACAGTTTTGAAATTTCAGGATACACAGATGATGTTGGTTCTGAGCAAAGCAATCAATTGTTATCTGAAAACAGAGCAGCAGCAGTTGTCAATTACTTAGTTGAGCATGGCATTGCACCTGAAAGGTTAATTGCCAAAGGGTATGGAGAATTGAATCCTATTACTGATAATTCAACAGAAGAAGGTCGGGCAAAAAACAGAAGAACGGAAATAAAAATGATTGAGATTTAAATAATCACGCTGTGAAGAAGAATCCTTCAATTGAAAAATGGAATCAGTTTATCACACTAATTTCTTTTCATAGTAATCAAACATACAAGGCACCAAAATTCCCTTTGCACGTTCAGGAAATTTTTCTTCAAAAGGGATTGATTCAACAAACGCATACCCCAGTTTCTGATACCAATCATGCAATTTTGTCTTTATCGGAATTTCAAAATCCCGCGGACGAAGAATTTCAATTTTGATGGAAGTCCCGCCAGATTTGGTGACTTGCAATTCTACAGCTTCAATCAGTTTTCTTCCAATCCCTTTTCCGCTGAGGCTAAAATCTGCACCAAATAAACCAAAACTGTAAGTGTTTTGATCCAGCGGATAATAACGGATACCGCCTGCAATTTTATTATTCAGGAATTCAACCAGAATCTGATCAGCCTCAATAAATTTTTGAAAATCATCAAGAGTGACACGGACATAATTCATACCCCACATCTGATACTCAGTATCTGCGTAGGCTTTTATAATTATTTCATACAGCGTTTGAATTTCTGAAGCCGAAAGGTTTTTCTCTTTCGCAGAATAAACCGAAACCATGAATATTTACTTAATTGGTTTGATGTCTGGCTTCAAACTCTTTGCGTCGTTTGCGTTTCTCTTCCTGCAGATCAAACTGCGTAATGATGAGGCGCATTCCGCGGTCTGAATTGAAATAGTTTTTGACCCAGTTGAACATGGTTACCACGGTATTTCTGAAACCAACAAGAGATAATAAGTGCACCACCATCCAGATAAACCAGGCAACCGCACCACCTATTTTTAATTTGCCCATCTCAACCAACGCTTTGTTTTTACCAACTGTTGCCATTGCACCTTTGTCCTTGTATTTAAAAGGCTTCATGGGTTTATTGTAACATATTTTATTGAGCAGATTTTTACCCAGTAATTTTCCCTGCTGCATGGCTGCAGGCGCAACCTGCGGATGTCCGTTAGGATAATCTTTCTGAATCATACAGGCAACATCTCCAATAGCAAAAACATCCTGCAAACCTTTAACCTGATTTAGTTCATCCACCATAATCCGGTCTCCTTTATTGATGGATTCTTTAGGTACTCCTCCTACCGGATTACCGGTAACACCAGCTGTCCAGATAAGCGTTTTAGCAATGATATCCTGACCAGTATTTGTTTGAACATAATCACCGAAATAATCAAGTACGCGGGTATTCAATACAACCGTTACGCCCAATTTCTCCAGATATTTTTTTGCTTTTTCAGATGATTTGGGAGACAGCATCGGTAACACACGGTCACCACTTTGTACCAGATAAATATTCATTTTTGAAAGGTCCAGTTCAGGATAATCCTTTGGAAATACAGAACGTTTCAGCTCACCCAATGCACCTGCAAGCTCAACACCAGTGGGTCCTGCACCGGCAATAACCACATTCATCATCCCCTGTTTTTTACGCTCATTATTGATCAGTAAAGCATGTTCAAAATTCTGAAGTAACATGGTTCTTAAATCCAATGATTCAAGAATACTTTTCATGGGCATAGCAGAAATGGTCAGACCTTCATTTCCAAAATAGTTTGTTTTTGCTCCTGATGCAATTACGAGGTAATCATACTCCAGTGTGTCGTTTCCAAATTCAATCATCTTTTTTTCATGATCAATTCTGGTCACTTCACCCAATCTGAAAAATACGTTTTTAGACTTATTGAATATTTTGCGGATAGGATATGCAATAGATTCTGCTTCCAGCGCAGACGTGGCCACCTGATACATTAACGGTTGAAATGTGTGGTAATTGTTTTTGTCAACAATGACTACCTGCACATCTTTATTCTTGAACATTTAGCCAGCTGTATGCCGCCAAAACCTCCGCCAATAATAACTACGCGCTTTCTTTTTGTTTGGTATCTCTATGAGCATTGGGGTGCGATTTGATTGTGATAGGAAAAAAGTGTTTTTAATTTTTCTGTTACTTTCCGATACAGAATTTCCCAAAAATATTACCCAGAAGCTCATCATTTGTAATAGTTCCTGTAATTTCTCCCAAATGATAAATTGCTTCACGAATGTCCATGGCCAGCAGGTCTCCCGGAATTTGCTGTGACATGCCTTCTTTGATTTTGTCAAGAGACGATTTACATTTTTTCAGAACTTCAAAATGCCTTTCATTGGTGACAATCAGCTGGTCGTTCTCGGTATTCAATGAAGAGACCGCTTTGAGCAATTCGCTTTTTAACTGATCCAGATTTCCTTTTTCACGGGCAGAAATAAAAATTCCTTTTGAATTTAATGCATTGAAATCTGATTCATTTATCTCATCTTTCTTGTTGAAAACCGGAATCAAATGCTGATCAGCAGCAATGCTTTGTGCTCTGAATAGTTCTATCTGGTCAAGAATATGGTTCACCTTCTCCCCTTTCAAATCAAACAACAATAAGATCACTGTTGCTTTTCTGATTTGCTCATAAGAGCGTTCTATTCCCATAATTTCAATGCGGTCACTGGTTTCCCTGATTCCGGCAGTATCAATAAACCGAAATTCTATTCCGTCGATGATAATTGTGTCTTCGATTACATCACGTGTTGTGCCGGCAATTTCTGAAACAATAGCGCGTTCTTCATTCAACAAAGCATTTAGCAGCGTAGATTTTCCGGCATTTGGTGCACCGACAATAGCAACCGGAACACCGTTTTTCAATACATTTCCAAGTCTGAATGAATCAATCAGTTTATCCACTTTGAGATAAATAGCAGTAATCAGTTTTTCAAGAGCTGAACGATCAGCAAACTCAACATCTTCCTGACTAAAATCAAGCTCAAGTTCAACCAATGAAGCAAAATTCAGGAGTTGTTCACGCAGCGAATTGATTTCATTTCCAAATCCGCCCCGCATCTGATGCATGGCAATTTTATGAGCAGCTTTTGAATTGGATGAGATCAAATCTGCGATGGCTTCTGTCTGAGATAAATCCATTTTACCATGCATGAACGCACGTAATGAAAATTCACCGGGAGCAGCAAGCCGAGCTCCTTTTGAAACAATCAAACGCAGTATTTCCCGTTGAATATATGCAGATCCATGACAGCCAATTTCAATAATATCTTCACCGGTAAAGGATTTTGGATTTAGAAAAACCGATACTACTACTTCATCAATTACTGCGTCACCGTCTTTAACCTGACCAAAGTGAACAGTGTGTGATTTTGCCGTATTCAGTTTTTTACTGAATATAGAAGAAGTGATTTCTATTGATTTTTTACCGCTGATTCTGATCAGTGCAATTGCACCAGCTCCTGCGGGAGTAGAAACAGCAACAATAGTATCATCCGGATTCTGAAAATTCACTTTGCAAAACTAATGTTTAATGAAGAATCTATGAACAGATTTTCAAATTCATATTTGTCTGAACGTATTGAATTGCAACCATTCAAGGAAAAGACACAGCGTTATTTATAAAAGTATTTCCTTGTTTTGCAAACAGGTCCGTTTCAAGCAGAATTATTTACATATTTTGAGACACAAATTCAAAATCAGGTATGTCAGTTTTAGTAAATAAAAATTCAAAAGTTATTGTTCAGGGATTTACAGGCAGTGAAGGTACATTTCACGCAACCCAGATGATTGAATACGGAACCAATGTGGTTGGAGGAGTTACTCCGGGTAAAGGAGGAACAAAGCATCTTGATCGTCCGGTATTTGATACCGTTGCAGATGCGGTTACTAAAACCGGTGCTGATGTTTCTATCATTTTTGTTCCGCCAGCTTTTGCTGCTGATGCTATCATGGAAGCAGCTAACGGTGGAATTAAAGTAATTATTACAATCACTGAAGGAATTCCGGTAGCTGACATGGTAAAAGCAAAAGAATATATTTCAAAATACAATTGCAGATTGGTTGGACCAAATTGTCCGGGAGTTATTACTGCAGATGAAGCTAAAGTGGGAATTATGCCTGGCTTTATATTTAAAAAAGGAAACATTGGTATTGTTTCAAAATCTGGAACACTTACGTATGAAGCTGCTGATCAGGTTGTAAAAGCCGGTATGGGAATTACAACTGCTATTGGTATCGGAGGAGATCCAATTATTGGAACTACAACTCGTCAGGCGGTTGAACTTTTAATGAATGATCCCGAAACTCATGGAATCATCATGATTGGAGAAATTGGCGGAAATCTGGAGGCTAATGCAGCTAAATGGATTAAAGAAAATGGAACTAAACCTGTAGTTGGATTCATTGCAGGTGTTACTGCTCCAGTAGGAAGAACCATGGGACACGCCGGTGCAATTGTTGGTGGTGAAAATGATACGGCTGAAGCCAAAAAGAAAATTTTACGTGAATGCGGAATTCATGTGGTAGACTCTCCAGCAGAAATTGGAAAGAAAATGGCTGAGGTAATGGGAGTTAAAGCATAATATTTAAATTAATTATTGAAGATCCTGAAGCTGATTGGTTTCAGGATTTTTTTTTGTCAAACAAAAAAAATCATTACCATTAAACCTTAATAAATCCCTGCTATGAAAAGAATATTCCTGCTTATTACCATTATTCTGTTACTGACCAACTGTAAAATGATAATGAAAGGCGCTGCCAAATACTGGACCCGTAAACAAATAAAAGAGTTTGTAGGCAATTGTGAAGATCATGCTTCAAAAATCATGAGTGATGAAAAGGCCGTTTTATACTGTGATTGCGCAGTTGATGTGGTTGCTGAAAAGTATAACAGCTTTGAAGATGCTATGAAAGCAGGGTTAATTGAAGTGCTTAAAATTGCAAAAGACTGTAAATAAGGTTTGATTAGTGTCTGAAATAATTACTTTAATTAAGTTATTTTATTCATCAACAGATCAATGAAATAACTTAAAAATATTTTTTTTTCTGAATTCAGATAATTGACTGTGAGCCACAAAAAATAAAAGGATGTTAGTAGTTATGCTGATAATTCTAAATTTGATGCAATGGGCTCAGAAAAGGTCAAAGCATATTACAATTCCATTGCAGCGGATTACGATCATAGTCGTTTTGAAAATTCATACGGTACATTCATTGATAAAGCTGAACGCAAACTTCTAAAACGCTGGCTAAAAAGCAATAAGAACGTTCTGGATTTAGGCTGCGGCACTGGCCGGTTCCTGGATCTGGCCAGTCAGGGCTCTGATTTTTCTGATGAGATGCTCAGAATTGCCGGGAAAAAATATCCTGAAAAACTGCTTCACCATGCTGCTGGTAGTTCAATTCCCGCCGAGAATGATTCATTGGATGCAGTTTTCAGTATGCACGTTTTTATGCATTTATCTCAGTCAGACATTCAAGATATTGTGAATGAAGTTTACCGTGTATTAAAACCAGGCGGAACATTTATTTTTGATTTCCCGTCTTCAAAACGAAGAAACCTAGTCAAATACAAAGCCAACGGTTGGCATGCCGCAACCTCTTTTGATAAGCCGGCTGTATTAAAATTGCTTGCATCAAAATTTGAAATTGAAAAATCACGCGGAATTCTGGTTGTACCAATTCATCGTTTACCCAATTTTATCCGCTTCATTTTTCAACCGGCAGATTGGTTGTTAAGTCACGTTGGATTTAAATGGTATTCATCTTATATCATTTTAAAATGCAGAAAAAAATAATAGAGAGATGCGCCGCCTGATTCCCTATTCAGTCAAAGTTCTGATCAAGCAGTTTCTCAGAAACCGTAATGACCGCAAAGCTGGTTATGCTGGATTATTTGCAAAGTCAGGTCGTTCTGGAAACAATCATTCACCACATATATCGCTGACGCAACCTATTCATCCCAATCCTTTATCATCCAATAAAGTACATAACATCAAACTGGCTATTGACAAAATACAACCGGTTGTGGTGAATCCGGGGAGAAATTTTTTCCTTCTGGCATTGTCTGGGCAAACCAACTGCATCAAAAGGTTTTTTAGCCGGCAGAAATATTATTGGTAATTCGCTGAGTGAAGATATTGGCGGCGGACTTTGTCAGGTCAGCGGTATTCTTTATCATTTGGCGCTTTTGAGCGGACTTGAAATTCTTGAACGTCATAATCACACCATTGATTTATATCAGGAACATGAACGCTATACTCCTATTGGTACTGATGCAACAGTTGTTTTTGCGTACAAAGATTTCCGGTTTAAAAATTCACTGGAACATCCGGTTTCATTTCTATTTGATGTAACTGAAACGTCTTTTTCTGCTTCAATTTGTTCTGACAATAAAGTCCCTGTGCACGAACTTAGATTTGAACGGGAAGATCAGGACAAACTTCGAAAAGTCAAAACTTTCCGCACTGATAGTTCTGGCAAAGAATCCTGCATACATTTGTCTGTCTACAAATTATGAAATTCTGCTTTAGTATTTTGATGATCTTTTCTTTTTCTGCTTTTTCACAAATTGTGAACATTGAAAACATGCGTCTTGCTACCAAGCAACAAGGCTTTACCGGAAATATTGATCTGAGTCTTAACTTCACCATGAATACAGTTCAGCTCTTTCAGCTGGGCGACCGCGCACGAATTGCTTATACCAAAAAGAAGCATCATATTTTATTACTTACAGATCATTCTTTGGTACAGACAAAAGACATCAGCATTATCAATCTGGGGTTTGAACATGTGAGATACAATTACACTTTCAAAGATTCCGGCAATGTAATCCTTGAACTATTCGAGCAAACTCAGTTTAATAAAATTCAGAAAATCAATTTGCGTTTTTTACTGGGAACGGGAATTCGTTTTCATCTGATAGATAAACAAAATTATCAGCTAAATGCGGGAACCGGATTTATGGGGGAATATGAAGAACTGATTGATTATGGTATTTCCAGAGATATCCTTTCCAACAATTATCTTTCTTTTGACGCACAGTTCACAACCCATTTCGGAATGAACGTAATCACCTATTTTCAGCCAAAACTGATCGATTTTGGAAATTACCGGATATCCAATGAAACACAATTCAGATTTATTATCAATAAGCATCTTACTTACAGAATTGTTTATTCTCTGGCGCATGATTCAAGGGATATACAAGATGTAAGAAAAACCAACTACACGTTTAAAAATGCACTCAGCTTTACATTTTAGCGCATAAAATAAGTGATGAGCGGAGTCTTAATTCTCAATTTTGAACATAGCTTTGATTTCCCTTAACTTTTTGTAATTGACTGATTGCAGATGAAAAAAATGAAAAAATACGATGTTGTTCTGCTCACTGAAGCAAAATACATCGATCCAAAATCAATTGACTGGTACACTGATCAGGTGTTAACTGAAGACAATCTTGTTTTGGAAGCACTCAGTAAAAAAGGGATTCACGCAATAAAAAAAGACTGGGCAGACAAAGATTTTGACTGGTCATCTACCCGTTTTGCTTTGTTCAGAACAACCTGGGATTATTTTCACCGCTTTGAAGAGTTTGATAAATGGCTTAATCAAGTTTGTATTCAAACCAGATTAATTAATTCCATTGATCTGGTAAGATGGAATATGGATAAACACTATCTGCTGGATCTTGCAGACAAAGGAATACCGATTGTACATTCTTATTTCATTGAAAAAGGTTCAGAGTTTACGCTGAGAAATCTCATGGATCATACCGGATGGGAAGATGCAGTTATTAAACCGGCAATATCAGGAGCAGCAAGACATACCTACCGGATCAGCAATGACAATCTGCATGAAATAGAACCTGTTTTCAGAAATGTAATCAGACATGAATCTATGCTGATTCAGCCATTTCAAAAGCAAATTACATTGAAAGGTGAAGTGTCTCATATTGTCATTGATGGCAATTACTGTCACTCAGTTTTGAAAAAAGCCAAAGAAGGAGATTACCGCGTACAAGATGACTGGGGCGGAACAGTTCATAATTACAAAGCATCCAAAGAAGAAATTGAATTTGCTGAAAACGTAGTCAGATCGTGTGAAGAAATTCCGGTATACGCCAGAGTTGATGTAATGTGGGACAACAACGATGAGCTTGCATTATGTGAACTTGAACTGGTTGAGCCAGAATTGTGGTTCAGAAAAAATGAACCTGCCGCAGATGCGCTTGCTAAGGCTATTGAAAAGATGATCTGAACTGTCCGCTAAACAATAATCTTCCCTAAAATCTGTTAATTGATTTTCTTACAGCATCAAAAAGTTAACTTTGCGCAAAGAAGTTTTGAGATTGTTTTTATTCCCGTTGTTTATTTTGCTGTCTGCACCACTCTGGTCACAGCAACTGATATTCAATGAAAATTTCAATAACGGTATTCCTTCAACCTGGTATCTGGTTAATTCAGATAACCTCACACCTGCTGCTGCTGTTGATACATTTGACAATGCATGGATTTCTTTTGTTAATGATGGTGACACTTGTGCGGCAAGTACTTCATTTTATGAACCGGCTGGACAAGCAGCTGATTACCTGATTACACCCAGAATATCAATTGATGCGTTTTCGAAATTAGTCTGGTCTGCAAAATCTTATGATGGATCCTATCCTGATGGTTATCTCGTTTTGATTTCTGCAACTGATAGTCTGATTACCAGTTTTACGGATACACTGCTTATTGAGGATGCACAAATTCCTTACTGGCAAACAAGAAGTGTTCAGCTTGACACCGAAGGTTATGCAAGTGAAGATATCTTCATTGCATTTAAAAATATTTCTGCAGACGGATATATTTTGATGATTGATGATGTGAAAGTGTTGAGTTCAGACAACGCTGCCATTTCATCGAATGAGTATAATGCTCTTCAGGTTTATCCTAATCCATTTTCAAATTTTGTTCATATCAGCGGAATGACTGAAAATACAACTGTATCTTTTTATACGATGAATGGTGAATTGTTGCTTCAGAGCAATGATTCTGATGTTGATTTAACTCCTTTACCATCTGGATTATACACATGCCGTATAGTTGCTGAAAATAATGTTCAGAATTTGATTCTGGTAAAACAATAATTCTCCGTTTATCCTTCCAAACGCTGGATAAGAATAAATAATCGCCACTTATCCAAACCTCGTCTAAAATCTCTCGGTTTTTAAAGAGAATGCTTTACTTTTGAACTCCGGAATTTCAAACCCTTCCGGAATATCAAAAGAATAAAAACCTATGAAAAAATTATTTCTGATTGTAATTGCCTTTGTTACGCTGATTGGCCGCGCAGACGAAGGAATGTATCTCCCGTTTACTATTAAACAGAATTACCCGGTGATGAAAGGGCTGGGGCTGGAATTAAAACCAAAACAGATTTATGATGCAAACAAACCTTCACTGAAAGATGCTGTGGTTTCTTTTGGTGGATTTTGTACCGCTGAAATTATTTCACCAAAAGGTTTGCTGCTTACCAACCACCATTGCGGTTATGACGCTATTGCTGAAAGTTCAACTCCGGAGCATGATTATCTGACTGATGGTTTTTGGGCTAAAGATTTACAATCAGAAATTCCGATTCCGGGACTGACAGCTTCTATTGTTGTAAAAGTGGTTGATGTAACAGAACTTATTCTGAAAGAACTGCATGAAGGTATGGATGAAGATGAGCGTGCGCTGGCGGCTAAAAAAGCTGGTCAGGCCATTGCAGAAAAAGAAGTTGAGGGAACCAATTACAATGCCTATGTAAAAGATTTTTTTGGTGGAAATGAATATTATCTTTTTGTAGTTGAAGTTTTTGAAGATATCAGAATGGTTGGTGCACCTCCTTCAGCAATTGGGAAATTTGGCGGAGACACAGACAACTGGATGTGGGAACGTCAGACAGGAGATTTTTCAATGTTTAGAATTTACGCAGGTAAAGACAATAAACCGGCAAAATTTGCCATGGACAATCAACCTTATGTACCCAAACATTATTTTCCAATTTCCATTGCAGGAATTGAAGAAGGAGATTTTTCAATGGTTATGGGATATCCGGGATCAACCAACCGATATCTGACTTCATACGGAGTAAAGATGGCATTAGATAAAGACCAGCCAAAACGTGTTGAGATTCGCGGTAAAAAACTGGCCATCATGAAAGAGCATATGGATCAGAATGATCTTGTAAGATTACAATATGCTTCAACATACGCGCAGGTAAGTAACTACTGGAAATATTTCATTGGCCAGCAGGAACAATTGAAGAAAAATAATGTTTTCATGAAGAAGGTGGCAATTGAACAGGAATTTGCCGGCTGGGTTTCTCAGGATGAAGCCAGAAAAACAAAATATGGAAACGTACTTAAAGACATGGAAGAAGCATATAAAATTCATGAAAAGTACATCACATTGAAAGTATATTATTCTGAAGCCATTGCATCTCTTGGATTAAGCAGATTTATGCTCAGACATGGAAAGGTTTATGCGGCCTTGTCTGCTGAGCAGCCTGATATGGCAATTGTGAAAGATGAACTGGCAAAAGTGGCAAATTATACAGAGGGATTTTATTCCAATTTCGATTATGATACAGAAGCCGCACTCTATATGTCAATGCTTCAAATGTACAATGACGCAATTCCGGCTGATCAGCATCCGCAGGAGTTTAAAGATGTTGCCGCAAAAATTACCGGTGATTATAACTGGCAGGCTTTTGTGAAAGAAGCTTTTGCAAACTCTGTCTTCACTAAAAAAGATAAATACCTTGCTTTTGCTGAAAATCCTTCACTTGAAACATTAAAAAATGATGTTTTATATTCTACCATTTACAGACTGAGTAAAAATTTTGGTGAGCTGGTTTATGGAAATGAATCTTCCGGTGCTCAGTTGAAATTAGATAAAGCAAACCGTTTGTTTATTGCAGCGCTGAGAGAAATGTATCCGGAAAAAAAATTCTACCCGAACGCAAATTCAACATTACGTTTGACTTATGGAACAATCCAGAAATATTCAGCGCATGATAAAAACTATGACTATTATACTACCATTGAAAGTATGATGGCTAAAGAAGATCCGAATAATGAAGAATTTATTATTCCGGCACGGCTGAAAGAGTTGTATGAGAAAAAAGATTACGGCAGATATGGTCAGGACGGAACACTTTGGATCAATTTTATTTCCAACAATGACATTACCGGTGGAAACTCCGGAAGTCCGGTAATCAATTCAAAAGGTCAGCTGATTGGTTGTGCCTTTGATGGTAACTGGGAAGCGATGAGCGGAGACATTGCTTTTGAAAAGATTTTCAGAGAACTATTTCATGTGACATCCGCTATATATTATTTGTGATTGACAAATATGCAGGCGCTACAAATCTGATTGATGAGATGACAATTGTAGATAAATAAGCATTCTAAAAAACTTTCAGAAAGCGGCCCGGACAAGGGTCGCTTTTTTTATGTGGTAATATATTCGTATTTTTCGGCTATGAGATTGATTTTAATTCCTTTATCCATTCTTGTTTTCTCCTGCAATTCAGGAAAAAATCTGGAAAACAATACCGTTGTTGCCAACCGTGACACATCAGATAAGCAAGTGGTGATTCAGCAATTCAAAGATTCTGCAAATACAATGCCAATAGAGGGAATTGCATATAATCAAAAAGGCGGTGCAGTAGTTCAGACTGAAACAGCAACTTTCTGGATCGAAAATCTACCCAGCTGGGACTCAAAATTTGAAGGAAAAAAAATTGCCGTTTGGGGTGATGTGATGATGCGTAATGACAATCCGGTGTTTCTTGATACCGGGAAAATTGTCTCACAGGGAATTCCTGTTCATTCTGAAGAAGAAATGCGCAACCAGCAAAACAGAATGTGGATCACCAATGCCCGTTACGAATTAATAAAACCTTGATAAATAAGTTCACTTAAGAATAACTGAAACATCTAACTTTGAAGACAATTTGATTTATGATAAAATTTCTACCCTTTTATTTTTTAGTTTTTGCAGCAACAAATTCATTTGAACAAGGTTGTCCGGCTAACTTGTTTTTTTCAGAATATATTGAAGGCTCAAGCTTCAATAAAGTTGTGGAAATATACAATCCCCTGCCCTATGCGGTTGATCTCTCAGAATATAATCTGGAATTATTTACAAACGGAGCTTCAACAGTGTCCGGTACATTTACGATGACCGGAATTTTAAATCCGGGTGAAACACATGTGGTATGTAATCCATCTGCCAGTGCGGGAATTCTAGCCATTGCAGAAGAAACATCCGGTGTTCTAAATTTTAATGGTGATGACGCGTTTATCCTGAAAAACAATGTCACCAATGATACATTGGATATTATAGGAATAGTTGGTGTTGATCCCGGAACAAACTGGGTTGTTGGTGCAGGTGCAACTTCTGAATTTACTCTCGTAAGAATGTCAACGGTTGCTGTTGGTACAACAAACTGGACATTGTGTACAACACAGTGGAATGTATTACCTGTAAATGATATAACTGATCTTGGAATTCATACTTTTTCAGCATCCATGAATGTTTATTTTTTGCAGGATTTTACAATTTGTGTAAATGACAGTATTCTCATCAATGGTGATTATCTCAAAATACCGGGAGTTTACAATGATACGCTATTAGCTATGAGCGGTTGTGACAGTATCGTGATGACAGAAATTTTTAATAATGTGGTTTATCTGACTATGAAAGACACAATCACCTGTGACGGAAATTCAGTTTTTCTTGAAGGGGCATTTCAAAGTGTTGCCGGAATTTATCATGATACACTGACATCCATTACAGGTTGTGACAGCGTGATTGAATGGAACCTTTCATTTACCCCCGGAGATTTTGTAACACTGAGTGAAACCATTTGTGAAGGTGATAGTCTTTTTCTGGAAGGCGGATGGCAGTTACTCGATGGCGTTTATACAGATTTTTATGTCAGTATACTTACAGGATGCGACAGTACTGTTGAAACAACATTAACAGTTCAGACAGTGGATGTGAATGTTACTCAGGCAGGTTTTGTTTTGTCTGCTGATAACACAGGACAAACTTATCAATGGCTTGATTGCGGAAATGCAATGGCTGAAGTAACAGGTGAAACCAATGTCAATTATTCTCCTGTTTCAGATGGTGATTATGCTGTTGAAATTACTGAAAACGGATGCGTGGATACTTCATCGTGTTATACAATCTCCGGAATTGGTTTTGATGAATTGAATTCTATTACAATTAAAATTGTTCCAAACCCATTTACAGATGTTGTACAGATTTATTTTGAAAGTGAAACCGCAATTATTGAAATAGCTGACATGAAAGGAGCAGTTCAATTCACAGGCCAGGCAAATTCTTCACCGTTTATTTCTGATTTCTCTGATCTGAAAAAAGGATATTACGTAGTAACAGTTATTTCAAACAATGAACTTGTTCGGTTACCAGTCATAAAACAATAAGGAGATTTTATCTTCTGAATTCTCTTTTTATTGGTTCAAGAATTTTTTCAAGACCATTTAATTTGATTTCGTAGATGGTGTTGAGAAGCATTCCCAAACTACCTGCAGGAAATCCTTTTGAATGATACCACACCAGATAATGTTCCGGCAGATCTGAGACAAAATACCCTTTGTATTTACCAAAAGGCATTTTAGTTGTTACCAGATTGATCAGTACTTTACGGTGACTGTCATCAGCTTCCATAGAATTAATCGTGCGCAGTTTTTACGCTGAGTTTTTCAATGTCATGGCCGAATCTGGCAATAAGCGCTTTTTCATTCGGATCAGTTGGAGGAAATGCTTCAGCCACTTCTTCAATAACCTTAATGAACTGTTTTTTTATTTCAGGAGTTAAATGATATTTTGCTGTTTCAAATGAGTGCATAGCCCATTGGTAAACATCTTTGAATCCCATTTTATCTTTCTGCAATATCTGAAAAATAATATCTGTATAATTGAAATCAATGTTATGCTGTAAACCCCTGTCAACAATTTCTCTCACCTTTTCTTTTTCTTCAACCTGAACTTTTCCGTCAGCCTTGGCAACTGCGTAAGCAAGAGCTCCCAGCGCATAGTATAAATGTTGCTTTGAATCCATGATAAAGTTTTTTTCTTAAAGGTAAGATTTTCTTATTTTCACACTCAGATTTCATGGAATATAAATTCAAATCAAGACTAACTCATGTTGACAGCTCTTTGGGCTGGCATTGTTTTGTTGAAGTGCCTGATAAAATTTCAAAAAAACTCATAGATGGAAAAGACAAAAGGGTTGTCTGTTCAATTAACGGACTGATCACCTATCAGGCAGCACTGATGCCCAGTAAAGAAGGGTTTCATTACATTCTTGTCAATAAAACCAACCGTAAAAAACTGAAAATAAATGATACTGATGAAGTACAGGTTGTATTGACAAAAGATAAAAGTGAATATGGTATTTCTACACCTGATTTTTTTCAAAGAATTTTGTGAACAGGATCCGGAAGGAAGTAATCTGTTTCATAAGCTCACCATGGGAACTCAGCGATCATTACTTTACATTATCAGTAAACCAAAATCAGAAAACAAACAATTGGAAAAATGCTGGGTGATTTTTGATTATTTAAAATCTGTAAACGGAAAACTCGATTTCAAAGAACTGATGGCCGTATTTAAAAACAGCCGGTTCAAAGCATGAGTTTAAGATATTCAATAAATCAACTCTTTTAAATTGGAGAATATTCTGGTTATATTTGCATAACCAAAATTGAATACCATGAGACTGGGACAACTTTCCCGTAAATTAGATATCAAGCCTTCAGAAATAGCATCTTTTATAAAATCTGAATTTAATACAGATGTTGATCAGGACCTGAATACACGTTTGGAGGATGCTCACGTTGATGCCCTTGAAAAGAAATATGGTTCATCAATAATTTCTGAATCACACCAATCACATACCTTGCACAGTCCGATAGAAGTGCCGCATTATCATGAAGCTACCCATGAACCGGTAGTTGTTTCTGAACCGGAAAAAGACCCGTTCATTCCGCTGCCTGTTGATCCGGATGCTGAACTGATCAAAGCGCCAAAAATTAAACTGGACGGATTAAAAGTGGTTGGTAAAATTGAATTACCGGAGAAAAAACAAAAAGAAGCCGATCCGGTAGTTAATGATAATTCTGAATCTGCTGAGCAAACAGTGCAATCTGAAACAATTTCAGCAGAAAATAAACCAGCAGAAAAATTGAAGAACAAGCAGCGGCGGGAAAAAGAACAGCAAGAGAAAGGTGAGTAAGCCGGATGAAGAAGAGGAAAGATACTCGATTTATAAAGACAAGAAAGGAATTTATCATTTCAGCCGGACTCAAAAGGAAAATCGTAAAAACAGTCTGGAAAAATTAAAAGTCAGCAAACAGGATGAACAGCGTAAAATATCCAAAGTAAAATATTACCAACAAATTACTGCGACTGAAAAACCTGCTGTATCGAACGCCAAGAAAAATAAAAAACAGGCTGAACGACAGATGAAAAACAGGCTGAACCAGTTAAACGAAAAGGTATCTGGGGTAAGTTCATCAACTGGCTGAACGGTTAATTTTGACCAAGAATTTCTTTCAGTTTGTTTTGCTGTAAACGGGCATAATTCTGATCAGCCGGTTCAAGATTTGCTGCGTAAGTATAGTATTCAAGTGCTTTCCAAATCGCTTTCCAGCAGATATCTGTCTGCAATCATCACCAGATCATTGTATGAAGCCGGATTCCTTGTTTCTGAAACTGTCAGTGATTTGGAAGCACGTTTGTTTTTGTAAAATTCTTTTCCGATAAAACCAGTCACTTTGATTTCTGTTCTTCTGTTCACCTGATGATAACGTTCAAACAGAATTTTATCATTTTTGTACTGATTAATTATTCCTTCAGAAATTATTGGATCTGACTCTCCTTTTCCAACAGCTGTAAAGCGTTCTGAAAAAACAGTATCTGATTCAAAATAGTTAAGCAGAGAAAAGATTATGCTTTTGGATCGCTGCAGACTTAATGACTGGTTAGTGTCTGTACTTCCACGGGAATCTGAATGAGAAATAATTTCAACAATCAGAAAAGGATTAAGTGTAAAAAACCGCGCAAGCTGACGGATGGATTCAGATGCGCCTTCATCAACACGTAATCCGTTATCCAAATCAAATCTGATTTCAGGTGACAGAAGAAGGTCTCCCTGAACAAAAACTGAATCATTTATTGTTCTTGAATATCTCAGAGAAAAAAGAGAATCAATATGGATGACAGCCCCAACGTTTAATTCACAAATTAAAAATAAAACAACTACAAGTCTCATTTTACCCTGTCATGCGAAACCCATTCATCCCAGGTGTGATCATATCCTTCATATGTGATGAAACAAGCCGTGTCATTTTTTTCAAGTACAATTCCAGGATACCAGGTTCCCTCCCACTCAATGGATTTTGAAATTTCGTTCCCGGTTTTAATACGATCATACATGACCCACTCATCATATGTCTTATCATACCCGGTATAATGAATGTACATAAAAGCGTCTGAAACACTTGTTATTTCTGCCGGATAGTACTTGCCTTCCCACTCCACTTCAACTTTTTTTCCAACCTGATAAACGGGAAAATAAATCGTTCTGACTGAAGCTGCATTCAGATTCTGATAATCATAAACAGAATAATTGTAAAATTCACAACGAAATAAATTTCCGGTTTTACCCAAAATTCTTGCCGCCCTCCATTTACCTTTTTGATCCAGCGCATAACAATATGCCCCGTTTGATTCAGTCAATTTATTTTCTGACACCTGATAGTTTTGTTTGCAGTATCCTACTATTTCATTTTCTGCATTTACATTATACACGGCATATCCGTACAATTGATATTCTCTGTATTTCATGGCTTCACGAACTTCGTCAGAACACTCAGCGAGAGAAATTTTACCATCCTTGTTATGATCTCCCAAATCTCTTCCATGAAGCATGTCAAGAAGTGTCTGGGTATATGTCCAGTTTCCGGTTGAAATATTGGATGAACTTGCAGATGTCAAGACAACAACTTCAATTCCTGACTTTGAAATTTCTTCACCGACTTTCAGCAGAGATCCCGAATAACAACAGTCTGCCAACAAAATAATTCGTTTGCCTTTGAAATAAAGTTTGGCATATTCAGCAATCGTATTCACATTAAACATGGAAGACTCTTCCCTGCCCATATCGTAATTACAGAAATAATACGAGTTGTCAATTTTGCTTCCGTGACCTGCATAATAAAAGATAAAAGTTGACTCTGAATCACAGGCCTTCATTTGTCTTTTCAACTGGCGGTTCATTTTTTCAAGTGTGCCCTGATTATCGAGAAGAAGTGAATTTGCACTGTCCGGTATTCCTAAAGCCGAAAATACATCATGCAATTCCTGGTCCTTTCTGTTTTCATCAGAGAATGAATTTACACCGGGATCCTGCCATTGTAAAACACCTGTAATGAGTACTCTTGTTTTAGCAGGATCGCAAATATTCTGACCAAATAAACAGGAAACAATAAGTAATAAAACGGATAACAAAATTAGTCTGCGCATATTTTTATGATTGAATGATAAGTTTAATTAATGACCGCTGATTTTCATTTATTAATTCCAGCAAATAAATTCCTGAAGAAAAACCTGAGACATCATACCGTCCATTTGAATCAGATACCAAAATAGTTCTTTTACCATCAGCAGAAATTAGAGTAACAATTCCGGTTTTCCATGTTGTACTAAGCTGAAAGTGACCGCTTGAAGGATTGGGAAAAGCAACTATTGTCTGACTGTTTATTTCTGTTATTCCCACCTGCCAGTCATAAATGGTCAAATTCACATCTGCGATTTGATTTGACCAGTGATATCCGTCTCTGACCATAAATGAAAAATTATCAGAACCGCTGTAATCTATATTTGGAATATACTCAAGCTGATCCAATTCAAATGCAAGTAATGTATCATTCAAATTGAGCGGAATTCCGGATTTGTAAATTGATCCGTTCAGAGGTAATGACTGAATTCTCAACAACTCCAGCGTATCATTATCGTAATCAAGATAGGAAGTTACAAAATCAGAATAGTTGAAATTAAATGTATTGTTTTTAAACCCGTTTTTTGAAACATCAATCATTATTGGTTTCTGATTAATCCACAAATGCATGAGTAATTTTACTTCAGGATAAGAAACATCTGCAAACGGTGTTGGCTCAGTCAGACCACAGGCATTTGCTGCAATGAATGAAGTTCCGGTTTCAGGATATGGATTGCTGCCTGGTTTGAAAATAACCGAGCTGTTATGTGGCGAAAATAATTCCATAACAACAGAATCTGCAGGTAAAGCATAACCGGAGTCAAACGGAATGTTTAAAAAGTAATTGGAAGAATCAGGAAAAACCGGATGTGTTTTTTCAGTCAGCAATTCAAATTCTGAAAATAAAATTGGTCCGCTTATACGATGAACTCTTCCTGTAATGTCATAAGCTCCGCCACTGGTTGTATCAATCGCTGTTTCAATCCAGATAAAAAAAGCCGTGTCAGCAACCGGATATTCCATCAGATCAAAAATTCGGATAAATGAATTATCTTCAATGGTTTCAGGTCCGCTGGTTACACACGCCTGTGAATTATTCATCCAGATATTAAAATTGGAACTTTGAGTTAGTCTTGTCTGACTAAAAATCAAAAAACCAAATACATAAAATATAACTGAAATAATAAGTTTCATCTGCCAGTATAACGTGTACAAATTTAAGGAGGTAAGTGAGAGAACCAAAAAAGAAACCAAACATCAAAAAAAAGACTGCCCTTTTGAGCAGTCTTTCCAAAACTTTAAAATCTATTATTGTTTAATAAAGCGGTTTGTAATTGTGCTCTGATCCGTTTTAACTTCAATGAAGTAGGTTCCGTTTTCCAGTGTTGAAATGTCGATTATGTTTTCATCTGATACTTTTGAATACACCAATTTGCCTTCAGCATTGAAAATACGCACGTATTCTATTACACCTTCCCCTGAAAGTGTAATCATTTTTGAAGCAGGATTTGGATATACAACCACTGGTTGTATATTATTTTCCTCTACTCCAACCTGCCAGTTAATAACTGTTACATCAACATGTGATGAATCAAGTGACCAGTGACTTGAATCTCTTGCAATAAATGAAAAATTATCAGCTCCAGAATATCCTGCATTTGGAATGTAGTAAAACTGATCAATTTCAGTTGATAAAACGGTATCACCAAGTACCAATGTAGTTCCAGCCAAATCAAGAATTCCGTTAGTTGGCAATGAGGTTACTTTAATCATTGTAAAACCATCATTATCATTGTCAGTCCAGATATTATCAATTTCAGTTGCCGAAAAATAAACTGAATCATCTTTAAAGATACTTGGTGCCATATTCGTCAACATTGGTCTTTGGTTGACATAGAGATTCATAATCATATGCATAGAAGCATAACCAATTGAAGAAACAGTAACCATATCAGGAATTGTACATCCGCCAGCCATGATGTATGTTGGACTGGATTCAGGTGAAGTATTTGATCCTGGGAAAAATGAAGAAGTCAGATTTGCCGGAAGATGCAACTCACAAGCCAAAGAATCATTTGGAAGTACATAAATATAGTTGTCATTAAATGGAATATGGAGACGGTACAATGTTGAATCAGGGAGAACCGCAACGGTATCATCAGCAATTAAAACACAATTCGCATAACTTGCTGAACCGGTGATGTGATGCACTTTACCTACTATACTATAAGGACCTCCGGCAGTTTCTTCACAACCCACTTTCATTCTTACAATAAAAGCTGTGTCAACAATATTTGGATAATCTTCTAAATCATAAATATGAAAAAATGAATTATCCGTTGTTATTATGAAAGTAGGAGTTGGTCCCGCACATGCCACTGAATTCCCACCTGCAATACCAACGGCAGCATTATTAGTTATTCTGGTTTGCGTATTTGCCAGAAAAGGAATAAGCAGTAAAATTAAAAGAGTAAGTTTTTTATTCATATGTAGATTAAATGGTTAATCAAATATAACACCGGCGACGGCATATTTGCAATAAACTCATTGACAATCGTCTAAATAAAAACAAAATGAGTTGTTTGTCTACTAAAAAATCACGAAGTAATCATTCAAAATCATTTCAAAATGACAATCGGAAAATCCTGCCCAAAGCTATAACTGGTAGGGTACTGTGCAGTACCTCTGTATTGTTCTGACAACTCCGGAACCCGTTCTTCCACATACACCTTCATTTCACTCACTGTGATTTTATCATCTCCGTTGTTTCCTTTTTCACCGTTAAGAATTTCAAGTAAGGCATAAGTAAATAATCCATGCTTTAAATCCCCTACTTCATTGGCGTATTGAGCATCCTGTGATGCCGTTATGAAAAAGGTTCCTGTACTTCTGGCTAATTGCGCAAGTGTTTTTTCTCTGCCATCACCTCTTGAAGCAAAGGCATCCAAAGCTCCGCCGGAATGACATGCGTCCAGAATAAATAGTTGTTTTTCTGCACTGATTTGTTTTGAATATTCCATTAATTCATGTGCAGATATAGCTATTTGTCTCAACAAAGTTGTTTCTCCGTAGAGATTTGTAACATCGTGTGTGACAATGAAAAAATCTGAATCCTCCGGAATTTTTTCATAACTCATTACTCCGTGTCCGGCATAATAAAAAACAAAAACATCTTCAGGACCAATTTGTGTTTTCAATTCATTTACTGCTTTCAGAATTTCCAATTTAGTTGCGCGCTCATTAAATATTTCTATGGTTTTGACTGAAGAAAAAAGTGAATCCGCTCCTTTGGTTATAGTTTGTACAAATGTGGTTGCATCATTGACTGCATAGTCCAGATTGTATGGAGGATTTTTATACTGATTGATTCCAATGGAGAGGATAAATAAATCTGTCATGCCGGCAACACCGTCATAATTTACCACCATATCAACCGGACTTGACTCTGTTCTGTTTTCATTAATGACCACTGCAGAAAGGTTATTCGTTCCGTTACTCAAAGGAATTTCAAATTGACGTATGTCTTTTGACTCACCTCTGAAAACAAGTTCATTTGAAAGTGATTCCTGAATGACCAGTTTACCGTTATTATAAATTCTGATTTCATCAATTGATTCTCCCTGACTGTTAATTCTGATTCCTAAAGGCAATACAGCTTTCTGCCACTGAAAAACTGAGTCATTTACCAATCCCGCCCGTGCGTTTACATCAGATATTTCAAAGGAAATTAGTGGTGAAGTTTTAAGAATCTGATGAAGATTTTCACCAGTCTCTGTTTTTTTGGTTCCGTTATTTACCTTTTGAATCAGTTCAGGAGTATAGTATTTATCAAACAATGAACCAACGGGAATTACTTCCATACCAGAAACATAATTTACCACATCCAGAGATTTGGAAGAACCGTCAAATGATCCATCAGGTGTTGTTGCAAGCCATTCATTTCTGCTGATCTGCATGCGCGAGAATAGTTCTTTACCTGAGTTGAGATCCCATACTTTTATCATTCCTTCTGAATCACCTGAAATTAATTTATTGCCATCTGCAGTACAAATCAAAGCAGTTACAGGACTCGCATGTCCGTTAAGTTTATTAATTGTATTGGTTTGAGCCGACCATAGAATGATTGAGTTATCAGCACTTCCTGATGCAACAAATCGGGATTTCGGATCACATGAAATACTGTAAACCGGTCCATCATGATTTTCCATTTTTCCAATAAGCATTCCGGTTAAGATGTCCCACATTTTAACTTTTCCATCCCAGCTGGAAGAGACTATATTTTTTCCATCCGCGGTAAAATCAAACGATGAAATCACACCAGTGTGTCCGACTAAAGTTCTGAATGAGCTGCCTGCATCAAGTTCCCAGAAATCAACGTTACGGTCAAGATCTCCGGTCACTGCATATAATCCGTTTTTTGTAAATCCAACTGCATAGGGTGATACATTTCCAAGATCCATAACGGTTGATTCTCCAAGGTCATTCATATCCCATAATCTCATTGTTCCGTCCCAGCTGCCGCTTGCCAGTTTTGAACCATCTTCACTGAATTTGATATCAAAAATCAATTCACGGTGTCCAACCAGTTTTTTTACCAGAACACCGGTTTTAGCATCCCATAAAAACACTTGTCTGTCTCCGCCCGCTGTTGCAATCCATTTTCCATCCGGACTGTAATCAAATGCGTAAACAACTTTATGGTGTCCGTTTAAATTAAGATCGATTTTTCCTGTCTCAAGATTCAATACCATAGCGGTAGAATCAACATTTCCAAAAACAAGAAATTTATTATCCGGACTCAGGGCAAAATTTCTTTTGAGCGAAATAAATTTCATGATTCTCTGATCAGTCCAGTTAGTGGAAGAATAACTTAAACCGTCATCCCTTTTTTTATTCAGAAAACCGCGCAGTGATTTTTGCTTTTTTCCAGTAATGACATTATACATTATTGCTTCATTATCCAATCCTGGTAAAAGTATCATTGTTCCGTCTGCAGAAAAATTAAAGTCAAAATAGCTGATGTTTTCAACGTGATGATGTATTTTTTCTTTTCCGGTTTTTACCTCGTAAACAAATACGTCCTCATCAAAAGAAATCAAAACATGAGAATCATCCGGACTGAATTTAAGTGTATAAGGTCTCTCTCTGAAAGCAGAAATACTTTTCACTTTTTTTCCGTTAGTCATATCCCATACAATTCCGTCTACTTTGTCTGACATGGTTACCAGAAAATTTCCGGAGTTGGAAAAAACGTGTCTGGTATTGCAGCCGTCACATTCTTCTGTCCCGTCTTTAAGCGTGTATAAAAGTTTGCCATTAGCCGCATCAAAAACCTGCGTAAATAATTTGGCTGAACTGACTGCAATGTATTTGTCATTTGGAGAGTAAGAAATCAGATAGGGTTTATCAAATTCAAATTCACGGAGCGTGTCACCATTTGTTAAGTTGCATTCATAAAATTTTGAATAATCACCCATGGCAAGAATCTTATCGCATTTTGAATTTGTAATTCCGTTATAATTCAGAAGACTGTAACTCTTGTCTGTTTTATAAAGTTTCTTTCCATTTGAAGCATCGAATACGTGAATTCCGTCACGATGATCAAAAAGAAGAACAAATTTTCCATCCGGCGAAAAGACGGCCATGTCCAGTTCTTCCCTGTCCAGCTTGTAAGTGCGTATTAATTTTCCGGTTAATACGTCTGATAATTTTGCCGTATTATCTTTTGATGCAGACAACAATGATTTACCGTCCGGACTGAAAAAAAGCGAATAGACAGTCTCACTGTGTTTGTTAAATACCCTTACAATTCTTCCCGATTCAATATTCCAGAGAATGACAGAATTGTCAGCGCTGCCCGTTGCAACATAAGCTGAATCAGGACTAAAAGCATAACATGTTATTACCTGTGAATGTCCTTTTTGCAAAACAGACTCAAGTTGAAATTGCTGTTGTGAAAATAAATGTGAACCAAACAACAAAAAGAGTGTAAAGAATATAAATCGAAACAACATGAGCATGGCTTTAAATTTGCTCAAAATTAATAACTTAGAAAGATGAGACATTTTATTTCATTGGTTTTTATTTCGGGTATTATTCTAACAGGTTTAATTAACTGTTCAGATGAAAAAAAAACAGACAATGAATCTTTGTTGATCAACAACTCAACATCAATTCATAACACTACGCCTGAATGTCCTGAAGGGCATACTGATTCAATAATTCAGATTCTCTATGGATTCCCTGATGAAAGGTCCTTTGAAAGAGCTGATTCCGGATTGATTATTTTAGGAGGATGCGAACTCGCAGATGAAAACTGGTATTGCAAAAAGCACAAAATTTCTTTTCCATAAAAAAAGTGCCTGATCCGATGATCAGGCACTTTTGTCAAGTTATGTATCAATCTAAAAAAAATCAGCTTATAACGTTATAAATAATAACAAGTATATCTATTATAACGGCAAAAATAGATGAATAAATAATCACCCGCATAGGCGCTACAGCAAGAATCATAGCAAGTGCTGTCATTGTAGGCAATACCAACAATACTAGTTGTATGACATGGTCAAGCGCACCCATTCCGACAGCAATTCCTCCACCGCATCCTACAAATAGAAGAAGCATCGATATTATACCATACCGGTTTGTATTGTGATCGTAGAACAATTTATTCATCAGATTAAAATTTGATAACTTTTCGTCTTCTGCATGTGAATGAGCCATAATATTGAGTTTTAAGTTGATTCAAAATTCTAACGGAAACAGTCACAAAAAATGATCTGGATTCCGGCCAAATATGATTAATATCAGGATTTTTGTAAAACCCTGTTTTTAACAATTTAAAACAATTTAGAAAAAAAAGCAACCTGATCAATACTCCCTGCGTCTTAAGCATTAAGTTTACTAAATGAAAATCAAACATCTCAGTATGAAATCAGTGATATCAAACTTCAAACAACTGTTCTTAGCTTCTGCTTTAACACTTGTAACTCAATTAACTTTTGCTCAATGGCCAGACAATTATGGTACCGGAACCATCACCGCAAATTATTGTGTGTCTATTGACACGGCTCAGCCCCTGCAGGAGTTTTATAAAATCGATATCTCTTCATTAAATTTCGCTACTGAAATTGATGCTCAGAAAGTTTTCGGAGCTATTTCTAATAACCGGCTGACTTATAAAGTTGATTTTGCAAATCAGGCTGCTTATCTGAAAGTACATGCTGACCGTACTCAATACCCACAAGATGTTATCTGGTGGAATAATTATATCCAAAGTCTTTGCCAAAACTAGAATTGATTTTTATGTCAAAATCCAATAATACTTTAAAAGCAATCGGTCTTGCATTTTTTGCGCTGACCGCTTCCCCAGCCATTTCACAGCTTACCGGAACAGGTGCTTATTTTCTGGGAAACATTGCAGAAATTGCAATTCATAATAACGGGCATGAGGGAACTGCTGATATCGGCGGTACTAATGCCAGATCAGATCAGTGGGATCCTTCTGTTTATTTTGGTTTTGTTGCCAACCCACAAAATGACGGATGGAACAATTACGACGGAGATTTTTTCACACCAGGTTCACCTGAAAACGGATTTGGTATTGAAGTCAACGGTGTAAACTATTCTAACAACTCTTCTTATTATAATGAGATTCCCGGTTCGCTTTCAAACTATGTGGTTGACGGTAACTGTATGTCAGTAGACTGGAACGGAACAGCTGCGGGTGTTGGTGTGAAAATCACCTATAAATTCGTTTCAACTGAACTTTATTATACAACAGAAGTGACTCTTACCAATAATACTGGAAGCGCATTAAATGATCTTTATTATTACAGAAATTTTGACCCGGACAACAACGTAACATTAAGTTTCGATTACACAACTCAAAACACAATTGTTTCCCAGCCTACTCCTGCTTGCCCAAAAGCACTGGTATCAGCAACACAAACCAATCCTTGGTTATCTTATGTTGGTATTGCAGCTATTGGACAACAATTCAGAGTAGCTTACGGAGGATTTGCAAACCGGGATGCTTCTGATATCTGGAACGGTACATGGCCTTTGGTTGGCACATTGGGTTCTACCTCATTCATGGATGAGGCAATTGCACTTGGATATAAAATAAATTCGCTGCCTGCCGGAGCATCTGAAACTTTTGAATTTGTAATTATTCTTGATGATACACAAGTTGATGAAGCATTTGCTCAATTATATGAATTTAACTTTTCAGGTTATGTTGGTGCAGGTTCAGTTTGTAATCCAGTAATGGACACTGCTTATTTACCTTGCCCGGGTGCATCTGTTGTACTTGACATGACTGGACCTGGTGTTAATGATTACACGTGGACATGGAGTCCTGGTACAGGATTAAGCTCAACCACCGGTGTTTCTGTAACTGCATCACCAGGCACTTCTACTTTGTATACTGTATCAGGAGTTCCAATCAACCCTTGTCTTTCAATGACCATTGTAAAAGAAATTTATGTGAATGTTGGTACTGGTCCTTTGGTTGATATTGTTCCACCAGTTGGTTCTTGCGGTGGATTTGATTTGACAACGTTGGTTGTAACTGACCTAAATGGAGTACCAGGAACAACAACAACTTTCCATTCTGCAATTCCAACTAGTGCAACTGATATGACCAACTTATTTCCTGGAACAATCATGAATCCGGGTGATGTTGTTTATGTGATGATAGCCGATCCGGTGGGTGGATGTTTTGACTATGAACAAGTGATTGTAAACTTCAGCGGTGGTACAACTGCCGGACCAGATAACACAGCAACATTGTGTAATACTGCGGGAACCACTATAGATGTAAACACATTATTAGGCGCTGGCGTTGATCCAGGTGTTTGGAGTGAAACTACTTCTTCCGGACAGTTTAATGCAGGAACAGGAATATTTGATGCTTCAGGTCTGACAGCTGGTAACTATACTTTTAATTATACTACAGATGTTGTGGCCCCTTGTTTACCTGATATCGCAACAATGACAATCACAGTTAATCAAAATGCACTTGCAGGAAATGACAATACAGCTTCGCTTTGTAATACTGCTGGCACAACACTTGATCTGAACACATTGCTTTCCGGTAATAATGGAACAGGTATATGGGCTGAAACCACTGCATCTGGTCAATTCAATGCAGGTACAGGTGTATTCACTGCCGGCGGATTAGCTGCCGGTAATTATACATTCACTTACACTGTCAATGGAACAGCACCATGTGTGCCGGATGTTGCAGATTTTACAATTACAGTATCTCAAGAAGCAATTGCAGGAGCGGATAACAGTGCTACACTTTGTAATATGGCCGGGGCAACATTAGACTTGAATACTCTTCTTTCGGGGAACAATGGAATAGGCACATGGCTTGAAACAACAACAAGCGGACAGTTTAATGCAGGTACAGGCGTTTTCGATGCTTCTGGATTAGGAGTTGGCGTTTATACTTTCACTTATACAGTTGCAGCAGCTGCTCCATGTTTACCAGATGTTGCAAACTTCTCAATAACTGTAACCAATTTACCAAATGCAGGTGCAGATAACAGCACTTAATTGTGCAATACGCCTGGTGCTTCATTAACCCTCTCAACATTATTGAGCGGGGCTGATCCGGGTGGTGCATGGGCAGAAACATCTGTTGTGCCTTCAGGTCAGTTCAACGCAGGAACTTCTATTCTGAATGTTGCCAATACATCAGCCGGAACATATACATTCACTTATTCGATTGCAGCTTCTGGCCCTTGTGCTGGTGATCAGGCTGTAATGACTGTTACTATTTCACAATATGCCTATGCGGGACTTGATAATGGTGCTGCAGTTTGTAATGCAGCTGGTTCAACAATCAACCTGAACACTTTACTCATTGGCAACAATGGTGCTGGAATCTGGGCTGAAACAAGTTCATCAGGACAGTTCAATGCTGGAACAGGAATCTTCACATCAACAGGATTAGCTGCAGGAGTATATTCATTCACTTATACTGTAAATGCTGTTGCTCCTTGTACTCCGGATGTTGCAAACTTTACAATTTCAGTAATTGATTTACCAAATGCAGGTGCAGATAATTCAACAGCAATGTGTAATACAACTGGTTCATTTGTTGACCTGAATACGTTGTTAAGTGGAAATAACATCGTTGGATTCTGGAGTGAAACAACTTCATCCGGTCAGTTTAACTCAACTACTGGAGTTTTCACAACTGATGGTCTTGCAACGGGAGTGTATACATTTACTCACACTGTACCGCCTATTGGTGCTTGTCCGGGAGATCAGGCAACCTTTACTATAAATGTAAATGCTGAACCTATAATCACAGATTTGGCTGATCAGTCTCATTGTAATTCTTATGTGCTGCCTGCAATCAATGGTTCAAATCTGACAGGTAATCAGGCGTATTATACAGGACCAAACGGTACAGGTACTCAAATGAATGCAGGCGATGTAATCACGTCTTCGATCACATTATATATTTATGATGAAACTGGTTCAACACCAAATTGTTTTGATGAGCAGTCAGTAAACATTACCATCAACCCTACTCCGGTAGTTTCATACTACGCAGATACTTTGACAGGATGTGCACCGCTTGAAGTTTGGTTCTATAACACAACACCGGGAACAACACAGAACTGTGTTTGGAGTTTTGGTGATGGATTCGGTCAATTGTGTGACAGTATAAAACATATTTACAACAACCCAGGAACATACACGGTAACTTTAAATCTTCAGGGAGCAGGTGCCTGCCCATCTTCTGCTACATACACAAACTATATTACTGTAGTTGCTCAACCGGAAGCAGAATATGTTTTCGCACCGCAAGTACCGGATATATACAATTCAGAAGTGACGTTCACCAACTCTTCTAATAATGCAGATTATTATGAATGGACATTTGGTGATGGCGGAACTTCTTTGGATACAAATCCTGTTCACTTATATCCGCAGATTGGTAACGCTGATTATTTAGCTACGCTTTATGCCTATAATAATTTAGGATGTGTTGATTCATTCCAACAGGTAATAACTGTTTGGGACGTGTTGACATTCTTTATTCCAAACACATTTACACCAGACGGAGACGAATTCAATCAGGAATTTAAACCTGTTTTTGCTTCAGGTGTTGATCCATTTGATTATCATATGACCATATTCAACCGCTGGGGTGAAATCATGTATGAATCTTACAACTATAATTTCGGATGGTCAGGTACTTACGGTGATCAGGGATTAATTGAGGACGGCACATATGTTTGGCAAATAGAATTCAAGGAAACTATGTCAGATAAAAGACATACCTACAGAGGACATGTAACTGTGCTCAAATAGAATTCCACAATTTATTCAGAAAATCCTGCTAAGTTTTTTAGCAGGATTTTTTTTTGCCATGTACATTACTTAGCCAAACCGATAAGAAATAAAGCAACTAATTCACACAATGTCTTAATACGATGCAGGTTTACTTCCATAAATAAAAACACAGGAATCAACACAAATAAATCACACACTATACCGCTGAATTGAATTATTATTATTCACTGAGACTATTAACGGATGAATAGTTGATGTACAAAAAAAAATCCCCGCACAAGGCGAGGATTTCCAAACGGATCAATTTGATTATTTTCTTTTATCAACCGGAACAAATTCGCGGTTGGTTTTACCAACATAAATCTGACGCGGACGCCCGATTGGCTCATTTCCCTGACGCATTTCTTTCCACTGTGCAATCCAGCCCGGAAGACGTCCAAGAGCAAACATAACTGTAAACATATCAGTTGGAATACCAAGTGCACGATAAATAATACCAGAATAGAAATCGACATTCGGATATAAGTTTCTTGATTTGAAGTACTCATCTTCCAGAGCAACCTTTTCTAATTTTTTAGCGATATCGAGAATCGGATCATTAACACCTAAAGCTTTCAATACATCATCTGCTGCTTTTTTAATGATTTTAGCACGCGGATCAAAGTTTTTATAAACACGGTGTCCAAAGCCCATCAGGCGGAACGGATCATCTTTATCTTTTGCTTTCAATACATATTTATCTACATCTCCGCCATCCGCTTTAATTGCTTCCAGCATTTCAATTACTTCCTGATTTGCACCACCGTGAAGCGGTCCCCACAAAGCAGAAACTCCTGAAGAAATAGATGCAAACAAACCGGCATGAGAAGAACCTACAATACGAACGGTAGAAGTAGAACAGTTTTGTTCGTGATCTGCATGCAGAATCAATAATTTATCCAATGCGTCCACAACAACCGGATTTGCTTTATATTCACTGGTAGGAACAGCAAACATCAAACGAAGGAAATTCTCAACATACCCTTTTGAGTTATCATAATAATTCAATGGATATCCTACTTTGGTTCTATACACCCATGAGCAAAGCACCACAAATTTTCCAATTGTTTTACAAACCGCCTGATAAACATCGTTTTCAGATTTAATATCAACCGGCTTTGGGTTAAACGCTGTAAGCGCACTGGTCAATGCTGAAAGTATACCCATTGGGTGAGCATGTGAAGGAAAACCATCAATGATGTTTTTCATCTCTTCATTCACTAATGTATACTTACGAATGTCATCTTCAAACTTTGTTAGCTGAGCTTTATTAGGAAGTTCTCCAAAAATCAAAAGGAAACAAACTTCAAGAAAGTTTGCCTGATCAGCCAAAGATTCAATAGAATATCCGCGGTAATGCAATATACCCTCTTCCCCGTCCAGGAAAGTGATGGCACTTTCACATGCACCGGTATTTTTATATCCGCGGTCCATAGTAATATAACCTGTCAGATCACGCAATTTTGAAATGTCAATTGCTTTTTCATTCTCTGTACCTGTGATTACAGGCAATTCGATGGTTTTGTCTCCCAAAACGATTTTTGCTACTTCACTCATGTTCTAGTAATTAGGTTTTATGAATTCCCAAAGGGTCTTAAATTTTCCGTACTAATATAGCGGGTTTGAATATCGGAAATAAAAAAGAGGCAGATTTTTTTTTTAAAATTCTACCTCTTTTCAATTAGAGAAGATCAATTCAGTTATTTGGCTGATAAGTCAACCGAATCTACCGGCCTTCAATCTTTAACGTAACCTTTCAGTGCAGTGAGCAATTGCGTTGGCTGCTGAAAACCAACAATGGTTCCCAGTTTGGCCTCTTTCTTTGATAAAACCACAAATGACGGAAAACTCATTTTACCTCCAAGCAGGTTCACGGCAAGTTCATTATATCCCTTTCCATTGTACATTTTATATTCATACAGAACTTCCTTATAAGCAATCGGGTCTTTGGATTCAGCATTCATTTTTACAGCATAGAAATGTTCTGTCATGTAGGCCACAACTTCAGAATCCTCGAATGTTGACGCATCCATTTTTTTGCACCAGCCGCACCAATCCGTATAAATATCGATGAAAATAAACTTTTTCTCTTCTTTATTCCTGTCTGCAGCAGTCTCCAGATCAAGCCATTCTATAGTTGTTTTTTCATCTGACTCATTTGATTGAAAATACGGTTTGCTTTTATGCCCAGTGTTTGACTGAACAAAAAGTGCACATGCACATTGTCATCACCTGAACCGTGAACCAGCAAGAATTTGCCTTTCAATTTATCTACGTGATTGATTGGTGAGTTGTCATCATATCCACTTGCGTTTTCCTGTGGTGTACGCATAAATCTTTCTGTATAAATATTATCATACCAGCGCCAGTTTGTTACCGGTGCAACGGCAATTCCCATCTTGAAAACATCGGCTCCTTTTGTCATACACAGTGAAGTCATATATCCGCCATAGCTCCAGCCCATCACTCCTATTCTTGAAGCATCCACGTAATTCCAGGTTCCCACATTTTTTGCAACTGCTATCATATCTTCTGTTTCAAGTTTACCCAATTGCAGATAGGTTGATTTTTTGAATGCTGCACCTCTGTACATAGTACCACGTATCAACAGAAATTACAATATATCCCTTTTGGCAAAGCAACTGGTTATAAAACTGACCGCTTCCACCCCACTGATCAATCACGGTGTTATGTCCGGGTCCATTATAGATGGTAAAATAAACGGGATATTTTTTTGTCTCATCAAAATTTGCCGGCTTCATGATATATGCATTCAAATCATGTTCTGCTCCTTTGATAGTTATAAATTCTGTTTTTGCCAGATCGTATTCCTGCAATTTAGCTTTCAGTGCTGCATTGTCTTTTAACAACTCCACTTGTTTTCCATCGGCTGTATGTACACTGATTTCATAAGGAGAATTTATAGTGGAATACGTATTCATAAAGTACTTCATTCCTGTGCTGAATTCAACCTCATTGTGTCCTTTCTTCTCAGAAATTTTTCTTTTGTCAGCGCCATCCAGTTTCACAGAATAAAGAGATTGATACATGGCTCCTTCTTCTGCAGAAGTATAATAAACAAGTCCGGCTGACTCATTGATCCCTTTCAATTCAATCACGTCCCAGCTTCCTTTGGTGATTTGAGTTTCTGTTTGACCATCTATACTGATCAGATAGATATGTTTATATCCGTCTTTCTCACTTGTTCTTAAAAATGCATTTTTACTTTTCAGAAAAATCAGGTTATTATCCACTTCTACATAGGTATCACTCTTATCAGTATAAATTACTTTTCCGGTTATATCTCCTGAAACTGAACAATCTGCGTCCATATAATTCAACTCACTTTGGTGGCGGTTCATCGTCAGAAAAATCAGGTGGTTATCATCGTTACTCCACTTCATTCTAGGAACATATTCATAGTTCCCGTAATTTACACCACGGGTTGATTGGTCTTGTAGAGAATATACTTTCAGACTCAGTTTTGAATTGTCTTCACCCGCTTTCGGATATTTAAATGTATATGGTTCAGGATATGTACCACCGTTATAATACTCCATGGTAAAATCTTTTACATCACTTTCATTAAATTTCAGATACGCAATTTTGGTACTGTTTGGCGACCAGTAAAATGCTTTTGTCACTTCAAACTCTTCTTCATATACCCAGTCGGTAGAACCATTGATTATGGCATTTTGTTTACCGTCTGTTGTAATTTGTTCAAGCGAATTGTCTGCCAGATTGCGGATATAAATATTATTGGCATGCACAAAAGCTACTTTAGTTCCGTCAGGTGAAAAGTCAGCCAGCATTTGTGGGCCGCCATCAAAAAGTTTGCTCATTTTTTTTGTTTTCAGATCAATCACATAATATTCCGCCGTAAAACTTCTGCGGTAAATAGCGTTGACTTTGGTTGCAACCAAAACTTTTGTTTCATCTGCATTGAAAAAATAATCTTCAATTTCCAAACCGGTAAATTCATTTCCATCCAGAATCACTTCCACTATTTTGGAAAAATTTTTGTAGCTGTATTTTACAATCTTATTGTTTTCAATGGCAGAAAAATGTTCACCGTCATTCATCGAAGAAACAGAGTAAACATATTCAGGAGCAAACTCACGGCTCGACCAGATCAACTGATTGGAGAGTTGTTTCTTTTGTGCAAACGCTATTATCTGCAGCCCGATGAAAAAAGTGATAATCAATAAACGCATAATTAGTTTTGAATTTGAATCTAAATTATCAATAATTCTGCCAGATAAATATAGAATAGTGACAAAATGAAAGAATCCGGTTTGACCGGATTCTTTTGATGAGTATATATCTGTGAAAACGGAGCTTTAACCTCCCATTTTAACAATCAGCTCAAATTCACTTTTTTCAAGTGGCATGACTGATAATCTTCCTTGTCTGATCAGATAAATATTCTGAAGTTTTTTCTCTGCTTTGATTGAAGCTAACGAAACTGTTTTTTTAAACGCCTTCACCGGTTTTAAATCAACTGCACTCCAGTCTTCACTGGTTGTCGGATCCTGATAAGCTTCTTTGGTAACTTCAGCAATTCCTACTACTTCTAATCCTTCCATGCTATGATAATATAATACCTGATCTCCTTTTTTCATTTCACGCAGATTCTTTCTTCCCGGATAACTGCGCACACCATCCCAGCACGCTTTTTTCGCTTTTACAAATTGGTCCCAGGAGAAAACAGTTGGTTCAGATTTTACAAGCCAGTAGTTCATTCTTTTTAGGATTTAGGATAAAGGATTTAGTTTGGGTAGTTAGGGTTAAGTTGTCAGGCAAAAGGGCAAAGGACAAAGGGCAAAGGACAAAGGGCAAAGGGCAAAGGACAAAGGGCAAAGGGCAAAGGGCAAAGGGCAAAGGACAAAGGGCAAAGGGCAAAGGACAAAGGGCAAAGGACAAAGAAAGAATAATGAACTTAACTTTCCCTTTTGGCTTATCGCTTTTAGCTTTGTCCTGTAATCAGTGGCCTAAAACGTAAGCAAAAATCAACGGCGCAACAATTGTCGCATCAGACTCTACAATAAATTTTGGTGTGTTGATATCGAGTTTTCCCCAGGTAATTTTTTCATTGGGTACTGCTCCTGAATAAGAACCGTATGACGTTGTTGAATCAGAAATCTGACAGAAGTATGCCCAAAACGGAACATCATGCATTTCCATATCCTGATATAACATCGGTACAACACAAATTGGGAAATCTCCGGCAATACCACCGCCAATCTGAAAGAAACCAATACCTTTTCCCTGACAGTTTTTTGTATAATAATCTGCCAGCCACATCATATATTCAACACCTGATTTCATGGTTGTAGGCTTGAATGTTTTTTTGATGCAGTAAGATGCAAAAATATTTCCCATTGTTGAATCTTCCCAGCCCGGAACAACAATCGGCAGATTCTTTTCAGCTGCTGCAACCATCCAGCTGTCTTTCGGATCAATTTCATAATACTGTTTCAGTACTCCTGAATTAATCATCTGATACATGAATTCATGCGGAAAATATCTTTCTCCTTTTGAATCTGCATTATGCCAGATATCATACAAATGTTTCTGCAATCTTCTGAATGCTTCTTCTTCAGGAATGCAGGTATCCGTTACACGGTTATAATGATTTTCCAAAAGATCCCATTCTTCCTGCGGACTTAAATCACGGTAATTGGGAACGCGTTTGTATGAATTATGTGCTACCAGATTCATGATATCTTCTTCCAGATTTGCACCGGTGCACGAAATGATGTGGATTTTATCCTGTCTGATCATTTCAGCTAAAGATTTTCCTAACTCAGCGGTACTCATTGCACCCGCAAGAGTTACCATCATTTTACCGTTATCCAGCAAATGTGTTTCATATCCTTTTGCAGCATCAACAAGCGCCGCCCATTAAAATGCAAATAATGTTTTTCAATAAATTGTGAAATTGGACCTTTACTCATGATTCGATTATTTTTAATAATTCAACCGCGTTTGCGGATTTATTCCTGTGGTGTTTGTTTAGTTGTTCTTTTTGGCCTTGAACCAGTTTTTGGTTCGGCTTTCTGACGTGTCTTTTTTACAGCCTCACTCTTATCAGCTTTCAATGATGTTTTAACGGCAGGTGCCGCTACTTTTGGATAACCCAGAATAGACAGCATATCATTGGCTGTTTGTTCTTCAGAAAAAACAGTCACGTTTTCTTCGTCATCAATAATAACATGTTTAGGTTGCGGAATCAGACAGTGATGGATTCCACCAAAACCACCAATGCTTTCCTGATAAGCTCCTATGTTGAAGAAACCAATGTAAAGCGGTTTTTTTGGATTAAATACCGGAAGATAAATTGCGTTAACGTGCTGTTCAGAATTGTAATAATCATCGCTGTCACAAGTCATTCCACCCAACAAAACCCGCTGATATCTGTCATTCCACCGATTAATCGGCAACATGATAAATCGTTTATTGATCGCCCACGAATCAGGCAGTGTTGTGATGAACGATGAATTAATCATGTTCCACTTTTCCCTGTCGTTTTGTTTTTTCTGATACAACACTTCATAAATAATTCCACCACTTTCACCAACGGTAAATGATCCAAACTCAGTAAAAATATTAGGTTCACGCACTCCGTTTTCTTTGCAAACTGCTTTTATCTGAAGTACAATTTCATTGACCATATAACGGTAATCGAAATCAAATGCCAGTGAATTCTTAATCGGAAATCCACCACCGATATTCAAACTGTCAACGGATGGGCAGACTTTTTTAAGACGGCAATACACCTGCAAACACTTAGAAAGTTCATTCCAGTAATAAGCTGAATCATTAATTCCGGTATTGATGAAAAAATGAAGCATTTTCAGTTCAAATTTTTCATTTGGAGCAATTTCTTCTTCGTAAAAAGAGACAATATCTTTGTATCCAATTCCTAAACGGCTGGTATAAAAAGGGAATTTGGGTTCTTCTTCAGAAGCAATACGAATTCCAACTTTAAAAGATTTTTCAGTTGCTTTATTCAGCAATCCCAATTCTTCATAATTATCAATAATGGGAATGGTATTTTTAAAACCCTCATTTATCAGATCAGCAATGTTTTGAATATAGGGTCCGCGTTTAAAGCCATTACAAATTATATAACTTTCCTTATTGAGTTTGCCTGAATCTATTAAACTGCGGACAATATTTACATCAAACGCTGAAGAAGTTTCAATGTGCACGTCGTTATCAACCGCTTCATTAATTACATGTGAAAAATGGGAACTTTTGGTACAATAGCAGTAGTAATAATTGCCGCGGTACTTTGTGTTTTCAAAAGCACGGGCAAACCAGCGCTTGGCCCGTTTTATATTGTTGCCGATCTGTGGCAGATAAGTAAACCGTAACGGCGTACCATGCTGTTTAATCAGCTTCATTAAATCAACACCGTGCCAGCGAAGGTTATCTTTTTCAAGTGTGAACTCTGCCTGTGGAAAATCAAAGGTTTGTTCAATGAGGTCTTTATATTGAGTTTGCATTTATTGACATTTTATTTTAAACATGATTGGAGATACTTAAAATAAAAATCACTCAGATACGGATGCGCAGAAACCGCAAATACAAATTCAACTCTTTCATCGCATGCAAAATAGTTTGAAGGACATGACTCCGTTGTAAATTCTGCGCTAAATTACTCAAAAAAGAATTGACCGCTTTAAATTTTTTATTAAATGGGAATTAACATTATTGTGTTCTGAGGAAAAAGGGAAAAGCTAAAAGGAAAATGAGAAGTTTGAAACAAAGAGTTAACGTCACTTTTTGCTTTGTCCTTTGTCCTATTTATAGATTGCTATTTCCAAAGCTTCCCCTTGCTTCACGCACCCTCTGTACATCCCTTCTGAATTAAAAGGCAGTTCGATATTTCCTTTGGCATCAATGGCAACCAAGCCACCTTCACCGCCAATCTTTACCAGTTTTTTCATTACCACTTCATCGCAGGCCTCTTTCAAAGAAAGACCTTTGTATTCCATCAGACAAGAAATATCATAGGCAACAACAGATCGGATAAAAAATTCTCCGTGACCGGTACATGAAATTGCGCAAGTTTTATTGTTAGCGTACGTTCCGGCGCCAATGATGGGACTATCGCCTGCCCGACCAAATTTTTTATTGGTCATACCTCCGGTTGAAGTAGCCGCCGCAATATTTCCGTGAACGTCAAGTGCAACCGCACCAACTGTTCCAAACTTCTTTTTATTTTCTTCTGAAGCAGATTCGCCGGTATGATCTAAAAAAACACCGTCTGTTTTTTTTGCTTCCTGAAGTTGATCAAATCGTGCCTGAACAAAAAAGTAAACATCATCCGCAAACTCTGTATTGATTGATTTGGCAAATTTTTCTGCTCCTGCACCACACATCAAAACATGTTCTGATTTTTCCATCACTGCGCGTGCAAGTGAAATTGGATTTTTTACGTTTTTGACGCCGGCCACTGCACCTGCTTCCAATGTATCTCCGCGCATGATGGAAGCGTCTAATTCATTTTTCCCATCGTTGGTAAACACAGCGCCTTTGCCAGCATTAAAGAGCGGATTGTTTTCCAGACAACGAACAGCGGCTTCAACAGCATCCAGCGCCGAACCATTTGTTCTCAGAATTTTTTCACCTGCCTCCAAAGCTTCTTTCAAACCTGATTTATACTGTGCTTCTTTTTCAGGCGTCATCAGTGATTTTAGTATTGTTCCGGCACCTCCGTGAATGGCAATGGAGTATTTTGACATGGATTTTTTTTTTGTAAATAAAAGTACTTTTTTTTCAACTGTTTAACATCTCCGCTCTCAGTGAGACAACATAAATTATCTCAGATATTGAGAATATAAACACAAATCTTAATTACTGATTCTTCAGTCCGCATAAATCATTCAACACGCTTGCTATATTATTTCTTACGCTTCTTCGCTTTCATGTTTTGAATCTTATCTCCACGCCGAATTGGTTTTCCAAATTTCTCTTTCATTTTATCAGAATACCTTTTTTTGGGAACTTTTATCTTGCTGTTTTTGGCAGATTTTTCATGATATGAAGCTCCTTTTGGTTCAGCTGATTTTTTTTGAGGCACTTCAACCTGTTCTTTTGGTTTCTCTTGTTCTTCCGGCGCAAGCTGTGAAGCAACTTCTACTCCTTTTGGCCATGGCATTGCGGGAATGGTATAGTTCATCAAAGCTTCAATAGCCTCTTTGAGAGGAGTTTCTTGTGGTGTGTGAAAGAGAATTGACTTTCCTGTTTGTCCAGCTCTACCCGGACGACCAATTCGGTGAATGTAATTTTCAGGATAAAAAGGTGTATCAAAACTAATCACCGTACTGATTTTATCAATATCAATTCCACGTGCAATTACATCTGTTGCAATTAATATTCTGCTCGTTCCATTTGCAAATTTTTCAATTGTTTTTGTTCGGTGATTTTGTTCTTTGCCAGAATGAATTACTGACATTTCATTTCCAAATTTCAGAAGTTCAAACAGCCTGTCAGCATGTATACGTGTTCCTACAAAAATCAAAACTTTATGGTATGTCTTTTTTATCTGCCAATAAATGATTTAATAAATTGACTTTGCTGTAAAAGTTGGCAACCGAATATGATTCTTGCTGAATGTTTTCCACAGGTGTACCACTTATAGAAATGGTCTTCTTAACTGGATTCACTAAAAATTCATCCATCAATTCATCTACATAGGTAGTCATGGTAGCTGAAAACAGGATGTTCTGACGTTTTACCGGCAAGTATTCAAAGATGTTTTTTAACTGCGTTTTATAACCAAAATCAAGCATGATATCCACTTCATCAATCACCAATTTTTTAATGGATTGAAGACGCAATACTTTTGAAAGCGCAAGATCATAAACACGCCGCGGTGTTCCAACCAGAATATCAACACCGCCCACAATCGCTTTTCGCTGCGATGCAATATTCCTGATCCTCCATAAACACCAAGCACCCGCACATTCATGAATGGCGTTAATTTTTCGATTTGTTCTACAATCTGAATGACAAGTTCCCGTGTGGGTGCCAGCACTAATACACGTGGATTGGCTTGTTCTGAATAGGTCAAATCCTGCAAAACGGGAAGTAAATAAGCAATTGTTTTTCCCGTTCCGGTTTGTGCGATACCCACAAAATCAGCCCCCGCCAGTATGGCGGAATAAGAAACTTGCTGAATTGGACTTGGCGTTTCAAAGCCTAAATCATCCACAGCACGAAGTAATGTTTTTTTGATTTTAAAATCTTGAAAGGTGTTCATGGTGCAAAGGTAAGCCAGAAATAATGGATGGGGAATGGAATTAGTAAATTAACAATTGAGTAAGGCAATAAATATTTCAAATGGTGCGTGAATTGGAATAGTACTGAAGTTCAGGAAAACCAAAGACTTAATTAATTGTCTTTACTTCCTTTTGCTCTCATTATCTTTGCAAAACCAATGCAACCCCACATAACCAATACCAATCTTCCCATCATTGAAGTTCTTCCACAGCTTCAAACAACGCTTGAGCAATACTCAACCGTATTATTGAGCGCTCCTCCGGGCGCAGGAAAAAGCACGCTGGTTCCGCTTGATTTATTGGAGGCAATATGGCTTGGTGAAAAGAAGATCATTATGCTTGAACCACGCAGACTGGCGGCTAAAACAGTAGCCATGCGTATGGCAGATTTACTGGGAGAGTCAGTAGGTGAAACTGTTGGATACAGAATCCGGTTTGAAACAAAAATTTCTTCCAAAACAAAAATTGAAGTGGTGACAGAAGGAATTCTAACCCGCATGCTGCAAAGTGATAATTCTCTGGAAGAAGTTGCCTGTGTGATTTTTGATGAGTTTCATGAACGCAGTATTTATGCTGATGTGGCTCTTGCCTTGTGCAGAGATGCACAGCAGATTCTAAGACCGGATCTGAAAATTCTGGTCATGTCTGCAACATTAAATCTGGAAGAATTAAAAAAATTACTGAATGCTCCCCTGGTTGAAAGTGATGGAAAACAATATCCGGTTGAATTGATTTATACTGACCAGCAGGATGAAAAACTGATGGCAGAAGTCTGTGCGCAAACTGCAGTCAGAGCCCTTCGTGAACAACAGGGCGACATATTAATTTTTCTGCCGGGTGAAGGTGAAATTAAAAAATGTGAAGAACATTTATCCAACCAAAATTTGGGAATTGAAATTCACCCGTTGTATGGAAACCTGCCACCCAAACAACAAATGGCGGCCATCATGCCGTCCAGAAACGGCGCAAGAAAAATTGTAATTGCTACTTCCATTGCTGAAACTTCACTCACTATAGAAGGTATCAAAGTGGTTATTGATTGTGGATTTGGACGTGTTCAAAAATTTGATCCAAGAAGCGGACTTTCAAAATTGGAAACTATTCTGATTTCAAAAGACAGTGCTGATCAGCGTGCTGGTCGTGCAGGGAGACTATCACCCGGAGTATGTTACCGGTTATGGTCAAAACCAGCACATGCAAAACTGGCTGATCACCGCACGCCTGAAATTGCTGAAGCTGATCTTTCTTCATTTCTGCTGGATATGCATATTTGGGGAGTGAGTGATATATATTCATTGACCTGGCTGACTCCTCCTCCATCACATAATCTGAAAATGGCAGCGGAATTATTGCATGAATTAGGTGCACTTGAAAATGGAAAAATTACAGAGCATGGAAAAAAAATGAATGCACTTCCTTGCCATCCGCGGATTGCACATATGATGCTTATGGCGGCCGGTGCGCCTCCCGTAGGCACAGGTCGCGACCTGTGCCTACGGGAGGCGGTGGCGCTGGCAGCAGATATTGCAGCGTTGCTGGAAGAACGTGATCCGTTAGGAAGGGAAGCCGGCACCGATATCAATAAGCGAATAGAAGCCATGAGAAGGCAACGTGGTCTTCGAGAACCTCAGACAACACGAGAACCTCAGACCACACGAGAAAATTCTGGCAACAAAAATACTTTTTCAAAAGGCGGAAAATTTGCACGATTAAATAAAATAGCGGAACAATACCGGAGCATGATGAATGCAACCGAAAATAACGATGCTGTTGATCCATTTGAAACGGGTGTACTTTTAGTTTACGCTTATCCGGAACGAATTGCTTATGCCCGTCCGGGAAACAATGCACAGTTTCAATTGTCTGGTGGAAATCTGGCTATGATTAATCATACGGATGATTTGGCACATGAACCCTGGCTTGCTATTGCAAATCTGGATGCGCGTGACGGAATGGGAAAGATTTTTCTTGCATCACCGTTAAATCCAAAGGACTTAATGCCTCTTTTGAAAGAAAGAGAAATCATCAAATGGGATGCTAAAAAAGGAGGATTAACTGCAGCGAAAGAAATGCGGCTTGGAAGCATTGTTTTGAAATCAACACCGCTGGCAAATCCAAATACGCAACAAATTCAGAATGCCATTTGTGAAGCCGTAAAAAAAGATGGTGAACATTTACTGGACTGGACAACCGTTGAACAATTTCAAAACAGAATTCTGTCATTAAAAAAATGGAATGAAAATCAGGATTGGCCGGATGTTTCAATCAGATCACTTTTAAATCAGACAGAGAACTGGCTTCTTCCATATCTGACAAATATCCGCTCAAACGATGATCTGAAAAAATTAAATCTGCAGGAAATTCTTTTTCATTTTCTGGATTATGAAAAACAACAACTGCTGAATAAACTAGCTCCTTCTAAAATAGAAGTTCCAAGCGGATCATCCATAAGTATAGCGTATTTTTCTAATGGCTCTCCGCCGGTTCTTGCCGTGCGCATTCAAGAAGTTTTTGGACTGGAAGATACACCAACCGTTAACAATGGAAAACAAAAAGTACTGATGCACTTATTATCTCCGGGATACAAACCTTGTCAGATAACCGGTGATTTAAAAAATTTCTGGAAAGAAACGTATTTTGAAGTTCGGAAAGAATTAAAACCACGCTATCCGAAACATGCCTGGCCGGATGATCCCTGGACACACCCTGCAATTAGAGGGACCAAGAAGCAGAATGGGTTGAAATGATCAATCAAAACGTAGGCGCAGGTCGCGACCTGCGCCTACGTTTTGATTACGACCTGCGCCTACGTTTTGATTACAACCTGCGCCTACGTTTTGATTACGACCTGCGCCTGCGTTTTGACGAGAGCATTTAGGATCAAAAAACTTTTTTTATATATTTACGTAGACAAATTCAAATAACCAAAAACACAACGTTATGGCAAAAGGAATGGGAATTCAAAAAGCGGTAAAAAAAGAAGCGACAAAATCGCTGAAAGAAAAACGCGCTGAGAAAAAAGCTAAAAAAGAAGCCAAAAAAGGTTCATAGTTTTTTTGAAAAATTAAATCAAAAGCATCTCACGACGAGGTGCTTTTTTTTTACAACTACTACTCTTCTGTTCTTTTAAGCACGGCACGCTGCAGAAAATCAAAGGTATAATTAGCCACTCCACCTTTCGATTTTAATTTTGATTTTGCCCCGGAAGTCACTTCAAAAATCAGCTGATCCTCCAGAAACTCATAAGAGGATGTTAACCATGTTTTTCCAACTTTGAAAAGATTATACATCTTTGATCCATACACATAATTGGTAAGCAAAACACCTTCTCCTTCGTCAATAATATACTCATGAATACTTCCCTCTTTCTGATAAATGATATAATCTTTGACCATCGGATGCGTTTCAGAAAAATATTCTGTTTTCCAGGAATAAGAGCCACGTTCATCCATTAATGGAAGGATAGTAAGTTTGATTTTCACGCTGTCCATTAATCTGCCTGATGACCAGATATGCATTGTACCCTTCCATGTGCCTTCACATAAAGTTGGAAATGGATCAGCTTTAGCAACTGAGTTTTGAATCACAAAAAAAATCAGACAAAAAAAACGAATTAAATTCTTCATAAATATTTTTCAGATTTCATTTCAAAAGCAGAAGAATTGATCCAGTTCTGATCAATTGTTTCAGTAATAATTTTCTTTATTCTTGTCTCAAATTTTGTTATCAGTTGATGTTCATTCAAAAAATCCAAAGCTTCATCAAATGAGTTCAATATACTTTTGTAGAAGGAATCCTGATTGGAAATTTTTTCAGCATTTCCGGCCTGTGCGATTTCTATATTATACAGCATCACATCTGCAATAAGCACAGGGTCTACACCTAATTTGATAAAATTACGAATGTGTTTCTGAGCAACCGATCTTCTCTTTTTTGGTTTTCTGCCGGCCGGTGGAAAATACTCTTTGGCTATTTTGAATTTTGCCTCTTCTACCATTTTATCTTCTTTTGGATTGAAAACAAAATTGTAAAATTCACGCACTTCTTTTAAACGCTGATATAATTCTGTCACCTGAGATTCCAGTTCTTTTTTTGAAAGAGAAGAAAGATATCTGGACAATTCCCGTTTGCTCACAAAGTCCCTGGATTATTTAACTGCTGTCGATTCCAGTCTGACAAAAGGTTTTGAGCTGACTGTCTGTAAAGCAGCAATGTATTCCAGAATTAATTTCTCAGGATCAGCAACAAATTCGGGAACAAATTTGTGAAAGACACGGTTTAAATCAAAATTGAAAATGATTGCTGACTTGTCACCAGATTTAAATTTTAGACCTTCAATAAGTGGATATTTTGCACCATTGGTAAGCACTTCTATAAAAACAAGTGATTCATCTTTGTTTCGGATACTCAGGGTGTAATCCTGAATATTTTTCAGTTGATTTGTTCTTTTGGAATTGTATCCTTCCAAATATGATTTTGAGATTTCAGTTACATTGCCATGCGGATCAAACTCAAACGCAGCGGTTAGCGCATCATTATTACCCTCATTTTCTTTGTATAACTTTTTTAGATACTTCAATTCATCCTGAAAGAAAATACCACTCAATGAAGGACGCTGATTTCCCAATTTGCATTGAATCATTATCAGACTGTCCATTTCATCAAATACCAACCAATTCGGAATCTGTCTTTCAAATTTTTCTGAATATATACCCAGTCCGTTAGAGTTTGTCCAGGGCTGAACTTTTGAACTTCCGTAAACTGTATTTTGTTTGGGAGGCTGCTGTGCACCATTTTTTGTCAGTGCATTCCAGTCATCACGATATTCATACAAAAAACGTAATTCATATCTTTTGTCTGCAGAAGTATAATTGGCAGAATAGGTAAATTGTTTGTAGTACTGATCTGTGGTTTTTCCTTCCGGTACCGGAACTATAGAGTATTCTGCATAAGCAGCCTGAACTCCTTTTGAAAAAAAATCATATAACCAAGTTGAGTTATTCTGGTCAATATCTCCACCAAATAAATTACCTGCACACATTAAAAAAAATGCAACTGCAAGCGTTTTGGTATGTAATTTATCTGAGATCAGATTTAGTATCCTTTATTTTCAGAAGGATAAAAATACATATAATTAAGAATACAGTCAATAATCAGACATATTCATTGATTTGACAAGCTCTTAAAGTACAAGGTCTTTAACAATGAAGCGCACATTCTGGGACATGGCAGCAGCAAAAACGGCCACATACATTATTTTTTTCGGAATTTTCAATCCTCCTGTTTTTACAATCCATTTACCTGTTCCACAAGGATTTGTATGTTCCATTTCAATTGCATATTTTCCGGTGTATTCAACGTCAGCGTCCCATGAATTTTTCAATGAATACACTTTAAAGCTGTTATTGCAATCTGATGATACATTTTCAATGATATAAAGCCCAGATATAAATGAAGTGGTTATTGAAATAACTGCAGGTGAAGCAGCATTGCGATAATCCCTTGCAATCAAAACCTTGAGTGAATCATCACCTGCTTTTACCAACCATCCCACTCCTCTTTCTTTATTTACAAAAAGTGAAGCTCCGCCATCAAATGCGTTGCCGCTTATTTTCCAGTTCCTGAAAGACGAATCTGTCTTTTCAAAACTGACCATTCCTTCTTTTGGTCCGATATTTACAGCTTCAATCAGGTCAACGGGAGAAGACTGGTTGGAAATGACTTGTGAAACATAACGCACGTTTACAGGAATTCCCCCAGCCAATCCGACCAAAGGAAAAATCAAACCAAACACAATTAAAAAGCGTTTATCCCACATATTTAAAGATACGGAAAAAGAAAGAAAAACGTTGGGATATCAGGAAACTAAAAGGAGTCTTCCACATTGTCGGTGAAAAACTCCCTTTAAAACCGCATAAATAAATGTGAGCCTTTGCTAAACAGGAGGAAAACCAGGAATAGCTTTGTGCTCTTGTAACAATAACGTTAACAGTGGTATTGGTTACGGTATTAATAAAAATAAGTTTCAGATAATGGCTTAACCAACAGAAATACAACCATTCTTAATGGTGATTTTCATATCATTTGATACTTTGAATTCACCACAAGGAGTGTAAATGATGCAATCACTTGATCCACCCTGAATAGTAACAGATGAAGTGCGTGAACCACCAAACTCAACTTTTGTCATTACTCCTGCAATTTTAACATCCCAGGTATAAGTTTTACTGTCTCCATTGTAATATTTAATGTAAACAGATGATCGCGCAACGCCAGAAAAGAGAAAAAGCATCAACACAGCCAAAAACACATTTCTTTTCATAAAAACCTTTTATTGAATATACCGCAAATATACGGCCAAATGGAGGATTCCGGACTTTTTTTAACATGAACAATCTGTCAACATATCGTTGTCAGATTTTGTAATTATCCCTTCAAAGTTATATCCGACAGGATGTTACATAGAAAATCCCAATTCATATCTGTCACCTTCCATGGTTGACAACATATCCTGAAATGACATGACTTTTACTTCGGTATTGAGCATCGTTGTGATTTCCATTCTCATTTTTCTCAGATTTTTGCATCCCAGAATCTCCGGATATCTTCATTGTTCTGAAAAATTAATTTAGGCACCTGCATCAATGAACCATCCTCATTTTTTGCAACCATGGTGAAGTAGCAGGAATTAGTATGTTTTTTCTGACCAGTTTTGGGTTTGAGAGATTCTACTCTGATGCCAATGATCATGGAACTGTTACCAACATAATTTACTGAAGCAGAAAGTGAAACCAGTTCTCCTACTTCAACGGGTTCCTTAAATTCCACTCCGTCTACAGAAACAGTAACACAATATGCACCGGAATGTTTTGCTGCGCATACATATGCTACTTTGTCCATCATACCCAATAAAATCCCACCGTGCACTTTTCCTGAAAAATTTGCAAAAGAAGGAATCATTAATTCAGTAATTGTTGTTCTTGAAAAGTCAACTGTTCTTGCTTCCATAAATTTCAATTGGGATAAAATTAATCTTTTATTTGTATTGATTCTGAATTGATAAATTCTTGTCTAATGAATTACAAAATCAAACAATGAACAAATCAAAGGTATTAGCTTTACTTTCTCAATAACAGAAATGATATCTCAAAATAAATATAACCGGTACCGCTCAATCATTGGATTGAAATGTCCTAAATGCAGCAAAGGAGATTTATTTATTAAGAAAGGACTGATTGTATACTCCGGTATGTTATTGATGCATGAACACTGTGAAGTCTGTAACCAGAAATTTGAAATAGAACCCGGTTTTTGGATTGGCGCCTTGTGGACAAGTTATCCGATTGTTGTGCTGATTGAGTTTCCGTTTTTAATGCTGGCTCTGTTCTCTGAAACATTGGGGCCGTGGATTCCGCTGGGATTGATGTTTGTTGCATTTTATTTTGCTTATCCATTAATGCTGCGTTTAGGCAGATCCATCTGGATTCATAACTGGATTGGTTTTGACGGCATACGCTGATTAGAAGTACGAAGTTGGAAGTACAAGTGTCGAAGTTGGAAATACGAAGTTAGAAGTACGAAGTAAATAGTTTAGTTGTTTGACCATCCACGGAGACTGAGCGGAGCCGAAGTCGAAGTTGGAAGTACGAATTTTGAAGTTGGAAGTACGAAGTAAATTGTTTAGTTGTTTGATCATCAACGGAGACTGAGCGAAGCCGAAGTTGAAGTACGAATTGTGAAGTTAGAAGTACGAAGTAAATAGTTTAGTTGTTTGATCATCCACGGAGACTGAGCGAAGCCGAAGTCGAAGTTAGAAGTACGAATTGTGAAGTTAGAAGTACGAAGTAAATAGTTTAGTTGTTTGATCATCCACGGAGACTGAGCGAAGCCGAAGTCGAAGTTAGAAGTACGAAGTTGGAAGTACGAGTGTCGAAGTTGGAGGTTTTAATCATTGACTATAATCGGAGGCTGAGGTTCTCGAAGCCGAAGTGGGAGTGGGTTGAAATTTCAATGCATTAATCCTCCTTTAGCATTGCTGCAATAAATGCAGTACTCCATGCCGCCTGAAAATTGAATCCGCCGGTGATGCCATCTATGTCCAGAATTTCACCTGCAAAATAAAGACCTTTTACTTTTTTACTTTGCATGGATTTGAAAGACACATCATTCAAACTGATTCCGCCGGCGGTGACAAATTCTTCTTTAAAGGTTGTTTTTCCCGATACTTTATACGAATCGTTGCTCAAAATATTAATGAGTTTATTTTTATCTTTTTCAGATAGCTGACTGCAGTTTTTATCTGAAGGCAATCCGATTTTTTCCAGCAGATAATCCCAGAGACGTTGTGGAATTTCAGACAACCTGCAATTGGATATTTGTTTATTGCCGCATTTCAGAAAATGATCTTGAATATAAGAACGGATTACAGATTCATTTCTTTGATTCAACCAGTTAACCTGAACTTTGAAATCATATTTTTTATCAGCCAGTAATCGCGCACCAAACGCAGATAATTTTAAAATTGCCGGTCCGCTCATTCCCCAATGCGTTATCAATAACGGTCCTGTTGCTTCCAGTTTTTCTGACTGAATTGAAACAAGCGCATTTTCAACTACAATTCCCATTAAATTTTTTACCGGTTCATCCGGCATATTGAATGTAAAAAGAGACGGTACTGGTAAAATAATTTCATGTCCGCATTGCTTCAGCCAGTTCAGCTTTTCAGCCTTTGGATGACCGCCGGCAGTAACAATTACTTTGTCAAATTTTTCAGAATCACCGAATGAAAATCTCAATTGAATACCGTGAGAATTTTCTAAACCAATCACTTCAGCATTCAATCTGATTTTGATTTTCTTGTTCAGCACTTCATCCCTAAAACAATCAATAATTGTCTGCGAATTCTGTGACTTTGGAAAGACACATTGATCTTCCTGTACAACAAGTTCAACTCCCCTCTTCTCAAACCAGTCCATGGTTTGAACGGTTGAAAAAATTCCAAATATTTTCCTGAGCTGTCTCCCTCCTCTTGGATAATTTTTACTCAGTTCATCAATATCCGTACAGGCATTGCAGACATTACATCTTCCTCCTCCTGAAACTTTAACTTTAGATAAAACTTTAGATGATTTTTCCAGAATAACAACTTCCGCTTCAGGAAAATTTTCTGCCACATGAATTGCCGCAAAAAATCCTGCCGCACCCCCTCCTATTATTCCAACTTTCATGATAAAAATTACTGATCAGATACTTGCCAGCTGAAGTTTTTTGAATAAATCCCCGTCACTGATTTTATACCCCTTCTCTATCAAATCAAAAATTTCTTTTTCTCGGGACTCAGTATATTTTTTTTCAGTTTTGAAAATACTCAAACTGTTTTCCAGCTGATCTTCTGCCCCTGATTTTTCTTTATCTGATTTGGAATCTTCCAGCGCAATTGAAATCATTTTATCTGACAAACACTGAATGGCCTGTACATACTTTTTTGATCTGATCTCAACAAAATTCACTTTGCGCAAAACACTTTCAAGAATAACATCACTGAAAAGTTCAATTATCTTATCTACACTCGACGGATCATTCTCTTTAATATATTCCCATTTTTCAGGTTCGATACCATTCACCACAAGGAAATCAATGAACTCTTTTTGGAATTCCTGAAGCTCTTCAGAAGTAAGTAGTCGATATTTTGGCATAAACCGTCGGTATCCTTTCATACAAATATCGAAAGTTTTATCAACAAAGCTATAGAATAGGTAAATTTGGATGAACATCAATGGAACAGAATTCAATTATTACCGAAAACAAGTATGCTGAACTACTTCAGAAAGAAAAATATCTGGAAGTAATCAATGCGTTTGCAACCGGTTTGATTGAAGCTGAAACAATCGAAGAAATTTTGTGGGCGGTAACGCGTCAGGCAATCGCAAATCTGAATTATTATGATTGTGTCATTTACCTGTATGATGAAAAGAAGAAAGTGCTTATTCAACGTGCAGCTTACGGTCCAAAGAATCCGAAAGATCTTGAAATTGCAAATCCAATTGAAATAAAACCCGGTAAAGGAATTGTGGGAGCAGTTTTTCAATCAGGTACCGGAGAAATTGTCAATGATACAAGTGCTGATTCACGCTATATTATTGATGATGATGCAAGACTTTCAGAAATTTCAATTCCGCTTATTCACAAAGGGAAAGTACTGGGTGTTCTGGATTCCGAACATCCGGATAAAAACTTTTACCGAACAGGATTTCAAATTGCTCACTACGGTTGCTGCTATGGTTTCAACAAAACTTGTTCAGGCAAAATCAAATGAACAGGTAAAAAAATATCAAATCAACCTTGAAAAACTTGTTCAGCGAAAAACCCGTCAGCTGGAAGATTCCAACAAGGATTTGCTTTCCAAAAACAGAGAGAAGGAAGTACTGATCAAAGAAATTCATCACCGGGTAAAAAACAACATGCAGATTATTATTAGTCTGCTCAACATGCAGGCAAATCTTGCATCAACAGAACATGAAAAATCTGTTTTCAACGAAAGTAAAGACCGAATCAGATCCATGGCATTAATCCATGAACGGCTCTATCTTGAAAAAGACATTCTCAATATTTCACTCAACGAATACATCGATGAGCTGATCCATGAACTTTCTTCATCTTACAGAAATGATCAGCAGGTAGAATTTATTGTCAATGCAAAAAAACTGGAGATAAGTATTGACGCAGCTATTCCAATCGGTTTACTCATGAATGAACTGATTACTAATTCACTTAAGCACGCGTTTGTAAACAAAGGCGGAACCATTGCTATTGAAGAGTATTACGAAAATGATGAAGTTACTTTGATTGTGAAAGATTCAGGTCCCGGGTTTGATTTTGAAAACTATCAGGGAAAAACATTTGGACTGGAATTAGTTGAAATTCTGGTATCCCAGTTAAATGGTGTTCTGGAATATTCCAACAAAAACGGATCCTCTTATCTTATCCGGTTCCCTTACCAGTAGTATTCTCATATATCGTTTAACCAAACCCAATTATCATTAACTTCGTTAACTCAATAAGAGTTAAATAAGGTATGAAAAACCTGCTGGTATTATCACTTATTCTTTTTGGTTTTGTTTCCTGTAAAAAAGAACCTACCACCTGGCAGACAGATTGGTCTGCTCCGGTTGCGCATGGTCATCTTACATTGTCAGATGTTATACCGGCTGAATATCTTTCGTCAGATGGCTCAGGAAATGTGTCATTAGTTTATCACGGAGCAGTTTATTCATTTACAATTGACACACTTGTTGATTTGCCCGATACAACCATTATAAAAAAATCAGCCGTTGGAGTATCTTCCCTGAATGTTGCGCCGGGCTTTGTTTATACAGATACCTATGATCAGGAATATCTGCTCGATCAGATTGAATTGAAAAAAGTGAGAATTAAAAGTGGTACGGTTGATGTCCAGGTAGCCTGTCCTTGGCCGGGTGCTTCTCTTATTACCTGTTCTTTTCCAAAAATTACGCTGAATACAATTCCGTTTGAAAGAATTTATTCCATGCCGGCTGCAAGTATTTCCAATCCTGCAACCAGTTCAGAAACCATTGACCTGGCTGGATATTACATGGATCTAACCGGTACAAGCGGCAATCTGATCAACTATCTGAGTGCCCAATTTGAAATGGGATCCAACGAAGCAACAAACACATTTACCATTTCCAATTCAGACAGTATCTCTTACATTATAAGTTTCAGCAATCTGAAACCGGATTATGCAAAAGGTTATTTTGGTCAGTATCATTTTGAAGATACTGTTGGAATTTCACTCGGCTTTATGAAAAACATTACGGCAGGAATAATCGACATTGATTCTATCAGTATGATGCTCACCATTAAAAACGGATTCAATCTGATTGCCCAGACAAAAATTACTGACCTGAAAGGACTCAATTCGAAAACAGGCGGAATTGCCGATTTAAATTATCCGATGGACAATACCACAATGAATATTAATCCTGCAGCAGGGAATATTTGGAATCACACACCATCAGAGTTTCCAATTGCAATTGATAACAACAACAGCAATATTACTTCATTCATTGAAAATCTGAATGACTCTCTTTTGATTGGTTATGAGTTAGACATTAATCCATTTGGAAATGTAACTGCCGGATCAGATGAAGTTTTTCCCGGATCAGCGTTTGAATTATATCTTGATGCTGAATTTCCGCTTGCTATTGGTGCGGAAAATCTGACACTGGTTGATACATTTGAAATCACGTATGATAATCCTGAAAATTTCTATCCTGAAAACGGTATGTTTTCGCTGATATATTCCAATGGGTTTCCTGTTCAGGCCGAAGCAAAATTCATTGTTCAGGATGAAAATCACATAACGATTGACACGTTACAATCATCAGAAATAATTAATTCGGGAGCATATAATTCTACAACATATCTGACTACTCCTGCAAGCGGTGAACTGTTTTTCAATCTGAATGCAGATAATATTGCCAATCTGGATCTGGCAAAATACGTCATTATGCAGATACAATTTTCTACTGATCAGAATGCGATAATAAAAATAAATACGAACGCTTATTTTGATTTTGTACTGAAGTCTGACCTGAAAATGAATATATCACTGTGATGAAAAATATATTCTCTTTTTCTGATTTTTCTTCCGGCTTTTTTCAATTAGTCAGGAACATCTGCAGATTTTTCAGGACACTGTTAATGAAGACAATTTGCTGAAAATATCTTCACTCAATCATTATTCAAGTAACAGATTCAACAACGCCTATCTGGACAAATTTCTGTTTGGCGGAAACATTGACCAGGAACTAAAAGACAATAATTTCAACCGGCTGAAAACAGTTAATGTAATTGGCGGAGAATTTGAACAGCGAATAGACAGTTATACCCCAACTGTACATCCTTTGAAAAAAGAAAAGTACGGATTGATGCTTTCATTTTCAGACAATCATCTTCTTTCGGCCACTATTCCGAAAGACCTTTATGCACTGGCCATGTACGGCAATGCAGATTATATTGGTGACACCATGAATCTGAGTTATGGTCATGCTCAATATCAGCACTACCAGAAAATGTCAGCAGGTTTTTATGAAAAGAAAACCATGTCATCCATTCAACTGTCTTATGTATCTGGTTCACGCGCATTTGATTTTTATACTTCACAATCTTTTTTGTGGACACATGCTGCCAATGATTCAATTGAATTTCAGGCACAGGCACAGGGATTCACGTCGGATTCACTTGCACCCTATTTTGCTTTTCAGGGATCAGGTTTTTCACTGGATATCAGTTACAATTTTATCTTCAACAGTAAAAAAGGAGACAGACAGATTGTTAATTTCAGAGTGAGTAACGCCGGCGCAATTTTCTGGAATAAAAATTCAACTAAATATAGTGTAGATACAAATATTAAATATGGTGGATTTGATATTTCAGATTTTATCAATCAGGACAGCCTGACAGGCAAATGGAATTTTGAAGATACACTTGGTATTGTGCAGGCAAAAACAAATTATTCTGAAGCTTTACCGGTAGAACTTTCTATAGAAAAAATGGCTGATGCACAAGGGAAAAAACTTCAGGCTGTTTTTGGATTTAAAGCAATTCTCACACAAGATTACCGCCCCTATTTTTACGGAGGAGTGCACTATCGTCCGGTTTCGTATTTTTCAGGTTCAACCTATTTATCTTATGGAGGATTTGCAGGTTTACGATGGGGCTTGTATCTGAATGTGAATGCTGGTCAGAAAATTCGTGTTTCACTTGGAACAGCAGATATGATTGGAAATATTTCAAAAAATTACGGATTTGGAAGAAGTGCAAATCTGATGGCGGTGTTTAAATTGTAATTCATGAAAAATTGTTTTTTACTGACATTCCTGTTCACGTTTTCTGTCTTGTCTCAGGGACAAATTATTGAGTTTATTAATGTTTATGGCAACGGCGGTTATGATTATGGACGTGATATACAAGAATGTTATGATTCCAGCTTTGTAGTTACCGGATCATCTTCAAGTTTTACCGGTGAAGCGGATGCTTACCTCATGAAAGTTGATAAATACGGAGATTTTATCTGGTCATATAATTATGGTGGTAATGATTCAGAATGGGGACAATCTGTTGTCATAACCTATGATTCATGTTATGCGATTGGTGGTTATACCAATAGTTTTGGAGCCGGTGGATTTGACTTTTATTTAATCAGAACAGATAATTCCGGAATTCCTCTTTGGGAAAAAACCTATGGAGGCAGTGACTGGGATCAGGCATATGATTTAATTGAAACACCTGATAGCGGATTTGTGCTTGTGGGATATACATATAGTTTTTCCGGATCGAAAGATGGATATATAGTAAGAACCAATAAAGATGGTGATACGCTTTGGACAAAATTAATCGGCGGTACAGGTGAAGATTTTTTAAATGCAATAATGCTTGATGGTGATTCTATAGTCGTTTGTGGAGGTACGGGTAGTTTTGGAACGGGCGGAATTGATGGTATCATTTCAAAGATGGATTTAGACGGTAGCATTGGCTGGACAAAATATGCAGGAGTGTTAATAATGACTACTTCACTTCAATAACATCCCATTCAAATTATTATGTATTAGGCGGCGTTAGAGGCTATAATTATACAAATACAGGTGAAGATATGTGGCATTATAAAATTTCAAATGATGGCTTAACAACATTGTTTGATACAACTTATCTAAACTACAGCGGAAATGACGATGGAATAAATGATGTGGGCGTTCTGACTTTAACATCAGACATAGTTTACACAGGATACTCAAAAAGCTGGGGATATCAGATTGATGGTTTAAATGACATTTTTCTTGGCAAATATTCTTCAACCTATACTTCTGTGACAGCGTATAATTATGGTGAAGCAGGAGATGATGCCGGTTTTGCTCTGGATGTCTGCAAAGATTATGGCGTAGTATTTGTGGGGGATTCAAAATACTATTCGACGGGTGGTAATAATATTATCATTATTAAAATTTCTTATTTGTGGAATTATCCGGATCAAAATACAGATTTGACTTTTCATGATATTACTACCTCTTTAACTTCTTATGAATTGACTGATCAGATTTCAATTTATCCAAATCCGACACAAAATATTTTAAATATCAATTCATCTGAAAAAATTATTGATGTATCTGTTTATTCTTTGGATGGTAAAAAATATGGCGTATATCTGACAGAAAATAATCAAATCGAAACTTCACATCTTGAAACCGGAAGTTATATTCTACAGATTTATACTGAATCTGGAAACTATAATTCTCTTATTATCAAGAATTAAAATCACGCGCAATTAATTTTGAAAACTGCAGATATAGTTTTCTGAACTCTTCATCTTCAATTGATTTTGCCTGCTCTTCAATAACTTTTGTATCATTTCGTTTGGAAGGTCCGGTCTGTGACAACTCCGGACCAATACAAAATGCTTTTTCAATTGTTTCTGTCATCAGCGGTTTTAACAAATTAAAATCTGCACCCGTATCCAATAATACATTCTTTGATTTGTATAATAAATAATTGGTAAAGTTATTGGCAATAACAGCTGAAAGATGAATCTTTTTGCGTTTCTCGCTCGAAACTATACTCGGTTTTTTATAAAGAAATTTTTCTGCGAAATCAAAAAGTTCCTTTTCAAATTTATTCGAACCTGCTTCAATTAAAATGGGAACTTCTTTTATTTCTTGTAACCTGTTCTTTGAAATTGATTGCAAAGGATAAAGAACACCAAAGTCAGAAAATTTATGAAGGACATTCATTGAAACTGATCCGGATGTGTGAGCAACTGCTCTGTCTGAAGAAATTTTCATCACAACTTCTTCAATAGCTGTATCCTTCACGCAAATAATATTTAAGTCAGCATGTGGTAATTGTCCGAGATCTCTAATGACCTTTGCATTAATTCTATTTAATAAAGAAGAATCTATTTCAGTGGAGTGACAATAAATGGATTTTATTTCGATTCTGTCTGCAAAACTGTGCAGAAAAAAATGCGAAACATTTCCTGAACCAATAATGTTTACAGTCTTTATCATTTAGATTTAGATAATTCTAGTCAAACTTATTAATTTTGTTTCAATACACACAAACCAATTTCAAACACTGATTTAATTTTCACCGCATATGAAAGATGTTTTTATTGTTGACGCTGTCAGAACAGCCATTGGAAATTTTGGAGGATCACTTGCCGGTGTCAGAACGGATGATCTGGCTGCTATTGTAATTAAAGAACTTCTTCAGAGAAATCCATCTTTGAATCCTTCAGAAATTGAAGACGTTATTTTGGGTTGTGCCAATCAGGCTGGTGAAGACAACAGAAACGTTGCGCGTATGAGTTCATTGCTTGCCGGTGTTCCAATCACAGCAGGAGGAGAAACCGTGAACAGATTATGCGCTTCAGGAATGGCAGCCACCATTAACGCAGCAAGAGCCATCAAAGACGGAGCGGGTGATCTATATATTTCCGGAGGAGTAGAAAACATGACCCGCGGACCATGGGTTATTTCCAAAACATCTTCTGCTTTTGGAAGAGATGCTCAGATGTTTGACTCCAGTTTTGGCTGGCGTTTTATCAATCCAAAAATGAAAGAACTCTATGGTGTTGACGGAATGGGAGAAACTGCTGAAAATCTAGCTGAGATGTATAAAATTAACCGTGAAGATCAGGACAAATTCGCTTTGTGGAGCCAGCAGAAAGCATCTTCAGCTCAGGCTTCTGGAAGATTAGCAAAAGAAATTGCAGTTGTGGAAATTCCGCAAAAGAAAAAAGATCCTGTCCGTTTTGATAAAGATGAATTTATCAAAGCAAATACCACACTGGAAACTCTGGCTGGACTAAAACCAGCATTCAAATCAAGCGGCGGTTCAGTTACAGCAGGAAATTCATCTGGCCTGAATGACGGAGCTGTTGCACTTTTGTTGGCATCTGAAGAAGCCGTAAAAAGAAATTCATTCAAACCATTGGCAAGAATTGTTTCAGCTGCCGTTGCAGGAGTTGAACCAAGAATCATGGGAATTGGTCCGGTGCCGGCGAGTGAAAAAGCTTTGCAGCGTGCCGGCTTAAGCATGAAATACATAGACATTATTGAAATCAACGAAGCATTTGCTGCTCAGGTTCTGGCTTGCACCAGAGCATTAGGAATTGCTGACAATGATCCTAGAATAAACCCAAATGGAGGTGGAATTGCAATTGGTCACCCGCTTGGAATGAGCGGAGGCCGTATTTTGCAAACAGCAGCATTGCAATTGCAGCAAACTCAAAAACGGTTTGCGCTTGTGACAATGTGTATAGGTGTTGGACAAGGTTATGCGACGATAATAGAAAGGGCATAGTTCTATAAGTATCAACTCCCATTTGAAATTTTACATTTATAATCTCTTATTTAATATTAAATATCCAATAAGGAATGTTGAACGTAAAAGTTCATCTGCTTCACTCTCACACTCATTCTCACGCTGAGTTTTCCCCCTCCTTAATCCTCCCCGAGGGGAGGAAATACTTGGAATATTTGAAACGACGAGACTAATCAATCACCACTCTCACTCTGTGTTTTCCCCCTCCTTAATCTTCCCCGAGGGGAGGAAGTAATAGACGTTTCCCCCTATTAGAGTGGGATTAAGGGGGAGGAAATAGACAAAAAAAATCCCCCGGGCACTTACTCCGGGGGATCTATCAGTATCAGTCGCAGCTACTAAGCAGTTATACTCACCTTATGTTTATCTACGAGTTTCCTCAAGTTAATCAACGCATAACGCATTCGCCCTAATGCGGTGTTGATACTAATGTCTTCAAGTTCCGCAATATCTTTAAAACTCATTCCTTTGAATAACCGGTTGACAAGCACATCGCGTTGTTCATCCGGAAGGAACTCAACCAATCTAACTACGTCTGTTTCAATCTGTTCTTTAATTATTGAATCCTCAACGTTCCGATCTGTCAGTTTCAGTACTGCAAAAATATTGAATTCTTCGTTTTTTGAGCTAGATTCTGAAATCATTTGCATTTTTTTTGCTTTTCTGAAATGATCCACAATCATATTATGAGCAATGGTAAGGACCCACGGCAGGAATTTGCCCTCATCATTGTACATCCCGTTTTTTAACGTTCTTATTACTTTTATAAAAACTTCCTGAAATAAATCATTAGTTAGTTCATGATTACGCACTTTTGAATAGATATAGCCATAGACTTTATCCTTATTCAGTATTAAAAGTGTTTCAAATGATTTTTCGTCACCGGCCTGATAGGCACGAATCAGATCTCTTTCTGTCAGAACTTCATTTCCCATAGTTTACTCTTTTTAGCGCCAATACTGAGATTGACACTTTGTTTTAACATGATTTTCTAAGAGTAAAACTATACTATAGGCGTTCTGTTTAATTAGGTATACGTCAAAGATAAGGGATGGGTTGGTAAAAACAAAAATTTCTTTTGTTTGTTTAATTTTACCAATTAGCCGGTATCTTCAATTGATTCAACGGTAAAATATAACATATAACCACCGTTTGATTACATAAATGGCTGTAAAACAGAAAGAAATCGAAATAAAAGGGGCACGGGTACATAACCTGAAGAATGTCTCAGTTACTATTCCTCATAATCAGTTTGTAGTAATAACCGGACTTTCAGGCTCCGGTAAAAGTTCCCTGGCCTTTGACACCTTGTTTGCTGAAGGTCAGCGGAGATATGTGGAAAGCTTGTCATCTTATGCCCGCCAGTTTCTGGGCCGATTTGATAAGCCTGATGTAGATTATATTAAAGGTATATCACCCGCAATTGCCATTGAACAAAAAGTAATTACCAGTAATCCCCGATCTACGGTTGGCACTTCAACTGAAATTTACGATTATTTAAAAGTACTTTTTGCCAGAATTGGTAAAACATTTAATCCGGAAACTGGAAAGGAAGTAAAAAAACACAGTGTTACGGACGTTGTCAAATTTATTGATCAGTTTGAAAAAGATGAAAAATATCTGATACTGGCACCATGGAGAGTGAAAGAAGGAATTGCTCCAAAAAAATCTGTCGAAATATTATTGTCACAGGGTTACACCCGTGTTTTGGTAAACAATGAATTAAAAGATCTGGAAGATGCAGCCACAGTAAAATATAGTGCAAATAAAAGTTACATCGTCATTGACAGGTTAAAACATAATCCATCTGATGAAGATTATTTGTCACGTGTGGCTGATTCAGTTCAAACTGCTTTTTACGAAGGATTTGGTGACTGTTATGTATATAAAATTGACTCAGAAAAATATCACAGTTTTACCAACCGGTTTGAATCTGAAGGAACATCATTCATAGAACCAACAGTAAATTTTTTCAGTTTCAATAATCCATATGGTGCCTGTCAAAGCTGTGAAGGATATGGATCTATTATTGGAATTGATCCCAATCTGGTTTTGCCGGACAAAACAAAAAGTGTTTATGACGGCGGTGTTGCTCCCTGGAAAGGTGAAAAAATGAGTGAATGGAAAGACAACCTGATTCTTCACGCTGAGAAAAATAAATTTCCCATTCATCGCCCGATTGGTGAATTGACCAAAGATCAGCTTCAGCTTTTATGGAAAGGAAATAAACAAATCTGGGGCATTGATAATTTCTTTGAATTTCTTCAGCAGAATTCATATAAAATTCAGTACCGCATCATGCAATCCAGATACCGGGGAAAAACATTATGTCCTGATTGCAGAGGAACACGATTGAGAAAAGAAACCAATAATGTAAAAATTGACGGCCATTGTTTGAGTGATTTGATTCTGATGCCGGTTCAAGATCTCAAAGTAACTTTTGATAATTTGAAGCTGGATAAATATCAAACAGAAATTGCAAAAAGACTTTTGCTTGAAATTAAAAACAGAATCACTTACCTGAATGAAGTAGGTCTTGGATATCTGACATTAAATCGTCAATCAGCAACATTATCCGGTGGAGAATCACAGCGCATCAATCTGGCTACGTCACTGGGAAGCAGTCTTGTCGGTTCAATGTATATTTTAGATGAGCCAAGCATTGGTTTGCATCCAAGAGATACAGCAAGATTAGTTGGAATTCTTGAACGATTAAAAAAAATTGGAAATACAGTAATTGTTGTTGAACATGAAGAAGAAGTGATGAAAGCGGCAGATCAGATAATTGATATTGGTCCGCGTGCGGGTGTGTTTGGGGGTGAGGTTGTTTTTCAGGGAAATCACAAAGATCTTCTTAAATCAAAAGTATTACAGCGCAATATCTGACGGGCAGACTGCAAATCCCTGTACCAGAAAAAAGGCGAAAACTCACGAACAAAATTATCATTAAAGGAGCAAGAGAAAATAATCTGAAAAATATTCAGGTGGGAATTCCTTTAAATGGTTTGGTTTGTATTTCTGGTGTCAGCGGCTCCGGAAAATCAACGTTGGTAAAACATATTTTATATCCTGCACTTCTAAAGGCACTGGGAAAATCAAGCAATAAAACCGGTGATTTTGATGGTTTGGAAGGAGATTTAAAAAGACTGGCAGAGGTTGAAATGATTGATCAGAATCCAATTGGCAGATCATCCCGGAGCAATCCGGCAACGTATGTAAGCTTTGATTTTATCAGAGAACTTTTTGCAAAACAACAACTCGCAAAAATCCGAGGACTAAAAGCCGGATTTTTTTCATACAATGTTCCCGGCGGCCGGTGTGAAGTTTGCAAAGGAGACGGTGAAATTACAATCTCCATGCAGTTCATGGCAGATGTTCAATTGCAGTGTGAAGAGTGCAAAGGAAAAAGATACACTCCGGAAACACTTGAAGTAGAATACAACGGAAAAAATATTTCGGATGTATTGAAACTTTCTATTGATGACGCTATCGAATTTTTTAACGGAAAAGGGTCCATGGAACAGAAAATTGTGGAGCGTATTAAGCCCCTGGCAGAACTTGGTTTAGGATATCTCACACTCGGACAATCTTCAAGCACACTTTCAGGCGGAGAAGCACAACGAATCAAATTGGCATCCTTCCTAACTATAGGCCAAAAAAATCCAACCCCTACCCTTTTTATTTTTGATGAACCAACAACAGGTTTGCATTTTCATGATATTGACAAATTGATTATCGGATTCAATGAGCTGATTAAACTCGGACATTCGATTCTGGTGATTGAACACAATGTAGATGTGATAAAATGCGCTGACTGGATTATTGATATCGGTCCTGAAGGCGGTAATGACGGAGGCCATATTGTTTTTGAAGGAACACCGGAAGATCTGATAAAATCAAAAAAATCCTACACGGCAAAATACCTGAAGGAGAAATTATAATTTGAATATATTTGCCATCAGAAGATTAGAGGAGATGGCAAAATACTTAAACAAATATCGCATAGAATCCGCACGACTTAAAGGATTTGATTACACTTCAAAAGGCTCTTATTTCATTACCATCTGCACCAAAAACAGATTCCTATTTTGGAAAAATCCATGATGGAAAAATGGAATTTACAGAAATTGGCAAACTCGCTGAAAAATTTTGGAAATCAATTCCTGAACATTTTGCTCATGCAGCGCTGGGTGAATTTATCATCATGCCTGATCATATGCACGGCATTATTACAATAAATGGCACCACCAAGGTACAGACGACGCAATGCACCACCAAGGTACAGACGACGCAATGCACCACCAAGGTACAGACGACGCAATGCGTCGTCTCTGCGGAGGCCGCGGAATCACCAAAAAACCAAAAAATGGCCGCAATTTCACCCAAACCCGGATCTATTTCCACAATCATCGGATCATACAAATCCGTAGTATCCAAACACGCCCGCAATATTTCCGCAAATTTCGAATGGCAGGAACGCTTTCATGACAGAATTATCAGAAATGGAAATGAATATTCGCGCATTGCCAATTACATTAAAAACAATCCGAAAAACTCGGATAACGAACAATGGATTGAACTATGCTGATATTTTATTCTTCAGCCATTCATAGATCGACACATTCAATCCAATCAGCATAAAACTGTACAACACATCTTCAGCCGGAATGGTAAAAAAGCGAAACGGAGTACGCTCCAGATCATCATACCAGACAATTGGAGCTTCTGTAAAACCGCCTGTCAAATACCATTTACAATCATGAAAGGAATTACCGATATCAGAAATGCTACTGGTAAAAAATGCAGATATCTGCGTAAAAGAAAGATAACAACCAAGGTGAGAACGGAAGAAAAAATCACATACTGCGAATAAGCACCAAAGTAACCGAATATTGCAATAAATAAAATATAACCAGCAATACTGATGTGAAAATTATGTTCACTTTCTGAAAACTAATATTGCTGAAATACGCCCTGACACAAGCATAAATAAACACACAGGAGAAAGGTACCACAACAAAAAAAGCACCTCTTCAATTGGCAGATTTGCAATATAAAATTCTGTGAGATATTCTGGATTAAATCCCCAAACACCAGCTTTGGTAAAAAAATAATCCCAAATTAAAAATGGAATTCCGACAATGAATCCAGCCAGAAAGACGGTTTTCCATTGGCGGAAATAAGCAACTTTTTATCAAAGCTCAGAATTAACGGAAAAATAAAGTCGCCAAATCAATGATTAGATAAAGTGACTTCATATATTGAAATATTTTTTAGGTACCAGCAACATGCCAAAACAAGTACCGTGTTCTTTGTATTGATTCTTGTGATGAACCTTATGCGCCTTTCGAATGGCTCTGAAATACTTGTTATCTGTTTTATCAAACCATTTGAATCTTCGGTGAATCAACACATCGTGAACTAAAAAATAGACCATACCATACAATGCTATACCTCCACCAAATCCAACCGAGAACCAATTTCCATAAATCATTCCCAGCATAATACACAACCAGGAAGGAATGGCAAATATCAAAAGAACCGGTCATTTTTCTGAAATAAATTTCCGTTTGGTTTATGATGATCTTCATGCCAGCTCCAAAGCGGACCGTGCATCAGATATTTGTGAGCAGACCAGGCTCCGCCCTCCATGAGAAAAAAGGCTAAAATAAAAGCAATTGTAAACCACATATCAGATAAAATTTAAAATCAGAAAAAATACAAACCAGGTAAAATACAAAACAAAGGCTGTCTTATTTTTTTCAGGCTTAAACGAAATATACAACCAGGAAAATCCGGCAGAAAAAATAAACCAGCAAACATAATTGTAGAATGGAACGTCATTGTTTTCCCATATCCAGAACTGATATTTAATAGCTACTGGTTCGATTATGAAATCCATCAGTACAGCTGTCAGACCAGATAAAATCACTTTAAGCCAAAGTTGAATTCTTAAATTGATGAACAACGAAACAGAACTCACAACTATCACAAACCAATTCACTCCAATAATCAACGGAACTCCCCCAACACCTTCACTCAGTACATTGGAATATTTATAATTCCCGAATAATATTCCTGTTTGGACACCAATTAATTCTATCAAAAATCGAACAAAAAATCAAAAGGTAAGCGACACTGATTTTCTTATTGCGTTCAGAAAGAAAACTAGAAAACCACTGAGCATAAGATTCAGCGGAGTTAACACTATCATCTCCGGCCACGCAATAAACAGGAACAAACCTATCAGGTGAAACCCAATCAGAATATGAGGAAAATACTTTATCAGCTTATCTTTCATGACCAATTAATTCACTGACAATTTTTGCAGATTTCAATACAAGCGGAATTCCTCCTCCGGGATGAACCGTGCCACCACAGAAATATAATCCCGGAATTTTTTTAATCCGGTTTCCATGTCTTTTTAATGCTGATATTTTTCCATTGGACGAAGCACCATAAAGAGCTCCGGCAACAGAACCTGTTTCACTTTCAATTTGTTTTGCACTCCAGTATTTTTCAAAAATAATTTCAGACAAAACATCTATATTAAACTGCATTTGCAGCCGCTCTGCAATTTTTTTTCTGATTTGATTAATCTCATTCGAATCCGGCACATAACCTGCCGGAGTATTGATCATTACAAACCAGTTCTGTGCTCCTTCAGGTGCATCCGCTTTATTTACTACTGAAGAAACGTGCAGATAAATAGTGGGATCTGCAGGCAATTTTTTCTCTTTGAAAAGTTCTTCAAATTCTTTTTTGTAATTCTCACTGAAAAAGATATTATGCAAACCTGCTTCCGGAATTCCCTTTTTAATTCCCCAGTAAAATACAAACCCGGATGTTGACCGTTCGTATTTCGAATAGTAATTAAACAATTTTGAATCTGATAAAATATCCCGGTAAAAATGTAAGTGATCAATGGCACACACCACTTTATCTGCATTGTAAAGCTGTCCATTTATAACCAGATTAAAACCATTATCTGATTTCATTAATTTCTGAATATTCTGTTCAAACCGGAATTCAACACCTTCTTCAACAGCCAGTTTATATAAGGAATCAACAATGGACCTCATTCCCTTCTCCGGAAAATAAGTTCCCGTATTTTGTTCCAGGTGAGGGACCATACTGTATAATCCACTCATCTTAAAAGGACTTGAACCATTGTACGTTGCATACCGGTCAAAAATCTGAATTAATTTTTCATTACGGAGATTTGTCAAATTATATTGATGAAGTGTTTTTCTAAGTTTGGAAGTAAGAAAATGCGGATAACGTATTAAAAGTTCTTTTCTGAAAATATCCTTTAAACCTGCCTGTGGGCGGTCAATAAAAAACTCTCCTATTTTCTGATACGTTTCTTTACTCCTTTCCAGATACGTGAGTGTTTTAAATGCTGATTCAGTACCAAGTTTAACAGTAAGTTCTTCCTTTAGTTTTTGTTTGTCTGTATTGAAATGTAAAACTGATTTGTCTTTGAAATAATACGAACATGAAACAGGATGCGATTTATAATTGAAATAATCTCTTGGGTTTTTATCACACAGTAGAAATAATTCATCCACTGATTCAGGCGATGTGAATAAAGATGGTCCCTTGTCAAAACGAAATCCCTGCTCATTAAATTCATCCAGTTTACCACCATAAGTACTGTTTTTTTCAATCACAGTTACAATGAATCCCAATTTGCGTAATCTGATAGAAGCAGCTATTCCGGCCAATCCCGCCCCAATTACAAAAACGGTTTTATCTGAATTATTCATTTTGAAAGATGATTGAGCAGAAATGTATGTACATCATTAAATATGATTTTAAACCACACTGTATAGTTATTCGGATTTGACTCCAGATCTTTTTTCAGGAAATCCATATTCACATATTTCCAGTCTTCTGCTTCAATCTGATTTGGCTGGGGAGAATGATTATATCTGCCTGCATAGACATGATCAAATTCATGCTCAGTAAGATTATTATCGAGATCAGCTTTATAAATAAACGACGTCACAAATTCAAGTTGCGTATCAAACCCCATTTCCTCCATCAATCTTCTGTGACAGGCATCTTCGGTTTTTCAAACGGCGCAGGATGACTGCAGCAGGTGTTTGTCCATAATCCTCCTGAATGATATTTATCCGATGCACGTTTTTGAAGAAGTAATTCATTCTTGTCATTAAAAACAAAAACAGAAAACGCACGATGCAGCATCCCTTTCTGATGCGCCTCCAGTTTTTGCATGGTGCCTAACTCCTGATCCTGCTGATCAACCAGTATTACTTCTTCTGTCATTAGTTCAAAAATTCTTTTACACTCTTTTTATAACTGTCTGACCAGTCAGTACGGTTTATATTCTTCAGAACAAAATTTTTGTCATCCTGCAAATCGGACGAGTAACCAAGAAAAAACGGAGCCCCTTGCTGAACGCAATAACGAATATACCGAATCTCCACGTTTTCAGGAAATGCTTTAATTACCTTTTCAAGCCGTTCCTTGCCTGCATTAAAATATTCCAGTTTGGATGCCGGCCAGTAAACATGATTTGCAAGCGTCATTTCAGCAGCTGCATTATACGCGTGGTAAACAGGAAATGTGGTGAGACTATAACTTTTTGTGATATTAAATAATTCTGTATTCGCGCTTTCATCCGTTGACGCCCGTGAAAATAAATCACGGATTTCATTCATGTCAGGATGCGCTGCAAATAATTTAAAGGGTAATAAGAAAAATAAAAAAATAATTCTGTTCATATTAAATCAGGTTAATTGAATTTCTCAGATAACATTTAAAAAACAAATACCATTTGGTGTTGGAAGAAACCGAAATACGATTATTCATGAGCTCCTGTATTGTTTTGTTTTTGATCTCCTTTAAAAGTCTTGAATAATAGACATAACTCAGATAAACACCAAAACGGGAAGATTTTGGAAGCATCTGAATTCCTTCATAAGCATAACGGAATTCTTTTTCAATCTCATTTTCAATTTCCAGTTTTTCTTCTAATGAAAGATTATTTATATCCTCGATATTAGGAAAATAAACACGTCCGAGATTCTGAACATCATCTTTAAGATCACGCAGAAAATTTATTTTCTGAAAAGCAGATCCCAGCGTCATCGCATAAGGCTTCAACTTTTGATATTCAGCTTCATTTCCGTAAACAAAAACTTTCAGACACATTAAGCCCACTACTTCTGCTGAACCCAGAATGTACTCTTTATATTTTTCCGGATTGTAATCAACCGGGGCAAGATCCATTTCCATACTGTGCAAAAACTGATCAATCAGATCATGATCAATCTGATATTTATGCACTGTGTGCTGAAATGAATTCAAAATTGGATTGAGTGAAATTTTTCGTTCGATAGCCGCGTATGTGTCCTTAGTAAATTCAGACAATAATTGTGCTTTATCAAAATCGTGAAATGTATCCACAATCTCATCAGCAAACCTAACAAAACCATAAATGGCATGTACATCATCCCTGATTGATTTATCAAGCCGTTGCACACCTGCATAAAAAGATGTACTATAAAGTCTGGTTACTTCTCTTGAAGATTTTACAGAAACTTCATCAAATATTTTTTTCATAATCTTTGAGTATTTGTTTGGCGGCAATTTTTCCACTGATCAGGGCTGGAGGAATACCAGGTCCCGGAACAGTGAGCTGACCGCAGAAATGAAGATTTTTAATTTTGGATTTTATTTTAGGTTTCAGATTTGCAGTCTGTCCCAATGTATTGGCAAGGCCGTAAGCATTTCCTTTGAATGCATTGTAATCTGATTTAAAATCATTGATGGCATAAGATCTTTTGTAAACAATAGAATCTTTGACATGTTGTCCGGTATATTTTCCAACCGGTCAAGCATTTGATTAAAATAACTTTCTCTGATCGAATCTGTATCTTCTATTTCAGTTGCTATCGGCATCAAAAAAACAAATTCTCACATCCTTCCGGTGCAGTTGTGCTATCAGTAACGGAAGTTGCACTCACATAAAACAAGGGCTTATCAGGCCATGAAGGGTTTTCATAAATCTGCTTTCCATGTGCTGTCAGATCTTCATCAAAAAATAAATTATGATGTTGTAAACCCGGAATCTTTTTTGAAACTCCAACATAAAAAATGAGACAGGAAGGTGCCAGTTTTCTTTTATTCCAGTAGGATGGTGAATATCGTCTGAATTTTTCCGGAACAAGATTTTGCTCTATAAAATGGTAATCTCCGCTTGCCAAAACCTGTTCGGTTTTCAGTATAGCATTTTCTACTTTAATTCCGGAGATGTTTGATTCATTCATTTCAAAAGATTCAGCGCTTTTTCCTGTAATTATTTCAACGCCTTCTTTTCTGGCAATTGTTTCAAGTGCCTTTACCAACGCATGCATACCACCTTCAGGATACCAGGTTCCAAGTTCCAGATCAACATAATTCATCAGCGTGTAAAGTGATGGAATGCGTGACGGCATTTCACCCAAAAACAAAACCGGAAAATTGAGAATGGCTCTTGCTTTTTCTGATTTAAATCTTTTGGCCACATCTGATTCAACTGATTTGAAAACATCCAGTTTTAATGCGTTTTTCAATGCACGCCAGTTAATGAGTTCAAACCAGCTCAGTCCCGGATTCTGCATAAAATCTTTTGTGGCAATTTCATATTTTACCTGAGCATCTTTCAAAAATTTCCGCAGCTTAACTGATCCGTTTTCTTCCAGTTCATTAAAGAGGTTTTCAAGTGCACTCATGTTTGAAGGAATATCAGTGAATTCGCCGTTTTTCCAAAAAACACGATAAGAAGGTTCGAGCTGTTTTAATCTGAAATAATTTTCTCTTTTTTCACCCAGATCATTAAATAGTTCATCCACTAATTCAGGCATCCAATACCAGGACGGACCCATGTCAAATGAAAAACCTTTTTCAGAAAAAGCCCTTGCTCTGCCTCCAAGTGTTTCATTTTTTTCAATGAGTGTGACCTGCACACCTTTTTTTGCCAGATAGCATGCTGCGTATAAGCCGGATAGACCTCCGCCAATTACTGTTGTCTTAGTTGTTTTCAATGTTCCCGGATAAAGTTTTTCTTGCCTGAAATATTCTGCTCTTTACAGTTCCAATCGGAATATTCATCTTTTCAGAAATTTCTTCATATTTAAATCCTGTCATGTGATAAACAAACGGCTCTCTCACTTCATCAGCAAGCATACTGATCTGTTTATCCAAGAAATCCTTGTTGCAAATATTCTCAGGCGAATAGAAATCTGTTTCACCTTGCTGAACCGTAAAACTGTCTGAATCAAATTTTACAATTCTTCTGCTGGATCTTCTGTAGGAGTTTATAAATATGTTTCTCATGATTACTCTCAGCCATCCTTTCAGATTTGTATTTGTTCTAAATTTATCATAATGCATACAGGCTTTTAACATGGTATCCTGTGCCAGATCTTTTGCATCCTCTTCGTTTCTGGCATACTTCAATGCAAATTGATGAATGAATCCTTCTAGATTCACTACCTGATTTTGAAATTCAAATGCAGTCATTTTGTTTAATGTTTTTTAATTATCGTTAAACAAAAGTAACTACATAAATTCAATTGACAATGTTTTTGTTTAACTTTTTTAATTATTTATTAAACATACTAGATATCAATGTCCGTTTCCGCCTGAATCCAGTGGACTTGAGAAGGAATTAAACTTTTATTACGGAACATTTGGTGCCCGCCCATAAAAATCTTATTTGCCGGAACAATTTTACACAAACTGTCCATAAACTCTTTGAAGTAATCATGGTCTGTTTCTGCAATTACGCTTGTAAAAACATAATCAGGCTTTTTCTGACTGACCATAGCCTTCAGATCTTTCAGCGGAACATTTTGTCCGAGATAAAAACAAAGGTATCCGCGGCTTTTCAACAAAAAATGATAGTACAGTAAACTCAATTCGTGCATTTCTCTTTCATGCAGAAAAAGAATAACTGTTCCTTTGTTTTTTTTAGGTGAAAGGAGTTTTGCTGTTTCAAGAATTAAAAACTCACGGAGTATGTTGGATAAAAAATGTTCATGTGAAACAGAGATGGTATCCACCTGCCACAAATCTCCAATTTTCTGCAGCAGGGGAATAAGAACACGTACAAACAATTTTGCCGTGCCCATATCATCATTCAATTCTTCAAGCCTCTTTTGTATTTTCTTCTCATCTAATTCAATAACAGCACGGATAAAATAATCCACATGATCAGATTTTGACTGATGTTTTAATTCAAGATATTCTTTACACTGTTCCATGATTTCACTTTCTGACATGGTTGCAATGCGAGAAATTTTATATCCCTGATTATAGAGCAGATTAATGTTGAGTATTTTTTTGAGATCCTTATCTGAATAATACCTGATGTTGGTGTCTGTTCTTTTCGGTTCCAGCAACGCATAGCGTTGTTCCCAAATGCGCAACGTATGCGCTTTGATGTTGGTAAAGTTCTCCAGATCTTTGATAGAATATTCCGCCATACTTTCGAGTAACAATTAATTACAGGAAATGTTCAGCTAAAGTAAATTGATTTGTATAAGTGAATGAACGGAGATTCATCAATGTTATAACAACCATTGGTTAGGAATTCCAGATTTCCCAGGATTTCTCGGCTTGCTGAAATAACATGGATTCTCCATTTATTACAGATGCACCTGCAGCCTTAGCTCTTTTAAGTAATTCTGTTTCTTTTGGATTATAGATCAGATCCATCACCAGATGTGTTGGGTTCAGATATTCAAACGGAAATTCAGGACACTGATTTACTTCCGGAAACATTCCAACCGGTGTGGTGTTGACAATAATCCCGCAGGATTGTACCATATTTTCATTGATATCAGACCAGGCGAACTCATTATCATTTTTTGGGTGACGCGAAATAAAAAATACAGCAAGACCAAGTTCAGCCAAAACAAATTCAACTGCCCTGGAAGCACCACCGGTTCCTAATATCAGAGCACGTTCATGGTGTGATTCCAAAAAAGGTTTTATTGCCTGACTGAATCCAAAAACATCCGTATTAAACCCTTTTGATTTACCATTTTTTAATTGAATACAATTAACTGCTCCTACTCTTTCAGCAACCGGATCCAGCGAATCAAGAAATGGAATAAACGATTGTTTATAAGGAATGGTAACATTCAGTCCTTCAATTGTAGGATCAGCAAAAAGAGATTTAACATCTTCAATACGTTCCAATTCAAAATTCCGGTAAGTCGCATCAAGATTCAGCAGCTGAAATTTTTTCTCAAAAAAATCTTTTGAAAAAGAATGTCCTAATTTTTTTCCGATGAGACCAAATTGTTTTGACATAAGATTGTAAAAAAAGGGATCTGAAATATCAAATCCCTTTTGCATTTTTTAATTAAAATTCATTTCAGATTTTCATCAGCCAGCCAAATTTATCTTCTGTTTTTCCGCCTTTGTAATCTGAAACATACGATGCAATTTTTTGAGAAACCGTTCTGGTTTCCAAAGCCGGCAGAATAAGATCTCTGTCCTGATATCCGATTGCAATGATTGGTGCGATGGTGGCAGCTGTTCCAACACCAAAGGCATCCTGTAATTTACCTTTATCGGCTGCTTCAACTATTTTCAGCAACAGAAACTTTTCGTTCTTCTACTTTTTATTCCCCATGATTTTGCAATCTCAATTACACTTCTTTTTGCAATTCCTTTCAGGATAGTATCACTTTCTTCAGATGGTGTAATTAAAACATCATTGATCATCAACATCACATTCATAGTTCCTGATTCTTCAATAAAAGAATGCGTTTTAGCATCTGTCCAGAGTAACTGGCGGTATCCTTGTTCCTGTCCCAGTTTTGCGGGATACAGAGATGCACCATAATTACCTGCTGCTTTTGCGCGCCCAACTCCGCCCTCTGCTGCACGTGTATAATAAGTTTCGATTTTTACTTTAACCGGTTCAGAATAATATGCACCAACCGGTGAATTTATTATCATGAATTTGTATTTCTCAGAGGGTCTGATGCCCACATAATCATCAGTAGCAAACAAAAACGGACGTATATACAAAGATGTTCCGTCTTTAGTTGGAACCCACTCTCTGTCCAGTTCAATCAGTGCTCGAATTCCCTCCAGAAAAACCTCTTCAGAGACAGGTGCCATGCACATTCTCTCTGCAGATTCTTTGAATCTTTTTGCATTCATTTCTGGTCTGAAAACCACAACCTCGCCAGATTCATTGCGCTGTGCTTTCAATCCTTCAAAAATACTTTGTCCATAGTGCAAAGCAGAAGTTGCGGGATGAATTTCAATATTTCCGAACGGAACAATTTCGGGTTCTCCCCATTTTCCATCTGCATAATCCATGACCAGCATGTGATCTGCAAAATATTTTCCAAAAGGAAGATTGTCAAAGTCAATTTCTTTGATGCGTGATTTTGAAGTCTTGGTAACCTTAATATTCATGGTCTTTGTTGACATATATTGGTTTGTTATTGGCGAATATAAGTATTAATATTTCTAATTAAAAAGGACTAAAGTCAAATTAATCCCAAAAAATCAATCAATCAGTGACACCAAAATTAATTTCAAACATTCTGTCCGAAACTGTTGATATATTGACCAAATACTGGGGTTACAGCGCTTTCCGCGAAAAGCAGAAAGAGATCATTGACAGCGTTTTAAGTGGCAGAGACACCCTTGCTTTACTTCCAACCGGCGGTGGTAAATCCATCTGTTATCAGGTACCTGCATTAGCTAAGCCTGGCCTTACGCTGGTCATTTCACCTTTAATTGCACTCATGCATGATCAGGTAGAAAATCTGAAAAGTAAAGGAATTAAAGCCATTGCAATTACTTCCGGTATGTCAGCAAAACAAATTGACATATTGCTTGACAATGCGGTTTATGGTGAGACAAAACTCCTGTATGTTTCACCTGAAAGATTAAAAACACATTTGTTTCAGGTTCGGTTTCAAAAAATGAATATCAATCTGACTGCAGTTGATGAGGCACATTGTATCTCTCAATGGGGATATGATTTCAGACCAGCCTATCTGGACATTGCTGAACTTAGAAAAATTAAACCCAACGTACCGGTAATGGCGCTTACAGCTACAGCAACAACTCAGGTAGTAAAAGATATTCAGGATAAACTGAATTTTGTTCAGGGCGCAGTTATTCAAAAATCATTTTTCCGATCCAATCTTATTTATTCAACCTATCTCACAACAAATAAAAAGAACAGAGCAGAAGAATTTCTCAGACAGAATTCAGGCACAGGAATTATTTATTGTGCAACCAGAAAATCTGTCAAAGAACTTGCCTCTCATTTAATTCAGAAAAAAATAGCTGCCGATTTCTATCACGCAGGTCTTGATTTTGAAACCAGAAAAACAAAACAACAGGACTGGATGGAGGAGCGAACCAGAATTATTGTAAGTACCAATGCATTTGGAATGGGAATTGACAAACCCAATGTGCGTTTTGTTATTCACTACGATATACCTGACACTATAGAAGCTTATTTTCAGGAAGCCGGCCGCGCGGGCAGAGATGAAAAAGAAGCGAAAGCTGTTTTATTTTTTGAGAAGAAAGACATCAATCAGCTGGTTGAAAAAACCAATACCAGATATCCTTCACTGGATAAAATAAAAGCTATTTACAATGCACTTGGAAATCATTTGCAGGTTGCATTTGGTGCAGGAAAAGAGGAACGGTATCCGATTGACATAAATGACTTTTGTAACAAATATAACTTTCAGTTAATGGAGACCTATAATGCGCTCCGTTTTCTTGAACTCACTGGTTATATACAACTTACTGAAAGTGCATACACACCAGCCAAACTAAAAATTAATGCAACATCCATCCAGCTCTATCAGGAGCAGGTAAAAGATAAAAACATGAATACCGTCATTCAGTTTATTCTCAGAACCAACATGGGAATTTTTGAAGACTACTCCAACATCAATGAGTTTATCATTGCACAAAAAACCGGTCTAACAAAACAGATAGTAATTGAAAAAATTAAATTATTACATAAACTGGAACTGGCTGATTACATTCCTCAAACGGATCAGCCTCAAATCACATTTTTGACAGAAAGATTACCAGAAACACATCTTGAAATTTCGCCCCGTTTTTATCATGAACGCAAAGAAATTGCATTTGAAAAAATGAAGTCAATTGTACAGTTTTTGGAATCGGATGAATGCAGATCTGTTTTGTTACTAAAGTATTTTGGTGAATCAGATGGTCAAAATTGCGGACAATGTTCCGCATGTCTTGAAAAGAAAAAACAGGAAAATCTTTCCAATCTGGATAAATCGGTCTTTCATAAAATCAAACAACAATTATATCAGAACAGTGAAGTATCAGTTTCATTTGTACTTGATCATTTTTCAGATGTATCAAGAGAGGATATTTTACAAATACTGAGAGCACTGGCTGATCACAGTTTGATAAGAATAAGTGATGATGGTCAGCACATTTTTGTTACCTGAATGGTATAAATTCACCGCACAAAATTATTTTACATGGCTAAGAAAAAATCAACTGGCGAGAAAGCTTTGAGCATGATCTATAAAGCAGAACAATGGGCTGAAGAACTCGATTTGCTCTACAGCATTGTCAGAAAAACAGAACTTGTAGAAGAGACAAAATGGGGCGGACCGTGCTTTACATTAAATGGTAAAATGTTTTTGGTCTTGGCGATTCAAATCAAATGTTGGGATTTGGTTTCATCAGGTGTCTTTGAAAGATCCTAAAAAGTTCTTGTTAATGCGTCGAAGGGAAAACCAAAGCGCTCAGACAATGGAGATTTCAATCGAAAAAGAAATAGATACGAAACTTGTTAAAGCCTATATTGATGAGGCAATAGCAAATGCAAAATCAGGCAGGGAATTAAAACCGGAGAAAAAAGCAACAATAAAAATGCCGGCTGAATTAGCCTCACATCTTAAAAAAAACACCAGAGCTCAAACTAAATTCAATTCATTGACTCCTTCTAAACAAAGGGAATACAATGAATACATCTCTGAAGCAAAGCAAGAAAAAACCAGAATATCCAGAGCTGAAAAATCTTTGGAATTGATTTTGCTGGGAAAAGGATTAAATGACAAATACAAAAAATAATACTAAGACAAGGCCTGTTCAATATCATTCCAGATATCATCTACATGTTCCAAGACCAACTGAAATTCGGATCAAACCAGGTAATTCCAACTTTCAACCGATCTTCCTCCGTCAGTTTTGAGTGTTGTGGATGCAGGTGAATAGCAATCGAACGCGTGTCACCAAGTTTGCAGTTAGGCTTAACATTTGAAGTTTGTCCAGAAATTTTTCCCTGCTTTCAAACCTCCTTTGATTTCAAAACTCACTAATCCTCCTCCACCGTTCATTTGCTTTTTAGCAATTTCATAATGCGGGTGACTTTTCAGAAACGGATATTTTACATTTTCTGCATTTGGATTTTTTTCTAAACGCTGAGCAATTTCCAAAGCATTTGAATTGTGCTTTTCTACTCTCAAAGAAAGTGTCTCCAATGATTTTGAAAAATTCCACGCGTTGAAAGGTGATAATGCCGGACCGCTGTGTCTTGCAAAGGCTTGAATTTTTGCAATGTGTTCGTTGGATCCTAAAATAATTCCGCCCATTCCCCTGCCTTGCCCGTCAATATATTTTGTGGCAGAGTGAATTGAAAGATGTGCACCAAAATTTAATGGTTGCTGATTTATTGGTGTTGCAAAACAATTATCCACCACCAAAAGTAAATTGTGTTTTTTTGCCAGATCACCCGCAGCTTTTAAATCAATGATATCAAGACCGGATTGGTTGGGTTTCTAAATAGATCATTTGTTATTGGGTGATTTCTTTTCCCAACTTGCGATGTTGTCAAACGGAACGTAGGTGGTGTTGATTCCCACTTTGGAAAATCTCCATAAACAAGCGGTGCGTTGACCCAAACACTGATCGCGATGAAACAATGATCTCCCTGTTGCAAAAAAGTTGCAAAGGTGGTAAAGATTGCCGCCATACCTGAAGATGTGGCTCCAGCCGTTTTCAGCGTTTTCAAGGTCCGCCATTTTACGCACAAACTCATCTACATTTGGATTTGAATAACGGCTGTAGATGTATCCTTCTTCCTCATCGCTGAACAGCGCGGCCATCTGATCAGAGTCTTTAAAAACAAAACTCGATGTAAAATATAATGGCACTGAATGCTCTTGAAAATCGGTGCGTTTAGCTTGTGTACGAACTAATTTGGTTTCTTTTTTCATATTCCTTTTTAAGCGACAAGGGATAGCTACGTGGAAAATTTTCACCAATTTGTGTCCTTTGTGCCTTCTTTGTGACCTTTGTGGTTAAACTATTAAACATCTAAGGTAGTTTACTTTTGACTTCAAAATAAGCATAGTCCCACCCAACGCACCAACAAAACAAAAATAGCGGGTAAAACGTTTAAACCTATCAATGCATAGATTGGTCCCAGGGCATGCACCTGTGATTGCCCAACCTAATCCAAATAAAATTCCGCCAATAATATTTGCTTTCCAGCGCAACTCTTTTTTCTGCAAAGGAATTTGTCTTTTTTCTTCCACTGATTTATTTCTCTGTTTGATTATTTGAACACCAATCAAAGCAACACCAATTGCACTGAACAAAACACCGTACATGTGGAATGACTGAAAGTAAAACATTTCCTGAATTCTGAACCAGCTGATGGCCTCTACCTTTATCAGAATGATTGAAAAAATAATGCCGTAAAAAATGTATCTCAAATATTTCATAAACCTAAAATCAAAGGAACAATTAAATAAGTACTAATTAATCCTCCGATAAAAAAACCAACGGTTGATAAAATGGAAGATGGTGCTAATTGAGCAATTCCCATTATCGAATGTCCGGCAGTACATCCGCCGGCATAGCGGGCTCCAAAGCCAATGACAAAACCTCCGATTGCAAGTACAACAATTTGCGGGAAGGCAAAAGAATAAAGTTCTACTGGTACATAACCATTAAAATCAGTAAGACCTTTGGACGTAAGCGTATCAAACGTTGCATCTGAAATGGCAATAGTTTCTGTTGAAAATCCACCAAAATGAAGTATTGATCCTCCCAGAATCATTCCTGCAACAAACCATATTTGCCAGGTATCTTTGAGAATAAAATTCCGTGATTCACCTGCAGGAATTGCAACAGCGCAAAACTGTTCAAAGCTGCTTGACACACCTAAAGCTTTTCGTTCAATTAATAAAACCGCAATGGCAAACAATCCTATTGCTGGTCCGCCAATATACCAGGGCCAGGATTCATATAATAATGATTCTGAATTCATTTTTTAGCAATTTGTTTTTTCACCTACTGTGCAAGTTCTTTTTGTTACATTTTTCGCCATCTCTTTTTTCAGCCAGTCTGAACAAATGTTCACCTTCCGGAAAAAATGCAATAAATAATTCCGGATGATCTCTGTATAATTGATGCGATAATTTACTGAAATCTACTGTACCAATTTTGTAGGCATAGTCTTTTGAACTGAATGTCTCTTCCACTTGTTCAAAATCAATTAAATTCAATTTATCCGGATTGGTAGATGAAATAAAAATTCTGGAATAAAACTCTTTTTGATACTTCAATTGAGTAGTTTCTTTTTTACGATATTCATACCCATAATCATATTGCAATGCAGAAATATCAGAAAGTACGGCACTTGCTGTTGGGAAACTTCCGGCCCCTTTTCCTTTAAAAACTTGTCTGTCTGAAAAAGCCGCTTCAATGGTTACCGCATTAAATTCGTAATTCACATCGTAGGCAAAACTGTTTTCCTTTACAAATTCAGGAGCAACATAACCAATTACTTTGTCCCCTATCTTTTCAGATGATGCTATTAATTTCAGTTTTAAACCTTTTTCACGCGCGTATTGAATATCCTGAATTTTGATATTGCGAATACCAATATTGAGAATATCTTCAGGCAGTGTAATCACTCCAAATGCATGGGCAATTAGTATCTGCAATTTAAATTTGGCATCAAATCCGTCGATGTCCAAAGTAGGATCAGTCTCAGCAAAACCAAGACGCTGTGCGTCGGTAAGAATTTCATCAAAACTTTTCCTTCTTTGTCCAATCGTAAGAATATAGTTTGTTGTTCCGTTGCAGATTCCCTGAACAGAGCTCAGTGTATCATTGTTATAGTATTCTTCCAAATTTCTGATAACAGGAATACTGCCGCAAACAGAAGCCTCATATAAGAAAGAAACTTTGTATTGATTTTTAAGATCAATTAATTCAGTCAGGTGATGTGCAATCATTTTTTTATTTGCCGACACCACATGTTTTCCTGAACGTATTGCACGGGTTACAATTTCATATGCAGCGTCAGCATCATCAATTAATTCAACGACCAGATTAATTTCCGGATCATTCAGAATAACTTCTTTGTCAAAGTGAAAATGCTCCTGTGGAATAGGACGTTTTTTGTCTTTGTTTTTGACAACAATGGTTTTGATAGATGCATTGAACAATCCTGAACGGTTCAAAATTTCATATAAGCCGGATCCTACGCATCCGAAACCAAATAATCCAATGGTTAATTTTTTTCTCATTTTTTTAAATCTAGGTCTAAGGACAAAGGGCTAAGGCTGCCTTTATCTTGGTTTTATTATAACAGATAATTAATTTTTCTTTTCAGTAATGTTTGAGTTTGATTCTTCTTTTCATCATTTAATTTTCCCTCTGCCCTTATGCCTCTGTCCTTTGCCCTTAAAAACGAATCAATCAACAAATTCAGTTTCTCATAATCAATCAGAAAGGAGTCGTGCCCATGGGGAGATTCAATCAAACCAAATGTCGCTTCCGGTATTTTATCTGCCAGAAATTTTTGTTCACTGACCGGAAATAAAGAATCAGAATCAATTCCGATAACCAGAGTTTTTGCTTTCACAATTTTCAAAACAGATTCATACGTTCCGCTTCTGCCTCTTAAAATATCATGACTGTCCATGGCTTTTGAAAGATACCAATAGGCATAAGCGTTAAATCTTCCAAGAAATTTCTCACCCTGATAACGTACATACGAAGCTGCTTTAAAATCTTCTGCTTTATTTTCCTTTTCAGATTGCTTTAGTGTAAAATCATCATACGATCTGTAAGACATCATGGCAATTGCCCGTGCTGCTTTTAGTCCTTTTTCTCCACCGTTTTTTTCTCCGAAACTTTGATCAGCCTGTAATGCCAAACGCTGAACTTCATTGAAGGCGCGCGCATAAGGAGAATGAAAAGCATTGGTTGCAATCAAAATCAACTCGTTAATTAAATCAGTATTTGTTACAGCCCATTCAACCGCTTGCTGACCTCCCAAAGATGCGCCAATTAGAACATCAATTTTTTTCAACTGGAGCTGATCAGCCAGCAATTGATGCGCTTTAACCATATCCTTTATTGTGATAAGAGGAAACGATAAGGGATTTTCAAAATCCTGTGCACCAGTCGTTCCATAGCATGAACCTAAAACATTTGCACAAATTATTCTGTCTTTAGCAGGATCAAATAATTGATTTGAGCCAAACAATCCGCCCCACCAGTCTAAAACTTCAGACGTGCCTGAAAGCGCATGACAAACCCAAATTGTTCGGGCCGCTTCTTTTGGTCCGTAGTCTGAATAAGTGATTGAAATTCCATCCAGTTTTTGACCAGATTCAAGAATAAATAAAGATGTATAATTATAAATTGATTTCATTTTTGAAAAATTATTTTTTGCCTGTTGGCATTAATAAAAAAATGGAAGTGTTTAATCAGAATAGATTAACAGCAACAGCACATGCAACAACAATGCATGTTATTCAAATTGAAATCACTGGTTGAAAAATTTGCACCAGCCAAGGCTGAGCTTGTCGCGATGGCTGAGCTTGTCGCGATGGCTGAGCTTGTCGAAGCCAGAGCAATTGTTTTTTTTGTTGAAAGCGTCTTCATAGTTCTTAATTTATAATTCCCCGCTACGGCGGGGCAGGAATTGGCACCATTCAAGACTTTCCTGAGGGTTGCCAGAGGGTCAGCGAGCCTGTTCTCTCACCTCTTCTGTATAAATCAATTACTGAACTTTGAATTTACAAGAACTGTAATCGACGGTGCAAAGATAATTAAATGAAATTGTATTTTGCAAATAGAAACATGAAAAAAAAGAATTCGGAACAATTCATCAAAAAAAACAACCCCACTTTCAAAAAATCAGAAAGTGGGGTTTAGAAAATTTACCCGGCCATTTTAATATGCTCATTTAAAGAATCAATGCACGTTTGAACTACCAGTTTATAAAAACCAGTTGAATCATCTTTTGCTGAGCCGCTTCAAGCATACTGTAATAGTGCAAGCGAGATTTGTTATCACCTTTTAACACCGCAAGTGTATACCCGTTTGCAAGTAACAATAAATTCATAATTAACCGGCATGTGCGACCATTGCCATCAACAAACGGATGCACAGTCACAATTTTTTCATGCATGGCTGCCGCAAGAATTACCGGATGAAGTTTGTTTTTATTTTTATGATAGTAAATAAAAATATCTTCAATCAGTTTTGCTACCATAAATGGTTGTGGCGGAACAAAGGAACTGCCGCTGATATACACCGGCACACGACGGTATTTGCCGGCGTTGGTTCTATCAATACCTTTTAAAATCAGGTAGTGGATTTCCTGAAGAACCCTTTCAGTGAGTGATTCTTTATTTTGAACCAGCTGTACTAAAAACTCTACTGCCTCAGCATGGTTGATTGCCTCAAGATGCTCATTAACTGATTTACCGCCAATGGTTAAGCCCTGATTAACTACAAGAAAGGTTTCTTGAAATGTAAGTGTGTTTCCTTCAATTTTATTGCTTTCATAGGTGTATTTAAGACTGAAATGCTCATTCAGTTTTTGCAGCTGAATTTGATTGAGCGGTTTTTTCTTTGACCAGATTTTTTTTAATCTATCAGCTTCTTTGAGTAGTTTTTTCAATTCATTGTCAGGAGCAAAATCTACTACCGCAGAACTGCCATATTTAATTTGCTCTTCAGCAACTTTAAGTGCCTCCAAAGCAAAACTTTCATCTGCAAGTTCATAAACCAGTTTTGCACCTAACCAACGTGTATATGCCTCTTGATCATCCAACTTATAAAAGCGAATCATTGCTCCTACCTGCTTTTTTGTAGCCTGCCGGGAACCGGATTCAATTTTACTGAGCAACGCCTTGTCTATTTGCAAAGCATCAGCAGCGGCAACCAATTTGATGTTTTTATCAACCCTCAAATCTTTGATGTATTTTGCAAAATTGTTCATATTGACATTTATTTACCACAAATATAGACATTTTTTGTCAATCACACATTCAAGTGCAAAAAAAAGAGCTGAACATATCTGAACAGCTCCTTATTTTTTTATTTCACTATCGTGTAAACAGCAATTCTCTCATTTTAGGCATTGGCCACAAATCATCCTCTACCATGATTTCAAGCTTATCTGCATGATATCTTATTTCATCAAAATAGGATCTCACATTGTCACAATAGGCAATAGCTCTTTCACGAGCATCTTTAATTACGTTTGCCTTTTTTCTCTCATCAATCATCAGATTTACTTTATCATTCATGGCGTTGACATGTTTTGAAATTGACTTGATAAAATTAATCTGTGTTCTTGCAGCCTGACGACCTTCTTCCTCTCCCAGTATGGCAATAATTCCCTGAACATTTTTTATAAGTATATTCTGATACTCTAAAGCAGCCGGCATAATATGATTCTTTGCCAGATCCCCCATCACACGCGCTTCTATCTGAATTTTCAACATATAACTTTCCAATTCAATTTCGTGTCTTGCTTCAAGCTCCACATCAGATAATATTCCAAGTTTTGTAAAGAGTTTCTTCGTTTCTTTTCTGCTCCATACATCCAAAGCTCTTGGTGTATCCTTTACGTTGGACAAGCCTCTTTTTTCAGCTTCCTTCACCCATTCATCTCCGTACCCGTTTCCTTCAAAACGAATCTTTTTAGATGCTTTAATCAATTTCTGAAGTTCTTTCAAAATAGCTTCATCTTTCTTCTCCCCATTTTCAATTTCTTTATCAATTATTTTTTTGAACTCAATCAGCTGATCGGCAACTATTGTATTCAAAACAGTCATCGCGTGGGCACAGTTAGCAGAAGATCCAACTGCACGAAATTCGAACTTATTCCCTGTAAATGCAAAGGGAGATGTTCTGTTTCTGTCTGTGTTATCCAAAAGCAATTGCGGAATTTTACCAATATTCAGTTTAAGTTCTGTTTTAGCCTCTGGTGTCATTTTACCTGCTGAAATACTTTCTTCCAGATCATCCAGCATTTTTGATAATTGTGTTCCGATAAAAACAGAAATAATTGCAGGCGGTGCTTCATTTGCACCTAGTCTGTGATCATTACTTGCAGTGGCTATTGAAGCTCTCAGTATATCTGCGTTGTCATGAATAGCTTTAATGGTATTAACAAAAAAAGTAAGGAACTGCAGGTTTGATTTTGGATTTTTACCAGGTTGCAGCAAATTGACACCTGTATTTGTACCCATTGACCAGTTATTGTGTTTACCTGATCCGTTAACACCTGCAAATGGTTTTTCATGCAACAAAACTCTGAAGTTGTGTTTCTTCGCTATTTTATCCATCAGATCCATCAATAATAAATTGTGATCATTGGCGATGTTCACTTCTTCGAACATAGGTGCACACTCAAACTGATTTGGGGCTACTTCATTATGTCTTGTTGTTACCGGAATTCCAAGTAAATGAGATTCATATTCAAACTCGCGCATAAATTCGGTGACACGATCAGGAATAGAACCAAAATAATGATCTTCTAATTGCTGTCCTTTTGCAGGCTCATGTCCAAATAATGAACGCCCCGTCAGTTTTAAATCAGGACGCGCTTCATATAATGCAGAGTCAACTAAAAAATATTCTTGTTCCCAACCTAACGTAGCTTTAACACTGGTGACATCTTTATCAAAATACTCGCAAATTTCTTTTGCAGCACTTTCAACCGCATGAAGCGCTTTCAATAATGGCATTTTATAATCCAATGCTTCACCTGTATAAGCAATAAAAACTGTTGGAATACATAATGTTTTCCCAATAACAAAAGCAGGTGATGATGGATCCCAGGCCGTATATCCTCTTGCTTCAAATGTGTTTCTGATTCCGCCGTTGGGAAAAGAAGATGCATCTGGTTCCTGCTGTACAAGCATATCTCCCTCAAATCTTTCAATTGCTTTTCCAGAACCAATAGGCTTGAAAAAACTATCATGTTTTTCTGCAGTTGCACCTGTTAATGGCTGAAACCAGTGCGTATAATGAGTCGCTCCTTTTGTGATGGCCCAGTCTTTCATAGCAGTTGCAATCTGATCTGCTACTGAACGGTCAACCAGTGTGCCGAATTGAATAGCTGATTTTACAATTTTGTATGCAGATTCTGTCAGACACTCTCTCATCTTATCCAGATGAAAAGTGTTCTCCCCAAAAAATTCAGAAACCCGTCTTTTTAATTCAGGCATAGGTTGAGATTCCCGGTGTAAAACCTCTTTTAATGCATTTCTTCTAATTGCGGCCATATAATTTGATTTTTTATCAATTTTAGACAAAAGTATATATTTTTTAAGGGGTGATTTCAAAATATTAATATTTTTATAAACACTACCCCCCTATTTTTTTAAGGTGCCTTATTAGAAATTAATATTTTTCTATTTAGTTAATTATACAAGATGCTATTCATGTCATTTTTGACTAGTGCTTAATTAAATTAATGTCAATTAGTCTTGAATTTTCAATTGGCAAACTTATTGAAAGGTTTAAAACAGATTATAAAACGAATTTAATATGTTAGCATTAAGAAAAAAATCAGAATTCCCGGTTTGGGGAGACATGCTTGGGAATGTATTTAATAACGATTGGTTAAATTTTCCACAAAATTTCAAAGAGCAATTCGGGACTTTTCCGGCGGCCAATGTGAAAGAATCTGAAAAGGATTTTACAATTGAATTAGCTGTTCCGGGGAAAAATAAAGACGATTTCAAAATTGATCTGGATGAAAATATTCTGACTATTTCATCTGAAGAAAAAGAAACAAAAGAAGAAAAATCAGAAAACTATACACGAAGAGAATACAGTTATCAATCATTCAGAAGATCTTTTAAATTACCTGAAACGGCAAACGAACAAGAAACAGCCGCTAATTATACAGATGGAATTCTGAAAATAGTAATCCCTAAAAAAGATTCAAAAAAACAGAGTATAAAATCAATCAGCGTTTCATAAATAAGATTTCATAGTTTGGGTTAGGAGACGGTCACTGATGCAGCACAATGCACCGGTGGCCGTTTTTTTTTGAATAAAAAAAGCCGCCCGGAAAAGGAGCGGCTCTCTAAAATTATTCTGATTTATTGAATTGCTTCAACCTCTTCTTCCAATTCTTCCAGTCCTTCTTCCAATTCATCTAATCCTTCAAGAACAGCGTCATTCAGCTCTTCTTCCAGCTCAGCATTCATTTCTTTTTCCATACGGTCTAATTCATTGGCAACAGCTTCAGTTAAAATTCTCAGCGAATTTTTAGAAGCATCCGCCATCACAAATTTGAAAGTTCCGCCGTCGAGATTTGCACCGCCTGAAAATTCATTGAACAATTTCACAAAAGGTTCTGCATCATTCAAATCTTCCATACCTGCAATGCTTGCAAAATCAACAAAAATTCCGAAAGGATTTGCTGCAATCAGATCCTTTCCTTTTGTGATAGACACGGTAGATTTTGTAAGTACTTTATTGGCCCAGGCGCTGTCATTGGAAGCAAATAAAACATCTCCGTCCATCAGTACAAATGCATCTCCCATATTGTAAATACCGTTTGGCATTTTTAAACTGTCTGCAAGCATTTTCTGAACAATAGCAGGATTTGAAACACCAAGAGCTATAGCGAACATAGGAATTGTTTCTGTATCTGTATATGGTTCACCATAACCAAAATCATAGGTCTGTTCTACAGACTCAAAACGATCAATGATATAAATAAATTCACCTGTTAAAGAAGATTTTGCATCATCAACTGTCAATCCAATTGCAGTCAGTTCATCTTCCATATCCGTATAAACATCTTCACCCATATTCTCTTTGAGGTAATCAAAGAATTTACCGAACTCAATATTATATCCACCTGCAAGAACCGGATTAGCTGAGTTTGAATAAGACATCAGTTTATCGCTGATTCCTTTGCCCTGAATAAATGATAAACTCTCTTTTACTTTATCAGAAAGATGATTCACAAATTCAAATTCAATACTTCCGTCTTTAAAGTTCAAATAGATTTCAGAAGTTACTCCTTCATATGTTTCTTTCATTCCTGCTATTTCTTCTGAAGATTCTCCCATCATATCTTCCATGAAACCATAGAATCCTTTTCCATCATAGTACATTGAAATATCTGATTCTTTTTTAAGAAAATCAGCATAAGTTGCATTCACATCTCCTTCATCAGCAGCTTTGATAAGTTCAACCAGTTTATTGACTGCTTTGTCTCCGCCACCACCGCTGTTGCCGCTAAGCATTGCCATGAAATCCATCGGTATGTTTGTAATCATCGCAATATCTTCTGTCCAGACTACGGCATAACCATCACTTTCTTTGATAGCCGTTTTCATTCCTTCTTTTTCAACTATAGTAGCATTCGCTTCTTTTTCAATCAGCTCAACAAATTTCTTTTCATCTTTCACTTTAAAAATACCGTAAAAGCTAGGTTGAAAAGATTCACCCTTCCCAACTACAATCTGAGATTTTACTGCGTAATCTATTCCGGTAACAGATTCATCAATAAAGAAAGAAAGCACCAGTTCATAAGTAAAAGGCAACACGCCGTCCATGACACCAGATTTGTCCATCAGGTTTTGAGGAGTCGTTGACATAATCAAAAATGGTGAATCAATTTTTCCGATTATAGCAGAAACCTTATCTTCACGGGTTCTTTCAGATGAACATCCGCTGAAAAGAGCAACAACAAAAAGTGCCAGAACTGAACCGGCAATCATTTTTCTAATTTTCATAGTAATTATCAAGTTAACAGAGGCAAAGGTAATTAAAACTTGGTTGTTTCATACTCATAAAAAAAGCTAAAGTCATTCTATCTTTGTATCAGTGCATACCATAGAACCATACTACAACTGGCGGGGCTTTTATATTGCTTCTGAAGATATCCAGTCTCCTTTTTATGAAAGAGAATACAGTGAATTTGAATTTACTGACTCTATCTATAATTATCTGATTCATCCGCAATGGGACAATATTGGTTCCCCCACCCTCTTCATTAAAATTCTTTTTGCAGATTATGATGAAGGTTTTTGTGTGATTGAATTATTTGGTGAATGGAATGACGCTGTTGAAAATGACATTATGACGTTTAAGCGCGAAATCATTGAGCAAATGATGGAAAACGGAATTACTAAATTTATTCTGATTGCTGAAAATGTTTTGAATTTTCATGGTTCAGATGATTGTTATTATGAAGAGTGGTTTGAAGAAGTAGAAGATCAAAGCGGCTGGATTGCTTTGATGAACGTTAGAAAACATGTACTGGAAGAAATGCAGACAGAAGATCTGGATCAATATTTTATTCAGGGAGGTGAACTTGAAAAGATGGAATGGCGGACAATGAATCCCAGACAGTTTTATCAGGCAGTTTCATCCTATGTAACCAGAAGGCTAACTTAACCTCAGTTTTTCTGCAACTATTTTATCAATTGGAAAAGTAAATCTGGACTCATGCAAATCTTCCAGATTTAAAAATTCAACTTTCATGTGGTACGGTTCATTTACCATTGCCTGATCTCCAAAAATCAACAAGTTGGTTAAATCAGATTTTGTTTCAACCAGATAATAAAAACTAATCAGCTGTTCACTGGAATTAAAGGCAGATACCTGCAGAAAATCATTGACGTAAAACAATTCCCCAACTTCTATTCCAATTCCAAGTTCTTCCCTGAATTCGCGAATAAGACAATCTTTTAACCCCTCACCCTTTTCCAAGCCACCGCCAGGAAATTTAGTCATATCAATTCCTTTTCGGTGTTCATGCGTTATTAAAATCCGGTCATCTGAAATCAAAAGACCATAAACACGCAAATTGAAGTTGGTTATCTCCATGCAACGAATTTAATAAATTACCTTATTCAGAAAGGATATAGGATTGGTTAATCTAAGTGACTTTGAATAGCATTAGAAATTCTGCCCGCATTGTGTATTTCTTTCATGAGACAAATCTTATCTTTGAAACACAAATAATCAAACCATGGCAGTTAAGAGCAAAGAACTTGATTTCAATAAAAATGAAGATGCAGTAAAACTTTTGATTTCAGATATGGAACAAAAGCTTGCTAAAATATATCTGGGCGGAGGAAAAAGCAGAATTGAGAAACAGCATGAACAGGGAAAATTTACTGCCCGTGAACGCATTGAAAAACTGATTGATCCGGGTTCACGCACAATAGAAATTGGTGCATTTGCAGGAGATGGTATGTATGAAGAACACGGTGGCTGCCCGTCAGGCGGAGTTGTTGTTGTTATTGGTTATGTATCCGGCAGACAATGTATTATTGTTGCAAACGATGCAACTGTTAAAGCAGGTGCCTGGTTTCCAATTACCGGTAAAAAGAATTTACGTGCGCAGGAGATTGCCATGGAGAATCACCTTCCAATCATTTATCTGGTTGACAGCGCTGGTGTTTTTCTTCCAATGCAGGATGAAATTTTTCCGGATAAAGAACACTTTGGAAGAATATTCAGAAACAATGCCGTGATGTCTTCAAAAGGAATTACACAGATTGCCGCTGTAATGGGATCCTGTGTTGCGGGGGGAGCTTATCTTCCAATAATGTCAGATGAATCATTGATTGTAGATAAAACCGGAACCATTTTTCTGGCAGGATCATATCTTGTTAAGGCTGCTATTGGTGAAACTATTGATAACGAAACATTAGGCGGTGCAACAACCCACACATCAATCAGCGGTGTATGTGATTATAAATGTGCAAACGATGAAGAATGTTTAAAAACCATTCGTTCATTGATGGATAAAATTGGTGAAAAAGAAAAGGCCGGATTCGATCGCATTGAATCTGCAAAACCTAAAAAAGATTGTAAAAGAGATCTATGGAATTTTTCCAAAAGATCGTGCAAAGCCTTACAATACTTACGAAATCATTGAACGGCTGGTTGACAATTCAGAATACACCGAATACAAATCAGATTACGGAAAATCAATCATCTGTGCTTATGCACGCATTGAGGGCTGGAGCGTTGGAATAATTGCAAATCAACGTGAAGTAGTAAAAAATGCCAAAGGTGAAATGCAGTTTGGCGGAGTTATTTATACTGACTCTGCAGATAAAGCTGCTCGTTTTATCATGGTGTGTAATCAAAAAAATATTCCGCTTGTTTTTCTTCAGGATGTGAGCGGATTTATGGTTGGATCAAAATCTGAACACGCAGGAATTATTAAAGACGGAGCCAAAATGGTGAATGCTATGGCTAATTCAGTTGTTCCGAAATTTACCGTAGTAATGGGGAATTCATACGGTGCAGGTAACTATGCCATGTGCGGAAAAGCGTATGATCCAAGATTGATTGTAAGCTGGCCGACAGCAGAATTAGCGGTAATGAGCGGTGCGTCTGCTGCAAAAACTTTATTGCAGATAGAAGTTGCATCGCTTAAGTCAAAAGGTGAGGAAGTAGATGATGCAAAACAAAAAGAACTTTTTGATAAAATCAAATCGAGATACGACAAACAAATTTCACCTTATTATTCTGCCGCCCGATTATGGGTTGATGCCATCATTGATCCAATTCAAACCCGAAAAGTAATTTCAATGGGAATTGAAATGGCTAATCACCATAAAGCTGAACAACGCTATAATGTTGGGGCTATTCAAACTTAGAAATTATAAAAGGTGATGATCCGACTTTAATCGCTACATTCACCAGACCATGAAAGCAACATTCACCTTTATTTATTTGTTTTTGATTTCTTCGAATTGTTTTTTATTATCTGATGGAACAACAGCCGATTCATACATTATTACTAGCGGTACATTGTCTTATTCTTCAGAAACAACGGGTGGTAAAATTTTGGAGAGTGGTTTTTTAGATGCCGATGCTCTCAAAATTATAAGACATTCTAAAGGAAAAGAGATACTAGTTGTTACTCATTACAATGGTCCCGACAAAATAAAGAGAGTGACTAGTTTTATTTTTGAGGTCTTATAAAATCAATTGTACTTATTCGGATCTGCAAAAAGAAATAGTTAGATCTTACGCTCAATCTCACGCAAACTTTCCATCTTTTTGCGTTTCATAAATGCATTGATATCTTCCAGATGCTCTTTCACTCTTTTGTTCCCGAATTCAAAAACTTTGGTCACTAATCCATTCAAAAAATCACGGTCGTGAGATACAAGAATTAATGTGCCGTCAAAAGCCAGCAGCGCATCTTTCAATACATCTTTGGTTTTCATGTCAAGGTGATTTGTTGGCTCATCGAGAATTAAAAGGTTGTATGGTTCCAGCAATAATTTAAGCAATGCAAGTCGGGTTCTTTCACCGCCTGAAAGTACTTTCACTTTTTTAGTCCAGCTTTCACCGCCAAATATAAATGCGCCCAAAAGATCTTTTACTTTGGTTCTGATTTCACCTACCGCCACATCATCTATGGTTTACCATACGATGAGGTTTTCATCCAATTGTGCAGCCTGATCCTGCGCAAAATAGCCAATCATTGCGTTGTGACCAATAGTGCAAGTTCCTTCAAAATCAATTTCTTTCATGATGGCTTTCATCATGGTAGATTTACCTTCACCATTTTTTCCAACAAAAGCAACTTTCTGACCGCGTTCAATGACCAGATTTGCTTTTTGAAACACCACATGATCACCGTAACTTTTTGAAAGTTCTTCCACCACCACCGGGTAACTTCCTGATCTTGGAGCAGGCGGAAATTTTAACCGGAGTGATGATGTATCCACCTCGTCCACCTCAACAATATCAAGTTTCTCCAACATTTTCACCCGTGACTGCACCTGAAGGGGTTTTTGAATAAGTTCCTTTGAACCGTTCAATAAATTCGGTTGTTTCAGCAATAAATTTCTGCTGATCATCATATTGTTTTTGTTGTTGTTCTCTCCGTTCTTTTCTGAGCTCCAGATAATGGGAATATTTAGCTTTGTAGTCATAGATACGGCCCATTGTTATTTCAATGGTGCGCGTTGTCAGATTGTCTACAAAAGCTCTGTCATGGGAAATTACAATAACACCTTTTGCGTTGGTTATCAGAAATTCTTCCAGCCATTGAATAGATTCAATATCCAAATGGTTTGTCGGCTCATCTAACAAAATCAAATCCGGTTTTTGTAAAAGTATCTTCGCAAGTTCAATCCGCATTCTCCATCCACCGCTAAACTCTTTTGTTAATCTGGTAAAATCTTCCCGTTCAAAACCAAGACCTTTTAACGTCATTTCAATTTCTGCATCGTAATTTACCTCTTCAATGGCGTAATATTTTTCACTCAAATCTGTTACTCGCTGAATCAGTTCCATGTAACTGTCCGACTCATAATCTGTGCGGGTTTCCAACTGACTGTTCAACTCGTCCATCTCCTTTTTCATGTTGTTGATCTTTGAAAAAGCCTTGGACGTTTCTTCAAATACAGTACAATTATCTTCAGTCAGTAAATGCTGCGGTAAGTAAGCAATAACAGCATCTTTAGGCGCTGATACTTTACCTCTGGTTGGTTGATTTACACCTGCAAGAATTTTCAACAAAGTAGATTTTCCGGCACCGTTTTTCCCCATCAATGCAATTCGGTCAGTATCATTAATTGAAAACGAAACATCACTGAACAAATTACTGCCGTTAAACATTACTGAAACTCCGTCAACTGAAATCATCTTTTAAATTTTTAGCGTGCAAATATACGGAGTTTTTAAAGCATCAGAAAAAGTATGGCATTTACGGACCATAATATCATAATAAATTCAACTAAAATTTACAAGATTTTTTTTCTTAACCCCTTGTAAAACAACCCGTATCAACTGAATGTCAAATCAAGGTTATATTTAACTATCAGATACTGGATTAAAATGAATATTTTAGTCAGTGCTCAGCATGAATAGACATACAAATATCTCAATGATAAAACCATTTTGGAGCTTTGTTTTCATGTTTACTTTTTTACCTCTTTTTACATTTTCACAGGACTTTGCCGATACAAAATTTTATCTGGTAGATTCACTGGATGTCTCCGAAATTTCTGAAGACGATATGTTGCTTATTGATACGTCGCTTCAACATTTTCACCGCGCTGAACATGATACAACTGCGCTGGACTATGTGGAGCATATTGTTGATGAATGCTGGAATGAAGAGGTTTGGCCAAAATACAATCAGTATATTTTTATTCATGCGGGAAAACTTATCAGGACAACAAATAATCCGGTTGAAATAAAAAGTATGCCTCTCTTTTAGCCGGCGCCATCAGCAATCTGGGATACATTGCAGATAATGAAGGCAACATACCGGGCGCTTTAAATTATTATCATAATTCACTTCATATTTACGAACGCATCAATGATTACCGGGGATGTGCCACAGCGTTCAATAATCTTGGGGTACTTTATAATTCTCAGGGAGATACTTCCAAAGCCCTTTTTTATCATACTGAAAGTCTTAACCTGAAAAAGAAACTGGGAGATGAACGCGGAATGGCTTTATCATTAAATAATGTCGGCACAATTTATAAAGATCAGGGCAGACACTTTGAAGCACTCGATTGCTTTGAAAAAAGTCTTAGAATTTCAAAAGCTCTGAATGATGAACGGGTAATGGCAATTGCCTATGATAACATTGCCGGAATTTATTATAAAGAAGGTTATCCGTCAAAAGCAATTGATTATTATTCAAAAGCACTTTCTATCAGAGAGGTTAATGGTGAATATTCCGGCGCTGCATTTTCACTGAACAACATTGCTTCAGTTTACATTTCTATGGGGCAATATCATCAGGCAGAAAATTTTGCTCTGGAGAGCATGGCGGTAGCTGAACAAAGCGGCTGGCCACAGGATATCATGAATGCATCTGAAACCTTGTATCAGCTTTACAAGCGTAAAAACAGATTTGATCTTTCACTCACTTATCATGAGTTATTTATCCAGATGAGAGACAGTATTCATAATCTCAATAATGAACGCGAATTGCTATCACAGGGATTGAAATATCAATATGAAAAAGAAGCGTTAAAAGACAGTCTGGAAAATCAGAAAATTCAGGAGTTAAAAGATTTGCATATCAATGAACAAAACGCGGTGATCAACCAGGAAAAAACAGTACGGTACGCACTGGTTATCGGATTGCTTTTAATGATTTATCTGGTTTATGTCAGCGTAAGAAACTTCAGACGCAAACAAAAAGACAATGAACTGATTCAAAAACAGAAATCAGAAGTAGAAAATCAGAAACAAAAAATAGAGAAACAACATCACATTCTTGAAGCAACCTACAAAGAAATATCTGACAGTATTACTTACGCCAAAAGAATTCAGCAGGCAATTTTGCCACCGCTTGAAAATATCAGCTCAGAGTTTACAGATTCTTTTGTATGGTATCAGCCAAAAAATGTCGTGAGCGGAGATTTTTACTGGAAAGAAAAAATTAATGACATCATTGTTCTGGCCGTTGCAGATTGTACAGGTCACGGAGTACCCGGAGCCATGGTTAGTGTGGTTTGTCACAATGCGCTGAACAGGGCTGTATTTGAATTTGGATTAATTGAACCCGGACAAATACTCGATAAAACTAGAGAACTTGTGATTGAAACTTTTGATAAAAGCGGCAATGAAGTAAAAGACGGAATGGATATTTCTCTGGTTTGTATTGATCTGAAAAAATCTGTATTCAAATATGCTGGAGCCAACAACAACATTTATCTCATCAGAGAAAATCTGGTTTCTGACCTCAAAAACATTCGCGCTGAACTATCCATGCATGATGAACATCTTTGTACACTCATTGAATTCAAATCAGATAAACAACCGATTGGCAGATTTTCAAAATCCAGGCCTTTCAGTCAGACAGAATTCGAATTCGAAAAAAACGACAAATTATTTTTATTCTCCGACGGCCTAGCTGATCAGTTTGGCGGACCAAAAGGAAAAAAATTCAAGTATCAGCAGTTCAAAGATATTCTTGTTCAAAATCACAACCTGAAAATGGACCAACAGATGCAAATACTTACAAAAGCATTTGAGAACTGGAAAGGAGAACTGGAACAGGTAGATGATGTTTGCGTTATTGGTTTAAAAATCTAAACAACCGGCTAATTCAGGCCTCCCTTTTCGAACCGTCTTTGCTTTTGTTTTGGTTCAATCTTTGCAGATTTGAAATTCAATCAATTTTTCTTTTAATTTTATTCTGCCGATTAAACTGACAACCCTATGAAAAATTTTCTCATCGTCTTTTTACTGTTCATTGGTATTAATTCCACTGCACAGAATCTCTATGATATCCGATGGACCAGCGATGGCACTGAATACTATGGTTTCATGGTTTTCTTTTCTGAAGAAGATGTTTACATGCGTACCGGTTATTACAGTGCTGACAATGCATATAATTTAGTCCATTCTGAATACAAATATTCAATTGATGAATCAGGCGATGTAATCACTATGGTTGCAACATCTTCTGAATTTGTTCAGAATGAAACCAACGATACCTGGGATCCGGATCATTTATTCTGGTACAAAGATGAAACCACCCAAGAATTTGTCGGGCCCTATATTATCAGCGACAGTGACCTTGCTGCTGAAAACTATGACAACATCATTGAGCCGGAATTTGTTGAAGTGGATATGGCCTGGATCAATGCTGAATATCTCCAGTTCTTCTATTACACAGATGAATATGACTACTCCATTCTTTTAGCTGCCGGTCAGGATTACGCTGAAGAAAACAGTACTGAAACCAATGTCTCAACATTTCAAAACGAGAATTCAACTGGCAGCAACAATAATCAATATAATTCAAGTTTTAGCAACGGTAATAGTAATAGCGACAGTAATGGCGGTAATTCCAACAACGGGAATACAGGCAACACTACCTCCAATACAAATTCAACCACTAATACAAATGGAAATATATCAGGTTCTTCAAGTATTTATGGTAATCTACCGGTAAAGGTTCATTTGGTTGTGGTTGCCAATACTATTATATCAGATATTGGCTCCAGCACATTGATTGATGTTAACAATATAGTTGGTGAAATAACAGGAATAACTGAAGTGCTGGGTGTTGAACTGAACAAAACGCTCATTACCGATAAACAATTCACTAAAAAAAATGTAGAGACCTTTATGTATGGTTTTAAACCGGGATTAAATGATATTGTAATTTTTCTTTATTCGGGCCATGGTTACAGGTTCTCCAACCAGACAGAAAAATATCCGCAGCTGGATATGCGCTACAGTGAGTATCAGGCAATCGATGATGGTGCAACCATGAATCTGAAACAGGTTTTTGATGAGATTGTAAAAAAAGGGCGCGCGTCTGAACATTGTTCTTGGTGATTGTTGTAACAGTGATATTGGTTTTTCAAGATCCGTGGGAAGCAGCTTTATGAATTCCAGATCAAGTGTTGATCCGGATATCAATAAATTAAAACAACTCTTTCTTTTGTCTGACGGAGATATTATTGCTGCCGGAGCAAGCAAAGGAGAATACTCATGGTGTACAATGAACAACGGCGGATTTTTTACCTGCAGTTTTATTGCTTCTTTGCGTGAAGAAATCAGTAAGTTCAAACAGGATGATAATCCTGACTGGGGTGATGTAATGAGCGGAACTGTTTCAGGTACGTTGAAAAAATCTGAACTTTGTACTGAATGTAAAGAACAGAATGTCGTTTATGACAAATTCATGAAATAGGTTAGTATTAAAATAACAGCAAAATAAAAGCCGGTGTTCAGCCGGCTTTCTTTTAATTTAATATTATCTCAACATTTCTTGTTTCCGTTTTACCGGTAACATTTGCTTTTAAAACTTCTAAAGATTTTGAAAAATTCAGAATGTTGTTGAGGACTTCTGTTTTCAGACCAATCTTTATTTCTTTTTCGTTTTTAGGTGAGGTTTTAAAATCAGCAGTGTAGATTTTTTGCATAGGCAAAATCAGGTTTAGTTTAATTTTAATAGTTAAACGCCGTGATTTTGACAATATTGTGTTTCCTGAAAAAAAATTATTCGCAGATGTGCGCCCTGCTGACTACTTCATAGGGATATGTGGAATCCTGATCCAAAAGATTTTTGATTTCAGACCAGCACAGGGTTTGTGATTCTTTCACCTGTTTTATAATTTCTTCATATTCCTCATACTGGGTTTCATAATTCCCGGGCATCACCGGAGGAGGTGGCAAAGGTTCTCCAATTCCTTTATGAGTAATTTCTTTTGTATAATCAAGATAAATTGTATCGTTCTTCATCATCCAGCTACCCTGCATCATTAAACCAAAATGATTATCAAAGTGTAAAGTTCCGTCTTCACAAAAAATGTATTCATTGTCATCGCTGGCAAATCTTTCTGCAAGCACCCAGCCTGCAGGACCATCTTCCTGCACAATATCAAGAACATTAACTGTATCTGTCAATGTTGTTTGTGATGTATCAGAATTAGTTTCAGATACAGAAGCATCTGAATTACAGGAACTGAAAATAAAAAAAAGAATGGTATAATAAAATGCTGATTTCATGAAATAAAACTAAGAACCGAATTGACTTAAATGATGATCAAGATGTGTATAGATAATTTTGCCCCATTGTTGTTTTGTCAAAGCGCCGAATGCAGGGTGAGGCTTAACCGTTTTTTCATCACAAATGATAAAATCATCCATTTTGCGAAGCAAATAATCCCGGTCTGATTCAAAGTTGACAGGTTTGGAACCTAGCTTATGCGGATTAATTTCTGACATGGTTTCAATTTTACCTTTTGGTGGTTTCATGCCCATCAGAATTAATCTTTTCAATAAAGTTCTTCTGAAAAATGTTGAACAATCTTCTGAAGAAATTTCACCCATTGCCAACTTAACCTGATCAGCTGTATGGCAAAGCATTTCTCCCACATTCATTTTTCCCCACAGAGGTAAATCATCCCGCTTCAAATCGGCGAGACGATTCTTTATTTCTTCATGATCTTTTTTATTCAGGATATTTCCCATTATTGATTCTTGAATAGTTGGCGGTAACGAAGATAAGATAAAACTGTAATCACAAACAGAACAAAAACGGTAACCGGAATCCAGGTTGGAATCGGAACTGGATCTCCCTGGGCGTAAGAATGTAATCCGCTCAAATAAAAATTTACTCCGAAAAATGTCATGATGATAGTAGAATAACCCCAAAGCGCGGCTACGTTCATTGCAAACATTCCTTTAAATCCGGGTATAAATCTGAAATGTAAAATAATGGCATAAATAAGAACAGATGCCAGCGCCCAGGTTTCTTTTGCATCCCAGCCCCAGTATCTGCCCCAGCTTTCATTGGCCCATACACCACCTAAAAAGGTTCCGATGGTTAACATGAAAAGACCAATAATGATGGTCATCTCAATTACATAAGTCAGTTGTTTTGTTGTGATATTGATGATAGAACGATTATTAGAATTTCCAGAAATAAATAAAAAGATGTTGACCAAAGCAAGAATGGCTGCAAGTCCCAGAAATCCATAACTGCCGGTTATAACTGCTACGTGAATCATCAGCCAATACGATTTTAAAACCGGAACCAGATTGGTGATTTCAGGATCCATTGAATTCATGTGAGCAACAAATAACATCAGCCATGCAAGAATTCCTGTAGCAGCCAAAACAATTTTATTTTGTTTATAGAAAATCAATCCGGCGAGTACGGTAATGAAAGCAATAAACACTACCGCTTCATATCCGTTGCTCCAGGGTGCATGTCCAGACAGATACCATCTCATTCCCAAACCAAAACCATGCAACACAAATGCCAGTGCAAATAATATAGCACCAATTCTCAAAGGCCATTTCATCCATTCAGATTTGGTAAACAATGAAATAAAATTCAGAACAAGCAATATAAATCCAAGAGACAGATAAATAGTATTCAGCCTTTTGAAAGATTCATTTTATTATAAGTTATCTCCCACTCTATGCTTTGTTCGGATGGCATCAGAGAAGCGGGTGCTGTTTTTTCCTGATATTTTGAAAGTGCTGTCAGGGCAAGATCTGCGTTTGCCCAGTTTCCGGTAGTATATCCTTCTTCTACACCCTGAAAATATCCCCGCATGATAATATCTATGATCTCCGCTTCTTCAGCATTGAATTTTGCTGCTGGGTCAAAAGGTGAGTACCACGTGTTTGTGGAGTCATCTGAAACCGGAAAAACTTTGAAATAATATCCGGTAAAAACTCCCAGCATAATATTAAAACGTTCATCCACTTTTAAAATATCCTTGTCAAATTTTGACTGAAGCGCCGGCTTTTTCTGTTGTGCTGCCGCAACTTCTTTCTCAAGAACATATTGATTATCTATAGTGATGAAATCCTGAATACAGGCGTACTTTTCACCCTCAGGTAAATTTAGTTTTTTTGAAATCTCAGAATTCGGAATGGCAATCAGGGGTTCAATATTCCACTCCAGGTTATTGGTGTGAATTCCCCGAACACCCTGCATAGCATTTTGCGCTTTATACTCATCACTTCTGTGAACTTTTCTAAGCAATTCTGTTGCAAGCGTGTGTACTGGTTTTAATCTGCCGCCATGATCCTGAATAACAAGCCGTGCAAATTTTTCAGCATGTTCAGCGTCCACGATTTTTGTTACCTGAGCAAATGAGTCATTGAAAAAAGAAACTGCAGTTAAAAATCCTAAACATAAAACGACTGATTTTGTTTTCAGCTCTTTTGATTTTCTGATGAGAACTCTGAACCTTGACTCTTTTGCAAACAGATTTAAAACAAATCCCAATCCAAGCAGCAAATATCCGATGTAAGTTGTCCATGTTCCAGGAACATCATAATTCACAGATAAAATAGTTCCTCTTTCATCACCATCATAGGATGACTGAAAAAAACGATACCCGCCATGATCCAATACATTATTCATAAAAATACGGTGTTCGGTTTCTTTCCCTGACATGTGATCAATTACCGTTACTTCACTTGCAAACGAGGATGGATTATTGGTTCCCGGATATCTTTCCAATTGAAAATCTCTTAAATAAATGGAGAACGGCAATTCAATAATTTTTGATCCCCAGGCAAGTTCATAGTACAAATCTTCAAACTGAAAAAAATTGCGCGTTGGAAAAAAACCTTTACCACCTTTGAGTATGACAACCGTGTCTCTTTGATTCTGACTGACTTTTACTTTTATTCCGTCAAATCCTGTTGAAGGATCTGAACTTGAAATTGATTCCAGAAATGCACTTGGATAATACTGACTGAAAACAAATGCAAAACCATTGGCGTTATATAATCTCTTGGCAATAAATTCCTGCAAACTGTCTTTCTTTATAACTCCTTCTGACTGATCACTCATTTGCAGATAGGTCAAATCAACCGGAGAATAAACAAAAATTCCGGTGTCCGACTCAATTATTTGAATGGCAGTAGAATCAGAGCTGTTGTTAAACGAAATTTTAATACCACCGTCACTCAATATTTTTCCTGACTCAAGAAATTGGTAATCACGCCCACGGTCACCAACGGTAACCAGTTCTAAATAAGTCTTGCCTCCAAGTTCAGCTATCAGGGTATCCTTGATATTAGGAATTAAATCATCAAAAGAAATTGTTATTGAACCTTTCTGACCCGGAAAATCAAGAGAATGGCTGAAAAAATTGTGACTGTAATCCGGTTTACCGTTTTCATTTTTTACATAAACATTGGTATCCAGAATCAACGGTAAATCATAGGTATACTGCTGATTCTGATCATGTACCTTTATTTGAACAAAAGTTTCGGTAGACAAAATAATATTGGAAGAACCACCTTCACGGATAGTCATCACTCCTTCAAATCCAAAATTTCTGGTAATCCACGCACCTGCAACAATGACAATCAATGCAACGTGAAATGTTAGGGTTCCCAGTTTTTTCCATTGTATGAGCTGAAATCTGAAAATATTGTAAATCAGGCTCAATGTCAGGTAAAACAGAATTGCAGAGAACCAGCCGGCTTTATAAATAACCTTTTGTGCAACGGGCGTTCCGTAATCATTTTCAACAAAAGTAGCCCATGCAATTGCGCCAAAAAAAGTGAACAAAGCAATTGCCATCAAAGGCATTGAGAAGATTTTCCTGAATATTTTGTCCATTTGGGCGGAAAAAGGATCGGTTTATAAGTGGGTGCAAAGTTAATTTTATTTTTATCAAAGTTCTTGTCAGCACCCTACTGAAGCCTGTAAAAAATGTAAACACGGGGGTTTTCAGATTTTTAAACCTTTCAATGGCTGATCCGGACAAATTGATCAGGCATCAGGATCTGCAGAAAGCCCCTTTTAAATTGGTTAATTTGATTTGAAATTCTATATTTGCACCCGTTCTTAAAAAAACGAACGAAAAAACTACCAAATTCAAAATGAGAAATAAAGGATTTTTTTGGTTTATCACTATCGCATTGGCCCTTGCATGTGTTTATCAGCTTTCATTTAAATGGGCAACCAGTAATGTAGAATCTAAAGCCGTTGATTACGGAAATGAGAAATTAGATTCACTTCTTGCAACAAACTCTGAGTTTGTTATTGCCGGCAGTGACACTATTTTCATGTCTGAATCTTCAGCCCAGGATGAGGTTGCAAACTATTATCGTGAAGAGTATCTGAAAGACGTTGCCAATGAAGTGGTTCACCTTGGCTACACGTATGCTGAGTGTAAAGAAAGAGAGTTAAACTTTGGTCTTGACCTTCAGGGAGGAATGAGCGTAACGCTTGAAATTTCTGTACCTGAACTGGTTCATGAGCTTGCAGGAAGAACCAGAAACCCTGAATTCATTAAACCTTATGAGTCAGCCTTAACACGCACTGCAAATGGTGATGGAGATTTCATTGATATGTTCTATGAGGAATATACAACAATGAATCCAAACGGATCACTTGCCAAAATTTTCCACCCGCACAACCGCGAAGAAGTGAAGAGTGATGCTTCCAATGATGATGTAATTGCTTTCTTGAAAAGACAAGCAGACAGCGCGCTTGATGGTGTAGAAATCATCATAGAAAAAAAGGGTAAACACGTTTGGTGTATCACAACCTACTATTCAAAAACAACCTGGTTCAAACCGTATCTATGTTGAATTACCGGGTGTGGTTGATAAAGAATCAGTACGTCGTCGTTTACAAGCTACAGCAAATCTGGAATTTTTTGAAGTGTATGATAACGCCGGATCAAACATGCCAAACAGCATGGATATTCCAAGTCTCATTCTTGCCGGTGAGAAAGAATTTGTAGCTGCTCAGGAATTATCTGAAGTAATAGAATCAGATACAGTAGTTGACACAACTTTAAATACAAATGATACTTCTTTGCTTGCATTAGATGAAAATGACAGTACTGACAGCAATTCATTACTGGAAGAGTCAGAAGAGGAAGACACTACTTCACTGGAAAACATGACGGATGAAGAAAAACGTGCTAAATATCCAATTACAAGTTATCTGCAGTTTTCACTTGATCGTGACAATCAGGGTAATGTTGTTGGAATCACACAAGGATCAACCGTTGGTTATGCTTCAGTGCGTGACACGGCTACTTTAAACCCAAGATTAAATCACCCGGCATCTAAAGCATTATTCCCGGATGATTTTGTTTTTATGTGGGAAGCAAAAGAAATTCTGGATGAAAATAAAATTGAAACCGGAGTTCTTAGATTACACGCTGTCAAAGTTCCTTCCAGCGGAGCAGAAGTAAACGGAGAAGATATTGACCGTGCAGGTTATTCTACTAATCCGCAAAATCCAAGTGAAGTCAGAGTAACGATGTCAATGACTCAAATCGGAACAGAGAAATGGGCTGAAATGACCGGCAGAAATATTGGTAAACAAATTGCCATCACCATGGACAACATGGTTTATTCTGCACCGGTTGTTGAAGGAAAAATGAATGAAGGATATTCTGAAATTACAGGACCAAACATTGATCTTAAAGAAGGCGCCGAACTTTCCGGCTTATTAAATGCGGGAGCATTACCTGCTCCGGCACGTATCATTGATGAGAGTGTTGTTGAAGCGTCATTGGGAGAATCAAATATCAATGCAGGATTTACATCTTTCATAGTGGCTTTTTTACTTGTGCTTGCATATATGATTTTCTATTACGGGCGCGCCGGTTTGATTGCAAATGCGGCATTGATCGTAAACATCTTTTTCCTCGTTGGTGCACTGGCATCGCTTAAGGCTATTCTTACTCTCCCTGGTATTGCCGGTATCGTATTAACAATTGGTATGGCGGTAGATGCCAACGTACTTATTTTTGAACGTGTGCGTGAAGAACTCCGTCATGGAAAAGGCTTAAAAGCCGCTATAAGTGACGGATACTCAAGGGCATTGTCATCCATTTTAGATGGTAACATCACAACCCTGTTAACTGGTATTGTGCTGGCTGTTTTTGGAACTGGACCAATTAAAGGATTTGCTACAACTTTGATCATTGGTATTTTCACTTCATTCTTTGCTGCTATTGTGGTAACAAGATTGATCATGACTTATTTCCTTGACAAGGATAAAAACATCAATTTCTCTACCAAACTGACCAAAAACTGGTTTCTGAATATGAATTTCCAGTTTGTAAAAAGAAGACGCTTATTCTATTTGATTTCCGGAGCGGTGATTACGGTTGGAATTATCTCAATGTTTACACGCGGGCTGGATTTAGGAGTAGATTTTCAGGGTGGCCGTCAATATAAAGTTGAATTCCAAAAAGAAATAGATGCAGAAGACATTGCTTCTAAACTGACTGACGATTTTGGAAGTACACCTATTGCAAAAAGGGTTGATAATAAAAACACCGTAATGATCACCACTAAATATCTGGTAACAGATGTTTCTGAAGAGGCAAATGCGCTGGTTGACTCTACCTTGCGTGTTGGTTTAACTGAAGTAGGTGAATTTGAAGTACTGGAACAAAAAATGATTGCTCCAACCATTTCAAAAGATTTGAAGAAAAACTCCATTTACGCAATTGTATTTTCTTTGATTGTCATCTTCCTTTACATATTGTTGCGTTTCCGTAAATGGCAATATGGTTTGGGAGCAACAATTTCATTGGCACATGACGTTTTATTAGTATTGACATTGTTCTCATTATTCTGGGGCGTTCTACCATTCTCACTTGAAATTGATCAGGCTTTCATTGCTGCTATTCTTACTGTGGTAGGTTATTCTATCAATGATACGGTGGTTGTTTTTGACCGTATTCGTGAATACGTTGGATTACATGCTAAAAAAGATCAGAAAGAAGTTATCAATACAGCAATTAACTCAACCCTCGGTCGTACAATTAATACCTCTATGACCACATTCATTGTATTGCTTGCGATGTTTGTTGTAGGTGGAGAAGCCATCAAAGGATTTATTTTCGCAATTATGATTGGTGTTGTAGTAGGAACTTGCTCTTCTGTATGTATTGCAACACCATTGGTACTTGATTTTGGTTCAAAGAAAAAAGAAGAGGAAGTTAAATAATACTTCTCGTCAATCAGTATTCAAAAAGCCTTCCTAACTTTGGGAAGGCTTTTTTTATTTAAATGACTTTATTATTTCTAAATAGCGTTGGTACCGGTGAATTCATTCTGATCATTCTTGTTGTGCTCATGCTTTTTGGATCAAAAGGTGTTCCGGATATTGTAAAAAACCTGGGGAAAGGTATGCGGGAAATAAAAGCCGCCAGTGATGAAATCAAAAGAGATATTCAGAATTCAGCCATAGAAATGAGACGGGATTTAAACGTACCCTCTGTTGAAGATCTCAATAAATCAGATGAAATCAAAGAAATAGAAAATCTTACTCGTTTAGATGAGAATGTATCTGTACCAAAAAAAACGGAATCAACTTCTCCCCCGTTATCAGAAAAGAACGAGTCAAAAGCCTGATTCAAAATCTGAATCATTAAACATCAAGCAGATTATCATCTGATTTTCCAACAACACCCTTTTTCAGTTTATGAACCATTGCTGTAAGCATGATGATTGGTATGATCAACATCACGATATAGGTAACCAGTAAAAAAATAAGGAACTCTTCAATTCCGCAAAAGAAACCTGAGCAGTTAATCTGGGGAGCGTAAATTGTCAGAAATAAAATTGCTGTAACAAAAATAAAAAGTCCGAGCATCAGAAAAAACTGCTTCACTCCTTTTGCTCTGCCATATTTATTCATCTGAACGCCTGCTATGATCCACAAAGCAACAGCGCCCAAAATAAACAATATGGCAATAACACCATACATGATTATTCTTCAACGACAATCACCAGGTATTTTGAAACTTTCCAGAATGATTTTGGATCATCAATTACAATTTTGTGACTCTGTCCCAAAGAAACAATATTATATGCTGTTGAAGGGTGGTCAGTGATGAATCTTAATTTTTTTCCAACTACTTCAATAATTTTATCTTTTGATAAATCTACCTGGGTAAAATACTCATCATTAAAATCATCTTTCAAAGAAACTTTTTTGTTGATGCCGATAAACCCGCCTTCTTTAACTATTACACCGTTATTCACAAGTTCCTCTTCCGTGCCGTATGCATAATACGCTTTATTCAGTTCTTTAAGTGTTTCAAAAGCAATCTCTGTTTGTTCTTCATATGCCTCAAGTAATTCAACATACTCTCTGTCCAGGTCAGACAATTCCATACGCAGCATTTCAATCTCCTCTTCCTGTACCTGAATCTGAAGAAGCAAATTATTAACCATATTTTGTAATTCAGCTATCTGGAGTTTGTCACTCTTCAGCATTTTATTCAACTCTTCAATTTTCTTTCCGTTTTCTTCACGCAGATAATTGATATTCTGAATTTCCTGCAGAATCCATTGTTTACCATCTTCGGCAACTTCAACATTAGCAGAACGCAATCTGATCTCATCATCTTTCAGATTAATCATTGCCAGATTTTCTTCAATCTCATTAAACAGCATGATTGCATCATTCAGCACAGAATCTTTATCTTCCAGCTGACCTTTCAGTTCAATGTTTTCAGTTCTTAGTCTTGCCAGTTCTTCATTACTGTCCTGATCTCCGTTTTCACCATCAGAAGGTCCTGCGCATGCAAGAAAAAACAAGCCGGATAAAATTGAAATACTAAATCTGTTCATTGCGGTATAGTTTATGATACAGGCAAAAATAGGGAATATTTAGGGCAAATGCTTATTTTTGATACAAATTGAAACGAATGAAGAAAATCATTTTTTTACTGGTACTGCTGACCTATTATCTGCAGGGGAATTCAGCTCTTGAAATAAATTATAAACTGGGAATGTCAAAACCCAATACACATTATTTTGAGGTAGAGATGAATGTTTCAGGAATCAGTGCATCAGCAATTCAGGTAAAACTGCCGGTTTGGGCACCTGGTTCTTATCTTGTTCGTGAATTTTCAAAAAACATCAATCAGGTTTATGCCTTTGATGAAAAAGGGAACACCAGAGAAGTAACAAAAATTTCTAAAAACTGCTGGGAGATCAATACAAAAGACGCCAAGTCAATTAATATCAAATACGATGTCTATGCGTTTGAATTATCTGTACGTACCAGTTTTCTGGACGACTCTCACGGATATCTGAACGGAACAAGTGTATTTATGTATGTGGATGGTTACAAAGATGTCAAAGGAAAATTGCAAATCACACCACATGCTTCTTTCAAAAAAATATCCACTTCTTTAAAACATGACGGTAACTGGACGTACAGTTTTGATAATTATGACCAGCTGGTTGATTGTCCTATCGAAATCGGTAATCAGGAAGAATTTTATTTTGAAGCTGCGGGAGTTCACCATACTGTTGCTATGTACGGTGAAGGGAACTATGATATCCCCACCCTGCAAAAAGACATGGCACGGATCATTGAAGCTGAATCAAAAGCTATGGGTGAAAATCCAAATAAAGAATATGTTTTTATTATTCACAACGTTACAGATCCGCAAGGCGGACTGGAACATTCAAACTCAACCACGCTGGAAGTAAACCGCTGGACCTATGAAGGAAATGATTATTTGGGCTTTTTAAGTCTTGTTGCACATGAATACTTTCATTTGTGGAATGTAAAAAGAATGCGTCCGAAAGAACTGGGACCGTTTAATTACGATGAAGAAAATTATACAGATTTACTTTGGGTGATGGAGGGATTTACTTCTTATTATGATGAATTATTTTTGAGACGTGCCGGTTTTTATTCTGAAGACGATTACATCAATAAAATTATCGGCACAATTAACTATGTAGAAAATTCAGTAGGAAATAAAGTACAATGCGTTGCTCACTCAAGTTTTGATGCATGGATAAAAGCATACCGACCAACAGAAAACAGCTCGAATACTACTATTTCTTATTACTCAAAAGGACAAATCCTGGCTTGTCTTCTTGATTTATATATCATTCAAAAATTTAACGCTGAAAAATCTCTGGATGATTTTCTTCAGAAATTGTACAAAGATTTTTATCTGAAAAGCAATGTTGGTTTTACCGAAGATGAATTTCAGGCTACGCTGGAAAGTTTTCTGGGTGAAGACATGGACTGGTTTTTTACCAAATATGTTTACGGTACTGAAACACCTGATTACAAAAAGTATTTTGCTTTTGTAGGTCTGAATTTTTTCAATGCAGATGATTCAGTAAAACCATTTTTAGGTGTGAAAGCTTCCGGTTCAGGGAGATTAATTATTAGCGGAATTACCGCTGGTTCAGCTGCTGAAGAATACGGACTGAGTGTGAATGATGAAATTATTGCTGTAAACGGATTCAGGGTTGATCAGACAGAATTTGATACTTACATCAAAACACTCAATACCGGTGATGAATTTGAAGTTTTGATTTCAAGAGACAACATTCTGAAAACCTATAAAATAAAGATGGGCGGACGGGCTTCCAAAAAATTTACGTTTGATACTAAGTTTACCGAAGACACCAAACGCAATTTTGATTATTGGCTTCGTGTCGATTACGCAAAACATTAATCTGGTTTTGTGATCAGTAAAATTATACCCAAATACGTTTTTCGTTTCTTTTTGAAAATGGGTATTTTTATGCTCATTTTTACGTTATTGAGGTTGCTCTTTTTACTGTTTAACCAGCAGAGTTTTCCGGTAGTCTATTTCAGTGATTTTATTGCAGGCATGTGGTTTGATCTGATGACTACTGCCATTGTTTTTCTTCCGCTTGGTGCGCTGGAGATGTTCCCGAACAAATGGCGTGACATAAAATTTTTCAGATTGTTTTTTGCTGCCTGTTTTTACATTACGTTTTTTCTCTGTGTATTAATCAATCTGATCGATATAGAGTATTTCAAATTCACTGCCTCACGGTCAACCACGGCACTTTTCACGATGCTTGGTTTTGGAGATGATCTGATGAATCAGCTGCCTTCATTCATCATGGATTATTGGTATCTGTTAATTTTTCTGATTCTTTTTCAAACCGGAGGTTGGTATCTCTTCAAAAAAATAGACAAAATTGCTGATGACAGTGCAAACACTTCCTGGCTGAAACAAATAATTATTTTTCCGGTTATTGCAGGTTTGCTTGTTTTGGTTGGAAGAGGAGGAATTGGTCTGAGACCGGTTGCTGCGCCTAAGGCAGCCGCTTATACAATCGAACAAAATATTCCGCTGGTTCTTAATTCAGCTTTCACGGTAATTAAAACCTGGGGGTCACTCACACTCGAAGAAAAAAACTATTTCACAGAAACAGAACTTAAAACAAAATTCAATCCGGTAAAATTGTATCAGCGTCAAGATCCTATCTCAAATACAAATGTTGTGGTACTGATTTTAGAAAGTTTTTCTGTGGAGTATATTGGATCAATCAACGGAACCGATACAACATACACGCCATTTCTGGATTCATTAATTGACAGTTCACTGGTTTACACAAACTGCTATGCAAACGGAAAAAAATCCATTGATGCCATGCCTTCCATTATTTCTTCTATTCCTAAAATGATGGAAATTGAATACCTCACTTCGCAATACGCTTCCAACAAAATTGAGTCTGCCCCCAAGCTACTGAAAGAAATGAATTACTCTTCTTCGTTCTTTCACGGCGCTACTAACGGAACCATGAGTTTTGATGTATTTTGTGACATGGCTGGTTTCGAAAATTATTTCGGTCGTTCAGAATATAATAATGAAGATCACTTTGACGGAACATGGGGAATTTATGATGAAGAATTTCTGAACTGGTCTGTTCAGAAAATGGATGAAATGAAACAACCTTTTTTCTCCCCCATTTTTACAATATCTTCACACCCGCCCTATTCTATTCCTGAACGCTATCAGAATAAATTCAATCAGGGACCTGAAGAAGTTCACAATTCAGTGCGATATTCAGATTATGCTTTGTCCGTATTTTTTGAAAATGTAAAAAAAATGCCGTGGTATGAAAACACATTATTTGTCATAGTTGCAGATCACACACCTGCGTCTGGTTCAGATATCTATTTTAAAGACATGGGAAACATGCATATTCCGCTGGTGTTTTATCATCCCGTAAATAAAATGTTCCGTGGCAGAAATGATAAAATTGTGAGTCAGGCGGACATCATGCCAACTCTCATGGATTTGCTTGGATATCAAAAACCATTTTTTGCATTTGGTCAATCGGTATTTGAAAATAAACCTGGTTACAGCAGCAGTTATGTTGGTAACAAGTATCTCTATTTTTATGAAACCGCAACTGAAAAATACATGCTCACGTTTCAGGATGATGTTGTGCAGGGAATTTACAATGTGAAAGATCAATTGCAGTCAGTGAATCTCTTGAAGGATGAAAAACTGAAAACCGAAATTTTGAATTCATTGAAAGCTATTATCCAGACTTACAACCACGCATTAATAAGCAACGAAATGACAGTTGAATAAATGGAGCGGAAACAAAAAATAGTTTTCATCATAAATCCCATTTCAGGTGTCGGAAAAAAAAATGTCATTCCACCGCTGATTGAAAAACACCTGGACAAAAGCAAATTTGAAATCAAGATTGTTTATACTGAACACCGCGGACACGGCCATGAAATTGCAAATCAATACAAAAATGAATCGGACATTATTGTTGCTGTTGGTGGTGATGGTTCTGTGAATGAAATTGGAAGCGCCTTGGTGAATAGCCAATGTGCTTTGGGAATAATTCCCTGTGGATCTGGAAATGGCCTGGCGCGTCATGCCGGAATTCCGCTGAAATTTGATCAGGCAATTTTAAGATTGAACAATAAAAAAGCAGATACCATTGATGTTGGCAAAGTAAATGACAAACTATTTTTGGGAACCTGCGGATTTGGATTTGATGCTCACATCGCTAAAAAATTTGATGAATATCACAAACGCGGATTTTTAAGTTACATAAAATTGGTGATTAAAGAATTCAGGAATTACATACCGCATGATTATCAAATAGAAATTGACGGAAATAAATCTCTAAAAAAAGCTTTCATGCTGTCTGTTGCCAACTCATCTCAATTTGGAAACGGATTTACAATTTCTCCCATGTCTGAATTAACAGACGGAAAATTTGAACTCATCGTTCTGAAACCTTTTAAGTGGTATAATGCACCTTCCATTGCCAGAAAATTCTTTTCAAAATCGATCCATCATTCAAAATATTTTGAACAGGTAATGTTTGATGGTTGTTTAAAACTTTCTTTACCTAAAGGAACTTCTGCAACCCTTCATATTGACGGAGAGCCGAGCGGCATGCATGAAACATTTCAGGTAGAAATTCTTAAGTCATCTCTTTTACTGATTTAGATCAGTTGACTTGTTCCATTATTTGATTTAAATTTATGGAAAAGCTAGCTACTATGAAAAAATCTATACTATTTATCGTTATTACTATCTGCAATATTGCTGCCTGGGGTCAGGCATCTGTTGCCAATAACAGTTTTGAAAACTGGTATGATCTGGGGGTAAAAGACTCTCTGGATTATTGGAGTACCAGCACACAGCAATATCAAAGCAACGGTTGGCTGGATGTGAACAACTCCTATGAAATTCCAAATGCTTATTCCGGATCAAAAGCAATACATCTGGAAACAGTATTACACTTTGATGCAGGCTCAGGTCAGAATGATACACTTTTTGGATTTGTTGTAAAACAATCAGCAGACGGAAATGGTTTTACCGGTTTCCCTTATGCTGATACTGTTAACATTTTTAAATGCTGGTATAAATGTGGAATTGTAACAGGTGATCAGGCAGTAGTTATTATTGAACTGAGCAACAGCGGAACTGTTTTTAGTTCTACTACTTTTCCCGTTACCGGAAACGTTGGTACCTGGACACTATTAAGTGTTCCGCTTTCAACAGTCACTGATGTGCCGGATTCAGTATTTATTGGCGTTGCTTCCAGTGATCCTTTTAATCCCGGAATTGCAAAACCAGGTTCATGGATAGAACTGGATGAATTCTCATTTGAATTTGCATCCGGTACAGTGGTTCCGTCTGCCATTCCAAATAACAGCTTTGAAAATTGGACATACGAAACAATTGAACAACCAACAGCCTGGTTTTCGTTTGATCAGATGCTTTACCCGCAAACGCAGAGTGCTTATGTGACTAAATCATCGACGGCATCAGTTGGATCTTACTCCATGCAAATTGAAACCACTTTTGAAAATCTTTTTATTGGAATTCCTTCAATTGCAACCAATGGATATTTTGAACCTGCACTGGACAGCGTTGTTGGCGGAACACCATTCATAGCCCAGCCGGCTCAATTCACCGGTATGTATCAATTCAGTCCAAGTCTTACAGATACTGCCTGGGTATACATTGACTTCTGGAATGCAACTTCCGGTTTGCATACTATGTACATTGATACTTTACTCGATGCTTCCAGCTGGACTCCTTGGTCAATTGATCTGACATTTACTGAAGCGCCTGATTCAGTATTGATTTATTTCTGGGGTGGTCAGAATTTAGGTTCAACACTTTTGGTTGATGATATTCAATTTACAGGTGGAGATGTTTCTGTCAATGAAAGCAGTATTTCAGATTTCACCCTTTACCCGAATCCTGCAAATAATGAGGTGACCATTCTTTTTGAAAAGGCTGATGTTATACGGATATTCAATACTGCGGGAGTGCTGGTGGATTCATTTAATGTGAATGAGTCGAATTTGAAATCAATCAGCACAATCAATTATGAAAATGGAATTTATCTCATTCAATTAATTGATAAGGGAAAAGTTTCAGTACAGAAACTTGTTGTTGAACATTAAAGGACATTCTGAAAATAAATTTAAGTCCTGCCTTGGTGCAGGACTTTTTTTTTTGAAACAAATTTGAATTATCTTGGTGCTCATGGGATACCTCTTTTTTTATCTGATCATCTTCATATTATCAATACCGGCACTGATTTTCAGTATCCTCAGCTGGCGTTTGAGAACCCCTGTTATGTTCTGGCTGGGAGTTGGATTTACAGGTCTGCTTTTGGTTATGATGCTTTTTAATTTTGACTTTATTTATAGTCTTGTGACACAAATTGAAAATGGAATCCAGGGCATTCTTATAATAGCCATGTTATTTTTACCTGTTCTATTTCTGATATTGTCCAAAACAAGTAAGCCTGATTCAGGGAATGATTCAGAAGTAACAGATGATTACCTCACAAAAATTATTGAGTCAGAAGATGAAGAAATCAATTATGAAGAATAGCATTTTTCAAATCCTCCTATCACTTGGTTTAATCTTTTCTCTGGCCTCCTGTTCTCCTCATGATCAAGCTGAAGCTGACCGTGCAATTAAAGTGTTTTTTCTGGGAGTGCTCGAAGTAGCAAACATGCTTTTATTCGAGTAGCTTCGGTTGTTTTTTGCGTTTTGAGTTCCACATCTCCCAAGCAGGTTTTTAAAGTATTGGGCTGGTTGTTTCTTTCAATTTTCTTTTTGTTTACAGCAATTATTCTTATTGCCGTATTGGAACACAATCCAAAAAATCCGCAGATTTATTTTGTGTTTCTGATTGCTTTTGGAATGCTGGTGATTTCAACTGTTTTCATTTTCAGAAAATCAAAAAAATCTGTTCATCAGACAGACCATGCTGTATTGGATAAAAGTTCAGAAGAAATTATTTAAACACAATTGGTCCAGGTTTTCCTTTCTTAAGATTTTTAATATTTCTGACAACCAGGTAGATTCCAAAAAGTACAAGCGGAATACTTAGAATCTGCCCCATGTTCAATACCATACCACCTTCAAAATCCACCTGATTTTCTTTAATAAATTCAATCAGGAATCGTGATCCGAAAACGGTGATAAAAAACACGCCCAGCAAAAATCCTTTCAACAGAGCGGCATTTGTTTTCCAGAAAAAATACATCATCAGACCAAAAATCAGGAAATAAATAATTGCTTCATACAATTGCGCCGGATGCCTTGCCGGAATTTCCTGCCAGATGGCGGCATACTTCTGTGTATCTGACAATGCTGCATATGCTTCATCTGAATCCAATTTTTGGGTAATCATCATTGCCTGCTCAGGTGAAACATCATTTCTGAGAAACTTAAATCCAAACGGTGAAGAGGTTATTGAACCAACAATTTCATGATTAAAGAGATTTCCTAACCTGATCAATGCTCCGGCTAAAGCGGTTGGTACAACCAGATGATCCAGAATCCAGAGCATTCCCATATGAATGTGTTTTCTGTTTAGAAAATAAACTGCCAGTATAATTCCAAAAGCCCCGCCGTGACTTGCCAGACCGCCTTCCCAAATTTTCAAAATTTCCAGAGGATGAGCCAGATAATAATCAGGCTGATAAAATAAACAATGTCCCAGGCGCGCTCCCAGAATTCCCGCAATCAACACATATAAAAAAGAATTGTCCACCCAATTTTCCGGTGTCTTTTCAGCACGGTACATGCGTTTCAGAATCTCATAACCCAGATAAAAACCCAGTGCCCACATGATACCATACCAGCGCGGCATGTTGAGTGAAGGTATAACACTGGGGTTCATATCCCAGTTAATGGCAAGCAGATCTATTTGATACATACAGGTGCAAAATTAGTGAAATATTGACCTTTTTACCCTGTGTTAAAAGATTGTAAACCTCGAGTCAATTATTTTTCTGTATTACAAACGGAGCAAAACTTGTTAATAAACATGCAAATAATCATGCGCAGGATAACCTGTCATTCCCAAAAAAAATCCACCTTTGTGATGTCAAATTAATGTTTTGAATCTCATGTCTAAAAAACACAATTTCGGTGCAGGTCCCTGCATCTTACCCCAGGAAGTATTTGAACAATCTGCAAAAAGCAGTTTTGGATTTTAATGGTCTTTCAATACTTGAAGTTTCACACCGCAGTCAGGATTTCATTGACGTAATGGAAGAAGCGCGTGAAAACATCAAAAAAGCGTTGAACGTTCCTGCCGGATACACAGTACTTTATTTGCAGGGTGGAGCAAGTCTTGGTTTTCTGATCACAGCTATCAATATGATGCGCGGTACTAAAAAAGCAGCGTATTTAAATACCGGAGCCTGGTCAAAAGCAGCCATTAAAGAAGCTAAAAATGCCGGACTTGCTGTTACAGAAGTTGCAAGTTCAGCAGACAAAAATTTCAACTATATTCCAAAAGGATTTGCGGTAGGAAATGACTTTGATTATTTCCACTCAACATCTAACAATACAATTTTCGGAACACAACTTCATCAGTTTCCAAAAGTATCAGTACCTCATGTGTGTGATATGTCATCTGACTTTTTATCGCGTCCGGTAAATGTTGCTGACTTTGACCTTATCTATGCAGGTGCTCAGAAAAACTTAGGTCCTGCCGGTGCAGCAGTATATATTGTGAAAGAAGAAATTCTTGGCAAATCATCCTATGCAAATATTCCTTCTTATCTGAATCTGAAAATCCATCATGAGAAAGAATCTATGTTCAATACGCCACCGGTATTTTCAGTTTATGTTTCGATGTTGAATCTTCGTCACCTGATGAAAAACGGCGGTGTTGAAGCTATGCAGAAACGCAATCAGGCAAAAGCTGATTTGTTGTACGGTGAAATTGATTCAAATCCGCTGTTTGAAGGAACAACTGTAAAAGAAGACCGTTCATTGATGAATGCAACATTTGTTTTAAAAGACAATGCGCTGGAAAAAGAATTCAATGACATGTGGAAAGCAGCAGGCATTGACGGTTTAAAAGGTCACCGTGATGTAGGCGGATACAGGGCATCTATGTACAATGCGCTTGAAATTGGATCTGTTCAGGTGTTGGTTGATGTGATGAAAGAACTGGCGAAAAAAAGAGGATAAAAGTTTTGGCTTCGACAGGCTCAGCCAACAGCGACAGGCTCAGCAAACAACGCGATAAAGTAAATAACATCAGAATTAAATAATATGAAAATATTAGCAAACGACGGAATTTCAAAAGATGCAGTTGCTGCATTGGAAAAAGCAGGATTCTCTGTAAGCACAACAAAAGTTAATCAGGAACAACTGATTGATCATATCAACAAAGAAAACATTGCCGCGTTGCTGGTAAGAAGTGCAACTACTGCCAGAAAAGATATGATTGATGCTTGTCCCGGATTAAAATTAATTGGCAGAGGCGGTGTCGGAATGGATAATATCGATGTGGATTACGCTCGCGGTAAAGGTTTACACGTGATCAACACTCCGGGTGCTTCTTCTCAGTCGGTTGCTGAACTGGTAATCGGAACTATGTTTTCACTTTCAAGAGATCTTTTTCATTCACACAGAAACATGCCGGTAAGCGGAGAAAAAGATTTTGAAGTACTGAAAAAGAAATATGGAAAAGGTCAGGAATTGCGCGGGAAAACTGTTGGAATTGTAGGTTTCGGAAGAATTGGACAATCTGTTGCATCTTATGCTTTAGGATGCGGCATGAAAGTAATTGCTATTGATCTTTATACCAATCCGGTTGAAATTAAAGTTCCGATAGTTGGTCATGGTGATGTAAAAATCATGATTACCCCTAAGAAAGAACTGATGGAAATAATTGGTGAACTCGATTATATTTCACTTCATGTTCCAAAACAACCAAACGGAGCGGCTGTTTTAGGCGAAGCTGAACTTGCAAAAACAAAAAAAGGTGTCATTCTTGTAAATGCCGCCAGAGGAGGTGTTATCAATGAAGACGCTTTATTAAAAGCCATAGAATCAGGACAAGTTCGTGCAGCTGGCTTGGATGTTTTTGAAAAAGAACCAACTCCAAGAAAAGATTTATTGGTGAGTGAAAAAATTGCATCTACGCCGCATATCGGCGCTGCAACAGATGAAGCACAAGATCGGATTGGAATTGAATTAGCCGAACAAATTATCAATCTTTTGAAATAAGAAAATGGCCATCATCTCTCCTTCTATGCTTTCCTGTGATTTTGCCAACATCCAGCGCGATGTTGAGATGATCAACAACAGCGGAGCGGATTGGTTTCACATTGATGTGATGGATGGTGTTTTTGTTCCGAATATTTCTTTTGGATTTCCAGTTCTTGCGGCCATGAAAAAGCACGCAAAAAAACCAATGGATGTCCATCTGATGATTGCTCATGCAGATCACTTTGTGAGTGAATTTAAAAAAGCCGGTGCTGATATGCTGACGGTGCATTATGAAGCCTGCACACATCTGCACAGAACTATTCAACTCATCAATTCAGAAGGAATGAAAGCGGGTGTTGCTTTGAATCCGCACACATCGGTTGATGCGCTGGATGAAATTCTATCTGATCTGGATCTTGTTCTTATCATGTCAGTAAATCCTGGTTTTGGCGGTCAGAAATTTATTACTTCAAGCCTTGATAAAGTTTCAAAACTCAAAGAAAAAATCAAATCAAAAAAACTCTCCGCACTCATTGAAGTGGATGGTGGTGTAAATCTTGAAACCGGAGCACAATTAATCAAAGCAGGTGCAGATGCTTTGGTAGCCGGCAGTTTTGTTTTTGGTTCTTCCAATCCTGCTGAAACTATTACTGCTTTGAAAAAACTTTAGATTCTTTTTTTTAGGCAAAACAAAGCCACAAAGCCAAAAGGTTAAAAATGCCAGAAGTCCTAATGGGCTAAAAATCTTAAAAGTTTAAAAATCCTAAAAAACTACCCTTTTACCATTTGGCTTCCCCCCCAATAATCATTTGCCTTTTGCCTAATGGCTTCTAACTCACTTATGGAATTCAGCCAACTCGTGCATCTATAAATAAACTGAACTTAAACAACTAAACATTGTACTAACTAAAAACTCAGGCTATGAAAGGAATCCGGATTGAAGAACCATGCAGTGAAAACTGGAATGAAATGTCTGCTACCCATCGCGGGGCTTTTTGTCAGAAATGTACTGTTGATGTTTTTGACTTTTCTGAAATGAATACGCATCAGATAAGGCAAACCATGAAAGCTCATACTGGTGAACATGTTTGCGGAAGGTTTAAACACGGACAACTGGAAAAACTCAATCATGAATTCGAAATCTGGACGTTAAACAAAAAAGAAAATTTCCAGAGCAGATTTATGTTTGCACTTCTACTGGTTTTTGGTTTGACTTTATTCAGCTGCAATGAAGAAGATGCCGGAAAAATTGCTCAGTTCAATACGGAACAACTCAATAAATCACTGGCTGAAAACAGCAGAGAATATGCTGAGAAAATTTTCTTTCATCAGGATTCTATCATAACTTCTGAAATGAACCCCGATCAGATTGACCAGTTTTATCTTGAAACAATTGAATACCATGAAATCAAATCAGACGACGTTTTGTATCATGATGATTATACCACCGGCAGATATGTTTTAGGCGGACCAATGACCACCATCAGTTTTGAAGAATTTATTCTGGAAACTCCTGACACAGTTACAGAAACAACATTGCCTGAGCCCATTGTCAGCGAATACAATCCGTTTGAAACAAAATTTTACCCCAATCCAACCAATAGCGTTTCAACATTTACTGCTTACATAAAACAAAGCGGACAGTTTTCAATTTCTGTTTATGGAATCAACGGACAACTCATTGAAGAAATTTTCAACGGAGAACTGACAGAAGGTATGCATCAGTTTGATATTGATTTAACAGACCAAAATTCGGGAATGTACTTTCTGAAAATGTGGAATGAGCATCAGAATGAAACCATAAAAATTATCCGCACAGAATAAATGAACCTTTTTCTGACACAGCTGTACTGACTGAAAACACAGTGCTATGAATCAGATAACAATCAATGAACCCTGCCATGAAAACTGGGCAGCAATGACACCAACACAACAGGGCGCATTTTGCGGAAAATGTCAGATCGATGTAGTTGATTTCAGCAATAAATCACCGCTGGAAATAAAACAGATTCTCACTGAAAATTCAGGCAAACATTTGTGCGGAAGATTTAAAAAAACGCAACTGGAAGAACTCAATGAAAGATTTGTTGATTGGGAAAATCAAAGTCCGCAGATTTTTCAAAGTAAATTTCTATATGCTTGCCTGCTTGTTTTTGGTATGGCGCTTTTTAACGTCAATGCCCAGGAAGAAATGATGCTGGGACAAATCACCGTGAATCAGATTGAAAACAGTGTTCCGGCAGATTCTCTGAATAAAAAATCAGATCAGCGGAAAGAACAAAATAAAAAGGAAGATGTCGAACAGAATTTTAAAAAAGGAAAAGTAGCCTATAATTATATTGAGGAAGACGAAAACAACTTTATAAAAGGAGACATTGCATATATTCCTGACACCACAGAACTTGTCAAAGAAACAATATGTGAAGCAATTGAATCAGACACAACATTGAATACAGAAATACAAAAGACAGAACCTGAAAATCCTGAACTGGATTCTTCTGAACCTGAAATTCCTGAACCGGAAGAATTGGTTTCATCTGATTTTATGATTGGTGTTTATCCCAATCCAACCAGTTTTGAAGGAACTGTTTCATTGAAAATTTTTAAGGCAGATATCTACACCATTGATCTGATGGATCTGAACGGAAAAATTATCACACAGATACACGCTGGTTTTTTCGCGAAGGTGAAAACTTTTTTCCGTTAAACGTTAGTGGAATTCCTGACGGAACCTATCTGATCCAGGTTATTTCTGAATCAGGAAGTAAAGCAATAAAAATTGTGAAAGCCGGAGAACGCTGATCAGTTTCTCCGTTGATTTTTTTTTTGAAACGGTTAGTTCAGACTGTGAAGTCCAAAAAACTGACCGTTGTAATTTGAATTCAACTCAACATTTCCTGCAACAATATCTCTCAACTGAGCAACTTCAATAATTGAAAGTCGTGAATTTCTTCCCTGAGTAGAATGTGCATTAAGTTTTGCCTGTGCAGCTTTAATCAAGTCGGCTTTAATCTGATCTGAGTTCATTGTATTATGTGTTTTGGTTGTTGTCATGACAGCTTTTACGCATGTCTTAAAAAAAGGTTTTTTCTTCGTTAACAGAATCAAAACAAGAGATGTGCCAAACCGCCGTTTTACTTTATATAAAATGATCTACCTCATTGATTTTCTGAATAAAACATGAAATGACCACAATTAATTACACCTGAATTCTATGTAAAATCAGGATTAAATCCCAATGATTAAACGGTTTAACAATTCATTCAACAGGGACATTCAAATGAAATCGTTATATTTGATGCTTGCATAAATTATTCTACCTGTCAAATGGCTGAGGCTATTGCTGTTAACAATACAATTGATCAATCCAATCTGGATGCCTGGCTCATTGTTCGAACTGATCCGGCAAAAGCTTTGGCTATGGCTGAAGCAAATCTGGCTGAATCTGAAAAAACAGAATATAATAAAGGTATTGCCTGGGCATATGGAAACATGGGTGCTGCTCATACCTGGCTGGGGAATTACGAAAAAGCACTTGAATACTGTTTTAAAGGAGTTGAACTGCTGAGAGAATGCGGTGAACAAAAGCAGGAAGTTCAGATTCATTATAATCTCTCCATTGTTTTTTACATGCTGGGAGATCCGGATAAACAACTTCAGTATGCATTTGAATCTCTTCACCTGGCCAGAAAAATCAACGACCGTGCAGGTGAAGCCAACGGATTGAACGGCGTAGGTACAGTTCATTACATGACTGGCAAAAATGAAGATGCCATCAAATACCTGACTGAAGGTTTGGCAATTGCTGAAGAAGTTGGTGACAAAAATGTGCTGGGAAAAATCTATGACGGATTAGGTCAGTCTCATTTCCATTTAAAAAATTATCAGAAAGCACTTGAGTTTAAAAATAAAAGTCTGGATGTTGTCAATGAACTTGGCATCAAACAAATTCAGTCATACGCACATGATGGTTTAGGTGAAATTTACACCATGCTGGAAGATTATTCCAAAGCACTGGAACATTTTCCGACATCACTGGAACTCAGAACTGCCATGGGGTTCCGTAAAGGAATTGGTGACACCAATCTGCATATTGCATCTACCTATACTATTGCCGGTGACAATCTTGCCGCTTTAAAATATTACAAAGAAGCCTTAAAAATTGCCGAGGAATTAAATTCAAATGAACTTGCTTACAAAGCACATCAGGGTTTGTCTGAACTTTATGAGAAGATGGGAAATCTGGCTTTGTTTGTTGAACACTTCAAAGCCTATCATGAAGCCAAACAAAAACACACTTCTGAAGTAGAAAGCAAAAAAATTAAAGCCTTTGAGCTCAAAGGTAAATTAGAACAGATTCAAAAGGAAAAAGAAATTCTTGAGGCAAAAAATGAAGAGCTCCAGACATATTTTGAAGATGTAAAAACACTCAGCAAAATTGGTAATGAACTTACCTCTACGTTAGATCTCAACGACATTTTCACTATTGTGTATGAGCGCATCAATACACTCATGCATACGTCAGGCGTGTTTGTCGGATTATGCAATTATGACCGCAATAAACTGGAAGTGAAACTGGCCATTCAGAATGGTGTGCGCGATTCTTATTTTGAATATGATTTGAAAGACATTAATAAAATTCCATCTCTGTCAGTTGCCAAAGGAATGGAAATTCACATTAATGACTACGACAAGGAGATATCAAAATACATCACCGGAAGAGAAATAGTTTTTCAGGCAACAATGTCATCCGTTGTTGTGCTGCCAATGATTGTCAAAGATAAAGTTATTGGTGTGCTCTATGTTGAAAGCAATAAAAAATCTGCCTACAGCAAACACCATTTTAATTTGCTGAAAAGTTTTGCTTCATACATTGCTATTGCTATTGAAAATGCAAGGTTGTATGAGAACATGGAAGAGATTGTGAAAGACCGTACAACCGCTCTGGAACGCTCTTATAAAAAATACAGAAACACTCAATCACATTGGTCAGGAGCTGATATCAACGCTGAATTTTGAAGATGTTTTTGAACGGCTTTACCGAAATGTCAATGAACTGATGGATGCCACCATTTTTGGTGTGCGTATGCTCAATACAGAAAAAAATACTGTTGATTATCTCTACGAATACGAACGCGGAGAAAGACTTTCGTCCATAGAAGTTTCCATGGATAACAGCGACAATTATTCTGTCTGGTGTATCAAAAACAATCAGGAAATTCTGATTCACGACAACGAAGTTGACTACAAAAAATATGTGAGCAAAGTAATGGTGGTTGGCGGTGATTTCCCCTACTCGCTCATTTTTTATCCGCTGAGAAAAGGAGATAAGGTATTGGGAGCAATCAGCGTTCAGTCATTTGAAAAAAATGCCTACTCAGATTATCACGTAAACATTGTAAAAACACTTGCCCACTATACCGTAATTGCATTAGAAAACGCGCGCAATTATGAGAATATGGAAGCCGAAGTAAAAGCACGGACATCTGAATTAATCAAACAAAAAGAAGAAGTACAGCGCTCTTACGAAAACACAAAGCTCTTAAGTGAAATTGGAAAGGAATAGCTGCAGAGCTTTCTATTCCCGATATCATCAGCAAGGTATATGACAACGTAAATAACCTGATGGACGCTACCATTTTTGGTATCGGAATATACCGGCCGCAAACCAATGATTTGTTTTTCTCCGGTGTCATGGAAAAAAACGAACGTTTGGGTGATTATGCCTATGCTGTAACCGAAGAAAAATTGCAACGCGTTGTTTCAATAATTCTGAAGAGATCATCATCAATGACTGGAATAAAGAATTTACCCAATATGTAGCTGAAGATTATGAAGCTTCACAGGGTGAGATGCCTGAATCCATGATTTATCTTCCGCTGATTTCAAAAGGAAATAAAATTGGTGTAATTACTGTACAGAGTTTTTCCAAAGAAATTTACAATGAATATCATCTGAATATTCTTCGTACACTTTCTGTTTACATTGCCAGTGCAATTGAAAATGCCAACCTCTATAAAGGAATGGAAGACCGCGTGGCAGAGCGCACACGTGAACTCGTAAAATCACATGAAGATTCAAAATTGCTGAACCAGATTGGTCAGGAACTGATTTCAACCCTGAATTTCAATACCGCCTTTGAAACGCTCTACAAATATGTAAAGGAAATGATGGACTCTGCTTCGTTCAGTATCCGTTTGCTGGATAAGGAAAGAAACATCATCAACTACGCATATCTAATTGAACATGGCAAAAGATATGAACCTATTGAAGTGTCCATGGATAACGACAATAATTTTTCGGTTGTCTGCGTAAAAAGAACATTGAAATTCTCATCAACGATCACGAAAAGGAATACAGCAAATACGTCAATAAAATTACTGTTGTTGCCGGAGAATTTACACACTCCATGATTTTCTGTCCGCTTAGAAAAGGAGACGATGTGCTCGGTGTTATCAGCCTTCAGTCTTTTGAAAGAATGCCTATACAGATTATCATCTGAATATTGTACGCACGCTGGCACACTACACGGTTATTGCACTTGAAAACTCGCTTCACTATGAACGTATGGAAGCAGAAGTAAAAATGCGTACACTGGAAGTTGTCAAACAGAAAGAAGAAATTGAAAAAACATACGAGAACACAAAACTTTTGAGCGAAATTGGTCGTGATGTTACTGCCCAGTTAAGCGTAGAAAAAATTATTGAAGTCGTTTATGAACGAATCAATAAATTAATGGCAGCTACAGGATTCGGCCTGGGAATATACAATGAAGCCAATAATTCAATTGATTTTCCGGGATATATTGAAAATGGTGTAAAACTGCCAGACGGCGGCTATGATCTTGTTCGTGATAAAGACCGGTTAAGCTGTGTATGCTTTAATGAAGATTTGGAGATGCACATTAATGATCTTGAAACAGAATACGGCAAATACACCAAAGCCTTTTTACAGCCTGTTCGCGGAAAATCATGCTTTTCCATTATCTATTTACCAATCAAAGCCAAGAATAAAAAGATTGGTGTAATCACGGTTCAGAGTTTTGAAAAAAATGTATTCACAGAATACCATCTGAACATTGTGCGCACAATTGGAATCTATGCAGGAATTGCACTTGAAAATGCGGGCCTTTATCAGAATATGGAAGTCCGTGTTCAAGAGCGAACACAAGAATTGATAAAATCACATGAAGATTCCAAACTGCTCAACCAGATTGGACAGGAACTTATTTCAACTCTCAATTTTAATACGGCAATGGATATCCTTTACAAATATGTGAAGGAATTAATGGACTCATCCGTTTTCAGTATCCGGCTTGTTAACACAGAAAAAGACGAACTTGATTATGTTTATTCAATTGAACATGAAAAGCACATACCTCCTTTTTCAGTGCCAATGAATAATGACAATAATTATTCGGTTGTTTGTGTAAAAAGAAATATTGAAATCCTTATTAACGATCACGCCAAAGAATTCAATAAATACGTAAAAGAAGTTTTTGTCTTAGCAGGTGGCGCTCCTGAATCCATGATATTTTACCCTTTGAGAAAAGGAGATAAAGTGCTTGGCGTTATAAGTCTTCAGGCCTTTGCAAAAAATGCATACACAGATTACCACCTTAATATTGTGCGCACACTTGCTCACTACACTGTTATTGCTCTTGAAAATTCAAGGCATTATGAAGTGATGGAAGAGGAAGTGAGGGTTCGAACACAAGAAGTTGTCAAACAGAAAGAAGAAATTGAAAAAACCTATGAAGACGCAAAACTGCTGAGTGAAATTGGCAGACACATTACTTCTCAGCTGAGCATTGAACAAATTAACGAGGTGGTTTATCAGCGTATCAATAAACTGATGCATGCTGAAGGATTTGGAATAGGAATTTTTGAAGAAACAAATAACCAGCTGGTATATCCGGGCTACATTGAAAACGGTGAAATTCTGGAAGAGTGTTATGATGCACTTGACAATAAGAATAACCTGGCTGCATATTGTTTCAATAATGATCAGCAAATTGTGATCGGATATCTGAGAGAAGATTATATAAAATACATTCCGTCTTATAATCCGCCGCAGGCAGGTGAAGAGGTGACATCACTCATTTATCTTCCGCTGATGGCAAAGGATAAAAAGATTGGTGTAATTACCGTGCAGAGTTTTGAAAAGAATGCCTATACTGAATACCATCTGAATATTTTACAATCCATTGCGGTCTATACCGGTATTGCCATTGACAATGCAAGTCTTTATGAAAACATGGAAGAACGAGTTGTTGAACGTACGCAGGAAATTGACCGCGCCTATCAGAACACGAAACTGATTGGCCAGATCAGCCGTGATATTGCAGAATCTCTTTCAGTAGAAAAAATTATTGCCAAAGTGTATGACAACATCAATACACTGATGGATGCTACCTGTTTTGGAATTGGTATTTATGATCCGGCTTCAGAGATAATCAATATGCCGGGATTTATTGAAAACGGAGAGAAAATGGAACTCTTTGGTTACAACATTCATGATGACCGTCTGGCAACCTGGTGTTTCAATAATCAGAAAGAAATTTTTATATCTGATTATTTTGAGGAGTATAATAAATATCTGAAAGGAACTATCAAAAAAGCGGTTTCAGGAAAAGATTCAACCTCTATTATTTATTTACCACTGTGGTTAAAGAAAAAGTTGTCGGACTGATCACTGTTCAGAGTTATGAAAAAAAATGCCTACTCTGAATATCACATGGATATTCTCAGAGGTCTTGCCACCACTATTGCGGCTGCTATTGAAAACGCCAAGCTGTATGAAAGTATGGAAGACAAGGTAAAGAGCGTACGGCTGAAGTGGTGAAACAAAAAGAAATCATTGAAGAAAAAAATAAAAACATCACTGACAGATATATTTGTGCCAAACGAATTCAGGATGCAACACTTCCCGGAAAAGATCTGGTAAGAAATTATCTGCAGGATTCATTTGTACTTTTCAAGCCCAAGGATATTGTAAGCGGTGATTTTTACTGGCTGGAACGTGTAGATGATACTATTTTATTTGCAGTTGTTGACTGTACCGGTCATGGTGTACCGGGAGCGTTTCTTTCTCTGATTGGACATAACAGTTTGAACCAGATTGTGAACGAATTGAAAATTTATCAGCCAAATAAAATTCTGGAAGAACTCAACCGCATTGTCACCAAAACATTACACAACGACACCTCTGGAACTACTTCAATCAAAGACGGAATGGACATGGCCATCTGTTCACTGAATTTGACAACCAATGTACTTCAGTTTGCAGGAGCATTCAATCCGCTCTATCTTGTGCGTGACAATAACATGGAAGAAATCAAGGGAGATAAATTCCCGATTGGTGCCGGCTTTGCACAAAATCCGGAATTCACCAATAACGTCATTCAGTTGAAAGAAGGAGATTGTATTTATTTATTCTCAGATGGATATGCTGATCAGTTTGGCGGACAAAAGGAAAAATTCAAATACTCACGCTTTAAAGAAGTGCTGGTTGAAATCAATGACAAGGCTATGGCTGAACAGCATGATATTCTCAACCGAATGATTGAAGAATGGCAGGGTGATCTGGAACAGATTGACGATGTCTGCGTGATTGGTATCAGACCCTGAAACGAAAATATAGTTCGGTGTGCTTTATTTTATTCTGAAAATACTTTCGAAACTCACACTGAAATCTTTCTTCAGAAGAATCCGCATTGTTGGCAAAGAAAACATTCCTGAAAACGTACCGGTTATTTTTATAGCCAATCACCCAAGTGCATTTATGGATCCTATCATTGTTGCAACAACCGTTAAGCAGCCCGTTTATTTTATTGCTGCCGGTGAATATGTTGGCAAAGGCATCAAAGGATTTATGTTTAGAAAATGGCTGCACATGATTCCGGTTTTCAGACCCTCTACCCGGCCGGAAGAAGTACACAAAAACAAGGACATGTTCAATCACTGTTTTGATCATCTGAGTTCAGGCAGATCACTGTTGATTTTTCCTGAAGGTGTGAGCAAAACAGAACGAAAAATAAAACCTTTCAAAACCGGTGTTGCACGAATAGCACGCGGCGCAGAATTGCTGAATCATAAAAATCTGAATCTGTATATTGTTCCTGTTGGATTGAATTACAGCAATCCGCATCAGTTCAGAAGTGATGTTTTTGTCAATATTGGAAAAGCTATTTGCGTAAAGAAATTGATTACAGAGAATGCGGAAAATGAATTTGCTGAAGTAGAACAACTGACAAAACTGGCTGAAGACCGCTTGCATGAAACAGTTCTCCACGTTGAAAAAGAAGAAGACGATCCATTGCTTACCAAATTGCATCAGATATATTCCCGTGATCTGAAAGAAGAACTGGGAATTGACTTTAAAGAACAGGAGCGTGAATTTAATCTCCAGAAAAGTATGCTGGCGGCCATTGATCATTTCAGAACCAACAGCCGCACAAATTTGATTTTGCTGTGCAGCAGATTGATCTCTATTCCGGTCAGTTAGACCGTCACGGCATAACAGACAAAGACATCCGCGAATTAAAATTTCAGCAATCTTTTGTCAGAGTGATCAGTTATATACTTGGTTTACCTTTTTTTATTCCGGGAGTGATTTTCAATTTTATACCATATTATCTGGTTCAGTACATTCTGAAAAAATCCGCATCAATGAAAAATTTTCAGGGTTCAATGATTCTTGCTGCGGGACTTATTTTATTTACTTTTTTCTACATCACAGTTTCAGTGCTGACTGGAATTTTTACTCCAATTGGCTGGTGGGCTGTGCTGCTGCCTTTAGTCATGTACATTACAGGGTTTACAGTCAGATGTATCTCAGCGCAATTCAATATGCCCGTCAGCGCAAAAATCTGCGCACTGTTTTCCGCCAGAACAAAAAGTTAATTCAGGAATTAGGTGAAGAGCGGAGAAAACTTATTGCCTTACTGGAGGATTTGAGAGTGGAGTTTGAAGGACAGTGAGGATTAAGGATTTTTAGACCTTTATAATTTTTAGGATTTTAACAAATTCGTACTTCCAACTTCGGCACTCGCACTTCGACTTCGGCTACGCTCAGTCTCCGTGGACAGTCTCAACAAAACCTTTTACTTCGTACTTCAGTCTTCGTACTTCAAACTTCGTAACTCGTACTTCCAACTTCAACTCACTTCGACTTCGGCTACGCTCAGTCTCCGTGAACGGTCTATCAACAAAACTTTATCCTTCTTACTTCAAACTTCGTAACTCGTACTTCCCCCTTCTACTCTTCCATCTTCTTACGAATACGATCAGCCCAGCTGACTGTCAGATAAGGAATATGAATCGAATCACACTGGCAATGTGAAAAAGGAATGATCGTGAACTGCTGTGTGCCTTCTAATTTATAAATTCTGAATTCTTCAGGTTTGCCATTGTGGGTATAACGTACGTATTGATAACCGCGTGAAAAATTCGTGACATCTCCCCTGTTTAATTTGATTTGCTGATCATCAATAAACTGAATGTACTTCAAAGGTTCAAAACTGAGCGAATCAAAATGTTTGAAGCCTCTGCGCAATTCAGGGTGTAACGTATCCAGTTCAAATTCATGCGTGACGCTGGACGGATTAAATCCATATTCATTCAGTTCAGCAATAACACTGGCATCCATCTCCACTCGCTGATACATCTTGATAAAATTTTTGTTGATGAAATTCATGCTCAATACCAGGGTATCTCCCATAAAATAATATTCACTTTTTACTCTTTTCCTTCCGATGTTACACTGAATATTTTTAGGTGTAATCACTGCTTCAAACTCATCACTTTTAAAATAGGGATAGAAATAAACCCGGAATTTATTTTCTGTGATTATGATTTCTTCTGAATTGGGCAGGTAATACGTTCTGCCGTCGTACGACTCTGAATCCTGAAACATATCAATACCTTTCCACTGACCTAAAATTTTCTGTTCAGAGACAACAGCGGTTTCAGTCAAACCCAAATTCATTAATGCAGCTAAAGCAAATTGTGCAATCATAGTACTTCTGTTTCAGGGCGCAAAAATAGCTATTTATCCGTAAATGAGACCCTTTACTCAATCTTTTACATGCTGAACTGCTGTTAGAATTTGGATTGACTTGTATGAAGGACGTTTATTTTAGAACGACAATGAAAAATCTCAGCACAGGAAAATTACTTTAGCTGAGAAATCAAAAAACAACTCATGAAACTACGTTACTCATTTTTAATTACCGCTGCTTTTTTTCTCTGCACTTTTAAAATTTCTGCTCAGGCCTTTGGAGATTCTCTTTCTATCAAAGCAGAAGCAACGGTGAACGCATCTACACCTTCTATCACGTTAAACTGGCCGGAAGATTTAGATGCTAATGAGTTTTTTATTTATCGTAAAAATAAAGGAGCAACTTCCTGGGGAGCAGCAATAGCGACTTTGCCATCTTCGATAACCAACTTCACTGATCTCACAGTTTCTGTAAACACCCTGTATGATTATAAAATTCAGATGACATCACTTTCAACGCCAACCAAATTTGGTTATCTCTCAACAGGCATTGAAGTGGTTGCAAACAATAACCGGGGAATTGCCATTGTTGTTGTTGAATCATCATACATCACCAATACACCGTTTCAAAACACGCTGGATACTTTTTTACTCGATCTGGAATTGGATGGCTGGTATCCAAAAACAATTTATGTTTCAAATGCAGATGCTGTTGCAGATGTGAAAACTGAAATACTTAACGTTTATAATGAAGATGCGGCAAAAACAAAAATGCTTATTCTGGTTGGAAATGTTCCGGTGCCACATTCCGGTGATTTGAATCCTGACGGGCATCCTGATCATCAGGGAGCGTGGCCAACTGATTTGTATTATGCCGAGTTAACGGGTAACTGGACTGATGTTTCTGTCAACAATTCTACTTCTGCAAATGCACTCAATCACAACATACCGGGTGACGGAAAATTAGATCAGGATTATATTCCAAACGATGTTGAATTACAAGTGGGCAGAATTGATTTATCAGACATGCCGGCGTTTTCAATGAGTGAAGAAGAATTGCTGATTCAATATTTCACCAAAGATCACAATTACAAAACAGGAAATATTGTTGTAGGTGAACAAGCATTGATTGATGACAATTTCACTACGTATGATGAAGGATTTTCACAAAGCGGATACAATAATTTTGCCGCGCTTGTTGGAAGAGACAATACCTACCTCAATGATTATTTTACGCAGCTGAGTTACTCTACTTCCACTACCGGCACTTATTTATTTTCTTACGGATGCGGTGGCGGAACTTATACCAGTGCCGGCGGAATTGGCAACACAACAAATTTCAACAATGATTCACTGAGTTCTGTTTTCACTATGTTGTTTGGTTCTTATTTTGGTGACTGGGATTATACCAATGCGTTTTTGCGTGCACCTTTAGCTCAGGGCAATACCTTAACAAACTGCTGGGCCGGACGACCAAACTGGTATCTCATTCACATGGGTATGGGTGAAAATATTGGTTATTCTGCCCGTCTGACTCAAAATAATAATACCACGTATGTGCCAAGTATTTATGGAGGTTTGTCAAAAATGGTTACCATTAATCTGATGGGTGATCCTTCTTTAAGAGCGTATTATATTCCGCAACCAAATAATTTGACGGTAACTGAAAACGGAAATTCCAATGACCTCTCCTGGTCAGCGGGTGGATCAGAAACCGGATACAATATTTACAGACGGTATGCTGATTCAGTTGATTTTGTAAAACTGAATTCCACGTTGATTACCGCAACTAATTTTACTGATAACTCTCTTCCGGTTGCAGGTGATGTATTTTATTATGTCAAAGCTGTTGAGATGAAAACGACTCCGTCCGGTTCATTTGAAAATGAATCTCTGGCTGCACGTATAGCTGCCGTGTCAACGGTTGGACTGAATGAAGAAAATGTGAATGATGTAGTGATTTATCCTAATCCGTCTACAGATTTTGTGACAATTCAATTAGCAGAAAATGAAATTGGAAAACTCATTTCAATTGTAGATGAAAATGGTAAACTGGTGTATACTGAATTGA
>JADJYC010000005.1 GCA_016719925.1 Crocinitomicaceae bacterium | reverse complement strand
ATGGAAAGAAAATTCAAAATTGTTTTTGTTTGTGGATGGTATTCCAGCCCGTTCGGATATATTTCAAATAATTTGCCAAAAGCATTGGCCCAGCAAGGCTGTGATGTCCACATTGTAACCAGCACTTCGCAGCAATACAGCAACACACCCGACTACGAAAAAACATATCAATCATTTTTGGGTCCACCATTTACAGCTCCTGGAATTTACACTGAATTTGGCATAACAATACATAGACTCCCCGTCACTTTTTTTAAAACGGAAATTTTGCCCAAAAAAGTTTTTTCGAAATTGAAAAATCTAAACCCTGACGTGGTTCATATTTTTGACGTGGGTTCCTTGCTCACTTTTAAACTGGCTTTTTCAGGTCGTTTCTACACTATAAATTTGTTAATTCCAACCACATCCATTACTCTGTTTTCCCTATGCACAGTAAGTGGGGTACGATAAGTATATGGAAGAAACTTAAATGGAAATTATTACACGTTTTACCTGGAAGATTTATTTATAGTCAAACTTTTTTGTCGATCAACCCGCATGAGGAAGGTCGAACTTTAAGCAAATTGTATTTTGGCTTTAAAGAAAAGAAAACTATGGTTAAAAGTTTGTCCGTTGACACATCACTCTATAAACCAATTTCTGTCGAGGATCGTAACTCTTTCAGGGTTAATCTGGGGTTTCAGCCAGATGATTTCATTGTGGTTCATTCTGGTCGTTTTAGTGAAGATAAAAATCCGCTTATTCTGGCAAAAGCAATTCACTTACTTCAACATAAATACAAAAACATAAAAGGTTTATTCGTAGGTAATGGAGTTCAGAAAGAAAAGATAGAATCATTGGATGGCTGTTTCTGTCACGCTTTCACTGATCAAAACAGATTAGTACAACTCTATGGATTGAGTGATTTAGGAGTTTGGCCGCGGCAAGAATCAACCAGTATGCTGGATTGTCTTTCTTGCGGAGTTCCAATTATTGTGAATGATACAGTTGAGTTGACAGAACGGATTGATGGCAACGGACTTTATTTTAGAATGGATGATGTTCAACATTTGGCAGATCAGATTGAGCGGTTAGTTTTGGATCCTGCATTGCGAAAAGAATTTGCTGTTGTCGGTCGAGAAAAAGTACTTGCTGAATTTAGTTGGTCGAAATACGCCAGTGAGTATCTTAAGTTGATAGAATCACCAGTCTTATAGATCCCCAAAAAGGATTATATTTATTGACAGAGTACTGTATCAAAAAAAATGAAGCAAGAAGATTATTACATTCCGCAAAAGTTGACAAAATACAATTACAATGTCTATACCACCAGACTTGAAATTGTTGAGTTTATTAAAGCGTCTTCTCATCATTTTTCGGGTTCGGTGTTAGATGCTGGCTGTGGAAATAAACCTTACGAACCATTGATTAAAAATAACCAGCGTGTCACTGCCTATTTCGGAATGGATCTTGAAAATTCTGATATTTACCACCGTGTGCCAAAAGAACTGATTTGGGACGGAGTGAATATTCCATTAGCCAATGATGAGGTACAGACAGTATTAGCTACTGAATTGTTGGAGCATTGTTTTGACACGGATAAAATAGTAAGTGAGTTTTATCGTGTGCTTAGCAGCGAAGGAAAGTTAATTGGTACTGTGCCTTTTATATGGCCGCTTCATGAAACCCCACATGATTTCTATCGATTCACACCTTTTTCTTTGCAACAAAAACTGCAATTGGCTGGGTTTAGAGATATTCAAATCACCCCTTTTGGTGGACGGGATAAAATGTTGTCGGTGTCGTTGGCTATTTGGTTAGTTAACCACCCGGGTAGTAAATTAAAGAAAAGAATATTGCGTTTTTTTATTCTGCCGCTGATTAGAAGACTAAATCGAAAAGACAAACCCAATTCAGATTTAACACAGGAAAATAATATCTTTATAGGACTTGGCTTCACTGCCAGAAAGTAATTTCACTAGCGCAAAACGAGCATGTACTTATATACGATTTGTTCATATAGCAACCTCAATCAGGCGATTGTGCTTTATGATTCTATCAAACAAAAAACGAACGGAATATTTTCTTTTTTTTGTTTTTTAATTGATGAAATTCCAGACGATTTTAAATTGGAGGATAAATCATTTAAATTAGTTCAGGTAGCTGAGCTTCAAAAGTCATTACCAGAATTTGATCAGCTAAAATTAAAATACAATGCCTTTGAACTCTGTTGCGCCTTGAAACCATTTTGCGGGGAGTACCTTTTTCATCAGTTAAAAGAGGAAGAAGTTCTAGTCTATTTGGATTCAGATATTTTGTTCTATAATGATATCCTTTTAATAGCTGAAGAATTGGGTGCTCATGACATTCTGCTAACACCGCACTTCATGTCTGAACCACCAGATTTTAATAAAATATCGGAGCTTGATGTCAACAACACCGGATTGTACAACGGTGGTTTTTTTGCATTCAAAAATAATTCAAATACAACCGAAATTATGAAATGGTGGAAAGAGCGAATGAAACAGTTTTGTTTTACTGATTTTGAAAAGGGAATGTTTGTTGATCAGATTTGGCTCAATTTTGTGCCACTCTATTTTAAAAATGTTTTAATCTCTAGACACAAAGGTTTAAATGTTGCTTACTGGAATTTTCACGAACGAAATCTTTCTATGAACAGCTACAGTGCTTGGAAAGTGAACAATGAATCACCACTTGTTTTTATTCACTACAGCGGATTCAGGCTTTACCGAAGGGATTTGATATCGATTCATCAAACGCGCTATAGTTTTAAGGAAGTACCTGAAATAAAAGAACTGTTTCAAAACTATGCGCTTTTACTTGAAAAAAATGCCGCAGTATTTAATCTCCAAATTCCATCACGCACAACTAAACAACGTATTCAATCAAAATTGAAATCGATACTGCGTAATCCTTTTTCTAAAAGATGAATCAACCAAAGGAGAATAAGTTGAAAATATTTTTCGACAGCACGATTTTTGACCTGCAGATTTTTGGAGGCGTGTCGCGTTATTTTGCTGAATTGATTGGTACTGGATTACGGAAAAATTTATTTAAACCTTTATTCAGGTTAACAATTTCCAATAATGAATACGCCAAAGCTTCTGGCTTGACAAGTATTAAATCAAATTTACACCAGGTAAAATTCAAAGGTTTTAAACGGCTCAGTTGGAAGTTGAATGAGTTTATAAATTCGTTTTACACCAATAGACGTTTGAGAAAAGGAGATTTTGACATTTATCATCCTACGTATTACAGTAAAAAAAGTGTTGAGTACGCAGCAAAATATAAAACAGTGCTGACGGTTTATGATATGATACATGAAAAGTTTCCTGATCTTTTTAGTGACTCATCGCAAGTAATTGGAATCAAGGAACAACTCATATTTAAATCATCTGCAATCATTGCAATTTCTGAAAACACAAAACGTGATATTTAATGTTTTATCCTCAAATAGATCCACAAAAAATTGCTGTGACCTATCTGGCTTCATCTATTGGAACCTATGATTCGATGAAAGTGGCATTGCCCTTTAAAAAATTTCTCGTTTTTGTGGGTAACAGAGACGGTTACAAAAATTTTATGCCAATGCTTGAGGCAATGCTTATATCGTTTCAAAATCACGAGAGCATTGGTTTGATTTGTGTGGGCGGTGGCGCGTTCAAAGAAAATGAACAAGCCTTTTTGCAAAAAGAAAATCTTTCAGAAAGAATTATTCAAAAAAATCTAAGCGATTCAGAATTGAAATGGATTTATTCGAATGCAGTTGCTTTGATTTTTCCGTCAGAATACGAAGGCTTTGGAATACCGGTTATTGAAGCTTTTGAATGCGGTTGTCCAGTTATACTTCCACATCTTTCGAGTTTTCCAGAGATTGGCGGTGATGCGGGTCTGTTCTATGAAAAATCGCAATTGAATAGAATCAACTTTTATGTTGATCAACTACTTTCAAATGATGAGTATAAAAAGGATGTAATTGAAAAATGTATACGGCAGGCGGCAAATTTTTCGTGGGAAAAAATGACAATAGAAACGCTGCAAGTTTATAAATCTATTACTTCAGTTTAAGATAAAAGGCTATCAGCTCATCCAATCCCTCTTCCAATGAAATCTCAGGTATCCAGCCCAAATTGTGTAATTTTGTATTGTCTCCAATAATAATCGGATTATCATTTGGACGATAAAACTCTTTATTGATTGTAATTTCTGGTTTTATTTCTAGTTTATCCGATATAATTTGGATTACATCTCTCAATGAAATTCCGCGACCTGTGCAGATATTATATACCTCTCCGCTTTTTCCTTTTTCTAAAAGATGAGTATATGCTTGAACCACATCTTTGACATGAATAAAATCTCTTACAATATCAATGTTTCCTACAGATAAAAGTTTTGAACCGTTTCCTTTTTTGATTTCACAAAGTTGCTTCACCATAGAAGGTAAAACAAAATTGTCGTTTTGAAATGTTCCATAGTGATTGAATGAACGGGTAATAATCACATCAATGCCAAATCCTTTTGCATAAACTTTTGACATCCATTCTTGAGAAGCACGCGCAACAGAATAGGGGCTGTTTGGATTCAGTTCGTCGTTTTCATTCAGCGGTACTTTTTTAGCATCAACAATTCCATACTCCTCTGATGAACCAATAGACAATAGTTTGGAAGTTGGACAATTTTTTCTAATTGCTTCAATTAGATTCAAAAAGATATTTGTATTGTTCTTGAAACTTTCAATAGGTGAAACCCAACTGTCGCTAACTTTGCTGAAGGATGCAAGATGTATTACAAAGTCTGGTCTGTAATCGCGAATCAAGTTGTTTACTTTTTCTTCGTCTAAAAGATCAATTTGTTTGAACTCACTGTTAGCATTTAACTCAAACTTTGGATGAAAAAGATCTACCCCAAGAATTTCAACGGGTGCTTTATTAGCACGATAATGTGAAAGTAGGTGGTACCCAACAAAACCTGAAATACCGGTAATTAATATTCGCTGACTCATAGCTACAAGTTCCTGTAAAGGTAAAAATCATTTTCCACCATTAGCAATTCTTTCCTGAATCTATTTTGATTTTGAACCTGTGATTAAATTGCTGATATTTGTTTGGTTGAATCATTTATGATTTAACGCGCTAATGCTAATCAACGAGCATGAAAAAAGTCATTGGTAAATTGTTAGGGAAAACTGGGTATACAGTTTCAAAGACCGTAAAAAAAAGTAAAGACGAATTATTGAAGGACCAATTGCCCGATGTTCAAGAAAGTGAGTTTTGGGAGATATATAAGTTTTGTAAACCTTATACGATGACCTCAGCAGAACGAATGTATTCTCTCTATCAATCGGTTGATTATGTTTTAAAAAACAAGATACCCGGTGCATTAATTGAATGCGGTGTCTGGCGTGGTGGCAGCTCCATGTTAGTTGCACAGTTGCTTTCAAAAAGAGGAATTAAAGACAGGACCATCGTTCTCTACGACACTTTTGAAGGAATGTCTGAACCCACTGAAAATGATTTGGATTTGAGTGGAAATAATGCAGGTAACTTATTGGAAGAAACTAAAGACAATAAAGAAACTTCGGTCTGGTGTCTGGCTGATTTAAATGATGTGAAGCAAAATATGGCACAGACAGAATATCCAATGCAGCAGATCGTTTTCATTAAGGGTAAGGTAGAAGACACGATTCCAAGTCAAATGCCGTTTGATCAAATTGCCTTGTTGCGTCTGGATACAGATTGGTATGCGTCAACTAAACATGAGCTTGAGCATTTATTTCCCGTTTTAAGTGAGAAAGGTGTATTAATAATCGATGACTACGGTCATTGGGAAGGTTGTCGCAAAGCTGTGGATGAATTTTTCAATGAAAATGAGATTCCGATTTTACTGAATCGTGTTGATTATACCGGCAGGGTGGGAATCAAAACGCGGTAATTTATTTGATTGACTTCGACTCCTTATTTTTGATATGTACAAAGGTAATCCTGTTGCCCATCAACAAATTTCTGATCATCAATAACAGAGCAAACATAGCCAGCTTCGCCTAAAAGTGACAAACAGGTTTCCTCAACTCCTTTTACATGGCATTCATGAGTGGCAAGAATAATTTCTGGTTTGATTTGAGATAACGTTTTTACTGCGCCTCGTAGAACATCTGCCTCAGCTCCTTCAACATCTATTTTTAGTAAAAGTTTCCCAAAGGAATAATCCTGGCAAATCGTATCCAGTGATTTAGCCTGAATTTTAATTTTTGGGGCGTTTTGAAAAAAGACAGACTCCGAATTGTATGTATTGGCCGCAAGATTAGCTGTTGCGCTGAATTCTAATTCTCGATTTGAATCAGCTACTGCAAATGGAAGCACTTTTATTTGGTCAAGTTTATTTAGTAATATGTGATTTTTGATTTGTGCAATATTTTGTTCCATCGGTTCAATGGCGAGAATAACTTGTGAGGGGTCACTTGCTTTTGACGCTGCCAGCAATGAGTAATAACCAGCGTTGGCACCAATATCTATAAAAGAGAAACCAATCGATGCTTTGTTTGAAATGTGTTGCGCAATTTCAGGTTCATAATCACCAGTTAAATAACGCAGGTCAGAAATTTCATGGGTCCAGATTAATCCTTTTCCATGACCTTTTTTGATCATGGAATGGCCGCGAGGGCGCAACATGACTTTCAACTTAGCCACTATTTTTCCCGTTAATCCCATTACTTTGATCCAATAAAAAATACTTTTTGTAAAGATATCCTATTAATTTTGAATTCGACTGTGTCCATGAAACCAACTTTCTCAGTAATTACCGTTCATTTTAACCAGCTTCCTTTGCTGAAATCAACCGTTGAAAATATTGTTTCTCAGCAAGGTTTTGGTGAAATTATTGAATACATCATTGTAGACGGATTGTCGATGGACGGTACAATTGATTATCTGCATGGACTAAAAGCAGAGAAATCAATTCACCGTATTATTGAGCGAGACAAAGGTATTTACGATGCTATGAATAAGGGAATTAAAGCAGCTACGGGTGAGTACATTATTTTTATCAATGCAGGTGATCAGCTGGCTGAATCTGATACGCTCGTGAAAATTGCTAACGCGCATAAAAGTTTTGACGTGCTTTACGGTGACACAGAAATTGCATACGAAACTTTTACTCGCTTTGCACATTCAAAACCGCTTGAAAAATTCTGGCAATCGCTTCCATTTGTTCATCAGAGTGTAATTGTAAAACGTGAAATTTTATTGCAGAATTTATTTGATCTATCGTATAAATTTTGCTCTGATTATGATCAGTTGTCAAAATTGTATGCGGACAAAATAGTTTTTGAAAAAGCAAATCAGATTATTTCACGCATAACCGCAGGTGGTGCTTCGGATGTAAATGCTGCCGAAGCAACACGTGAGGTTTTTAGAATATCAAAAAAAAGATTTTCGCCACACTGCGTCAGCGTATTTATTTCAGAACAAAAATAGCTAAGAGCAGACTAGCATCCGTCGGAAAAAAATCTTCCAAAAAGCACCGTGAATAAAATCACCAAACATAAATACAATTGAGGTGAAAGTTTTGTTTGTCCAAAATATTGAAGGCATCGCCGGTTCGGAAAAATATTTCTGGCAGCTTTTACCTGCTTTAAAACAAGGTGGAATAGATGTTTCCTTTTTATGTGTTTACAAAAAAGAGTACAATCAGATTTCTACAACATTTTGTGATTACCTGATTCAAAAAGATATTCCGGTTCACCGCATTGAAACTAAATCTTATCTCAGTTTAGGTCTTTTGCTTAAGATGAAAAAGTTGTTGAATCGCCATAATTTTAACTTCATTCATTCACATTTGATTTATGCAGATTTTTGGTCTGCTGCACTACGTACTTTTTTTAGAGTAAAGACAAAAACTGTTTCTACACTGCATGGCTATCAGGAAAATATTTATACAGAGTTTTGTTTAAAGCCTCAGCAAGTTCCAAAAAACAAATACTATCGTGTAGCCAGGTTCACTTATAAACGAATTGATCACGTTTATTCGTGTTCAGAGGGTTTGAAGAATTTTTTTCTAGGTGCTGGAGTTCAATTTAAAAATCAAGTAGAGGTAATTCATCACGGATTTGATTATCCAAAAATTGAAATAGGTATAAAAAATAGTATTGGTGAATTTGTTTGTGCGATCCCGGGCAGATTAATTCCGCGAAAAGGACATCAGTTGGTTTTGAAACATTGTAAAGAGCTGCGTGAAAAAATTGCTGGATTCAAATTGGTGATTATAGGTGATGGTGAACTGCGCGTTGATCTGGAAAAATATGTTTTTGAAAATGACTTGAGAGATTGTGTAGTCTTTACAGGTAATGTTGGTGACGTTCGTCCGCACTTGGTAGTGGCTGATTTGATTTTAATTCCATCGTATGCTGAAGGTTTACCACTGGTAATTTTTGAGGCAATGAGTGTATCAAAGCCAGTTATTGCTTTTAAGACCATTGGTCCAGCAGAGGTTGTAGAGGACGGGATTACTGGCTGTCTGATCAAACCTTTTGACGATAATAAATTTGCAGACAAGATTATTGAGCTTTCAAAAAGTCCGCAAGAACTTCGGAATTTTGGTGCAGAGGGTAAGAAATTAGTTGAGAATAAATTTTCGCTGACGGCGATGACAAAAAACACAATTCAGTTTTATCAGACTTGTTTGAACTGACGTCCTTTTTTGACAATAAAGAAGAGCAGAAAAAGAAAACAAATTTGTGCGGGAACTTTGTATCGGGCTAAAGCTCCGTAGTTGTAGGAGGTAAAGCCAACTGTAAACCCAAAAATAATTGAAAAGACAAAAAGAAAAACAACGATATGGTTGCTGTGTAAATATTTTCGCAGATCAGGATCCATTATGTAATATCTGAGACAAATTAGCAGAAGTATTAGAATAACGGTATTCTCAACTGCGGCAAATAACATTGACGCATTGCGAGATTCCCACAAAAAGGGTCTGATGAAAGTGTGCGAAAGTGCCTCGGGTGCAACCTTCAAAACACCTGTAAGTGTGTAGTCAACATGTCCTCCACCAATACTGTAGTATGCGCCGCCAAGTGTTTCGTGCCAGCTCTGAAACCCTTTCACTTTTGCTTCTAGTGTTTCGAGTTTATATTTCTCGGATGCTTCTGCAATTTGAACAACCCCAAGCAGACTTGCCGAGAGTAATAAGGCCAGCAGTGCCGGCATGAGAATTCGGCGTAAGAAAGGAATCTTGATTTTTGCTTTGTAGTAAATATAAGCTGCTCGAGCAAGCGCCGGAATTTCACAAATCAGAACATACGGTTTAATGCGAAACATGATATAAGCGCTTAAAAAAAGTATTACGAAATGATGAATTTTGCGCTGTTGTTTAAATACAACCTTACAATAGTAAAGAAGAAAATAGGCAAAGCAAGTCAACGTCACCGTATCTTTAAGAAGACCAGATGACCAGATTAGGATACCAGGCACCAGAATCATGATATAATAGGCTTCCCGACGTACCTCTGGCATGAACTCGCGCGCAAAACGCACGAGTTGCCATGCGCCAATCATTCCTACTAAACCAAAGAGTACATTAAGCAAGAGAAAGCTTTGAAATGAAAATATTCCGATTAATGAAACTGCTTTGGTCATAAACCATTCTTCAGGCGTATCTGAATAAACAACGTTTGAAATTAGATGTGCATATTCAGAAGGAATTTGGCCGGCCTCACTCTGCAAAAGAACAAAATAGGCAACTGGATCTTCAAATAGAATTTTGCAGAGCGTTGTTCCTCCTTCGAAATAAGCAACCGTGTCGCCGACAGCATTGAAATAATAAACGTAGATAATAGCAAATAGCACTCCACCAAAGACGCGAACCATTAGCAAAATAATAAACCCGCGTGCCACTGTTTCTTCATATTTGAAATATGCATAAAACCATCCGAATGCGAACAGAACGGTCAAATAACCGAACATAAGAATCCAGTCTAGTGATGAAATCATTTATTGGTGATAATTATAGTGGTTTCTCTTACGTGTGTTTCATACAAGAGTTATGTATCTAACCATGATGATAAGGCTCCCCGTTCAAAATAGTAAACGCCCGGTAAACCTGTTCAATGAAAATCATGCGTACCATTTGATGGTTAAAAGTCATTTGGGAAAGGGAAATTTTTGATTTGGCGGCGGCATAAACTTCTTCTGAAAAACCATATGCACCGCCAATTACAAACTGGATGGATTTTGGGCCGCGGTTCATTTCCTGCCGGAGTAAGGCTGAAAACTGAACGGAATTAAATTCTTTGCCGTTTTCATCCAGCAATATCAGAATGCCGGACGGATCGAGTTTTGAAAGTATCAGTTTACCCTCTTCCTGTTTGATTTTTTCCGTGGGCATCGATTTTGCATTTTTCACATCCGGTAATTCCACTTTTTCAAATGAAATATACTTGCCAAGTCTTTTACTGTATTCATTTTCTGCCTCCAGAAAGTAGGATTTGTTTGTTTTGCCAACTGTGATTAACCGGATTTTCATAGAACAAATTTAATTTCTGGCTTAATTTTTGATGCATTTACGGGAAATTAAGATTTATAATCCTTAATTCCTGATTAGAAAGATGAAAAAATATTTTGCGATATTACTGATTATCACTGGTTCTGTTTCAATTGCACAACCTCTTGATCCGGGTGAAGAAGAAATTACACGCCATGAGCGCAATGCAACTGTTCAACAGCAGCAACCTTCTTATGAGTCAATTATTGTGGCGGCCTTTAAAGCAGGTAATGCAACAAAAATAGCCAGTTATTTCGCTGAAAATGTGGATCTTTCAATTCTTGAGACAGAAAATTTATATTCAAAATCTCAGGCTGAACAGATTCTGAAGAATTTCTTTCTAAAACATAAGCCAAGTGATTTCACTATTGTGCATAAAGGTAAATCAGGACAAAGTGAGTATTTTATTGGTGAACTGACTTGTGAAGATGCTTTGTTCAGAGTTACACTGAACAGCAAATCTGTGGACTCATCCAAAGAAATTTCTGCATTGACAATTGAAGTGAATTAAGGTTTTTACGGAATAATTTCTCCGCCTGTATAAACCATTTGCTGAATGCCGCTGATGTACATAAACTGATGATAACAGCGGATTACTTGTCCCTGGTAACCGTCAGGATTGGCATAAAGCGTATTAATTAAATCATCTCCTTCAATCAAATACAGCGCAACGCTATAACCACTTTCTTCATTATCAAGAACCAGATAAGACATCAGATCCAGAATCAGGAATTCACCGAATTTCATTTCATAATCTCCCTGCTGGGTAACTGATTGCTCTGCTCTTTCAAAGTCAAACTGACCCATAGTCATGGTAATTTCTTCAAATTGTTTTTCAGCAAGTGAATCTTTGTCTGCTGCACTTCGCTCATATGCTTTCAGGATTATTGCACCGTTCAGATATACTTTTCTCTGAATATAGGTTGTTGTAACTCCATCAGATAAAATGATATCTTCTTCCACATAAACCGGAAGCTTGTCTTTGAAAAATAAATTCCGGTATGTGGTTCCTGAAGTATCTTCAATCAGCTCTGTGTAAAGAATTGCTGTATCATGCTGACTGAATCTTACTGCTGAATAAGCATAATTATCTCCTTTTGAAAATCTCATTCCGGTAAGGATATCATAGGTCTGCGATGTATCTAACTTTTCCTTTACATATTGATCAATTGATTTTTCATCAATGTCAAGAGATTTTAATTCGCCGTTTCCTGAACAGGAAATCAGAAACATGAATCCGAAAAACGGAATAAAAAATTTCATTTTTTTATTGGTTTGAATTTTCAAAGATAATTCAATGATGGACTAAGAGTAACAAAAAAGGCTCTCCAAAATCCGGAGAGCCTTTCTTTATTTTATTGTTCTGTTTTATTGGAAAATGATTTCCATTTCAACACGTCTGTTTTTCTGACGTCCTTCTGGTGTATCATTTGTATCAACTGGTTTCTCTTCACCAAAGAACTGAACAATAATTCTGTCTTCAGCAACACCGCGTGACACTAAGAAATCTCTTACTGCTTCAGCACGTTTTTTAGATAGAATTAAGTTCTTCTGTGCTTCACCCTGATTATCTGTGTGACCAGCAATGATAATTCTGTATGTAGGATTATCAACCAGATATTTCGCAAGATCTTCAAGTGAGGCATACGATGATTGAAGAATGATTGCTTTTGCAGTTTCAAACTGAAGGTTATCAAATGCACGTTTGATAATTTCAAGATCGACAACAGGACATCCTTTGTTTTCAACCGGACCAGGCGTGTTAACACACTCATCATCTTTATCAAGAACGGTGTCACCGTCTGTATCAATGTATGGGCATCCGTTATTTTTAACCGGACCTGCGTTGTAAGGACACTGATCATCTTTATCCAATAAACCGTCACCATCAGTATCAGGCCAAGGACAACCATTGTTTTCAATAGGACCAGCCTGTGTAGGGCAGCCGTCTAAGTAATCAAATATTCCGTCATTATCAGTATCAGGACATCCTTGATTTACAATCGGACCTGCAACTTCTGGACACAAGTCGTCAGAATCTTTCAGACCATCACCATCTCTGTCAGGACATCCTTTGAATGCTTCAAGACCTGGTTCTTCAGGGCACTCATCGAATTTGTCAATGATTTTATCACCGTCTTTATCCGGACATCCTTTAAATTCAGCTAAACCAGCATCATCCGGACAGTCGTCATTTTTATCAATGATTTTATCACCATCACGGTCAGGACATCCCTGGAATTCAGGTAATCCCGGATCAACCGGACAAGCATCTTCAGAATCCTGAATACCATCCATATCTGTATCCGGACAACCCATAAACTGCCAAACACCCGGTGTTTCAAGACAGATGTCCAGTTTATCAGATACTTTATCGTCGTCAATATCTTTCGGATGTCCGTAAAGAATAGGAACTTTTAATGCAAAATAAATATCTGCACCTTTCAGTTGTTTGTCTTTGCCCGGAGCAAATAACCATTTCATATCACCAGTTCCTACAAGGATTGGTCCCATTCTTAATCCTAGACCAGCTCTGAATCCATAAATGCCGCTGTAAGAAATTGGAGCAGCAAGACCCGCCCATGCAAAATCATATCTAGGTGTCAATGTAAGACTTGTAGGATAGCGCACTTTGTGTGCATCTTTATTCATCTGGAAACCAATCATGGAATTGAAATTCAGATAAAAATCTCTCCAGATATGCCAGTCAACATCAGCATTAATGTGGGTAGGTAAATTCATATAGAAAGTTCCCGGGTCACTGATTGTTGAAGCCTGACCGTTCATGATCATGGTGTCCACGTTGTCATTGAAAGATTCGAGACCCTCAGTATCATCAAAATCAAAAAGACTTAATACAGATGTGTTTACATTGAAGTTACGGCTGTTGTCTGATTTTACATAGCGCATTCCGCCAATGTCGTTCACTGCAAATCCAACACGTAATAAGTATTTGTTCTGATCACGTCTCCACAGATTGGTTTCACCATCCATGTCATATTTATATTTCTGCCAGTCAGGGCGGTATTCATAAACGAATCCGATGTCAACTCCAAAACCAAGTTTTGAATGGAGCTTGTAAATGTCATTAAATGTAACAGTAGAGTCATAGACGCTAGAACTCGCATCCCAGTGCTGATCAATGTTTGCAGAATAACCATAGTCAAAATTTCCTTCGATGGTAGCCAGTGTATCATCGTTTTTAACGTTGTATCTAACTTCATCAGTATAGAGATAAAGTGATCCCAGACCCTGCAGAAATTTCAATTTTGTACCGGCTTTCAAAAAGTGTTCTTCATCATCGAGAACAACCATTGCAAAACCAACGTGATATTCCATCCAGTTATTGAAAGAAATATTCAGCAATTGGTCATCTAGATCAGTATTCCATAGATCAGAATAATCCAGTCCATTTTGAGCCAAAGTGAGTAACTCAGATGAAAGGTGATCCACATTGAGGAAAGTACGGTTTTTAATTCCGGCACTGATTGCCATGGTGCGGTTAATACTCACCATAAAATTCAGAATTTCTACACTGTTCTCAACGTATGCAGTTCTTGGTGTTCCTTTTGGATTGGTGAACTGAAAGAGATTTCCTCTTCCAAGATTGGTATAATAACTGGCAGAGTCGGGGTGAACTATTCCCCATCCCGGATGAACCGTATCACTAAGCCATGCGTCAGACTGCGGATCATTGGAGTCAAATGACTGAGACCACCAATAAGGCATCAGATGAGGATTCATGTACAGGTGATTGTTGTATCCGCTAAATGATACGCCTCCTAATGTAACATCCCCCACCATGCGGTTGTCTGCTATCATCGCGGGGTTCCAGTCACCACCAGAAACTCCTGAGTAATTACTTTGTCTGAATCCCTGAAAATCCTGCGCTGTTGCAGTATTCAAAATCAGCATTGAAACAAAGCCTGTGAAGAGAATTAGTTTTTTCATCATTTCAATTTGTTTTATAAACTTTAATCTTATTTCCAACAAACGTGTAGAGTTGCTCATTGGTTAAAGCCTGAAAATACGTCGCTGCCTCTTACCGGAACGGGAAAGATCATTTTTCCAAATCCGTCCAGCAAATATAAGGCATTCTGTGAATTATTGGCAAACACATATTGAAAGTCCTCATTCACAACCAGTCCGGCATAGCTTTGCAACGGATCCGGCTTAAGTACAACCTCTTTTTCATATCCAAATTCATTCAAAACCACAACCCGGTCAGATTCTTCAATGACAAGCAGTGGCTGATTGTTATTAAAAATCCATTTTGCGGATAATGCATTGACAGATTTATCCAATTTAACAGAGTCTTTGTGTCCATCCATCAGATAATAATTGTAGATGTAATTGTTTTTGTAGCCAAGTTTTCTGAGAGATGATTCATCCAATGCTCCAACAACAAAAGGTGATTCATTGGGCAAATTCACTTTGCTGTTTTTAGAAAGTCGGGATTCACCTCTCCTGTTAATCACAAACTGATTATTATTTATGTCTTTGAATGAGATCATGTCTTTTCCTCCGGTAACATAATAAGAAATTTCTCATTTCAGTTCAGCAGACATTGAACCAAACATCCATCCAACAACGGGCTGTCCTGTTTCATCCAGACTTTTAATCTGACTTCCTGCACTTACCAGAAAACGATAATTGAAAGCGTTATCATAATTTACGGCAACGCCTCCGTTTGAATTTGCATTGAATTTTTTTGGAAATCCTGGTGCTGATTTACCATCTGCTCTTACAATGTCAATCTGATCTTTCTGAAATAAAACAACTTCATTATTTCCGTCATTTTCCAGGTCAATAATTTGTGGCGGGCCATTCAGACCTGTTGAAAGATTCAGTGCCCATTTTTCTGTTCCGGAAGTATCATACACCGGATTTGATTTTGATTGCTGACAAGAATTTGCTGCTGAAGATTTTCATTGATTATCAGAATTGAATTTGGAATGATGGAAATTTCAAAATCATGGTCCATTCTGACTGTGCTTGAACCTGTGCTTTGATCAGCACCGGCGAAGTGAGTAATGATGCAATCTTCTTTTGTTCTCCAGGTGCGTGATTCAATTTCAAAATCACTGCCTGATTTGTGTATCATGTTGAAATGATGTACACGCTGCGGCAAAGAACCCCTGTAAACGGAACTCAGCATGGGGCTTTTTAAAAATAAATTTCCAGCTGAAGCTCGCCCAGATACCAGCGCATGGCAGGTATTGAATTGGCTAAGCACATTAAAATTATCAATGTGTGTATAGTATTTAAAATTTTCAGCAATAGTCCCGTCATTAGTCTGCCAGTTAATATCTGATTCAAACGGCATCACTTCATAATTACCGATATTGAAGAAGGGAATAAAATTAGTATCACCGCGTGCCGTTAATGTTTGCTCTTCAAGAATCATCTTTAAATCTTTTTCCAGATTCTGAGGAGCAATCAATAATTGAAATGAATCTTTTTTAACGATCATCATTCCGCCATCAATCCAGTCAAAAGATCTGTTATCTGCTGCCGGAAAAAAACTGACTGCATTTGTGGAGAACTGACTGCAGCCAAAATAACTTAACTGAGAAAACCCGGCAGGAATAAATTGCATAAACTGTTCATGCAGCAACGGTTTGCTTTCAGGTCCGTTAATTTTCTCTTCCCAAACCTGATGATGATTATTTTTAAGAATAACGTGATTCTGTCCTGAAGGAAATGCATCATTAAAAACGATGAAATCAGAATTTCCAAAATGGTCTGTTTTTTCTGATTTTTTGGTTTGAAGTGAGTTGTTGCGGATAGTCAGAAACTGATTGAACTGTTCAATCTGATACTTGTTTCCTCCAATGATAATACTTTCATCATCAAATGTTGAGCTGACCATCATTTTCAGCAAATTTTCTGAAATATCAGACGGATCCATGTCATTCGTTCTGAAGACAATTACAAAATCTGCTGAGTTCCATGAAATGTAACATGCATCATTCAGACGTTTATCAAAATCAGAATTTTTTTGATGTATAATGAAGTCTATTCCTGATATTAACGTTTCTGGTAATCCTTCCAGAGAAAGGTCCTGTGAAGAAGATATTTTTTCTTTTAACCTGTTGCAGTTTGAAATGTAGATTGCTCCGGTTTCGTTTTCTACGCTGAATGATCTGAAACCGTATTTGAATTGTTGTTTATTCCAAAGCACATAAGCAAGAATACAAAAGACCACCAGCAGCACCAGGCTGAAAATAAAACGGATCCATCGGGTGGATTTTGTGATCATGCCAACAAAAATACGTCCTGCACTTCAGTCTTTTAAATGACAGGGGTGAAGAATATACACAGTCTGATGTGAATCTCAGAAATCCAGTTTCATTTGAGAATCAGCAAGAAGTGTAAATGTTAGCCGGTGGTATGGCGTAGTGCCAAGTTTTTCAATTGCTTTGCGGTGATCTGTAGTTGGATACCCTTTGTTCTTTGACCACAGGTAATCAGGATATTCTTCATTTAATTTATCCATGATTCTGTCTCGCTCAACTTTTGCAAGAACAGATGCTGCGGCAATTGATTTGTATTTGCCATCTCCTTTAATAATACAATGGTGATTAAGATCTTTATATTTCTTAAACCGGTTGCCATCAATCAATAGCAGTTCAGGGATTTTAACAAGTTGATCAATTGCCCTGTGCATCGCAAGGAAAGAAGCATTGAGGATATTTATCTGGTCAATTGTTTGCGAATCAACAACTCCGATTGCAAAGGCAAGTGCCTGATCTTTGATGATTGGTTCAAGAAGAGCCCTGTTTTTTTCTGACATTTTTTTAGAATCATCCAGCAGGGGGTGCCTGAATTTGTCTGGCAGAATAACTGCAGCGGCTACAACAGGCCCGGCCAGACATCCCCGACCGGCTTCATCGCAACCCGCTTCAATTAGTCCTTTGGTATAATAATTTTTCAGTGACAGCGCAAAAATGTTTGATTTTTCCCAATGTTAACAACTGTTTTGACTCAATCAGATTATTTTTTTTACCTTGGCACAACCTTTGGCACGTGAATTGCGTCTGAGGATAAACAGAACTGAAAATTAATTAATAAACCAAAGTTATGAAAAAGATATTAGGTCTGGCCGTTTTAGTAATGTTCTCTGTAATTACAATGGCTCATTCCGGAGTTGCATTCACTAATTCAACCGACGGATACAATAAAGCAACAACGCAGACTTTCAATTTTGCGTTTTCTACTCATCATACAGTTGATGACATTAATGCTGCTGCATCTTATTATACCAGTTATTTTACAACTGTTGTAACTCAGGAAGGCGGCCACATCAGTGTAAAAATTACACTGGTTGAAGATACTGAAATGTCACGCAGAGTAATTTCAAGATTTTTCACAACATTAGAAGTGAAAGCAATTGAAGTGAACGGGGCAGATGTTATGATGACTGACTTTATGGATACATACGTTCTTATCTAAATAGTAATTAAACGATATAGTAAACCCCGGCCTGTTTAGGCTGGGGTTTTTTTATTAAATTCTGTTGGATTTCAAAGAATTTTGTTTTATCTTTCATCTTCAAGGGATTGAATTATCGGACTTATGGTAGTTTTAACCGGTATGAAACCCTTAACCGCAAAAACCTAAAACTATGCAAGCAACATTAACCCCAACTCTGGTTGAGAAAGAGTCTATATCCGGCTTTTCTTTCCGTAATGCAAAAAAATTCAAACAGGTCCCTGACATTCATAAAAAACTTGAGGAAGCCACCAGACTTGGAAATACGGCAAAGGTGAAATTCAATATTGATTTTCACACAGACAACGGTTTTAAAACCGTACAAACCACAATATGGGCAACTGGCACTAAATTCATCTGTTTAAAAGGTGGAGTCTGGATTCCTATTGCAAATATTGAAGATGTGAGATCTATCTGATATTAATTATTCAAATTGAAAAAGCGGCCAGCAGGTCGCTTTTTTTGTTTTTAGAAATACAAGAATAGAATTTTAGTTATGCGTGAATTATAATTCAATTAAGTTAACTTTGACCAGCCACCCAAGGCTAACGGATCAAACTTATGTTTAGAAAAATCTTTCTCTTTTTTGCAATAGCTTTTCCACTGACTTTATCAGCACAAGATGACATGCCGGGTTCGGTGGATGAAGTAATTAAATGGAATTTTGATGTTACCTATGACTGTGACATTGCGACGCTGACAATCACTGTTGAACAAAAAGATGGCTGGCATATCTATGCACAAAAACAACCAGAAGGAGCAATTAATATTCCTACATCCTTTGTCTATTCCGGAGATAAAAAAGCTTTTGAGTTAATTGGCAAGGCAACTGAAAGTAAAACGGAAGAACATGTTTTGGAAGGTTTTCCTGAAAGATATTTTTCAGGGAATAAAGCAGTATTCACGCAGAAAATAAAAATCAAATCAGAAAAAGATTTCAAGCTGAAACTCAAATACAGTTTCATGGCATGTAAAACGGCCTGCTTTCCGCCGGAAGAAAGAGAAATGGAATTTACAATAAAAGGTGTGGATCCATCTTTACTGCCTTGTGAAACGGATGCTGCTACTGATTCTCTGTCAAACTCAGGTTCGGCTGCCTGGCTGGCACAACTTGCAGGAACCTGTGAAGGGTTTCATTATACAGATACATTCCAACCTGCAGAAGTTAAAATTCTCAACGCCAACAGAACGGATGCAAGAAACTTTGACGTGAGTCTGGAAATAAAGATTGATTCTTTATTCACCATGTACGCATTTGATAATCCAAAAGGAAGAAAATCAGTTTTTACACTTGCTGATCATCCGATGATTGAGTCGAAAAAAGAAATGGAAGTAAAAGCTTCAGATCCTGTTACTATAGGAGAAACCAAGGGTTATAAAAACTCAGTTTTTGTAAAACAGGAATTTACGTTAAATGACACAACAAACTTTCCGGTTGTGAATGCAACATTGGATATTTATCTGATGGGATGTGAAAATGATTTTCAGACAGTTTCAACAATTAATCTGACGTATGATCTGGCAACTGCAAGTGATAACGGAACCAGATCTGAATCTGATTCGCTCTGGCTGATTTTTATACTTGCGTTTTTGGGCGGATTAATTGCATTATTTACGCCATGCGTATTCCCTATGATTCCAATGACGGTTTCTTTTTTCACCAAACAATCCAAAACAAAAGCAGAAGGTTTGAGAAAAGCGGCCTTCTATTCTGTATCCATCGTTCTTATTTATGTTGTACTTGGAGTACTTGTAGCTGCTACATTAGGACCAACCATATTGAATGATATGGCAACCAATCCATGGATCAATATTTTCTTTTTCATTTTGTTTGTTGTATTTGCAATTTCATTTTTTGGTGCATTTGAAATTACGCTTCCTTCTTCCTGGGTTAATAAAGCAGACAAACAAGCGGATAAAGGCGGACTGATTGGAATTTTCTTCATGGCATTTACACTGGCACTCGTTTCTTTTTCATGCACAGGACCAATTGTTGGAAGTGTGATTGTTGAATCTGCACAAGGAGGAATCATCGGTCCTGTGGTTGCCATGTTAGGATTTTCTCTTGCTCTTGCACTTCCTTTTGGATTATTTGCTGCTTTTCCGGGTTGGTTAAATTCTCTTCCGCAATCCGGCGGATGGCTGAATACCGTAAAGGTGACTCTCGGCTTTTTAGAACTTGCATTTGCACTTAAATTTTTATCAAACGCTGATCTTGTTAAACAATGGCACTTGCTGGAAAGAGAAGTTTTCCTTGCATTGTGGATTGGAATTTTTGTGATTCTTGCTGTATATCTTTTTGGAAAAATTCAGTTCCCGCATGACGATGAGGTGAAAAAACTTTCTGTTGGAAGAGGACTTTTGGGAATTATTGTAACCGCGTTTGTCATCTACCTCATTCCGGGAATGTGGGGTGCACCTTTGAAATTTATTTCGGGATTTCCGCCACCATTAACGTATGCAGAATCTCCTTATGGTTTGCATGGTCAGGCACCAAAACTGGAAGAGGGCTGGCCTGAATCTACACATCCGCATGGACATGGAATTAATACAATCCGTGATTATGAAGATGCTCTTGCTTACGCTAAAAAAGTTGGCAAACCACTTCTTATTGATTTTACAGGATGGGCTTGTGTGAATTGCAGAAGAATGGAAGAAAGTGTATGGGCACATGAATCTGTTGCACCACTGATGTCAGATAAATTTATTGTTGCTTCATTGTATGTGGATGACCGGGCTGATTTGCCTGCTGATGAACTGGGTCAGAAAATGTCTAATGGAAAAGACATGAAAACCGTGGGTGATAAATGGATGGATATGCAGATTGTGCGTTATCAGGAAGTGACTCAACCCATGTATGTAATTCTTGATCACAATGAAAATAATCTGGTTGGTAAAGCCAATTACCAAACACATGGTAATCCTGAATCATTCAAAGCCTGGCTTGAAAATGGTCTGACTAAATTTGAAGATGCAGGAAAATCATTGGTGATAAAACCTGATTTCGAGATTGCAAAATAAATAAATATTGAACTGAGAAAAGACGCTTCAAAAGAGCGTCTTTTTTTATTGGTTGTAATGATCAATCAGTTTGATTAACTGGTCAGCCGGAACAACACCAGACTGTCTCCAGACCTGAACACCCTTTTTATAAAGAATCAGCGTAGGTACGCCACGCACATTTAATTTTCCAGCAAGAGACTGATTTTTATCTACATCAATTTTTACAATTTTCACTTTACCTTTTGCCTGCTGAGAAACTTTCTCAAGGATTGGTGCAAGTGATTTACACGGACCGCACCAGGTAGCAAAAAAATCTGCCAGCACTAATTTTTCTGATGCAATTAATTCGCCGAACTTGCTCATTTTGTCTGAAGACTTTTTTCAGGCTGATAATGATAAAACAGATTCATCCATATCAATCTGCTCAGCCGAAATGTAATCGGCATCAGGACAACTATTCCGGTAAGTATTGCTGCTATATAAACATAGTACGGAGAAGCCGGAAACAGAACTGCAATAGCCACAAAAATGGCAACACTGAACGCAACAGCCAGAGCATAACTTACATACATGGCTCCGTAAAAAAATCCGGTTTCCATTTCATATTTATGACCGCAATGACTGCATCTGGTATGATTTTTACCGAAATTCTTCAGATCGTAAGCCTTGCCGGTGATGAAAAAATCCCCTTCATGACAAACCGGACACTTATTGTTCAGTATACTGTAAAGCCTTTTACCTTTTAATGATGATAACATAACCTGACGCTTTGGTTGATACGAAGTTAGGACAGAAAATATAAATCAATGGTGACTTCTGTCACTCCTGAAACAAATAAAAAACAATAACTACCTTTAGGCCATGAAGCGGCAGCTCCTGTTTCCTGTTAAATTATTTCTGATCTGGCTGATACTTTTTACGTTTCAGCGTTTGCTCTTTGTTTTTCATTTTTTTGGAGAATTCAGCGGACATTATGACGAACTTTTTTTAATTCCGTTTCATGCCTTGCGTCTTGATTATTCAGGATTCAGTTATATCATGGGATTGCCGTTTCTACTGAGTGTGCTTGCATTTTTTACAAAGACAGAAAAAGGAATCACTATTTTAAATAAAATCATTGGAATTTTTATGTGGATCATGATTTTTCTGACTGCATTAATTGCTGCAGGAGAAATTGTGAGTTATTATGAATGGCAAACCAAATTGTCTTCCAAAATCTGGATCCACTTCACAACGCCTTCAGAAATTTTTAGAACGTCTTCGGGTTCATATACCTATTGGTTTTTATTTTACATGGTTCTTCAGCTGTTTTTTGCCTGGTTGATTTATACCAAATTGTTCAAAAAAAATTATTTGGGTGTTGTAGAATTCAGCACAACAAAAAAAATAGGATCTGCACTCATTTATTTTTTGTTGGTGCCGGAATTTTTGGACTGGGCGTCAGAGGCGGCTGGCAGGAAATCCCAGTCAGCGCAACAGATGCCTATCATTCTGAAAAGAGAATTGTGAATGATGTTACTGTAAATCCGGCATGGAATTTTATACACATGTCTTACAATTATCTTAAGGTTGATCTGGAAGACTATTTTAATAATCTGCCTGCAGATGTTGCTGAAAAAATCAGAGATGAAGTGTATCAGTTTAATCCAAATGACAGTATTCCTTCTTTGTTAAAATCCAATAATCCAAACATAATTCTCATTACACTGGAAGGTTGGTCAGCCCAAATGATTGAACCTTTGGGAGGAGAAAAAAATATTACACCAAATTTTAATGCGTTATGCAATGAAGGTGTTTTGTTCACAGAAATTTATGCCACAGGCGGAACTTCTGAAACCGGACATTCATCTATCATCAGCGGTTATCCTACCATACCGGCAATTTCCATTTCTCAGGAGTCAGCCAAATGCAGACAACTTCCAAGTTTAAATCAGGTTTTTGAAGAAAAAGGATATTCAACTTTTTACACTTTTGGTGGTTCACTTTCTTATGGAAATATAGGAGGTTATCTGGCAGATGTTGGTTTTGATAAACTGGTAGATGAAAATGATCTGGATCTTAAACCAAAAGGACAATTGGGAATACATGATGAGGCTATGTTCCCTTATTTTTTATCTGAAGTACAAAAAGCAAAACGCCCTTATTTTTATGGCATGTTTACGCAGAGTTCACATGCGCCATATGATATGCCCGCGGATCCTTATCCCGGATATGATGGTGACGGATATGTAACAAGTATGAATTATGCAGATAAACATCTTGGCAAATTTACTGAAGGATTAAAAGCTCTGCCGGATTTTGAAAATACGCTGGTAATTTTTATTGCAGATCATGGCAAAACAAATATCATTAACAGTGATACCTATAAAGAAGACTTTTTTCATATCCCATTATTATTTTGGGGAGGTGCATTAAAAGATGACTGGAAGGGAAAGACGATTGATAAAATCGGATCACAGGCTGATCTTGCAAAAACATTGTTAAATCAGCTTCAGTTAAATGCAGAAGAATTTCACTGGAGTAAAGATCTTTTGAATCCATCAACACAAGAGTGGGCAATTTGTACATCAACATTATCTTATGGATGGAAAGACTCTGCAGGTTATACCATTTACCAGATGATTGATGAAAATCTTGTTTATTCAGCCTATGAAGATCAGGCAAAAACCGATCTGGTGTTGAAAAAATGCCGGGCAGTTATTGAAAGTATGTACCGGGAATACAAAAAAATGTAATCATCTGAACCGTTTAAGCTTTTTTAGGTGAATTTTTAAACACTGACAATCAATTGAATATAAACTTTATTGGAGTGTTTTTATTTTTCGTATTTTAGCACTGAAAAATTTACTAAATCTTATACCATGAAAAAATTTCTACTAGGCTTTGTTGCCCTGTTTGTTGCTGTTATGGCAAATGCGCAGGTTATTTTTTATGTAGAACCACCGTCTGTGAATTCTGCTTCATATGAATTTACCTATGCCACAACCGGATGGGGATCACCAGATATGCTGAATCCGGCTAATGCAGTTCAAGGGGAACTTGTATTTGCAGTAGATGGAACTTCGGCAGATTCACTTTGTTGCGGAGCAGTAACAAACGGTGCTGCAGTAACCGGGAAAATTGCTGTATTATACCGCGGAGATTGTCAGTTTGGATTAAAGGCATTAAATGCTCAAACAGCTGGTGCAATAGCTGTAGTTATTATCAATAATGCTCCCGGAAGTCCTGTTGGAATGGCCGCAGGAACAAGCGATGCAAGTGTTACAATTCCCGTTGTAATGATTTCTCAGGCTGCAGGTGCTTTGCTTAAACCGGAAATAGAAGCAGGAGGAACAACAGCTTTCATTGGTGCCAAAAATGGTTATTATGATTATGATTTAGGTTTCTATAAACAGCACATTTTAAGAGCTGAAAAATTTGGTAATCTTCAGGCGCTATGTCAGGATGATACTGAATTTGAGGTAGAGTTGGGTGGATGGGTATATAACTACGGAGCTCAAGATCAGAATAATGTGATATTACATTGTGAAGTAGATCTAGGAGCTTCTAATTTACTGACTGTGGCTTCAACCCCGGAGGCGCTTCTTGCTTCTGGTGACAGTATTTTTATCAGTCTTCCAACCTTTTCTCAGGCAACTTATGCAAATGGTTATTATGACATCACCTATTATATAACTTCTGATGATGCTGATGAGTTCCCTTCCGATGATTCTCTTCAGGCTGATTTTGTAATGAGTGATACAGTGACTTCTTATACAGAGCTTGACGCAGGTACATTGCAGCCAATCACTGGGGCATTTTATCGTGCTTCCGGAACAACATCTGACAATTCAGCTTGTTTTTATTTTAATGATCCAAATGCGTCCAGAGTTGCAATTGGTGGCTTAACAACTGCTGCAGCAACACAATATCCGGATTCTGTATTATTGGACGGACAGTTTCTGGAAGTTTATTTGTATCAGTGGAATGATATTTTTACCGACATCAATGATGCTGTAATTGGTGATATAGACGTGTTGACTTCTGGAGAATATTATTATACCGCAAATCTTCAGGAAGAAAATATTTATATTCCTTTTGAAGAACCAATTCTGCTTGAAGATGATCAGAATTATTTATTCTGCGTTACACATTATGGTGAAGATTTGTTTTTAGGTTTTAACACGGTTGTTGATTACACTACAAACGTTAATTACTATCTGACGCCTAATTTCCCTATTGCTGCTGACGGAGCCTGGAATGTAGTTGGTTTTGGTTTTGATGTGGTACCTGGTTTTTCAGCCCACATGTTCACTGCACAGGTTGGTCTGGTTGAATTGCCTAATTATGATCTGACTGCATACCCTAATCCGGCAAACAGTTATATCAACATTCCAATGGGAACATGTGAAGGTGATCTCAATGTAACAGTCATTGACATTTCAGGAAAAATTGTTTCTAACCAAAATGTTTCTATGAACTCTTCAATGCTGACAGTTGATGTAACAACATTGGCAACCGGAATGTACACATTGAAACTTACTTATGCAGATGGTTCAACCAAAGATGTAAAAGTGGTTGTAAACAGATAACAGTAATTTTTTAAATTAATTAAACCGCCGGATGAATATTTCTTCCGGCGGTTTTTTTTCAGCTATTTTGATTTCAACCATACGCCCGTTTTTTTTTCGTATTTTTAGAAAATAAAACCAGCACCAATGAAAATTATTTTCAGCATTCTTTTTTCATTTTTAGTTCTTTGTTCTCTTTTTCTCAATTCCCAACCTGCAAAGAACTGCATCAGAATCATGATCATTTCATCAGTCAATTCAAATCAGGAAATGAAAGTCTGAGAAGTGACACCGTGAATATCATCAATTATACTATTTACATGGATTTTACCGATGCTGACGCCGGTACAATAGCTGCAAATTGTGAAATCAAATTTTCTCCGTTAATCAGTATCAATTCAATTTCTTTTGATTTGCTTCAGCTGAATATTGATTCTATTCTGTATCATGGTAATCAGATTTCATATAACTATAATGACACACTCATTGTAGCTCAATTTGCCACAACTGTAAATGCTGGTGTGAATGACAGTTTGACAATCTATTATAACGGTGCTCCACAAACGGATCCATCAGGCTGGGGAGGATTTTACATGACAGGCGGATATTATTATAATCTTGGTGTTGGTTTTGAATCTGATCCTCACAACTACGGAAGAGTCTGGCATCCATGTTTCGATAATTTTGTTGAACGCGCAACGTATCATTTTGAGATTTTAACGGATGACGGAAATACAGCTTATTGTAATGGAACAAGAGATAATGTGATTTCTGCAGGAACAGATTCGCTGCTTACAATCTGGACATTGAATACGGAGATTCCATCTTATCTGGCTTCAGTAGCTGTTTCATCTTACACCCATGTGAATCAGAATTTTTTCAGCACGCTTCAAAGTCAGAATATTCCCATGTGGCTGGCAGCGCAGCCTTCTGACACAAACAACCTGAAATTATCATTCGTTCATTTGCCTGATGCGATGTCTTCTTTTGAAAATTCATACGGACCATTTGTATGGGAAAGGTTAGGATATGTGCTTGTGCCATTCAATGCGGGAGCCATGGAACATGCCACCAATATCGCCTATCCGTTATTGACAGTAAACGGAACAACCGCGTATGAAGATCTGATGGCACACGAACTTTCTCATCACTGGTGGGGTGACTGGGTAACGTGTGAGACTGCTGAAGAAATGTGGATCAATGAAGGTATGGCAAAATATTCAGAACATCTTTTTAATGAAAGTGTTTATGGGTATGATGAGTACATGACGCTGATGAGGGCAAATCATTATGACGTTTTACATAACGCGCATATTAGCGACAGTGGTTATTATGCACTCAATGCTGTTCCGGTTAAGTATACATATGGAGATCACAGCTACAATAAAGGTGCTGATGTAATTCATACGATGCGTTCTTATTTTGGCGATGCGGAATTTTTTGATGCACTTCAGTCTGTTCAGAATACGTATGGCGGAGGAAATATTTCCAGTGAAGAATTTATGAGTCACTTCAATTCACTAGGGCTTGACGCAACTTCTTTTTTTAATGCCTGGATATTTCAGCCCGGATTTGCAAATTTTTCGATTACTGATTTTCAGGTAACACCATCCGGATCTGTATATAATGTTTCAGTTATTGTTGATCAGAAAATGAAAGGAGGAGCATCTTTTCATCAGAATGTTCCGCTGGAAATAACTTTTATGGATGCTGACTGGAATACTGTTACAGAAAATATTACAATGTCAGGGGATTATGCTGCATTCAATTTTACACTTCCCGTTAACCCGGTTTTTGCCGGAATAAATCTGAATGAAAAAATAAATGATGCTACCACAGCCTTACATGAACATATTACTGCAACCGGATTATTCTTATGGAATTATGCCAATGTCCGTTTAGTTGTAACAGAAATCCAGGATTCAGCTTTTGTAAGAATAGAACATAATTGGGTTTATCCTGATCAGCCCGGGGCGCCGGATAATATTCAAATCAATCAGTCAAGATACTGGAATGTACATGGTGTTGATCTGGACAATCTGGAAGGTACTTTACGATTTGAATACAATGGAAAAACTATTCCATCTGGTAATCTGGATAATAATCTGATGGTGGATATTGCCGGACAAACTTTTTCTGAAGACAGTCTCGTGTTGCTGTATCGTCCGGATGATCATGCTGACTGGCAGATTCATTCTGATTATACAGTGAATTATTCAGGTTCACATACAGACAAAGGTGGTTATATGACAGCCAATTTTTTTGCTGCAGGTCAATATACTTTTGGTTACAGAACTACTTCAGCGGGAATGAAAGAAAACATGAATTCTGATCATCTTTATTCCATTTATCCGAATCCTGCGGATGATTCTCTGGTTATTGATCTCACCAACTGGAATCCGGAAAACTTACATTAAGAATTGTTGGCATGGAAGGAAAACTAGCCATCCAAAAAATATACAGGGAGCATCAAAAATACAGTTGATATCTCAGGTTTGGGTAATGGAACATACCTTATTCTGATCTCAGATTCAACCGGTCAGACTCTTGGAAGCAAACGTGTAATTGTACAATAGAATCAATGTTTTCCCCAGAGTGAAACTATCGCTCTGCCTTTTTGTGTTGGCGCTGACCGGTAATTCAAATTGACTTTTCGGATTATTCTTTTGTTACCAGCCAGATCAATGACTCTCGTTTGAGAACCTGCTTCAAAAGTTTGATCAAACACCACATTTTCATTGTCACCATTTCCAAAAATGATATTGATGTTAAGCAAATGAATAGGTGCTTTTGCAATTCTTAACTGGATTGCAGTGAAAATTCCTTCATTTGCGGTAACAACAATTTCATCATGATCAGCTGTCATTGTTACAGTTCTGGATCCTAATCTTTCCCAAGCCTGGTTGATGGTTGAAGTTGTTTTTGATGCCTGAGAATTTGAGAAAGAAACAGACGCAATTAGGATCGAAATAATAAAAAGTGATGTTTTCATATATTGTAGTTTTTGTTTAAGACATTATTATATTCAAAAGGTTTAGTGTTGAAAATATTTTTTTTTACAAAATCAAATCCTTCTCAGTTATCCGTATTGCAAAATGTGTGCTAGAAATTTTCTTCACCCAGCCAGTCCAGTAATCCTCCCTGAAGGTAACTGACATCCAAAAAGTGTTTTTGCTTTCTTAAAATTCAGCTCCTATTTTTGAACGGTTTCCGTACTTACAAACTACTATGGTTTTAATTTCCGGATCTAATTTTTTATCAGCATTTTCAAGTTGCTGAAGAGGGATTTCAAATTTGGATTCAAGTTGTAATTTGGGTTCTTCCCAATCCTGTCTTATATCTACTATTTGAAATTTATCTGTAAGAATAATTTTTTTTAATTCATCCAGCGACAAAGCAAATCTGTTTTCATGTTCTCCGCAAAAAAACTGATAATCAAAATTTATTATTTCCTCTTCAGTGAGCCTGAATAATTCACTGCCTGATGAAATATTAATAAGTGTTGAATGATTGGTCATTGAATCATAGATTTCTAATTTACCTGACATGACATCTCCTAAACCGGAAATCATTTTCAATACTTCATTTGCCTGTTTTGTTCCTATAATTCCGCATAGAATTCCATTTACTCCAACATCCTCACATGATTCTGATGAAACGGGCGGAGAAGGAAAGAGACAACGGTAGGTTGGTCCGTTTTTGTAGTTGAAGACTGATAATTGTCCTTCAGTCTTAAAGAGAGATGCAAATACAAAAGGTTTATTATTAAGTATACAAACATCATTGATAAGATAACGGGTGCTGAAATTATCAGTAGCATCAACGATGATTGTATATTCAGGAAATAATTCAAGAGCCAGTTTGTTATCCAGCATTTTTGGATAAGCTGTTATTTCAATTTCCGGATTTTTTTTTGTCAGAAGATCTCTGGCAGCAAATGCTTTGTTATTTCCAATATCAGAAACCGAAAACAGAACCTGTCTGTGCAAATTAGTTTCATTAATGGTATCAGCATCAACAATACCAATTTTACCAACACCAGCGCCTGCAAGATACATCAGTACCGGGCAACCAAGTCCGCCGGCTCCAATTACAAGTACGGATGAATTTTTAATTTTCTCCTGACCTTCCAGACCAATTCCATTTAATTTAATCTGACGGTCATAACGGTATTTTTCTTTAGGGCTTAGCATAAATTATTCTCCTGCAAAGGGTGGTAAAAAAGCAATTTCACAGTTATCCGTAAGTTTAAAATCCCCTGCGCATTGGTAGGTTTTACTTTTTAAGTTTATGTATTTTTTTTCGAGAATAGATTTCAACTCATCTACAGAAATTTCGGATTGGATGGTGATTGTCTCTTCCTGTATACCTGTGGCTTCAGAAATCTGCCCGAAATATTTCAGTTGTAGTATCATAAATCATTTTTGAATTTATGTTTCTGAAATTGGTAGAAATAAAATCATCCATTTCAACAATTCTTGTTTTCATTTCTTCAAACAAGAGTGTGAGTTTTAGTTTGTCTTCATCCAGGTGTTCTTTAATTGCAGGCAGACATGTTTTACGGTATATCCCAACTAACGGATGTAATTTACCTTCCTTGGAAGCAACAGTTATATCATATCCTGTTGATGATTCAATTAAAAATTCAAGAACTCCCTGATGGATAAATGGTATATCACACGAAAGAACAAGGTTGTATTCTGATTCAGATTTTTTCAGTCCGCTATAAATTCCTCCGATTGGTCCTTTTTCAAAAACCTCATCGTGCACAACAGGTAAATCAAATTGTTTATAGGCCTCCAGATTCGCAACAATAAAAATTCGTTGGCTGATTTTTTTTGCAACTTCAATCACATGACTGATCATGGGTTTTCCATTCAGATCCATCAGACCTTTATCTTGCCCCATTCTTGTACTTTTGCCGCCGGCAAGAATTAAAATGGTTATGTTGTTGTAAATGGCCACCAGATAAAATTGAAATTTAAAGTTAGAAAATAATGTCGCTTCCCGGAAATGAATTTGAGTAAGAAAATTAATATTAACGGCAATATGCCTAACGACGAGGGAGTGTTAAGGGAGTGTGATAAAAAATTGCGTTCTTTGAGACTTTGAGAGAAAATAATATTTCACGCTAAGGCGCTAAGTTCGCTAAGAAGGATTGATAAAAAAAAACGCGCTCTTTGCGCCTTTGAGAGAAAATAATATTTCACGCTAAGGCGCTAAGTTCGCTAAGAAGGACTGATAAAAAAAATTGCGCTCTTTGCGGCTTTGAGAGAAAATAATATTTCACGCTAAGGCGCTAAGTTCGCAATGAAAGAGGCAAAAAAATGCTGTCTGAGCGATATTTAGTTTAAATGACTGTTGAAAAAGTTATAAATTATTGACAATTCTGTGCAGAGATCCTTTTAATAGTGCATCATTAAAATTTACAAGTATTCCAAGGCGTTTGTCAGATATCCGTAAATATGTAAGCAATTGTTTGAAGTGAACCGGAGCAAGGGTTTCAACTGATTTTATTTCAATAATTACTTTGCCATCTACAATCAAATCGGCTCGGAATCCAAGATCCATTTTTTGATTTTCATAAACAACAGGGATTCCTTTTTGCCGCTCCAAAATCAATCCTGATTTCAGCAGTTCATAATGAAGAAACTCTTCATAAACCGATTCAAGTAAACCAGGTCCTAAGCAGGTGTGAACTTTATAACAGGCATTTACAATAAACTTTGAAATTTCATTCTCATCCATATCCTTCTCACATTTAGACAAAACTAATAAAAACATTTTTATTTTGTCTGAATATTAATTTATCGGATTTGATTTGTGGAAAATAATGTTTCATGCTAAGACGCAATGTTTGAAAATATGGGTGTAAAAATATTGCGCTCTTTGCGACTTTTCGAGAAAATAAAATTTTAAGTTAATAAGGTAAGTTCGCTAAAAAGGATTGAAAAAAATTGCGTTCATTGCGACTTTTCGAGAAAATAATATTTCACGCTAAGACGCTAAGTTCGCTAAGAAGGATTGAAAAAAAATTGCGTTCATTGCGACTTTTCGAGAAAATAATATTTCACGCTAAGGCGCTAAGAAGGGTTCAAAAAAAATTGCGCTCTTTGCGTCTTTGCGAGAAAGTTGTAACGATGGAATCAAATCAACTAAAAAACAACTTATAAGTTGCAATCAATAAAACCGAAGCCAGAATAAATCGCAGTACTTTTGTATTGAATTTTTTCAGCTACTTTTACATTGGTCCAGCGAAGCATGAGTAAAATAGGGGTGAGTAAAATTCCACCGCCAATTCCTAATAAACCTGAAAGAAATCCGATGACCATTCCGATTCCACCGGCAAGGTAAAAATTTGGTTTTACGGCAGGTTCCTTTTGTTTATTTTTTGTGTCAAATAGGCCCAGTAATCTGGCTATTGCAAAAATCAGAAACACTCCTAACAGATACTTAAAAATTTTATCTTCTGCTTCAATCATTCCTCCGATAAATGCAGCCGGAATTGCAAGTACAGCAACTGATAAAAAAAGTTTCCAGTCAAAATATTTTTCTCTGTAATAGCTAAAGAACGAAATACTGGAAGCAACAATATTTAAAATAAGTGCGGTTGATTTCATTTCATTTTCCGGAAATGAAAAAATGATCATCAATGCCAGATAACCGCTTGCACCGCCATGCCCTACAGATGCGTACAAAAATGCAATCAGAGGGAGTATAAAATAAAATACCGGTATGTCAGCAAATGTGGTCATTCGTTTCCAAATAAATATACTTCAGTCATTTCATCTTTTTGAATTGATTCAGTGTCTTCCGGAATAACAATAAAAGCATTGCAAACGGAAAATGAATTAAGCATAGCCGAACTTTGAAAATCTGCAACGGATACCTGATTATCATCAGCAATGGCCTTCAGGAAGTGCGTCATTCCTTTTTTCTTTTGATAGGGGGAAGCAATTTTCCGAATTGTTTTTTTTAATCCTGCAAAGGCATTTCCAGCAGATTTATTTAAAGCAGGCAAAACATAAATGTAAAGGCAAGTTAGGGCAGATGCAGGATTACCTGGCAAAGCGAAAATCATTTTATGGTTTTTTGTTCCGAATAAAATGGGTTTACCGGGTTTCTGTTTTATTTTATGAAAATGTTCTTTCACTTCATTTTGTTTCAATGATTCTTTTACAAAATCATAATCGCCAACTGAACTTCCTCCTGAAATCAAGAGTACATCACATGTATCCAATGATTCTTTTATTTTTCAATTGTGTGGGGTAAATTGTCTTTCACTCTTTCAATAGTAACATCTGTATATCCTTTTTCATTTAAAAGAGATGAAATCATTAACGAGTTACTTTCAAAAATTTGTCCGTACTGAAGGGTTTCTCCCGGTTGAATTAATTCTGATCCGGTTGTCAAAACTGAAATTTTTGGTTTTGAATAAACCGTAACTTCAGTTATTCCAAGTGTGGCTAAAAAAACCAATTGCAGCGGGATTTAACGTGTCACCTTTTTTTAATGCAACGGTGTTTTGCAAAATTTGTTCTCCTTTATTTCGGATGTTCATATCTGATTTCAGTGCCGCTGAAAAGCGGATCTGATTATTTTCCACAACGGCAATTTCCTGCTGAGCTACACAATTGGCGCTCTCTGGAACAGCTGATCCTGTAAAAATTCTTACTGCTTCACCTTTTTTTAAGCTGAAATTTTCTGCTGAACCTGCGGGAATTTCTCCTACAAGAATGTACGTTGATATTTCAGAATCAAAATTCAGCGCATATCCATCCATGGCTGATTGCCTGAATGGAGGCATATCAATGGGGGAGAGTACATCTTCTGCAAGAATATAATTCAAACTGTCTTTTAATACCCTTTTTTCAGGTTGACAAACCGGGCAGTTTTTTTCAATTAGCTGTAGCGCCTCTTTGACTGAAATCATAAGTATAAAGATATCTGATTGAATCAGTTTAACATTGTTTTTTGTTATGGTTTGTCAACTGGATTTTGTTTAATTACCCCTTAAAAGATTTCAAAACAATGGATTCGTAAGATTTTTTTACCTTGAGAATTTTCCGGAGTTTAATTTGAGTTATCAACACATAAATAAGCTGTGACTGTTCTGATTAAATTTACTTAAAATCACTTTTTTATCTCTTCAGAAAAAAACATAAAAGGCCGCGGTGCACAAATTCAAATGACTAACCGTTTTCATGCACAGAATTATGTGCCGGATAGTCATTTTCAGATGTAAATCTGGATGAAGAAGAACAAGGCATTAAAACAACATACACTGAAATATTTCCAAAACAATCATCAATGAAGTGAAGAGTCCGGATATATTTTTGGATTATTCGATGAATCCCTATCAGGGTTGTGAGCACGGTTGTGTGTATTGCTATGCCCGTACAACTCATGAATATTGGGGATTAAATGCCGGACTGGATTTTGAGAGAAAAATATTTTTCAAAAAAAATGCCACTGATCTTCTAAGAAAAGAATTGAATGCTAAATCATGGAAACCATCAGCAATCATGCTTTCAGGAAATACTGATTGTTATCAGCCTATTGAAAGAAAATTACAGTTGACACGATCTTTGCTGGAGGTGTGCTATGAATTCAGAAATCCGGTTGGTATTATTACAAAAAACAGTCTGATTGAAAGAGATATTGATTTGTTATCTGAAATGACAAAGAATAATCTGGTTAAAGTAGTTATCAGCATAACTTCACTGGATGAAGAACTGAGATCAAAACTGGAACCGCGTACCTCCACGGCAAAAAATAAATTGCAAACTATTCAGAGGCTGAGAGAAAAAAATATTCCGGTTCAGATTTTAATCGGACCTGTTATTCCTGGTTTAAATTCGCATGAAATCCCTGTCATAATTGAAGCTGCTGCTGATGCAGGTGCACAATGGGCTGGTTACACCATGGTTCGGTTGAACGGGGCAATTGCGCCCGTATTTGAAAACTGGCTGGAACAAAATTTCCCTGATCGTGCTCAAAAAGTTCTAAATCAGATCAAAGAAGTAAATGGTGGTTTATTGAGCAATACAATTTCCGGAAGAAGAATGTCAGGACAAGGTACAGTTGCTAAAATGATACAACGTTTATTTAATGTGCACCGGCAGAAATATATGTCAGATTCTGATATGTCATTTAATACTTCTCTTTTCAGAAGACCTTCTGATCAAATGGAATTGTTCTAAAAAAAAAACGATCTGCAGATATCCGCAGATCGTTAGGAATAAATTCATTATTTAATTATTGTGCCAGATAAATTTTCTGACTGAGTTTGGTTTGTGGTCCGGTGAAGTTAACAACATAAATACCTGAAGCAACTGAAGATACATCAATGTCCATTTGCGCTTCACTTGTCATTACTTTTTGGGAAGCAATCAATTTACCGTTCATGTCTATCAAAGTTGCGGTTACTTCATTATCTAAAATATCATTCCAGATAACTCTTACTACATCCGGAGAAGGCTGATAGGCATTAAAGAAAGGCACGTTGATCGGGTCTTCTTCTACACCTGCAAGATTCCAGCTTGTGAATGAGAAAATTCGTGTGCGTGGTACATTTGTAGCCCCAATATATTCTCCTGTAAACCAAAAAGTCTGATCATCAGACGGGTCCATTGTCATTTGAGAGTAGTCACCATAACGGTTTGTGGCATCCTGATATCCGTTACCTTCAACCGCAATTTGTTCCTGAACAGTCATTTCATTTAAAGGATCATTCGGGTATCTTCCAGTGTATCTGATTCCAGGGTGATCTGACGGACCGTTAAAACAATATGCCAATGCAATACTTCCCTGATGATCCATGGCAATACTTCCCATCCAGCGGTTATTATCATTATCCGGTGAATAGGTGCTTTGCTGATGAATATACCATTGCCCGTCATTATTATCTCTCAATTCATACCAGCGCACGCCTGCACGGTTAGTATTATCCACATCAACTGTGTGGCATAACATGACAACATTGTATCCGTCAAATCTTCTGTATTGAACACGGTACATAAAAATTCCGGCAACTGCATCCAGTTTTGCTGTTGTTCCCATTTGATCAAGGTCATTCCAGCTTGTTGTGAAAGATGAATTGAATGCGGAAGTATTTAGTGTCTGATGGTTTACAACTGAAGAACTGGAAGGAGTGGTCCAGTTAATAGTAGCTTTCAGAATTTTGATGTGATCCGTAGAAATTCCCCCACCACTCCATGAATTATCCTGCACAGCAAAGAAATAGCCTGGTTCATCTGCATCTGGTTCAGTTGGTCCTTCAGCGTAAGTTGGCGCTATACTGTGGAAAAACTGATAGAAGTTTGGAAAAGTCAGATTAATTTTCATTGCTGAAGGGTCACCCAATAACATAGCTTCTCTTTCAAAAGCAATACAGTCATTGTTAGACGGATTTGTATTTGCCGTCATGAAATACGCATTCGACCATACTGAGAATTTTGGATAATCAGGAAACTGCGAGAATGTATATTCATAGAAATAATAAGCACCCATTGGATCTGATGTTTCAGAAACGGCAATTAATATTCTATACGGTGTTGCGAATGGGTCAGTAAATTGACTGATAAACCAGCGGTCAGCAAAACGGTCATACATTACAATCGGATCTCCGGAACCGTCTGGCTCAGAGAAAAAACTATTCAAACCAATTGAGGGCTGCGCTGCGCTGCCATCTTTATTATATACCCTGTAAGATGAGTTAATGGCCTGTACATAATGATCAGGACCTGCTGCACCAGTTGGATCTGGCGGATAACCGGCACCGGTCATTCCCTGCCAGTTTGCTTTCATTCCAAAACCAGCTTTGGTTCCCATTTCACTTTGACATGCAGGATCCATATGGTTGTTTTCAGGAATTCCAATATCAACAATTTTAGTTGTATCTGGTTTCCATCTGCGCACTTTTGGTGCTTCATTTGGAAATGATGATTCATCAATAGGTGGTAATCCTTTGATAATATCTCTTAAAGGTGCTGTTTTAAAAAATCGGGTAGGATAATCCCAGGTAACTTCCGGTGTTATTTCATCTGTATTATCCTGCGCAAAACTTAAAACCGGTAATGCAAATAATACCGAAGCGAGAGTAACTATTTTTTTCATGGTGGTATTAAAATATATGAACCCTAAAGTTACAACTTTTTTTTCAGAGATAAAAATTGTTGATTTTCAGTGCTTTTGCCCGTTTGACTCCTTGTTTAAGTCCTGTTTGGATTTCGTATATTTGTGATTAACCACTAATCTTATTCTAAGTATTTTGCCGCTTTTCAGAAAAAACATATTTAACCAATCTATTTTTCTAAAGAAATCCACAATCCGTTTTTTTGGCTCGGTGGTTTATTTCAGATTTAATTTCAGATATAAGGCAAGAATTGAAGGTGCAGAAATTTTTAATCAGCTTCCTGACAAAAATGTATTGATCATTTCTAATCATCAGACTTATTTTGCTGATGTGTCATTTTTCTTTCATACGATTCATGCCGCAATAACCGGTCATCCTAATTCAATCAGATATCCCGGATTTCTTAAATGTAAAAAACACAATATTTATTATGTTGCAGCTGAAGAAACCATGAAGGCAGGTTTTCTTCCAAAATTACTTGCCATGTCAGGTGCGGTTACTATAAACCGTTCATGGCGCGCCGGCGGTAAAAATGTAAGAAGGAAAGTAGATAAAAGTGAAGTTCAGAATATTGACCGTGCATTGCAGGACGGCTGGCTGATTACTTTTCCGCAGGGAACAACAACTCCATATGCTCCGGGCAGAATTGGAACTTCAATCATCGTAAAAAAACATAAACCAATTGTAATACCTGTTGTCATTGATGGTTTCAGAAGATCATTTGATAAAAAAGGTCTCAAAACCAAAAAGACAAATTCTGAATTGCGCATGCGCATCAAACCACCTATGGAAATTGATTATACAAAAACCGTAGAAGAAATAATGCAGCAAATGATGACAGCTATTGAACAAACTCCTGAGTTCAATACCATGGATAAAATAAAAAAGCAGGAAATAAATTAATATCTCCTGCCTTTTCTCATCAACCCTTCGCTTCTTTTGTTTTTAGATTATTAATAGTAGGCCAGATTGATGGTTTTCGTTTTGTCATACTTAACCGTATAGATCAGATTGAATGTTTGTGATTCGCTTGGTTTTAACCTTACGTTCCAGTCAATGATTCCCGTAACCGGATCTGCAACTCCTTTTGAAACATCAAGCACCTCAATTTCAATTTCTGAATTTCTGGAAACAGGCAGCTGATCCTGTAAAATCACACGGATATTTTTGCTTTCTGATTTTTAATTGTGATTCTGTAAGAAACTGATTTTTCAATTTTGTCACCAACTACTTTTTCTTTTTGATTCATCTTTCATTAATGTTCTGCTGATTACCACTCCCGGATCTTTTCCTAAACTCAGGTTCAAAGTATCTTCCATCGTTGTTGGATTCAAATATGTTTCTCCGAGATATGCGCCGTCATGAAACAAATTCGCCTTGCCAGGGATTAAATTCAATGAAGCCAGGTCAGTGATGCGGGCAACCAGATAAACTGAAAGATCAATTTTAGGTACAGCGTAATAAAGAAAATCTGTATTCAGCGTTTTGTTATTTACCATTACCATATTCATTTGTCCATCTGATTTAATCGAATAGGGGAGATCTATATTGTATTCTACTGAAATCATATGCTCAACCATGGTTGTATAATTGATTGATGTTTTCGAATTGAATTCCTCCTGATCCATAGACGCGTCAACACTTTCTGTTCTGGCAAGAGTTGGCATTGCAGTACCAAAACCTCCGCCTACATCACCGTCTTTTTTGTTGTTGTCGTAATAATTATATTGATACGTATAGTAGTCAAGATACCAGGGTGACAATTCTGGTTTGGTTTTATTTGCATACGGATTGTTGGTAGATAAACTTAAACGAACATCGCTCCAGTCAATTCCTGTATTTTGATAAACATGCGCTTTGTAGGTCAATTCAATAGAACCGGTTGAAGTAGTACTTCTGAAATCATACATTGGAATCCATCCGGCATTGTTTACAAGATAAGTTGCTTCTATTTTTCCGGTTGCGGCTTCATCTGCTGAAACAGTTATTTCAATTCTGTAAATGGGTTCTTTGTATTGCTGATTTGTAAGATTATTATTGTAATTATAATTATAAAGTTCGTTCAGGCGGTTTTGCATTCTTGCCTGTTTTTTTCCAAGTTCAACTTTGATTCTTCCAAGACGGAGCAATTCTTTATTTATCGCATTCATTTTTTCATGATAGAATAATAAAGCATCTTTTAATAATGGGATTGAATCATTTACTTTTCCTTCTCCTTTTATTGTTCCGTTATTTTCAATGATTCTTTTCTCACTGTTAAGGACGTCAATCTGATATTGAATAGAAGCAATTTCATAATCCATTTCAAAAAGCGAGTCCTGCAGCAACGTAATTTCCTTTTGTATTTTCAAAGGAATTTCATTTGTCGGATTTTCTATTGGATCTGGCTCAGGATAGAAAATTGAATATTTGGAATCCAGCAGAATTATGTTTCCGGATGCATTGATCTGAATACTGTTTGGATCTATCTGCGGACTCACATCTTCAATAATGAGTGTAGAAATTCCTTTTGGAACGGTGTAGGCTGCTTTTAGCTGGATCTGTGCGCCTTGCTGATACACGGTTACTTTGCTGATGCTCGATTTAATTACGGTTCCTTTGTCGGCGGCAAAAGATGTTACTGAAAACAGTGTCAGTAAAAAAATAATTTTTTTCATAGTTGTATTTTTTATTCCTGTGGCGATTTAATTTTCCAAATCAACTCCAACTTGCTTTGTTTGCAATAGGTACAACAATGAAATGAAATGGTTCAAAAAAAAATCCCGTCACCATTATTTGGGACGGGATTTTTAAATTTTGTATTTAAGATTTTACTATCTGTATCTTCCAAGACCTCTAGGGCTTCCAAGACGATCCATAGCACATCTGAATCCGATTGTGCAGCTTGACTGATCTTCATCTAAGAATCTGCGGTTTGAACCTACAATCCAGTATGCACGGTCTCTCCATGAACCACCTTTATAAACACGTGATTTATCAGATACCATTGTAGTTGGCCAGCCTGTTCTGTCATTTGGCTGAACATCATTACCAACTAAGTCATACGCTTCGTGGTCATTCTGATACATTACCAAAGACTCATCACGGATACCAGAGTTGATATCACTCTTGCGTTTATCATCTCCAAAGTATTTAGAAGACTCAAAGTCACCGTCAATATAATCTCTGTAGTCAGAGTTTTTATAATTGGTACGGTCAACATTTTCTTCTGCTGTTACCTGTCTCCACTTCAGATTTCCCGGCGTGTTAACAATGTAATCAGAAATACCTTTTCTCAGCATTGGAATAATTTCTAGCGGATATTCATTCCCCAGATTATCTGTTCTGATAAATCGAGGATCAACCCCGTCAAACAAACCATCAAAAATATTTGTCTGAATAATTTCAGAAGCTTCCATATAGAATTGCTGATTAGCTGCATCAATTGCCATGTCAACTACACGGTTAAGCTCTTTCAATAACATCAGCTCCATTGAATCTTTAGATTTATTTTTTGATAAATAAACTTGTTCAGGCGGACTGTTATAGTAATCAATATCGTTACGTGACTTTACATTCATGCTCATACCTCTGTACAAACCGGTAGAGTCAAGTGAATCTCTTTCTGTCAAGCCCTGAACGTGATCCTGAGCTGAAATTCTCTGGAAACGTACGCGCTCAAATTCGTGCAGATATTCTTTGATACCATATACATCATAAATTACCTGTGTGGTTTTCTCATCAATTGCACCGTCATTACCTAAAACTTTTGTAGTGAACACGTTTCCACGGAATGGTCTGAATTCATCAAAATCTTCATGAGACAATGGACGGTAAACATCCATAACCCACTCAGACACGTTACCAGCCATGTGATACAAACCATAATCATTTGGCCAGTATGAATCAACCGGAGCAGTTACATCTGCAGCATCATTTAATGCACCTGCAACCCCCATGTAGTCACCTTGTCCGCGAACAAAGTTTGCACGGATATCTCCCTGGAACTGTTCGTCATCCTGACGTACCCAGTGGCCTGTCCAAGGATAAGTTCTTCTGTTTTCGATTACACCAGGGTCAGCTTCATTTGTCATAGCCCCGATCAAACCGTAGTAGGCAAATTCCCACTCAGCTTCTGTCGGGAGGCGGTAGCGTGGTAAAAGAATACCATCTTCCATACGAACGATACGCTGACCTAAATCAGATCTTTTTCCGCTCCATCCTTGTTTTGGATCAAGGTCAAGCAATTGTTGTTCTTTATCTTCTCCGGGGTGATATTGATCTGCCATATATGTGTCAGTCGTAAACGGATCACCAGACTGATCTGGATTCCACGTTAATACACCTTCACGAATAAGGATAAACTCATTCACACGATCAGTTCTCCATTTGCAGAAATCGTTTGCCTGATTCCAGCTAACACCAACAACAGGATAGTTTTGGTAAGCAGGGTGTCTCAGATAATATTCAACATACGGTTCGTTGAATGCAAGCGGTGATCTCCAGCAATTGGTATCCGGCAATGCATTTTTATAAACCATCGGGAATTCCTCGTAAGTTCTTCTTGTCCAATAAAGATATTCAAGCCAGTTAAAGTTTGTAACCTCAAACTGATCCATATAAAATGAAGAAACAGTAACACGACGCGGTGTGTTGTTCCATTCATAAGTAACGTCCTGTTCACCACGACCCATTGTGAATGTTCCACCTTCAACCAGAATCAAACCAGGACCAGTTTCCTGATCATAGTAAGGAACTTTCTGGAAACCTCCGTTCATTGGGTTATTATACTCCCAACCGGTTGCGTTTGATCGTTCACGAGCACATGAGGCAATCAATCCTGCCACTGCTACTGCGATTACAACTAACTTTTTCCCTCTCATTGTGTATGGTTTAGTTAACATTTTAATTTTTGCAATATAATCGGTCTTTATAAAAAGGTTACAAACATAATTAAAAAGACGGACATGATATAGTTCTGAACTTTTGTGGTTTTGATGAACAGTTAAAATTCAGACCCAGTGATAATTCGTGTGAACCCCCTGAAGCATTGGTAAGCGGTGACACAGTAAGGTCATAGCTGTAACCAAATTTGAAAGTTCCGGAGTTAATTCCGATTGACATAATAAACGCATCTCTCGCTCTTAGCCAAAAGCCTGCAGTGAATACGCCGTATTTCAGGTAAGTACCAAGATTCAGTTGCATGAAGCCGTCTTGATAGGTATAAATAATATTTGGTGAAATCGCAGTAACATTTTGATATTGAGATCCTTTTCCAAATTCAATATTCACACCCATGTGACCTGTAAAACGCATTGGAAGTCTTGAGTTTCCTAAAATAAGTGATTCTTCAGGCTGATTCAAATGTTTTGCTGCAAATCCAAAATAGAAATTCTTTGAAAATCCAACTATACCTGCAGATACATCAAAAAATCCTCTGGTACCCCATCCGTTATCCATCAAAGTTCCTCTTGGTACATCACCGGTTTGATAAATAAAGCCACGGCGGGGATCAATCATATCTCCGAAAGTTAGTTTGTTCCAGTCCAGAAATTTTTGATTCCAGGTAGCCTGAGCGCCAAAAAGAATGGAGAATTTTCTGGTTACGTGAAGATGATAGGAATAAGCGACATTGATAGTTGACCAGTTAATGGTGTTTTTACCAGCCATATCATTAGTCACCATAAATGCAAGCCCACCTTGCAGCACGTTCACAAACTGATCATAAGAAATGCTGTTTGTAATAAATGAACCTGAAATTGCCGGCCATTCATTCCTGTGATTCATATTTAATCTCGGACATCCGTGAGTACCTGCCAGTGCAGGATTCAGATAAATAGGGTTTGCATAGAACTGCGTGAATTCCGGATCCTGTGCATTTACATTTACAGATGAAATGCCCAGAAACATCAGCAAAAACAACGCATTAATGTATTTTCTAACAATTCCCATATTCATTTTTATCTCTCCCTGTTACGACCTTGTTTTGATTAAGGTTTCAAAATTCCGATTTTTTCCCAAGTTTTGCAATAATAAGTACAATCGGGCGTTTTTTTAACATATACACCCTGTATCGTTTGATTTTTTTATGAATTTATTATTGAAACGACCATTCATGCTCAGATTTTTTTTACTCATTATACTTGTTGTAAATTCCCTGACAGCAAGTGCTTACGAAGTAATTGTCTCTACAAAATGGGATCCCGGAAAATCAATCTGCACCTGCACTTTTGCCTCTGCCACTTCACAGGTCTATTCCAATCAAACTGTTCTATTACCTGAGAAAGGAAATTTTGACTATTCAAACGTGATTTCATCAGTAAGTTACGAAACTATTTCTTTGCCGTCAAGATTTGATAAAAAGTATTTGCCTGAAAGTTCTGAAATTGTGGTTTCTATTGAAAAAACCAGATTGGAAAATTATCTTGTGATAGCATATTCACCTCTGATTTTTGACGGGGCAGAAGTAAAAATGGTTTCCGAAATCAGAATTGAAGTTCAGAATAATGGACCAGTTATGAATTCAAGATCCACCAGTTTTGCTCCCAATTCAGTTTTAAACAGCGGATCCTGGTTCAAAGTTGGCGTAACAAAATCCGGAGTGCATAAACTGGATTATTCTTTTTTGCAAACCATGGGAGTTTCAATGAGCGGATTAAATCCAAACAGCATAAATGTATACGGGAATCATATTCCGAAATTACCAACTTTGAATAATCAGTATCATCCGGATGACCTGATAAAAAACAATATTTACATTGAAGGAGATGGAGATGGTGTTTTTAACACCGGCGATTATATTTTGTTTTATGCTACCGGACCAGATGAAATTACTGTTGGTGCAGATGATTTTTTTGCTTCTGCAAACAGAATTGATTCCATGTCTTATTATTTTATTCATATTGATTCAACTGATCCTGCCCAGAGGATTGGAACAACTGCCAATTCCGCTAATCCGGTGACGGGTATTGCAACGACAGGTATTAATTATTTTTTGCATGAAACGGATGATGTGAATCTTTTAAAATCTGGTGATGGTTGGCTGGGTGAACATTTTGATGTGCAGTTAACACATACATTCACAGCAAATCTTGAAAGTATAACTGCGGGATCGACCATTGAAATGGTTACGGCAATAGGCTCGTCTGTAAAATCTGGTACCGGATCATTTTCAGTATCAGTGAATGGCTCACAAGTCAGTCTTATAACTTGCCCAACGCTTTCAAGCAATTATACTGAAGCAAAATATAGTACATCAAATACAACTTTCACATCTTCAACATCAACATTGAATTTCAGCACAACTTTTACCCGTTCGAGCGCTTCCAGTGAAGCCTGGCTTGATTATATTTTACTGAATTATAAACGAAATCTCTCACTTGGATCTGCTCAGTTATTTGTCCATAATTTTGAGACAATTGGTGCCGGAAATACAACTCAGTTTGAAATTTCAAATGTTAGTTCGGCAACACGTATATGGGAAATTACGGATCCGTTAAATGTTAATCAGGTTGCTGCAACATTATCAGGTTCGGTTTATACATTTATTCAGAATACAGACTCGTTAAGATCATTTGTTGCGTTCAATGCTTCGCAGGCGTTAACACCCGTTTCAATTAGTTCAGTTCCAAATCAGGATTTGCACGCTTTACCTCAGGCTGATTATATAATTGTAACTCATCCTTCTTTAGCAGATCAGGCAAACAGACTCGCAGATTTACACCGAAACAAAGGGTTGTCAGTTCATGTTCTGGACATACGTCAGGTGTATAATGAATTTGGTGGCGGAGCAGCTGATCCTGTTGCCGTGAGATGGCTGATGAAAATGTTTTATGACAGGGCTGCAGGTGACCCGTTACTGATGCCAAAATATCTTTGTTTATTCGGAGACAGAACGTATGATCCATTAAACAGACTCACGGATAATTTTTATCTGATACCTACATACAACAGTGTAGAAAACGGAGACATAGAATATATTAGTTCATATACTGCTGATGATTTTTTTGGTTTTCTGGATGATAATGAAGGAATTTCTGCTGCCAATCTTTTGGATGTCGGTATTGGACGAATTCCGGTAATTAATCTGGAACAGGCTGAACAGGTTGTCGACAAAATTGAACATTATATGAATTTTGGCTCCTATCTGTATAGCAATGCAAATGGTGTTCAATGCAATTCAGATGGATATTCTTCAACATTTGGTGATTGGAGAAACCGTGTTGTTCTTATGGCAGATGACGAAGATTTTGGTCAGTTTGTGGATGACTGTGAAGCACTGAGTGATACCACAGAAAAAAATCATCCCGAAATGAATGTGATTAAAATTTATCTGGACGCTTATCAGCAAACCGTTACATCTGGAGGACAAAGATACCCTGGTGCTGAAGAAGCAATAAATCAGAATATGAATAAAGGGGCACTGATATTTAATTATGTCGGACACGGAGGTGAAACAGGTTTGTCTTTAGAAAGAGTGGTTACCATTCCCATGATTGAGTCATGGACCAATATTAATAATCTGACGGTTTTCATTTCTGCAACTTGTGAGTTCAGCCGGTTTGATGATCCGGGCAGAGTTTCGGCGGGTGAGACAACTTTGATTACTCCATATGGCGGGGCGGTTGGTTTACTGACTACCACCAGACTGGTTCAGGTTTCTGTTAACACAGATCTTGTCCAGAATTTATATACGGTTTTATTTAACGAGGTAAATGATGAGCCGCTGGCACTGGGTGAAATACTCAGACAAACAAAAAATCTGACTGCCGGAAGTGATAATATCAGAAACTTCACATTACTTGGAGATCCAGCTTTAAAACTAGGTAAGCCTCAGCCAATGATTGTTACTGACAGCATTAATGGTGTAAGTGTTTTATCTGCCACTGATACATTAAAAGCATTATCGAAAATTACAATTTCAGGACATCTTGAAGATGGTGCAGGAAATATTCTTACCGGATACAACGGAATTGCATATCCAACTGTTTATGACAAAGCAAAATTAAAATATACACTTGGTCAGGATCCAAATTCACCGGTACTTGGATTCATGGCCAGGAACAATGTGATTTACAAAGGAAAATCAAGTGTCGTTAATGGTTATTTCACATGCACTTTTGTTGTACCTAAAGACATCGATTATAATTACGGAAAAGGGAAAGTGAGTTATTATGCAAATAATACAAATTCCAATTCTTACGGATATGATACAACTATAATTGTTGGCGGAGTAGATCCAAACGGGGTGAATGATCAGACAGGTCCTCTGGTTGATCTTTTTATGAATGATCAGAATTTTGCAGACGGAGGAATAACAAATTCAACTCCTACACTGATTGCTGAAATTTCAGATGAAAACGGAATCAATACAACCGGAAACGGAATAGGACATGACATTACTGTAATTATTGATGGTAACACATCTGCTCCAATCATCCTGAATAATTTTTATGAAGCTGATTTGGATACCTATCAAAGCGGAAAGGTAACATATCAGTTTACTGAACTCGAAGAAGGTCCGCATGACATTACTTTTAAAGTTTGGGATGTAAACAATAATTCATCTGAATCTAAACTTGAATTCGTGGTAGTGAATGAAGAAGAATTGGGAATCAGTCATGTGTTGAATTATCCAAATCCTTTTACGACACATACTGAATTCTTTTTTGAGCATAACCAATGTTGTTCAGCACTGCAAGTCAGAATAGACATTTTTACTGTTTCAGGTAAACTGGTTAAAACAATTTTTGATAATGTAAATACAATCGCATACAGAAGTGAAGGAATTGAATGGGACGGAAAAGATGAATACGGAGATGAGCTGGGTAGAGGAGTATATGTTTATCGCCTGCAGGTAACATCATCTGAAGGGAAGAAAGAAGAAGTGGTGGAAAAGCTTGTAATTTTTTAGACCGTACAATAATACCTCTGCTTTTACGTATATTTGTGTCAATAAATAAGGAATGAAAAGAATCTCAATAGCATTTTTACTGGTTGCAATTGCTTCAAAAGGTTTAACTCAGACTCTTTCAAAAGATGATGATGATTTTACTATTCAGCTGAATACAATAACAACTGCAGTTCCTTTTTTGATTATTTCTCCGGATTCCCGTGCAGGAGCTATGGGAGATGTCGGCGTTGCAACTTCACCGGATGTAAATTCATTCCACTGGAATACTGCTAAATTATCTTTCTCAAAAGAAAAAGCTGAATTTGGTGTTTCTTATTCGCCATGGCTGAGACAATTGGTTGAAGATATTCACTTATCCTATCTTGCAGGCTATACCAAAATCGGAAGAAATCATGCCGTAGGTGGTTCACTCCGTTATTTTTCATTAGGTAATATTACTTTCACTGATGTAAACGGAACTGTTACCAGAGATTTTTCACCAAATGAATTTGAAGTTCTGGGAGGTTATGCCTTCAGGCTTTCTGATAGAAGTTCGATAGGCTTTAACGGTAAATTTGTTTATTCAAATCTTACTGCCGGTGTAAATGTTGGTTCTACAGGAACAAAGCCAGGTCTCGCAGGAGCAGTTGATTTATCTTATGCTTATGTAAATGAAGATATCCGTTTGGGAAATAAAAACGCAACACTTTCTGTTGGTACATCAATTTCAAATATTGGAAATAAAATTGCGTACACAGTAGATTCACATCGTGATTTTTTACCAACTAATCTTCGTGTCGGAACAGGATTAAATATCCGTTTGGATAAATATAATTCGTTATTGACTACAGTTGATTTCAATAAATTATTGGTACCAACACCGCCGGAAAGAGGAATTGACGGTGAAATAATTTCAGGAAAAGACAATCAGGTACCAGTTGTGTCAGGAATTCTTCAGTCATTTTATGATGCACCTGGAAATGTATTTCAAAATGCAGACAGTACGTATGAGGTTGAAAAAATTCACGTTTGGGTGAAGAGTTTCGCGAAGTAAATATTGGAATTGGATTGGAATATTGGTATTCAACAACACTGGCTGTCAGATTGGGTTATTTCAATGAACATCCTTCAAAAGGTGCAAGACAATATTTGACTTTTGGTGCTGGTGTTTATTACAGCGTTTTTGGAATTGATGTTTCTTATCTGGTTGCAAACAGAACAAATCCGCTTGCAAATACTGTTAGATTTTCATTAAAATTCAAATTTGGAGGCACCGGAAAAGATGCTTCTCCTTCAAATGAATAATCCTTTTTCTTTTCGTATTGGATTTGGTGTTGATATTCATCAGCTGAAAGAAGGCTACAATTTATTTATTGGCGGTGTACAGTTGGAAGCTCCTTTTGGAGCAGTTGGTCATTCAGATGCAGATGTTTTACTGCACGCAATTTGTGATGCTTTGTTAGGTGCTGCAAATCTCAGAGATATTGGTTTTCATTTTCCGGATACAGATCCGAAATATAAAGGAGCTGACAGCAAAATTCTTTTGCGTGATACATTTCTCCTGATAAAAAATAAAGGATTTGCTGTTGTGAATCTTGACAGCACTGTCATGCTCGAACATCCAAAAGTGAATCCGCACATTCCTGCCATGCAAAAAATTATTGCTGAAATTCTGGAAGTGGATGTAGAGGTAGTTTCCATCAAAGCAACCCGCGGTGAAAAAATGGGATACGTTGGAACCAGTGAAGGCATTCAGGCTTATGCTACTGTGCTCATAGCAAAAAATTAAATCATTGGTTTTCTTTTACCTCAAATGTTACCGCAGCGGTAATGCCATTTTCATCTACCACTGAAAGCAGGTGTTTACCTTCAGTTGGACTAAGTGAGATTTGATGAATGTCTGTGGTGAATCCTAAATAGGTTTCATCCAGATGCCAGTAAACTTTTATTCCTTTTCGGCGGTGTGTTGCTTCAAGAACAATTTTTTCCTGTTCCTCTTGAAAATTTACGGGCACAAAAATTTCGCTGTTATTTTTTGGGTATAAAATCACCAGTTCATATTCTTTATCTTCATCGACACAACCCTCCATTAACGGCGGAATATCACTATAGTCAGGATTATGATTTTTATAATAATAAGCGGCTTCTGCAGGCAAACTAAACCAGGTTTTTTTTTTGATTTATTCAGATCATAGCAGCTGGCATTAATTGAAAATTGACCAGTTTCATCCAGATAAACAAGTTTATGATACGGGCATGCCAGTGTATTTAAAGACGGATCAGGAATCCGTTCTTTTTTTGTCTGCTCACAAAATTCACCTGCGCGATAACCACTTTGAATACAAATATCCACTGATTCCATTGCATCAAAAGGTTTGCTGAACCAATCAGAATTTGGTAATGCTGAAAAAACATCAAACATTATTGGTGCTGCAACCTCTCGTCCGATTAATCCCGGTCGCCCTTCTCCGTCAGCATTTCCAACCCATACTCCAACAACATATTTTGGTGTTACACCAACCGCCCAGGCATCTCTGAATCCAAAACTCGTCCCTGTTTTCCAGGCAATTTTCTGAGAGGTGGAATACATTTCCCAGTTGGCATCTTCTTCTGGTCTTGCCAGTTCATTCATTGCTTCAAACGTAAACCAGCAAGATGCGGGATCGATAATTGGAAGTTCAGTTTTTTTAGTTGTATCATCTGCAGAATAATGTGCTTTCTGATTTAAATTATATTCATAGTCGGGATATCTGTTTAATGTGCGCGCCATCATTCCATAAGCAGAAACCAGATCCCATAATGTTGCCTCTGCACCTCCAAGTATCAGTGAAAGGCCGTAATGATCAGGCGTTTTATTTATTGTTGTGAATTTTAGTTTGTAAAGTAAAAACTGAAATTTGGCAACTCCGTGTTTGGTCAGCATTCTTACCAGCGGAACATTCAATGATTTGGCAAGTGCATCATCAGCCGGAATAACACCATCATATTTCAGGTTGTAGTTTTTTGGACTATAACCAGACATCACCGTTGGAATATCCTGTATCAGCATTTCAGGAGTAATTTCACCGGATTGGAGCATAGCAGCATAAAGAAATGGTTTGAGTATACTGCCGGTACTTCTTGGTGCAGTAATCATATCAACATCTTTACCATGTTCTGCTTCAAGTTGAGGAACATTGCCGGTGTAGGAAAGCACTTCTCCGGTTTCAACATCCATGACTAACACGGCCGCATTAAAAATCTGGTTTGAACTCAGATGTTCATGATGCAACTGAACAATTTCATTTACTCTTTTCTGAAGATTTGCATCAATGGAGGTATGAATTATTTGACCTTTTTGTCCGTCATTAATGATACGTGTCATAAGTTGTGGTGCTATAACTGGCATGGGATGCGGCTCATCAGGTAATGGTTCTGATTTTGATAATTGCCAGGTTGTTGAATCCATCTCTCCAATTTCAAATAACCGATCCAGAAGTCGGTTTCTTTTTGCAAGCAATTCTTCTCTGTTTTTTCCGGGATGCATTAGCGATGGCGCATTTGGAAGTACGGCAAGAGTTGCACTCTCTGCCCAGGTGAGTTCATGTGATGCACTTCCAAAATATCGCCAGCTTGCGGCCTCAAGTCCAACTACATTTCCTCCCATCGGAGCATGTGCTGCATACATGGTCAATATCTCTTCTTTTGAATAACGCCATTCAGCCCTTGTTGCCCAAAAAATTTCCACTAATTTCTGCCAGATATTTCTGCTCTGTCCTTTTCTTGACATGCGCATCAGCTGCATGGTGATTGTACTTCCTCCGCTTACTTTTCTTCCTCCTTTTATATTCTGCCATAATGCTCGGGAAAGCCCTCTGATACTCATTCCCCAGTGACTCTCAAAACTCCTGTCTTCAAACTGAATCAATGCCGTTTTAAAACGGTAGGGAATAGAATCTGGTTCTGGAAATCTCCATTGACCATCATCCGCAATAGATGCGCCAAGCAAATTTCCGTTTCGGTCATACAAAACTGTAGAAGTTGGATCCTGAAATAATTTATCCGGTAGACAAAATAACCAGATGAAAAAAATAAACAAAAACATACCTCCTAATACATACCTGTATTTTTTTAACCAGCCTTTAATGCCTGTCAGTATTTTTTTTATCCGATTCAATGTGTATCTTTAATATTCGAAACTACTAATAAAATCAGGATAATTCAGCATCAACTATTAACTGAACGGATTCAATTTTTATGCGTCAATTTTTACAATTATTCCGCTGCCTGATTCCCTTGCTGGCTGTAATAATTTTGTCCATTCCGGCGTTTGGTCAGGCGTATAATTTTAATCAGGTTTCTATCAAAGAAGGTTTGCCGCAGTCTCAGGCTTTTGCAATTACGTTTGATTCATTTGAAAGGGCCTGGATTGGAACACAGGGCGGAGGTTTATGTATTTATGACGGATCGGGTTTTAAATACATTACAAAAAATGATTCTCTGATTTCTAACCGGATTTTTGTATTGAAAAAAATGAAAAGGAAATTTGGATTGGTCAGCGCGGCGGAGTTTCTGTTTTTGCAGAAAATGGAAAATGGCAGGGCAATTACAGGCTGGATTTTGCTTCGCAGATTACGAATGATATTTGTTTTAATAATGAACAGACATTGCTTGCTACAGACGCAGGATTATATGTGGTAAAAAATAAGCAGATCACTAAATTCAAAGAAAACGCTAATTTGTCAGATGTAAATTGCCAGAGTTTTTTTACAGATGATCAAAATCAAATTTGGGTTTGTACAACCGACGGAATTTTAAAGCTGGATGATCCTTTTAATAAAATAAATAAAGCCAGAGGCTTACCGGTGAATGAAGTAAATTGTGTACTGATGTTCAATGATCATTGGCTGATTGGAACTTATGGCAGAGGTATTTATGTTTATGACAAAAAGGATGGAATATCCCAACCCGATTATCTGAAATTTCTGTCTGAAGAAATTATTACTTCTTTGAATGTAATTGAGAATAAGGAAATTTGGATTGGCACCCAAAACAATGGTGTTTATGTTTTAAATACAGAAACATTGATTTCCAAAAATTACCGCTCTGAAAATGGTCTCGCCAATAATCATATCAGAACTATTGTAGCTGACAGATGGAATAATATCTGGATTGGAACAAGTGGTGGAGGTATCTCAATTTTTCAAAACAGTCCTTTCATTAAATACTCAACTGAATCTGGTCTTAATGGAAACTATATTTATTCTGTGCTCAATGATGATTTAAATAATTTATGGCTGGGCACAGAGGGAACAGGTGTAATGAGAATCAATGATACTTCCGCTACTTTGTTTGATGAAGAATTTGGTTTTTGTTCTGATAAGGTGCGCACAATTTTTCAGGACAGAGACGGAGATATCTGGTTTGGTACTGAAAGCAGTGGTCTTGGAATTTATGACCGTGACGCAGGCAAAGACACCATATTGCATTTTACCCAGGAAAAAGGTGGTTTAACATCAAATTGGATAAAAAGTATTACTGAAAATAAAAAAACCGGAGAGGTTTTTATTTCTACTGTCAACGGAGGTATTCTTCGTGTAATAAAATCAAAAACATTTCCGCTTACTTTAAGTATCAGCAAACTCAAAATTTCTGAAGGTAAATACCCTGAGCGGATTGCGGCGATGTTTTTTTATAATGAAAAACTCTGGTTTATTGGTGAAGACAATTCTTATGGATTTATCAATGGAAAGAAAGTTGAAATAATGCATAAAGAACAAGTAAGCTTTAGAAATGCTGCCTTATCTGAAAACAGCATTTGGATTGGTACTACCGATAACGGCATTCTTCAGCTGACAATGAACGGCGATTCAATTATTTCTGAGACCTGGATCACAACAGCAGATAAATTAAGTTCAAATAATATTTATCAGCTCATATATAATAATAACGAGCTTTGGGTAGGTTCAGAAAAAGGATTGGATAGACTTGAATTCACAGAAGATTATTCAATTTCTCAGGTAACTCATTTTGATTCTGATGAAGGATTTGAAGGAGTGGAGACTAATTCAAACGCAGCTTATGCTGATGGTTTCGGCAATCTCTGGTTTGGAACTGTTAATGGTTTATTTGTTTACAAAGGGGGGTGAGGTAAATTATTCACAATCTGAACCGCCATTTTTAATATTGGAAGATTTCCGGATTTTTATGAATCAATTGAAAAAACAGAGTTCGCAGATTTTTTTGACAATGGAAAAATGACAAGGGATCTTTTGCTGCCTCATGATAAGAATCACATTGGATTTAGTTTTAAAGCAATTCACTACACACATGGTAACAGTATCCGGTACCGCTGGAAATTAAGCGGAATTGATAAAGACTGGACTCCATCATCAACCAGTCATGAAGCAACATATGGTAATTTATTTCCGGGTAAATATTCTTTCAGCGTAAAGGCTTCGATAGATGAAAACTGGGACGTTGAACCAATTACTTTGTCTTTTGAAATCGATCAGCCCTACTGGGAAAAGTGGTGGTTCAAATTCATGTATTATTCCATCATTTCATTGATGATAATTATAGTTTTCTTGTTGTTGTTGTCAGATTAAGAAGAAAGAACAAACGACTCCGGGAAAAACTTGAAATGGAAAAAAATCTGATTGAACTTGAACAAAAGGCGCTTCGGCTTCAGATGAATCCGCATTTTATTTTTAATGTGCTGAATTCAATACACAATTTAATCATTCTCAATGACAGTGATAAGGCAAGATATGCCTGGCCAAATTTTCCAAACTGATGAGACGTGTTTTGGAAAATTCAAGGGAAAAAACGATTTCAATTGAAAGTGAAATAGAAACACTTGAAAATTATGTTCAGCTTGAAAGACTGACATCAGGGAGTGGATGTTGATCTGGAATTTGAGATTGATCCTGATCTGGTAACTTCTGAAGAAATATTACCGCCTTTACTTATTCAGCCCTTTGTTGAAAATGCATTGATTCACGGTTTGAAAAAATCAGAAAGAAAAGGAGTCATTCGCGTTACATTTAAATTACTTGGTGAACATTTACTTGAGTGTTCCGTTGAGGATAATGGAATTGGAAGAGAAAATGCCTCGAAAATAATTGCACAGAAAGAAAATTATCACAAATCGACGGCGTTAAAAGTTACTGAAGAAAGACTCGCATCTTTAAATAAAAATTCAGTTTTTGTACCTTTTGAAATTATTGATCTGAAAGATGAAAACGGCAATCCTGCAGGTACGAAAATTATCTTGAGACTTCAGATTTAGGCAGACTGGATAATTTCCAGTTTCGCAAATTTCAGCAGCAATTGTTTGTTGCCTACTTTAGGAAAAAATACTGTTGCTTTTTCAGGTGGTTTACCTTCAAGACCAATAACCTTTCCTTTTCCAAATCGCTCATGAATCACATTATAACCAACTTTCAGGTCAGTTAAGTCTGAAGGGGTAATGACAACCGCTTTGTTCTCATCAGAATTTTCTTTTTCTCGCTCATGGGATTTAGTAGAAAAAAGTGGTTCCTTGACACGACCTAATTTGCGTTCAAATGTTACCTGATTTAAAGAAACACCTCCGCCTCTAGTCGGATTGGAAACATTGAGAAACTCCGGATTGATTTCTGAAATAAATCTGCTTGGTTCGCTGGTTATAATATTTCCAAAACGGTATCTGCTGGTGGCGTACGTGAGAACAGCCCGCTTTTCAGCCCGGGTAAGTGCAACATAAAAAAGACGTCTTTCTTCTTCCAGTTCTGTTCTTGAATGCAGTGACATTTGGGAAGGAAATAAATTCTCTTCCAAACCAACAACATATACAAAAGGAAATTCTAGCCCTTTGGATGCGTGAATAGTCATTAGTGTAATCTGATCTTTTGATTCTTCATTTTCCTGATCAGCATCTGTCAGTAATGCAATGTCTCCGAGAAATTCGCTCAGCGTTGCGGTTTCATTTTCGGCTCTGTTTTCTGTAAACTCTTTAATACCTGAAAGCAATGCCTGAATATTTTCATATCTTGAAACTCCTTCCGGTGATTTATCATCATAAAGTTCTTTGAGAATTCCTGAACTTCTTGCTATAGTTTCTGCTAAAGTGTGAGCATCAATTTTGTGCAGCTGAACATTGAAACTTTCAATCATTGTTACAAATGATGAGATTTTATTCATCGATCCGGATGGAATGTCTGTGGGGAACTGCTGCGGCTTTGAAATAATATCCCACAATGCAACGCCGTAATGATTTGCGGCTACAATAACACGTTCAATTGTGCTGTCGCCTATTCCTCTTTTTGGATAATTGATAACACGTTTCAAAGCTTCTTCATCCGTTAAATTTGAAGCCAGCCTGAAGTATGAAATCAGATCTTTTATTTCTTTCCTTTGATAAAATGATAATCCGCCATATATTTTATAGGGCAAATTCATTTTTCTCAGAGATTCTTCGAATGATCTTGACTGTGCGTTTGTTCGGTAAAGAATTGCAAAGTCTGAATTATTTGCTTGCAGATTTTGTTTGGTCTCATATATGTGATTGGTAACAACTTTTCCCTCTTCATTATCTGTAAGGGTTCTTATGACATCTATGAGTTCACCTTTTGAATTTGCTGTCCAGACAGTTTTTCTGATCTGGTCTTTATTCATGTCTATGACACTGTTTGCAGCATTCACAATATTTTGGGTGCTCCGGTAATTCTGCTCCAGTTTAAAATTTTATAATCTGGATAATCATTTTTAAAATTCAGAATATTTTCAATGTTTGCACCCCTGAACGAGTATATACTTTGAGCATCATCTCCAACAACACATATATTATTAAATACGGCGGCAATTTTTTTTACAATTAAATACTGAGAGAAGTTGGTGTCCTGATACTCATCTACAAGAACGTATCTGAACTTATGCTGATAATAATGCAGTACATCCGGATGATCCCGGAAAAGAATATTTGTCTTAAATAATAAATCATCAAAGTCCATTGCCCCTGCCATAAAACAGCGCTTTTCATAAGTCTTGTAGATTTCAAAAAGCCTGGGTTTGGCACTCATTCTGTCTTCACCAACAATTTCAGCATTGGCTTCATATTCTGCAGCACTGATGAGGTTGTTTTTAGCACTTGAAATTCTGCCATGCACTAAAGACGGTTTGTATATTTTATCATCCAGGTTCAGTTCTTTAATGATTGTTTTGAGCAGACTCTTTGAATCCTGGCTGTCATAAATGGTGAAATTGGTTGGGTATCCTATTTTTAAAGAATGATTTCTCAAAATTCTTGCAAAGACACTATGGAATGTACCCATGGAGATATTTTTTGCTTCAGATTCTCCAACTAATGAGGCAATACGATTTTTCATCTCTTTGGCTGCCTTATTGGTAAAGGTAAGTGCCAGAATCTGAAAAGGATCAACTCCTTTGGCAATTAAATAGGCAATCCGAAATGTTAAAACCCTCGTTTTTCCTGACCCTGCTCCGGCTATTACCATCACCGGACCTTCTGTTTGTCTTACTGCTTCTTGCTGTTCCTTGTTCAAGGTTGATAAAAAATCCATTTTACAAATTTAGATAAGTTATCGGCTGTTTAAAAACCCTCAAAAAACAAAGTTTTAAGACGTTATTAGTAGCTAAATACTTGATTTTCAAAAGAATTATATCCTTCCTCAACGTTAATAAGGGTTTGTCAAGGAAAAAACTGAAATTAATTTTAAACAAAAGTTGTTTTATAAAAAAAACTATATACCTTTGCGCTCCGATTTTTAGCGAAATTGGGACATATTATAGTGTTAAATAGTAGAAAATAAGCGAGATTAAACTATGCCAACCATTCAGCAGTTAGTAAGAAAAGGCAGAACAGCTCCGGTTTACAAAAGTAAATCAGCTGCGCTGGATTCTTGCCCTCAAAAAAGAGGTGTTTGTGTACGTGTTTACACAACAACACCAAAAAAACCAAATTCAGCAATGAGAAAAGTTGCAAGGGTAAGATTAACTAACAAAAAAGAAGTAAACGCATACATCGGTGGTGAAGGACATAACTTACAAGAGCACTCAATTGTACTTGTAAGAGGTGGAAGGGTGAAAGATTTACCAGGTGTTCGTTATCACATTGTACGTGGTGCACTTGATACAGCTGGTGTTGAAGGCAGATTACAAAGAAGATCTAAATACGGTGCTAAACGCCCGAAAGCAAAAAAATCATAAGCTGAACAGTCATGAGAAGAAGACAAGCTAAAAAACACAACATTTTACCTGATCCAAAATTTAAAGAGGTGGTGGTAACAAAATTCGTGAACAGTATGATGCTTCACGGAAAGAAAAGTACTTCATTCAAAATCTTCTATGAAGCAATGGATATCGTTGGTACTAAAATAGAAGGTGAAAATGCAATTGATATCTGGAAAAAAGCATTGGCTAATGTTTCTCCGGATGTTGAGGTTCGTTCACGTCGGGTTGGTGGTGCTACATTTCAAATTCCTACTCCTGTGCGTGAGAGCCGTAAACAATCACTTGCAATGAAATGGTTAATCGCTTTTTCAAGAAAGAGAAATGAAAAAACTATGGCTTCTAAACTGGCCGCAGAAGTAATTGCTGCTTCTAAAGAAGAGGGTGCTGCTTATAAAAAGAAAGAAGACATGCATAAAATGGCAGAGGCAAATAAAGCTTTCTCTCATTTCAAATTTTAATTGATAATGGCTAAAAGAGATTTAACATATACTAGAAATATTGGGATCATGGCCCACGTAGATGCTGGTAAAACCACAACTACTGAGCGTGTCCTTTATTATACTGGTTTGAGCCACAAAATTGGTGAGGTACACGAAGGTGCTGCAACAACTGACTGGATGGAACTTGAACAGGAACGCGGAATCACAATTACTTCTGCCGCTGTTACTGCAACTTGGTTTTACCCTACTGTTCAGGGACAAAAAGTGCCTGAAACTAAAGAATATCGTATTAATATTATTGACACACCGGGTCACGTTGACTTTACCGTTGAGGTAGAACGTTCACTTCGTGTTCTCGATGGTGCAGTTGCTTTGATTTGTGCTGCGTCGGGTGTTGAACCTCAGTCTGAAACTGTTTGGAGACAAGCTAATAAATATGGCGTTCCAAGAATTTGTTTCATTAATAAAATGGATCGCGCGGGTGCTGATTTTTTCCGTTGCATCAAAGAAATTAAAGACCGTTTGAGCGGAAATCCTGTTCCTTTGCAGATTCCAATTGGCGCTGAAGATGAATTCAAAGGTGTGATCGATTTGATCACAATGAAGGGTATTATCTGGAATGAGGCAGATAAAGGGATGACGTATCAGTTGATTGATGTCCCTGCTGACATGGTTGAAGAGGCAAAAGGCTGGAGAGATAAATTAATTGAAGCAGTTGCTGAATCTGATGAAGCTTTGATGGAGAAATTCTTCGAGAATTCTGAGTCAATCACTCCTGAAGAAATTAAATCTGCAATCCGCAAAGCTACAATTAACATGAGTGTTCAGCCGGTGTTGTGTGGTTCATCTTTCAAAAACAAAGGTGTACAGACAATGTTGGATGCTGTGATGCAATATTTACCTTCTCCGTACGATAAAGGTGCTGTTGAAGGAATGAATCCTGATTCTGAGGAAATGGAAAAAAGAAATCCAAATCCTGATGAACCTACTGCAGCACTCGCATTTAAAATTGCTACAGATCCATTCGTTGGAAGACTTTGTTTCTTCCGTATGTATTCTGGAAAAGTTGAAGCAGGATCCTATATTTTTAATACCAGAACCGGTAACAAAGAAAGAATCTCGCGTATTTTTCAAATGCATGCCAACAAACAAAATCCGATAGAATTTGTTGAAGCCGGAGATATTGCTGCAGGTGTTGGTTTTAAAGATATCCGTACAGGAGACACATTGTGTGATGAAAAACATCCTATTGTTCTTGAATCAATGGATTTCCCTGAACCGGTTATCGGATTGGCAATTGAGCCTAAAACTCAGGCTGATGTTGATAAACTTGGATTGTCTTTGAGTAAACTTGCTGAAGAAGATCCGACTTTCCGTGTCTCTACAAACGAGGAGTCTGGACAAACTATTATTTCTGGAATGGGTGAGCTTCACCTGGAAATTCTGGTTGAGCGTTTGAAACGTGAGTTCAAGGTAGAAGTGAATCAGGGTGCACCTCAGGTTGCTTATAAAGAAAGAATCACTGCTGCTGTTGAGCATCGTGAAACATATAAAAAACAAACTGGTGGTCGTGGTAAGTTTGCTGATATTCAGATTAAAATTATGCCACAACCGGATGAGGCTAAAATCGGTCTTGAATTCGTAAATAATATTAAAGGTGGTAACATTCCGCGTGAATTTGTTCCGCCTGTTGAAAAAGGGTTTAAAGAATCCATGAAAAATGGTGTATTGGCCGGATTCCCGGTGGATAGCCTGAAGGTAGAATTGAACGATGGTTCTTATCACGATGTGGATTCAGATTCATTGTCATTCGAAATCTGTGCCCGTATGGCATACCGTGAAGCAATGAAAAAAGCGAAACCGGAATTGTTGGAACCAATCATGAAAGTTGAGGTAGTTACTCCGGAAGAAAATATGGGGGATATCGTTGCGGATTTGAACCGTCGCCGCGGTCAAATGACTGGAATGGATGATCGTTTGGGAGCAAAAGTTGTTCGTGCTGACGTTCCGTTATCTGAAATGTTTGGATATGTAACAACACTTCGTACACTTTCATCTGGTCGCGCTACATCAACAATGGAATTTTCTCATTATTCAACATGTCCGAAAAATATTGCGGATGATGTGGTAGCAAAAGTTAAAGGAAAAATTACTGCTTAATAAGTATTACAATGAGTCAGAAGATTAGAATAAAATTGCAGTCATACGATCACAATCTGGTGGATAAATCTGCAGAGAAAATTGTAAAAGCTGTGAAAGTAACAGGTGCAATCGTAAGCGGTCCAATTCCGCTTCCAACTCACAAGCGCATTTATACTGTATTGCGTTCTCCGCACGTAAATAAAAAGCGCGTGAACAATTTCAGTTGTGTGCCTACAAAAGGTTGATTGACATTTATAGTTCATCATCAAAGACTGTTGATGCTCTTATGAAGCTTGAACTTCCAAGCGGAGTTAACGTAGAAATTAAAGTTTAATTAATATAAAGTATGCCGGGAATTATAGGTAAAAAAGTTGGGATGACTAGCATCTACAGTGCCGAGGGTAAGGCAACACCATGCACGTTGATAGAAGCTGGTCCTTGTGTGGTTACACAAGTTAAGACCCTTGAAAAAGACGGATATCAGGCTGTACAGCTTGGATTCGGTGAGAAGCGCGTAAAAAGTACGCCAAAGGCTCTGAAAGGACATTTTGATAAAGCCAAAACAACGCCAAAAGAAAAACTGGCTGAGTTTAAAGGTTTTGATAATCTGAATATCGGAGATGTTGTCAGCTCTTCACTTTTCGCTGACGGAGATTTCGTAGATGTAATCGGAACTTCAAAAGGAAAAGGATTTCAGGGTGTTGTTAAACGTCATGGTTTTGCAGGAGTAGGTGAGGCCACCCACGGTCAGCATAACAGATTACGTGCACCAGGATCTATTGGTGCGTGTTCATTTCCTTCCCGTGTATTTCCGGGTATGAGAATGGGCGGACAAACAGGTAATGGCAGAGTTAAAACTGCAAACCTTCAGATAGTAAAAGTATTAACCGATAAGAATCTCATTCTGATCAAAGGATCAATCCCTGGTCATAACGGTGCATTCGTTTTAATTCAGAAGTAAGATGGACGTTAAGGTTGTTGATATAAAAGGTAAAGAGACATCTAAGAGTGTTAAACTTGCAGATTCTGTTTTTGCGATTGAACCGAATGATCATGCCATTTATTTGGATGTGAAACAATATCTGGCTGCAAAAAGACAAGGTACTCACCAGTCAAAAGAGCGTGGAGATATTTCTGGTTCTACCCGTAAATTGAAAAAACAAAAAGGTACTGGCGGTGCTCGTGCAGGAAGCATTAAGAATCCTGAGTTCAGAGGTGGTGGACGCGTTTTTGGACCGCACCCTAGAAATTATGATTTCAAATTGAACGTTAAAGTGAAACGTCTTGCAAGAAAATCAGCATTGACTTATAAAGCGAAAGAAAACGGAATCATTGTTTTGAACAAACTGGACATGACTGCGCCAAAATCAAAAGAATTCATGAAAATGCTTACAGACATGAATCTGGCGTATGACAAAGTTCTTTTCGTGGTTCCTGCAGAAAATAAAAATGCTTACTTGTCTTCAAGAAATATTCAGGGTGCAAATGTTGTAACTGCTGATAGCTTGAATACTTATGAAATTCTCAATGCAAACAAACTTGTAATTGTGGAAGATGCGGTAAGTAAAATTGAATCAATCCTGAATTAATCATTCATATGAGCAGTATTATTATTAAACCTATTCTCACTGAAAAAGCGACAAATGACAGCGAAACAAAAAATCGCTTTGCATTTGCAGTAGATCGCAGAGCAAACAAAATTGAGATTAAAGGTGCAATCGAAAAAATGTATAACGTTCATGTGAAAAGCGTTAGAACAGCAACTTTCGGAGGCGGTAAACCAAAGAAAAAATATACTTCAAAAGGAGTTTCTGAACAAGGAAATCCGATTTGGAAAAAAGCAATTGTAACAGTTGTGGCTGGTGAAACAATTGATTTGTACGATAACATTTAAGAGACTGAAAAATGGCAGTTAGAAAATTAAAACCTATCACCCCAAGTCAGCGACACAAAATCGCTTTGGATTACAGTGACCTTTCAAAAGTTGAACCGGAAAAATCACTGATTACAAGTCGCAGAAAATCCGGAGGTCGTAACAACACCGGAAAAATGACCATGCGTTATATCGGGGGTGGACATAAAAAACAATATCGTATTGTTGATTTTAAACGTGAGAAAGCGGGAGTACCTGCAACAGTTAAAACAATCGAATACGATCCGAACAGAACAGCAAATATCGCTTTGGTATTTTATGCTGATGGTGAAAAAAGATACATCATTGCTCCTCAGGGATTGAAAGTTGGTGATGTGATTCTTTCAGGAAAAGGTGTTGCGCCTGAAGTTGGTAATGCACTTTATTTAGGAGAGATTCCATTGGGAACAATGATTCACAACATCGAACTGAAACCTGGTCGTGGCGCTGCAATTGCGAGAAGTGCAGGATCTTCAGCTCAACTTGCTGCAAGAGAAGGTAATTATGCGGTAGTTAAAATGCCTTCTGGTGAAACTCGTATGATTCTTACAACTTGCATGGCAACAGTTGGAATCGTTTCTAACGGTGAGCATATGCTTGTGATTGCCGGTAAAGCAGGTAAATCAAGATGGGAAGGTCGCAGACCACGTGTAAGAGGGGTTGTTATGAACCCGGTTGATCACCCGATGGGTGGTGGTGAAGGTCGTGCTTCCGGAGGTCACCCGAGATCTAGTAAAGGTATTCCTGCTAAAGGATATAAAACAAGATCAAGAGTTAAATATTCGAATAATTATATAATTGAAAGAAGAAAGAAATAATTAGGTATGAGCAGATCATTGAAAAAACCTCCTTTCGTTCACTATAAATTAGTGAAAAGAGTAGAAGCAGCTCAAGGTGCTGACAAGAAAGCTGTGATCAAAACTTGGTCACGGTCTTCAACAATCACACCTGATTTTGTTGGGATGACGTTTGCCGTTCATAACGGAAACAAATTCATACCGGTGTATGTAACTGAAAACATGGTTGGTCATAAACTTGGAGAGTTTTCTCCAACCAGAACGTTCAGAGGCCATGCTGATAAAAAGAAAGTAAAAAAATAATTAGCTAAACTGATTTGAAATAAAAGCTAGAAAAAAAAATAGCAGCGGATAAACTAAAAGAGCGTAAAAGCACTACTGCAATTGCACATTTGAACAATTGCCCGATCTCTGCAAGAAAAATGAGACTGGTAGCTGATATTGTGAGAGGTGTAGAAGTGAATAAAGCACTTAATATTCTTCAGCACAATTCAAAAGAAGCTGCTGGAAGACTTGAAAAACTTCTTCGTTCTGCAATTGCTAACTGGGAACAAAAAAATCAAGGAAAAAACATTGAAGAAGAAACGCTTGTGGTTTCTGAAATCAAAGTTAATCAGGCCGGAATGCTTAAAAGAATTTCTGCTGCTCCTCAAGGAAGAGCTCACAGAATCAGAAAAAGATCTAACCACACAACAATTATTGTTGACAGCAAAAAATAATTAAAGAAATGGGACAAAAAGCTAACCCGATAGGAAACAGATTAGGATTCATCCACGGATGGGAATCAAACTGGTTTGGAGGTAAAGATTACGCTTCGAAAATTGTTGAGGATTATAAAATCAGAGAATATCTGATGGCGCGTCTTTCAAAAGCGAGTATCTCTAAAATTATTATTGAAAGAACGATAAAACTAGTTACCGTGACAATCAATACTGCTCGTCCTGGAGTTATTATCGGAAAAGGTGGTAAGGAAGTGGATAAATTGAAAGAGGAACTGAAAAAAATCACAGGTAAAGAAGTTCAGATAAATATTTTTGAAATTAAACGTCCGGAACTTGATGCGCAATTGGTTTCAGACAGTATTGCACGTCAGATAGAAGGTCGTGTTTCATTCAGAAGAGCTATTAAAATGGCAATTGCTTCCACTATGAGAATGGGTGCTGAAGGAATTAAAGTGAAAATTTCAGGAAGATTAAATGGTGCTGAGATGGCGCGCAATGAAATGTACAAAGAAGGAAGAACCCCGCTTCATACTTTCAGAGCAGATATAGATTATGCAGTTGGCGAAGCACATACTACATACGGAAGAATTGGAATTAAAACATGGATTTGCAAAGGGGAAGTTTACGGTAAAAGAGATCTTTCTCCAAATATCGGTCTAACTCAAAAGAGAGCTGGCGGAGAGTCTGCTGGTGCGGCTCCTAAAGCAAAATCAGGTCCAAGAAAAAAGAATTAATTAAAGAATAAAGCAGTACAATCATGTTACAGCCTAAAAGAACAAAATTCAGAAGAACGCAGAAAGGAAAGAACCGCGGAATTGCCCACAGAGGTGGAACAATTGCTTTTGGATCATTCGCCTTAAAATCAATGGATGCAGGATGGTTAACATCGCGTCAGATTGAAGCTTCACGTGTGGCGCTAACCCGTCATATGAAACGTGAAGGTCAGGTTTGGATCCGCATTTTTCCTGATAAACCGATTACTATGAAACCTGCTGAGGTTCGTATGGGTAAAGGAAAAGGAGCGCCTAGTCACTGGGTTGCTGTAATTCAGCCGGGCAGAGTAATTTTTGAAGCGGATGGTGTACCTACTGCAACAGCTAAAGAAGCAATGCGTCTTGCTGCTCAGAAATTACCGCTGCGTTGCAAATTTGTTGTACGTGCAGACTATGCAGAATAATTGAAATAAGATGAAAGCAAAAGAGATTAAAGAAATGTCATTAGAAGACATTAAGGATAAAATCGATGAGTTGACAACAAAACAAGAAAAACTTGTTTTAACAAACGTTGTAACTAAACTCGAAAATCCGCTTCAAATCAGAGCAAACCGCAAAGACATTGCTCGTTTGAAAACTGCACTGAGAAGCAGAGAATTGAATGCGTAATAATTGAAATAAGATCCTGAAATGGAAACTAAAAGAAATTTAAGAAAAGAACGTATCGGTGTGGTTACCAGCAACAAGATGGAAAAATCTGTTGTGGTAACAGTAGAAAGAAAAGTGAAACACCCGAAATACGGTAAGTTCGTGAAAAAAACTACTAAATTTGTCGCCCACGACGAAAAAAACGAGTGCAATCCCGGTGATACGGTTCGTATCATGGAAACTCGCCCTCTGAGCAAAACAAAGTGCTGGAGATTAGTAGAAATTGTTGAAAGAGCTAAATAATTATAACCAATGATTCAGCAGGAAAGTAGGCTAACAGTAGCCGATAATAGCGGAGCAAAAGATGTTTTATGCATCCGTGTTCTGGGTGGAACGGGAAGAAGATACGCTTCTGTAGGTGACAAAATTGTAGTGAGTGTTAAAGATGCACTTCCTGCAGGAAACGTAAAAAAAGGACAGGTAACAAAAGCCGTAGTTGTCCGCACCAAAAAAGAGGTTCGTCGTCCGGATGGTTCTTATATCCGTTTTGATGATAATGCAGTGGTGCTCTTGAATGAGGCAGGTGAAATGAGAGGTACTCGTATTTTCGGACCTGTTGCACGTGAACTCAGAGATAAACAGTATATGAAAGTGGTGTCATTAGCACCTGAAGTATTATAACAGTAGAATAAAATGCAAAAGAAATTACACATAAAAGTTGGTGATACTGTCCGCGTAATCGCAGGTGAGTCACGCAACAATGAGGGTAAGGTGCTTAGAATAGACCGCGCAAAAGTCGCGTTGTTATTAAAGATGTTAACGTTGTGAAAAAACACGTAAAACCAAGTGCATCAAATCCTCAGGGAGGTATTGAAGAAAAAGAAGCAGGTGTTCACATTTCAAATGTTATGCTTGTTTCAGGAGGCGTTGCTTCAAGAGTAGGTCGCAAAAAAGGCGATAACGGTAAATTAGTAAGAGTATTAAAAAAGAACGGGGAGGTAGTTAAATAATGAGCTATACACCAAGACTAAAAGAGAAGTATTCTGCAGAGATTACAAAAGAATTGCAAAAACAATTCGGATTTAAATCTGTCATGAGAATCCCGAAACTTAAGAAAATTGTATTAAGCCAGGGATTGGGTGATGCAATTTCAGATAAAAAAATTGATTGAATCTGCAGTGAAGGATATGTCAAATATTTCAGGACAAGCTGCGATCTCAATGAATTCCAAAAAGGATATTTCCAATTTCAAATTGAGAAAAGGAATGCCGGTAGGAGTTAAAGTGACTTTGAGAGGAGACAAGATGTATGAGTTTCTTGATCGACTTATCAATATTGCTTTGCCTAGAACAAGAGATTTTCGTGGTGTGAATGCAAAGGGATTTGATGGTCAGGGAAATTTCAACATGGGTATTAAAGAACATATCATTTTCCCAGAAATTGATATCGATAAAGTGAATAAAATATTTGGTATGGATATCACTTTTGTTACTTCAACTGAAAGCGATGAAGAAGCAAAAGCTTTGTTGTCCGGTTTTGGATTTCCATTTGTAAAAAACTAAGAGCATGGCAAAAGAATCAATGAAAGCGAGAGAGCGCAAAAGAACAAAACTTGCCGCTCGTTTTGACAAAAAAAGAACTGAATTGAGAAAAGCTTGTGCAACAGGTGACTGGGATGCAATGCTGGCTTTACAGAAACTGCCAAAAACTCAATGAAAATCAGAATTCATAACAGATGTTTATTGACCGGAAGACCCAGAGGTTATATGAGACAGTTTGGAATTTCCCGTGTAACGTTCCGTGAAATGGCATTGAATGGAAAAATACCGGGAGTAACTAAAGCAAGTTGGTAATAAGAAATAACTATTTAAAATGAATACAGATCCAATAGCAGATTATTTGACACGTGTGAGAAACGCCCAGATGGCTGGTCACAAAGTAGTGGAAATTCCTGCATCGAATATTAAAAAGGAAATTACAAAAATCCTGGAGGATAAAGGGTATATTCTTAGCCACAAATGCGTGGAAGACGGTAAACAGGGAATTATAAAAATTGCATTGAAATATGCTAATAATGTTCCGGCGATCCGTAAAATTGAAAGAGTAAGTACACCAGGTTTGAGAAAATATTGCGGAGCTACAGAGTTGCCGAGAGTATTGAACGGACTGGGAATTGCAATAATTTCAACTTCAAGAGGTGTTCTTACTGATAAGGAAGCAAGAAAAGAAGGTGTTGGTGGTGAGTTGATCTGTTATGTTTATTAATTAAAGAAATTAAGACAAGTTTATATGTCACGTATTGGAAATGCACCGGTGGTAATTGCGAAAGGGGTTGAAGTAAAATTCTCAGATAATACCATCACAGTAAAAGGTCCTAAAGGAGAGTTGAAGCAAGATATTGACTCTGCTATTGCGATCGAAAATGATGGAACAAATCTGGTTTTCAAAAGAAGTTCTGATCAAAAAGAAATTCGCTCTAAACATGGTTTATACCGTGCGTTAGTTCAAAATATGATTCATGGAGTTTCTGAAGGATTTATCAAAAAACTGGAGTTTCATGGAGTAGGTTACCGTGCTGCTGCTAAAGGGCAGATTCTTGAAATGTCCGTTGGTTATTCTCACAGTATTTCATTCGAGATTCCAAAAGAAATTAAAGTTTCTGCAGTTACTGAAAAAGGTATGCCCCCTTTAGTTACCCTGGAGTCATATGATAAACAATTATTGGGTCAGGTTGCGGCTAAAATCAGATCGTTCCGTAAACCTGAACCGTACAAAGGAAAAGGAATCCGTTATTCGGACGAATTTATAAGAAGAAAAGCTGGTAAATCAGCAGCGAAATAAGATAAGTTATGGCTTTAAGTAAAGTTGAAAAAAGAGCAAAAATTAAACGCAGAATCCGCAAAAACATTTTCGGAACTGCGTCTCAGCCGAGATTGAGTGTTTTCAGATCAAATAAAGAGATCTATGCACAGATTATTGATGATGAAAAGGGTGTTACGTTGGTAGCGTCTTCATCATACAAAAACAAGTCTGCTGAAGGGAAAAATAAAAGTGAAGCAGCAACTGTTGTTGGAAAAGAACTGGCAGAGAAAGCTGTGAAAGCAGGTGTGACAAGTGTTGTATTTGACCGCAATGGTTATCAGTATCACGGAAGAGTAAAATCACTTGCTGACGGAGCACGTGAAGGTGGATTAAAATTTTAATAATAGGAAAAAATGAATATTGTAAGAGCTGCAGATATCGAACTTAAGGACAAGCTTGTTGCCCTCAACCGCGTTACTAAGGTTACAAAAGGTGGTCGTACTTTTAGTTTTTCAGCAATTGTTGTTGTTGGAAATGAAAATGGAATTGTTGGCCATGGTTTGGGTAAAGCTAAAGAAGTTGTTGATGCAATTTCTAAAGGAGTTGATGATGCTAAAAAAAGCTTGATTCGTGTTCCGGTAATAAATGGAACTGTTCCTCACGAACAAAAAGGAAAATTTTCTGGTTCACGTGTTTTTCTTAAACCGGCTTCAAATGGTACTGGTGTAATTGCAGGTGGTGCGATGCGTGCCGTTCTTGAGAGCGCTGGTGTAAAGGATATTCTTGCAAAATCACAGGGATCATCTAACCCGCACAATGTGGTTAAAGCTACAATGGATGCTCTTGGTAAAATGAGAGACGCAGTTTCCGTAGCACATGATCGCGGAATTTCAATGGAGAAAGTATTTAACGGGTAATTGAATTAGTCATGGCTACTATAAAAATTAAACAAATTAGAAGTGCAATTAATAAACCAATAGATCAAAAAAGAACTATTAAAGCACTTGGATTTAGAAAATTAAATCAGGTTTTGGAAAAAGAGGCAACTCCTCAGATTCTTGGAATGATTAAAAAAGTATCTCATTTGGTTGAGGAAGTAAAATAAGAACATTGAACATTTAGACATGAAACTGAATAATTTATCACCGGCTGAAGGCTCTGTAAAAAAAACAAAGAGAATTGGACGTGGTCAGGGATCTGGTCACGGTGGAACATCTACACGTGGACATAAAGGAGCAAAATCCAGATCTGGTTACAAACATAAAATCGGTTTTGAAGGAGGTCAGATGCCTTTACAGCGCCGGGTACCAAAATTTGGTTTTAAAAATGTGAACCGTGTTGAATATAAGGGCGTAAATCTTGATTCTATTCAAACACTTGCAGATAATGCAAAGCTTACTGAAATTACTCCATTAATTCTAGCTGAACACGGATTGGTTTCAAAAAATGATAATGTAAAAATATTGGGAAGAGGCGTTCTTAAAGCTAAAGTAAAAATTACTGCACATGCTTTTTCTGCTACGGCAAAAACAGCAATTGAAAATGCAGGAGGAAGTGTGGAGCTGATCAACGCATAATTCTCAGAATCCGAAATGAAAAAATTTGTAGATACAATAAAGAATATCTGGAAAGTTGAAGAACTCCGGAACCGTATATTGATTACACTGGGAATAATACTGGTGTATCGTTTAGGTTCTTTCATAATACTTCCCGGCATTGATCAGTCTATGCTTGGTAGTTCAGGACAGTCTACCGGATTAGTTGCGTTACTGGATTTGTTTGCAGGTGGTGCTTTTTCTAAAGCTTCAATTATGGCTTTGGGAATTATGCCGTATATCTCTGCCTCAATTATTATGCAGCTTTTGGCAATGGCAGTGCCGGTGGTTCAGAAGATTCAGAAAGAAGGAGAGAGTGGGCGTCGTAAAATAAACGGTTATACCAGAGTGCTTACGATTGTGATTTGTGCTTTTCAGGGTCCAAGTTATTTGCAGATGTATGTAATAAGTAAAGGTGGAATTGTTGATCCTTCAACTATGTGGTGGGTTACTTCTATCATGTTGCTTGTTGCTGGTACCATGTTTGCAATGTGGCTTGGTGAAAGAATTACAGATAAAGGAATTGGAAATGGTATTTCATTGTTAATTACAGTTGGTATACTTGCCCGTTTCCCGGGTGCAATTATTTCTGAATTCGGAATTAGAAATCAAGGAGCAGGATCAATATTCATGTTCATTGTTGAGTTGCTGGTATTCTTTGCGATCATCATGATAACTGTATTAATAGTGCAGGGAGTAAGAAGAGTACAGATCAATTATGCGAAAAGAGTTGTCGGTGCAAAAGGTGCTGCAACTGATGCAGGTGCAAGAAGCTATATTCCATTGAAAGTAAATGCCTCCGGAGTAATGCCTATCATTTTTGCTCAGGCTATAATGACTATACCAACCATGATCAATCCTGAAACAACTAATGTTGTTTTGATTGCTTTGGCTGATTATCGTGGATTTACTTACAATTTCATATTTGCATTGCTGATTATCATATTTACCTATTTCTATACGGCTATCACAATTAATCCAAAACAGATTGCTGATGATTTGAAAAGAAACGGAGGCTTTGTTCCTGGGGTAAAACCTGGTTCAGACACTGCGTTATTTATTGATAATATTTTGTCACGCATTACTTTACCCGGCTCCTTGTTTCTTGCAGCAATAGCAATCATTCCTGCTTTTGCAATGATGTTTGGAGTTGGTGATGCATTTGCAATGTTCATGGGAGGAACTTCCATGCTAATTATGGTAGGAGTGGTACTAGATACATTGCAGCAAATTGAAACTTATTTGTTGAACAGACATTATGATGGATTGATGGAAGGTGGTAAAATCAGAGGTAGAAGATCAACTGGTGAAATGACCGGAATAGCGTAGTATGGCAAAACAATCTTCTATTGAACTGGACGGAACTATTGTTGAGGCTTTGTCAAATGCAATGTTTCGGGTAGAATTACAAAACGGGCACATAATAACTGCCCACATTTCAGGTAAAATGCGAATGCATTATATTAAAATTTTACCTGGAGATAAAGTGAAGTTGGAAATGTCTCCATATGATTTGACAAAAGGGAGAATAACATACAGATATAAATAAGAAAGAGATGAAAGTTAAAGCTTCTGTAAAAAAACGATCGGCAGATTGCAAGATTGTAAAACGTAACGGGGTTGTTTACGTGATCAATAAAAAGAACCCGAAATTTAAACAAAGACAAGGATAAGAATACTATAGGTTATGGCGAGAATTGCTGGAATTGATTTACCAAAAAACAAAAGAGGCATTGTAGGTCTTCAATATGTTTATGGTATTGGTAAGAGTACTGCTGCTAGAATTCTGGCAGAAAGTAAAGTAAGCGAAGACATTAAAGTAGGAGAATGGAATGACGACCAGACTCAAAAAATCAGAGCACTTGTTGCTGAGATTAAAGTAGAAGGAGCTTTGCGTTCTGAGGTGCAACTTAGCATTAAACGTTTGATGGATATCGGATGTTATCGTGGTGTTCGTCATCGTTCAGGTTTACCTTTGCGCGGACAGCACACAAAAAACAACTCTCGTACCCGTAAAGGAAAGAGAAAGACAGTAGCTAACAAGAAAAAAGTAACTAAATAATAGCTGAATATGGCAAAAGTAGGCAAAGTAAAAAAGAAGAATGTCAGAATTGATGCGGTGGGACAAGCACATGTTCAGTCCACTTTCAATAATGTGATCGTTTCATTGACTAATAATTCAGGTGAAGTGATTTCATGGTCTTCTGCCGGAAAAATGGGATTCAGAGGTTCTAAAAAGAACACTCCGTATGCTGCACAGGTTGCGGCTGAAGAATGTTCAAAAGAGGCATATGAACTTGGTTTGAGAAAAGTGAAAGTTTTTGTGAAGGGGCCTGGTTCAGGACGTGAGTCTGCAATCCGCTCAATCAATAACTCAGGAATTGAAGTTACAGAAATAGTTGACGTTACTCCAATGCCTCATAATGGATGCAGACCTCCAAAGAAAAGAAGAGTATAATAATAATTACAAGATAAATTAAGCAGCGATGGCAAGATATACCGGCCCAACCTCAAAGATTGCAAGAAAATTCAGAGATCCTATTTTCGGACCTGATAAAGCATATGAAAGAAAAAATTATCCTCCGGGACAACACGGTCCGAATAAACGCCGTGGTAAACAATCTGAGTATGCAATCCAGTTAATGGAGAAACAAAAGGCTAAATATACTTATGGTATCCTGGAGCGTCAGTTCGAAAATCTTTTTGACCGTGCTTCCAGAATGAAAGGAATCACCGGTGAAAATTTGCTGGCTCTTTGTGAAGCAAGATTAGACAATACGGTTTATCGTCTGGGGTTGTCAACAACGCGCCGTGGTGCTCGCCAATTGGTTAGCCACAGACACATTACTGTAAACGGTGAAGTGGTTAACGTACCTTCATTCTCCTTAAAAGTAGGTGATGTTATTGCTGTGCGTGAAAAATCAAAAGCACTGGAATCAATCAATAATTCACTGGGGACAACTGGTCAGAAATTTGACTGGCTGGACTGGAATCCAACTTCAATGAGCGGAAAATTCATCAGTGTTCCTGCCCGTGAAATGATTCCGGAAAACATAAAAGAACAATTAATTGTAGAGTTGTACTCTAAATAACGAATTTTATTAATCATTGAATTTCGGCTAAAGGAAATGTCTGACCAATCTTCACTCTGACAGATCGCGCAACCGGGAAACAATTAAAAACGAAGATAAAACATGGCAATTTTAGATTTTCAAAAACCAGACAAGGTAATAATGATTGAATCAGATGACTTTCGTGGTCAGTTTGAATTCAGACCATTGGAGCCTGGTTATGGAGTAACTGTTGGTAATGCACTTAGAAGAATTTTATTGTCTTCTCTGGAAGGATTTGCAATCTGCTCAATTAAAATTGAGGGAGTAAGTCACGAGTTTTCTACTATCAAAGGAGTAGTTGATGATGTGACTGAGATAATCCTTAACCTGAAACAGGTTCGTTTTAAACAACAGATCGATGGGACAGATTCTGAAAAAGTGATCGTATCGATCAGTGGACAGGATAAACTAACTGCAGGTGATATCGGAAAATTCACAACTGCATTTCAGGTATTAAATCCTGATCTGGTTATCTGCACCATGGAGCCAAAAGTGAAACTGAACATGGAAGTTGAAATTGTTAAAGGTCGAGGATATGTGCCAGCTGAAGAGAATAAAGCTTCAAATGCGACTATCGGAACAATCTACACAGATTCAATCTTTACGCCGATAAAAAATGTAAAATATACAGTAGAAAACTACCGTGTGGAGCAAAAAACAGATTACGAAAAACTGGTTTTTGATATTCAGACAGATGGTTCTATTACACCAAAAGATGCATTGCAGGAAGCTGCAAAAATTCTGATTCACCATTTTATGTTGTTTTCGGATGAGCGCATTACTTTGGATACTGAAATTAAATCAGAAACTGAAGAGTTTGATGAAACTTCACTGCACATGCGTCAGTTGCTTAAAGCAAAACTGGTTGATCTGGATTTGTCTGTTAGAGCATTGAACTGTTTGAAAGCAGCAGATGTTGAAACTTTGGGTGACCTTGTTTCATACAATAAAAATGACCTTTTGAAATTCAGGAATTTTGGTAAAAAATCTTTGACTGAGCTGGAAGACCTGGTTGAAGCAAAAGGATTGGCATTCGGGATGAATGTTTCAAAATATAAATTAGATAAAGAATAACAGCGATTATTATTAACAGCAATGAGACACGGGAAAAAAGTTAACCACTTAGGTCGTAAATCAGCTCACAGAAAAGCAATGTTGTCAAACATGGCTTGCTCTCTGATTGAGCACAAAAGAATCAGCACGACAGTGGCGAAAGCGAAGGCATTAAAAGGATTTGTTGAGCCTTTGATTACCAAATCAAAAACTGATTCAACACATTCAAGAAGAACTGTATTCAGTTATCTTGGATCTAAAGACGCTGTGAGCGAACTTTTCAGAGAAGTGGCGCCAAAAGTTGCAACCCGTCCCGGAGGATACACGCGTATTATCCGTACAGGAGCAAGAATTGGTGATAATGCTGAAATGTGTCTTATTGAACTTGTTGACTTCAATACAATTTACGGTGGTGAAGCAACTCCTAAAAAGACTACAAGAAGATCTCGCAGCAAAGTAAAAACTGCAGGTGCTGAAGGAGGTGAAGTTGCTGCTGATAATACAGAAGCCACTGAAGAAGCTCCAAAAGCTAAAAAAGCGCCGGCTAAAAAGAAGAAAAAAGACGAAGAATAGTCTTCATCAATGGATTTATAAAAGAGGAATGGTTTCAACTATTCCTCTTTTTTTTTTGCTAATAATCTCCGTAATTGCAAATTCTTTTTAAAAACCTTAACCAGTTATGAACAAATTGGAAGAGAGGTATAATTATCTCTTAGATTTGTAATCCGGTTCAAAAATTCAAAAGAATGGATAAAAATCCGGCAGTTCTGATCCTTGAAGACGGAACAGTTTTCAAAGGAAACGCTATTGGAAAGCCTGGTATCACTACCGGTGAAATTGCATTTAATACCGGAATGACCGGTTATCAGGAAGTATTTACTGATCCCTCTTATTTCAAGCAGATTTTGATCATGAATACTGCGCACATTGGAAATTATGGTGTGCATGAAGAAGAAGTAGAATCTGATTCAATAAAAATTTCAGGTTTGGTGACAAAAAAGTTCCTCACCGAATTTTTCAAGACCATCTGCAAAATGTTCCCTTCAGGAACTTATGGAAAAAGACAACGTTGTGGGAATTTCTGACGTGGATACCCGCGCATTGGTTCGTATTATTCGTAATAAAGGAGCAATGAATGCAATTATTTCTTCCACTGAACAGGATGTGGAGAAACTGAAAGCTGAATTGAAAAAAGTTCCTTCTATGGACGGACTTGAACTTTCATCTTTTGTGAGTACAAAAAATGCTTACACTGAAGGCTCAGAGAAATCAGCATACCGGATTGCCCTGATTGATTACGGTGTGAAGAAAAATATTGTTCGCTGTTTGGTTGAACGCGGATGTTTTGTCAAAGTATTTCCGCTGAATGTAAACTGGAATGAAATTGAAGCATTTAAACCAACAGTGTTGCGGGAATTAGATTAAAAAGCAAACCTGTTTTTTCTGTTCAGTATCACCCTGAAGCATCTGCCGGTCCGCACGATTCAAGGTATTTGTTTGATCAGTTTATTACCAATATTAAAGCAATGAAAGAATTGCAGTCGACTGAAAAATTAACCGCAAAAAAATAAAATATAATGAGTGTAATTGCAAAAGTACAGGCGCGTCAGATTTTAGATTCAAGAGGAAATCCAACTCTTGAAGTAGATGTATTTACAAGCAACGGTGCTTTTGGAAGAGCAGCGGTGCCGTCAGGTGCATCAACCGGTGCGCATGAGGCTGTTGAGCTGAGAGATAATGACAAGAAATATTATCTGGGAAAAGGAGTTTTGAATGCTGTCAATAATGTGAACGCTGTTTTACAGGAGGCACTTATCGGACAATCAGTTTTTGAGCAGGCTGCGCTGGATAATTATATGCGTGTGCTGGATGGTACAGATAACAAAGCAAAACTTGGAGCAAATGCAATTTTAGGAGTTTCTTTTGCTATTGCCAGAGCGGCTGCGGCTGAGTGCGGAATGCCTCTTTACCGTTATGTTGGAGGAGTTGGAGCAATTACTTTACCTGTGCCAATGATGAATATTTTAAATGGCGGATCACATGCCGATAATAAAATAGACATACAGGAATTTATGGTGATGCCTTTTGGCGCAGAAACTTTCAGTGATGGTTTACGAATGGGCACTGAAGTTTTTCATACACTGAAAAATGTGCTGAAGAAAAAAGGACACAGTACCAACGTGGGAGATGAAGGAGGATTTGCACCAAATTTAGGATCAAACAAAGAAGCAATTGAAGTTGTAATTGAAGCCATTGAAAAAGCCGGATACAAACCCGGAAAAGATATATGGATTGCATTGGATGCCGCTTCTACAGAATTTTATAAAAAAGGAAAATATGTATTTGAATCAACCGGTGAGGAATTAACTTCTGCTCAAATGGTTGATTTCTGGAAAGACTGGACAAAAAAATATCCGATTATTTCTATTGAAGACGGATTAGCTGAAGATGACTGGAAAGGCTGGAAATTATTAACGGATGCTATTGGTGATAAGGTACAGATTGTTGGAGATGATTTATTTGTTACCAACACACAACGACTTGCACAGGGAATTGAAAAGGGAGTTGCCAATTCCATTCTTGTTAAAGTAAATCAGATTGGAACTTTATCTGAAACTATTGATGCAGTAAATCTGGCTACCAGAAATTCATATACCTCTGTTATGAGTCACAGAAGCGGAGAAACAGAAGACAGTACCATTGCTGATTTAGCGGTTGCCCTTAATACGGGTCAGATAAAAACCGGATCTGCATCACGTTCAGACCGGATTGCCAAGTACAATCAATTATTGCGCATTGAAGAAGAGCTTGGAAACAGTGCTTATTATCCGGGTAAAAATTTTAAGTTTATCAAATAGTATAATTTTTACCTCAATCTTTGAGAACCTGAGTTTGCAAGTTGCCGTCAAAAGTTTTGTACTGAATTGACAAAAATCAAGTGGCTGTTTTTGTTTATTTAGGCATGATTTTGGTACTTTAGTTTGATCAATCAAAATTCTCACTATGAAATATTTATTCTCTATTGCGCTTATTTTTGGAGCGCTGTTATCTACTTCAGCAACTGCTCAGGATGCAGATCAGTTTGAAAGAAGTTTCTCACAGGTACGTATGTATTGTTCCGTTGACATTCCAGATTATGGCCTTGTTGCCAATGAGTGGAGTGAAATGGTTGATGCTGAAAACAAATTCATTTTAAATTACGGTGATGCCAATGATGTGGTTGTTATGAATGCAAACGGTAAGCGTGATGTTTACCAGCAGGCATCAGAAATTACTGAAGGAACCAATGATGATGGTGATGTTTATCAGGAAATGGATATAACTGACGGTGATGGAAATGAAATTACGATTATGCTTTTTGATGATTTTTTAAGTATGATCCATTATTATGAAGATGGAAGTTATTTGATAATTCAGTACTACGAATAGTAAATACAAATATTTGAAGGAGACGCGCTGTTTGATTACAGCGCGTTTTTTTTTGCGCGCCGGATTGAAGGGAAAATAAAATGAAAATGCCTGCCTGGCTGAACTGAATTTGAAGTGCGACCGGCAGGAAGCGCCTTCAGATTAAGTGAAGCCCGCAGACATTGAGTTTTATTGTACCGAAAAGCCGGTTAACGCGCCCTCAAAAACCAATACCATAAAAAGGGTATTTGTAAATTGAATAACGGTTATTCAAGACGTTGATAAACCTCATGGCCGGATTAATATTTATATTTGTTCTAAATAATAATAACGGTGAGACTGACGGATTTTGAAGTTAAGAAAAAGGGAGTGATCACTGAAATAGTGGACAGTCCGGTGGCGGGTAAGCTCATGGAATTTGGAATTTTACCGGGTGCAACATTCACTGTGCTGAACAAGGCATCATTCAACGGACCTATTTTTATTCAGGTTGGAGCAAACCGCGTTATGTTGCGCAGGGATGAAGCTTCAGCCATTATTGTGGAATAGCGGTGTCAGAAAAAATCAGCAATAAGGAAAATTATTTTAAAAGAGTGGCTCTGGTTGGAAATCCAAACGTGGGCAAAACTTCTCTTTTCAATAAACTTTGCGGACTTAATCAGAAAACGGGCAATTACCCGGGTGTGACGATTGATAAAAAACGCGGAAATTTTACGCATGAAAATATTCCGTTTGAATTACTTGATTTGCCGGGAATAAACAGCCTTTATCCAAATTCTAAAGATGAAGAACTGGTTGTAAATTATTTGCTGAATGAGCAGGGGGATGAATTGCCTGACTTGATTTTAGTTGTGGTTTCAGCCTTGAATATTAAGCGCAATTTGTATTTGCTGGACCAGCTGCGCGATTTGGATTTGCCTGTGGTACTTGCAATAAATATGTGTGACCTGGCTGAAAAGCGTGGAATTAAAATTGATGAAAAATTATTGCGAGAAGAGTTTGGTGTTGAAGTGGTGAAAGTTTCAGCACGTTCTGACCAAGGCTTGAAAGAACTGAAAGATTTGTTACTGAAAGCACATTCAGTGAATGAGCGTGAGCCAGGGTATATTGAAGCTGACAACCGCGATTTGCTGCATCAGTTTTCTAAAATTATTCATTGCAAAAATGAATACCGCAGTTTTTTGCAGCTCACGCAGGATTTGGAAATAAATCAGAAAGAAGAGTTTTCAAAACTGAAAAAAGAATTTATTGAATCCAATAAAATTGAAGTCAGAAAATGGAAAATCAATGAATCCATTTTGCGCTATAAATTGATTGGCAACATTATTAAAAAATCAGTTGTTACGGATAAAAGTGCAGCGGATGATTTTACTACAAAGGCTGATAAATTATTGCTGCATCCGGTTTTTGGATATGTGTTTTTTCTTTTGATATTATTTTCCATTTTTCAATCCGTTTTCTGGCTGGCAGCATTTCCGATGGACATGATTGACGCGGGATTTTCAGCACTGTCAGGTTTTGTGGCTGACGCATTGCCCTCAGGTTATTTTTCTGATCTGATAACACAGGGATTGATTCCGGGCATTGGAGGCGTGGTGATATTTGTGCCTCAGATTGCTATTTTGTTTCTGATGTTTCCATACTGGAAGAGAGCGGATACATGCCCGTATTGTTTATCTGACTGACCGCATGATGCAGCCTTTGGAATGAGCAGGAAAAGTATTGTGCCAATTATTTCTGGTTTGGCTTGCGCTGTTCCTGCAATCATGTCAGCGCGTACTATTGAAAACAAAAAGGAAAGACTGATTACTGTTTTGGTTACTCCATTATTAACTTGTTCAGCCCGTATTCCTGTTTATGTGGTATTGATTGCATTGATTGTGCCGGATGAAATGATAGGAATTTTTAATGCACGGGGTCTTGCGTTAATGAGTCTTTATCTGCTGGGTGTGCTGGTTGCGTTTATTGCCGCTTTTGTTTTTCACCGTGTTTTAAAAAATGAATACAAAAGTTATCTGATAATGGAAATGCCGGAGTATTTATTGCCGGGATTCAAAAATACCCTGATCAGTGTTTGGACCAGTGTGAAAGCCTTTTTGGTAAACGCCGGTAAAATCATTATTGCCACATCCATTATTTTATTTGTGCTTGCAACAAACGGACTTGATAAATTCAACAACGCTGAAAAATTTGTAGAAGTGAATTATACAGAAAAAACAGCAGATGAAAGAGCACAACTTACAGAAGCCGTTAAACTGGAAAATTCTTTTTTGGGAATGGTTGGACATGCTATTGAACCTGCAATAAGGCCATTGGGATATGACTGGAAAATTGGCATTGCTATCATTGCTTCCCTTTCAGCCCGAGAGGTTTTTGTAGGTACAATTTCTACCATTTATTCCATAGGATCTGAAGATGAAATGAAAATAGTTGAACGGCTCAGAACGGAAAGAAATCACCTAACCGGAAATTTGTCTTTTTCAACGGCAACTATTATATCACTTTTGCTTTTTTACGCTTTTTCTTTGCAGTGTTTGAGCACTATTGCAGTAACCTATAAAGAAACCATGTCACTGAAATGGACGCTTTTCCAGTTTATCTACATGACTGCTTTGGCTTATATTTCCGCATTAATTGCTTACCAGATTTTGACCTGATGGAAATTCAGAATGTTATAGTGTATTTTCTTTTTGCTGGAGCAATCGCATATCTTATTTGGCTGCGGATGAAAAAGAAAAACAAAAAATCATGCGGGAATGATTCCTGCGGTTGCGGTATTTAATTTACCGGTTGATGTAACGGATTATCCAGATCTTCAAAAGATTTTACCGGACTGAAGCATTCACTCGGTATATCGCAGAAAACGGTAATCCAGTGGTGCATGCTTCCATTCCACAAACCGGGTTCTTCAATGTACTGAATGGGTTTCCCCTGATGTGTTTTATTAACGATAAAATATGTATTGTCATTCCGGTATTCAGGCAAATCAAATTTTTCTCCTTTGTAATTTCTGACAGAACAAATCAGTTCAACCGGATTAAAATGGGTGGCTGTTTGCAATAAATCTTCTGACTCTTTTGCTATCTGTGATTTTTCAATGATCTGTTTTGAGATGACACCGTTTTCATTTTCTACCCAAAAAGGACCTCCGCCCGGTTGACCGGTATTTTTAACCATACCGCAAATGCGCACGGGCCGGTTAAAAACTGATGAATAAATTCACCGTCGTTCAGTTTTTCTGAAGGAAATTTCAGATCAAGCAGCCCAGAAACATCAGCTATTTGCTTTGAAACATCTGAACCGTTTTCATTTGATTTCAAAATTTCAAAAATCTGATTTTTCCATTGATGCAACAGACCTGCAAGGGCTTTTCTTGATTTAATTGACTCTGTTGCCACCTGCTGATGCTGTATATTGTCAATGTTGCGGATAAAAATATAATCACTGTCAATGTCATTCAGATTTTCAAGCAAAGCTCCATGGCCGGCAGGGCGTTTTATTACTTTACCTGCTTGATCAGTGACCGGATTAAAATCAGCGTCAAATGCAATGGAATCCGTTTCAGGATTCTGAACTGAGGTGACATATTTGAAGTTGATTCCGGAATTTTTTCTGAGTATTTCAAAAGATTGCTGCAGCGGAATTTCTGTTTCAGATGAAATGGTAAAATGATAGTTCACTTTTTCTCCTGCAATTTTTTTTCCCTGAAGAATGTGTTCCTGAAAAGGTGTAAGTGAGTAACCTGTATACCGGTGAAAAGGTATTAAGCCTTTTGCCATTGCACCCAAATTGATTCCGGAGGATGTTACCAGTAATTTGACTTTTTCGGTTAATGAAATATGTTCATCAGCCAATTTTTTTTTCTGATCATCATTCAGCAAATCATAAAAAGCAAAATGCTGAATGGATTGCAGCACTGTTTTGATTTTGTTTTCAGTGTCTGAGTTTGCATTTTCCAGATATTTGAAAAACAATTCAAACATTCTGGAACCTGATCCGCTGGCAGGAACAAAAAAAGTATATTCAGATTCTTTAAGGGAATTTTCAAAAAAACGGATACCGGCATTCATTTCTTCTTCAGATAAAATTTTAATTCCATCATCAGGAGTACATGGAGCAATCAGTTGAATGAACGGATTGCCTTTTTGTAATTTGAGACGCTGTATTTCTGTTTTATCTTTCAGAATTGTATCTTTAATGAACCAACTCAAAATATTATCTGCTAAAGATAATGGATTTGAAGTGATTGAAAAAAAAGAAATCTGGGAACATTAAAATCATATTACCGTTACTGGCGAAACAGGGTGGATGCTCATGGAATACATTCTCCTTTTGTATTTGACTTTTACAATAATGTGATTAAAAAGTCAGGTGAAATAAATGATCAGGCTATTCAGGAGCTGGTAAAAAAGCTCAGAAAAAATCATAACACCCTTGAGGTAGTTGATTTTGGTGCCGGTTCAAAAAACAGCAGCAGCAGTTCAAGAAAAATTTCTGAAATCACAAAATCAGCAGCCGTTCCTCAGAAATACGGAAAACTGCTGGCACGCATTATTCAGTTCTATTCTCTGGAAAATATAATTGAACTGGGAACTTCAGTTGGTATCAGTGGTTTATATATGACGCAGCCTTTGTGCGTTAAAAAACTGGTAACCATTGAAGGAAGCAAGGAAATTTCTTCTCTTGCAAAAAATAATTTTACTGCATTTGGTTTGAAAAATGCTGCATTGATTAACGGAAAATTTGAAGACCATCTTTCTGAATCGGTAAAAATAATTTCAAGACCAGATTTGGTTTTCATTGACGGAAATCATCAGTATCAGCCAACATTGGATTATTTTAATTTCTATGTTGACAAATTAAGTGAAAACGGATTTATTGTTTTTGATGATATTTACTGGAGTGATGAAATGGAAAATGCATGGAAAGAAATATGTGCATCACATAAAATTAATGTGAGTATGGATTTGTTTCGTTTTGGCATAGTTTGTAAAAGACCGGGACAGGCAAAACAACATTTTGTGCTGAAATATTGATGACATTTGAAAATTATTTTCTGATAAAAAAAGTATTGAAATGAAGATTTATACCAAAAAAGGAGATCAGGGAAAAACAGGACTGATTGGCGGAACACGCATAGATAAATTCAATTTACGGATAGAGGCTTATGGTACGGTAGATGAACTGAATTCTCATCTGGGTTTGTTGCGTGATACTTCCGTTTCTGAGAAATACAAACAGGAACTGATTTTCATTCAGGACAGGTTGTTTACACTTGGATCATGGTTGGCTGCAGATCCTGAAAAGGCAAAAATGGATTTGCCTGAAATAACAGAACAGGATGTGGTGGTTCTTGAAAAATCAATTGATGAAATGGATGCTCAATTGCCTCCGATGAAATTTTTGTTTTGCCCGGCGGTCACGTGCATGTTTCTTATTGTCATATTGCCCGCTGTGTATGCAGGAGAGCAGAACGAAACGTTTGCGAACTCCATGAAAGCTCACCACAGAGCCCGGTAATACTGGCTTTTTTAAACAGATTAAGCGATTATTTATTTGTTTACGGCCGTTTTGTGGCAATGACTCTCAAAGCTGAGGAGATCCCTTGGAAACCCAAGTATTAACAAGGATATGATAAGGTGTGTGAAATAAATTCGTTAATAAACTTGGATTTAATCTGAAAAAATATATTTTTGCGAAAAAGTAAAAAACCTTTAACTATGTATTGGACGTTGGAATTGGCCTCCTATTTGGAGGATGCACCGTGGCCGGCAGCCAAAGATGAATTGATCGATTTTGCAATTCGTACAGGAGCCCCGCTTGAAGTTGTTGAGAATTTACAGGAAATTGAAGATGAAGGCGATATATATGAAAGTATTGAGGAGATCTGGCCTGATTATCCTAGTAAAGATGATTTCTTCTTTAATGAAGATGAGTATTAAAAAACTTTAAAAAAAATCCCCTCAGCCTGGCTGGGGGATTTTTTTTGTCCTTACTTCTCTTGTTTTTATCCTTTTATGGCAGATGATTAACAGATTCTCTGACCACATTGCCGGAATGATTGAATTCATCCGGACATCCTGACATAAAACCACTCTTGGTATTATTTGTGACAATTTGCCTCCGATACTTAAATATTCACCTGAACTTCGCTAATTTTAGCGAATTATTCTATTTCCTTGAAATAACATGTTTGGATTACTAAAGAAACTGGTCGGAAGCAAAGAAAAAAGCGACGCGAAAATATATCAGCCATACGTTGATAAAGTGAAAACTTTTGAAGCGTCGCTCAAAAATATTTCCAATGATGATCTCCGCAAAAAGACAACAGATTTTAAAGCAAAAATAAAAGCTAAAACATCTGCACTGGATAATGAAATTACTGAACTTGAAAAAAAGATTGCAGATAATCCGATGATGGATTTTCAGGATAAGGATGCAATCTACAACAGCATTGATAAAATCAAAAAGAAATTGATCAGGCCATTGAACAGGTGCTTGATGAAATTCTGCCCGAAGCATTTGCAGTTGTCAAAGAAACGGCGAGACGATTTTCAGGTTCAGATCAGCTTGAAGTAACAGCGCAGGATTTTGACCGTGATCTGGCCGCACAAAAAGGATTTATTGAAATTAACGGTGATAAGGCTGTCTGGAAAACATCCTGGGACGCTTATGGAACTGCAGTAAAATGGAACATGGTACATTACGATGTTCAGTTATACGGAGGAACCGTATTGCACAAAGGAAATATTGCAGAGATGCAAACCGGTGAAGGAAAAACATTGGTTGCAACGCTTCCTGTTTACCTGAATGCACTTGCCGGTAAAGGAGTGCATCTTGTAACGGTGAATGATTATCTGGCAAAAAGGGACAGTGAATGGATGGGGCCGCTTTATCAGTTTCATGGATTAACAGTTGATTGCATTGACAGACATCAGCCAAATTCTGCTGCCAGAAAAAATGCATACCGTGCAGATATTACATTTGGAACAAACAACGAATTTGGTTTTGATTATCTGCGTGATAACATGTCTTCACACCCTGACCAAATTGTTCAGCTTAAACATCATTTTGCCATTGTGGATGAGGTGGATTCTGTTTTGATTGATGATGCCAGAACACCATTAATTATTTCCGGACCGACATCAGGAGGAGATAAACATGAATTCATGGAGCTGAAACCTAAAGTTGAAAAACTGGTTGACGCGCAAAAAAAACTCATCAACAACTTTTTAATTGAAGCAAAAAACAAGTTAAAAGATCTGGATAACGGTGGTGCAAAAAAAGAAGATATTGAAGAAGGTGGGTTGGCATTATTGCGTTCATTCAGAGGTTTGCCAAAAAATAAAGCACTCATTAAATTTTTGAGTGAACCGGGAATAAAAGCGCAATTGCAGAAAACAGAAAATTATTATCTGCAGGACCGTGAACGTGAAATGCCAAAGTGTGATAAGGAACTTTATTTTGTCATCAATGAAAAACATAATTCCATAGAACTCACTGAAAAAGGAATTGAACTCATTGCAAAAGGTGAAGATCCAAATTATTATGTGCTTCCGGATATTGGTCTGACGATGGCTGACCTTGAAAAAAGAGGGCTTGCCAAAAAAGAATTGCTTGAACAGAAAGAACAGCTGATCAGCGATTATACAGTAAAATCAGAACGCATTCATACCATCAATCAATTACTAAAAGCATACTCGCTTTTTGAAAAAGAAGTGGAATATGTAATCATGGATGGGAAAATTAAAATTGTGGATGAGCAGACAGGTCGAATCATGGAAGGCCGCCGTTATTCGGATGGTTTGCATCAGGCCATTGAAGCAAAAGAAAATGTAAAAGTTGAAGCTGCGACACAAACCTATGCAACCATTACGCTGCAGAATTTTTTCAGAATGTATCACAAGCTTGCCGGTATGACTGGTACTGCAGAAACGGAAGCACAGGAGTTGTGGGATATTTATAAATTGGATGTAGTGGTGATTCCGCCAAACAGACCAATTTCAAGAAAAGATGAGCAGGATTTGGTTTACCGCACGCAGCGTGAAAAATATCAGGCGGTGATTGATGAGATTGATCGTTTGGTGAAAGCCGGCAGACCAGTTCTTGTAGGTACTACTACAGTTGAGATTTCTGAATTACTTAGCAGAATGCTTACCATGAGAAAAGTACAACACAACGTACTCAACGCAAAATACCATAAAAAAGAAGCAGAGATAGTTGCAGAAGCAGGTATGGCAGGCAGAGTAACAATTGCCACAAACATGGCTGGTCGTGGTACGGATATTAAATTAACGCCTGAAGTTGTTAAAGCAGGCGGACTTGCAATCATTGGAACTGAAAGACATGATTCCAGAAGGGTTGACAGACAGCTTCGTGGTCGTGCAGGAAGACAGGGAGATCCGGGATCATCTCAGTTTTTTGTTTCATTGGAAGATAACCTGATGAGAAGATTTGGTTCAGACCGGATTGCAAAAATCATGGACCGGATGGGATACAAAGAAGGGGAAGTGATTCAGCACAGAATGATTACAAAATCCATTGAGCGTGCTCAGAAAAAAGTAGAAGAAAATGCTTTTGGAACGCGTAAGCGTTTGCTGGAATATGATGATGTCATGAACGCACAGCGTAATGCGATTTACAAAAAACGCCGCAACGCACTTTACGGAGATCGTCTGGATTTAGATGTTCAGAACATGTTCTATGATGTTGCAGAAGAAATAGTAAATGAGCATTTTCCGTCCAGAGATTACGAATCATTTGAAGTGGATGTGATTAAATATCTTTCCATTGAGTCACCTGTTTCCCGTGAAGAATTCGGAGAAACAAATCCGGGTGAACTGATAGATAAACTTTTCGATAACGCCATGACTGCGTATGAGCAAAAGTCAGCCAAACTTGCTGAAGTTGCCAAACCGGCTATGGAGCAGGTGCTGGCTACGCAGGGTGATAAATTCAAAACCATTGCGTTCCCGATTGGCGACGGACAAAAAGGAATTAATACCATTGTGAACCTAGAAGAAGGGGTAAAATCAAACGGAAAATTATTACCGAAAACGGTTGAGAAATTAATTAACCTGAACTTCATTGACAATGAGTGGAAAGAACATTTGCGTCAGATGGATGATTTGAGAACGGCAGTTCAGCATGCGTCCATTGAGCAAAAAGATCCATTGGTAATTTACAAAAAAGAATCGTACGAATTATTCAAAACGATGCTTGAGAAAATGAGCAAAGAAGTTGTTTCTTTTTTGACACGTGCAAATTTACCTGCGCCTAATCAGCAGCAAAAACAAGCAAATGTAAGTGAAGTGGGTCATGCATTTGACAAAGCAAAAGTTCAATCACAACAACCGGTTGAAAGCGGCGGGTCAGAAAGTATGAATCAGGCAAGACAACAAAGCGGTCAGCAGCAAATAAAGCGTCAGCCGATTATTGTTCAGCCGAAAGCTGGTCGTAATGACAAGGTAGAAATCAGAAATCTGCAGACAGGAGAAACCAAACAGATGAAGTACAAACAAGCCGAGCCGCTTGTAAAATCAGGGCAGTGGATTGTCACACAAAATCTGGAAGAATAGAAAATCAGAACGGGAGCAAATATTTTGACTCCCGTTTTTTTTTTTGAGACTCACTTTATAATGACTTGATAAATCTTTGTCATTTTACATTCCTTATTTAATATTTATTATTTGAGTCGCTCAGCTCGAAGATTCAATGAAATGTCACTTTGATTTTTTGATCGGGCATTTGCGTAAGGCACGAGCGCGACGCTCGCGCCAGCTGGGGAGACCCACTTTATAATGACTTGATGAAACTTTCTGATTTTACATTCCTTGTTTAATATTTCTTAGCGTCTTTGCGTGCACAAAAAAAATATTCACGCAAAGTCGCAAAGTGCAAAAAGAAAATGTGGTTTAGCTTTTTCAGCAAGATCAAACTTTTACAATTAGTATTCCTTGATTAATATTTGAGTCGCTCAGCTCGAAGATTCAATGAAATGGAACTTTGATTTTTTGATCGGGCATTTGCGTAAGGCACGAGCGCGACGCTCGCGCCAGCTGGGGGTTTTATAATAGGAGTATATGTTGCCAATGGGATTTTTCTTACTCACCACCAAAGACGCAACGAAGTGAAGTCGTTCTCTTTCTTTCGTCCTGAGTGAAAGGAAGGACTAAAGGAAGAGATTGAATGCGCTATTACTTTTATGTGGTGTTATATGTAGTTTTCTCTAGTCGTTTTCCACTTCATCTACGAGTCCAAAAGTCTTAAAGAGAAGTTCAAGTCTGACGAAAGTATCGTTTGTCAACTGAGGTCTTGGTAGTCCAGGAGTCGTTCGCACTCCACGACATTCGAAACACAATTCAACAAAGCCCAAATATTTTCCGGTGTTACTCCAGAGTAAAATTCCATGACGGGGTTCGTAACAAAGCATTTCAGAGTGACTAGAACTATCTGAATATATAAGGTCGACAAAAATATCTGTTGAAATTGAATCTACGAGTAGAGGCTGAGAGATCTTTTCTTCGTTAAAGTATTTTGGTCCGACGTTGTTAATGATTGATTGCAGACTGTAATAATTTATTGTTCGAAAGAATTTTTTATGTTGACCAGATAAAGTCGGCAATACTTTGACCAATTCAATTTTTCCGATCGAAGCCTTGAACTCCGAATAACTATGTTCATTTTGGGCTATTGAGAATGGCGTCCAAGATAAGATTAGAATTAATTGAATGAACTTCCTCATGTTATTTGTGCGAACCTAAATTACTTATAACGGTTTGGCGCTTGGCGCAGTGGCGGATTTCGGAGATCAAAACTGTCAATACAGCACAAAAGTTGATGCGTGGTAGAATGTTCAGTTAACCACATAACCCGCCATTGAGCCAAACGCCTGTTATGCATAGTTATTTTTTCGTTAGTTTATAAATCATTTTTCCTACAACTTGTTTTTCAAAGCCTTCGGGTGTTGTTATCCATTCAGATTTGTGAAATTGAATCGTCTTTTCGTCTATGCGTTTATAGATATATCCATTGCAGTCAGGCTCTAATTTGTCGTTGTAACTGCAAAATAATATAAAATCTTCGGTCGTTTCAGGTCCGCAATAAATGTCCGTTGAGAAATAGAATATCTTATCTTTAAAAGGGAATATCCGCTTGTCTTTCCGTCAAGGTTAATTTGGAAATTTGTTGAAACGACTTTATTCAAACTGTCCCTTAAAGTGTAAGTACCAACAAGTGTTCTACTTCTCGTGTAGTAGTAAATTGGATTTGGAAAAAGATAGTTCGATTTGAATGAGTTGCTAATTCTTTTGAACCTAATTATCTTTTCTGCTACTTTTTCAGTTGCTGGTCTATAAAGTATTATTGTAGTGTCAGGTGAAAATGTCCAACTGAAATAAGCCTTACATTCATAATTGAAATAATAAATTTCTGAAGTTTTGTGAAAATTTAATGAATCGCTCGTTTCAATATTTATTCTAAAATGTCCCTGCTCGTGAATAGTGTCGCGATCTACAACAGCGTATCTAGAAATTTCGGGGTGAATCATATGGTCGTGTAGTCCGCTATAGCCGATATTTAAAAAATTGTCAGTTATTTCTAATTTATTAATCCTTAGTCCAACAGGGTCATTAGCGTCAAATGCTTTTTTTGATTTTACACTACTTTTTGTTTTGTCGAAGCTATTCAAATAATCTTCGGCAATCCAAATTCCTTCGAGGTATTCTAATTGGTCAACGAGTCTTTCTTGACAATAAACTGTCAATGTCAGAATGGTTAATAATATCGTTGTTGTTAGTCTCTTCATAATTATGCATAACGGACTACGCATAAAAGTAGTAGCGCAACCTTGATTAAAAGTACTGAACTTAATGCTAACCCACCAAGCCGCGCAAAAATATTTTTAATAAATTTCTGTGTTTAAAAATTTTTTGTGCAGCGCTGTTGCTATGAAATACTTAAAATTGGAGAACCGTAGCGCTATTACTTTTATGTGGTGTTATAGGCTTTTTTCTACTCATCATCGGTCTTGTTCCGGTATGGGAAATATTGTCCACGAATTATTCTGTGGCCGCAAAAGATTAAAGTAGCTTCTTTAATTCCATACGCGTTAAATTCGTCGTCCGACATTGCATGAACTAAGGCCGATAGTTTATCCGTATCAATGGCTACTTGCCAATGACTTCCATCAAATTCCTTATAAAAATTGACTTGATTTTCTGTCATAAAAGTATCGTGTGTCACATTGTTGCTACAACTGCAAATCGCATAAAGAGGTTCCAGTTCTTCTAAGAAATTTAATTTAATTCTGTTCTCGTCCGAAATTTCGAAACTATCCAATATTGGAACATACATGAATTTGTATAAATCTGCATATGAGTCTCTCGAACCGTCAATCCAATTATCAGCCATTAGAATTTTTGAAATTAAATCCAGATTTTCAAAATATTCCGGAAGTGCACTTTTCAGGCATTTTTCAACTTGACTAACATTCTTTTCAGCTTCGATTAATTCGTCATTAACTGAGTCCGTCGAATTACAGGATAGTAAGAAAAGAGAAATTGTTACTAAAATTATTTTGAACATACTTTAACTTAATTGCCTATAACGGACTACGCATAAAAGTTGTAGCGCAAGCCTTGATTAAAAGTAATGAACTTGAGTATACCCACCAAGCGGAACAAAAACTTTTTTTTGAATTTTCGATTTGAAAAAAATTTTTGTGGAAGCGCAACTTTGAAAAACGAGAAAGTGATTGCAAGCGCTATTACCTTTTATGCCGTGTGTTATAAGTGTTTCACTAGTCCTTTTCGACTGGGTCTTCATCTACTAGTCCCAAATGACTAACGAAAGTTCACAAGTCTTTCGTAAATTTCACCCGAAACGCCGGTTTTGCGGTTCTGGTATTCTGGGATGTTGTTCGCATGCCGCGACATTCAGTCTCGATTTAAACAAATCCGGTATGTTCCACCGTTGTATCCATAATAAAATTCCGTGACGAGGGGTTATAACAGCGTGTACTCAAAAGCGTAGAACTGTCACAGAGAGCTCAACAAGGTTAATAATGCTATCCGTCAAGGCTGAATCAACAAGCACGGGTTCTGTGATTAAATTTTCGTTAATATACTTTTCTCCAGTGTTCGTAATAATTGATTGCGGGACTGTAAAAGTTATTGTCGAAAAAGTTTTTTGTGCTGATCCATTAAAGTCGGTAGTACCTTAACCAATTCAATTTTTCCAATGGAATTTTTAAATTCCGTATAGCCTTGTTGACAATGCACTGAAGGAATGATTGTCCAGAACAGCAATAAAATTAATTGGATGGTCTTGTTCATAATTTCTTTGTCAATCCAAATTACTTATAACGGACTACGCATAAAAGTAGTAGCGCAAGCCTTGATTAAAAGTACTGAACTTAATGCTAACCCACCAAGCTGGACAAAACATTTTTTAATAAATTTCTGTGTTTAAAAAATTTTGTGCAACGCTCTTCTATAAAACACTTAAAATTGGAGAACGGAAGCGCTATTACTTTTATGTGGTGTTAAGGCTTGGTTTTGCAACGCGTAATTATACCTCTTTAATGGTTTTCCTTGCAATTCCTTTCTCCAATCAATAGTCCCGTAATCTGATCATATGTATATTTGATATCGATTTATCTCCATTAAAATCTCTTCCATATTCTCTTGTTAGTTTACCATCGCCATTCCATTCATAATATTTGACATAGGACTTGATTTTGTTTTTGAATTTACGATAGTTAATTTCTTTTAGAATATTTTCGTTAGCATCAAAGTAATATATTGTTTTGGTAGGATTTCCGCCAATAATACTGATGTTTTCAACAAGACAGCTATCAAGACGCAAATTGATTATACTATATGGTCTATCATCTACAAAAACTTTTGCGACAAAATTAATTGGATCATACCCCATTTCCAGATTTGATCTGGACTTGAAGAACTCGGTGCGTTAATTGAAGCTTCAACAAAATTCGCAGCTTCGTCATAAGTATAAAGATGTCTTACCTTGATAGAGCTGAAAGTTGAGTCGTCGCTGGATTCAAATTTGTAAAGTATATTTTTTTCATTGAAATAGTATTTAAAGTTTCCATAACTTCCTTTATGAGCAGTAATAATGGAATCGCTTTCCTTTTTTTCATAAGTATAACTGTCTATTAGAGATACTACTCCCTTTGCGTCATACCAAGTACGTGAAGAAAGTGTTCCATCCAAATTCCATATCGTATTTTCATGTAATACTGAATCTTTCAACTTGCCATTTTTGTTATATCGTACTCTATAGGAATTACATTCAATCGGATGTGTTCCGTTTTTTAAATTCAATTTTAGATTGGTGGGTTTATTTACCATTGACGGAGTAACTTTCTGAAGAAATTTGTTTGGATTCCCTATTGAGCAATTGATTTTCTCAGACTGCGAGTAAACCGCGAATAATCTAAATACTATTAGTAGAAGAAGTATAAATTTCATTTAAATTTTAATTAAGCCTAACGTTTTGCAGCTAGCCGAAGGGCGGGATTTTTACCACAAAACTTGATTTGAAAAACTAATGTTTCATTAACCACAAAACTGTCTTTGGAACACGAAACCCCGCCTTTTGGGTAGGTGCTGTTATAGCCGTGGTTCTTGTTCATCGTCCTTGCAAACCATTGTCAATAATGAGTTTGTTTGTCATTGTCGTTTCAGCTAAGCGATGGCTTTTTTGTCTATATCAATTATTTCCTTTAAACGAGATGATATATTTCTCCAATTTGAATTAAGGTTAATTGTTCTGATTTGTATCCAATGTTCATTGTATTTAAAATTTAAATTATAGTCGGTTTCAATTGTCGGGTAAAGCAAAATGCCTGTTGCATTATGAGTTTTTAAGTTTGTGTCTTGTTGGTTCAGCAGGTAGCTGAATAGCTGATATAAGTTTGCTGATTTTATGCGTTCCTTATTATAATTCAAGGTCATTGTTTCACGGTAAAACTTTGCATCAATTATTATTTTTCTTCATCATTTTCTAAAGTTATATCGGTTTCCATTTGAGGTAAATATTGGTAACTATCTTTGTCTGTGTTGTCAAATTGCCACTTAATAGATTCCTTTTTTACTGTCTTATATTTCTGTTGTTCAATTTTATAGAAGTTTCTAATAAATGATTCAAACAATTGATTCATTTTTTTATCATCTCTTGTGAAGTCGGAGAACTTATATTTTCCTTGTTCTTCGGATGGCAAAGTGCTTTCATGAATAATTTGACAAACATTCATTACAAATCCATAGAAGCGGTTGTTTCTATTCAGTTTTACTTTCTTGAATAGTGGATTTGTAATTTCAATTTGCTCAATGTCTGATAACATTCTTTGTAAACTAACCAATTCATTTTTAGCTGCTTGTCAAGTCCTTTAGTTCTCGTAAGCCTATAAATGGTTGAAATCAAAATGCGGTTTGAAATTATGTTAGCGGAGAAATCGTCAAATGTGCAAATGGTTCTTTGTTTAAATAGCAAATTGCTTTTCAATGTTTGACTAATTTGAACTTTACCTTTTACGCCTGCTAATTCTTCTGTGAAGTCAATATAATTTTTATCAATGCCTCTTTTCAAAAGCATTTTTGCGGCATTAATTAAAATCTTTGCAAAAAGGTCAAGAAGTTCCGTTTTATCGTCTATTGAAACATTTACACGTTCTTTCTCATCTAGCTTATTCCAAGCATAGCAAAGTAAGTAGTAAATATTTTCAATAGGTATTTGCATTATTTATCTTGATAGTTGTTTTATAACTTCTGAAATTACCGTTGAATCATCAAACCATATTTCTTCAAGCAGAGGCTTCAATTCAAAACTTAAAATTTCATTCCACCATTTATTTTCATCTTCATTCGTTGTAAAGTGCAGAAATAACTGTGTCCAATTTGAAATCCTTCACCAAGGTTAATATCCTCTTTTATTTTGCTGTTCACTTTTTGTAACTGCTGAACAAATATATTCAACCATTCCAGCAGATAAACCTTTTGAAGCAAGGAATGAACGGAAATTATTACCGTAATCAGGTTGAAGTGTAATAAAAGCAAATCGTCTTCTTAAAGCATAATCAACAATGGCTAATGAACGGTCTGCCGTGTTCATAGTTCCAATGATGTATAAATTTGAAGGAACATAAAAGCGGTCTTCTTCGTCTTCTGCGTAAGTTAGCTTTAGTGCAAATTTTCCTTCTCTTTTATCTGCTTCAATTAGCATCATCAATTCTCCAAATATTTTACTCAAATTCCCTCTGTTTATTTCATCTATAATAAAAAAGAAAGGTCTGTCAGGATGTGCCAATGCTCTTTGACAGAATGAATAAAAGATTCCGTCTCTTAAATCAAAGCCTCCTTTTTGTGTCGGTCTTAGTCCTTGAATAAAATCTTCGTAGCTGTATGATTGGTGAAACTGCACCATTTCAATGTTTGCATCTTTTACTTCTTGCATTATTTCATAAGCCAATTTTCTGGCTATGAAAGTTTTTCCAACTCCCGGAGGACCTTGTAAAATAATATTCTTCTTTCTTTTTAATAGTGCAACGGTTTGTAAAAATCAACTTCACTTATAAATGGCTTGTCGCTGTCGTCAGTAAATTTGTATTTTTTAATGTTACTGCTTTGAAGTAGTTTTTCAGTGATAATGTTTTTGTTATCAATTATCTCACGAATAATGTCGTATTCTTCTTCTGTAAGTTTGAATAAACTTCCTTGGTTATTGATGAATACTTCGCAATGCTGCAAAGCAGCATTGTTTTTCAAGTCGTTCCAATGAACAGGAATTTCTAACTTCTCAACCAATTCAAATTCTATTTCTTCACCGTTAGCTGTGTTGTGAATTCCTTTCGTTACTTCATAAATTGCTTTAATTTGTTTGGTTGGCGTGCTTTCGTAACCAATAATTAAATCGCCTTTTAGCTGCTTCAAAGTATTTATAGATTCTTCTTTTATTTCCTTTTCGTTATGCGTTGTATAGGTTTGCCTTTGTCCTTCCGTATGATTACTAATGCTCCAAATTTTAGGATTAGCATTCAGCCACCAAAAATTCAAAGGCTCAGTTTCTTCATTTACTTCATCTATTTCTTCTAGTGGCTCTGAAACGATAGGAGTAGTTCCTGTTTTTTCTGCTGTGAATTTTTAAATTATTTGCTGCAAAAATCGAAGCCAGTTCAGGATAAAGTCGTACATACTCATTCAATATAAACTCATATACTATTGTCGGGCTAAATGTATCAGGTCTGAAAAGGTTTTTGTAATTCTTAAAGTGTTTGATTTGTATTGATAAACTTTATCTGTTATCCATTTTACTTTTCGTCTGTGATTAAAATTGTCCCATATGCCGTCAAAAAAAGTAACTACCTTCAATTATACCAATTCCTAAGCAGGTATTCACCCTTTAGTTGCAAAAATTACATCACCAATATTTGCGGTTTTAAAAAGCCAAAGATTCCAAGTTTTATTTGGATTTGTCATCGTCTTTAAGTCCGATTTCTTTATTCATTTCTTCTCTTGATTCAAACTTGTTTAAATCATCGAAGTTGAAATCTATGGCAATAATATTTTCGTTATGAAACCTTTCCCATTCAGATGCCTGGCTGCCTGGTGCAAACTTGAAATAATTTCGACTTTCCTTATTTAGTTTTGTTATTTCGGGCTTTAATTTTTGCAATAAATTATAGGCATCATCATAAGTTGCGATAGGTTTTAAATTATTTGGTTTGGGTTCTTTTACTGACCAACCTGCTATTTGACCTGCTTCTGGTGAAGCATCAAAGCGAACAAAAAATTGATAACTGTCTTTGTGAGATTCTTTGGTTATAGGATATAAAGCTATCCAGCAAAAGTCACTGCCAAAATTAGTTGCTCCTTGAAAGTCAACTTTATGAAAAATATAATCCTTTAATTCTAATTTGGATAATAAATCTTTTGCTATTTGTTCAAGATAATTTAATACTGTTTCTCTTATAGTTCCTCTGTAAAAGTAGTTGTGAAAAATGCTCCAAGGGTTTTGCCAATTGGCGAACAGGTCTCTTTTAAATAATTCGTATTCTTGAATCTGCTTTAAGAAGTCTTCTTTATAATGGTTGAAATAGTCAACGTTTTTAGTTCTGATATTATCCTTTATTTCATTTACAAGTGCTTCGCTTGCAGTTTCGCCTTGCAAAATTCTACGGGCAATTTCTGCTCGCAATAAATTTACTGGCTTAAAATCACGGTCAGGGTCGCCATATTCCTTATAAATCTCTTCAACAATATTTTTAGGTAAACTATTAATTGCGGCATATAACGAAATCGGATTTTCGGTATATCCTCGATACTGCTTTGCTAAGTCAGTTATATGTTGAAATTGGGTTTGCATATTGTCTTGGTAAGATTCTTTTTTATTACTACTTTTCTTATTGTCTGGTTGTTTTTTTTCGGTCGTCCTACCATTGGCTATAACGGACTACGCATAAAAGTAGTAGCGCAGCCTTGATTAAAAGTACTGAACTTAATGCTAACCCACCTAGCCGAACAAAAATATTTTTAATAAATTTCTATGTTTAAAAATTTTTTGTGCGGCGCTGCCGCTATGAAACACTGAAATTGGAGAACCGAAGCGCTATTACTTTTATGTGGTGTTAGCAAACGTTTTTATTCATCACTTGCATCACAAGCACCGCCCTCACACGCACCAGATTCAGATTGTTCTTCGCGCTCTAACATATAGCCTTCCCTCATCTTAAAAGTTAAAGTATCGTCGTCGAAGAAATATCGTTCAATTTTTGTCAGCAGATTAGAACCATAGTCTTCGCGGCTAAAGTAAAACATCCGCTTGATTAATAGATTTCGGTAGTCGTAAAAATTTTGAATATTGTAACTGAAGGGAGAATAATTTTTAGCATCATTTAAATAGTAGTAAGTTGCGTTTCCATTTTTGTCCAAGGTTGCGTTCATTTCAATTACCAACTTTTCTGCATGGTCTCTTCTTTCGTAACTGATAATGCGATTGAATTTGAGTATTGTCTTATATATTTCGGTAAAAAACAAAGTGTCAGATTTATAGAAGGTTGCAGTCGTCATTAGAGTATCATTTTTTTGTTCATATTGATAATTTACTGATCCCCATTTCGACGTTGATTGAGTAATTCTTCCTTGGTCATCGTACTGATTTCGCCGATCGCTGTTCAATGTATCTGCATTGACAATAGCGGATTTGATCATCCTATTTCCCCGCCATTCAAAGACAATTTTATAGACCGTGTCATTGCCTACAATGTATTGTAAACTTGATAAGTTTCCATCGGAATTGTACTCTTTTATTTCTTTTCGAGACTGAAGATAATTTTCTATATAATGGGAATTCAATCTATTATTTTGGTCATAAGTATTTATCTCTATCAAACTTCCTCTCCCATAATAAATAACTGGATTGTTTCCATGATTATCACTCGTGATTTTATAGGTCCAATATCCGGCAGTGTTAAACTCCATCTCGACTGTTTTTCCACTTTCACTCATATATTCTCTAATGTCACGCTCATTCATTTCAGCGAATACAACTAGAGATTTAATATTGTTATTTTTAATTAGTGAAGGATCGGTGTAATGTTCAAGAGTTTCTCTTGTATTTACCTGGCTATAGGAGTAGGAACAATAGCAGAAAAGAAAAATTCCAATGAAGACACTGTTTATATTATTTAAGTTCATTTCTTAATGTTTGCTAACGGACTACGCATAAAAGTAGTAGCGCAACCTTGATTAAAAGTACTGAACTTAATGCTAACTCACCAAGCTGGACAAAAACTTTTTTAATAAATTTCTGTGTTTAAAAAATTTTTGTGCAGCGCTGTTGCTATGAAACACTGAAATTGGAGAGCCTTGGCGCTATTACTTTTATGTGGTGTTAGCAAACGTTAAATACCCACAATGCTATCAATGGTCTGTATTTGTTTCAAACTGTCCGCTTCAAAAATTTCAATTGGTAAATTGTACCTGCCATATTTAAAGGAAGTCACTTTAGAATTTTTCAGCTGGAATTTTCCGACTACAAAGTTTTTACCTAAAAAGTAATTTCTTCGTCCGATTGAGCGATTGGTTTTCCTAATTCGGAAAAAAGTTCCTCAACGGTCGCGCCAACTTTTATTGATTCACCTATGGTAATCAATGCACTATTAAGGTCAATTTGAATGAAGGTCTGATCGGTGTCAGAGGTCGACCAACCTTTATTTTTTTTATAGTAGGTATGTGTTGTTAAGGATCCAATGTAAGCGTCCTCTCCCGTTCTTTGCTTAATTTTTTCTTTGTCGAACAAAGAGTAGTAAACAAAAATTCCAGAGTCGGTTGGGTTAAAGTATTTTTCTGAAGGTGCATTTTCTCCCATTCCAGAAGTTTCATAAAATGGAAAAATGTCTTCAAGATTCGGGATCGGAAAATCGTGAAATATTTCTTCTTCGACAATTCGTGTCGTGTCGATTAGTGTATCTGATTCCGTAAGACTATTTTCAACAATATTAACTGGTTCGGAATTGCAACCGAATAAAAAAATGATAAGTCCGTATATATATATTGTTCTCATTAATGTTTGCTAACGGAATTCGAATAAACGCAGGCAGCCCGGATTGTGGGCGTTTTCTGCTTGCGTTTATTTGATGTTAGCGGTTGCCTTTTATTTAGTACGCAAGCTTTTGTTTTCCTAGTTCGACGTTGAAATTAACCTTCGCACCCAAAGCTTCAAATACTTTTAATATTGTTTCGAATCGTGCATTCTTAACACTGTTTTCGATTTTCGAAATTTGCGCTTTCTGAACACCAACCAATTCACCAAGTTGTTCTTGTGTCAAGTTACGCTCTTGTCGAGCTTTTTTAATGGCTTCACCGAGAAGGTCAATTCGCAACTCATATTCAAAAGCATCTCTTTTTTTAGTTCCCTTTTTTCCGATGTGCTTGTCGATCATTGAATCAAGCGACACTGTTTTGAATTTATTTGCCATAATTATTTTCGTTTATTCTTGTTTTCAAAATACCCTCGTCTAATTTCCTCAGCCTTTTTAATTTCTTTTGGTGGAGTTTTTTGCGTCTTTTTCAAAATTCCGTGAGTTGCGACAACCAATGTTTCCTTACCGTCAATTCTATCCCAGAAAGCGAAAAGTCGGTAAGCTTTATTATTGTAAAGAGTCCGAAATTCCCATATAAATTCGTTAAGTTTCTTAAATAGTTCGCGGTCGTTCACGAATTGGGATTTCTTGGCGTTGTAGTAAATCTTTTCTCTTGTCTTGTTGTCAAGCTTGTCCAAAAAATCTATTGCCTCCTGCAATAATTCAATTTCGAAATTCGGCTTCATTCTTAATTTTCTACAAATATAGGTGTTTCCTTTATGGGAAACAAGTATTTTTAAGAATATTTATGTTTTTCGAAATCGGATTGTTCTGGAAGGTTACCGCTAACGGACTACGCATAAAAGTAGTAGCGCAACCTTGATTAAAAGTACTGAACTTAATGCTAACCCACCAAGCTGCGCAAAACATTTTTTAATAAATTTCTGTGTTTAAAAAATTTTTGTGCGGCGCTGCTGCTATGAAATACTGAAATTGGAGAGCCGAAGCGCTATTACTTTTTATGCGGTGTTAGCACCAGTTTAGTCCGCATAATATCCACTATCCACTTCGTCAAAGTACGGTGACAAGTAATGGTCTTCTAGTTTTGTGATTTTATTTTTCGCCAATCGATAGACGACGAAATCATCTGGATGTTCCGAACACTCGTCGTCATGAATATACGCGAGTCCGTATGAGTAAGGTGCGTTTATTCTAATCCATTCGAGAATATCAATAACATTTGGTCCGGCATGATTCCATAGTCCTGAGAAATGCAAAGTGGTAGATCCGTTGCTGCCAACCAATTTGTATGAGTCCTCTAAAATTCCGCCTGGTCGTTCATTCAATTTCGCAACTAGTGCTTTGATCATGTTTTCATATTTTCTATGAAGCTCAGTATCGCTTATAAGATTGCTTTCGTTCTCACGATCTATTTGCTGGTTTCTGATTACAACCCAAGAATGAAATTCGTACATAGTTCTTAATTGGTGCTAACGGATGACAACTAAAACCTGAATGCGCTGCCAAGATTAAAGATACGAAGATGATGCTAACCTACAAGCCAAGCAAATAATTTTTTAATTTATTTTGATTAAGAAATTTTTGCTTTGCGCAGTTGATTAGAGATATCATCATCTGAGGACCTTCAGCGCATTTTGGTTTTAGTTGGTGTTATGTGTAGTTAAAGACATTCCAATTTAGTCTCAATTCCCGGACACTGATTTACCCCTTTATGAGACTAAAATAATTGGGATGGATTTAACGGATTCTCAATAGTGATCAAATCATTAAATCCGTCCGGAAAGCAATCACAATTCATTTTCAGATTGCATTTATAAGGAATGTAATGGTGTAAATGAAGTCTGAATGAATTGGGAAGAATGTTTATTTTTCAGAATAAAAAAAAAGAGTCATCAGAAGTAATTTTAAAGGTCCAGGTTTGCATTTGTCAATTCCAACCTATACCTTTACTCCAAGTTTTTATAACGTTCCTACGTTACAAATCGAGATTTGCACGGTAGCACCGTAAAAAACTTGAAGGCAGAAATATTCGTTCCTGCATTACTTCTGATTCCAATAAATTTCTGAAAAATTAATCTTCTGATTGCGCCACGGACACCACGTCACTATTGAGATTACATCATAACGGCCCGGAATAAACGCTGGCAGCCCCGGTTAATGGGCGTTTCTGCTTGCGTTTATTTAATGTTATGAGCTGTTAATTACCCTTTTTTGCTTTCCGGAAACTCCACCCAAGTCCGACATTAAAGTTGAGGACGCTACGAGGTGAACCGTCTTCAAAAACCCAGTAGTCCGAACCGCGGTCGTAGCGGAAATAATAAAAACTCTGTTTAATACCTGCATAGGGTGTGATTCCAAAAGGTAGACTGAATTTGATTTCTATACCAAGAGAGAGGCCAAAATCAATCATTAGATGACGTTCGAATTTTTTTTCCCAACCGTTATAATAAAATCCTAAATAATAATGCTCATCACCGAGACGATGATTGAATTCCGAAAACCATAATAGTGAGAAAATTCTTTTCTGAATAACGGGTTTGCTGTATCGAAATGAAAAAAAATTTACATTTCTGATCCATATATCACCTGCATTTTCCGTATTATACCAACCAGAAAAGTAGTGTTCATAATATATACTCACTGAACGTTTCTTAATTGGGTTGTAATGTTGATAAGAAAATCCAAACGCCCCAAGTTTAAATCGAGAGAATTGAAATCCTGCTCTGTCAAAAAAATAGTGGTTCGGATAATGAATTCCGATGGTATGCCTTTTCAGTTTAGTTTCGGGAGTTTCGCTATTTTGCGAAACTCCCTTTGTTGAAACTAAAATTATCAGGCACATTAATTTGAGTGCCTGATGTGTCATTTTTTGATGAATTTGGTTTGGTAGATTGCATCACCAATTGCCTGGATAAAGTACGTACCGGATGAAATATTTGAAACATCAATTGTATAATTTCCGTTGATTGTACTGTTAACAGAATAAACAATTTCACCATTTACCGAATAAACATCAACCTGTTGGATATTTGTATTTCCGAATTCAAACGTGATAAAATCAGTTGCTGGATTTGGATATGCTTTAATTTCAAACTTATTTTCTTTTATTGACGCACCCTGACAAGTTGAGAACGCACCAACGCCAACCGCATACCATGCAATTGTAGTTTGAATGTGTTCAAAAGAGCATTCACCAAATAAAATTTCGGCAGAAGTTATTGCTCCTTCTCTGGCATCCTCGTAGGTGGAGTGTTTTTCCATATTGTTAACGAAATTGTAGTAAGCAATTTCAGCAGCATTATCAATTCCGATTCCTGAAACGGCATAGGAGTCAGAGTTGTCATTTACTCCTGAACCACCAACACTCAATAAATAGAACCAATGATTTTGGACACCACTATTTATATGAACACCACCGTTATCATTGAACAAGCTATCCGGAAACCAAAATTCACCGCCATAAGTGTCTGGTTGACCTGAGAACCAATCTAAGGTGGTATCCGTGACAAATTCAAGGTGTAACCCAGATGATTTCGGGTTCTGTAAACTGCGTTGTGTTAAAGCAACAGATGGTAAACCAATAATCCAACTAGAACTGCCTTGAATATATCGACGAGTTAAGTAACCAAAAATGTCTGCGAACGATTCGTCCAAAGCACCAGATTCATATACATACTCTAATTTGCCTTCGTATTGATCAACGCCATGAGAAAATTCATGACCTATTATGGAAAGATCGGCGGGATAGACCGACCCGGATTGGCTATATCCAAAAACAATATAATCGTCTCCGCTAATCCTCGAATAGTAAGCAAAATCCTCGCCATCGCCAGCATAATCAGCAAACACCCTCACTTTATTATGGTTTTTCATTCCTTCCCGACCGTGAACATTAGTGAAATAATCCCATGCTTGCGTTACAAGCCAATGCGATGTTGTCGAAAGTTGATTAGTTGTTCCCCAACTTGTAGTTGAATTCTCGACATCGTCAGTAAATGCCCACTGAGAGCCATCGTGATCACGTGTATGTACATTTCTGTCATTGTCATTTGTGTGAAGCCGGTGAGCATTAGTAGGCCAACCAACCCAACGTGAATCAATAGTTTTTGTTCCATAATTCATTATGTCGGCAGATGTGTCATGATGTCTTTGGTCAATTTCTTTGAATATCTCTCCGGTTATAGCGTCAACGTAAACTACAAAGTGAAAGTCTGGGCTAAGACAAAGAACATCAAAACGCCAAGCCATGCGATAATCTTCAGGATTCATTTGGTATTGCGGTTTTCCAAATTTTTCAAAGGCAAAAACAAGTTGTCCGGTAGGCAAATAAGTTGCAGTTGGGTCTGAATGGTCGATTTTAATGCCCGCTTCCCATTGTGGATCCATCCAGGCAAAATAATATCCTTCGTAGTGTGCTAATAGGTTAGAAAAAGCCACATCTTCTGTCATGTATTTTGGATTGTACCTTGTGTGAATTCCGGCGCAAATTTTTCCATTTGCATAAATCATATCTCCATTACTATGATAATGCTCAATAAATTCTGCGTATTCAACTTCAATGCCATGATACGTCTGTTGATAATGGCTATGATTTAAAAAAGCTTGGTTGTCTGTCCAGTTTCGGTCATTCACCATTGAATCTTCCGGTTGTGAAAAAAAGCAAGTCTTGTGAACCGTGAACATTTCTCCGTTTGAAAGAGTTCCGGGTTTGAAAAATATCCAACCAGAAGGTCTAAATTCTTTGCAAATGGATGATGGCAATGGAGATTGAGCGGTTCCGAAAAACGTGCTCATTCCGAACAAGAATAGAAAAAGAAATTTTGTTTTCATGCTACATAATTTTTTGTGTTTTTCAATTCGGGTCTTTCATGGCTCCCGTTATTCCCGCTATGTGTCATTTTTCAAAGCCCAACCGTTGAGCTCTAATTTACTTCTTTTTCCCTTATAACGGGTCGTTTTTAACTCTTGAAGGTTCTTCCATTAATAGCTCATAACGGAAACGGGTTAAAATTAGTTGCGCCGCTGTTGATCGAAGATACTGAACTTGATGTTAACCCACAAGCCGAGCAAACAAATTTTTAATTTGTCTTGCGTTAAAAATTTTTTGCTTGGCGGACTAACTATGAAACACAGACCTTAACTAACCCACAAGCAGGCGCAATTAATTTTTAGCCCATGTTAACAGCCGTTATTTTACCACAACTTCAGTTCTGTGTAAGTAATGAGCACGTCGATTTTGTGACATGAAGGAAATTATTTTGAGTTATATACCATTAGTCAACATTCTATTTTTAACAAACAAATAACAAGCCCACTTTCTTTTTCCTCGTAACTTTTCCAAAGTTTATAATAAATAACAGTCACTTAAAGTTTGTAAAACTGAAATCTCTTCAAAACATATTGTTTGCATTAATAGTTCTTGCTTCTTCCAAGTCGTTTGGTCAAAATTATTTCCCTGATACAAATCAAGTATTTCAAAATGGCGTTAAGGACTATTACTTTTTACTTGAAAGTACAAAGCAAGGATTATACTGGGATACTATTGATTGCAATTCTCAAATACATGATGTTCATTTTTACATAAAAAATAATACTGCCGATACAATTACAATTGGCAGAATGGGTATCGCTTCTGGGAAAATTTACTATCTGGGAGGAGGTATGGGAAACAACATTATATTTCCAGATTCTGTACTAAAAATCGATGTGAGGCCATATCATTTAGAGAGGGAGTTTTACGACGGCCGTAATTGTACAAAAATAGGTTATGGGAATTTCAATTCAAGTTGCAAATTTGAATATTACCGGAATGATACAATTGTAAAGGGTTCCCTATCTTCTTGGGGGACTTTAAAAGTTGGCAATGAGGCTGAAATTCGTGTCGAAAATTCTGATTCCACGTTAAACAACACAAAAACAATCGAGCCAAAAAACAATCCAATAATTTACCAAAAAAAAGATTCAGTGATAGAAGTTAAATCTGTCAATCACCATTCTTACGAATCAGATACGATCTCAGAATTTAATTATCCAACAGAAATTGACTCCAATTTATTAGTCCCTCGTGTAGCTTATTTTATTGGTGGCGATTCTGCACTTATTTCATTTCTAAATCAAAATTTCAATCAAGAGCTAATAAAAAAAATTGGAATTAGCGGAACAATTTATGCTTCGTTTATTATTGATGAAACGGGTAAAGTAACAAAATGCCAAATTGTAAAATCACTGCATCCGGAACTGGACGCAGAGTTTATTCGTGTATTATATCTAATGCCGAATTGGGTTCCAGGCATCTGTGAATTATCAGCGTATCCAGAGTATGAGCCATCTGGAAATGAAACTCCACCTTGTAAGTATTGCAAACAAAAGTGGAACCTTCCATTTAACATAAAATGAAATAGCACAATAAAGACCTACAAGTTTAATTGGAGAGTTAGGTCAAAAGAGTTTAGCACACGCAATAAGAACATTTTATTCCGCATTACTTCCGACGCGTTTAGCACGCGCAAATTTTCTAAAAATAATTTTTGCTTTGGATTCCAACCCCAAGACAATGGGAGCCAGAATTTATTTAATACAAGAGATGGCTTAATGGCTGTTAACGCTTGGCTAAATGTAGTTGCGACTGGCGTTTGATTAAAGGTACTAAATTGATGTTAACCAACAAGCCACGCAAACAAATTTTTAATTTTTTTGATTAAGAATTTTTTGCTTGGCGCAGGTAATTGAAATTTGAACAGAGAGAAGTAACACGCCAGTGCAATTACATTTTAGCCTTTGTTAGGTAACGTTTTTACCGCGTGCATTATTGCATTTCCTTCGTTACGTATTGCCGTCCATTCATTGTCGTTTCGATACGCTTCGATTGAGTTTTTCGATTGCATAAGAATAGATATTGATTCGCGAAGTTTTAGAATTCGTTCGCGTAATAATTTTGGAATAAGATTTCCTTCAATCAATCGGTCGACCGTCCATTCGTGCATAAATGAATGGCTTCCAACATTCAATTCTTCAAAAATTTCGGAAGAAAGTTCCAAATCACTTAATTCTAATTTTTCGTCGTCGAGTCGAGACAAAGCGTCCATGAAATACTCGAATGATTCTTGAATAGTAATCATTTTAAATTATAATGTGTGATTAAGTTATACTAAATTGAGATGTGAAGGAAAATGTTCGAGGTTATTATCTTCCTTTGGGTGAATGGATCCAGCCATAAGGAATGAACCTGGTTGAATAAAAGTTTTCGAAAATTCAACTTCTTTCTTATAAATTGGTATTGCAAGATTTCACACAATTTTCATATCCTCGACGGGACATCGGCAACCAAATATTACTTTCGTCAATTTTCCGGGATAATCGGCGTGTTTGTTCTTCTGGGTAAAAACTTCTCTCCATTCATGTTCATATTTCCAAGCGCGAGATTTAATTGTTGCAATTTTTATTAAATTTTCTCTAAATGCTGTTGCAGTTTTCGTATAGTTCATTTTAGGTAAATTTCGTTTGTACTTTACCTTAAATAAATCTGGATTGTCATTGGGGTTAACCTCAAAAACCAAGCACATTCCTTTGTGATTATCACCATAATGTGACCACATTAAAGCGTTTCCTTGATCTAATTCTGTATAGGGCACAACACCATATTTTTCCGTTACCGATTCGATGTAATTCTTGTACTTAATATTGTCAGGACTATGAAAGGAAAGTCCAGTTTCGGTAAAATCGAACGCACGCCTTGTTAGGAATTCAAATGGATCATTGAATGATTTGGGGTCGGCTACCCAGTTCTTTTTTTCGATTAAGTTACTTATGGTGTATTTTTTTATTGCTGAATACCTGTAAAGTAGCATTGGATTTTTTTTTGAATGTTTGCTAACGTTTTGCAGCTACCCGGAAGGGCGGGCTTACCACAAAACTTGATTGAAAACTAACGTTCATTAACCACAAAACTGCCGGAACACGAAACCCGCCTGGGTAGGTGCTGTATGCCCAGTGCTGTGTAATCAGGTCAGTCGCAATTGTAACTGTGTCCATCAATCGCATATATCAAGTAAATCCGTCCCCATAAATTGATGGTAGTAATCATCAATAAGCATAATGAATATTTGTCTATTGAGAAAAGTTTTGTTGTCCAGATAAGAGGGTAATATTCACCATTTTCACTTCCGTCAATTTCTTCAATTTTTAAGTAATATTTTTCAATAGGAAAGTGATGGTTAGACAGGAAACATAGGTCATTTGCAATGGAAATCTCATTCGGTTGGGTCAGCGGGTTATTGTTGTCAATATAACCAGAAAAGTTGTCTTACTCGGATTTTGCCAAATTATACCTAGAATTGCCCCTAAACCGCAAAAGCGTTATTTTTGGGTTTGGGATATTTTGTGCTGTCCTTCGGAACTGTGACTACAATTATAGCCGCAAAGTCACAAGGGTGTTGTCCCCAACGCTGTGAAGCAAGTGTTATCAGAAAACTGTATTAAGCAGTAAGCCGTCCAGCGTGTCATTGTCTTTTTCTTGTCAAGTGGATAAATTGTCTATGAAACTGTCTCCTTAGGGCATAACGTTGGCAGCTACCCGCAGGCAGGTTATTCACTGGCCTGGCTACGAAGCACCGCAATTTAAATGTAGTGATTTATTTGATTAAATGCTCTAAAGAACCTGCTTGCGGGTAGGTGCTGTTAGCAGCATTTTTTTACGTCCATATTATGTTAACTAAACAGCGTGCCGTTTGAAAGTTACAACCCAACATTCGATATTGATCGCCATACTGGCCATCATAATTGCTATTAGGCCAATTCATTCTTAACTTGAAGGCCAAAATAACCAAGTCAGAAGTTATCCGGTGTTGCCTGGTCCATGCCAGGATATGAGTGTGGAAAAAGTTGTGAAAGTCATAAAGGGTGGTCCTTAATATTATATTTCCGGAAATTAATCTGAAATGAGTGTTTGCCAAGCCTAGATAACATTAATTGATTTTGCCCTATATGAAAAAGGGCAATAGATTCGACACAAAATCTGACAACCAGATCGACTAAACTCCTGCAGATGTACTATAACATTTATAAAATACTTTTGTCACTAAATCGTTTTCGTCTCGGAACCACGAATCAACACTTCCCATATTCGACATACTGTCTATTGCATGGCCGAAAATTCTGTTAAGCAAAGTGTCGGCGGTATTGAAGGGAACTAATAAAGAATTCGCTTATCGCCGTATACTCGATCATGATACTTTCTGTTGTAAGAGTGTCATAGTCGTCAATCCATTCCGGCGTGGAATCCTGTGTAAAGCCATTAGCATTAAAAAGAATCGCTAAAATGAATATTAGGTATAGATTTTTCATCTCGTAAAATTGCTCAACTAGTTTATACCCCCAACAATTTCGTTCTTATTCATCCAAAATTGTTGGATAACTACAGGTTTGTTGGGTATTATTTTTTCTAATTTATTCATTTTTTATAAATCGTCGAATGGACTCTTGATCTTTTCAATGTTTTGTGTACTTACGTGCGTATAAATTTCGGTTGTTCTGCTGCTTGAATGACCAAGCAACTCTTGAATATAACGCAAATCTGTTCCTGATTCAAGCAAATGCGTTGCGTAACTGTGTCTCAGCCAATGCAAAGAAACCGGTTTGATGATACCTGCTTTTTTTACAGCTTGTTTCAATACCGATTCTAAACTTGTTTCACTGTATTTTCCGCCTGCTTGTCCTTCAAACAAAAATGCTTTTGGTTTAAATGCTAAATAGTAATCTCTCAACACCTGAATAATCTTTTCAGACAAAGGCACCATTCTGTCTTTTTTACCTTTGGCTTGTTTGATAAAAAGCAACTTCCTTTTACTGTCAATGGAATCAAGTTTTAAATTCAGCAGCTCTGAGCGCCGCAATCCACATGCATAAATTAATGAAAGCATAGCGCGGTGCTTCAAATTCCTGCAGGCATCTAAAATGGTTTTTACCTCCATCTTGTTTAGCACATTGGGTAATCTGTGTTCCCTTCGCGGCCGGTGAATTAATTCAATTTTGAAATTGTATTCGTTTACTCCTTTAAAAAACAACTTCACTGCATTCACAACCTGATTCTGATAAGCATTGGACAATTTTTTTGATAGAATGTATTCATGATTAAAGGCAATCAAATCCTGCTCATTGAAATCTTCTAATTTCTTGTTTTCAAAATGTGCAAGAAAAGCGCGCACACATTCAGTATATGTTTTCACTGTTGCAGTTGCATATCGCTTGGATTGCATAAACCGCACAAATTTTTCAATGGCACTGTTTTTTTCATCGCTTAAGCGTATGCATGCAGGAATTTTGTTCCGGCTCAACCGCTTAATTTCAAGTTCAGGAAATTCACTGAGCAATTTCTGGCAATGAATTTCATTGCTGTCAATAAACCAACCACGCTGAGAAGTACTCCAGCGCACGCCTTCAATTTTTTTTACTCTTTGAATTAACTGATTGTTGTAAGGAAAATAAATACCAATGACAGGTTTTCCTTTATACAGAATCTCTTCTGCGCGCATCTGCTCCATAGCTCTCTCACAATAAATTTGAAGTCAAAAGTAGAAAAAAAATTGAATTGGATGCAGGACCTTAAATTCAATTCAAAAATTCTCAGTCTTCAATTTTTACTCTTTGAACATTTCTGGGATAAGAAAAATCACCAGATTATTTTATACAGCTGACAGGTTCCGCTTGTGATGTTAATTGTCTCATTCCATTGTTTAATTTCTGCATTTGAACTGTCAAGTGCTTTAATTAGCAAAGAAAATGATTTGCTTTTTACTCCCTGCATGGTTACCCAGTTTGTACAATAGTCAATCCCAATTGATTTTCTCCGAAAATCTCACTGCAATTAAATTGTTGGTGTACGTTTTTCTTTTGCAATGAAAAAATAACTGAATGTGGGTTTAATTTTTTAGAAATTTGGTAGAGTAAATTTGATTTTCAGTTTTCAATACCAATAAATAAATACCTGAATTTAATTCTGAAACTTCAAGTTGAAAGTCATTTGGTTTTACTAATAAAATTAATTGTCCACTAGCATTGAATATTTCAGCTGATTCAAACACAATTCCTGAAAAACTTAAATCAATATATTCATTAACAGGATTTGGATAAATTGAAAAAGATTCTAAACTAAATTCATCTATACCAACAAAATAATTAAATGCATTGGACGTTCCATTACATCCATTTGCATCGGTCACAACAACATAATATTGTCCTGTACCTTGAGTAGGAATTAAAGTAATAAACGTAGCACCAGAGATTGGATTTCCATTAAAGTACCATTGATAAGAACTATAGGTTTGAGTTTCGAATAAGCCGGAATTGTAACTTACAGTTGGTGTTGGATTTGAATTAACTGTTACTGATTGCTGAAAATTAACTGAGCAATTCGCAATAAGACTGTAAGCTGTTACAGAATAATTCCCTGAGGTTGTTACAACAATTGATGAATTAGTAGATGAATTAGACCACAAGAAAGAATCACCATTTGCAACAGACAATGTCACCATATCTCCAGCACAAAAAGTAGTAGGTCCACCTGCTGAAAATGAAACGGGAGAAAAACAGTAATCTTCTGAGCCGGTACAACCTGATGAGTTAGTCACTTCAACAGTATAAGTTCCATAATTAAGTCCCGGATTGTGAGAAGAAGAATTTGCACCCGAAACAGGATTTCCATTTAAATACCACTGATAGGACGAAAATGATCCCGTAGTTAAACTACCTGCGGCATAAGTTAATGTTGGGGCTGGATTTACAGAACTGACAACAGTTGCTTGTAAATTTCCTAAACATCCTGCGGTATCTTCAAAAACTACAGAATAATTTCCAGCTGAACTAACAGTTATTGCTGAATTTGTGCTACCATTAGACCATTGGTATTGAACTCCACCAATAATTGTCAAAGTAACCGGAGAACCGCTACAAATAGTTAATGATGGATCAGCGTCAATTAACACAGGCGAATTACAAAAAGATTTTTCATACGCACCTAGGTCTACAGTACCGTTTAAAATACGTGTGTTTCCTGCAAGATCATTTGTGCCCGAAACATTTACATTATATCCTGCATCAATACCCGGCGAAAGAAGCTCTAATTGATAGTCTAATCCTGTAGTGTCGAACGGAGCGGTATTGGCATCCCCCGGCAAAATGAATTGAGGATCAACATAAAGAATGTTGCTACCTGTTGCATTTAGCGGAACGTCCTGAGTAATGCTGTAATTAAAAGTTAAGCCGGTTCCCAGTACCTGAATGGTACTTAAATTACCATAAATTATTGAATTTGTTATTGTTGCTTCATCGTTTAGTGCAACTGCTGAAGCTGTAGATGATCCGCCACTATTATTTTGTTTATTATGAGCTATGGTGCAGTTTTTTATTGTATGTGCGCTTGTGTTTGAAAAAGTTGAAGCTGTAATAACCGACGTAGTATTTGTAAAATTTCCTACAAAAAGGCTATTACTTACATTTAATGTTCCTATATCACCAACACGTATAGCACTTCCGGAAGTTTGTGAAATATTTCCTGCAAAAACACTATTCGAAATATTCACGATAGCATCATAAATAAAAATTGCACCGCCATAGGTGTCACTTTGATTTGATTTAAAGTAGCAATCTGAAATATTCACAGTTGCGTCATACAAGCGTAAAGCCCCACCGCCATAAGTATCTCCAACATTCCCATCAAAGACACAATTTTCAAGATTTAAAATTCCGGAACCTGAATGATTTAATCCGCCACCACCTTCTGCTGCATAGTTCCCAAGAAAAATGCAATTCGCAATTGTGGGGCTGGAATCTATAATTCTTGCTCCACCGCCGTAAGAAAAAGTACCGTCGTTGTATGCCCCTGTTAAAGTGAATCCATCTAGCCTTGTCTGGTTTGCGACATTATTAAAATAAACTACATGTAAACTATTATCAGATGTTGATCCAGTGCCAATTTGTGCACTTAACGTAGTTACGTTATTTTGAAAGTCTCTTTGATTTAACGCGGTTTCAAAACCTGCAAATCCACCATAAACTTTAGTTCCATTTTTTATATTAAAATAGATTGTTTGTGATGTACTTGAAGTTGTATAATAAATGCCTTGTGCAACCCAAATATCATCACCAAAACTTGAAATGGCAATAGCATCTTGTAAATCTATAAAAGCATCTGTCCAGCTGCTTCCATCATTGGCTCCTGATGCATTTAAATCAACATACCATATAGTAGCATTTAAATTAAATGTACTTATTAGTACAATAATTAAAGAAAGTGCTTTTTTCATAATTGCATTATTTGTATAAACCAAATATAGTGAACTTCCAACAAAAAACCGGCCATAAAGTTAAGCGACATTTCTAAGGTTCATTATTTTTTCAAATTCATTTATTGTGTGCAAGAAAAGCGCGCACACAATCAGTATATGTTTTCACTGTTGCGGTTGCATATCTTTTAGATTGCAGGTATCTTTCAAACCTCTCAACTGCATGGATTTTTTCATCACTCAGTCGTAGATATACAGGATTTTACTACGGCACATTCGTTTAATTTCAAGCGCCGGAAATTCACTGAGCAATTTCTGAAAATTTATTTCTTGGCTGTCAACAATCCACCCGCGTTGAGAAGAACTCCAACGAACTCCTTCAATTTTTTTTATTCTCTGAATTAACTGATTGTTGTAAGGAAAATAAATACCAATGACAGGTTTTCCTTTATACAGAATTTCTTCTGCGCGCATCTGCTCCATAGCTCTCTCAAATTAAATTTGAAATCAAAAATAGAAAATATTTTGATTTTTTTGCAGTTGCCTGAAATCAATTCACAAAACTTCAGAAATGTACCTTATACTTTTGGCAATTCAGAAACTAAAAAATCACCAGATAATTTTATAGAGCTGACAGGTTCCGCTTGTGATGTTCAGCGTTTCACTCCATTGTTTAATTTCTGCATTTGAACTGTCAAATGCTTTTACCTGCAATGAAAATGATTTGCTTTTTACTCCCTGCATGGTTACCCAGTTACCAATGGATGAAGTGCTGCATTCAGGTTCAGCAGACCATAATACAGAAGCCGGGTAAATGTTGGTGAATACTTCTCCGTCAATATAAACCGTTACTGATGCAACATTATTGGCAAGTAAACTGTCACGGGTTGTATTGTCATACCAGGCATTCAGATTCCCGTGAAAATTACAGGTTCCGTCATCAGTGTTGGCTTCTGTGTTATAATTGTCAGCGGCTGAATCTGTGCAGCCGTCTACATTTTTTTTGCATGACAGAATAGTCAGGATAAGCATTAAAAATAAACTTGTTGTTAAACCTGATTTAGAAAAAATCATACGATTAATAGTTTTTTTGTTGTGTAAATTTTGGTGCCTTTACCGGCTGGTACTCGCTATAAGTCCAACGGCTTCTTCCGGAGTCAATACGGAAATTTTGCTTAGTTTGAAATCTGAGATATTTCGTGTAACAATGCAATCTAATTTTTTTTCTGTCTTTGCAGTATAATATTGAATTGCATCTTCAAAGTCCCTGAACTCAGAATCTAATGCTTTTTTTATCACTTCATGAGTTGTGGCAATTGTATTTGTAATGCTTTCTAACTCTTTTAAAATGCGAATTGTTTCCTTGTGTGATGTCAGTTTTTTGATAATGTAGTACGTGTTATTATACGAGACAGCAGTTAAATGAAGTTTCACCTTACCTTTCTCTGAGTAGTCAAATAATTTGGCTGCAACAAGGGAATAAGGCCTGCGATCCGTCAAGAAGTCAATGACAATATTTGTGTCAAGCAAGAAATGTTTCACTTAGAATACTTTTTGTTTAAAGAATTCGCTAACTCTTTCTTATAATCAAAGTTTTTTGGAGCTTTCACAGAGCCAAGAAGTTTTTTAACGTTTGGTGAAATGTCATTTTTATCACCGTCATTTTGCACAAGAGTTTTCAGGTAGTTCTCGATTAAATCAGAAAGACTTCGCCCTTTTTTACTTGCATAGGATTTCGCTAATTCTATAATGTCCTTTTCAACAGTTAATGTCAGCTTGGTTGTCATGATACGTGTTATTTGATATACAAATATACGTGTAATTTCTGAATTTTCCTACTATTTAACTTCTATCTCCCCAGCAACTGCGCCAGTCTGCTTAGTAATACCAATTCTGATTTGTTTTTTCCGTTGAAAGATGACGCAATAGAATCTGCCGTTTTCCAGATCATGTCTTTTACTTCCTGTTTGAAAATGGAATCGTGTTTTTTTCTGAAGTCGGCAAAGTCACGGTAACAATCTTCAGCATCCGGCATTTCATCAACCAGATAATCAAAAACAATTTCAATCTGGTGTGCGGCGTCAGATCCAAAATAATCTGTACTGTCTTCCAGATCCAGCCAGTTTTCTTTCACGTGTTTTTTTAATGCAGTTACTTCTTCTTCCGTAACTTTTTTATCTGCTGCGGCAATGGCAAAAAATAATTTTCCCAGATTCTGGTAAAAGTGATTCATGGTATCAGCGGTAACTTTCATAGCATATTGTTTTGTACTATAAAGGTGATGAATTCATCTGAATTATCGGCGGTGAAATCAAAAAAAACCGAATGATTTTAATCAGATTTCAGTATTTATTTTTCTGATTCAATACGTTTGCCGGCAGTGTTCAACCCTTGTCGGATATTGGGTTGGTAAAGGATATTATCCAGTACCGGACTTAGTCTTTCCAGCTCTTTTTGTGCAAACTGAAATATTTCAATTCCCTGATTTACTTTTTCAGCATTGTATGTACCGCCAACATATTTCCAGCCCAGATGAATCAGATTTTTGATATAAATATGTGCGTCATTTTGTTCATCAAATGCACCTGTACAAGTATAAACTTCGTTGAGATATCTTGGTCGTTCCAATAAAACATGCAGTGAATCTTCCATAGGATAATTTTTTTCAGAAACAGTTTCTGATTTGCTCCAGAATTCTTTAGATGATCTTGGATTTTTCAAAAGCTGCCAGCGCGGGTCATTGGGATAATGTGTTTTTGCAAATTCTTCTGCATCTGTAAAAATCCATTTCAGTTCATTTTTTTCTTTGAATTCTCCGTGTTTAATTTCAGATGAAGCCCAGGTCACATCCACTACTTTCCATTGATTACTGACATAAACCACATTCCATGCATGGCGAAGGTGAGCAAAACTGAATGTACGTTTGATAAAACTTCCCAAACCATGCCCGTAAACGGTGTATGCTTCAATACCTGAATTTTGGCAGAACTGATGAAATAAAATGGAGTAACCTTCACATACCGCTTTTTTATTACTCAAAACTTCACACGCAGTTTTATTGGTGCGGTGTTGTTTTTTTGCTTCATGTAAATTGTAACGGATATTTTTTGCAATCCAGTATGAAAAAATCAATACTTTTTCTTCCTCTGATTTTGCTGCGGATACAAGATACTGGCTGAGTTTACGGTGGCTCACTTCAATTTCACGGGAAACTGAATCAGCATGAAGGATCAGATGTTCAGGAATGACAGCCGCCTGAACAGAAGAAAAAATCAAACTTAAAAACGCTATGGAAAAGACAGTTTTCATTTTCCGGTTTAACAGTAAAACAATCCGGCTGTGCAAAATGTTACACGACAGCTGTTTATTCTGATGTTTAAACGTTAAAACCGGTTAATTGTTGCCGGGTATTATTGTTTCAGCCTGAATTTTTCTTCACCCACATTGAACACGTAGGTTCCGTCAGTATATTGCTGCAAAACACATTCACCCGTTCCTTCAGATTCTTTATAATATTCTGAAATCTGAATTTCATTGTTTACCAGCGTAACAGTGTGACTGTATGAACAAATATCCCAGTCACTGTCATCTGCCATTTTTGCGTGATAATCCGGATCAGTAACATCTGCATCAGCTCCGGCAGAATAAGATGCGTAATGACTGCTGTAAATAAAATTCAGCATTTCATTTCTGTTCATTACATCAATAATAATCAGTCCCTTTTTTTCTGATTCATAACCTGATTGCATGCCGTTATTGCCTTCATATTGTTCCCACCAGATCACCAGTTCATCTTTTAAATCATCTTTATTTATGTCAGCGTATTCCATGCGCACTGAAGTCAAACCGCCATATACAGCGTCAATACCTAATCTCCATGTCTCGGTGTCTTCTGAATTGTTATACGCAATAAGCAGCAATAATTCTTCATCTTCTGTTTTTACAATGGATAATTTCTGTCCGGTGTTATACTCTGAATTGATGCTTGAAAGTGCTTCACTGATGGTGTATTCTTCTTCATCTGCCAGAATTGAAAATCCGTTTTTTGCCGGTAATTCACTGCTGACAATCAGATCAGGTTCTCTGACAATACTGTCTTCTTTCTGAACTGTTTCTGGTGATGTTTCAGCTGGTGATGATTGCTCACCGCCACAGGCGAAAATAAAAGCAGGTACAAGGATTACAATCAGTTTTTTCATAGCGTGATAAATTATTTTCCGAAAGATATTTAATAAAAATGATTTGGTACAAAAATAAAAACTCATCCTTTTGAGATGAGTTTTTTATTTGGGTTAAACGGTAATTAATCTTTTATAAATCGAACTTTTCCGGTTTCGTTTTCAGTTTGAATCTGCATCAGATAAATTCCGGCAGGCAATGATTCTACAGAGAACGTATTTTTATTTTCTGTGCGAACTAATGTTCCGGTTGAATTAAAAATGTTTATCGACAGGATATTTTCAGTTGTCTGAACTGTCAGATTTGTTTGTGCGGGATTTGGATAAATCATGAACTCACTATTTTCAACCTCAGTGATAGCAAGAGTATTGCCAATACAGTCATAAACGCCATCTACCAGTAAAGATGCATCAAATCCTGTAATAGTTCCGTCATTTGCTGAAGCGGTTTGGTCTGCAATTGCTGATGTAGTTTGTCCTTCGAAATTATAGTATGCAATTAAGCCGGTTTCATCTCCCGCTAAACACAAATTCATGGTGCTTGCTATTTGCGATTGGCTTCTTGCAACATTCCAAATACGAACTTCATCAATTTCAATTGTTTGCCAGATATTGGCATCATCACCCCGTGCACCAATGTTCAAATAATTATTGGTATTTGATGTAGGAATTGAACATGCTGCGCTGGCATCCTGAACGCCATTCAGGTACAAATACAACATTGAGTTGGTATGGTTAAAGCACGCTGCAATATGATTCCATTCACCCAAATTAACGCTTGTTGTTCCGTTCACGGCAACTGAAGAAGATGGACCTTCAATTTGGTATGCCTGTAAATGGAAGTCGCTGTTTATTCGCAGGAGAAACCCTCCTGTGGCAGAAAAACCGTAAGTTTCAACTACAAACATTTGTTGATTTAATGGGCTGGCCGGAACAAAAACCCAGGCTTCGATAGTCCAGCTTCCTCCGCTTAATCTTAAATTAGATCCGGATGGTGTTGGAATTTGACCATATTTTGTTGGTGCAACCGAAATTGCGGTGCTGTCTTGTGAAAACGAGAGCTGAACACTCGCAGCTAAAATGATAAGGGATAGAATTTTTTTCACGTTTGTTTTTGTTTGTGTTATTGTTTAATGAATTTGCTTTGCTGAATTTCGTTTTCAGTTTGAATCTGCATCAGATAAATTCCGGCAGGCAATGATTCTACAGAGAACGTATTTTTATTTTCTGTGCGAACTAATGTTCCGGCAGAGTTGAAAATATTTATTGACAGAATATTTTCAGTTGTCTGAACGGTCAGATTTGTTTGGGCGGGATTTGGGTAAACAGTAAAGAAATTTTTATTTATTTCATTTATTCCAACACCTGAAACGGTTGTACAGTTTGAGGTGTCTTTGCACGATCCTTGTGTAATAATTACGGCGTAATCACCATCTGCTGAAGGAGAAAAACTTTGTGACGTTGCACCACCAACCGGAGCAAATGCATTACAATCCATCCACTGATAAGATGCACCTGATTGATTGGCTGTCAGTGTTGCTCCCGAAAGTGAAACAGACAAATCCAAACCGCAGGTACCAAATTTTGCAACAAAGTTGTCAACGGTTCCAATTGCATTTACAACTACCGGTGAACCGGTTGGATTAAAATCGATGTTGTTGGTATAATATCCGCCAATAAAAATTTCATTGGAAGAAACTACTTCAATGGAATTACCTCTGTCATCATTGATTGCTCCAAAAGATTTTGACCACTGATACAAACCATCCTGATCCAGTTTTACCAAATAGATGTCGTCAAAATTATCAGTGCTTGTATGATTTACTGTTCCGGCATCCGGATCAAAATCTGTTGTCAGTGAATATCCGCCAAGAATATAAAGATCATCATTTTCATCTGTATCCATAGCCCATGAACCGCTGTATCCGCCATCAATTTCTGTACTCCAGATATAAGTGCCATCCCATGCAAGTTTTATAATATAAGTGGACATACCTCCGGTAGTATAAGTGGAAACACCCGCATTTGGATTTAAATCAATAGCATCATAATATGCTCCTGAAAAATAAATGTCTTCATTTGAATCAGAAGTAACAGACGAACCAAGATCACTGTATATTCCTCCGATAGATTTTCCCCATAAAAAAGTTCCGCCGCCGGCTAACCATTTCATCATAAAAATATCATCGTTTCCATTTGACGTAACACTTTGTGTTCCTGCAGTTGGATCAAGATCTATTGTACCACCAAAAGTTCCGGTAAGTAAAATACTGTTTGCCACATCCAATGAAAGTGAATAAGGACGGTTTGTACCTGCATCACCACCAAAACCGTAAGATGTGCCATAACCTCCGTCGGTGCCATAAGTGGCCAGAAAAATATCGTAATTGGTTGAAGTGTTTGCTGTATGACTGGTTGTTCCCGCTGACGGATCAAAATCAACTGTTCCGTAAAATACCCCGGAGATGACAGAAGTACCTGTGGTTGGTTCAACGGCAATACAAAATCCCTGACTGGAGTTTACTGTATTTCCCATGGAATTTACCCATTGCAGATCACCGTCTGAATTTAATTTCAGCAGAAAAATCTGACCAGCGCTTGCTCCCCAGTTTCCAATGGTATAATCTCCGGGTCCCGGATCAAAATCAACTTCAAAACGATACATGCCGGTAATATAAATGTTATCATTATTATCTACATCCACACCATTTGCAGCATCACTGTCTGTGCCTCCGAATCCATGCACCCACACCAAGTTTCCGTCAGAATCCTGTTTCATTACAAAAAAATCTGTCAGACCTGCGCTGGTTAAATTGAAGACTCCTGCGCCGGGATCAAAATCAGCGGTTCCCCTGAATTGACCAACTGAAATTACGTTTCCGTCGCTGTCAACAGCAATATCTTTGACCATATCAAATTCAGTACTGCCAAATCCGGTTGCCCAGAGTAAATCATTGCCTTGTGAAAATGAAAAAGAAGATAACAGAAAAGAAGCAAAAAGTATCGTTTTACGCATAGATTTTTTTTGCAAGGGTACCGTAATTCAGCGGAAAAAAAGAATCTCAGTTCACCAATGGAAAAATTGGTTCAGCAATGGAAATGCTATCAGGCAATAAATGTTTCAAACTCCTCTTTGCGGTATTTACTCAGCCGCGCTTCAATCTGATCAGAGAGTAGGATGGTATTGGTGGAGTGTGAAAATGAAAGAAGGTGTTTTTTATTGATTATCCATGATTTGTGTGATCTGAAAAAAAGCGGATTGTCAGCCAGAATATTTTCAAAATGACGGAGATTTTTACTGACTAAATATTTTCGGTTTGTACAATAAACATTGCAATATGATTCCTGCGCTTCAATGGCAATGATATTTTCAAGATTGACCGGAATCTGATTTCCTTTTTCAGTGATGATGACGGAAGAAATGGACTTGGATTCAATGGTTTTTTCCAGCAAATTTAAATTCTGACTTAAATTTTTTGCCGCAGATTTCTGAATCACCCGCTTTACAGATTTTTTTAATCTTTCAATATCCACCGGTTTCAGCAGATAATCAATGGCAGCTACTTCAAACGCGCGTATTGCGTAATTATCCCATGCGGTGACAAATACAATTTCGAAATTAATCTCATCAAAATAATTGACAATTTCATACCCGGCATGATTCCGCATTTCAATATCCAGAAAAACAAGCTGCGGTGAATTTTTTTTAATGCTTTCTACAGCTTCTTCCAGATCTTTGCATTTATCAACCAGTTTTACTTCAGGGCAAAACCGGATCAATAAATTTTCTAGCACATCTCTGGCGCTTTCTTCATCATCTGCTAATATGGCTGTAATCTGGTTGTTCAGATATAACGGTTTTTATACAAAAATACAAGGATTCCGGTAAGGGAATCCTTGTTATATTATTTATGTGTTTTTGTTTAAAGTGAAAGATTTACTGCTGCAGTTTCTGTAACATATTCGCCATCTCTTCCGGCTCTTCCATCATAGCTGGAAGTTGAACCTTTGCCTGCTTTTCCGCCTCTGTTTGAATAATTCAGATTAAATGTTTTTACTGAAGGATCTTTGATCACAGTGATGTTTCCGCCATCTCCGCCGTCTTTGCCGTATCCGTCATCGCTTCCGCCATAACCTCCGTTGCAGGTAAAGTGAAGTGTCTGGTCAATTCCAAGTTTGAATTGTGCAACTACTGTTCCCATACTTACATTGGTAATCTGAATGGCATTCAATGTTGTACCATTTACTTTATGTTTTACCTGTTTTACTTCAATTTTAAAATTGTTGGCTGTTTCACCTGCTGATCTTGACCAGCCAGTTGCTGTGTAATTGAACGTGATATCCTGATTGTAAAGTAAAACCACATCTGAAGATGTTTTCATTGCAGGATCAAATGCAGATGTAACGGATACTACAATTTTATCTTCTTTATTGAATTTACCCTGAATTTTGTTGTCACTGAAATCACCGCCTGTATATGTAATTACATAATCTGACCAGAATCCGCCGTTGTCTGTTGACAATACTGATCCGTCTTTCAATGTTGCTTTCACATCAAAATCAAACGTTGTATAGTGACCAAATTTTTCAGGTAACTGAAGATTGATGATTTCAATTTTGCTTACTTCTTTGTTTTTAATGGAGAATTGTTTTTCTTTTTCCAATTGAGCAAGTCTTTCTTCTTCTGCTTTTTTCTCTTCCCATGCTTTGATATCAGCCTCCTGCATGCTTTTTGATTCTTCAAGGAAAGCTTCAATGGCATCATCCATGTCAATTTTTCCTTTGGCACCAATGCTGCCTTTTATAGTAGTGTTAACCGGAGCTTCAAATAGATAAATAACTTTAGGTGTGAAGAAAATGCAATAAGCGTTTCCTGCTGTGTAGTAACGGATAAATTCTGATCTTCCGTCTTCATCTCCTTTATAAGTCAGATCTCCCATTGTAAACTCAGTAACCTCTCCCTTGTCATTTTTTTTGAAAGTCAGTTTCTTTTTTTCCACTTCTTTCATTAAAATATCACCTGAACGTTTAAAGTAGATGTATTCACCGTCAAGCCATGTTGCAGCTGTGACAGATTGACTCACCATAGTGAGTGTCGGAAGTGAATTTTGTTTGGCAAGATCAGCACGGAGTGAACTCACAGCTGATCCGGCAAAAAGAAAATTGATTGAAAAGATTAAGGCAAAAAGCCCGGTAAATTTTAGTTTCATGTTTGATATTTTTTTTCAAAAATAAGATTACCACGATGATTTACCGGAATGGTTGGTTTCAGGAATGGAAAAATGAATTCAGGAATGGAAAACTAAAATTTACGTTTCACAGGAATCGTAAGAATAACACGGGTGCCGGCCGGCTGATTATTTTCCATAATATCTTCATACCGGTAGCCCAGTGAGCCCTGATAAAGATTGTTCAGAATGTCAAACCGTTTCTGGATGGCTTCAACAGCAAATGACTCATGTACTCTTTTTTGTCTTTTTGAAATTTTTTCTGCTTCTGCTCTGCCAATTCCGTTGTCTTGAATGATGCAGGTTAAATGTTCATTCAGCTCAAAAGAAATAGTCAGTTTTTTATCTCCTTTTTTTTGAAGCAATCCATGTACCAGCGCATTTTCAATAAAAGGCTGAATCAGCATGGGCGGTATCTGAATATCTGCAATTTCATGGGTGTTTATCTGAGAATCCAGTTCATTTTTAAAGCGGAGTTTTTCAAGGGAAAGATAAAGTTCGATCAGTTTTAACTCCTGTTCAAAATCAATAAATTCTTTGTCAGAATATTTCAACGTTCGTCTGACAAGATTTGAAAAAGTAGTGATGTAGGTATATGAATTTTCTACACCTCCTTTCAGCACCAGATCCTGAATGGAGTTGAGTGAATTGAAAATAAAATGAGGATTCATCTGTGACTGTATAGCGGTAAGTTTGGATGCATTCAGTTCATTGATCTGTTTGGCTTTTTGCTTGTGGATTCCTAATTGCCTGCGGTATATGAAATAAACGATCACCAGAAAAATTAAAATCATCAATGAGATAAACCACCCGGAAACATAAAACGGAGAATGAATTCTGAACGAATAGGAAATTACCTCGCTGAACTGGTTCTGATTTTCTGCTTTTACCTGAAAGGTATATTCACCCGGTGAAAGTGCATTGTAAATTATTTTATGTTCATCATACGGGTTGACGGTCCAGTTTTCATCGTATCCGGTTAAGCGGTAGTGGTATTTGATTTCATTCTGGTAACGCAGGGTAGGAGAGGAAAGAACAAATTCAAATTTTCTGTTCTGATAGCTGAAATCTGTATTTCCGGAAATGGCAGTTTTCTGATCATTTACAAATAAGGTGGAAATCCGGATCACAGGAACCGGCGGTGGTACTAACTCATTGGTCAGTTGGATTATCCGGATTCCGTCAGGAGTGCTTAACCATATTTTATCATCTGCAATTTTGAAATCCAGTACGCGTTGTCTGAGTCTTCCGTTCAGGTTGTCAATGTGTTTAAGAAAATTTCCTGACAGGTCAAACTGAAGAAGTCCTTCATCTGTATGCGCAATAATTGTATTTTGAAAAGAGCAAGTTTAAAGGTGTTGACCTTTTTTTCATTCTTGTTCAATTCAATTTTTTCAGTCAAACCAATCTCATTTACCACCAATAAACCATCATTGGCAACAGATACATAAAAATTACTTTCAGATGCAGAGATAGCATTTGCAAAAACTGGCTGATCATCTATTTTGATCTCAGTTATCTGTCCTGCAGAATCAAGTAAGAATAATCCTTTGACGGTGGCAATACACATGGATTTGTTAAGCGGATTATATTCGATCGAATAATTTCTGATTTTGAAAAAGGAAAACCACTCCGTATAAATCTGACCTTGTATAAACATTACTTTCACCAGTCCCAGATTTGTGCACAAATAGAAAGTATTTTCTTCTGTATAAATACCGTCTTTTAGAGATGCCTCTGCTATTTGAATTACTTTTCCGGTAGTTTTGCTGAGTGCTCTTATTTTTCCGTCATCGAAAATGATATAATCTGAATTTTCATTGTTCAATATACATTCAATAGACCGTTTTCCGTTTTCATGAATAGTTGTAAAAACACCGTTGTGATATTTAACCAGCTGCCCTGTTGAAGTACCAATGATTGCGCCGTAAATTGAGTCAATTTCAATGGCTGTGGCTGATTCATAATTAAAATCCTGAATGACATCCGGTACATTTAAATCAGGAATAACCAAAACTCCGTGATCAAAAGTACTGAGCAGAAAATTTCCTTCCTGATCAACATAAACATCAGAGATTAAAAACCTGTTGAAGAAAAGTTTGTTAGGCTCCTGATCAAAATCTGACTCTATCAGTCCTGTTCCGGGCAAGGTTCCGGCCACCCACAGATGCTCACCGGTACTGTAAATCCTTACTGATTCACTTCTTAGAAAATACGGATGGGTTGTTTTCAGTTCAAGGGAAAAATTTTCAGAATGAAAAAGGTAGAAGTTTTTTGATTTAAGATCAAGCGCATAGATTTTATTATCCAGTTTAAAAAACTGAAGAACCGAATTGGACAAATCCAGTTCATGATCGCAAACTAATTTTTTCAGTTCAAACCGGTTGTCATGATAAAGAATGATAGAATCTGAACTGACCGGAAAAAGAATGGATTTGTTATCGGGTTCAAACGGCGTACCTGAATAAAAGCGGCTGGAATTGAAGCGGTTGATTTCATTGCCTGCAGTGTCCAACACAATGATGTTTCCCGCTACAATGAACAAATTATTGTTGCTTCCGGTAATTAAATGAATATCCGAGTGCGCATCTTCCAGAGCAAGTTCATAAAACAGTTTGCACGTATCATTTTTTATTTCAAAATCTGGTTGTTCAGATTGTTACAATAAATTGTACCATTTTCATTAATGACAAAATTGAAAAACGAAATACTTTTTTGACTCAGCACATTCTGTTTTTTATAATCATAATGGTCATATCTGTACAAACCTTCATTGGTTGAAAACCAGTAATTGGATTGATGATCCTGAATGACATCATAGATCTGAACACCGCTGAAAGTTTGTTCTCCCAGCACAAAATAGGCGGGTTGCTGACGTGCGAATGAAAATGCATGAAATAAACAGAACAATACCGGCAGTGCGCTTTGGAGTATTGTATTCAAAAAAAAATATTTTTTAACAGAGGTTCTGATTTAACAATGATAAACAAAAATGAGAATTCGGTCTTACAGATTTGTACCTTTTGTTAATGGAATTTATTTCTAATGATCGTTTTCAAGATGAAGAATATGCATCAGCCTGTGAACAACAGGAGCAAGAAATACAGCTGTAATACTCAAAAACGCAATTCCGCTGTACAAAGCATAAAAAGAAGAAAATAATTTGGCTGCAGGGGATGTCATCATTGCTGTTGGTCCCATTCCGGTGAGTATCATAGACGACAAATGAAAACTATCCAGCCAGCCAAGATCTGCAAAAACATGGTAACCCACAGTACCAATAAGCAGCGAAATCATCACAAGAATTCCTGCATAAAATGCATATTTTCCTACTCTGAAAACAAACCGGTTGACCGATGCTACTTTTTCACTTTTGTGTTCCAGTTTCATACCTGTATTTTAATAGCGTAAAGTTAACGGATGAAATGTCAGCCAGCTATGCCAGAATTCCTGATACGCCCTGATTTTTATCAGACGATTTTCAGGATTCCCATATTCTGTTCCGTCCATATTGAATTTCTGATTACATAAAACAAGCGTATCTCCTGAAATTGTTGCGGTTTCTCTTGTTGAATTTTCAAATGCGGCAAAACTTTTCTGATCGTCGCCCATGACAACTATAATTGCAGAATGTCCCAATTGATCATTGATGATTCTGTTTTCTTTCAGGTAATTCCAGTCATAGGCTTTGCTGAAATTATTATGTTCTATTCCAATCACCCAGGATTTATTTTTCCAGGATTCGTGATTGGTTCCGGTTAACGCACCGGTACTTTCTCCTTTTTCAAATTTTGCGTCCGGATCATACTGGCTGACAGATGTTGGATCAGCTTGCATTATGAGACTGCTAGGATACAAAACCAGCCAGTCTTCCAGAGACATTTGCCGTGAAAAAAATTCAGGAAGTTTTTCTCCTTTTAATTCGCCGGTAATAGCTTCACCGCTTACCTGTCTCCACCAGCTTCCGGTTGTTTCATCTTCAAACATGGCATTATAATGATCCATCCCGACCAATCTGAATTTTTCTGGTTTATTTTTTACTACCGGTTCAAAAACACGGCCAGATCTGCAAACACTGCAGTAGGTAATAATAACTTCTTTGCCTCCTATTTTATCCTGAATCTGATGATGATATGTCAGATATTCAACCGGATACGCTTTCGCTTCTCCGTTATTTACAATGCCAATAACAATACGGTCAACCGGCACTTCATTTTCAGCGGATGATTTCAGAATTAGTTCCTGCGGCTGCAAAAACATTTTGTCTGCCGCCATCACAAAGTTGAACAGGTAGCAAACTGCTGAAACGGGAACCAGCATTAAAATCCTTACCCATATCCACAATGCATTCCACGTTTTGTAAAATGATAAAACAAGGAACAGCCCAAACAGTATTCTGAAAATCCATCTCCATGTATAAAGAAAGTAAGCCGCGTCAATGCTGTTCATTTCCTGACTGCCAAGCATAGGCATAATGAAATAGACGTTGGCAATTTCAAAACAAATGAGCAGTAAAGAAGAAATGTAAAATAGTTTTTTCATTTTATTTTTTGAAGATAAAATAGACCGCAAGTATTAAAAAAACAAATCCAACAGCATGGTTCCATTTAAATGTTTCGGTTTTAAAAACCACCAGTGTGAAAAGTGTAAACACAATCAATGTAATTACTTCCTGCAACACTTTTAGCTGCACCAAAGTGAAGGGACCACCGTTGCCTGAAAAGCCAATGCGGTTGGCAGGAACCTGAAAACAATATTCAAAAAAAGCAATGCCCCAGCTGATGGCAATTATGGCAATAAGACCCAATTGTTTGAACCATTTCATTTCATGAAATTTCAAATGCCCGTACCAGGCAAGTGTCATAAAAAGATTAGACATAACAAGTAAACCAATGGTCATGAATGATTTCATAGTGTGCGATTTTAGCGCAATTTAATTGAAATGGGATATTGAATCAATCCGGTTTTGTTTTGATTTTGCACTTGGAAATGTTTGAAATTGATGGCCGCCGTATCGGCAATGTCAATGTGTTCCCGAAATTCGTTAAACACGAATTCCGACAACACAGACGTTTGGCCTCATTTGATGAACGGAGATCCCGACGTTCCGTTTCACTGCAGTCGGGATCGACGATGTCAATGCGTTCCCGAAATTCGTTAAACACGAATTCCGACAACGCAGACGTTTGGCCTCATTTGATGAACGGAGATCCCGACGTTCCGTTTCACTGCAGTCGGGATCGACGATGTCAATGCGTTCCCGAAATTCGTTAAACACGAATTCCGACAACACAGACATCGTCGACCTGTTCCAAATCACCTTTCCATTTTCGGAAAGTATCCTCAATAACCGATTTCTGATTGTTCATTGCGTTGTCTGAAACAGACAATAATAATTTTCAGATTGGAATACTTGAATTTTTTTCCTTGTTTTCCTTCTGCAGAATCTGAATTTTTTCGCCGCCAAACTGATCTGCATATCCATCTGTAAAAATATAAATCAGATCATTTTTCTGAAGTTCAATTTTGGTTCTTGTAAAAGGCTGATTTTGTTTATCATGTTTTCCAACCGGCATTTTTTCTCCTTTGTATTCAATCAATTCACTATTTCTGATAAGCCAGAGCGGATTATTTGCAAGAGCAAATTCGAGAGTCATTTTATCACGGTCAAGAATAATCAGCGCGGCATCCATTCCATCTTTTCCTCCTTCTGCTGTTCCGTCATTTTTCAGGCGGTTTATAATTTCCGTTCTGGCAAAATTCAAAATATCTCCCGCATGGGTGATTCCGTTTTCCAATGCTTTATCCAGTGCTGAAATGTTCAGTATGCTCATGATTGCACCGGGAACTCCGTGCCCTGTAGAATCAGCCGCCACCAGACAGAAATTCCCGTCAGCTGTTTTTACCCCAGTAAAAATCTCCTGAAACCGCCTCTTTAGGATTGAAGAAAATAAAATAGTCTTTCAGATTCAGATCCAGTAAATTTTTTGTTGCCAGAAAACTTCTTTGAATGCGTTCAGCGTAATTGATGCTGTCTGTAATTTCTTTGTGTTTTTCTTCAATTATTTCTTTTTGAACCACAATTTCTGCAGTACGTTCAACCACGGTTTCTTCCAGTTCTTTTTTTCTTTTTTCAAGAGATCGTGTGCGCCACTTAAAAATCAGCCAGATGATAAGGCCGGGCATAATGAAGTGCGACAAATTCCAGCGTTAAAAAGTTTTGTGTATAATCAAGGTGAAGTTCTTTTACAAAACTGATATCATAGGGTATTGTGTATTCATTTTTTTCACTGTTGATTTTTACCGGATTAATAGTATCAACCGGAGTGAATGGTTCTTGTGATTCAATACCAACGGTTTTGTTGTGCAGTTTAATTTTTTGCAAAATTACAGACGGCGGATATGGATTTTTTTCCATTTTTTCAGGATGGAAAAGTGTAATTCCGTCACTTGATCCAAAAATGATTGTTCCGTTTCTCATCCGGTGAGAGGCACCGTTATTAAATTCATTATTCAATAGTCCATCGGATAACGTATAATTTTCAAACGTTTCATTTTCAATATTGAATTTGGAAATACCAAAGTTTGTGCTCAGCCATAAATTGCCTTCAAAGTCTGGTTCAATCCGGTAAACACAGTCATTGGATAATCCGTCAGCGGTGGTGTATTGTGCAATTACTTTACGGTCAATAAAATCAAATTTGAAAAATCCCTGATCACTGGTTGCCATCCAGAAAGTGCGGTCATCAATCACGCAAATATGCATGATCATCATCCGTTCAGATTCTTCATTAAAATAGTTTTCCGCTTTTTTTGTTTTTCGGTCATATCTGCACAAACCCATTCTTGTTCCTACCCACAGTGCTCCGTCATTAGTTTCTTTCATGGTCCAGGCAACATCACCATGCAAAGCGTCCGGAACATCGTTCTGATATTTTACTGAAGTTGTGACTTTTTAAATGCTGCCGGGAAATCCGGTCTCATTTGCATTCAGTGTGCTGAAGCTTTTTGATTTTCCTGTATTGAGATTGAGTCTGAAACTTCCATTTTGAGTTGTAATCCAAATTACAGAATCAGATTCTTCAGTAATGGACCAGACAGCATTAACATGATCAGCGGGTGATAAAGGATTTGGAAATTTATATCGTCTGAATTTGGTGTTGTAATAATTGTCAGTCAGCAAACCTCTGTCTTCAAATCCGGCCCATATATTCCCGGTTCGGTCAGCACAAAATCCCCAGGCAGAATAGACCCAGAAATCATCTTGAGTATGTTCGACAATTGTTGCTGTAGAGTCAGTCAGAATAAAAGGAATGCCTCCAATCCAAATATAATTTTTTACATCATAATTGACTCCGTTGGTTATTTGTAAAATAAGTTCTTTACGATTGAGATTGTCACGGTTGGTAATTTGAAGTGGTTTAAATTGTCCTGTAATTGTATCAACGAGATAAACGCTTTCGTCATGACAGAAATAGAGTTTTTCACCTGTTGGTGAAATAAATTTTCCTGCTGTCGGCGGGCCGGATGTTAGTTTTGTTTCATGAGATTTTATATCTGTGGTAAAAGAAAATTTTGCAGCAGAACACCAGAATTTTGATCCAAACCTGACAAAGTTCAGGCATCTGGAATCTAATGCTGAAACAGAATCAACAACAGGGGAATTAATAATTTTTGCTTCTCCGGTTTTTTTGTTTAAAACAAAAAATCCTCCTTCACCGCTTATCCAAATATCATCTCCGTTACCATTTATAAATCCGTAATAGGTTAAACAAAACGGAACAGCAGTTGAATCATTTTTATCAGGAAGATAATTCCTGAATTTGTCGGTATATGGATCATAATGCGAAATTCCTTTAATGGTAGATACCCAGATCGAACCATCCTCTTCTGCTTTCATGTATAAAGCGCGTGATGCAGCAAGACTGTTTGGATTGTTGGGTTCGTGACGGTAGATTTTAAAGTTGTATCCGTCATACCTGTTTAGTCCGTCATAAGTAGTAACCCAGATGTATCCTCTTGCATCCTGGATAATACCAGAAACAGAAGTTTGTGATAATCCCTGATCGACAGATAATCTTCTGAAATGGAGATTGGCCTGATTAAAACCAAATTCGCAAACCAAAAGCAAAAGCAGGGAAAAAATAAATCTGTTCATCTTCATTTAATCACAAATCTGATATGAAGATAATCAATTGATTTTAACAGATGTTATTCCGCAGGCGCAGGTCGTCCCAATGGGACCCCCTGCGGAATCGTAAATTTATAAATGAAAACATTCCAGCATTTGCGGAACGACAACCTCCCAGTTTAATTCTGATTTTATTTTAACCCTGAATGCATCAGCCTGATGTGGTTCACCGTGATTCAGAAAAACTTTTGGCGATGTTTTAAAATTTTTCATCCATTCAAGCATTTCACTCTGATCACCGTGCGCTGACATGGAGGAAATAGATTCAATATGACATTTTACTTTGCGGTACTCACCAAAAAATTTAATTTCGGTTTCTCCGTGAAGTATAGCGCGTCCTCTGGTTCCGGCGGCCTGAAATCCACAGAATAAAATAGTATTGTCTGGATTTTCAATGTGATTATTCAGGTAATGAAGAATCCTTCCGCCTTCCAGCATACCGCTTCCGGCAAGAACTATTTTAGGTTTTTTATCATGAACCACAGCGCGTGATGTTTCATAATTGGTTATAAAATGAATGTCATCATACATTTCATTAAAATGTACTTTGGGTAAATTCTGCCAGGTTGGATATTTGTCATATACTGCTGTTGAATTAATTCCCATTGGTGAATCAAGATAGATAGGAATGTTAGGCAAACGGCCTTCTTCCCTGAGCAGATACAAAAGATAAATTAATTCCTGAGCGCGTTCAACTGCAAAAGACGGAATCATTAAAATGCCTTTTCGTTCAATGGTTCGGTTAATGATACGCAGCAATTCTTCTTTGATATTTTCATCTGAATGTACGCGGTCACCATAGGTTGATTCCATAATCAGATAATCTGCTTCCTGAATTTTTTAGGGGATACAGCAGCATTGGTTTTGATCTTCCGATATCACCGGAGAAAATTATTTTCTTTTCGCCTATTTTCATTTCAACAAAACCTGATCCTAAAATATGTCCGCTGTTGAGAAACTGAAATTTAATTTCTTTATCCAGAATCACCCATTCATTTAATTCGTGCGGCTGAAAATGATTCATGGCCAGTTCAACATCTTCAGGCTTGTAGAGTGGTTTGGCTTTATCATGACTGGTGTATTCTTTTCTGTTGGCACGTTCAGCATCTTCAACCTGAATTTTTGCGCTGTCTGATAAAATAATTTTGGTGAGCTCTTCTGTCGGATAAGTGCAATGAATGGTACCTGTAAAACCATTTTTGGTAAGAACGGGTATATAACCACAATGATCCAGATGTGCATGTGTGAGAATAATTGCATCGATTGTTTTTGGATCAACCGGAAATTCATTCCAGTTCAGTAAGCGAAGATCTTTGAGTCCCTGAAAAAGTCCGCAATCAACCAGATATCTTTTATCATTGAATTCGATCAGGGTTTTAGATCCTGTTACAGTTCCGGCTCCACCCAGAAATTGAATTTTTATTGGACTCATACATCAGAATAATGTCTAAAATTAATTATTCCTTCTGATGAGGGATATGATAATAATCAATTATTACAGTTTGTCAGTCAGAACTAAACAATAAGCGTACGTAACCAGTTTATTGCGGCTTCGCGATCTGTAAAAATTTTGGTGGTAATGAGAGGTTTATTTACTGTGAGATAAAAATTTCCAACCAGCCGGTGTCCCAGTGAATCAACAAGCAATGCTTTGGCAATCGTTTTTCCTACAAATTGTCTGCTTGCAACCACTTCCCGGGCTCCTTTTGTTACACTTGAAAGATGTCCGGAAACAACCAAAACAGCATAACTGTTTCCATTGGTCAGTTCCATGTTAGATTTTTTAATTTCCCAGGCATCTGCAACATCGATATTCACTCCCGGTTTGATATAATTCTCTATCAGGCCCGGTTCAATCATCTTGGCTTTGAATTTAACGGTTTCAATTTCTTTTTGTAAAAGAGTCTCCATGAGTGCTTTAAGTACTCAATAAATATAAGCTAGAAAAACGGAAGTTGGATGAAATAATTTCCCATCGTTATCCAATTTGTAAATTCCGCCAAATCAAAATCGTTTAAATAGAAATGATAAAAAAAAAGAATTAGCTATGCGGTCACAGCTTCATCAATTCCGGGTCTGATGTATTGCAGAGCATTGGGGAAATCAGCCAGAATTCTTTTTCTGATTCTGTCAAGCTGAATCAGAAACTTTTTACAGTCGTTATCCAGCTCCGGAAAATAATTTCCAATCGTTTCCCATGCAGTCAGACTTCTTTCAATTGCTGTCAGAACAACTTTGGCACTCCCGTTTGTTTCCTGGTATTTTTTTTCTTCGTCTGCCAATTCATATTCTCCCAGATATGCACGGGTAATTTTGAGCAGCATCTGTAATTCATACCATCCGATTATTTCAAAGGCTTGTTGCAAAGTATGTTCTGCAGTTCTGTCAGCATTTGGATCAAGTTCAGCCCGGCTTACACAGCTTTGTCTGAATAGATTGAATTTATCTTTATTCTTTGATTTGAAATTCATGGAGTCAATCCGGTAATCCGCAGCTATTTTAGAAGTTTCATTGGTGCGCGGATTTTTTTTATTCTTTTCCCTGCGTTCAGCATCTGAAGATGTACCTGCAACAATTTCTTCAAGCCTGATTTGGTTATCAGATGCCCATTTAGCCAAATTTTTTAATGTTTGCCTGTAGTCACCCAAATCAAGATCAGCCACTTTTTTCTGAACATTGGAAACCGGAACAAAAATTTCACATTGTGCTGTTGCCCGGCACTTTTCGCACCAGCGGTCACAGTATAAATGCATGTTTGGTATTTTGTCCGGAGAATTGATAATTAAATAATTAGCAGCGCGAATATAATTAATTTTAAATGTCTTGTTACGCTGCAATACCTACTGTTTTTTAGTGAATTTTGAGTAATAATAATGCCTTTTGTGTATTTAAAGAACTTTTTACAGACAACCCTTTGTTTTTTCATTTGTAACTGATGTAGAAATGATTTAACCAACTGGGCGATTATAAATGTCGTTAAGAGATGTGAATAAAGTTTGAAACTTGGATAAAAAGAAATTGGTTACCGATTTTATTAATGGCAACAAAGATGCCTTTGATCAGATTTATACTGGTTATGCAAAAGCCATGTTTGCTATTTGTAAACGGTATACCAAAAATCAGGATGAGGCAGCTGATATTTTACAGGAGGCTTTTATCAAAGTGTATGAAAGGAGATCACTTTTTAATCCCGATTTTGAAATTGGTCCGTGGATAAAACGAATTGTCATCAACCAGGCAATTAATCATTTCAGAGTAAATAAAAGATTTCAGCTGACTGATGATGATAGCTGTTTTGAGGAGGCAGAAGAAAGTGTGGAAATTGAAGATTTGAGTAATGTAAAAGAACAATTGCTGAGCATATTGCAGGAATTGCCTGAAGGTTACCGCACTGTTTTTAATTTGTATGTCATTGACAATTTAACTCATCAGGAAATTGCTGAGTATATGGGAGTGTCAGTGAATACATCCAAAACCCAGCTGCTCAAAGCACGCAAAATGATCAGACAAAAACTGGAAGAAAAAAATATCACACGTTCAAGAATCAAAGATGAGCAAGGAATTTAAAAATATCGATGAACTTTTTCAGTCATCTTTCGAGGGAGATACTGCAGAGGTTCCTGCTTTTGTCAAAACCAATATTGATAAGAGAATTGCCGGTAATACCAAAAAGTTTGCCTGGTGGAAATGGGGCGGGTTATTTCTGATACTCACTTTAACTGGTTTTGCTGCGCTCTATCTGAATGATAATCTGTCAGATGAAATTTCATTAAATAAAAATGAAAATAGCACAAATCTTCTTCTTGAATCTGATCAAAATCAACTTGTACCAGATAATCTGAAATTGGATGAAAACATCTCAGTGAATGAAAATGATTTGAACAGAACCGAAAAAAATCAGCATAATAATTCTGTTTCTGTTTCTTTTGATCCGGTTACATCAAACGAATCAATTTCTGATAATGATAATAACAATAACCATTTAGAAACAAGTTCAACTGAATATGACAACGATGTTGAGTCTGCTAATGCAAATGATCTAATCAGAGGTGCGCCGCAAAATAAAACATTGCCGGATAATGAAAAAGATAAATCAGGTGAAGATAATTCAGGGTCAGCAGATATACCTCAAAACAAAAATGGTTTTTCCTCAGTGTTGATTTCTGGGTTAAATCCTAGACAATTTTCATTTGAAACACAACGAAAATCTGTGTTGGTAAATGAGCCAAAAGGATTAGTGAACAAACCAGTTAGCTTTCCGTTCAATTCAGTTGCAGAAAATGTTTTTGCAAATGCCATTCACAGTCGTGAAGTTTATAATCCGTGGATGATTACAGCAAATGGTGTTATGAGTTTGTCTCAATCAAAATATACGGCGGTAAATTCAAATGAGCTTACAACATATCAAAATTCAAATGAGGATAAACCCGGATTTGGATTTGATTTGAATGCAACATGCAGATTGCAGAACAGTCTTACTTTTGGAACCGGTTTATCGCTGATGCAGCTTGCTGAAAATTATCATTATTTCAAAGAAGATGTTTTTATTGATTCAACGCTTACCTGGTCTTATCAGGATATTTATGAATATGATTCCCTGCTTGACACAACAATCTGGGTTGGGGTAGATTCAAGTTACACCGCGGATTATGATACTACCAAAAAAGTTTTTTATGATCACAGCGGTGAAACAAAAGCAACTTATTTTTCAATTCCGTTGAGCGTCGGAACACAAATTATCACAGAGAAATTCCGTTTTGATTTTTATGCTGCAGGCAGATTTAATTACCTTCTGAATGCTACAGGTGGTTATGTGATGAATGATGCATTTCAGACGTTTACCAATACAAATCAGATTTTCAGAAAAATGTATTTTGATTTGGTGCTTGGAACCAATGTTCATTTCAAACTGACAGATCACTTTTTTCTCACAGGGTCACTCAGATACAAACCTGCACTTCAGGAAATTTATCAGGGATTGAGTTTCAACAAATCGTTAAACACTTTACAATTTGGGGCAGGGGTGAGCTGGAAATTTTAGAATTCTGTGTTCTGAAATTTATTTGAGCTGTGAATGACTCCCAGCCGTTGCCGATATTTTTTTGTACAGGTTTTTATTTGTAAATTGTCTGGTAAATCAAACAAAATGAAACATAAATTTCTTATTGCTTTGCTTACAACACTAACTTACCAATGGAGTTTTGGTCAGACAGTTTTTGGATTTGATCCATCATTTGGCAGTGGCGGAAAGGTTAATTTAAATCCGGGCACGGGGGATGATTATGGTCAGGAACTGGCGTTGCAGACGGATGGAAAAATTATTTTTGTTGGTTCTGCATTCATTTCAGGAGATAAGGATTTTGTTGTTGTAAGACTGAATTCTGACGGATCATTGGATGCAACTTTTGGAGGTGATGGAATTGTTACTACAGACTTCAATAATTTTGAGGATGCCGCACATTCTGTGGCCATTCAGCCGGATGGAAAAATTGTAGTTGGTGGTGAAAGTTCAACTGCTATGGGGCCAGATTTTGCGGTGGCACGATATAATTCTGATGGCACACTGGATAATACGTTCAGCGGAAACGGAAAAGTAACAGCTGATTTTGATAATGACTGGGATTATGGAATTTCATTGGCGCTTCAGACAGATGGAAAAATTGTTCTTGGAGGCTACCGTTATGAAATGACAACGGATTACGATTTTGCTCTTGCACGATTTACAGCGGATGGTATTTTGGATAATACATTTAGTGCTGATGGTAAAACAACAACTGATTTTGGTTTTTTTCAGGATTATATCAGTGAAATAGCTATACAGCCAGATGGAAAAATTGTGGCTGCAGGATTTGGAATTTCAGGGGTGACTTTTTTCGAAGATTTTTGTCTGGCAAGATATAATGTAAGCGGTTCGCTTGACGCTTCATTTGGAACAGGTGGAAAAGTAATGACTGAAGTTGCTGAATATTCCGATGAGTGCTGGGCAATGGCAATTCAGTCTGATGGAAAAATTCTGATCGGGGATTCAGTGATACATCACCGGATGAGAAATTGTCAATACTCAGATATAATGAGGATGGAACACTGGATGCTTCATTTGACGGAGATGGCATTGCACTTTTGACGGTGATGGGTCTGGCACCTGCAGTACAGCGTATTTTTGTGAAGAGTGATGGTAAAATTTTAATAGCTGGTTCAGTTTACAATGGAAGTGACGGTGATTTTTTTCTACTTCAGTTAAACGATGACGGAACGCCGGATTTGTCGTTTGACACAGATGGAGTTTATTCATGCACAATCGGAACAGGTGATGATATTCCTTTGGATATAGATTTGCAAACTGATGGTAAAATATTATTATCTGGTTATACTGATTCAGGTTCTGATAAAGAAATGGCAATTGCACGTTTTATGTACGGAAATGTCGAGGCGGAAAATAGTACCACTTTACATTTTAATATTTATCCTAATCCGTCGAATGGCAAATTTATCATTCAATGTGAAAAAGCTGTTTCTGATGCAAAGATTAGAATATCAGATTTATCCGGAAGGACATTAATTGAATTTGAAGGATTAAATGGTTCTGCGTTCGAAATAAATATAGATACTCCTTTGAGTGGATTTTATATTTGTGAAATATATGCAGAAGAAAAGGTTTATTACAAAAAAATAAAATTGGAGCAATTCTGAATTAAATAAGAATATCACTCTTTCTTTTTCCCTTTGCCGCGGGTATATCCAAAATAAAACCCAAAACCAAATCCAATCATTAAAGTAAGAATGGCTACCCAGAATTTGAAAATCACATAACCTGCCATAGCAAGCAGTATTACGCCAAGTATAAGGGTGAGAATTGTTTTAGAAGATTTTTTTTCCATGATGGTTTATATTTTTTCTCGCGAAGACGCAAAGTACGCAAAGTTTTTAATCAACAGATCACAGGATTGAGAAGTATTTTTAAGTAACAATCGTACATCATTACGATTGTACAAGAGAACCATGGTCAGATTTATTTTAAATTCAGATCAGAATGCCCAGAAAATTATTTCAAAACCTCACCCTTCACCAATTCAATCGCTTTTGTCAGTCCGTTTGGATCTTTTCCTCCGGCTGTTGCAAAAAATGGCTGACCACCGCCGCCACCGCCGATTAATTTGGCAGATTCTTTAACCAGATTACCTGCGTGCAGGTTTTTAGTTTTGGCAAGTTCTTCTGAAATAACAATTGAAATTGTAGCTTTTCCGTCAGATTTTCCACCAACAACCAGCACCAGATTTTCTACTTCTCCTTTTAATTGAAAACACAAATCTTTTATCAATCCTCCGTCTAATTCAAGTATGGCAGATGCATAATTAATTCCGCCCAGATTTTCAATTTTCTTTTTCAGATCATCTTTAATTCCAACCAGCTGACCGCGCTGAATTTTTTCAATCTCTTTGGAAAGGGCAATTTTTTTTTGATCAGATCTTCAACAGCCAAAGCAACATCGGCAGGTTTATTCAGCAAAGCAGAAATTTTTTCAAACTGTTCAGCACGTTCTTTAAAATAATTTTCTGCTTTATCAGAAGTGATGGCTTCAATTCGTCTGATACCAGCCGCAACTGATCCTTCAGAAATTAATTTAAACATGCCTATTTCACTTGTTGAACGTACGTGACAGCCTCCGCATAATTCAACGGAATCACCAAATTTTATTACACGAACAAAGTCGCCGTATTTTTCTCCGAATAGAGCCATGGCACCCATTTCCTGAGCAACTGAAATCGGAACAGTTCTTTTTTCATCGAGATGAATGCCGGCTTTGATTTTTTCGTTGACTTTTTGTTCGATCAATGCAAGTTCTTCATCTGTCACTTTGGAAAAATGTGAAAAGTCAAACCGCAGATATTCATCATTCACCAGTGAACCTTTTTGCTCAACGTGTTTTCCCAATACCTCACGCAAAGCATGATGTAAAAGATGCGTTGCACTGTGGTTGGCCTGAGTCAGTTTTCTTTGGTGTGATTTTACTTCTGCTTTAAATACGGCAGTCAGATTTTTTGGTAGTTTTTCACATAAATGTATGATCAGGTTATTCTCTTTTTTGGTGTCAAAAATTTCAATAGTTTCTTCTCCGTTTGAAATGCTGCCCTGATCACCAACCTGTCCGCCGCCTTCAGCATAGAAAGGTGTTACATTAAATACCAGCTGATAAAATTCTTTGTTTTTCTGTTTTACTTTTCTGTATTTAACGATATACAAATTGGTATGCATAAAATCATAGCCAATAAATTCCTGCACATCATCATTCATCAAAATCACCCAGTCATCTGATTCAACCTGAGTGGCTGCTCTTGACCGGTCTTTCTGACGGGCAAGCTCTGCTTCAAATCCGCGTTCATCCAACAGCATTTTATTCTCCCGCGCAATGAGTGATGTCAGGTCAAACGGAAATCCGAACGTATCATATAATTCAAAAACAGCCGCACCGGCTAATTCATTTTTACCTTCTGTCTTTGCTTTCGAAATCAAATCATTAATTCGTTTGATTCCGGTTTCAAGTGTTCTGAAAAAACTTGCTTCTTCTTCCCTGATTACTTTTTGAATCAGCTCACCCTGCGATTTTAATTCCGGAAATGCATCCCCCATTGCTTTTCCAAGTTCAACTGATAAATCGCATAAAAAAGGTTCTTTTAATCCGAGTGCCTGATAGCCGTACCGAACGGCACGGCGGAGAATTCTTCTGATCACATATCCTGCTCCTGAATTAGACGGTAATTGTCCGTCAGCAATTGAAAATGAAATGGCACGGATGTGATCCACAATAACGCGCATGGCAATATCAGTCGTTTCATTTTCGCGGTATTTTTTGCCTGTAATCTGCTCCATAAAACGGATCAGAAACTGAAACATATCGGTATCGTAATTTGATTGTTTTCCCTGAAGACACATAGCAAGACGTTCTAATCCCATACCTGTATCAACATGTGTTGCCGGTAATTTCTCCAATTCACCGTTTGCTTTGCGGTTGAATTGCATGAAAACCAGATTCCAGATTTCTATCACTTGCGGGTGATCATTATTTACCAGTGTTTTTCCGTCAGTCTTTTTTCTTTCTGCTTCATCACGCATGTCCACATGAATTTCTGAACACGGTCCGCAAGGCCCGGTATCACCCATCTCCCAGAAATTATCTTTTTTGGATGCCTTTAAAATGCGGTCTGCTGCAATATGTTTTAACCAGAAATTTTCTGATTCGGTATCTGCAGGTACACCATCTTTTTCATCGCCTCCAAAAACGGTAACATACATGCGGTCTTTGTCAATTTTATAGACAGACGTTAAAAGTTCCCATGCCCAGTTAATCGCATCTTCTTTAAAATAATCACCGAATGACCAATTGCCCAGCATCTCAAACATGGTGTGATGATAGGTATCAACACCCACTTCTTCCAGGTCATTGTGTTTACCGGATACGCGCAGACATTTTTGCGTATTGGCTATCCGTTTGTCAGGAGATTCGCTGTATCCCAGAAAAAAATCCTTGAACTGATTCATGCCCGCATTGGTGAACATGAGTGTCGGATCATTTTTTACCACCATTGGAGCAGAAGGAACGATTTTTATGTTTTTTCGATTCAAAAAATCCTGGTAAGCCTTGCGTATCTCGTTGATTTTCATTGATGTGATTGTTAACGATTGTTAATGTGAAATGCAAATTTAGGCTTATTCGGTAAATTTGCACCCGCGTTGTTGATTTTGGAGAATAGATTTTATAAAAGGACGCCAAAGCCGTGAGCCATTTGACATGAGAAAGTAAGTCGGTTAGTTTAATTAAAGCCTGAACATGTGCTCAAAATAATTTAATAAATAATTTGCCTCTTGCCTCAAGGCATGTGGCTAAATGAGAAACTATGAAAAAACAAAAATTCAGATATAACCCGGAAACTCTTTCTTATGTAGCAGTTGAAGTTACCTGGAAAGAGCGTATTCTGAAAACATTATTGGTACTTGCTCCGGCTATCTTTTTCGGATTTGTATTTCAGTTTTTATTTGCTGCTATTTTTCCATCTTCTTCTGAAAAAAAATTAGAGCGTGAAAATGCCTTTCTGCAAGATCAGATAGAAGAAATGAATGAAGAAATTACGCTGATGGCAGCCGTAGTTCAGGATATCGAAAAAAGAGACAATGAGATTTACCGGGTTGTTTTCAATGCTGATCGTTTTCCGGATGAAATGCGCGAATTAGGTACCGGTGGTGCTGATGAGTTTGATCACCTGAAAGGATATGATGTTTCAGAAGAGGTGATAGCAAATGCAAAAAAAATCAAAGAATTACAAAAGAGAATTTATGCACAGTCCATTTCATTTGATGAAGTGATTCAGCTGGCGCGTGAAAAGGAAAAAATGCTGGCTTGTATTCCGGCAATTCAACCCATTGCCAATGAAGATCTCACCCGCATGTCATCTGGTTATGGCTGGAGAATTGACCCAATTTATAAAACACAAAAAATGCACTGGGGAATTGATTTCACCGCTGAAACAGGAACGAATGTTTACGCAACCGGAAGCGGAACAGTAAAATTCATTGAAGAAAAACTCTGGGGTTACGGAACATCTGTTGTGATTGACCACGGTTTTGGATACTGCACCCGTTATGCGCATTTGAGCGGATACACGGTAAAACCCGGAGATAAAATTTCACGCGGACAATTAATCGGTTATGTAGGTTCAACCGGTAAATCAACATCGCCGCATTTGCATTATGAAGTAGAAAAGAACGGTGTGAAAATAAATCCGATTCACTTCTTCCATTCAGATGTAAACAGCGAAGATTATGAAAGATTGCTGGAAATGTCTACCAATGCCAATCAGACATTTGATTAAGGATCTGAAAAAATTAAAATAAAAAAGGCTGCCCGAAAGAGCAGCCTTTTCTTTTTTGATCAGTTAAGATTATTTCAATTCTTCTTTGGTAATTGCACCATAAGAAACCGGGTATTCTGTGTCATTTGCTTTTACAAATACCACTCCCATTTTTTTGTCCACTTTAGTAACTGTTGCTTCAGTAAAAGAAATTGAAGTTACTGCCCAAACTTTGTCTCCAGCTTTTACATCCGGAACTCTTGGAACAATTTTACAATCTGCTTTTGAATACACTTTCATTTTTCCGGCAAATCCGCAGGTAAGAACTTTGTCACCTGAAATTTTAATGATGGATGCTGATTCGTATCCCCATTCAGATTTTACAGCAATCGCATTTCCTTCCTGCCAGTCATCAGTAATTTTTACAAATGTATTTGGCTCCAGTTTGTATTCTGTTGCACCAATTGATTTTCCGCTTTCAGAATCAGTAGCCGGATTATCCCAGTCCAGATCCAGGTAACGCACTTTTGGTGAAGCAGGATCAGAAGCATCTGTAACAATTGCACGCTGCATTCCTGAGCCGGTTTGCCACCAGGTAAGAACGATATCACCTACCGCTGCAGTTTGACCTTTTGGAATGCTGATCAAAAGTGAGTTAGGCATTTTCTGAATTCCGTCAAATGTAAATTCAACATCTGATTCAACTTCACCTGAAGCTGACATCACTGCATCATAAAAAATCATGGTTTGATCAGCCGGTACATCCTGTGCAAGTGCATCGGTGTACATTCCCCAAGACGGGCAAAGTACTGCGCAACCCGGCTCAGAGGTAATACCAACTGTCGGAAAATCCCATGGAGTCATTCCGGGAGCAAGAGCAGCTGTTGTATCAGCTACCACCGCAGTGTCTTTTTTTGTTGTGTCTGTTGTTGTTTCTTCTCCGCCGCCGCATGATGCTGCAAGCGAACCAATCATCATTCCACCTAATGCCAGTGGAGAAACGATCATAAATTTCTTTTTCATAGTTTCATTTTTTAATTATTCAACCAAAGGTATCTGTGTTGCGTTAATAAATTATACCGGTTGAAAAATATTCATCCTTGTTGAAAACACCTACCTTTACCTGACTAAAATCATCATGAAAAAATTTTTCAGTTCCATACTTTTAATTCCTTTTCACTGCTTACTGGCTCAGGTGCCGGCGTATTACAACGGTGTTAACTTTACATTAAGCGGTCTTGCTTTAAAATCTGAACTGGCTGATCATATTACCTCTACGCATACCACGCCAATTACCTATGATGAGGTATGGACTGTGCTTCAGGTTTCAGATATGGACCCAACCAACAGCGCTGATGTTTTACTTGCTTACGGATACAATGACGCAGACGGAAATGTATTTAATGACAGAACCAGAATAAAAACAAATTACGGCGGTGGCAGTGGTCAATGGAAACCGTGAACATACGTTTGCAAAATCACTCGGCAATCCTGATCTGGGAACATCAGGCCGGAAGTGATGCACATAATCTCAGAGCAAGTGATGATATAGGAATGGTATGCGTGGTAATCTTTTGTTTGCTGACGGAAACGGTAATGCCGGCACTGTTGGTTCAGAATGATATCCGGGAGATGAATGGAAGGGCGATTGCGCAAGAATTATTATGTACATGTATCTCAGATACGGATTGCAATGCAGACCTTATTATTGTGCAGTTGGCACTGTGAATTCAGTGGACGCAAATATGGTTAACATTTTACTGGAATGGAACGTGGAAGATCCGGTTTCACAACTCGAAGAAAACCGCAATGATGAAATTCAGGACTGGCAGGGAAACAGAAATCCGTTTATTGATAACCCGTATCTGGCTACTAAAATTTGGGGAGGGACACCGGCCGTGGATACCTGGGGCGGAGTAGGCCTGGAAGAATCAGAATTGGTTTTCAGTGTTTATCCGAATCCGGTTATGGAAGATATTTTCTATATCTCAACGAATGATGAAAAGATCAATCTTATTGAGATTTATGATGCCGGTGGAAAATTAATTCAGACTTTAAATCCGGAGACTTTTATTCATGTACCGGTTTCAGTTCACAACATTCCATCCGGAATCTGGATAATCAAGGTGCAAAGTGAAAACTCAGTTCAGACAAAAAAGATTATAATTCAGTGAGCAGAAAAATAAAAGTGATCTGGGATTTTTATGGAGACAAAGCTGAAAAAACGGCTGAACATCATGTCATCCATTTGAGAGAATTTATGGAAAAACACCAGCTGGATTTACTTGACAGCGGCGTTGCTTCAGCTGCAGATTTTCATTTTTATGGCTTATCTGACTATCAATGAAAAAGATGTGATTACTGTCCGTGATGCCGTAAAACCTCAAAGAGCTTTTGTAGTGGAATAGTTTTAGTCTGCACGAACTACATTTCCATGTATCGGATTGGGTTGGATTTTTTTTCTGTACCAATTGTTGTTTCTGGTCCGTGCCCTGTATAAACTACTATGTTTTCAAATAAAACAAACATTTTTTCCAGAATTGTTTTTTTCAGTGTTACAAAATCACCACCGAATAAATCCACTCTTCCAAAACTGCCCTAAAATAAAACATCTCCGTTAATGACAAATTTATTTTCTACAAAATAAAAAACCACGTGCCCCGGCGCATGACCGGGTGTAAAAATTACATCCAGCACAGAATTTCCAAACTGAATCTGATCACCTTCCTTTAAATAATTTACCGGCTCAGGAGAAATCTGATATGCTTCAAAACCATATACATGTGCGTAGTTGGGAATGGCATGCAAAGTTGGCAGATCATCTTTATGCATTTCCAGATCAAGATTAAATTGTTTTGACACAAAATAGTTCCCAAGCACATGATCAATATGGCAATGGGTATTTAGTAATTTAACAGGCTTTAATTGGTTCTTTTCAAGATATTCAATCAGATATTGCTGTTCATGCCGCTCATAACAGCCGGGATCAATAATGACTGCCTGATTGGTTTCATCACTCAGAATGTAGGTGTTTTCCTGAAAAGGATTAAATGTCAGTTTATGAACTTTGATCATGGTTTATCCGTTATCTTTCCAAAGGTAACAAACATGCTCTGATATTTGTATCTTTACACTTGCCTGACATGACTTTACGGTATTTACATAGCTTCATTCTGGTGCTGATTTTTAATATCAGCTTCGGTCAGTTCTATCAGGGATCCTATCAGGAATTTGGAAAAAACCGTGTTCAGTATAATGGCTTCAGCTGGAAGTCTCACAATTATCAGCGTTTTAAAATCTATTATTCAGGTATTAATGAAGATGTTGCGGTTTATGTTGCGCGCACCATGCATTATTATCTTGAACTGGCTGAGAAAAAACTGGATCATGTCTTTCCTGAAAAACTGGATGTAATTGTATATGAAAGTCAATCCAAATTCAGACAAAGCAATCTGGGAGTTAACAATGATGAATACAGTAATGTTGGAGGATCATCCCGTATTGTAGGATCTAAAATATTCATGTATTTTGAAGGAGATCATCAAAAGTTTAATCAGAATATCAAAGGTGCTGTTTATGAAGTATTGATTAAACATTTGCTTTACGGAGGTGACTGGAAAGATCAGCTGAAAACCAATATCAATTCAGGTATTCCCAGGTATGGCTGGAAAAAGGTCTTATCTCTTATCTGGTAAAAGAGTGGGATGAAGAAACAGAAAGCAGAGTTAAAGATCTTATTCTCACGGGTAAAATTGACCGCTTCAATAAACTGACAGATGAAGAAAAAGCATATTGCGGTCACGCAGTATGGAATTACATTGCTGAAACGCACGGAGCTTCTTTAATTCCCAATATCATATACATCACAAGGGCAACAAAAAATATTGAAAGAGGTTTTTTCTCTTTGCTGAATATGGATTTTGTGACACTGAACAGAAATTACATTTCTTTTTACAGAGCGCGGTATATTGAAGAATATAAAAATCAAAACGAACCGGAAGGAGATAAAAAGAAACTGAAAAATAAAAAAGAATCTGTTTACTATGAAACGAAAATCAGTCCTGACGGAACTAAAATTGCTTACGTTGAAAATTCATTGGGCAGATACCGCATTAAAGTTCTGGACACGCTTTCAGGTAAGGTGACTAAAATTTATGCCGCTGAACCAAAAATGGAACGCATTCAGGATTATTCTTATCCGGTTATTGGCTGGCATCCAAATGGAAAAGCGCTCACATTTTTGCTGAATCCAAAGGTGCTTTGCACATGTATATTTACACGTTTGATGACAAATCATTGGTTGAAAAGACATGAAAGAGCTGGATAAAGTGTTGGATTTTCTTATTCAAAAAGATGGTCGTAAAATAGTTTTCTCCGGTGTGGTAAAAGGTCGTCTGATCTTTATTTGCTGGATGTTACTTCTCAGATCAGGAAGCAACTGACCGATGATATTTACGATGACCTGAATCCTCAGTTTATAGATAATTCAACACGCATTATTTTTTCTTCCAACCGTATTTCTGATACCATTTTTAGCAACCGGATATCGATTTTTTATTGAATCAAAAAAACGATATTTTTATTTATGATTTAAAGGAAGCTGACCATACCTACAAATATCTTGAACAAATTACCCAGACACCTGACTGGGATGAAACACAACCTTTTTCAATTGGCAAAAATCAATATGTTTTTCTCAGTGATCAGAACGGAATTTCAAACCGGTTTATTGCTGAAAAAGACAGCGTGATCAGCCATATTGATACCATCATTCATTACCGCAATAAAATTGTTGTTTCTCCGCAAACAAATTATGTGACCAGTATTCTTGAACAAAATATCAATCAGAATAATCAGATGATATATCTCATTTATCAGAACAGCCAGTATAAAATTCTATCAGACGAAATTACCGCAGACAAGATTGATGTGATCTGGAATACAACCTACATTGATAAAAGAAATACGCGCAGAATAAAACTGAATCAGAAAATTAACCTGCAGCATATGCCGGATGATACCATCAAAGTTGGGGATATGGATTATCAGCGCGTAATTGTGGAAATAGGACAAAACGGAGAACAGGTTTCAAATCCGGTAGGAGGCATTGGTAAAGACACGAATCAGATTGAAGATCCAAAATTCTATCCGCCAAAATATCAGATTTATCAGGTCAATTTTGCCAAAGATTTTGTGTTGTCCCAGTTTGACAATAACTTTTTGTTTCCAAATTATCAGCCTTATGGCGGACCGGGATCAGTTTACTTTAATCCTGGAATGAATGCCCTGTTCAAAATTGGTGCAAGTGATTTGTTTGATGATTATAAATTGCTTGGCGGAGTGAGAATTCCTACAAATTTCAGCAGCGGCGGCGAGTTTCTTTTTATGGCTCAGCATCTGAAAAACCGCATTGATCACAGGCTGGTGGTTTATCGTCAGAAATCAATTCACAACATTGGATTTTATAAATCATTGACTCATGATGTACGTTACAGAATGTCTTATCCTTTTTCTGAAATATTTTGTATTCGTTCAACATTTAACCTGAGAAAAGACAGACAGATTTTTATTCCGTACAGCGATAATTCGCTTTCTCTCGATTCCAGAAATCATTATAATTCCGGTTTGAATCTTGAACTGGTATTTGATAATACGATTCCCATTGAGCTGAATATTATGCGCGGTACCCGTTTTAAATTATTTGCAGAATATCTTCAGGAATTGGGTGGTAACTGGGATCCAACTTATAATCTGGGACTTGATTTCAGACATTATCAGCGTATTGCGCGCAATTTTATCTGGGTGAACCGCATTGCAGGCGCAACTTCTCTTGGCGGCAGTAAATTGCTTTATTACATGGGTGGGGTTGATAACTGGATTCTCAGAGCAAATCCTGATTTTAATATGGATATTACGGTTGATCCAACTCAGAATTTCGGATATCAGACAATTGCAACTCCTATGAGAGGTTTTATTCAAAATGCCCGCAATGGAAATAGTTTTGTTGTGATTAATTCTGAATTCAGATTACCGGTGTTCACATTCTTTTCAAGTTATCCGATCAAAAGTGATCTTGCCAGACATTTTCAGATAGTTGCTTTTGGAGATGTCGGAACCGCATGGACTGGTCCGCATCCTTTCAGTCCTGAAAATTATTTTAATACGCAGGTAATTTATGATAAACCGGTTACTATCAATGTTGAAAATCTGCGTGAACCAATTATAGGCGGATTTGGTTTCGGGTTCCGTTCAAAAATCTGGGGATATTTCTGCCGGCTTGATGTTGCCTGGGGAATAGAAGATCTTGAAATTCAAAAACCAATTCCTTACTTCTCTTTATCAAAAGACATATGACCTTTCAAACAGTTTTGATTCTTGTTTTAATAGGAGTTTTTGCCGGAGCAATTAGTGGTTTTATTGGAGTTGGAGGAGGAGTAATTATTGTGCCGGCACTTGTTTATTTTCTGGGTGTATCTCAGCACACAGCGCAGGGAACAAGTCTGTTGCTGATGTTACCTCCAATCGGAATTCTTGCCGTAATGAATTATTATAAGGCCGGTCAGATAAACTGGACGCATGGAATTGTAATTGCGTCAACATTTATTATCGGGGCCTATTTCGGATCAAAATTGTCTTTGAAATTAAATGCCAATGTCGTTAAACTGGTTTTTGGAGTTTTTATGCTGTATGTTTCAGCACGTATGATTTACACCAGTCTCAAATCAGGATTGAAAGATGATAAACCAGCTGCTACAGAAAACAGAAGCAATTAAAGAAGAGGTCATTGCTATTCGCAGACATCTTCATGCAAATCCTGAATTGTCTTTTCAGGAATTTGAAACAGCAGCTTTTGTTTCTGAAAAATTAAAATCATGGGGAATTTCACACCAGACGAATATTGCCGGAACAGGCATTGTTGGAATTATCAGATGTGGTAAAAATAATGCAAAATGCATTGCGCTGAGAGCAGATATGGATGCATTGCCCATTCAGGAATTGAATGAGTGCGACTATAAATCAAAAAAAGCCGGCGTAATGCATGCATGTGGTCATGACGTTCATACAGCCATGTTGTTGGGTGCAGCAAAAATTCTGCAGGAGAATTTTTCAGAATTGAATGTGGATGTAAAACTGATTTTTCAGCCGGGGGAAGAAAAATTACCGGGTGGTGCAAACCTGATGATCAAAGAAGGAGTGCTGGAAAATCCAAAAGTGGAAGAGATTTATGCACTTCATGTTTTTCCTGAACTGGAAGCAGGCAAAGTTGGCTTGAAGTCCGGTATGTATATGGCGTCTTGTGATGAATTGTATTTTACAGTTCATGGAAAAGGAGGTCATGCTGCCATGCCTGCTTTGAATATTGATCCCATAATTGCCGCTTCAAAATTAATTCTTGCTTTGAAAGATATACAGGAAAAACTCTGCCCGAAAGAAATTCCTTGTGTGCTTGCTATAGGAAGAATTGAAGGGCTGGGAGCAACCAATGTTATTCCTGATAAAGTGGAATTGCAGGGAACATTCAGAACGATGAATGAACATTGGAGAACAACAGCACATAAACTCATTCAGGAAATTTCAAGACAAATCAGTCTGGAAACTGAAGCTAATGTTGAGGTTAAGATTGAAGCCGGATATCCTTTTCTGGAAAATAATCCTGACCTGACGCAACGTTCAAAGGAAATTTTAAAACAGGCTTTGGGAGAATCCAATGTGATCGATTTGCCCATTCGAATGACAGGCGAGGATTTTGCTTTTTTTGCACAGAAGGTTCCTGCAGCCTTTATCCGAATTGGGGTCAGAAATGAGGGGAAAGGCATTATTCACGGCGTACATAACGCACGGTTTGATATTGATGAAAATGCCCTGATGACAGGGGTTAATACTTTTTTAAGCGTATGCGAGATTGCGCAATAATTTTTCGATTTGAAAAAATTACTATCTTTAAAAAAAAAATAAAAAAATCAATATGAAAAAAATGATTCTTGCTGTAGCTGTAATAGGAGGTATTACAATGCTGGCTTCTTGTAAAAAAGATCACGTTTGTTCTTGTTCAGGAACAATTTTAGGTATTCCATTCAGTGGTGTAGATACTACATATACTGACATGACTAAAAAAGAAGCTACTACTGAATGTGATAAAAACGATGCATCTGTTGGTACTGACAATATTGATTGTGAATTGAAATAACTTTTAAAACTAAATGAATATGAAAAAAATGATTCTTGCCGTTGCTGTAATCGGATGTGTTACAGTACTGACATCATGTAAAAAAGACTACGTTTGTACTTGTTCAGGTACTGTATTGGGTATTCCATACAGTGGTGCGGATACAACTTTGGTTGATATGTCTAAAAAAGATGCTGAAACAAAATGTTCTTCTTTTGACTGGACAGTTGGAACAGACAGCCAGACTTGTGAATTGAAATAATTCATTAGAATCTCGAAATTAGGCCGTCCTCAATCTTTTTGAGGACGGTTTTTTTTTTGTCATATTATTGTATTTAAATTTGTTTCATGGTCAACCGGATTCTTACAGGGCTTTTATTGCTGGCAGTTTCAATATTGATACCGCTTTATTTTGAAAAGGGAATTGAATTTCTGGTTGCCAATATTGGAATGGGATGGGTTTTCAGCTCTGTATGCCTGCGCATTCTGGTAATTTTACTTTTCAGTGTGGCAGTTTTTCAGTTTTTCAAACTTTCAAAAAACTGGCATCCCTGAAATCCTGGGTTGTCATTATAATTTCTCTGTTGCCCGGATTTGGCGTTTCTTTTTTATTGCGCCTATTTACATTACCGATTGTGGAATACTGGGAGATGACTTCACTTTGTCTAAAACGGAAGAACTGGAATTAGTTGCCGGATCTGAAATTCTCAGCGATAAGAATTATACGCTGATTGCCTTTTTTACTACAACATGCCCGCATTGTATGTCTGCATCAAGGAGAATTGGTATTAATATCGAAGGTGGGCAGCAGATTCCGGTTACTGCTATTTTTCCGGGGTCTGAAGAAGATACACAAAAGTTTCTGGAGACCAATAATGGCCTCAAGTTTAATTCACTCATCATAAACAATGATGATCTCTTTCTCCGCGCATCCAACGGCGTTTTTCCTTCCATTTTTCTGGCAGACAATTCCGGAAAAACCATAAATCACTGGATTGGAGAAGAACTGAATTATACGGGCCTTGATTATTTAAAATCACTCGAACAATAGAGGTACTTTATTCGTTATCTTTGAATAGCGTTAACTGCCTTGAAAACATTTGAAATTCCATCGTATTACCGTTCACCTATCATCAGCAGGGTGAAAGCTTTTCGGAGTACTTCCGATAAATTAAAAAAAGATTTTACTCCTACACAACTTGATTTTGGTGCGGTTAAAATAATTCTGGCCAGACATTTTGGATTTTGTTACGGCGTGGAAAATGCAATAGAAATTTCATACCGTGCTATTGCTGAAAATCCCGGTAAGCGGATTTTTCTGCTGAGTCAGATGATTCATAATCCGGAAGTGAATAATGATTTACTTTCCAGAGGTGTTCGTTTTTTACAGGATACTCAGGGCAATCAGCTGATCGAATGGAGTGAACTGAATGAAAATGATATTGTGGTGATTCCTGCTTTCGGAACAACATTGGAGATAGAAAAAAATCTGAGTGCACGCGGAATTCAGCTGGCAAAATATGATACTACCTGTCCGTTTGTGCAAAGAGTCTGGAAAAAATCTGAAAAATTAGGCAGCGAAAATTTTACTGTCATCATTCATGGAAAAGATAAACATGAAGAGACGCGCGCTACTTTTTCACATACCAATGAATTTGCAAAAGCTGTTGTGATCAGAGATATTTCTGAAGCTAAAATTCTGGGTGAAATAATACTTGGCACAAAATCTTCAGGTGAATTTTATACTGTTTTTGCAAATCGCTTTTCTGCAGGATTTAATCCGGATACTGATCTGCTTAAAATTGGAGTTGTAAATCAAACCACTATGCTTGCCAGTGAAACGCAGGAGATCACTGATTACCTGAATCAGATCATGATACAAAAGTTTGGTGAAGCAGAAATAAAAAATCACTTTGCAAATACCCGTGACACCTTGTGTTACGCAACAAATGATAATCAGTCAGCAACGCTTAAATTGCTGGAAGAAAAAGCAGATCTGGCTATCATAGTCGGAGGATATAATAGTTCAAACACGTCGCATCTGGTAGAACTGTGCGAAACAAAATTTCCGACATTTTTTATTCAGGATGAAAATGAAATTATCAGCCAGAAGCTGATCCGTCACTTTGATTTGCATAAAAAGAATTAAAAGAAACCGAAAATTATCTGAGTCAAAATCCATCTCCGTCAATCATCATTTCCAGCGGTGCCTCTTGCCCTGATGCAACTGTTGACAGGGTGATTCAGAAATTGCTTGCCTATTTTAATCCCGAAAAAACCATTGATGAAGTTCTAAATAAGTTGTTATGAAAATTGTTTTGTTTGTATTATTTATTGCCCCTTTTCTGACATTTGCCCAACCGGGTAAATTGCCGAAATTCAAGAAGAAAAAATCGGAGATTATCTTTCTGCGTAAAGTTGAAGATGCACTGCGCACCCATGACGCGGATGAAATGATGATGTACATTGAGCCGGAATACAAACGTCAGCAGCATGATGAGTTTCTGGAAGGAAGAACGCTTCAGTTTTTGAGTGAATTGTTTTTCTGCCCGAAGGTGGCTTTCAATCAAATTACTGTTGCACACCTCATGGCTTGCACACAAAACGGATCAGATCCGAATTTGTTTGAAGCAGAATTTTATATCAGCAGTACATCTGTGAATTGTACAATTTCTGTAACCGTGGTTAAACATTCTGAAACCGGAGTATTTTCTCTGGTAGGTGCAATGGGCTAAATGGATTTTATACTGCATTCTGACTATCAGCCAACAGGTGATCAGCCTGAAGCAATCCGTCAATTAGTTGAGGGAATAAATCAGGGTGTGCCGTTTCAGACCCTGCTCGGCGTTACGGGCAGCGGAAAAACGTTTACCATGGCAAATGTTATAAAAGAGATTAAAAGACCTACACTTATACTTTCTCATAACAAAACACTTGCAGCACAATTGTACGGAGAATTCAAACAGTTTTTCCCGGAGAATGCGGTAGAATACTTTGTTTCCTATTATGATTATTACCAGCCGGAGGCTTATCTGCCGGTGACAGATACTTTTATAGAAAAAGATCTTGCCATCAATGATGAAATTGAAAAACTACGGCTTGCCGCTACATCTTCACTTTTGTCAGGAAGAAGAGATGTGATTATTGTTTCATCTGTTTCTTGCATTTATGGTATTGGTAATCCGGCTGAATTCAAAGAAAGTATCATTAGCATTAAAAAAGGGCAGTTGATCAGCAGAAATAAATTCCTGCTTAAACTGGTTGAAAATCTTTATTCAAGAAATGATACAACGCCTGAACGGGGTAATTTCAGAGTAAAGGGTGACACCATTGATATTTTTCTCGCTTATGCCGATTATGCCCTGAGAGTGATTTTTTTTGGAGATGAAATAGAAGAGATTTATACACTTGATCCAATAAATAATTCGAGGATTGAAGCTTTTAATGAGATCAATATTTTTCCGGCAAATATTTTTGTTACCAGTCAGGCCACTATAAACAGAGCTATAGGTGAAATTGAACTGGATCTGGGAAGACATGTTGATTTTCTCAAATCAGAACAGAAATTTCTGGAAGCCAAACGAATTGAAGAAAGAACAAATTATGATCTGGAAATGATTCGCGAGCTTGGTTATTGTAACGGCATTGAAAATTATTCTCGTTATTTTGATCAGCGTCTTCCGGGCACCCGTCCGTTTTGTCTGCTGGATTATTTTCCGGATGATTTTGTATTGATGGTGGATGAAAGTCATGTGACCATGCCGCAAATAAAAGCCATGTACGGCGGAGACAGATCCAGAAAACAAAATCTGGTTGAATATGGTTTCCGGCTGCCCGCAGCCATGGATAACCGGCCGCTGAAATTTGAAGAGTTTGAATCGATCACTACACAAACACTTTTTGTCAGCGCAACTCCGGCAGAATATGAATTACAAAAATCAGAAGGCGTCATAGTTGAACAGCTAATACGGCCAACAGGTTTGCTGGACCCGCAGATAGAAGTGAGACCCAGCCTGAATCAGATTGATAATCTCATTGAAGAAATTCAGCTCAGAAGAGAAAAAGATGAGCGAGTACTGGTAACCACGCTCACAAAAAGAATGGCGGAAGAACTTCAGAAATATCTCGATAATCTTGGTATACCTTGCAGATATATCCATTCAGAAGTTGACACGCTTGAACGTGTGGAAATTTTAAGACAATTAAGATTGGGTTCCTTTGATGTTTTGATAGGTGTCAATTTATTGAGAGAAGGATTGGATTTACCGGAAGTGTCTTTAGTAGCAATTCTGGATGCAGATAAGGAAGGATTTCTGAGATCAGAAAGAGCGTTGGTTCAAACGGTGGGAAGGGCTGCCAGAAATGTAAACGGATTGGTTCTGATGTATGCAGACCGGATTACAGATTCAATGAAAAAAACCATTGATGAAACAAACCGCCGCAGAAAAATTCAGGAAGAATATAACCGTGATCACAACATCACGCCAACACAAATAAAAAAATCAAAAGAAGCTATTCTGAAACAAACCAAAGTGGCTGACCGCGACCTTATTCCGGTTGAGTACAGCATGGAGGTCCAGCAGTCGATTGCGGCTGATCCGGTTATCGAATACATGACGCGTGATCAGCTTCAGCAAACTATTCTAAAACTTAAAAAGGATATGGAGAAGGCTGCTAAAGAACTTGATTTTATTGAAGCCGCAAGATTGCGCGATGAAATGTTTTTACTTGAAAAAAAATTGAATAATAATTAAACATGAATGAAGATTTAAAAAAATTACTGGACCATTCCGTTGAATACGCGTCAGAATTATTAATGGAAACCGGAGAATCATACCCATTTGCGGCATATATTGACACGGTTGGAAACGTTCATCCGCTGGAGATGGAAATAGATTCTAAAAATGTGCCTAAAGCTGGTAAAGTGACTGAAACACTGAACAAATATTGTGAAGAGGAATTATCCGCTGCCAAAATGAAAGCATATGCTCTTGCTTATGAAGTAAAGATTCAGCTTAGTGAAAATGAAACTACGGATGCAATTGCCATCGAAATGACACATGCAGAACAAAAAGAAATCCCGGTTTATTATATCCCATTCACTCCTGTTCCTAAAGATAAGTGGATTGAATCAGATGAGGATTTCAGTAAAGCAGAGATAGGGGAGATGTTTGCCGTAAAGAAATAGATGAATCTTCAGAACAAAGATGATTGCTCATTAAGTTCGGTATAAATTACTTCCTTTTGGGATTCAGGGCTGTCCGGAACTTCATTTTTTCCTGACATTTTTCCGACAGCAAACGATTTCATCAGTTCATCCGGAAAAGGTTTGATTAGTTTTTCAATTTCAGATTTATCGTTTTCTTTCAGCCATTGCTGATATTTTCCTTCTTCCAGAATCAGCGGCATACGCGGACCGGTATTTTTTGGATTGTTGTGAATCCTTGTCATCATTTTGTTTCCGGTTGTTGTAACTATGCTGGTTGTTGAATGTATCTCTCCGGTGTCCGGATCTGCCCATTCTGAAAAAATTCCGCCTAAGACAAAAGGCATTTTTTGATCAATATGCTGAATGTAGAACGGAAATGTTTTGCCTTTTAAATGGTGATATTCATAAAATCCGTCAACCAGAATCAAACATCGTTTGGTTTTGGCTGATTCTCTGAATGCCGGTTTTTCAAAAATTGTTTCGCCCCGGGCATTTAGTGTTTTTTCACGAATTTCTTTAGCTTCTTCAATAGATTTAATCCAGGAAGGAATAAGTCCCCAGTTGATTTTTTGACAGGATAAATCTGGTGTTATTGCGACAAGATCAGGATGAACAAACCCACTTACTCTGTAATGTAATTCAGCTGTTTCTTCTGCTTCACCGGCTTCCAGCTTTTTCCATTCTTCGAAAAGTTTATCAATTATATCCTGCGGAAAATCATTTCGGAGAGCGTATTTATACTCCCGCATTTTCAGTTGTGCAACGGTGTAACACATGAAATCAGTGATTTATTCAATAGACAGAATTCTCACATCATATACAATATCTGTATTTGACGGAACCAAATCCAGCAATCCTTTTTTACCGTAAGCGAGTTTGTAAGGGATTTCAAAAAATGCATTTTCTCCTGCTTTCATAACACTCATGCCCTGATGCAAACCGTCTATAACTCCCGCATTCTGAAATTTAAATGTAAACGGCACACCGTTCTGGTAAGAATTATCATACATATGTCCTTCCTCACCGGTTGTGAAAGCAAAATAGTCAAATGTAATTTCCTGATTTTTTGTGGGAACTTTTCCTTCATCCGTCGTTTTCCATTTGTAAACTTTAACTCCTTCATCAAGAATAATTGGATCAACCACATCCACAATTTCTATATCCACAATTATATCAGCCTGCGGCGGTACTTTGTCTAAATATCCATCATCACCGTATGCCAGTGCATTAGGAATCATAATTCTTCCCTTATCTCCTTCATGCATTAAAAGTAAGCCTTGTTCCCAGCCGGGAATCAACATACCGATATTTGTTTTTACCGGAACAGGTTCACCCAATTCTTTGTTTGAATCATATGGTTCACCTGCTGCAACGCGTGCGTCATAATTGATCATTACTACATCATTCAGTTGAATAAGTGGTCCCATATTTTTTTGTCCATTCAATCCGCAAACCATCTTCCCGGTTAAAAACCATTTCATTTGGCTTTCCGTTAATGGAGTCCGCAAGTTTCATTCCGTTCTCATCCAGTTGCTGATCATTACCCTGATTTGCAATGATGGAATCATTACCGGTCAGTTCATCAGTTTCTACGCCGCTGAGTTCACAAGCTGCAAAAGTGAAAATCGGAAATATCAGAATCAGTTTTTTCATGGATGTTCAATTTGTATCACGTGAATATCATATACTACCGGAGTCAATGGCGGAATTTTTTCTTCATCTCCGATTAAACCATGTGCCATTCGGCTGGGTAAAATAAATTTTGCTTTGTCATCCGTACACATCAGCTGCATGGCTTCATGCAAACCACTTTCAATATCTGCCCGCTCCACAATAAAACTTTCTGGTCCGTTTTCTTTGGATGAATAACATACTGAACCATCCAGTAAAGAAATTTCAAAATCTACCAAAACAATATCTCCTACTTTGGCTGTATCAGAATTTTACTTTTGAATAAATGAAATGTCTTAAACCGGTTCCTGTTTCGGAAACTTTCCAGTCTGAATGTCTCTTGACATAAAGATCAATTTCATCTTCTTCTTCATCACTGAAAACCTGATTCATGTCTGATGAATGATCCTGATTCCAGTCAGGCGGGTTAACAGGAATTTTATTTTCTTCCTCCTGACCGCATGAAATCAGCAGAAGTGCGAACACAAATGATATATAAATAAGGTTTTTCATTCAAAACATTTCTTGTTTTGTTCAACGAAATTAGGGAGAATGGTTACAAATTTCTGAATGGCATCTTCAATTTTACCCACATATTTTCCGCCGGATGCATTCAGGTGTCCTCCTCCTTCAAAATTTTCTCTGCACAACTGATTAGTAGGAATTTCACCTTTTGAACGGAAAGAAATCTTGATGATGCTCTCAGCTTCTTTGAAAAATCCTGCAAGTCTGATTCCTTCAATGGATAAAACCTGATTCACTAAACCTTCTGTATCACCTTTTACAATATTGAAGCGTTCTTCTTCTTCTTTTTTCAGCCACACATAAGCTGTTTTATGTTCAGGGATGATTACCAGTTTTTCCAGCATGGCGTAACTCACCATTTTTAATTTGTTCAATGAATTGGTGTCATACAGATTTTCATGTGCCTCCCAGGTTCTGATTCCTCTGTTGATTAAATCAGCTGCAATGTTGTGTGTGCGTGCAGACGTAGAAGCGAATCGGAATGAGCCTGTATCAGTGACAATACCGGTGTATAAACAAGTACCACATTCTTTATTAATCAGAGAAAGATGATCCTGTACATCAATCAGGTCATAAATTAACTGAGAAGTACTGCTTGCAGTGATATCAGAAAAAAGAATGGTTGCAAAATCTTTGTCCGGATCACGGTGATGATCAATAATCACTTTGGCTCCTTTTGCAGCAACCAGTAATTCTTCCATTTTACCTGTCCGGTTGGGATGATGGTAATCCAGACAGAAAATCAGATCAGCGGACGCAATGAGGTTTTCCACTTTTTTGGTGTCTTTTTCCAATAAAAGAATTTCATCTGATCCCGGCATCCAGTGCAGAAAAGAAGGGGATACATCCGGATGGTGCTTCACGCAAAAGCTGATTGAGATGTTCGATTTTAGCCGGTTCAAAAATTTCACTCATGATAAGGGTCTCTTAAAAATAAAAAAACCGTCCCTGATTTTCCGGAGACGGTTTTTTAAAATATCCGTTGTTCAATTAAAATCCAAGAGAGGCAGCCCCTTTATGTTCTAATAGTACACCTACGCAAACGTTGTCAGTTTTTCCAAGTGCTTTGTCTTTGCTTGTACCTGAAGAAGGGATGTTAACTTTTACATAGATTTTTTTGGTTTTATCTGTTGTAAAAGTGATTGATTGTTTCAATCCGTCTTCTGCATTTTTGTAGATAGATTCTTTTGTTTTTTTAATGTTGGTGTTTCCGTATTCGTCTTTTACACGAACTACTTCATCCTGCAGCATTTCAAACTGAATTTTATCACCACCTTCAGCAATATCAGTACAAACTGAAAGTCTGTAGTCATATCCCTTGTATGCGATAAAGCTCATTTCATACACTTCACCTTTAGCGAACATGGCGCTTTGTGACTGGTTGTTCAGATTCCAGAATTCAGCCTGCTCTTCTTTGCTTAATGCAGCTGTACAGAAATAATGTGTTTTATTACACTGCGCATATGCCTGAAGCACAACAACCGCCATCAATACCGATCCAATAAAAATTGCCTTTTTCATAGTCTGCTATTTAGTATAATTACCTCTTAACTCTTTTACTTTAGCTGTGATTTTCTCTAAAGCGGTTTTTGTCATTTTATAAGAACCTCCGCCAGACAACATCAGCATGTTATTTTCTCCTTTATCAATACTTGTACCAGATTCCTCAAACTCCATGCTGGTCTCAAATACCTCGCTTAAAGAGATCAGGTCATCCATTACTTCAGATACGCTTTGATCATCTGAATACTGAAGAATGAAATCAAGTAAATTTTCAAGTACTAATTTCTGATCACCGATTTTTTCAATGATCGGATCTCCTTCTTTGTATTTGTCAACCAGATTACAAACGATATACAATGACTCAATGTATCCGCCGGCCATAATCAGACAAAGTTCAACGCCTTTGTCATTTTCTTCCAGATACAGATAACTGTCATAATAGGTTTCATTTGAAATTGCAAAAAGTGAATCTGTATCACCTTCATTATTTTCAATACGACCCATCAGTTCTTCATCAAAAGCACCTTCAATTCCAAGTTCTGTTCCAATTTCTTCAATTGCTTTGAAGTACATCAGGAATTCAGTTCCAATGCCAAAACAACTCATGTAAGCAAGGTCAGCAGAATAGATACCGAAATTGATTGCTTTCGTTTTTGTTTCTACATATTTTGAACGGTTGTCAAGTGGATTTACCAGACCAACTTTGTTCACCACCTTGAATTTTGATAATTTCAAATAGTTCATTTGGGGTTGGAACCGCATAGTCAACAGCAGGTTGTTCAGGTTCAGTAACTACCTGATTGGTGTCTTCAAGAACCACATTCGTTACATCTTCCTGGTTATCTCCACCACAACTAATCATCATAGACGCTGTGAAGGCTACTGCCGCACCGAGGATTAAATTTTTATTTTTCATTAATTCCGGATTATGTTTGTATTTAAGCAAATATACTATTTTTTTATAAGGTCGTACGGGAAGGCCTTACAAATGTTACCTGTGAGTGCTACTATTTTGGTTCGGACAGCCTCAGAAACATTAACCAAAGGCAGTCTTACCTTGTTGCCTGTAATTCCCAAATGTGCCGTCACTTCTTTGATTCCGCCCGGATTTCCTTCCACAAAAAGCAAAGGAACCATTGGAAATAAAAGGTAATGTAAACGTCGGGCTTCCTCCATATTATCACTCATTGCTGCTCTGACCATGGCGCTGAATGCGTGTGGAAAACCGTTTCCGATTACGGAAATTACGCCGTCTCCTCCGGCAGCCAGTATGGGTAAAGTGATTCCGTCATCTCCGGAAATAACTAAAAAACCTTCTGGTTTGCGGTTAATGATATCCATGATCTGCTCCATATTGCCAGATGCTTCTTTAACAGCAATAATATTTTTGAAATCTTTTGCCAGTCTGATTGTTGTATCGGGCAATACATTGGAAGATGTGCGTCCCGGTACGTTATATAATATGATTGGAAGATCTGTTGATTCTGCAAGGACTTTATAATGCTGATAAATTCCTTCCTGTGTTGGTTTGTTATAATAAGGAGAGACAGATAAAATTCCGTTCACTAATTTTTTATCCAGCGATTTGAAAGATTCTGCGATTGCAGCAGTATTATTTCCTCCCACACCATAAACGACAGGAAGTCTTCCTGCATTTGCGTCTGAAACACATTTTAATACAGCCTGCTTTTCTTCTTTGGTAAGTACAGGAGATTCACCGGTAGTTCCCTGAACCACCAGATAATTGACTCCTCCGTCAATCAAAAAGTGAGTGAGTTTTGTCAATGCAGGAAAATCAATTGAACCATCCTGATTAAATGGAGTAATCATGGCTACTCCCAAACCTTTAAATTTTTCAGCGTTCATTTTTTGTAAGCAGTTTTAATTGTTTGACTGTCTGATTCAAAAATTCCTCATCACTTTCACCATTAAAAAACAAATCATACCGGCTGTCTGAATCCTGAATCATTCTGCCAACAAACAACGTGTTTTTAATCCTTGAAGTTAATTCATTCAGAAAAACCGAATCATGCGACAAATCTAAAACCAAATCAAATTCGGTTTGAATGAGTTTGGTTAATTTATCATTTTTGAGATGCCCTGTTAAATTAAAATCCGACGGGTGAACGGCAAATCTGAATTTTGAGGTTTTATCTTCCTTTTCTTTGCGTTGGAAGAGTGAATTAATTTCAGCATTTGGGAACAAAGATTGAGCAGATTTTAACAGCGATTCATTTTCCTTATCTCCAACAATCAGAATCTTTGAAAAAACAGCAGGATTTTTTAAAACAACATTTCGTTTTTCAGCCACGTTTTTTTTCCGTTTCAGAAAACCTGATTTTATATTATCCGTGATACTCATTGATTAATCATCGCTAAAAATTCATCTTCTGAAATTATTTTTACACCCAGCTGCTGCGCTTTTGCCAGTTTGGCTGGCCCCATATTTTCTCCCGCAACCAGAAAATTTGTTTTGGAAGAAACAGATCCGGCATTTTTACCTCCGTTCTGTTCAATCAGTTCAGCTAATTTTTCCCTGCTCACTATTTTAAATACACCGGATATGACAAAGGTCTGTTTATTCAGAATATCATTTACTTCTGCAACATTTTTTAACTCAAACTGAACTCCTGCGTTTTTTAGTTTTTGAATAATTTCCCTGTTTTTTTCATCTGTAAAAAACTGCTGAATACTGATTGCAATTTTTTCACCTATCTCGTCAACTGCTATGAGCGAATCAAAATCAGCAGCAGCAAGCTGATCAATGGATTTGAAGTGTTTTGCCAGTTTTTTTGCAACGGTTTCACCCACATGTCTTATTCCCAAAGCAAAGAGAACACGGTCAAACGGAATGTTTTTAGATTCTTTAATCCCAAATAAAGATTGGAAGCTGATTTATCAGCCATTCGGTCCAGATGAACCACCTGATCAAAATTCAGATCATACAAATCCGCATAATTACTGATCAGATTTTTTTTGAAAAGCAATTCAATGGTTTCAGGCCCAAGGCCATCAATGTTCATTGCCTTTCTGGAAATAAAATGTTCTATTTTTCCTTTGATTTGCGGAGGACACCCATTGTCATTTGGACAATAATGCTGTGCTTCTCCTTCTTTACGTATCAACGCTGATCCACACTCCGGACAATTTTCAGGAAATTTTACCGGCTGTAATTCAGGTGTGCGGTTTTCCAGTTTTATACCTACCACTTTAGGAATTATTTCTCCGCCTTTTTCTACAAAAACAGTATCACCGATATACAATCCCAGTTTTTCTATCTGATCAGCATTGTGAAGAGAAGCTCTTTTAACCGTGGTGCCCGCAAGCAATACCGGCTCAAGATTTGCCACGGGTGTAATTGCTCCGGTACGGCCAACCTGGTAGGTTACTTCATTTAATTTTGTTTCAACTTTTTCAGCCTTGTATTTATAAGCAATTGCCCATCTCGGACTTTTTGCAGTAAAACCTAATTCTTGTTGCTGCTGATAGTTGTCTACTTTAATTACAATACCGTCAATTTCAAAAGCAAGTTCATTTCTGTTTTTTTCCCAGTATGAAATAAACTCCATGATTTCATCAATACTGGTACAGGTATGAATCATCTTTTTGCAAAAGACGGAATTTTGAAACCCCATTTACCGGCAGCTAAAACAGCTTCTGAATGAGAACTGAATTTCAGATTTTCACCATAAACACCATATAAATAACAATCCAGCCCGCGTGATGCAACTACTGATGAATCTTGCGATTTTAACGTTCCTGAAGCTGAATTTCTTGGATTTGCAAAAAGGTTCACCGGCTTCAGTTCTTTCCTGATTTACTTTGTTAAAATTTTTCAAGCGGAAAAAAATCTCTCCGCGTATTTCAAAATCACCGGAAAATCTCCTTTTAATTTTAAAGGAATTGTTTTAATTGTTCTGACATTAGTGGTGATATCCTCACCGGCACTGCCGTCTCCCCTGGTTACAGCCTGAAATAATTCACCGTTTTTGTAACGGATGCCAATGGCAACTCCGTCATACTTTAATTCGCACACATATATAATAGGAGTGTCCGATAATTTTTAATCCGGTTTTCCCAGTCAGCAATTTCTTCTCTGGAATAGGTATTGAAAGAGACAACATCGGGTAACGATGAGTCACCGATTCAAATTTTCTGGTGATGTCTCCTCCTACACGTTTGGTAGGACTGTTAGTTGAAGCCAGTTCCGGATTTTCTTTTTCAAGTTTTTCCAGTTCCTTCATCATCATATCAAATTCATAATCTGATATGACAGGCTCACTCAATACATAATAATTATAATTGTGTGTATTCAGTTCATCCGTTAACTCCGCAATTCTTTTTTTAATGAGATGCTTTTCCATTATTCTCATGTTTTTTGCGAACACGCATATTTAACAATTCAACGAGAAGAGCGTAAGCCATACCGAAATATATGTATCCTTTTGGTATGTGAATGTGCGGGTCATTAATACCTTCAATTACCAGCATCAGTCCAATCATCAGCAAGAAAGAAAGCGCAAGCATTTTAATAGCCGGATATTTATTTACAAAACCTGAAATTTTTCCGGCAAACAACATCATGATTATGATTGAAATCACCACAGCAATAATCATAACCAGAATAATATCTGTCAGACCTACTGCGGTAAGGACAGAGTCAAATGAAAAAACAAGATCTATGAGAACAATCTGTAGTACAATACCGGCAAATTTCCCTTTCTTTTTGGAAGCATTTGGCAAATGATCTTCTTCCAGATGCGTAATTTTTTTGTGAATTTCAGTGGTGCTTTTATACATCAGAAACAAACCACCTGCAATTAAAATCAGATCTTTCACTGAAAAGGGATGTTCAAAAAGTGTCACCACAGGTTCAGTTAAACCAATCACCCAGGTAATTCCAAACAAGAGACAAATTCGCATGATCATTGCAAACAGTAAACCCACATTTCTGGCTTTTGGCTGTTCTTTTTCAGGTAATCTGCCGGCAATGATTGAGATAAAAACAACATTATCAATTCCAAGAACCAGTTCAAGAATTGTCAGAGTTAGTAATCCAATTATACCATCTGCGGTAAATAAAACACTTATGTCCATGAAGTTTTTTGGTTTGTGGTGTAAAATTAGAAATTAAACCTTACTCAGGCTTAAGTGCAAGTGTCATTTCCCGTTTTCCTTTCGGTCCTTCGAGTTTATGTGTTGTAAAGCCTGCTTCTCTGAGGTTTCTGCGGAATTGTCCCTGCGCACAATACGTTACCAGTCTGCCTCCGGGTAATAGCATGTTGAACATTTTTTGCATCATGGCAGCACTCCAGAGTTCAGGTTGTATTCTTGGACCAAATGCATCAAAATAAATCACATTAAACTGATTTGCGGGAATTTCAAATTTCAAAAGATCATCCTTATATTTTATAAATGAAAATGAATCAAGGATAGGGGTTAGTACTGAAAAGTCACATAGATGCATCAGATCAAAAGAATTCTTGAGATGATCCATATCTTCATTTTCAGTATGATGAAGCTGCCCGACAAGTTCATATTCAACCGGATAATTTTCAAGTGTATGGTATTCAACAGTTAATTTTTCTTTTACACTCTGATCCAATGTAAGTAAAGCGTTTAAACCAGTTCCAAAGCCCATTTCAAAGATTTTAAGGGTTTTGTTTTTTTCTGCAGCAGGTATCAGACCACTCCTTATATATATGTGTAAAGATTCATTCAATGCGCCATGGGTTGAATGATAGGTTTCATTCCATTCAGGGAGTTGAATTGACTTTGAATTATCTTCCGTGGTAATTATTTTTCGAATCATGTTTTAAAACGGATATACTATCCCGGGAACCGTGCATTACAAAATAAACTTAAAAAGAGTTAAGAAAGAATATATGTAATAGCTGACTGCTTATTTATATATTTGGACAAACTTAACATGATGCGATTACTGGCTGCTGGTTCAATATTATTTTTCACGCTCTTTCTGGGTTCGTGTGAAAAATGTATGAAATGCAGTTTTACATACACCATCACAACGATTCAGCAGGGAGTTAACGGAGAAGAAGAAGTAGTTACTACGTATACCGGATATGTCAAAGACACAGATTCTACTTTTTTCAGGATGAATGTATAAAAGGTGAAGCTGATTTTACCATTGATGACGCTTATAAGGCGTTTGCTGACACAACAACTCTTGACAACTTTGCGTACACATGTACTGAGTTGTAATTTCACTCCTTTATATACAGACTTAATTTGCGCACAATTTCTTCCGGTGCAGGAATGGGTTTTTTATTTTCAGCAGAAATAAAAACGAGCGTAGTGTGTGCAGTAGTTAACAGCGTGTTATTTTCATTGTAAACTTCGTAGTCAAAATCAACTCTTGCACGCGGAATTTTTTTTACAAGTGTTCTTATTGTCAAAAGATCATCATAAAGTGCAGGTTTGATAAACCGAACTTCATAATTTAACACTGGTAACAAAATACCATTTTGCTCCAGTTCTTTATAACTTACTCCAAGAGACCTTAAAGTTTCAACCCGTCCGATTTCAAAAAACTGGGCATAATTCCCGTAGTAACAATAACCCATCTGATCTGTTTCACTATATCTTATGCGTATTTGCGTGTCGTGTGTAAACATTTTATGTATCTTAGGTGAGTAACGAAATTAAAAGTAGCATTTATATAAATTATCCGGAATTAATCTAAAGAATTATAAATAAAAAAAATGATAAAAAAACCACATTACCGAGATGTAAAATTTTTTTAAAAAACAACATTCAAAAAATTTTTTTTATAACTTTTTTATGTGAATATTTGTTCACTGATTTTTTCAACAAAAAAATCGTACCGTTAAAGAAATTACTAATAACCCGTACCTGAATGAAAGAAAAGAAAAACCAAGAATCTATTTGGGAAGATTGCCTCAAAGTAATCAAGGACAATATAAGCCTTCAAAGCTTCAAAACCTGGTTCGAGCCAATTGTACCAATCAGATTCAAGAATAAGGTTTTGACTCGGCAGGTTCCTTCACATTTTTTTTACGAGTGGTTAGAAGAACATTATATTTATCTGCTTAAAAAAGTAATCAAGAAAGAAATTGGTCCGGACGCAAAATTGGAGTACTCGATCATCATGGATCGCAGCTCTGATAAAAAAACACCTTATACGGTGAAATTGCCAACCAACAGCAAACAGGATATTTCCAATACGCCGGTTTCCATGCCAATGAATATTGGTGAAAACCCTATCCGCAATCCGTTTGTTATTCCCGGGCTGAAAAAAGTGAATGTTGAGTCTAACCTGAATCCAACTTACTCGTTTGACAATTTTATTGAAGGAGACTGTAACCGTCTTGCTCGGTCTGCTGCTTATGCCGTAGCTAACAAACCTGGTGGAACTGCATTCAACCCACTCCTTATATATGGTGGTGTTGGATTAGGTAAAACTCACCTTGCTCATGCAATCGGAATAGGTATCAAAAATCAGTTCCCGAATAAAACTGTTTTATTTACTCAGGCTGAAACATTCACCCGTCAGTTTATTGATTCAATCAAAAACAATACAACCAATGACTTCATCAATTTTTATAAACTGATGGATGTACTCATTATTGATGATGTTGAATTTTTTGCCGGTAAAGAAAAAACTCAGGACGCGTTTTTCCATATCTTCAATCACCTGCATCAATCCGGTAAACAAATTGTGCTTACCGCTGATAAAGCTCCTGTTGAAATGAAAGGTATTGAGCAACGTCTCTTGTCTCGTTTTAAATGGGGATTGTCTGCTGATGTTCAGGCTCCGGGACTCGAAACAAGAATTGCAATTCTTCAAAGAAAAATTTACGGCAACGGAGTTGAAATTACAGATGATGTACTTGAATATCTTGCATACAGCATCAATACCAACATCCGTGAAATGGAAGGTGCGCTTACTTCTTTGATTGCTCATGCATCATTGAATAAGAAAGCTATCAACATTGAGCTGGCTAAAAAGATGATTGACAAGTTTGTGAAAAACACAGCACGCGAAGTGTCTATGGATTACATTCACAAAATTGTATGTGATTATTTTAATCTGCCAATTGAATTACTGAAATCAAAAACACGTAAACGTGAAGTTGTTCAGGCAAGACAAATCGCTATGTACTTTGCTAAGAAAATGACCAAATGGTCGTTGGCAAGTATTGGTGCTCAGTGCGGAGGCAAAGATCACGCAACAGTTCTGCACGCTTGCCGCACGGTTAATAACCTGGCAGAAACAGATAAACAGTTTAAAGGTTATCTGGAAGATCTGGAGAAAAAGTTAAATGTGAACTAATAAAAAGTTGAAAGCCCTGATAAAATTTATCGGGGCTTTTTTGTTGATTTCGAGTACCTCAATCAACAAAAAAATAATTCTTCTTTTTTAATACCACGGTATTTGATATTCTTCCTGTTCTATTCCAGATTGGTTTAGGTTACTTCAGGTTGATTGAAATTTCTGTCTTTTTTCAGGGTGATTGAGGTTCTCTAAATCACCTTAAAATGAAACTTAATTTTTACCTTCGGCAATCAGAATAGATTCGAATACTATGAAAATTCTAATGGTGTGTTTGGGTAATATTTGCCGTTCACCAATTGCTGAAGGAATTCTGCGGCATAAAATCCGCGACCGGAAAAATAAAGTTGTCATTACGGATTCAGCGGGCACATCCGATTTTCATATCGGTGAAGCACCGGATGCACGTATGAGAAAAACTGCACAGAAAAACGGAGTAGACATCTCTGACTTGCGCGGAAGGCAATTTGTAAAATCAGATTTTGATGAATTTGATCTTATCTATGCGATGGATCAATCCAATATGGACAACATGCTGCGTTTGGCAAGAAATGAAAATGACCGGAAAAAAGTAAAACTGATTCTGGATGAAATTTATCCGGGTGAAGGCAGAGAAGTGCCGGATCCGTATTATGGAGGTGATGAAGGATTTCAACACGTGTTTGATCTTCTGGATGAAGCAACTGATAAAATAATTGAAAAATACATTGACTAAAGGCAAACTCTATATCATTCCGGTTCCCATCAGTGAAGATACATTTCACAAAGTGATGCCTGCTTATAATGCTGAGGTTATAAAACCAATTAGAATTTTTGTTGTAGAAAAACTAAAAACCGCCAGACAATTTTTACGCAAAACTGATTCATCTTTTCCAATTGATGACTGTACATTTTTTGAATTGGATAAACACGACGATTATAATTTTGATACATCTGTTATTCAGTTTTTGAATGATGGTAAAGATGTTGGTCTGATGTCAGAATCTAGTTATGCAGGTGTCGCTGATCCGGGTTTGAAAATAATTTCCCTGGCACACAAAAATAATATTCAGGTAATTCCTTTAATAGGTCCTTCATCTATTATTACCGCTTTAGCGGCAAGCGGTATGAACGGACAGGGATTTACATTTCATGGTTATCTTCCAAAATCAGGACATGAAAGAATCCAGAAAATAAAAGATCTGGTAACTTCAATTCAGAAAACCGGTTATGCGCAATTGTTTATTGAAACACCTTACCGGAATCAAAATCTGTTTGAAGATTTATTGAAATCTGTTCCGGATGAAATAAGACTGAGCGTTGCATATGATATCACCGGTGCTCTTGAATTCATAAAAACAAAATCAATCAGTGAATGGAAAAAAAATCCATTTGAATTTGATAAGATGCCCTGTGTATTTGTAATGGGTTAACTATACTTTGAATAAATTCAACCGATTTCTTCAGAATAATTTCCGGAGATTCTTTTTGAGGTGAGTGTTTTACACCGGGTAAAATCAGAAACTCACATTTGCTGTCTATTGATTCAGGGCACTTACTGAAATCCTTTACCGTTTAGAAAAAATGCGTTTCATTTTCAGACTTTGAGCAAACCTCTGAACCCTCTTGCGGCATAATAAGATTGTGCGCCGTTGTGATAGATGAATGTATGACCGTATCTCCAGTCACCAAAAATTGCACCTCCCAGTTTTCTGATGTCAGCAGGCGTTTTTAACCAGCTTGAAGTTTTGGTATCAAATTTTCCCAACTTTTGTAAGTCGCGATATTGCGTTTCATCCATCATTTCAATTCCCATTTCAGCTGCTTTTTTCATGGCACTGCCGGCGGGTTTATTTTCTTTGCGGGCATTCAATGCATCTTCATCATAACACAAGCTCACACGGCCTTTGGGAGTCTCTGCTGAACAATCACAAAAAATAATTTCTCCGGTTTTTTTATCTTCTCCTATTACATCGGGTTCTCCGCCGGTTTGTTCCATTTGAATTAACGACCAAATTTTATCTGATTGTTTCAGCAATTTTGCCTCCACTTTTTTCCAGTCCACAGATTTATGTCTTGCACTGTTTTTTTCGAATCGTGTTTTTAAAATCTGAATGATTTCTTTTGCTTCTTTATCTGAAATAGTATTTTTTGATTTGGCCATAAAATCAGAAATAATAAACGTAAATCTAAAAAATCTTAATCATTCAAACCTTTTCCTTTCAAAATATCAGGAATGTGTTTTTCAATTCGTGCCTGGCGTGTTGCACTTTGTTTGGCTGAAGAAAAGAAAATCAGATAGGCCCGTTGTCTGCCGGGTGTGAGCGATTCAAAAGCAGATTTCAATTTTTTATTTTTGGTCAGTTCCTTTTTAAATTCTTCAGGCATTTCAAATTCAGTTGTCTTTTTCATTTCAACTTTCAATCCTGATTTTTCAATTTCAATGGCCTGTTTTATGTATGATCTCAAAACTGTCTGAAGTTTTGTAATTTCAGAAACACCGGTAAACCGGATTTGTCTGGCCGCTTGTACATTTTTGGATTGCTGAATCAAAATTCCTTTTGGATCTTTCATTAAAGCTCCCTTAAAAAACAAAAAGGCACAATAATCTTTGAACTCATGAATAAGAACAACATTTGAATTATTGATTGTGTAGCAGGGACATCCCCATTTTAAGTCTTCTGTCAGTTTACAATCTAAAGCTATCAAACGCATTTTTTGCATTTCACTCTGCCAGCGTTTTGAATTTTGAAAATAAAAATCTGCTTTTGGGTTCATGGAATGTGTTTTTAGAAATCAAAGAAATTAGTATTCAGATATCAAATTTAGAAACGAACTCCAATTTTTAAGCCGCAAAAGTGCCGAAAGTGTTCAATTGTTTTTCTAAACTATCCCTGTACAAAGGGACTGATTTCAAATTCATTCAGTTCCAGCGGAAAATTTATAACTAAATCTGCTCGGTGCTGATAGCTCCATTCATTCCATTTTTTGATGGTATGAAGCCCGGGGTAAAATCCTGACGAAATAAATTTTACCGGCCTGTACTCTGAGGCTAAATAAATGAAATTGACTTCTGATAACAGGTCTTTTTTTGAATGAAATTCAATTATCAATGACAGCTTCAAATTAATAAATTAGGAATATCCGGTAATTAGTGCTATATTTGTATCCTTCATCAGAAGATTGGGTCTCAATCTATTTGTAGTTCAAAATACAAACCGGTTTTAATTTCAATTTTTTAATAAAGCAGACTTTGCAGAAAGCAAAGCAAGTTAAAGTAACAACCCGATTATCGGGAAAAAATCAATGTAATGAAAAAAGGAACAGTAAAATTCTTTAATGAAGCAAAAGGCTTCGGATTTATTAAAGGAGAAGATGGACAAGACATTTTTGTCCATGTATCAGCAGTAAATGACAACATCAGTGAAAACGACATAGTATCTTATGATACAGAGATGGGTAAGCGGGGTGTGAATGCAATTAACGTCCGTCTGGCGTAACTAAAACAAAACAAAAGAGAGCAACCTTCGGGTTGCTTTTTTTTTAAATGATTTAAAGTAAAAATTGTCTTTTACTCAATCCGGATTTTTTCATCCACTTTTCTTCTATCAAAGTTTTTCCTCAGAATTTTTTTTCATCTTTCAACTGAGCAGTGACTTGTTGTTGGGCAATTGTTAGTTATCCATTTTCCTCATTAACTCAGGTACTTCTTTCCGCATCATCTTTTTAATAACCTTATCCATCCATAAATAACAGATTATAGCTAAAAGGAAAATAAAAATCCAGCATGAGGTCCAAAGACCGGTGACTTCCAATAAATATCCAAATACTATAGGACCTACAAAACCTCCCAAACCGCCAATAAGTCCAACCATTCCACCAACAACACCAACCTCATTCGGAAAGTATTCTGGAATATGTTTAAAAACGGCTGCCTTGCCAATTCCCCAGATACTTCCTAATATAATGGCTAATACTGCAAAAATCCACACATTGGCCTGAAACATAATATGCGTTTCCCCTCTGGCCAGCAATTGTTTTTTTTCTACAACGTCACCAACGGATACAACTGGGGTTTGCCAGGCCTGTTTTACCGGCAGAATATGAAATTCCTCATTATCGAACTTAGTATTGAGTGAAATTTCTTTTGCAATTAAAGGATAAGCAGTTTCATTTACCATTATCAACGAATCAGAAACGGCTGTAACTGTCCCTGTTGTTGTAGCCATAATTCCGTTGCCGGGAGTAGAAATGTCCATTTTAGGAACACTCATCATTAAACTAAATACAACGGAAGTTCCCAGCACCCAGTACATTACTTTTCTTGCGCCCCATTTGTCAGACATCCAGCCACCTAAAGCACGAATCACACCGGAAGGAAAACTAAAACATGCCGCCAGAACCCCGGCTGTTACCAAAGGCAGGTAGTATACATTTACAAAGTAAGGAATCAGCCATTGCGAAAAAGAAACAAACATACCAAACACCAGAGCGTAGTAAAGTCCAAATCTCCAGACACGAAGTTTTTTTAGTGGGGCAAACAATTCAGTTACTTTTTTTGGGGTTACTTTGGGTTTTTTATTTGTCACAAGTAAAAAAAACAATAAGGCTGTAATGACCAATGCACCCGCATAAATCTGAGGCAAAATCCTCCATGAATCCAAATCAAAATTACCTTTGGTAAGGTATTTTAGAATTGAGGGTGCAAACAAAGTGGTAATTGCCGCACCAGCATTACCTGCACCAAAAATTCCCATTGCAAGTCCTTGTCGTTCTTTCGGGAACCAATATGAAGTAAATGCATTACCAACAGCAAACGAAGCTCCCGTAATACCGAACCCAAAACTACAAAGTGCAAAACCAAAAAAAGTATCAACCTGAGACAACATAAACATGGGCACAGCTGCCAACAGCATCAAAGTTGTAAAACCCGGCCTACCACCATATTTATCAGTTAAAATTCCAAACGGTAATCTGAAAACCGCACCCGTTAAAACCGGAATACCCATTAGCCATCCGATCTTAATGGGACTCCAGTCAAATACATGATTGTCTACCAAATAAGTAACCAGAACGCCATTTAGCATCCAGCAGGCAAAACATATTGTAAATGCAAATGTGTTTATGGAAAGTACTCTGTATGCTCCCTTTGGTATGTTACTATTCATGATCGATTTATGTGTATATTATTTGAGAAAACAGTATTATAATTTGTCTTAACAGATTACAGCTGAAACCTGAATGCGCTACTGAGACTAAAGATATGAAGATGATGTTAACCGACAAGATTCTGTGTTAATTTCCAAATAAAATAAATACAAAATTTATACATTTGTGATGAATCTATGATTCTTGAGCGGACTTGATCCAGCTCGTGGGGTAGCCTTGAGCTACCCTCTTTTTTTGTTCATACTCTGGATCGTAAACTGTTTCTGATTTCCATAGGGTGTATATAAGGGCTAGGATTTTTCGTTGAATAGCAACGGCAGCTTTCATTTTTATTCCGGTGCGTGATACAATTCTCAGAAACATATCCTTGTCGTGTAAATTATGTCTGATAGAGGTAAGAGCGGGCATGTGTAATGCTTTTCTAATTCTTCTGTTTCCGCGTTTTGAAATTCGCGCTTTCGTTAAAACTGAGGAGCCCGATTCTTGGTTGATCACATCATATCCAACGTAACTCACAAGTTGACGTTTGTTTTTGATAAGATTGAATCCATTTGTTTCACCAATAATAGTTGTAGCAGTCATCAAACCAACCCCTGGAATAGTGGTAATCCTAGTAAGCTTATCAAATAAATTTTTGTCTTTTTGAACAACTTGAGTTATTTCATCTAGTACTTGCAGGCGTTGTTTTTGAAGAAGTTTGAGGGTTGAATTCATGCGGTTGATGCTCGATTTATTTGGCCATATTCCAGCACTTTCAGCATGTAATTGATTTTTTAATTGTGTAATCTGATCTTGTATTTTTTCCTTTTCTCTATTGAGATGTTTAAGATCATAATAGATTTTTTCAGGTTTTTTCCATAGATCTAACTTCTTTTCCAATCCCATTGTCGCAAGACTTTGAGAAGCGATTTTGTCTGTGACTTTTTTTATCTTCAACGTCCTCATAAAATCTTTTGATCTTTTTGGGAAAGCGATACAAATGTCAAAACCATTATCCACTAAAAAATGGCTACATTTTTCGTGATATACACCTGTTACTTCAAGAACAAGAATTAATGAAACTTCCGCAACGGAAAGCGTATTCACCCAGTTTGAAAACTCTACAAATCCCTCTTCATTGTTAATGAATTTTTTTGATTTGAGAAATCGAATTTCTCTGTCTACATCACATACTCCAAAAGTTGCTACAAAGTCAGCTTTGGCAATATCGATGCCTACACATTGTTTAATAATTTCTTTCATAAATTTTTTATTAAGTTTCATGAAAGTTTACCCTGTTTCTCCTTTTCTCATTTGCGATATTCTTGCTATGTCAAAAATGGCATGCATTACATTCTGTTCTGGATCTTGGGGGTAAAAGGGAATGAGGCAATCTCTTGTCGTCGGATTACATTCGTATCTAAGCCACGCATCTGCTCTCATTCCCTTTCTTTCAATAATTTAAAATTGAAATAATTTTTTAGAATTACAAACATATGAGCCAAGCAAACAAATTTTTTAATTTGTTTTTGATTAAGAAATTTTTTGCTTGGCGCACTTTCTATGAAAAACAAGCAGTGAGTGACCCAGCGGACGCAATTAATTTTTAGCCTGTGTTAGCGGGCGTTTGTTACGCAACATATGTTTCGTGAATTATGCTTTTAACATTGTGAATTTCTTTTTCGGTCAATGAGTCAAGCACTTTAATGATACGTTCTCTGTCGATCGTTCTGATTTGGTCTAAAACTATCCAGCCTTTAGTTTTATTATGTTTCAATGGAACACGGGTCGGATAGTTTTTAGAACTACTTGTCATTGGAGCAATAACAATAGTCTGTAAATATTTATTCATCTCGTCAGGAGAAATAATAACGCATGGACGAGTCTTTTTCATTTCACTGCCGATAGTCGGATCCAGATTAACAAGAACAATTTGGTATTGTTTTAATTCCATTCTTCGAAGTCCTCATCTTTAAAAACGTCCGTTACCAGCAACTTGTCATCACCATTCTCATGCATTTTCTTGAATGACTTTTCCCACCCTTTCCGTGCTTTAGTCTTAGGTTTTAAAATGATATAACCTTTTTCAAGAATCAATTCTATTGTATCTTGAAGATTATATTTTTCAATTAAAGTTTTCGAAAGTCGAATTCCTTTTGAATTACCGATTGAAATCAATGAAACATCCATAAGTTTTATTTGTAATTACAAAGTTATTACATTATTCCTGAAATTCCAAATTTTCACAGTAAAATATGACCGGTCTCACCTAATGACCGCTAACGGACTACGCATAAAAGTAGTAGCGCAGCCTTGATTAAAAGTACTGAACTTAATGCTAACCCACCAAGCCGAACAAAAATATTTTTAATAAATTTCTGTGTTTAAAAATTTTTTGTGCGGCGCTGCTCGCTATGAAACACTTAAAATTGGAGAACCGAAGCGCTATTACTTTTATGTGGTGTTAGCAAACGTTATTTATTGCATGCAGTTCAGATCTTCAGGAATTTGTCGAGCATATTGAATTCTTTTGGGTGTATTATACTCGATAGTTGAAATGTTCCTTCTTTCCTAAATACCTTTGAGAATTCGACTTCTTTTTCATATAATGGCACAACGATATTCCAAATAATTCGCATGTCATTAATAGGGCAACGACAACCAAACACGATACGCTTAATTTTCCTGGATACGCAATTGACCTATTTTTGAATGTGAATACTTCGCGCCACTCTTTCTCGTACTTCCAATCAACGGATTTCGTTGTTGCTATATTAACAAGATTCTTTCGGAAAGCACTTTCACTTTTAGTGTAGTCCAACTTTGGAAGTATTTTCTTGTATTTGACTTTATAAAGGTCCGGATTTTCCTTTTCATTAATTTCAAAAATAAGGCATATACCTTTGTGATGGTCGGCATAATGAGACCACATGAGAGCATTATTGGTATCCAATTCTGAATAAGAAACTACTCCATATCTTTCCGCAGTCGATTCAATAAATTTTTTATATCGAATATCTTCAAATGAGTGGCGAGAAATACCAGACTCCGTATGGTCATATTCCGCGCGGCTTACAAATTCAAATGGATCATTAAAGGATTTTGGATCTGATATCCAATTCGTTTTGCAACTTAAACCATGAATTAAGTTTTTGTCTATGCGAGAATATTTATAAAGGGTAATCATTTCAATGTTTGCTAACGTTTTGCAGCTACCCGAAGGGCGGGGCTTTTACCACAAAACTTGATTTGAAAAACTAATGTTTCATTAACCACAAAACTGTCTTTGGAACACGAAACCCCGCCTTTTGGGTAGGTGCTGTTATGCCCAGTGCTGTTGTAATCAGTGTCAGTCGCAATTGTTAACCTTGTGTCCATCAATTTTTTTTTCGTTGCATTATTATTTCAATCGGGTTGTAAATCCGTCCCCCATAAATTGGATGGTAGTAATCATCATCGTATGTGCCGCATAATGAATATTTGTCTATTGAGAAAAGTTTTGTTGTCCAGATAAGAGGGTAATATTCACCATTTTCACTTCCGTCAATTTCTTCAATTTTTAAGTAATATTTTTCAATAGGAAAGTGATGGTTACATATCAAAACATAGTTGTCATTTGCAAATGGAAATCTCATTCGGGTTGGGTCAGCGGGGTTATTGTTGTCAATATAACCAGTAAAAGTTGTCTTACTCGGATTTTGCCAAAATTGTCTATTTCCAATAGATTGCCTAAACTGTCAACAAGTGTTATTTTTAAGTTTGGGATATTTTTTGTGCTGTCCTTTTCGTGAACTGTGACTACAATTATAGCCGCAAAGTCAAAAGGGCAATGTTGTCCCCTAACCGCTGTAGAAGCAAGTGTTATCAGAAAAACTGTTATTAAGCAGTAAGCCGTCCAGCGTGTCATTGTCTTTTTTTCTTTTGTCAAGTGGTAGATAAATTGTCTATGAAACTGTCTTTTTTAGCATTGGGCATAACGGACTACGCATAAAAGTAGTAGCGCAGCCTTGATTAAAAGTACTGAACTTAATGCTAACCCACTCAGCTGAACAAAAACTTTTTTAATAAATTTCAGTGTTTAAAAAATTTTTGTGCAGCGCTGCTGCTATGAAACACTTAAAATTGGAGAACCGAAGCGCTATTACTTTTATGTGGTGTTAGGCAACGTTAATTGGGACTTTTTCCCAAGTCCTTCAGCGGAACCTAGGTTACTGAATTCGTCAAAACTCAGAGGAGACCACTCACTATCCAATATGTAATATCTCTCTTCAATAAGTTCTGTATAAGCTATATCTGCTGGTCCTCTCGCGTACCGATTAAATATATGGACTTTTAGAAAGTAGATTGTGTCATTTTCCGCTAAGAAAAACTCTTTTCCATTTCTTCTCGAAATTATGTCTTTTACCACTGTGTCATAGTAACGCGTGGAAGTTTCGTTTATGGTTTCTTTCGGTAATTCTATATTTCGAATTTTATTAATGACTTCCTGTTCTTTCATTTCAATTAGTTCAAGGTGCGTTGATAATTCCAAATTAGGTTATCCAGTTTTTTTGGGGAAAGATTAAAACCTACTTTTCGCATTTCTACTGTAACACTTGAAAGCACAATTTGACAGTCGTCAAGGTTTAAGTGTTTTCCCGTTACATTCTCCAGAAATCGTAAAATCATTCGATCAGGTTTTATCAATTCGTCAGAGCCAGCTAACATGAAAAAATACTTTAGTGATATACCGCTTTTTTGACCTGGAATTCTTTTTATTTCTGTTTCAAATCGTGCGCTGTCATTAATTTTTGAAATGTCCTTCAGGTTTTCAACGCCAAATTTTTGTAAAACTTTTAAGAAAAGTATCACTGCTTCTGATTTCAAAATGCCATTATTCGTTGACGTACGTTGTTTGTTTCGGAAAATATTTTCCGTTAATTCTTCAATCGAGTATTGCTCGATTAACTTAAGAAAGTCCGAAGTCGACAGCTCTTGGCTTGAGGAATATTTTTCAATTTTGAAATGGTCGCAAAACCTAGAAATAGTGTTCTTTACCCCTTCATATTTAACACCTATTGAAAATACCGAGTCAATTGCGCAAAGTGGTAAGTGAGCATAATGATATTCTTCTGGTAGATTAAAGTTCTTTTTGTCTGCGAAAAGAGTAACGCAAGAATTTGTAACTTTTTCAATTATTTCCTGATTCATACTTTTCTGTTTAATGTTGCCTAACGGATTGCAAATAGGCACAGGCGGCACGGATTGTGGGCGTTACCGCTTGTGCTTATTTGCTGTTATGGGTAGTTTTTGATTTAAGTATTCTAAAATTATTTCTTTGTTGTCTCCACCGGAATAAATTGAAAAGGCGAAGTGAGGAGGATTACCTTTTTTCCATTTTTTTGGGAAATTTAATTTAATCCAACTACTAATTAGTTGGCTATTTAGGTCATAGGACTTTTTTCTTTTCTCTTTGAATTCGATAGTCCAATCTGTAATTCCGCAAGCAGTTTTACATTTAATTACAGGCAGTCCTTTTATAATAAGAATCACAATACGGCCTCTACGTTTAAAACACTCTTCTGAGTCGATTTTGTTTATTCCTAATCGAAATCCCCCAGTGCCATTGGATTGAGCGGCTAAAAAAATAATTTTACGAATTAATGTCATTTTATAAAATCAAAAATTACCATTTCCAAAGAGTAATTTTTACTAAAACTTTCTTTGACGGAAGTTATAACATAACGCAAAGTGTATTTTTTGTTTAGAAAGGCAGTATTGAACGCATATTTTTCGCTTGGGTCGCTATCAGTTAGCGCAAGTAATTCCGCAGGGAGATTATTTGAAATAAATTTCCCGAAGTTTTCATTTTCAAAAATGAATCGAAAGACCTGATCACCAATCTGCTCCACATTTGAGAGTGTTAATTCCTTTTCATAAAAATGTGTTTCGACGGGACTGAGAGTGTTATTTGGGTCTTTTACATGATTGACTTCTATTCTTGTTACCTTGTAAGTTTTAAAGGTTTCGTTCGGATCAGCGCCTTCATATGGTGCAGGTTCGTCAGTAATTTTGTAACTCACTGTTATTTCTTGATTTTTGAATTCTTCCTTTAGAAAATATTCTTGAAGGCCTTCGTCAAACGCAAAAATATAGTCTGAATTGTTTTCAAAAAATATGTGTCCATTATCATCTATGACGAGGTCATATTGATATGTAGCTCCATCAGGTCCATAACCCTTGAGATAGATACCATAGTCACCATTAGCGACATGTGTAGGTATAATATTAAAGGAGTACACTTGTCCAAAACAATAAATGGACGAAAATCCGATAAACGAACATAATAAAATAGTCTTCATAGTTTTTAGTTTAAATTAATTGAATTACCCATAACACTTTTGTAAAGATATTGAATTTATGACTTTATTGTCTTTTGTGCTTATTTTTTGAGCCTGTCTTTCAAGTCCATCCGATCATGGAGAATTCTGGTGACCTCAATAGATTTGTCATTCAGTATGCGGTAAAAAATGATATGTTTTGTCATTTTCATTCCTTTTAGATCAGGATATATTTCTGGATAATCTTTTCCTGATTTTGGTTCTTTGGCAATTTCAGAACAAGCCTGAATTATTAATTGGTAGTATTTTTCAGCGTGTTTTTCAGACCATATTCGTTTGGTGTAATCCCAAATTTCAGTTAGATCATTTACGGCTTTGTTTGTAAATCTGAATTTGGCCATTTATTTTTTTCGCTTTCAACATTTTTAAATGTCGTTCAGGATTAAAATCTTCAGCTAATCCACTGTTAATACCCTCTTCAATTGCTTGTTTGAGTGCAAGAGCTTTTTTTCCTCCTCTTCAAGTAACCGCAATCCTGCACGGACTATTTCGCTGGCGTTTTTATACCTGCCTTCCCTTAAAACACCCTGAATAAAATTGTCAAAATAATCACCGAGGGTAATAGATGTATTCTTACTCATATGCCTGTTTTTAGTAAATATACCAAATATTGGTATAATTTCAAAATCCTTAATAATCTTGGCATCTTGAAAACTAGTTCGCATCTTTTCATCCAATTATTTCAAAAATCCAGCGGACTCTTAATCTGCTGCACATTGACAAGTGTTACCTGTGTATAAACTTCTGTTGTTTTAGTGCTGGAGTGTCCCAGCAACGTTTGTATGTAGCGAATATCTGTGCCTGCTTCAAGGAGGTGTGTTGCAAAACTGTGACGCAGCATGTGCGGTGTAACGGTTTTCCAGATTTTTGCTCTTTTTGCCGCGCCTACAATGACTGATCTCACACTGCTGGCTGTGTATTTTTCGCCGCTGATGCCTTCAAATAAATATTCTTTGGGCCGCCATTCTTTGAAGTATTCACGCAAATCTTCCAGCAGGGTTGTACTCAAAACAGTATAGCGGTCTTTTTTTCCTTTACCCTGATTGACTCTGATCATCATCCGGGCCGAATCAATGTCTGTAATTTTCATATCAAGCAATTCCTGACGGCGCAAACCGGCGGAGTAGAGGAGAGATACAATGCATTTGTGTTTGATGTTTGCGGTGTGTGCAATTATTTTCTGCACTTCTGATTTGCTCAGCACTTTTGGAAGTTTCTCTACTTTTTCAGGCCGGTCAATCATGTAAAATCGATTGGGCATTCCCATCACATTTTCATAATAGAATTTGATGCTGTTGATCATCTGGTTGATATAGGTGGATGATTTTCCGTTGCGCACCAGTTGATTCATATAACTCAGAATATCTTCTTCAGAAATTTCCATGAGCGGAATATTCTTAAACTGCTGCATAAAAATGCTGAAACAGCAGAGGTATGTTTTTGCTGTATTAAAAGAATACATTTTATTCTCTAATTTCTCAACATATTCAATGGGCACCAGCGATGAAATTTCTTCCGACTCATATTTTTGCGGATTTTGGACATGTCAGCCGCTTCAGCTTGTTTACCGTTTGATTTTTTGGTAAAAAACCAGAGCCGTTAATCCAGGCTTTACCTTTGAGATGTTTGAATACAAGTCCAATGGATTCTTTTCCAGCCGGCAGGTAAAACATCTGAAAAGTATCACTGTAACTGACATTGGGTAATGATTGGATAATAGGAATGAGCTGCGCAGATCCGTGGAATTTTAATCCGATTTTAGCTTCCCCTTCTACTAAAATGTTTTTAAGAGATATGTGACCGAATGGAGTTTGTTTCATGAAGCAAACATGGAATTAAAAAATTCCAAAACAAAAAATAGGCGTATATTTATCCGTATAATGCGACGGGTAATAGGAGGGGAAGATCTGAAATCCGCATAGTTTTAAATCATGTCAACCAGTATACAAAAAAGAAAATGTCTTCAGTGCAAAGATTCTTTTGAGGAAGAATTGATAAAATATTTTGCAGTGATTATTGCAAATCCACTTTTCATTATGAAAAATAAAGCAAAAGAGAAATCACGTTTTAAAATTGTGGATGATCATTTAAAAAACCAACCGAAGAATTTTATCCAGATTTAATAAAGCAGGTAAGGCGGTTGTGAGAAAAGAAGATCTGGAAAAAGAAGGATTCGACCCCAATTTTTTCACCAACTACTGGAAAAATCAAAAAGGAGATGTCTATTTATTTTGTTTTGAATTTGGATTTCTGAAAAAAAACAGAAAATGGTAAATCCAAGTATGTACTCGTGAAATGGCAGGATTATATGAAGAAATAATCCGGCATTGCTCTCTTCTGGAAATAATTGATTTTGAAAGAAGTGGTTTTTTGGCCATCAAAACATGACAAGGAAAGACGAAGCAAATTTCTAGTAAGGACGGGAAGCTGCGCAGCGCAGCGGAGCAGATCACCCGCCCGCACTTACAATTTGAGAGTATTGACGCCAGAGTGTTTTGTAGGCCTTGATTTTTTGATTCTTTTGTATCAAGACAAAAGAATGAAGACTATAGAACATAAGTGGACTATCTAATGTCAATCCAGTCATTTGTTTAATCTAATGTCAGTTTGAAAAAGATTTCAGGGAAGAACAAATTATCTTAAACTAACAATTGGGCATTATTTTCTGAATATAAATCGCTCCAAGTCATTTTTTTACTACATTTCATTTCTCAAATTTCTAAACCATGAATTCTTCACGCAGAAAATTTTTGCGCAACGCAGGTCTTACACTTGGTGCTGCATCGTTTATAGATACTTCTCTTTTTGCCGCATCAACTGAAACAGCTGATCAGCAAAAACAGTTTTCAGATTTTAATTCTGAAGCGGATTATTGGGAATGGGTAAGACAATCATATACTGTTTCAAGTAATATCATCAATTTGAATAACGGAGGAGTGAGTCCGCAGCCAAAAGTAGTGCAGGAGGTTTTTGAGCAGTACAACCGTCAAAGCAATGAAGGTCCTTCTTATTATATGTGGCGGATTTTGGATAAAGGACGTGAAGCGGTGAGACAAAATCTGGCAGAGCTTGGCGGATGTTTGCCGGAAGAAATTGCCATACAGCGTAATGCAACTGAAGCACTTGATACAATTATTTTTGGGTTGAATTTGGAAAAAGGCGATGAAGTAATTGTAACAAATTATGATTATCCAAACATGCGAAATGCCTGGCTCCAGCGTGAAAAAAGAGACGGAATTAAACTAGTTTGGATTTCAATTCCGCTCAGTGTGGAAGATGATGATGCCATTGTAAAATTGTTTACCGATGCAATTACATCCAAAACAAAAATCATTCATATCACACACATTATAAACTGGACCGGACAAATTTTACCGGCTAAAAAAATTGCTGCCAAAGCCCATGAAAAAAATATTGAAGTGGTACTGGATGCAGCTCACACATTTGCGCACATCAATTTTTCATTTCATGATCTGGATGTAGATTATGCAGGAACCAGTTTGCATAAATGGTTATGTGCTCCATTTGGAACGGGCATGCTGTATATAAAGAAATCTAAAACTGCAGGTATCTGGCCAATTTTTCCAACAGATAAACCAGAAAGTGAAGACATCAAAAAATTTGAAGCATTGGGTACACGCTCTTTCCCGGCTGAGATGGCGGTGGGAAGAGCAATTTCATTTCACAATTCGATTGGTGCTGACCGTAAACAAGCGCGCCTGAAATTTCTGCAGCAATATTGGGTGAACAAAGTAAAAGATCATCCAAAAATTAAATTTTACACACCGCTTGGAGATGATTCTTGTGCCATTGCAACCGTCGGAATTGAAGGAATGCAGGCCGGAGAAATTGAATCAAAATTATTTGAGAAAAAAAGTATTCACACCGTTGCTATAATCTGGGAAGGCGTAAACGGAATCAGAGTAACACCGCATGTTTATACAAGCACTTCAGATTTGGATAAACTGGTTGAAGGTCTTTTGGAAATTGCCGGATAAGTTGAGGAGGTTATAGTTGATAAGTTGAGAGTTGAAGGTTAAGAGTTGAAAAGTTTCTCCGAAGACTGAGCGGAGCCGAAGTCGAAGGTTGATGAATAAGAGCAGCAAATTAAACGCACCAATCTAACCCTTTGCTAAAAACTAAATCCTCCATTTGAAATTTCCCTTTCTCTTTGTCCTTGTCTGCATTACGCAGTCAGGCAGGCTTTGTCCTTTGTCCCTGTCTGCATGACGCAGTCAGGCAGGCTTTTCCCTTTGTCCCTGTCTGCATGACGCAGTCAGGCATGCTTTGTCCTTTTCCCTTTGTCCTTTTCCCTTTTCCCTTTGTCCTTAGCCCTAAAAAAAATCACTTCATAAAATGCTCTTTCACCACGGCATGCTGCTGATTTTCGGTTAGCTTATCCGTATTTTTTACTTCAATTTTAATGTTAGCGAAATGATGGTCTGCTCTCAGATGATGTAATAATTCAACTTTTGCCTCAGTGGGTCCGAATAACAAAACGGAATCATAGTTTTGAATTACATCAGCGAGTTTTTTATAGTAGACTTCTTGTTCCGTTTTCTCTTTTGTGTGAAGGCGCACTTCAGCATGATGTGAACTGTGATGATCACCGTGACTGATCGAATGTTTGTCCAATGTTTTACATTCAATAGCGTCTTTGTGATATTCCATTAAATGAGCATGGGTGTGATCCATGAAGATGCCAAGTTGTTTCAGATTTTTCATAATAGCTTTATTGAATTTGGTTAAGCAAGATTAGACAAATGAATTGAATGCTTAAATGTGTTACGGCAGATGTGAACCTGATAATTGTCACTTTAGATTACCGCCAAACTGTTTCTGAAGTATGCGGCAAACACAAATCTTAATTAATGAACCCTTTTCCCTTTGTCCCTGTCTGCATGACGCAGTCAGGCAGGCTTTGTCCTCTGTCCTCTGTCCTCAGTCCTCAGTCCTCAGTCCTCAGTCCTCAGTCCTTTGTCCTTAGCCCTCTGTCCTCTGTCCTTAGCCCTTTGTCCTTAGCCCTTTGTCCTTAGCCCTCTGCCCTTAGCCCTTTGCCCTTAGCCCTCTGTCCTCTGCCCTCTGTCCTCTGCCCACTACTTCACTACAAAAATCAACTTCTTCAGCATCTTAGTCTGAGTGATCGAATATTTCACTGCGCTTTCTTCTTTTTCATCAGCAATTTCTGATTCAGTAGTTACATCACCAAAAACTCCGCCTGAAGTTGCTGTTTTATATTCGCCTTCATTTTTGCTTTTGTCTTCATCTGATGATTCATTGCTTGCAACAGTTGTTGTACCAACATATCCGGCAGGAGCTGTAACAACTTTACTATCCATTTCTTCTCTGCCTGTTCGGGTTGTACCACCGTCAAGGTCTGCTACTTTATTTTGTTTTTCCTGATCTTTTCCTTCACCGCTTTGTTTTTTATTTACATCCTGTTTCAAATCTGTTCGTTCAGCATTTGATTTGTCATACACAGCGACATTGTCAACAGTTGTTTGAACCGGTTGTTGTGAATTTGTACCTGAAGATATGTTAGATGACAAAGTAATTTCATCTTCTTCCAGAATTTTCACTTCTTCAGCAACAGCCATATCACGGTAATACAAAGCCGGACCGGTTTCTGAATCATCCATAGCAACAGCTTCTTTTTCCACGGCTGAAATTTTTGAAGCTTCAGTCAATGTTTGTTCACTGCTTTCATCTGATAATTCATTGCTGATTAGACCGGTTGTTTCATCGGGTGAAACTGTTTCTGGTTGAGAAACCAGATGCGGATCTTCCTGCTGATTTGTTTGATTATTGATTGCCATTTCCTGATGATCAGAAAGCGGATTTTGATTGTAAATTAAAACAATGGTAACAACTACTGCGGCAACAGCAGCCATTTGAAATGCGGGATATTGAAAAAATTTCTTGTCAGTTGGAAATAAAAAAGCGGATACGCCATTCAGCCAGATTGTTTTTGGCGCAGTTTGTTTTTGGTTCAGATGTGCCATGACGCCGCTTCTCAAATTGGAAGAAGGTTCAATTTTTTCTTTGGCAAATTCATTTCCTGTACTGATCAAAAACCAGCGCATTGCCTCATAGTCCTCCTCATTGGATGCGTACTCCTTCACCGCTTCTTTTTCGGCAGCATTCAGTTCAAAGTAACGCTTTGAAATGATTATGTCTTCTGCTGTTTTCATTTTACTTTTTATTTCAATCGCTCAATCCGGCCTTTTTAATTTAGTACAACCGGATTAAAATTTGGTTCATTCTTTTAATAATGTCTTTCTGAAAATCTCCAGTTTATCAGCCACTGTTTTGGTTGCGTGATGTAAACGTGATTTCACCGTTCCGGTATTGATATCAAGCGCTTCAGCAATTTCTTCCAGCGCCATTCCTTCAAAGTGACGCATCATAAAAACTTCTTTGTGTTTGTCACCTAATTTGTCTAATTCACTCTTTAAAACTTCATTGAAACTTCCTTTGTCCACTTCTTTATCTGCTCCGTCAGCACAGTCTGTTCCCTGATAATGATCAGGCACATCATACGAGGTGTTTTTGCGGATTTCCTGTTTTTTATATTCGTTTTTACACATGTTGTTGGCTACTGAAAACAACCATGCTTTAAAATTTCTGGAGGTATCAAAAATGTCCGGTGAATCAATCAGTTTGGTAAAAAGATCATGCGCAAAATCTTCTGCTTTGATTCGGTCATTCCATAATTTGCGGTTGAAAAAATTGACTACAAACTTTTCATAACGTTCATAAATCTGTTCAAACGCAGCCTTGTCACCCTTGCTGTAAAGGCGCATCAACTCTTCGTCGCTGACAGATTTATAATCTTTTCTGAAAAGTCTCATTCTTCCGATTCAATGGTACTTATAATTTCGTCCACCTCTTCTGTCTTTCCCACTTTTGCCGCTATGGCTTTTATTGTTGTTTTTAAAACCGCATCTGTTTTGTCAAACATGAACAATGTAAGCAGAGGCGGTAAATAATTTCCGTATAATTTATTTTCAGCAGATTTGGACAAGGTAATCTGACTCATGTCTTTGGTTTTTATTTTGCTCCAGAAAATGTTCAAAGCACTAAGCTGATCTACATTTCCGTATTGATAAAACAAACCGGTTAAATATATTTTATCAGCAACCAGCGCAAAGTAATCCTGCGGAACGGTAGATGATACATAAATTTTATAGGGTGAATTGGTAAGCATTGATTTCAGATATTCTTTTTCACTTCCTAAAAATACCTGATCATTAATTCCGGTATTATTTGAAACATATTCCCGGTAATCTGAATTTTTCATAAAGTCCATATTGAAAATCTGTACATCGGTTCCTGTACCCTGAGATGCCTGTGCGCATAAAAATCCATACATATCTTCCTGACCACTGGTAATTAAAATGGATTTTCCGGATGGCATAGCATCAGTGTAATAGCCAATTTCAGCGGGTGTATAGAACTTCTGAACCTTTGCTAAAAATTCTTTTTGTTTGGCATAATTAGAGGTGATGATATAATAAGCAAGCATTTCACGCACTGCAGTTTCATCTGAATTTTTAAGGGCATATGCTTTAAAAAGATAATCAACGGCAGTTTTTGAATAGTTGCTGTTTACCCAGGCAACCAGATTGTACTCAAATGAAGCTTCATCTTTTTCTTTTAACTGAAGAAGAATGGCATCCAGTTCCTGCTGGTTTTCGGGTTTTATTTTTTGGTAGATGAACTAAGAAAACCACTGCGGGTGGTGAAGTATTTATCTTTCAGATCAGACAATGATTGTTCATCCGTTTGTGCAAACGGTTGTACCAGTCCGGTCAACAGAATTATAAAACAAAAAAATCTGCGCATGCTTGCTTGTTTGGTCTTATATACACCTCAATAAATAAAAGGTTCAATTTTAGCGGAAGGTAGTGGATTTCAGGGAGATTGACAAATTGATTATTTCCGGGCAGTACATTATTTTAACGCATCATGGTATCTGAGTCTACTGAAAACACTGGAAAATCAAAGAAAAAAATCGTATATTTGAGTCGTATGTCGTCTTTGAATATCGAAATATTGAATCCCAAAGCAAAGAAATTGCTTCAGGATCTGGCGGATTTAAGACTTATCTCCATAACTGAAAATCCAGAAAATCTTTTTTTTGAAAAAGTGAAAAGACTCAGGTCAAAAAAAATTAGAATTTCTTTAGATGAAATTACTAAAGACGTTGAGAAAGTCAGATCAAAACGTTATGGCAAAAAAGCCTGAAAGAATAGTTCTTGATACCAATGTCTTCATTTATTTTCTCATAAATGATTCTTTTCAAAAACTTGAAAATCGTCTGAAAAAACATGAGGTGAGACTCTTAATTTCTGAAGAACTTCTGTCAGAATTTTTAGAGGTGGTAAAACGACCCAAATTCAAAAATACTTTTCAGAAAAACAGGTTAATGAACTAATCAGTTCTCTGAATTATTATGCTGATTTAATTGAGGTCGAATCCTTGGTAAATATTTGCCGTGATAAAAGGATAATTTTTATTGCAGCTCTCCATTGACGGAAAGGCTGATTACCTCATAACAGGTGATGAAGATTTATTGATTTTGGGTAAAATTAATAAAACTGTCATTCTGAAAATTACAGATTATCTTAGCATATAATCATTTAATGCAACTTGTTTTAATTAAAATGTATTGATGTGGCAGGTCAATATTACTTGCGTAATTTTAACTTTAATCTTGCAAGCTTGATTTAAAGCACTGCTGGTAACTTGATTGGTAATCATGAGAACACAATTCAATTCCATAGATGAGTATATCGCTGAATTTCCGGCAGATGTCAGAGAATTACTGGAAACAATCAGGTACACCATTGCTGAAAATGCACCGGATGCAGATGAGTGCATCAATTACGGAATGCCTACTTTTAAACTGGAAGGAAATCTGGTTCATTTTGCCGCATATAAAAATCACCTGGGTTTTTATCCCGGACCAACAGGAGTTGTAAAATTTGAAAAAGACTTGAAAAAGTTTGTCACATCAAAAGGTGCTATCCAGTTTCCGTTGAATACAGAACTGCCTTTAAATCTGATTTCAAAAATTGTGAAATTCAGAGTGAAAGAAAATCTTGAAAAAGCAATCATGAAAAAATCTGCAAAAAAGAAAAAATGACACCCCTTATTTTTCATACTGAAATCATTTTATACGTGGCTGATCAGCAATCAAGCACAACGTTTTACTCAAATCTGCTCAGAAAAATCCTGATTTGAATGTGCCCGGTATGACAGAATTTATTTTATCTGAAACCTGCAAACTCGGACTTATGCCGAATGATGGCATTGCAAAAATTATCACACCAAAAACAAAACACCCGTCAACCGGAACAGGAATTCCAAGATGTGAACTTTATTTTACGGTGGATGATCCGGATCAAATTTATACGTATGCTTCAGCACAAAAAATTCTGGTTGTATCACCGCCTGAAGACCGGGATTGGGGGCATCGTGTGGTATATCTTCAAGATCCCGACGGACATATTATTGCTTTTGCAAAACAAATTAAAAACACCTGAATGAAATTAAATTTTATTAACGCTGATGATGCTGTTTCAAAAATCAAGAATGGAAACCGCGTGTTTATTCAGGGAAGTGCTGCCACACCGCAGCACCTAGTAAAGGCTCTGATGAAAAAGGCCGGCGTACTTCAAAACATTGAGCTGGTCAGTATCACAACACTTGGAAAAAATCTTTTTGATGTGCCTGATTTTGGCAAAACATTTTTCATGAACTCGCTTTTTGTTTCTGATAATGTGCGTTCAATTGTCAATAGTGATCCGGGTGAATATGTTCCTGTTTTTTTAAGTGAAATTCATTTACTTTTTGAAAGAAATGTATTGCCGCTTGATATTGCCCTGATTCATGTTTCACCGCCGGATGTGCATGGTTATTGTTCTTTGGGAACATCGGTGGATATTACACGTTCAGCGGTGAAAAACGCAAAATGGGTGATTGCGCAGGTCAATGAAAAAATGCCCCGCACTCACGGTGATGGTGTCATTCATGTTGATCAGATTAATGCTTTTGTAAAGACAAATGATGATCTGCCTGAAATTTCTTACAGTGAAAAAGTTAATTCTGATTCACTGCTGATTGGAAAAAACTGCGCGCAGATTATTGAAGACGGATCTTGTCTGCAGCTGGGAATTGGCGCCATACCGGATGCTGTCCTTCAATCGCTGGGTAATCATAAAAATCTGGGTATTCATACTGAGATGTTTTCTGACGGAGTTATTTCGCTGGTTGAAAAAGGAGTGATAAACAATTCAATGAAAAAAAATCACCCGGGTGAACTGGTCACGGGTTTTGTTGCGGGTACAAGAAAGTTATATGATTTTGTTCACGATAATCCGGTGGTTCGATTTCTCGATATTGCTTATGTCAATGATCCGCATCACATTCGTCAGAATTCAAAAACGGTGGCAATCAACAGCGCCATAGAAATAGATTTAACCGGTCAGGTTTGTGCTGATTCAATTGGTATGTATCAGTTTTCAGGTGTTGGCGGGCAAATGGATTTTATGCGCGGAGCGGCTCTTTCAGAAGGTGGTAAACCAATTATTGCAATGAATTCTATATCAAAAAACGGTGATTCTAAAATTGTTCCCTTTCTGAAACAAGGTGCAGGTGTTGTAACCACCCGGGCACATGTGCATTATGTTGTAACAGAATTTGGTGTGGCATTTTTGTTTGGAAAAAATCTTAAACAGCGTGCTGAAGCATTGATAGAGATTTCGCATCCTAATCATCGTGATTGGCTGGAAGCTGAAAAGATTAAACGCTTTGGAAAATAAATTACAGCTCTTAATTTGATTAAATTCGGTTCAATAATTCCGCATATGAGAAAGAAAATTATTTACACTATTTGGGTTTTTGTTTTGACTGCAGGTTGTGCAACAAGTCCTAAAGATGATTCGTCAACACGATTTAATGTGACTGAAAATCAGAATACAGAAGTGCGTGATTCTGCAGTGAATACTAATGTTACAAGCAGTAATGAAGTCGGTTCAGAATACACCATTGATAACATGACTTTGTCTGAAGAAGAAAAAAAATTATATGTTCTGTTAACCGGATACAGACAAATGAATGAACTGGAAAAAATTCCGTTGTCAAGGTCTTTAACTTATGTTGCACAAATGCATTGCATGGATTTGGAAAACAATGCTCCTGATAAAAATACCTGTAATGCGCACAGCTGGTCAGAAAGTGAAAAATGGACCGGTTGCTGTTATACACCGGATCACAAAATGTCAAACTGTATGTGGAGTAAACCGGGTGAGATGACACCTTATCAGGGTTATGGTTTTGAAATTGCCTGCGGTTCATCAGATGATCTTTATAAATCATTTGTAATGACCGCTGAATATGCTTTGCACGCATGGAAAGAAAGTACCGGACACAACAATGTTATTTTGAATAAAGAAAACTGGGAAAATCTAACCTGGAATGCAGTTGGTGTTGGAATTTACAAAGGATTTGCCTGTGTATGGTTTGGAAGAGAAACAGATCCCGCCGGTGAAATAAAAATAGATTAATCAGATATGAATTCAGAAAAATTCCAGCCGGTACTTTTAGAACATTATTTGCAAAAGAACTTCCTGAAAACTGGTTGAAAGAAATTTATAACCGTAATTGGTTTAAGATTTTTATTCCCCGCAGTTTGGGCGGACTTGAAATGCCGTTAGCGGATGGAATGATTGAGCTCATGGAGGCTGCAGCCATTCACGGTAGTTTGGGCTGGTGTGTAAATTTGGGAAGCGGTGCAGGATATTTTTACCGTTTTTTTGATTCAGAAACAGCATCAAAAATATTTTCAGATCCAAAATCCGTGATTGCCGGCAGTGGTCAGTCAACCGGTAAGGCAATTAAAACTGACGGTGGTTTTTGCCTGAGCGGAACTTGGGATAAATGCAGCGGAGCCGGTCACGCAACTCATTTTTCTGCCAATGCCGTTTTTGAAGATGGTAAACTGCATTCTGTGATTTTTGAAAGAAATCAGATAAAGCTGACGGACAGGTGGAATCTCTTTGCTATGAAGGCAACATCGTCATTCAGTTTTTCAGTTGAAAATGTTTTTGTACCGGATAATTTTGTTTTTGACATCGGTCAGGTAAAATCAGAAAGTACTTATACCAATTCTGAAATTCCATTTGAAATTTTTGCCCGGTTTTGTATGATTTCAACGCTGATTGGTACGGTATATTGTTTTTGTAATCATTTTGAAAAAGAATTTTCTGCCAGAATTCAAAACGTGGAAAAAGATTTTGAAAATCTTAAGCATAAACTGGAAAGTGACAAATCTTCAGTACTTCAGCTGGCACAGCGTTATCATTCTATTGCAGAAACACATTCTGCTTTTCCTGAACAGCATTTTTTGAATTTGCAAAATGGCGTTGCGCTGATGAGCAAATCACTGTTTGATGCAGTGAATGATATTTACTACAAAACCGGTATCGGTCTTTCAGATGAAAACACGCTTTCTCATCAGGCGTGGAGAGATGTTTTAATTGCCTCCCAGCATGGAATGGTAAAAACTAAAAACTGATTTTTTTTTCTCGCTAAGACGCTAAGTCGCAAAATTTGATGTATTGGTGCGATAGAAAATTAATTGCGTCCTTAGCGCCTTTGCGTGAAATTTTTTAATCTCAGAAACAAATCACCGTTCATGCTCTCCAAAAAAGAGCAATTTTTTACTGTTAAAAAAAGTAAAAAAACAGATGATAAAATCTTTCTGAACCACCAGATTTTATACATGTTTCAGTGCTTAACAATATTTAACAGCCGGCGGTCCGGTTACGGCGTACACACTTTGTAATTTTGTTTAGGAGTGTAATCCACGTACGTTATGGAAGAAAATTCAATGTCAAATTCGCCTCAGAGTATTGAGGTTATCAATGCAAAAATTCAGCAGGAAAGTGCGTTTCTGGATCAGATGCAGACTGAAATCAACAAGGTAATTGTTGGTCAGCAGTACATGATTGAACGTCTTATGATTGGTTTACTTGCCAACGGACACGTGTTGCTGGAAGGTGTTCCGGGTCTTGCAAAAACACTTGCAATCAAAACTCTTTCTGACACCATTGGAGGTAAATTCAACCGTATTCAGTTCACGCCTGATTTATTACCTGCAGATGTTGTAGGTACCATGATTTACAATCAGAAAAAAGAAGAATTCACCGTGAAACAAGGACCGGTGTTTGCCAATTTTATTCTGGCAGATGAGATCAACCGTGCTCCGGCTAAAGTACAAAGCGCCTTGCTTGAAGCTATGCAGGAAAGGCAAGTAACCATCAGTGAAACCACCTACAAATTGCCTCAGCCATTTTTGGTTCTTGCAACACAGAATCCAATTGAACAGGAGGGAACGTATCCTTTGCCTGAAGCGCAGGTAGACCGTTTTATGCTGAAAGTGTACATGGGATATCCAACCAAAGAAGAAGAAAAATTAATTGTTCGTCAGAATATTTCTGCGCAGGGATTTCCAAAAGCAAATACCGTTGTTTCTGTTGAACAGATTCTGCGCGCAAAAGAACTTGTTAAAGAAGTTTATCTGGATGAAAAAATTGAAAAATATATAGTTGATCTTGTATTTGCAACCCGCCGTCCTGCTGATTACGGATTGAATGATCTGACGCATCTGATCAGTGTTGGTGCATCACCGCGTGCATCCATCAACATGGCATTGGCTGCCAAAGCATACGCGTTCATCAATCACCGCGGATTTGTAATTCCGGAAGATGTGCGTGCTGTTTGTCCGGATGTGCTAAGACACAGAATCGGTTTGACTTATGAAGCAGAAGCCGAAGATATCACCCAGGCTGATCTGGTGAAAAAAATTATGGATTTTGTTGAAGTACCTTAAACTATTTTATTGAAAAAAATGATTGCTAAAAATGTCATAGCTTTTTTTGGTTTGCTGGTTTTGGGACTGGTTTGTTTTGCTATGAGCGTAAATCATAAAACAATTTCAGACGACCAAAAAACATTGTCTTTTCCAACAGACGTTTATGCGAATGAGTATGGTGAAATTCATCTTACCAAAATAAATGATTCATTGGTCAGAACAGAGTTTTTCAATAATGACGGTGATTATTTTGATACAACCATGGCCTATCAGAATTCAACTATTCAGAAAAATGACGGTCTTGCTTATCTGAAATTTAAAACCGGCGGAATCCGGATTTATGAAAACCGGATTTTTGTAACAGAGTTTTCGAATATGGCAAGAATTCTTCAGCACATCCGCATTGAAAAAGTTTATGAGCGTCCGTTTTTCAAAATAAGCGATACTACAACTATATCTGGTCTGGTACTTCACAGCAAAGGAGGTGAGACAATTGACGGAATTTATGCGCTGCCGCAAACAGGATTGCAGAATCAGTTTGTAAAAATGACAGGAATCATTACCAAAGAAAAATATCCGCGCGAATATTATTCGACTCCTGACGGCCCTCAGGGAATGTTTACTGATACAAACAAAGTTCATTACAGAATGGTTATCAAACCAATTGAAACAGAAATCAAAAGTACAAACAGTTATACCGGATATCCGGTGAATACAGAAATGGGAGCTGGACTTGCCTGGGAATTTGCAGATTCAGAATTGTATTATCTGTTTGAAAAATCAGCATGGAGTGAAAAGGAACTCAATAAAAAAATCACGGTAGAGGGAGTTCTTGCCAGAGATGATGACGGACGTTCTGTAATTTACAACTGGAAAATAGCAGAATAATTTTGTGGAGACCAAAGAACTCATAAAGAAAGTACGCAAGATTGAGATCAAAACAAAAGGTCTTTCCAATCAGATTTTTTCTGGTGAGTACCACTCTGCATTCAAGGGTAGGGGAATGGCTTTCAGTGAAGTGAGAGAATACGCAGTTGGTGATGAGATCAGAGTGATTGACTGGAATGTAACCGCACGTTTCAATGAACCTTTTGTCAAAGTTTTTGAAGAAGAAAGAGAGCTGACCGTGATGCTGCTGGTAGATGTTTCTGCATCAGGTATGTTTGGAACACGCAATCAGCTTAAACGTGAAACCATTACTGAACTTTGCGCTGTGCTTGCTTTTTCAGCAGTTAGCAACAATGACCGAATTGGTTTGGTTTTGTTTTCAGATCGCATTGAAAAATTTATTCCGCCTAAAAAAGGAAAATCACATATACTCAGAATTATTCGTGAGCTGATCAATTTTGAACCATCGGGAAGGTCAACCAATATTGGTGAAGGTTTGAAATACTTCAGCAAAATGGTCAAGAAAAAAGTATTGCATTTGTGCTGAGTGATTTTCTTGTTCCGCTGGGTGATGAAAAAAAATCAGATGTTTCAGAAGCGTTGAAAATTGCCAGCAGAAAACATGATGTGGTTGCACTCAAAGTACTTGACAAGGCTGATAATACATTGCCGGATATTGGTGTGGCACATTTGTATGATCTGGAAACAGGTGAAGGAAAATGGGTGAATACTTCATCAAAAAAAGTGCGTGAAGGATTTGCTGCAAAATCAAAACTGAGAGATGAACGGCTGAGAAAATTATTCAGAAGAACCAAAACAGATTTTGCTGAAATTTTTACGGATGAAGGATACATTAAATCGTTAATGAATTTGTTCAACACCCGAACATGAGATACTTGCTGGTCATAGCATTTTTGGTTTCTCTTTTTGCTTATGGTCAGAAAGCTGAAATGACTATTGATACCAATCGTATCCGGATTGGGGAACAGACTGTATTGCGTATTTTATTTGAATATCCTAATCCAAATGAAGATGCCCTGATTGGCTGGCCGCAGTTTGATGAAACAATCACGGATAAAATTGAAATCATTGATAAAACGGTTGATTATGAATCAGTGATTGACAGTATCTCAAAAACATATCTGCGTGAACAGCAAATAACCATTTCTGTTTTTGAACCGGGAGTTTTTAAAATTCCGGCAGTGGATATTGAATTTAATGAGACAGTTGTTCAAAGTAATGAACTTGAAATTCTGGTTGAAACTGTTCCGGTTGATACCTCCAAAGGAATTGTTGACATTAAACCTATTTATGAAGTCGAATATTCGTTTAGTGAGATGACCCTGGATTTTTTCAAAACCTACTGGTATGTTTTTGCAGGTGCAGGTGTTTTGGTTGCTTTATTTCTTTTATTCAGATTACTCAAAAAATACCGCAAAACAAAACCGGAGCCGGAAGCGCCAAAAATTCCCGCACATATTATTGCACTGGCCGAGCTGAATGAATTACTGATGCGTGAGCAGTGGAAGAATGAAGATAAAAAGGAGTACTATTCCAGAATGACGGATACCGTAAGAAAATATCTGGAAGAGCGTTTCAATATTTTTGCACTTGAAAAAACTACGCGTGAAATTTTACTGGAATTAAAAAACGCAGATATAAGTTCTGATGATAAAGCATTTTTGAAAAAAATCCTCAGTCAGGCAGACATGGTCAAATTTGCAAAATTTACTCCTGCAGATGAAGACGGATTTGTATCCCTGAAACTTTCTATTGAATTTGTGGAGAAAACAAAAAAAATGGAAGTTGAATCAACCAATGAACCCGTTGTAAATGAGTAAATATTTCAACATATCGGTTTTTGATTTTGACTACGTAAACAAGGAGATGTTCTGGTTGTTTCTGTTAATTCCGGTTGTTGTTTTGTGGTATTTGTGGCAGGAGTCCGGACAGTTCAGAAATGTCAATTATTCTTCTCTGCAGCAGATTGAAAAAAAGAAATTCAATTTTATTGCCTTCTTCCGTCACATGAATTTGTTTGTGTTTGTTATTGGTTTGAGTTTTATCATTCTTGCTCTTGCCCGGCCGCATTTACCTGAAGATATTGACGAATACAAAAAGAAAAACATGGAGGGAATAGATATTGTGATGGCACTGGATGCATCCGGCAGTATGAAAGCCATGGATTTTTCTCCAAACAGACTGGAAGCAGCAAAAACAGTTGCAATTGATTTTATCAATGAACGCCCCGCTGACAGAATTGGTTTAGTAGTTTTTCAGGCTGAAGCATACACACAGGCTCCGCTCACCAATGATCATGAGTTACTGAAATCGATGTTTGAGCAGGTACAAAATACAGATGTAATTACTGACGGAACTGCAATTGGTTTAGGATTGAGTTATGCCATCAACCGCTTACTTGAAAGTGATGCAAAAAGTAAAGTCATTATTTTGCTGACAGATGGTGTAAATAATGCCGGTGATACTGATCCGCTGGAAGCTGCGGTTGTTGCAAAAGACAACAATATCTGCATTTATGCAATAGGAGTGGGAAAAAACGGAACAGCTCCTTTTCCGGTAGAAACTCCTTTTGGAACAATTACACAGGAAATGCCGGTTGAAATAGATGAAGAACTCATGACACTAATTGCTGAAGAAACCGGCGGAAAATACTTCCGTGCACATGATAATAAAGAGCTCGAACAAATTTATAAGGAAATTGACCAGCTTGAAAAATCGAAAGTAAAAGTACTTGAGTATAAAATCAATCCGCCTGAAAAATATTACGGACTGCTTGCATTTGGATTATTACTGCTGCTGCTGAATAAAATATTAAGTCATACTTTATTGAAAAGCATACCATAAATGGAGTTGAATCAACATAAATATGATTTTAAAAATCTGCTGATTTCAGTATTGGCCTGGGAAGGATTTTTCTGGCTGCTCTATTTCAGTTTGTTCTTTTATCTGAAAGAAGATGAAGAATCCTTTCAGTTTGAGAACCCTGAATGGCTGTGGTTTTTATTTATTGTGCCTTTGATTGTGCTGGGATATTTAAATGTCATCAAATGGAAAAACAATAAACTGTCATTACTTGCTGATGAACGATTGCTGAAATATCTGACTTCTCCGGTTTCCAACCTGAAATCATTTTTTAAATTTTTTCTGTTCAGAAACGGACTTGCATTTTTAATTCTGGCAATGGCTAATCCGCAATTTGGTCAGGGAAAAAACAAAGCCATTCATGAAGGTATAGAAATCATGATTGCGCTGGACATCTCTAATTCAATGCGGGCACTGGATCTGGATACTAAAATGGATCGGCTGCAGATTGCTAAATTATCGATTGAACGACTGTTGAATAATCTGCACGGTGATAAAGTAGGTGTAGTGATTTTTGCCGGTGATGCTTTTGTGCAGGTACCGCTTACCAATGATTACCGTGCGGCGCGTATGTTTTTATCTTCTGTAAGACCGGAAATGATGTCTAATCAGGGAACAGATATTGGATTGGCCATTGACAAATGCATGAAAAGTTTTGACATGGAAAATGGAGTCAACAAAGCAATTATAGTCATGTCAGACGGAGAAGATCATGAAGGAAGCGCTGAGACAGTTGCCAAAGGAGCATTTGAACACAATATTATAGTCAGCACTGTTGGCATGGGTACCGCTAAAGAAACTCCTATTCCGGATTACAGAGAAGGAAAAGTACAGGGGTTCAAAAAAGATGATGAAGGAAATACCGTACTCACAAAACTGAATGCAGAGATGTTACAGTCAGTTGCCGCTGCTGGCGGCGGAGCTTATGTGCAGGCTGAAGGAACGTATGTGAATCTGGAAGGATTACTGGAATCAATCCGTGAAATTGAAAAGACAGAAATGGAATCAGTATTATATGTGGATTTTCAGGATCAGTTTCAATGGTTTCTCGGATTCGGACTTTTATTTTTAATTATTGATTTTTTCCTGACTGAGAGACGTTCAGGAATTGTACACAAACTACAGGAATACAATGGCTAAAATTTATCTGATTATATCACTGCTTATGTTGTCAATGAATCTGACAGCACAAGATATGGAGAGGAAAAATCTGTATTACGGTAACCGTGCGTTTGAAAATGAAGAATATGATGAAGCAATTGAATATTATCAGGAAGCACTGAACAATGCTCCGCTGAGTTTCAAACCTGCGTATAATATGGCAAATGCTTATTTCCGCAAAAGTGATTTTCAGAAAGCTGCAGTTATGTACGGATCTATCATTGATTTAGCACCTACTGCGTTTGACAGAGCACTGGTGTATCACAATCTGGGCAATTCTTACTTCATGAATCAGAAATTGGATGATGCTATTGACGCATACAAATCTGCACTGAAATTAAATCCAAAAGATGAAGATACCCGTTATAATCTGGCTTATGCGCTGGAGATGAAAAAACAGCAGCAGCAAGAGCAGAATGAGAATCAGAATCAAAATCAGGATGAGAATCAGAATCAGAATGAGAATCAGAATGAGAATCAAAATGAGGACGGAAATGAGAATCAGAATGAGAACCAGAATCAGAATGAGGATAATCAGGACTCTCAGAACAACGAAGGAGATAAATCCAATCAGGATAAAAACGATCAGCGTCAGGGAAAAATGCCCAAAATTTCCAAAGAACAGGCAAAAAGAATGCTGGATGCCGCGCTAAAAAGTGAAAAAGAAACCAGAGGCAAAATGGAAAAACACAAAGTAGTTGGAACGGGTGAATCTAAAAAGAAAGATTGGTAAATGAGATTTGGATTTTTCATAGCATTCCTTTTATCAGCGGCAGTTTTGTACGCTCAGGGTCCTGTTATTGAAGCAGCCGTGAATAAATCAACTGTTGAAGTAGGGGAAGTTTTTACCTATCAGATTATTGCCAATCAGGATTGTCCGGTAACCGCACCTGATTTTGGTGAACTGGAAGTTGTAGGCGGACCAGATAAAGGATATTCTTCAAGCAGTGTGACAGTGAACAACGTCACTAAAAATGAAAATCAATATACACTTACGTTTCATTTGCGCGCCAATAAAAAAGGAACATTTAATATTCCGCCGGCGAGCATGAAATGCAAACTCAAAAAAGTCAATTCAGGTGAATCAATTGCAATAACCGTTACAGGCTCAGGGAATAATCAGTCAGTAAATTCATCCGGATCATACTTTCTGAAAATCAGTTCAGATAAAAATTCAGTGTATGTTGGAGAACCATTTGTACTGACGTTAAAATTTTACAGTACAAAAAAACCAAGTCAGATTGAAGCCATTGAAAACGGAAATGCCAGCGGTATTTACCGTAAGGATTTAAACCCAAACAGGTTGAATTATACCATGACGCAGGAAAATATCAAAGGTTCTAAATACTATGTGCTTGAGCTGAAACAAGAACTTTGTATTCCGGAAAGGGCGGGAAAAGTTACGATAGAACCTTATTATGCTTCGCTGCTTCATTCTGTGGATTTGTTTACCACCATTCGTGAAGACGGAAAATCAAATACGCTGACTATTGATGTGAAAAAATTACCCGCTGATACACCGGATGATTTTAACGGACTGGTTGGAAAATTTAATCTGATTCATACCATTGATAAAACTTCATTGACAGAAGGAGAAGCAATTGAATTCAATCTGGAAATTTCCGGAACCGGAAACTTCAACGGGTTTGATGAACCTAAACTGAAACTGCCTTCATCATTTTTGGTGATTGATCCGGAGGTAACCGATGAAACGTCAGCATCTTCGCAAGGTATTAAAGGAAAAATCAACTATAAGTATTTTATCACACCAACGGAAGAAGGAGATTTTGAAATCACACCGTTTTCATTTTCTTATTTTGATACCGGAGAAAAAAGAATCAGACAATGTGTGATTCCTGCAATAAAAATTCATGTAGAAGAAGGAGATGAGAACAGAGGAGTAGTCATTAAAGGACAAAAACCCATTGAAATTGAGAATACGGATATTCAGTTTATTCATCAGCAAAAAGGGGTGAATGTCAATACTTCAGATTTTGTTTTTGGTACGTTGCCATACAACCTTTTACTGATTGTTCCGCCTGTACTTGTTCTGCTTGTGATGTTTGCCAAACGACGTGTAAAAAGGAGTTCGCCCGAAGAGAAATTAGAAAATACTAAAAAGTCGGCAAGAAAAAATGCGCTTAAAAATCTGGCCAAATCGTCTCAGGCAATTAAAACCGGAGATCATAACAGTGCGCTGAAAATGATGCAGAATTCATTGATCACCTATTTGATGACCAAATTGGATTTATCACTTTCAGGACTTTCTCTCAAATCAATTACAGCTGAACTTGAAAGCAGAAAAACGGATACCGCTTTACTTCTTGAGCTTTCTCACATCTGGAAAAAAATTGAAATGGCACAGTATGCACCTGTGTCGGCACAAAACCTGGAAGACACGGTGAAAGAAACGATTAAATTAATTGATGCACTGGATGGAAAAATTTAAACAGCTATTTTTAATCGTCGCTGCATTTATTTTTTCAGTGACTGCTTTTTCAGAAGATAAATTTTCTGAAGGCAACCAGTTTTATATTGAAGAGCATTATAAAACTGCCGCAAAATCCTATGAAGAAGGATTGGATTCATCACACCAGAATTCAGAATTGTATTACAATCTGGGCAACGCTTATTACAAGAGTGATCGGATAGGGCTGGCAATCTGGGCTTATGAAAAAGCATTAAAACTTGATCCGAGAAATGAAGACGCAAAATTTAATCTTGAATTTGTTAATCTGCTGTCAGAAGATAAAATTGAACAACCTGATCCTGCTTTATCAGAATGGCTGAAGCGATTGCTTTTTGGTCCTTACATTAATTTGTGGGCGTATGTGAGTATTGCATCCAGTTTACTTTTCAGTTTTGTTGTCATATTATTTATCATCACCAAATCAAGAAGGATCAGAAATCTAAGTTTGATGGGAGGTATGCTGATGGCAATTATTCTGGTATTCAGTACGCTCACTGCTTATTTTCACAAAAATTCCATCACAAATGAAAGTGAAGCAATTGTGATTTCAGAAGAGGCAGATATTCATCTTTCACCAATGGATAAAGCCGCAGTAAGTTTTAAATTGCATGAAGGCGCCAAAGTGAAAATCATTCAGGAAAATGACAGCTGGACTCAAATTGAGGTCAACGGAAATTCAGGCTGGATTTTAGAAGAAGAGATTAAGCGTATTTGATTTTTATTCTGATCAAGGACTGAGTTTATTTTCACCATGGAGACACAGAGAGCACGGAGATTCATGGAGAATAATTACTTAATTCTGGTTTATGAAGATGAATTTGATTGAACGCAGACTACACTGATTATATGGATTTTCACTGATTTAGCTGTTCTAATTTTTTGGCGTCACCCATATGCAAATTGGTAATATGAATTTGTTTTTTTGATTTTTCTATTTCAATGAAGGCACCAATGAATATTATTTTAGAAAATAACTTCTCCATGTAACTCCGTGCTCTCTGTGTCTCCGTGTTAAGAACAAAATCAATCAATGCACCTGTCTTTTAAAATACTTTAGTTTCCATCTTTTGAAATCTTCATTATAAACCGGTGCTCCCGGACGATCACTTTCAGAGATCGTTTGAATGGTACCGGTGATAATAACAATCGAACCGATAATTGCTTTTTCAATTCTGCCAATAACAGGTGATTCAGCACGCATTTCCTGTTCGAGTTCCTGATCACAGTTTTCTTCAATTCGTTTTAATCTTGCAAGTTGTTGTTTAGTAAATACCAAATCATACTCAAATTGATTTTCTTCATCTAAGTAAAATTTGATCATGGGTTCAGATTCTGTAAATGAATAAGCTTCATGACATTTTGTAGCAAATAATTCACATTCCATCAGGCAATACGTTTGGTCAGCCAGTGACGGCGGATAAGCAGAGACCGCATTTATTTCAGCAATTTTTGTAATGAGTCCTTTGCTGTTGATGCGCAGCCAGTATAATTTTCCGGTTGGTAAACTGAATTTGGCGTATCCGCGTTTGTCAGTATAAATTGTTTTGATTTTTACTCCGTTTTCTTCAACGTCAATTTTTGCTCCCTCAATAGGTTTTTTGTAATGTTCAGACATTACTCTTACTTCAACTTCGACAGTAGTTTTTGAAAATGTTGCAGAACTCCAAAAAGAGAAATAGCAAACTAGAATAAACAACCAGATTGGTTTTTGGAAATTATCGGCCACCATCATCTTCATCATGTTTTGTATTAATGAATGCAAGTAGTTATAAATAGTAACCTGTTTTTATTAAATTTATTTTATTATCTGAATTTTATTGAACACAGAAGACACGGATTCTTGTGATTTTCACGGATATACCTGGGAGTTTATCAAAGTATATCAAATTGTTTCAAATCATTCCTTTTGTTTATTTCTTGCTTTTAATGTGCTGATGAAAATATCAGAAAATTATTTCTCTGTGTAACTCCATGCTCTCCGTTTCTCCGTATTAAATACAGAATCAAAATTTCAAAACCCGCCCAATACCTTCTTTCACTTTCTCAGCGTTGTTAAGCATGGCAGCTTCCAGAATAGAGTTAAGCGGAATTGCAGGCGTATCAAGTGATCCTATGATTTCAACCGGAGCATCAAGCGAAGTAAAACAGTTCTTCTGAATTTTGCCCGCAACACCCAAAGTAAATGATGCCTCGCAAGATTCTTCTGTTACCAATACGCAGCGGTTATGTTTTCTCACAGCCTCAAAAACCATTTCTTCATCCCACGGAGATAACGTTCTCAGATCAATCAATTCAATTTGTCCCGGAAAATTTTCTGCCGCTTCCATCGTCCAGTATACTCCTCTGCCATAAGTTACCACAACACAGGTTTCACCATTTTCAATTTTTTGCGGATCAGCTTCCAGAACCACTCTTCCTTTTCCAAAAGGAATTACATAATCTTCATCCGGTTCAATTGTGGCTGCTGCTTCAGTTCCTTTTAATTTACTCCAGTATAATCCCTTATGCTCCAGCATCACAACTGGATTAGGATCATAAAATGCAGATTTCATTAATCCTTTCAGATCAGCTCCGTTTGACGGATATGCAACTTTAATTCCTCTGATATTGGTGACAACTGATTCAACACTGGATGAGTGATAAGGACCACCGCTGCCATAGGCTCCAATTGGAACGCGGAGAATTGCACTCACCGGCCATTTTCCGTTTGACAAATAATACGAACGGCTGAGCTCAGTAAATAATTGATTTAATCCAGGCCAGATATAATCTGCAAACTGAACTTCAACAATTGGTTTTAATCCAACTGCTGACATTCCAACTGTACTGCCAATGATAAATGCCTCCTGAATTGGTGTATTGAAAACACGTTCATCGCCAAACTGCTGTGCAAGCGTTGCAGCTTCACGGAAAACCCCACCTAATCTTCTTCCTACATCTTGTCCGTACAATAAAGCCTCAGGATGTTTTTGCAAGAATTTCTCTGATTCCAAAAAGAGCGCAGTCAACCATTACAGTTGGTTTTTTTCCTTTGGGTTCTCTTTCACCTTTTCTTCGGTGATTGGGGTAGGAGCAAGTGTAAAATTCAAAACTGAATCCGGATCCGGTTCTTCAGCGTTTAATGCCAGATCAAATTGTTCATTGACTTTGGCTTTGATTCGTTCTTCAATTGAAATAATTTCTTTTCAGTGATGCCTGCCTGCGTCACCAATTTTTTCATTTTCGGATAGGGATCACGCAGGGCATGTTCTTTTAAATCATCTCGGTACCATTCCATGCGCACGCCCGAAGTATGGTGACCTAACAACGGAACTTTTGCATGGATAATAAATGGTCTTCTTTCTTTACGGATAATTTCAATGACTTCTTTGATGGTGTTGTAAGATTCTTCAAAATTACTGCCGTCAATGGTTCTTACTTCAATGCCTTTAAAACCCTGAGCATAAAAAGTGATATCCTGTGCGCGGGTTTCTTTTGCGTTTGCAGAAATATCCCATTCATTATCCTGAACCAAATATAGAATTGGAAATTGTTTTAATGCGGCCATTTGAAAGGCTTCAGAAACTTCTCCTTCTGTGCATGACGCATCACCCAGTGAACAAACAACTACCGGATTTTCACCTTTGTAATCCGGTGCAATACCGGTTTTTTCCATATACCGGATTCCCATAGCAACTCCTGTAGTAGGAATAGCCTGCATTCCGGTAGCTGATGACTGATGCGGAATTTTAGGCATGTCATCACGGCGCAGACTTGGGTGAGAATAATACGTTCTTCCGCCTGAAAACGGATCATCTTTTTTAGCAAAAACCTGAAGCATGACTTCATACGGTTTCATGCCAATGCTTAATAAAATACTGTCATCACGGTAATAAGGTGCAACCCAGTCCTGCGGCTTTAACTGCATGCCCAGCGCAATTTGAATGGCCTCATGTCCGCGTGATGTTGCATGTACATATTTTGAAGTCATTTTTGCATTGGCTTCGTATTTTTCTGCCATGGTTTTGGCAGTACACATAAGTTCAAATGCACGCCAGATTATTTTTGATTCTATTTTAGAATTTTTTCTGGCAGGCGTTTTTCCTTTCTTTGATGCTGTTGCAGGCATTTTTTGACTTGATTGTTGAATTCTTCAAATATAGGAATTTTGGAGATAAGTATTGTTTGCAGGAGTAAGGAGTTAGCTCTTAGGAGTTAGTAATGGGTTTAATGCTAAATCCACAAATAAGGATGCTAACTCCTAACTCCTTAGAGCTAACTGCTCAAAAAAGAATCCTAACTCCTCAAAACTGAATCCTTACTCCTAACTCCCAAAAAAACCTTTCATACACATAAAAATCCAATCAGCTGAAAAACTTTTTACCTTAGGACAATAAATAAATGACGAATGAAAAATAGATCAATCTTATTTTCTCTTTTTGTTTTTACAACCACCCTGTTTGCACAGCAAAAAGAATTTACTCTGAAAGAAGCGGTGATGCAGCAGTACAGAACATTTGCTCCAAAACACACAAATGGGGTAAGCTGGATTCCGGGAACAGATACCTATTGTTATGTATCTTCTGATTATAAGACACTTTTCAAAAATGGTGTTAAAAAAGATGAGCCGGTTCAAATTCTGACATTGGAAGAACTCAATCAGATTTGTGGTAAAACTCTGAGTTATATTTCCATACTGCAATGGAAAGATGCAAATTCATTTTATGTCTCTGGTGCCAATAAATATTTTCTGGTAAATCTGACAGATAAAAAATCAACTGTATTATTTGAATTGCCTGAAGGCGCAGCCAATGCTGAAATGTCTGACGGAGAAAAAAATATTGCATTTACCATTGAGAATAATTTATACATCCGCAAAGCAGCAAGCAATGAGCAAATTCAGATTACAAATTTTGACAAACACATAGTTTCAGGACAATCAATTGCAAGAAATGAATTTGGAATTGCAGACGGAATTTTCTGGTCAGACAAAGGAAACTATCTGGCGTTTTATCAGAAAGATGAAAGTGAGGTAGCGGATTATCCGTTGCTGGATATCACAACGCCAACCGGCAGTCTGATGAATATCAAATATCCGATGGCTGGTCAGGCAAGTGAAAAACCTGCTGTAGGAATTTATAATCTCACCACCGGAAAAACAGTTTACATAAAACCAACAGGAAACGCAGATGATTATCTGACCAATGTTGGCTGGTCACCGGATGAAAAACACCTTTATATTGCTGAACTAAACCGTGGACAAAATCACATGAAACTCCAGCAATATGATGCTGAGACAGGAAAACTTGTTAAAACACTTTTCGAAGAAAAAAGTGACTGGTGGGTGGAGCCTGAACACGCACCATATTTCGTAAACGCTGATCAGTTTGTATGGTTCAGTGAAACAGATGGATTTATGAATTTGTATTTGTATAAAACTGACGGAACATTAGTGCGTCAGCTGACAAAAAACAAATGGGTGGTTCAGTCAATTGTCGGGCATGATGAAAAAGGTAATTTATATTTTACCGGAACAGGTGAAGGTCCGCTTGAAACAAACTATTTCAAAGTAAATATTGCTACCGGTGTTCAAACCAGATTAACAGCTGAAAAAGGTACACACGATGTTCATTTTTCTTCTAACTATAATTACTTTTTTGATTCGTATTCTTCTCCCTCCGTTCCGGCAATTGACGCAATAAAAACCAATGCTGGTAAAACAATCCGTACGGTGATGACAGCAGAAAATCCTTATAAAGATTACAAAATGGGAACTGCAGAAATTGGAACATTAAAAGCAGCTGACGGCACAACAGATTTATATTATCGTCTTATTAAACCAAGCAATTTTGATGCGTCAAAAAAATATCCCGTTCTGGTTTATGTTTATGGCGGACCGCATGCACAAATGATTACCGAATCATGGCTGGATGGTGCAAGTTTGTGGATGTACTGGATGGCTGAACAGGGTTATTTGGTTTACACAGTTGACAACCGTGGATCTGAAAACCGCGGATTTGAATTTGAACGGGTAATTCACAGACAACTTGGAACAGTAGAAATGGAAGATCAGCTGAGGGGAGTTGAGCACTTAAAATCAATGCCTTTTGTCGATGGCAGTAAATTAGCTGTTCACGGCTGGAGTTTTGGCGGATTTATGACTACATCACTCATGCTCAGATATCCCGGAACTTTTCAGGTGGGAATTGCCGGCGGACCTGTGACTGACTGGTCATATTATGAAATAATGTATGGAGAAAGATACATGGATACGCCACAGGAAAATACAGAAGGTTATACCAAAAACCGGTTGATGAATTATGTGAAAAATCTTCAGGGTGATTTACTTCTTATTCATGGAACTATTGATGATGTAGTGGTGATGCAGCATAATTATGCGCTGGTAAAATCTTTTGTGGAAGCTGAAGTTCAGATGGATTTTTCCCTTACCCGATGCATCCGCATAACGTGAGAGGGAAAGACCGTGTTCACCTGATGACCAAGGTATTGAACTACGTCATTGAAAACATGGAATAATTTATTTCAAATCATTGTTAGAAGAGCATCTGCAAAATCAGGTGCTCTTTTTTTTTAATATGTTATTCTTCGTTGAAAAAACTTCTGATCAGGACATCTCATCGGGATTTGTGTTTGTAAATTATATTACTTATCTTTGGCGTAAGTAACGAATAGCGTTAGCATGATTATTTCATTTGGTAACAAAGACACCAGGAAAATTTGGGAAGGGGAACGAATCAAGGGTTTGTCAACTGATCTTCAGGAAATAGCGAGACGAAAACTTAGAATGCTTAACAATTCGCAAGATCTGAATGACCTGATGATTCCGCCCTCGAACCGACTTGAAAAATTGAAAGGAAGGCTCAAAGAATATTATTCAATTCGAATAAACAATCAGTGGCGCATAATATTCAAATGGAATAATGGAAATGCCATTGAAGTTGAAATAGTGGATTATCATTAACAATAAACACGATGAGAAAATTAAAGAATATACATCCCGGTGAAATTTTACGTGAAGAATTTTTAATCCCATTGGAAATTACTGCTTACCGGCTCTCGAAGGATGTCGGAATACCACAAACACGTGTTTCAGAAATATTAAAAGGTAATCGGCGTATAACCGCTGACACAGCTTTGCGGCTTTCAAAATATTTCGGTAACAGTGCAAAATTCTGGCTCGGACTTCAGGATGATTTTGACATTGAAGCAGAAATTCGTTTAAAACAAAATGAACTGAAAGGAATAAAAAAGTACGAGAGTAATGTAGCTTAATTTTGGAGCTAAAATTAATTGTTTATGTTGTGACATACATTTTTGTCTGTCCTATTATATTTATTATCTCAGTTAGTTTTATTGAATGCAAATCAGAAGAGTGATACTTGTTTTTTTACTGAGTCATTTTTATGTTGCCGGATTTTCTCAGGGTGATCTGAAAAAGCAGCATTTATTTGGTCAGATTCAGAAGATAGTTGAAACGGAATTTGACGTAATGCCATCTGAAGACGGAACGGTGATCAGCACTCTGCAGCAAAAGTGGAATGAATTCTATTATGATGAAAATGGCAATCTGACCGGTTGGGTAGATATTTATTACAACGGAAATGTGTCTTCCTATTACAAAAAGGAATATGATTCAACCGGAAATTTAATTGCGCAGATTTTTTATACGCCGGATCATGCAATGACAGGTTCAATCAGTTATTCATACAACAAATCAGGTCTGGAAATAAACTGGGTCAGAAAAGACTTGAACGGAAATGTAATTTACAAGTGGGAAAATTTTTATAATAAGAAGGGATATCGTATTAAATCCTGTTCCTATACAAAGAAAAGCACTCCTGATTATACATACCAGTATCAATATAATAAACAAGGCAACCGAACAGAAGAACAGTGGTTTGATTCAACGCAGACGAAAATTAAAACCATTTCTATTCAGTATGATCAGTTTGGAAATCAAACCTGCATCACAACCTATGACGGCAAAATGAATTTTGTGAATCAGTGGAACAAAAAATACAATACAAACAGAAAAATAATTTTGGCAGTTCAAAAGAATTCAGAAGATGATCCCGGCGTGAGTTATGTTTATGAGTATGACAGTTTGGGTAATGTAACATCTGTCATGCAGTATGATTCAAAAGGTGAGATTGTCAAAAGCACCGGTTATTTATATGAGTATGATGAGAATAGTAATTGGGTAAAAAAAACTGAATATTATTTTGATGTACCGGTAAAAGCTGGGGCAGACAGATTATCTATTATTGACGGTTGAATGGTCTTTCGTTCATTTCAGTTAAATTTGCTCAAATTCCAAAGATTAACCCATGAAAAACAAAGTACATTTTCTTTTTGCCATCGTTGTACTGGCGTCTTGCTCCGGTTCTGGTGCTAATGAAACCCAATCAACAGATTCAACCAATGCAGTTCAGGATTCTGTTGCAGTAGTTAATGCTTTTGTTGAATTTACTGCATACGTCAATCAACTGGAAAAGAAATCTGAAAACGTAGATTCTGCCTTTGCAAAATATGAAAACCTGAAGGTTAATTTTAATCAGAATCAGAAAGACTCCTTTTTTTATCGTTAAAGACTTTATGAATTCGTTTGAAATTTCTGAAGAAGAAATAGGTGATTTGAATGAAGATTCACAAAATAAAATAGAGAAAAAATATTCCAAAGCTGGTTTTCAGGTTTGGTGGGAAGAAGGATATCCGTATCTGGTGGCGGATATAAAATTTCTGGAGAAAAAATTTAAAAAAGACATGTCTGCTGAATTAGGAGATTATGTTGACGTATTAAAAGTGACTTATGCACAAACTACTTCAGATGCAGGTCTTTCAATTGAGTGGTCAGAACTTGTGGATCGCTTGCTTGTTTGTGAAGAGTTTCTTACTGAAAATCCGGAATCAGTATACTTTGAAAATGTAATGATGGATTATTCTGATTTTCTGCGATTCCTGATGTGGGGCTTAGATAATTCACCAGTTACCAACGTATATGACAGTGAGGCTGTTCCAGCCCTGGATGAAATGGTTTCTGAAGAATATCAGAGACTCATCAAAGACAATAAACATAAAACAGGTAAAATAATTGCTGATCATCTTTCCTGGCTGGAATCAAAAGGATTCCGGTTTGAATATGAGGAGGTGAAATATCTTTCAACGGAAGATATTAAATCGTATCTGGGGTTGTAAGCTTGAACGAAATTCTGAGTTCTTACTGATTATTTAAGAACTGTCACATGTCCGAAATATTCATGCTCCTGTTGTTCTGAATCAAGCATAAAACATCTCCACACGTAAACGTCATCCGGAACTTTTACCCCGTGATAGGTTCCGTCCCATTCTACTGTCTGATCAGTGGTTGAAAAAATCACCTCACCCCAGCGGTTGAATACCATTAGTTCATAGGTAACTGCGCCCCATGCATATCCTCTCCAGGTTGGATTTTTTGCATCACCGTTTGGTGTGAATGTGTTTGGAATAAAGAAAGAAAATTCTCCAAATACGTGAACAGAATGTATTGCGGTATCTGCACAACCAAAATCGGTATAAACAATTTGCATCACTTCAAAATAGCCGGTGTCATTGTATTCATGCAACGGATTCACATCATTGCTGTAATTACCGTCTCCAAATGACCACTCCCAGTTTAATGCTCCGTTTGACTGATCATAGAATTGCACTTCCGGTTCAAGAATCGGAACTTCAGTAAAGAACGGCGTAAATCCGGCTTCAGGTTTCGGGTAAACAATGATTGGATAATCTACATACGAATTAAATGTGCATCCGTCAGTTGTTGTTACCCAAAGTGACACATAATATTGTCCCGGATCATTATAAATATGAATTGGATTTTGTGCAAATGACATGGCACTGTCTCCAAAGCTCCATTCCCAGTTTGTGATACTGCCATTTAATACTGTTGAAGAATCTGTAAATGTAACTACAAGCGGCTGACACCCTGATGTAACATCTGGTCCCCAACCAAAATCAGGAAACGGAAATGTCTCGATCAGATTTACAACGGTATCTGTACAACCAAAATTGGAGGTGACAATTAATTCCACATTAAAACTGTCTCCGATAGTTAAAAATCCATGCAAAGGATTTTGTTGTGCTGAACCTGCTCCGTCATCAAAATTCCAGTCCCAGTTTGTAATTGAACCAGATGAAATACTTGAGAGATCAGTATATTGTATGGTATCTTGCGGACAAGCAACTGGAGCCGTGAAATTAGCATTTGGCGCAGGATAAACCGTCACCGGAGAGATGAAAGAATTTGTACATCCAAAATCAGAGGTTACAGTTAAAGTCACATTGAAATTTCCGGATGAAGAATATACATGTGTTGGATTTTGTAACGGAGAAATTGCTGAACCGTCACCAAAATTCCAGCTCCAGTTTGTAATAATTCCGTTTGCAATAGAAGATAAATCAGTAAATGTTGTTACACCGTTTTGACAGGTAGATAGATCAACAAAATCTGAAACAGGTTCATCCATAATAGTTACATCCCATGTAACTGAACTGGAGCATCCGCCCAATGAACCAACCGTGTGAGTCACTGTATAAGTGCCGGGAGAAGCGTATGTATGATTTGCATTTTGGGTGGATGAATTTGTGCCGTCTCCAAAATCCCAGAAATAAGTATCAATTGTTCCGGTAAGAACTGTTGAGTTATCTGTAAATAAAATATTGGTTCCGTCACACACTGAATCAACCGCAATAATTCCCGCCTGCATATTATCACTCACAACAACAAATTCAAATGTCTGATCAAAACATGCGCCGCCGGCAGATACAAAAAGTGAAACCGGATAAGTGCCCGGTAATGCATACGTATGTGCAGTGACCGGACCAACATTAGACGTATTTCCGTCACCAAAATTCCACAACCAGGTGTCAGGGAAACCAGTTGATACATCGGCAAATGTTGTAGCACTGCCTGTGCAAACAGTATCTGCAATAAAATCTGCAACCGGTACATCTGAAACATAAACAGGTAAAGTAACAGAACTGTCACAACCGTTCACATTGGTAACAAGTAACGTCACATTATACGTTCCGGAATTTTGAAAAATGTACATTGGATTTTGACTGAAGGACTGATTGCCGTCACTGAAATCATAATACCAGCTGGCTAATGCGGCAGCGTCTGTGGTTAGATCTATAAACGTAGTAACCGAAAATAAACATACAGTGTCAGCTGAAAAATTGGGAACCGGAACAGTATAAACATTTACCGGTGTGATCAGCGTATCCATACACCCTGCAGGATTTCCGACGATATAGGTCACGTTATAAGTTCCTCCCGGATCAAAAATATGTGTTGGATTCTGATTAAAATCAAGCGGTGATCCGTCACCAAAATCCCATTGAAAAGTGGTTGGTGAATTGGTAGATAAATCAGTCATCTGAACCGGTTCACCGGCACATACATTGTTGTAGGTAAAATCAGCCTGAGGTTGAATCAACACACTCACATTTTGTGTAATTGAATTTGTACATCCAAAAATATTTTCAACAGTTAAATCAACGGAGTAAGTTCCTGCATTTGGATAAATATGATTTGGATGCTGATTGTTATCAACCAGACTTGCATCACCGAAATCCCATGTCCATAAAACTGCACCGGTTGAAATGTCTGTAAAGAAATTAGGATAAGTATGACAGGCGGTTGTTGCAGTAAAATCTGCCACCGGATTTGGATTAACTGTCACCGGTAATACCAATGTATCAGTACATCCAAAAGGCGTGAATGAAACAAGTTGTACGTTAAAAGTTCCGGCTGTTGAATAAAGGTGAAAAGGATTTTGTGCAAGTGCAACAGGAGAACCATCACCAAAATTCCATTGCCAGGAAGTTGCACAAACAGACAAATCTGTAAATGATGTCATGGAATTAAGACAAACAACACTGGATGTAAAATCAGCTGCCGGTAAAGTATAAACTTCAACAGTTGTATTTAGCGTATCAGAACAACCAAATGCATTTTCAGTAATTAATGTAACCGGATAAATTCCCGGTGACAAATACATGTGTGTAGGATGCTGATTGTTGTCAATTGGTGATCCGTCTCCAAAATTCCATTGCCAGGTATCAGGCGCACCACCTGTCATATCTGTAAACCCGGTTATGTTACCCAAACATGGTGTGTTGTTCATGAAGTCAGGTGTAGTTCTTGGAAAAGCAGTAACGGATTGTGTCATACTGTTGGTACATCCGCTTGCAGCATATCCAGCTGTTAATGTGACATTGTAGGTGCCTGCTGTTGTATAAGTATGCACCGGATTCGGGTCATTGGTATTATCTGTATTTCCGTCACCAAAATTCCAGAACCAGGTATCCGGTGTACCTAAAGATAAATCTGTAAAAAAAGTCTGGTCATTTGTACAAACATCTGCAAAAGTAAAATCAGCAGTTGGAACCGGAGTTACAACTATTGGATAAGTAATTGTATCTGAACATCCGCTTCCGGTAAGTGCAATAAGTGTGACATTAAAAATGCCCGTAGTTGCATAAGTGTGTGAGGGATTTTGAAGATTGCTGACAGGTGAACCATCGCCAAAATCCCATTGCCATGTGGTTACAATTCCGGTTGTGAGATTTGTAAAAACAGTTGGTGTTCCAAGACAAGTACTGCTGTTGGTAAAATCTGCAACCGGTACCTGACTGACGCTGACAACTTGTGTTAATGTATTTGTACAATTGGCAGGATTGGTAACAGTTAATGTGACAGCATAAAATCCGTCATTTCCGTAAAAATGATTTGGATTTGAATTGGTATTTAACGGAGACCCATCACCAAAATCCCATAACCAGTCTGTTACTCCGCCAATTGATAAATCAGTAAAGTTAGTTGAATCAATTTCACATACAACATCAAAAATAAAATCTGCAGTTGGAATTGAATCAATGTAAATTGTATGTGTGGCAGTATCTGTACAACTAAATGCTGTTACTGCAACTAATTGCACCGTTATGTCACCGGTGAGTGAATAAGTGTGTGAAGGACTTGGAATAAAATAATTTGTTCCGTCACCAACATCCCAGACATTAAATATTGCACCTGTACTGTTATTCAAAAAACCAATTGGAGTTCCTGCGCAGGCTGTATCTGGTAGAGGTGTGAAATCTGCAACAGGTAATGGATGAACAGTAATTGGCAATGTCAAACTATCCATACATCCGAATGCACTTGTGACTATAAGTTCAACTGAATAAATTACATCAGCCCCAACCGCAGTATAAGTTTGTAAAGGAGGATTTGCAAGAGTTGAATTATTACCATTACCTAAATCCCAGTCATAGGTATCACCTCCAACGACTGTGCCTGTATATGAAATTGTCACATCCAGCGGTGAACATCCGTCATTTGGTGTCAATGTAAAAAGCGGATCCGGAATCGGATTAACAGAAATAATTTCTGAATCTGTATCCACGCATCCAAGCACATCAACGGTTAAAGTAATAGTCTGATTTCCGGTAGTGGAAAATGTTACCGGAGCAGGAGCATAAACGTTGGAGGTTGCTGGAGTTCCGTTTGTAAATGTCCATGCGTATGTTCCGCCGAGTGTTGAATTGTTTGTCAAAGAAACTGATTCACCTTCACAAATACTCAAAGGGTTTGCAGTAAAATCAGCAACAGGAATAGGAAGAACAACAACGTCAAGTGTCATAACATCTTGTCCGCAATAACCATCAACCGTAAGTGTCACGGTATAGGTTCCGGGAACATTGTATTGAATTGAATGAGGTCCTTGTGCGGTAGAGGTTGATACACCAAAATCCCAGTCCCAGGTAATATTTTCTCCATGAGAATTATCTGTAAAAAGTGCAAAATCTCCTGCGCAAATTGAATCATCAGCAACTGTAAAATTTGCAATGGTTTCAGGATGTACAATAATTGTTTCAAGATCAGAATCAGAACCGCAATGATTGCTTCCTACCAATTGTATAGTGTGATTTTGCGGAACATCATTTCCTGAATTAATAAAAGTTTGATTGGGAAGATTTGTCATGTTACCTGCAAAAACTCCGTCAACAGTCCATGTATAATTTATTGGTGGTGCGTATGAATTATTGGTGGTTACAACTGTCAGCGGAGAGCATCCGTCTGTAGGAACAGAAACTATGTCCACAACAGGTATTGTGTCAATAGTAATATTTGCAGTTACTGTATCATATCCGCAGGCATTTCCTGAAATTAATGTAATTGTATAAACACCGCTGTTTGTGTATGTCTGAACAGGTGGATTGATCACATTGGTATAAGTATTTCCATTACCCATGTTCCACTGATAATTATTTGCCGGAGAGGTACCTGAAGATGCATTTGCGTAAGTCACATTTTGAGGTGCACATCCTGCAGAACCACCCAGACTGTTATTGAAATTTGCTGTTGGTCCGGCAACAATCACAATCGGACTGATGGTGGAGTTTGCACTGTTGCAGCTGTTCACTGCTGTAAGTGAAATGGTGTAACTGCCTGATGTTGTATAGGCGTGTGCCGGCGGCACCGGACTTGAAGTTGTTATTATTGTTCCGTCACCAAAATTCCATGTATAGGAATTTGCATTGACAGATAAATTTGTGAGAGTACTTAAATCATGCGGTGCACATCCGCTGTATTCTGTAATGTCAAGCGTCATTGCGGCAGATACGTATTTTTCAAAAACAACTGTCAGCGTTTCAGATGATGTGCATCCGTTTGCATGTGTTGCAGTCATAGTTACTGTATATGTTCCATAACTGGTGTAGGTGTGTGTAAAATCAGCAGTTGATCCGGTTGTGAATGTACCGGTGCCGTCACCAAAATCCCAGGTATAACTTACGCCACCCGTTGTGAAATTTGAGAATGTTACTATTTCAGAGGTAGAAGGATCTGCCGGCAGCAAACAATTAATGAGGTCACCGTCAGCATCTGCTCCGGCAATAGAAACTGCAGGAATTGGCAGCACAGAAAACGGCCTGCGTTTCAGAATTTGTACAACCCGCTCCGTTAGTTTGTGTTAATGTGACATTGTACGTTCCTCCCGCAGCATAAGCATGTGTTGCATTGGTTGTGGTTGCGGTGGAAGCGTCTCCGAAATTCCAGAGGTATGTTGTTCCGCCAAAAGTACCGGCTGAAGAGTTGGTAAATGAAACGGGTAATTCACCACAGCTGTTGTTTGGATTAAAAGTAAAATTGGCGTTTGGTACCGGCACAATACTTACAACAACCGTTGCAGTGTCTGTACATGGAACACTTGGATCTGTTGCAACAAGCATGAAGGTATAATTTCCAATAGCAGAAATTGTGGAAGTGCCTGGTGCAGTAAGTCCCGTAGTATTGTCAAATGAAACTCCGTTCAGAAACCATTCATAGTCAGCCGTTACATTGTTGGCACCTGTACTTGTATTGACAAAAGAAATGACTGTGGCTCCCGGTCCGCAAATGACCGTTTGTGAAGTTGTAAAAGAAGCATTGACCTGCGGACAGGCTGCTTTCACATTAAGCCAAAAACTTAATGTGGCAGTTAGTAAAACTATGCCTCGTAAATGTATTTTCATGTCAACCTACGGTTGCTTAAACGTACCGCAAATCAATTGGTTGCTGAAAAATAGCAATAATTATCGGGATTTCTGATGATTAGTAGAATGATTTGGTAATTGAACCCTGTTGATGCAGGTCATGATAAACCAACTGCAGGTTTGATTTTTTCAAATAATTTTTCAGTTTGTATGAAACTCCATCACCTAAAATGACTGGTGTTTTTTCTTCTGAAAGAAATTCAGAAAATTCTGAATGAAGGAATGAAATATCATATAAATAGACATAATCTGTTTTTGGAAATCCGGTTGTGAAAACTGAATCTGCCAAATGCTGACTCATGAATAAAATTTTTTGGTTTTCAATTTCAACCAGAGCATTTTCCAAATCTAAAAAAATAGTTGTGTCAGGTTCTGTTTTGAATGATGTCTGCTGCCGGTTAGGGTAGATGTGAAAACTGAGTTTTTTTTCTTCTGATTTTTCTGAAGATGTTTTAAATGAAATGAGGGTTCCCTGATTAAAGTAATCCATTCTGTTTTCTCCTTTTGAGCTATATATGGTGATTGAATTCAAACTGTAATTAGAATGGACGTTCAGCCAGAGAGAAATACAGAATAAACTCATTGTGAATGCAGCTGTAAATAGAAATTGTTTTGATCGTTTTGTGATGCTCAGATAAGAAAATAAAATGACAGAATACAAAATCAGAACATCATACCATTTTATGATTAAGTTTTTGGTTACTGAAAATGGCATTTTGTCAAAAACTGAAATACTTCCGTTCATAAATTCAATCAGTTTGTCCAGCAGATAAAAACTAAAATCACCCAGGAATGGAACTGCGTTTACAAGGAGTGCAAAAATTCCCAGAATCAGAATGACAAATGAAACCGGAATTACAATCAGATTTGCAAACAAAAAGTAATTTGGAAACTGATGAAAACAATAAATAGAAATTGGCAAAGTAGAAATCTGTGCAGCAATGGAGACAGAACTTAACTGCCAGATTTTATCTGCCCATTTTTGTTTAAAATAAAGTTTGTTATATATAAGCGGATGAAAATAGACAATGCCTGCAACAGCCAGATAACTCAGCAGAAAACCAATCTGAAATAAAATGTGCGGATCAATGATTATTAGAATAAATGCTGACACCAGCAATGATTGCTGAATGGTACTGTCACGTTGTAATTCTTTTCCAATAATGACAAACGAAAACATCACTGCTGCTCTGAGAATTGAAGGTGTAAATCCGGTTAAAAGTGTGTAGAACCAAATGCCTGAAAGCGCAAGTGCAAGAAAAATATATTTCCCGTTTTTTATTCTTTTCACCGGCTGCAAAAGAAAGTTTAAAATCAACATAATTATTCCAACATGTAATCCGGAAACGGCAAGAACGTGAAGCGTTCCGGATGAAGAATAACTCATCATCAGGTCATCTGAAATATATTCCTTATCACCGAGTAAAAGCGCTTTGGCTACTGCTGCGTTTTGAACGGACAAACCCGAATTGTCCAAAATATCAGAGCAGTTTTTGCGGATAGAAAGAACAGAAGACAGCAACCCTGATTGATGTCCGCATTTTTTCCAGAAACCTTGTTTTACAAAAGCCTGTGTGTAAATTTGCTGATGTGCCAGATAGGTTTTGTAATCGAATTCATGAGGATTTTTAGGAGAACTGACCGGAAAAAATACAGCATTTAAAATCAGCTGGTCACCGTTTTGAAGTTGTTCTGAAAGAGAATCTTTTTCCAGATATATGATGGATTTACCAGTTGTTGATTGCCTATTACAACTGTTGACATGAATTTCACTTTTAACCCATTTTTCAGTTATTTCAGGATAACCCGAAATCGTAATTCCAAAAATAGTTGTTGAATCCCTTGAAACATAATTTTCAAAATAAGAAGAATGATTTCTTTGGTCAGCGTTTGTCTCAATGTATATACCAATTAGAAAAAACAATGGTAAAGTAATTAATGCTCCCCATACATTTTTTAATTTATGATGAGATGACTTTAAAAAGATGAGCGGAACAAAACAACCAGCTGAAGCAATAAAAATTGTTGTCAGTGAAACTGATAGGTCAGAATAAAAGGAAGCGAGTATACCTGCTGCCAATGGTATCAGAAACCGGAGAACCAGTGGCATGACAAATTGAAAAATTAGTTGATCAGAAAGAAAGGAATGCTACTCTTCTTCCGCATTTTGTAGTTGAACGGGCAACTTGTCCAAGTGAAATATTCAATTCCAGGTGAAACTGCAGGGTAAATGGTTTTGTTGCAACACCTGAAGGCACATCTGAATAATTAGTGAACGGATACCTTCCGCTCTCATAATCATCTGAAGTTAGATTTCCCAGCGTATAATGTACGCGCATTCCCATTTGCAGGGCAACAATTTCATTCCCTACTATATATCCCCCAAAACCAAAAACAAGATTGGTCAGTTTGGAATTTATTTCTTCTGTTGCATCCGCTTTAACAGCAAGCGTATATTCGTCACTGTAATTGGCTTTATTTACCATGCAGAATTCCGGACCTAATTCAATGTATGAAGCATCTTTTGTAAAACGGAACAACGGAGTAATATTAAAGGTCTTATAATTAATTGTGTATTTAAATGTGTTGGTTGCGGCACCTAATTCAGCCTGGTTAAATGAAAAAGTATTGCTGCCCAGTGTAAAATCAGTTGCCACGGACACGTTGTAACCGTAGTTAATTCCTATTTTTCCGCCGTAGAAATAATTTGAACCGGGGTTAATACTGAATCTCGGGTCTGAACTCAATGTTTTGTTAATTAAAAATCCTGAACCACCTCCACCTTTTAAACCTACGTCAAACCACAATTGACCATAAACAGCTGAGGATAAAAGCAGAACAAAAACCAACCCAAAAATCTTTTTCATCTTTTTAAAATTAAAATTAGAAATTACTGGCAGTAAGTACAAAACAAACTGTTTTCATTTGTCAAACCTAAAAATTCTGATCGAAATTACAGCCGAATGAAAAGGATTTTTTACTTTAGCTACCCTAAAACTTAAATACCATGACTGGAATGAACCTAAAAAATGGCCTGATTGTGGCTGCTCTTGGCCTGGGGATGTTTTCTTGCGGAAACTCTGAACCTCAGGATGTAAATGTAGTAGATACAACTTCTCAGGAAGATATGTTAACCGAAGATATGTTTGAATCTCCGGACGTGGATTACCATTTGCCATCACCGCTTCAGGTTGCAAGTATTTTCAAAAAGTCTGGTCTGGCTTATCATTCCAACATTACCAACCCTACCGCTAACTCATCTAAATACACTGAAGAACTGAAACAGATGCTGAATTTTGGGGTTTACTCTGCTGACATGGCTTATTGTGTTTTGAATGAGCAATCCAATGAAGGCCGTAAATATCTGGCAGTAATTTCTGATCTGGCTGAACAAATCGGAATGGAATCAGTTTTTGAAAATAAAGACCTGATGGATCGTTTTGACAAAAACATTGAAAACAAAGATTCAATTGAAATCCTGATGATTGATATCCATGAAAGAACTGAAACTTATATGGAAGAAAATGACATGCAGCATAAATCTTCAATCCATTTTGCAGGTGCTTGGACTGAAGGGATGTATCTGGGTGTTTATGATTATGAAAAAATAAAACAAAAGAAGGACTGGGTGCTCAAATCACTGAGCAGATGTCTATTCTGAACAACATTATCAAAGGATTGGAAGATCCAAAAAACGCTGGCACAGATCTTGGATGGTTAATTACAGATCTGAAAACTATTCAGTCAACGTTTGATGAGTTTGAATCTGTAAAAGCATATGTTGCTGATGAAAATGCAACTGAACTGAATTAACTGACACAGAGTTCAAATCTTTGGGCGATTTGATTAAAACACTCAGATCTAAAATTATTAACGCCTAATTCTGAAACCAATGAAAAAGACTTTTGTATTTATAGCCAGCTTCTGTTTTGTGGTTTTATTTGCTCAGACTGCAGCAAACCTGACTGAATTTAAAGAAAACATAGAAACGCAAAAAGTAGAAGCTAAAGACGCATTGAAACCTTATCGTTATGATGGTTCTAAAGTAACTTACTTCAATTTCAAAACTTATAAACAAACAAAAGAAGTTGAGGTTTATTTATTCAATCAGACAGATTATCGTTTTTCATTCAATGGTAAATCGTTGCCAAATGATATCACTGTTCAGATTTATGATGAAGATGCAACTATCACAAGCCGTATCCTTTTAAAAGAGTTTACCGGTGTGATGGGAAAAAATGTTGTTGTTGAAACTACTGAACTTCAGAAAGCCTATGACACCAAAAAACCAAATGGCGGTCGTTTGAAAAGAGTATTCGTTAGTTATGCTATCCCAGGTGTACCGGGAGCAGAAAACAAAACACCTACCATGAAAGAACGCGGAGCAATGGTTCTGGTAATGGGTTATAAAATGTAATATTTAAAACCAAATTCATTTCAGGCTCCTCGGCTCAGTGCAGAGGAGCTTTTTTTTTAATTTTGCACCACTTTTAAAAGAAACATGATTCAAGTTACACTACCTGACGGATCTGTCAGAGAATATCAAAACGGCGCTACAGCAATGGATGTCGCACTCAGCATCAGTGAAGGACTGGCAAGAAACGTACTTGCTGCTGAAGTAAACGGAGAAGTCATTGATGCCAACCGTGCTTTGCCTGAAAAAACCATGCTCAAATTATTGACGTGGAATGATGAAGGCGGAAAAATGGCTATGTGGCATTCCTCTGCGCACTTAATGGCTGAGGCAATTGAAGCGCTTTATCCCGGCGTAAAACTGGCAATTGGTCCGCCGGTGGAAGATGGATTTTATTATGACATTGACTTAGGTTCTCATTCCATTTCAGATTCTAATCTTCCGGAAATAGAAAAGAAGATGACTGAACTGGCTGCTCAGAAAAATCCTTACGTGCGTAAAGAAGTTTCAAAAGCGGATGCCATAAAATATTTTACTGAAAAGGCTGATCCGTATAAACTGGAATTGATTGATGGTTTGCAGGACGGTACCATTACATTTTATACACAGGGCAATTTTACAGATCTATGCCGTGGGCCACATATCCCAAATACCGGATTTATTAAAGCGGTAAAACTTATGTCAATCGCCGGGGCTTACTGGCGTGGTGATGAAAAAAACAAACAGCTTACCCGTATCTACGGAATTACTTTTCCTAAAGCAAAAGATCTGACCGATTATCTGACTTTACTGGAAGAAGCTAAAAAAAGAGATCATCGTAAACTCGGTAAAGAACTTGAACTTTTTACGTTTTCTCAGAAAGTAGGAATGGGTCTTCCGCTGTGGCTTCCAAAAGGAGCGCAGCTGCGTGAACGTCTCGAAAATTTCCTGAAAAAAGCACAGCGCAAAGCAGGATATCAACCGGTAATTACACCGCATATCGGAGGAAAAGAATTATATGTAACTTCTGGTCACTTTGCAAAATACGGAGCTGATTCATTCAGATCAATTACAACTCCAAATGAAGGCGAAGAGTTCATGCTGAAACCAATGAACTGTCCGCATCATTGTGAAATTTACAAAAGTAAACCGCGCAGTTATAAAGATCTTCCGGTTCGGTTTGCAGAGTTTGGTACGGTTTACCGGTATGAACAAAGCGGTGAATTACATGGTCTGACAAGGGTTAGAGGATTTACACAGGATGATGCGCATTTGTTTTGTACGCCTGATCAGGTGAAAGAAGAATTTAAAAAAGTGATCGATCTGGTTTTGTACATTTTCAAGACATTAAAATTTGAAAATTTCCAGGCACAGATTTCTTTGAGAGATCCAAATAATCCTGAAAAATATATTGGCTCTGATGAAAACTGGGATAAAGCTGAAAGATCAATTATTGAAGCTGCCGCAGAGAAAGGATTAAAAACGGTGGTGGAATATGGCGAAGCGGCTTTCTATGGTCCCAAACTGGATTTTATGGTGAAGGATGCCCTTAACCGTGAATGGCAGTTAGGTACTATACAGGTAGATTATAATTTACCTGAGCGGTTTGAACTTGAATATGTTGGAGCTGATAATGAGCGCCATCGTCCGGTTATGATTCACCGTGCGCCGTTTGGCTCTATGGAACGGTTTGTGGCAGTTTTGATAGAACATTGTGCCGGAAAATTCCCGCTGTGGCTGACTTCAGATCAGGTTGCAATTCTTCCGATAAGCGAAAAATATAACGATTACGCCCAAAAAGTATTGGAAGTCCTAAATAATTCCGATATTCGCGGCTTCGTTGACGAAAGGAACGAAAAAATTGGTAAAAAAATCCGTGACAATGAAGTGATGAAAATTCCATTCATGCTCATTGTCGGGGAGAAAGAAGCAGAAGCAGGTTTGGTAGGAGTGAGAAAGCAGGGAGAAGGAGATCTGGGAACTATGACTATTGCTGAATTTGCTGATTTTATGACCAGAGAGGTTAACAAAGAATTAGAATAACTCAAGAAAGGAGGAACGAACTATAGCTTACGAAACACAACCCAGAAGGTACGAAGGAAGAAGACCTTTTAAACAGAAGGAAGAATTACATCGTATTAATGAACGTATCACCGCTACTGAAGTGCGTGTGGTATGGGACGGAGGAGCAGACGTTATGTCTGTTCGTGATGCACTTAAAAAAGCGCAGGAATCAGAATTGGATCTGGTAGAGATATCACCCAATGCCGTGCCACCGGTTTGTAAGATTGTTGACTATAAAAAGTTCCTCTACGAACAAAAAAAGAAACAAAAAGAAATTAAAGCCAAACAGGCACAGGTTGTAGTAAAAGAAATCCGCTTCGGACCAAATACCGAAGAACACGATTTCAATTTCAAACTGAATCACGCCAAGGCTTTTTTGAAAGAAGGATCAAAAGTGAAAGCATACGTATTCTTTAAAGGACGCGCTATTGTTTTCAAAGACAGGGGAGAAATTCTGTTGCTGCGTTTTGCTCAGGAGCTGGAAGAATTTGGAGCGGTAGAGCAATTACCTAAACTGGACGGAAAGAAAATGATCATGATGATCAACCCGAAGAAAAATAACGCACCCTTCGAGAACCTCAGGGTGCTGATTGAAAAAGTAAATAATTAGTTGAGATAAAAAAGGATAGAAGATGCCAAAAATGAAAACAAAATCCAGTGCCAAGAAGCGATTCACGGTAACCGGAAGTGGCAAGATTAAAAGAAAGCACGCTTTCAAACGCCACATTTTGACAAAAAAGTCAACGAAAAGAAAAGCACGCCTTACAAAAGACGGTTTGGTTCACAAAGCCGACATGAAGAGCGTGAAAGAACAATTACTGATGTAATTGAATTCCCGGTCTGACAAAGCGAAAGCAATGAAAGGCTGAACGGGAAATGGTTAAGTTAAAAAACCCGGTAAATGCGTACCTAAGCCGCACTAAAAAACAAAAGCGCACCGTTTACCAAAACAATTTAAAATTATGCCAAGATCAGTCAATGCAGTGGCCTCAAGAGCAAGAAGAAAACGCTTCATGAAGCTCGCCAAAGGTTACTGGGGAAGAAAGAAAAATGTCTGGACAGTTGCTAAAAATGCAATTGAAAAAGGACTCGTTCATGCGTTTGCAGGACGTAAACAAAAGAAACGTTCATTCCGTGGAATGTGGATTCAGCGTATCAACGCCGGAGCACGTACACATGGTATGAGCTATTCAGTTTTCATCGGAAAAGTGAATAAAAAAGGAATCAAATTGAACAGAAAAGTATTGGCTGATTTAGCTTTAAATCACCCACAAGCTTTTAAAGCTGTTGTTGATTCTGTAAAATAAATAAGACAATTCATCTCTCAACTAATTTTTGAAACCGCCCTGACAGAAATGTCGGGGCGGTTTTTTTATCATACAAAAGGAAAATAATTATATCTTACCTTTTGTTAACAAAATCTGAATCAAATGAAAAAACACCTGTTGGTATTTTATACTTTATTTTCAGTAACTGGATTTTCACAAGAATGGGCTCCCATTGGCGCAACATGGCATTATAATTACAACGTTTCAACCGGGTGGTTTGGAATACCAGGCTCAGGTTATAGTGTGTTCGAATCAATTGCAGACACGGTAATAGATGGAATTTCATGTCGGAAAATTCAGAAATCAAAATCTTATGAGCCATACTCAAGACCAAATCAAGAGTACACCTATTATTCAAATGATTCTGTGTTTTTCTATGATTTTGATTCGTCTGAATTCCGATTACTTTATGATTTTGATTCATCTCCTGGTGAGTTCTGGTATTATTGGTTTCAAGGTAACTCTTTCACTGGTGACATCGATACAATAAAAACTGTTGTCGATTCTACTGATATTATTACAATCAATGCTATTCCGCTAAAAAGATTATACGTTCATTTGGAGCCAATAGGTTTTGAAGATGACTGGATGTTTGATGACATAACTGGTAATTACCCTACGCAAATCGTAGAATATATTGGTGATTTGAGTAATATGATAAGTACTTTTATTATTGATGGTCCTGTAGCTGATTATAGCTGTCCCTCAGGACTACGTTGCTATGATGATACTTTCATTGGTCATTATGAAACGGGCATCGTTGATTCCTGCAATTATGTAAATCTTCTCGTCACAAATGAGTTTGTTCAATCATCCGTGATTATTTATCCGAATCCTGTCTCAGATCAAATTTATATTAAGGGTAATCTGCAGGAGTACGTTATATTTTCAATGGAGGGACACCAAGTCCTCAGGGGAGAAATAGATCAGCATACGATTGAAATTTCAGATCTGCATGCGGGTTTATATATTATTACAGTTTATGGACCAGAAGAGAAAATGACTTTTAGGTTTTGTAAAGAAAATTAATTGCTGCATGACCCTCATTTCTAATAGATTTTAGAAATCTAATTCGTTTATTGTAAAAGATCCCTTTTCATTTTGTTGGTCCGGTATAGTTGATCTTCATTAAATTAGTCTCTATGAAAACCCCTCCCAAAAATCTTTCTGTAGAAGAAAAAATGCAGCGCGCACGTGAACTCGCAGCTGCTCAAAAAGAAAAAGAACAAAAAAAGGAAGAAGAATATTTTCTGAAAATCAGCTCTGGTCAAAACTGGAAAATTTTTAAAATCTTCAGTTTTTATTGTCTTGCTCTGGCTGCATTGATCACATTTGAAACATTGGTTGACGGTGAAATCAGAAAAATTCCGCCTTCACAGGTTTTGTATGCTGAAGCATTAATTAAAATTGATGATTCCTATTACACTCCATTATACACTGAAATAACCGGATTTATTGATACATCTTTCCGCGTGGTGGAATCACCCATTTTTGGAGCAGATAAATATCTGATCTGGACCTCTGCCTATCAGGATTCTAAAACTCCGCTGAAATACACGGATTATGAAGAATGGAAATTCAATTCAATCTACTCTTATTTCATTTTTATTCAGATTATCTTATTGATTCCGGTATTTATTGTCTGGTATAAAAGGCCTTCACCGCTCTTTAAATTCGGACGTATGCTTTGTCTGATTTTAATTTTTCCGGCCAGTGTGTTTTTACTTTTTGTAACCTTTGGTATTATAGAACTGGTACCCTTTGGACATTAGTCATGATCAATGAGCGTTTGCGGTATTTTCAGCTTTTAGGAATTCAGCCAACTGATAATATAAAAACTATCAAAAAGGCGTACCGTAAAATGGCGCTGAAATATCATCCGGATAAAAATGATTCAGCCAATGCGCACGCCATGTTTATTCAGATCACCGAGACGTATGAAGTGCTGACTGCATTACCGCAATCTTTTACTGAAACCAAAACAGGCTTTAAGTCAGATGCAGAAATTCTTGCTGCCAAGGTTGCTGCCGCAAAAGCACGATACAAGTTTCAGCAGGAAGAAGAAGCAAGAAAAGATGCCGCTTATTTCAGAATGATAACCACCGGCTGGAAATGGACCTGGTTTAAAATGGGGGCGTATTATTCTTTTGCGGTTTCTCTGATGTTGATTATCGATTATTTTGCTGTTGGATCGTATGAAACTATTTCACCCCGGGAAGCTTCTTACATACGCCCGTTTCATACCATAAATACGCATGATGAAAGTTTTCGCATTAATGAACCGGATTACTGGATACAGGACTATTATGGTCAGATAAGAGGCACACGCAGTTATTTATTCAATGATCTCAAAGCAATCAGTGTTGTTGTTTTTCCGCCTGAAATTGATGAACGTATTCACTCTCAAAAAATGATTCAGTTTGATGAGTTTGATAAATACCAGTTGTATTCAACCATTTCATTCAATTCCATGTATGGTGTTTTTCCGCTGGTGCAGTTTTTTCTGCTTGTTCCTTTATTGCTTGTGATATACAAAAAACCCGTTCTCCGGTTTTCAGTCTGGCGACTTGTATCGATTTACGTGCTGTTTCCGGTTGCCATATTTGTATTAATCTCTAATGACCGTTTATTCAATCTTTTAGGAATTTAAGATTAGTTAAGAGTGATTGTGCCGGTTCAAGCTCAGAAAAACCACTATTTTTGATTATTAACTAAACTTAATCATTTCCTCCATGAAAAAATTGTATTCCTTTTTGCGGCATTGATTTCAATGATGAATCTTTCAGCCAAAGGTCAGCCTGCGTATGTTATTTATAATTCAAAGGGAGGCGAAGCTGATTTTGAGAAGATGGCGAAAATGGCCAATGAAAGATCTTACGTGTTTTTTGGAGAATATCACAATAATCCAATTTCTCACTGGCTTCAGTTCGAATTAACCAAATCTATGTATGCATCCAAAAAAAGCAATTTGATTTTAGGGGCAGAAATGTTTGAAGCAGACAATCAGTATATCATGGATGAATATCTGAACGGATATATTTCTGAAAAAAGTTTTTCTGAAGAAGTACGTCTCTGGTCAAATTACAATACAGATTACAAACCACTTTTTGAATTTGCAAAAGCAAACAAGTTAAAATTTGTCGCTACAAATATTCCAAGAAGATATGCAAGTATGGTTTTCAAAAAAGGATTGGAGTCTTTGAATAATCTTACTGATCTTGCAAAATCGTATGTAGTTCCAATCAATGAATTTCAGTTTGATACAACGGTAAATTGTTATAAAGAATTACTCCATTCTGAACACGGAGGTTATAACATGGCGGTAGCCCAGGCAATCAAAGATGCTACCATGGCTTATTTCATCAATAAAAACATGACCACTGACGGAACCTTTCTTCACTACAACGGAGCGTATCACTCAGACAACTATGAAGGAATTTTACATTATCTTAAAAAATACGCTGCAGCTGAGTCTATGATGACTATCTCAACTGTTACTCAGGAAAATATTGAATCACTGGATGAATCAAACAAGGGCATTGCAGATTTTATTATCTGTGTTCCTGAAACAATGACTACCACGCATTAATTTTTTGATGACAGAGAAAAAGGAAGATTTACTTCCGTTAATGGAAGATTTTTATTCTCTTCAGGGTGAAGGATTTTATTCCGGCCGTCCTGCTTACTTTATTCGTTTGGCTGGTAGTGATGTTGGTTGTCACTGTTGTCATGTCAAAAGAAAGCTGGGATGCGTCAAAACATCCCGCAATTTCTGTTTCTGAAATTGTAAACCGTCTAAAAGTTGCAGGGGCAGATTTTGCTGTAATTACCGGCGGTGAACCTGCAATGTATGACCTTAATCTTCTTACCAACAAACTTCATGAATCAGGCATAGAAATTGCCATTGAAACTTCAGGTGCGTATGAACTGAAAGGTGATTTTGACTGGATTTGTTTGTCTCCTAAAAAATTCAAACAACCCCTGGAATCTAATTTTCAAAAAGCGAATGAACTGAAAATGATTATATTTAACAAACATGATCTGGTGTGGGGAGAGGAACTGAAAACAAAAGTAAATACCAATTGTAAACTTTATATTCAGCCGGAATGGGATAAAAGAAATGAAGTGTTACCAATCATGATTGATTACGTTAAAAAGAATACGGATTGGACCATTTCACTCCAGACACATAAATATTTGAATATACCCTGATCACAACGTATGAAAAAATTATTACTGAGTTTCACAATTATTCTTTCAGCAGCATGTTCAACTGCACAACCCGGACAATGGGATACCAAAAGTAAAAAAGCCATCAAGTACGTGGAAGAAAGTATGGCCGCAATCCGTGAACTGAATCCATACACCGGTTTGCCTGATTATGAAACGGCCATTGCGCTTACAGATAAAGCCATTGCTAAAGATCCTGAATTCAGTGATGCGTATCTGATGAAGGCTGATTATTGTATGGAAATCGGCAGAATAAATGATGCCATTGATGCTTACAGAAAAGCACTGGAAGTAAATCCTACCGTTTCATCAACGGGTTATGTTTATTTTGATTTGTGTTTGCTGGAATGGTCACAGGGTATGTATGAAGATGCTTTGAAACATGCCACTATTTACAAATCATTTCCGGGTGCAAATCCTGAATTTCTGATTGAAACAAATTGGGTAATTGCCAATTGTGAGTTTGCCATAAACGCGATAAAAAATCCGGTTCCGTTTAAACCTGTCAATGTTGGCGCTGGAGTGAATTCACATGAATATGAATACTTCCCTACACTCACAGTTGATCAAAAACAACTTTTGTTTACACGTCTGGTTACAGATTCACGTGGCAATCAGCAGGAAGATTTTTTCATCAGTACCAGTCTGGACGGTTACTGGAATACCGGTGAGCCTATGCCAAGAAATATCAACACGCCAAATAATGAAGGAGCACCTACATTTGCGCCTGACGGAAGAACACTCATTTTTGTCGGATGTATTGATGAGAGATATGGATATGGTGAAGGCAGAAGAGGATATGGAAGTTGTGATTTATTCATCACCCAAAAATCCGGCAACATGTGGTATGATCCAATCAACCTGCCGGGAGGAGTGAATACTGCAAACTGGGAGACACAACCATCTTTGTCTGCTGACGGAAAAACACTTTATTTTATTCGCGGACCGGTTCGTGGTTCCGGTAAAACAAATCAGCGCAACGGTGATATTTATGTTGCGACATTGCTGGAAGACGGAACGTTCAGTGAAGCAAAAAAATTGCCGGATAATGTGAATACACCAAAATCTGAATCATCTGTTTTAATTCACCCTGACGGAAGAACTTTGTACTTTGCATCTAACGGTCATATTGGTATGGGTGGATATGATATTTACATGACTACTCTTCAACCAGACGGAACCTGGAGCGATCCAAAAAATTTAGGTTATCCGATCAACACAAACGGAAATGAAAATTCACTGCTGGTATTTGCGGATGGTAAACTGGCCATTTTTGCATCTGACAGAGCAGGAGGGTTGGGTGCATTGGATTTGTATGAATTTGAAATGCCGGAAGAAATCCGTCCGACAAAAACAATTTATATGACCGGAACTGTATTTGATTCCAAAACAAATGCAAAACTGCAGGCTGAATTCCGTTTGATTGATCTTGAAACAGGAAAAGAAGTGGTGTATTCTTCTTCAGATCCAAAAACAGGATCTTTTTTGGTGACACTTCCAATCAATAAAGATTATGCATTGCTCGTGAACAAAGAAGGATATCTGCCATACTCTGAAAATTTTACATTGTCCGTTCCTGAAAACTCTGAAGAGCCTTATCATAAAGATGTGCCTTTGGTTCCTGAAAATGAAATTGGCGGAACGGTAACACTCAAGAATGTGTTTTTTGATTTGGATTCATATAATCTGAGACCGGAATCTTTTATAGAACTGGATAACCTTGCACAATATCTGAAAGACAACCCGACATTGAAAATAGAATTGCAGGGTCATACAGATACACAGGGTGATGACAAACACAACATGGAACTGAGCAGCAACCGTGCAAAAGCGGTGTATGATTACCTGGTGTCAAAGGGAATTGCAAAAGAACGTCTGACGCACAAAGGATACGGTGAAACGCAACCGGTTGTGAGTGATGAAGAGATTGCTAAAATGCAAACTGAAAAAGAAAAAAAGGCTGCGCATCAGGAGAACCGGAGAACTGTTTATAAGATTACCGGAGTTTAATTTGTCGATATTTTTTTCTTGGCGCTCTTAGCGTCTTAGCGTGAAGTAATTTTTTCTCGCAAAGTTCGCAAAGTCGCAAAGGCGAAAAGCATGAATTTTTTAAGTTTTGATTTTTTCCTAAGCGCTCTTGCTTAGCGTGTCTTAGCGTGAAAATCTCCAAATGCAAATTGTAAAATAAATGAAAACCCTCTGGCATTTTTCAGGTTGATCAGGCCACTGAATCTTTCAGTGATTGTTCTGACCATGATGGTGTTTCAGATTTTTCTTTCCAATTACCAGCTGGATTACATCAATTATTTTGACTACTCTGTTTTCACTCCGGAGGGTTTGCTGAAAGAACCTTCATTGTGGGATATCAGTTTTTTAAAAATTGATTTTTTATTACTTGTATTGTCTACCGTTCTCATTGCAGCAGCAGGGAATATTATCAATGATTATTTTGATGTAAAGGCAGACAGAGTCAACAAGCCTGAATTGCTAATTATTGACAAGTACATTAAACGCCGGTGGGCAATTCTATTTAACTGGATTTTCAATTCTGTCGGTTTATTGATTGCCATGTACCTCGGCTGGAAATACCAGAACTGGTGGATTGCAATTACTCCTTTTCTGACAATCAATCTGCTTTGGTTTTATTCCGCTTTTTTTAAAAGAAGATTTCTGATTGGTAATATTATTGTTGCATTACTTGTTGCATTGGTACCCGTCTATGTTTTGATTTTTCATTTGCCGCTGAAATCAATGGCAATGAGTTTTGGTGATCAGACAATTATTTTTGGAAATTATCAGATCATTGGTTTGTGTCTTTCTATTGCAGCTGTTGCTTTTCTGATCAATCTGATAAGAGAAATTATTAAAGATATTGCTGATATCAAAGGTGATTTACTGCTCAATGCACAGACTATTCCAATCAGAATGGGAATTCGTAAAACAAAAGTGCTGCTGATAATTTTGGGCGTTCCTTTATTGCTTTCTATTGTCAATTATGGAAGATTTGCGCTCTCTTTTACTACTTTTCTTTTGCCTGAATCTTTAACACAATCTGATAATTTTATCCCGTTCTCATCATTGTTTATGGTAGCTGTATGTGCCAGTTTATCGATGCTGTGTGCACTTGTCAGTTATCTGATTTTATTAATGACAAACACCAGAAAAAATTATATTCTGTCTTCCAATTTTCTTAAACTATCCATGTTCTTTGGATTATTGACGCCGTTATTTTTATAATGGCAGTCTGTTTGTAATTTTCAGCATCACCTTCGTGCAACTTTCTTTTCTTTGTGCAACTTTGTGTAATAACTCACTACTCAATGCTTGACAATCTTCAGAATAAAAAAATTATTCTTGCATCCAAATCTCCCCGCCGTCAGGAATTACTGAAAGGTCTTGGATTACATTTTGAAATCCGTACCAAAGAAATTCCGGAAGATTATCCTTCAGATATTCCGGCGGAAGAGGTTCCGTTATATCTGGCAGAAAAAAAGGCAAATGAATTTTTGTCTGAACTCAAATCAGATGAAATCATAATTACATCTGATACCATTGTCATACATAATTCCAAAATTTTGGAAAAACCACAATCAGCAGATCATGCTGAACAAATGCTGAGAACTTTGGCAGATTCTGAACACCTGGTTGTAACAGGAGTATGCATTCAGTCAACTGAAAAGAAAGTAGTTTTTGGTGATCATACGCAAGTGTTTTTTAATCCTCTTACAGATGAGGAAATTGATTTTTACATTAAAAATTATAAACCTTTTGATAAAGCTGGTTCTTACGGAGCGCAGGACTGGATAGGATTTGTAGCCATTAAAAAACTGATCGGGTCGTATTTTAATGTAATGGGATTACCTGTTCACAGGGTGTATGAAGAATTGAAAAAATTTTGAAATTAAACTTCCGGGTTGTAAAAATGATCAGCCGTTATTTTTAAATCCTTCAACTGCTTTTCTTACACTGCCAAATTCTTTGAGTAATGAATTTGCTTTTTCGTAATCAACATGCAATTCATCCATGATCATTTTGGTGCCGCGGTCAACCAGTTTATTGTTGCTTAACTGCATGTCCACCATTTTATTTCCTTTCACTCTTCCTAATCCTATCATCAGTGAAGTAGAAATCATATTGAGAATTAATTTTTGTGCCGTACCAGATTTCATTCTGGTTGATCCGGTTACAAATTCGGGTCCTACAATGGCAGCCATTGTATGTTCGGCTGATTTGGCAAGAGCGCTATCCGGGTTGCAGGTGATTCCTCCGGTAAGAATGCCAACCTGTTTTGCTTTTTCAATGCCACCAATCACGTATGGAGTGCTGCCTGACGCAGCAATACCAACCAATATATCATCTTTTGAAATATGATGTTCCTCCAGATCTTTCCATGCCTGATTTCTGTCATCTTCAGCAAATTCAACCGCTTTGCGTATAGCAGCATCTCCGCCGGCAATAATTCCAATGACCATTCCATGCGGAACTCCAAAAGTAGGAGGACATTCTGAAGCATCCACAATACCTAATCTTCCGCTGGTTCCGGCGCCAATATAAAATAGCCTGCCGCCTTTTTTCATGCGGGGCAGGGCGGCATCAACAAATTTCTCAACGGCCGGAAGTATTTTTTCAACAGCCATTGCCACCTTTTTATCTTCGTTGTTAATGTTGGACAAAAGTTCGCCAATACTCATCTTTTCAAGATTTTCGTAGTGCGAACTGCTCTCCGTTATTTTATTCTGATCAGTACTCATAGACCGGTTTGTTTTTCAAAATGCCGTTAACTTTTTGCCCAACACGCATTATACCACAGAAATCTCAGTTTTTTTTGGGATATTTGTGGCTAACACCCTAAACGGTTAAAGGTAGAGGAAAAAGCACATTGGGATTGAACTCACCAGGAGTTGAATTCCAAACAAGACACTGTTAAATATCAGTATTACAGTTTTTTATATTATTTCTGAACCTTTTTACCGCTAAACGGTATACTATGTAGAGATGCGGATTTTAGGTCTGTTTATATCACTGTTTCTGACGCTTGCAGCTTATGCTCAGGGTCCTGTTGTATCTGTAGATTTACAGGTGGGTGATGAAAGCACAGGCAAAAAAATGGCAGGTGCTACCGCTGAGGTTTATCAGAACGGACAACCCTTTAAAACTTTTACGTCTGCCAGCAACGGGAAATTCCCTTTGTTTGATTTGCCGGTTGGATCTGTCTATACCATCTACATTAAAAAACCTGGTTACGTTACTAAAGTTGCGCAGATAGACGGAAATTATAAATATCCGGATGATCTTCAGCCAATCAATCCGGTGGCCATGTCTACTGAAATTTTTCCGACGGTGGAAGGAATTGATTTTCGTTTCTGGAAACAACACCAATGATCAAGTGGTCATTCACGCAGGATGGCTATCAGGATTACGACAAAAAATATACGCAGGACATGCTTGTAAAAATCAACCAGCTGAAAAATCAGATGGAGCAGCGCGTATTGAAAATGAAAAGAAAGATGCAGAAAAGAAAAAGGCTGAAGCAGATTACAATGCTTACATGAAAGCAGGTAATGATGCAATGGCTTTGAAAAAATACGATGTTGCCATTGCGCAATATGAACTTGCATTGAAAGTTGTTCCGGGTGATCCTACAGCAACTGCCAAACTGGCTGAGGCTAAAAAAGCAAAAGAAGACGCGGCCAATGCAGATGCTGCGCAGAAAGCTTATTCAGCAAAATTAGAGCAGGCTAAAACAGCATACACAGCAAAAAAATTAGAAGAAGCTTTAGCGTTTTACAAAGAGGCAAGTGCCTTGATGCCCAATGAGGCATTCCCAAAACAACAGATTGCACTTATTGAAAGTGAAATAGCAAAACAAAAAGAATCGGCTGAGCAATTCAATAAACTGGTAGCAGAGGGTGATGTGGCCATGACCAGCAAATTGTATGATGATGCAATTACAAAATATACTGCAGCGCTTGCAATTAAAGCTGATCCTGCGGTACAGGCAAAACTGGATCAGGCTAAAAAACTGAAATCAGAAAAAGAATCTGCTGATGCAAAACAAAAAGAGCTGGAGGCAAAATATGCAGGGCTGATTAAAGAAGCAGATGCTGCTTTTGGATCTCAGAATTATACCGTTGCAAAACAAAAATACACGGAAGCACTTGCGGTGAAAGCAGGAGATTCATACGCCACTTCTCAAATTGCTAAAATTGATGAAATAGTCAAAAAACAGCAGTTGGATGCTGATGCGGCAAAAAAACTTGAAGCCGATTATCAGAAACTGATGTCAGAAGGAGAAACTTTCTTCACTCAGAAAATTATACATCTGCAAAGCAAAAATATGAAGCAGCGCTTCAGTTAAAACCAAATGATCCAACTGCACTTGCAAAAATTGATCTCTGCAATAAAGAACTTGAAAAACAAGGACTGGAGGCTAAGAAGAATGAAGATTATACCCGCTTGATGGGTGAGGCAAAAACATTGTATGATCAGAAAAAATACATTGAGGCAAAACAGAAATATCAGGAAGCAAGCAATGTAAAACCAGATCAGGCTGAACCAAAAAATCAGATTATTGCTATTGAAAAATTACTGGCAGATCAGGAAAAACTTGCACAGCTTGAAAAAGATTATCAGGCGTTGATGACTGAGGCAAATGGTTTGAAGGATATTAAAGATTATACAGCAGCTATTGACCGTTACAACAAAGCGCTTGTAATCAAACCGGGTGATCCGACTGCTACAGCAAAGATTGCCGAGATCAATAAAATTCTTGAAGAGCAGAAAAAATTAGCAGATCAGGAAAAACTTTTCAACGATTACAAAACAAAAGGTGAAACTGCATTTAATGCAAAAGATTATACCACCGCAAAAATGAATTACCAGAAAGCACTGGAGATAAAAGCTGATCCTGCCATTACTGCCCGCATAAAAGAGATTGATGATTTGATTGCAAAAACGCAGAATGAAGCACAAATTCAGGCTAAGTATGATGCTGCAATAAAAGAAGCGGATGCACTTTATAAAGCAAATAATCTTCAGGCCGCTTTGGCAAAATATGAAGAAGCTTCTGCTATAAAAAGCAACGAGGTTTATCCGAAAGAAAAAATATCTGAGATCAAACAAAAAATATCTGCCCAGCAGGATCAGGCGCAAAAAGATCAGCAGTTTAAAGATTATGTTGCAGCCGGAGATGCAGCTATGACCGCAAAAGATTATCAGAAAGCACTGGCAAGTTATCAGGAGGCAATTAAAATTAAACCAGACGCAACCGTTTCTCAAAAAATTGGTCAGCTCAATACGCTTATTGCCGAGCAAAGCCAGAACCAGCAAAAGAGGAACAATACAAAGCAAAAAATTGCAGAGGCTGATGCGGCATTCAATGCAAAAGGTTGGGAAACTGCTCGTGAACTGTATCGCGAAGCTTTAAATATCAAGGCAGGTGATACCTATGCAACAAACAGAATTGCCGAAATTGAAAAACAAATGCAGGATGAAACCAATGCTGAGGTTGAAGCCAATTACCAGAAAATAATTACCAAAGCTGACGGTCTGAAAAATGAAGGCAGATATGATGAAGCAATATCTTATTACAACAAGGCGCTTGGATTTAAACCAACAGATCCTTATCCGAAACAAAAAATTGAAGAGATCAATAAAATAAAAGCTGATCAGCTCAATGCAACTCAGCAGCAAGAAAAATTAAATGCAGAATATAATGCATTGATCAAAGAAACGGAGACGCCGCATTCAATGCTTCAAACTGGACAGTAGCGCTAAATGCAAAAGAGGCACTGCTTAAAAACCAAATGAACCTTATCCGCAAACGCGTATCACAGAGATTAATGATAAAATGAATGCGCAGAATCAGCAAAACACATCTGATGCTGAATACAATAAATATATTTCTCAGGCAGATGCTTTGTTTGATCAGAAAAATTATCTGGAGGCAATCAATGTGTATAAACAGGCACTAGGTGAAAAACCAAATGATGCATACGCTACAAACCGGATTCAGGAGGCAACAAAATTAGAGCAGAATAAATCGCTTGAAGAAGAAGAAATTCAGTATCAGAAAATTCTTACAGCTGCCCAGAAAAATTTTGATGCCGGAGATTATATCAAAGCATTGGATTATTATAAACGGGCTCAGAGCATCCGGCCAAATGATCCGATTCCTCAAAAGAAAATTGATGAAATAAACCAGCTGCTGGACAATCAGAAAAAATCAGGCGAGTTTAATGCATTGAGACAACAGGCAGATAATTATTTTGAAAAAGGTGACTGGAAAAATGCCAAGATATATTACGAAAAAGCACTTGCTGTAAAAGATGATGAGTTTTGCAAAAAGCAGATTGAAATTATCAACCAGAAAATGAAAGCTGATACCTCTGACACTGAGCAGAAGGAATATCAGAAAATTATTACCAAGGCAAATGAATATTTTGACGGAAAGAATTATGAAAAGTCAAAAGGTTTATATGAACGTGCTTTGAGTATTAAACCGGGTGATGCCTGGCCTAAACAACGACTGGAAGAAATTGACCGCCTGCTGCACCCTGAAAAATACATTGCTGATTCAAATACATTGCCTGATTACGGTGAACCTATAAATACAACGGATGTAGATGTTCAGGGAATGCTGATGGAAGCAGAAGAGCAAAGACAATTTATGGCTGATCAGAAAGTGGATCAGCAACGTGTTTCTGCTGAAGAAGCTAATCAGACTGATGACATGAATCAAACGGATATTTCGCAGGAGACCACCAAAGAGGCACATCAGATGAATCAGGATCTGGAAGAAATGGAGTGGACAGCAGAAGTTAAACGTACTGAAGCAAATCTGGAAGTTGTTGATATGCAGATTCAGCTGGAAGAAACTGAAACCGGTTTTGAAACTTCCAATGAAAATGATGTGCAGCATGCTAACCAAAGTGTGACAAATCTGAATGTAGAACTGGAAAAGAATACAGAAAATGATGATTTGCCGCGTGAAGAATATCTGGCTGATGTGGAAAAAATTAAAATAGAAGTTTCGTATGAAGAAGAGATGAATGACAAAGATCAGACAGATGTTGTGCATGATCAGACTAATTATGTGGAGAAAGTTCAGGTGGAGCATGTAAGCGCTGATCCAAACATGGATGTAGAAAGAAAGAACGGTGAAGTATATGTGGAAGATCTGAATGTGACATTGATCAATGAACAGAATCAGAATACATGGTCGCAGGAAGATGAAGTGATGGGTGTAAAAAACAGTACAGAAGAATTACATGAAGAGCGTGTTGCCAATGACATCAATAATGATATACCGCGTGAAGAAGGTGTTACAAATCTTTCAGACTATACATTAAGCAAAGAAAACGCTGACAGAAATCAGGCAGATGATCAGTATGATGAAACGGTTGATGTAAAAAATCACGGGGAGAAAATGCAGATTGAAATTGAAATCAACAACAATGACAATGACATTCCGCGTCAGCAGACTGAAGAGAAAGTTGAAAACAGTGAAGTGGTAATTTCTGAATACATCGGTGATAAATCAGGAGATTAGAATAATGTGGTGAATACGTCAGATGATAAATTAGACAACTTTGAAATCGCCCTGGAAGATCAGAATCTGTATAATGACCGTCCGCGTGAAGATGGTGAAAAGATGTGGTAGCACTGGATGATGAAATAAAATCAAATCACAGCAACATGAGTGATCTGAATGAAGACAACAGTCATACTACCGTTGGTCAGACAGAAGACCTGCGTGATGTTCAGACAACATTCAATACAGCTGCAGACGTGAAGAATACAGATAACTCAGACAATACCAATGAAGCTGTTGAAGATTTACTGGAAGAAAATAAAACAATCAGTGACGGAAATGATGAAGAAGTAGATAAAATAGAAGATTATACAGAAGAACTGAAACACATGGATGTTCAGAATGATAATGAACCTATGAAAAATAAACTGGGTGAAGATTATCCTGAAGGAGTAACGGAAGAGGTGTATGCCATGAATGATGAAAACGGTTTGTTGTCAAAATACATTGTCAGAAGAATTGTTGTGATAAACGGAACAGGATATAATTATGAAAAATCCGAACCCGTTACGGAACAATAACCTATACCCGCGATGGTCAGCCTATCGCTGAATATCAATGGACAGACGAAACAGAAGCTGCTACGCTGACCAGAAATTAATTTTTCCAATGAACAGACTTTTAATAATTGCAGCAGGAATTCTATTGGTGTCCTGTGGTGGAAACAATGATTCAGAAAATCAGAACAAAGATTCACTTGTATTAGAGCCGCTTGAATTTTATGGCAATACACAAGGCACAACCTTCAGTGTAATATGCAATGACCGCATTGATATCACATCTGAAGAAATTGAAATCACGCTGCGTAATTTTGACCTGGCACTCAGCGCATATATTCCCAACTCAATCATCACACAATTAAATGAAGCTCCTGCCGGAACTTTTGAATACAAAGACTCTTTCAATTATTTTAACCGCTGTTATATTTTGTCAAAAGAAATGTGGCAGCTTTCAGGCGGAACTTTTGATCCTACTGTTTATCCTTTGGTAGATGGCTGGGGATTTATGAAGGATATTGAAAATGTTCCCGATTCAGCAACGGTAGATTCATTAAGAGCACTGGTAGGTTTTTCTGACGGAGTGAATTTTACATTCTCAGCCAAAACAGATACTGCCGGAAATGTATATCCTGATTCAAGAATTATAAAACATAACGCACGGGCCAAACTTGATTTTAATGCCATTGCTCAGGGTATTGCAGTGGATGTGATTGCAGAATTACTGGAAACCCGCGGAGCAAAAAATTATTTTGTGGAGATTGGCGGAGAAATAAGAGTGAAAGGTGTGAACAGTGAAGGCAGAGTCTGGACCATTGGAATTGACAAACCAGTTGAAAATTCTACCGCAGAAGAAAGAGAATTACAAGAAATAATTCAGGTTTCTGACCGTTCAGTAGCAACCTCCGGATCATACCGCAAATTCTATGAAAAAGACGGAATTAAATATTCTCACACCATTGATCCCAAAACGGGTAATCCTGTTCAGCATTCTCTGTTAAGTGCAACAGTTGTAGCTGAAAATTGCGGAATTGCCGATGCACTTGCAACTGCTTTTATGGTGATGGGACCTGATAAATCAATCCGTTTTATTGAAGAACATCCTGATCTGAAAATTGACGTCTATCTCATTTTTAACAATGATAAGGGAAGACTGGAAACCTTTTTCACGCCTGGTTTTGGAGAGATTATCGTTGAGTGAAGATATAGGCAGGAGCCATGTGGCAAGTGTATGTGTGAGGTGTTCTGAAACAATGTCAATGTGTTCCTTTCCAACAATAGTAATTGGTGTGTATCAAATCAGTAAAATAATCAGAAGTTAGTTATTTAAAATCCGGATAACAGGTATTTGTTGAGTAGGTGTTACTTGTGTAAAATATTTCATTCACACCTGCCACATGGCATTTGCCTCCCGCCTCAAAAATACCGCTCCTCAATTACCTTATAGTGATGCACTGCATGTCCAATCATCATAAATCCGAGAGCAATCACTGATGTTTCCTGTCCGTTAGCTTTGCCGGTGAAAAAGAACTGATCTTTGTCAAATGTTTTGTAGAGTGAAATGGTTGAATTACGTACAATCTGATAATCATTCAAAAGATCTTTAACAGAACGGTCATTTGCTTTTGAAATGGCAGCGTACATGTCTTCATCGAAACCCGGAAGTTCTGTTTTGTCTTGTCTGGCGTAACGCAGTGCACGATATTGAAAAATCCGTTCTGCATCTGTCAGATGCTCTATGATTTGCGGAATGGTCCACTTTCCCTTTGCGTAGACATTGAGTCCGGCTTCAAGTTTTGACATGTTATTGATAAAAAGTGAAATACCACCGTGTTCCATTTGCGGAATCAAATCTTCATCACTTGCTTTTTCAGCATATACTTTTCCATATTCAGGAATTACTTTTATGTCAGATTTTTTTCATAAAAAATTGCTTAAAGTCATACTCTATTAACCGGTTCAGCTCTGAATGAACATGCTGATTCCATTTCATTTGTTCTTCTTTATTTCTGAAATGATCAGTTGCCATATCATAATCAATTTGCGCTGAAAGCATCTTTTCAAAATAAACAGTGTAAATAGAATCAATTTCAGCTTCCACATTTTCAGTGTGCGTATAATTCAGTGAAGCCTCAAGAAAATATCTGCAATGTAATTCTGCAATATCAAAATGCAATTGCTCATGTTCCAGTAATCCTTCTGAAATAGCGCTGCGTTTCACCCAGGATTGTGAATGATCAAAATACGCCCATGCATTAATGTCCGCCCTGATCTGATTGTTATCATCATAAAACCAGGTGTAGACATAATTAATACCAGCATAGGTCCAGGCATCAAATGAACTGGATCTGTCAGCATCTCCGGTAAAATCGCTCCAGATCAATGGTCTGTCTTCACTCCAGGTTAGTTCATTGGTATTTTCTTCTTCATCTGATTGAAATGATGACATCAGCAGAATCATAAATCCCAATAAAATAAATTTGTACTTAGCTTTTTTCATATTCTAAACTGGATTAAATGTAAATAAAATCTTGCAATTCGACTATGAATTTCAAGCAATCAGAAAATCATCCTGTAACATTTGACCTTGTTTTATTGTTTTATCAGAAAAGACCTGATGATATTCAGAATTGTCATATTGTTTTCTTTGGTGCTGCTTAGCTATAAGTTCAATTATGCTCAGGATACCAGTTCTGTAAAAAGTCGCTTTGGCATTGGATTTTCAGTTGATCCTGGATTTTCATACAGAACTTTATATGTTGATTCCATTTCTTCAATAAATACTTCATATAAAAAATACAGAGACTTCTTCGAAAATGGTAAAACAGGATGTTTGTTGAATTTTTCTTTGTTCTTCGACGTGAGTCGAAATTTCAGAATACAGTCAGGACTGCAGATTACTGAAAAGGGGTATAACAGAAAAAATCAGATTTGGCATGATCAAAGCGGTATTGTTGATGAGGGTTTTGCAGATGTGTTTTATCAGATGCGATTTATTGGACTGGCCTTGGAGGGAGTTTACATTATAAACTTAACAAATTTCAGATTACGCTTTACAGCGGGAGGATCTTTTGATTATTTATTTCAAAATAGGCTAAAGGCAAAAATTGAATATACTCCTCCCTCAAATACTCAGCCAATTATGGAATTCTATGAGCGGGAAGCAGAACCCTTCTGGTTTAATTATCCGGTTTGGAGTCTGGATTCTAATAAATTTAATCCTTCAGTGAATGGCTCAGTGGCTATTGAGGTAGATATAAATGAAAAAGCCTCACTTTTTATAGGTCCAAAATTTAATTACGCTTTTACAACCATTTTTGAATATCCTTTTCGGGAACGGCTTTATCAGATTGGTGGAACAGTTGGATTCTCAATTAAATTGTAGTGTGGATTTCAAAAAGCAGATTCTAAAAAAAGAATTTTCTTTTTAATCATTGGTATGTTCTATCATTCTGAATGCAAGATTTGTTTTATTTGCATCATAATAATCCAAAAGAACGTTTTTCAAAATTTGGTCATTCTTCATCTGTTCAAATATTTCATGCCGTACATCCAGTAAATATTGATCAAGTGAAGTGATCTCTGAAAGATACTTTTTACCGGCTTCTTCTTTTTTAGCGACAAATTTTTCCCAGACTTTTGAAGGTTGATTTTCAAAATCAGTGAAGATTGCTTCATAACAAAAGGCTGCCAAAAGCATGTAGTCCTTTTCCCAAACTGCTTCTTTAACACCGTTGAGTCCGATACAAACATGGGCTTGTACCAGGGTATCCGGAGTTACCAGATCACAATAAAAAAATTTGGATGCCACATCCATCACTTCTTTTGTTGTATAGATTTCTTTATTTTCAAGTGCCGGATTTTCAAAAGGAGCAAGAGTTGCCTCAAAATAGGTGTTTAGTTTCTGGTCTTGTATAAATTCTTGCAGATAGTGTCTTTTAATTTCTTTTTTATTTGTGTAGAGATTGAATATTTCAATGATCCGGTTTCTGTTTTCAGGTTGAAAGATTGAAGAAGCATTGATGAGCAGATATTCAAAACGGCGAGAGTACTTTTTTAAAGCATGACTGGCTTTGAATTCAGGCATGCCGCCCATTTTTTTTGCTCCGTCATTTTCATACGAATAAACATCAATGCGCACATATTCCTCAATAACAGAATCACTGACTTTGCAGGAAATACAGATTGGAATTAAAAGGAGAATCAATACTTTTTTCATGTGTAATTTCATTTAAGATTTATTCCAATCACCATTAACGTGAGATCTATCACAAAAGCAAGACCAATGTATTTTCCAACCCTGCTCAATAAAAGCGAAGTACCCATGTTTAATCCCTGACCGTCTTGTCCCTGAATAAACGTGCGGGCGTATGGAATTGTCGCAGTGAATACCGGAACAAGTATACTGATGCCACCCATCCACCAGGCTTGTGCTAAAAATAGTTCGCTGAATAATCCTTCAAAACGCATGACAGCTATAAAGGTAAAAAGAGACGCAATCAAAAATGAAACCAGCCGGTGTGCTGCGCTGATGGGTGCATTTCTGAAAATGGTTCCAACTGTTAATCCAAAACTCCAGCCAATTATTTCAAACGCGTAGAGTGAAGTCAGCATCATGCCGGGGTCCCAGCCTTGTATCAGACCAATGACTATTACTTCAAGCGGAATGCGGATAATCATCACCAAAGTCAAAAATGGGGTAGAAGGAACGTAAAGATTATTGGTCACAAATCCAATCTGAACAAACATGATAAACAAACCTGCAAAGTAAGTCCAGCCCTCAGGTTCTCCAAAATACTGCTCATGCGCAAACATGGAAATTCCCGGAATCAAAAACAGATACGCGATATAAAACCGTACCATGATTTTATGTGCTGATGAAAATTGATCAAGTCCGTTGTATGCCGGGATACGGTTGAAAATGGTCATAAACTCGTTATTACAGAAACAATACTACGACTTTTTGGCAATGAGAAAAAATATCAGACTTTCTTCTTCCATTCATTTAATGTTTGAATTAATTTGTTGTAATCATAGTCTGTCAGATATTCTTTTCGTGTCGAACTAATTTTTTCTATTTTATATTCCAGGTAATGAATTATCGTTTCTATTTGCGGTCTGTCAAAAAGAGAAAACCTGTTTTTTGATATTCTTCATTCAGATTATGCCCAAGTATAAATACTACATCGGGTGCGCTAATTCCTTTTTCCTGAAATATTTCATCTTCCAATAAGTCAAAAATTAAAAATTTAGGCAAACAAAATCTCATTCCTTTTGCATCAAAAAAAGACAAAGAACTTTGCGCATAAGCAAGATCCTCATAAGAAATAGTGTCCCAATTATTTCTCTCGTCTCTTAATCTTAATTTCAAAATTTCACGTTCGTCTGCATAATCATCCAGTCCTTGGCCTTCCCAAAGTCCAATGCCGTCCTCTAACTTTACATTTTGAAATGAAGACTTTATTTCTGCTATTAATGATTCTTTTGTCATTTAACCTAACCAAACCAAACCAAACGAGTACCTACAACAAGTAATATTTGTAGAGTTTAATACTTCCGATTTTTTGAATAGTCATTTTTATAAATGCAAAGCTCGTGTTAAGATCTGGTGTTATTGTCCCTATAAAATGAATTCTATTCCTGTTTTAAATGGGTCATTTAATTTTTCAAGAGCGTCTATATTCGTTTTATATTGCTCTGGAAATTTTTTGAATTCTTCTTTCATTCTAGTTGCTCCAGCGGGGCAAAGATATGCAGGTGTATTCCTTCCCGATGGACTTAATGATGGTATGGATTCATCAAATAGCTCTTGATCTATTTCAACGTCAAACAAGGTCTTTACGGCATTTTTCGTCAATTGAATAAAATAGGGAATTCGGATTACTTTATAACCATGCTTTTTATACAGCTCGGAATTTCGTAGATCCTTTTCAATAATGTCTGGATTGTATAATGTTGTAGTCCGTCAAATTCAATAATAAGTTTTAATGATTCGCTTCTATAGTCTGGTCGCATTTTATACTTTACTCCGTCAATTTCGCCAAATGTTTTATCATGAACCCAGTCATTAGTTGTAGGAAAAATAATTTCCAAATAATCATTTAGACCAGTTCTGTGGAGTTTTGTCGCACTGTCTATACCAGCCTCAATCGCCATTTCTGTCGTCTCGCGTAAAAATCCCCATTTGTTTCTTACCATAATATTATATTATTTTATTACTCCAACATTTGCTTACAGCGGACTGTCGTTTGGAGGCTGCCAGTAGTTTGTTTTTTGGAACATTCAACTTTCTTTACATACAAATGTTTATTTAAATATACAAATGTTAGTTTGCAAAGCCAAAACAAATTAAAGATCTGCGAAGCATGCAATAAATTGGCTTTTCGAAATCCACATTTGTGCCAATTGTCGGTAGGAGCCGTTATACAACCGCCCTTTTTGTTTTATAAATCAAATTTTATTGTCAATGGTGTATGGTCGCTAAGTGCAATCCACTTTTCGTATTCACCAATTTCTAACTTTTCAACTTTCTGAAAAAGTCTTGACGATGCAAAGCAATAGTCAATATGGTAAGGTTTGTCTTTGTTCCGTTGCAAGAAAAAGGTCGGATTATTTTCTTTTCCTTGCTCGATGTCAAAGTAATTATGGTAAACGCTGTGAATGTTGTTTAAAGCAAGATGGTTTACAACGTCAGTATGATTACCAACGCGGCCTTTATAGTCCCAAATTTTATTACTATTAAAATCTCCGATTAAAATTGTAGAGTCATTAAGTAATTCCTTGTAATAGTTTATTGCCAACCAAACTTGTCCAATGTAGCGAGCATCATGATTTTCTTTATTATTCATAGCCCAAACAGCCAGAAGAGTAAATGTTTGTCCGTGACCTTTTACATTTAATGGAATAATGTAGCGGAACTTTGGATTAAATACAGGAAGAAGTTCAAATTTGTAGTCTGAGTATGAAAATATACCGATACCTTTTTTTCCTCCATCACTATACCAAAAAATGTCACTAGGAATTTGCGTACCTGAGTTAAATTTTAATTTGTCGGGATGCTCACATTCTTGAATTATCAGGATATCCGGTCTTAGCTCCAAAATTGCTTCTGCTTTTTTTCTAAATGCTCCTTGACAATTCCAAGTTACTAATTTCATTTTCTGTCAGTCAGTATTTTTTTTCCGGTGGTCAAATGGTGCGGCATAACGGCGCCCCAAAAACAACCATCCTCCACCAAATATACCCATTTTCTGCTCCAAAACCGTAATTTATTTACGTTCTGAAATATTTTTTAAAGTACAGTAAATCAATTATAAAAAAGTATATAACCATTTACAAACGGTAATTATTCGTAAACAACCGACTAAAAGACGGATGCGGTTTTGGAGTCATCATTCCTTTGCCTCGTCGAATCAAACAAACGACAGTAACAAAACAAATTATTAATCTTTTAAAACAAACACGTATGAACAACTTAAGAAACAAAGTACAATTGATCGGACACCTGGGGCAAACACCTGAAATCATCAATTTCGAAAATGGAAACAAAATGGCCAAGTTCAGATTGGCAACTAATGCGTTGTACAAAAACGCAAAAGGCGATAAAGTAGAAGACACGCAATGGCACAACATAACCGTGTGGGGAAAACGTAGCGGTGGTTGAAAAATACGTTTCTAAAGGACAGGAAATAGCAGTAGAAGGAAAACTGGTAACCCGCACCTGGGAAACCAAAGAAGGTGAGAAACGCTCAACAACTGAAATCATAGCGCAGGAACTTTTATTGTTGGGAAAAAGTCTTGATAGGGCAAAGGACTAAGAGCTAAGGGCAGAGTGAGTGAGTGAGTGAGTGAGTGAGTGAGTGAGTGAGTGAGTGAGTGAGTGAGAATCGCACTTATGAAACCAAAGCAGGTGAGAAAAGAACGAAGTCTGAAATTCACATTCAGAAAATGCTCATGCTGATGAAATCAAAAATGAATTCAGAAAAATCCAACTAATTGTTTTCACCAAAAAAATAACAGACTTATGAATACCATTCAGAATACAGTAAATCTTATAGGGAGAACGGGCGTAACACCGACGGTGAAAACGTTCGAGAACGGAGTAAAGCTTGCCAAGTTTTCGCTGGCTACAAATGAGACAGTGATTGAACCGAATGGTAAGTCGATTAAAACGCAGTGGCATCATGTGATTGCCTGGGGAGTCAAAGCCGAGCTGGTGGAGAAGTTTGTCAAAAAAGGACAACTGGTAGCTGTGGACGGGCGACTGGTGAACCGGGTTTTCACTGATCCATCCGGATCGAGTAAAAAAGTGACGGAGATTCAGGTGAATGATATCTTACTCATCAATCCGAAAAAAACGGAATAACGATAATCAATTTTTGGGCTGGCCGCCTGACAACGGAAAAAAGGTAGAAGAAGTTTTCCGGGGTCAGGCGGCTTTTTTTGTGGTTATCGGTGGTTATCATGCTTTATCGGACGGAGCGAGCCCGTCCGCCACAGCATGATCATTAATAGTTTTGCTGTTGAATTTTTTATTTTGAATTTCCGATTTTCGATTTTGAATTTTTAGACCTTTCGGCCTTTCGGATTTTTTAACCTCTAACCCTACAATCCAAAGTTTTCACGGATTTTCTGATTGATGAAATTCAGATGCGAATAATCGAACAACTGTATTCCGGTGAAATAATATTTCAGAATCTGTTCGAAATTATAACCGTAATTGGCCATTTTCATTGCCCCCTCCTGACAGAGACCAACGCCGTGTCCAAATCCTTTTCCTTTTAAAACAAGATCATCTCCTTCAGGATGACATGAAAACCAGGTGGATTTTAATTTAAATTCTTCACGTAAATCACGCAGGGGAATTCCAAATTGCGGTGCAATAAAAAATGCAGCACGGGTTGGCTGATCAAAATGAAAAATTAATGGTCCGTACAGTGAATCACTTGCCGGATATCCGTAATATGTTTCAAGATAATGCTGCCATTTCAAAAGAGGAATTCTTTTTTCCAGTTTGCCTGTTTGGATTTGATGCAGAATGTATCACGCACACTTTTGCAATAAGATACGTTTGTATTCCACACAAAGTCTGCAGGACTTGTCTGACCGCCACAGTTTGCAAAGAAAAATCCGTCAGCCAGTTTATAATCAGCAGACACCATCACAATACCATGCGTTTCTTGCACCGCTTTTTTTATGCTGGGTGTAAACCGCATCATGTTTAAATATGCCTGGCAATGCACTTCATCACACAATTGAAAACCATCTTTGTTGTGTTTGAATAAATGATCGAGCGCATAGGTTCTGCTCAGTACAGCCTGAACTTTGTAATATTCCGGATGTTTTCCTCCGCCGCCTTCACTTTCAATTACACCGGCCAGATAATTTTCCATTTCCACTTCATTGATCACTTTCAGTTTGTCTTGTCCGTCTGGTTGTACAATAAAATCATTCATGTATTTACGGACAGTTTTTGATGCAGGAGAAACGCACTGAATGTTTAAAAACTGATTGGATTTTTTTTCGCGGATATAAATGGATGAATAAGTCCCCAATGAAATTTCATTTTTGTAAATACGTACACCGCTGCCGTTTCTGCTCAGTGAAATTTTATCCATTTTGGTCATCTCACAAATGGTTGTACTGTCTGATCTGAATTCATATTCACCATCACCGTAAGTGAATGTCAGCCCTGAAACAGAGTAGGCGCGCATGATTCCGATCTGCAGTTGCTGAGAAAATAAATTCAATGAGATAAGTAAAAAACAAAATAAAATTATAACTCTCACTTCAGCGGTTCTTGCAGCATGATTGATTTTGTATGACTGAAAATCCTGCATGAGAATATGACGTGAATTAAGAATTTTTTGAATTCAGATAATCCAGCATAAGTTGTGCGGTTTTTTCTGAAGCTCCGCCACCTCCCAGTTTGTCAATTAACTGGTTGTATTCGGCAAGTAATGTGCCTGAAGAAGACTCCAGTTTTTTTAATTCTTCATTAATATTTTCTGGAGTGAGATCATGCTGTATAAGCTCTTTCACAACCGGTTTATCCATGATCAGATTCACCAGCGAAATGTATTTTACCTTAATGAGTCTTTTGGCAATCTGATATGAAATGTTACTTCCTTTAACAAACTACTTCAGGAACTTTGAAAAGTGCGGTTTCTAATGTTGCTGTTCCGGATGTGACCATGGCAAGTGAAGCATTATTCAATAAATCATATGTTTGATTGTGCAGTACGTGAATTTTCTGATTTCCTGCAAGTTCTTTATAATAAGATTCAGGCATGTTGGGTGCCCCGGCAATCAGTATCTGGTAATCAGAAAATGATTTTGCAGCAGCGAGCATCACCGGAAGTTTAATTTTGATTTCCTGTTTTCTGCTGCCGGGTAAAAGGGCAAGAATTTTTGAAGAATTCAGCTGATTTTTTTAGAAAATCTTCTTTGGTCAGAGCAGTTAATCTGAATTCCTGAATAGCATCAACGAGCGGATGTCCCACATAATGCACATCCAGATTAAATTTTTGTAGAACTCTTTTTCAAAGGGAAGAATACAATACATCTGACTGACAATTTCCTGATTTTATAAACGCGGTTTTGTTTCCACGCCCAAACCTGCGGAGAAATGTAATATAGCACCGGAATATTATTTTCTTTGCAAAGGCGGCAATACGCAGATTAAATCCCGGATAATCTATCAGCACCATTGCATCGGGTTTAAACTCGAGAATATCTTTTTTGCATAATTTAATATTAGAAAGAATGGTTCGGATGTTTGAAACCACTTCAATAAATCCCATAAATGCCAGATCACGGATGTGTTTTACTGGTTCGCCGGCTACAGCTTTCATTTTATCACCGCCCCAGAATCTGAACCGGATATCCGGATTTTTTCTGAGCATAGCCTTCATGAGATTGCTGGCGTGCAGATCTCCTGAAGCTTCTCCGGCAATAAAATAGAGTTTCATTGGTGTGTACTTAATCTTTCAAAGTTAACGTAAAACAGGGCGGAGTATTGGAGAATCTGCAGATACAATTAACAGTTCACTGTGAAATATTGGGCAGATGAAAAAAATCCATTTGAAGTGTCTTTTGTAAATTTGAGACATGAAGCGCCTTTTAGTACTTTTCATTTCGCTTAATTTATTAAACAGTTTTGGTCAGGATAAAAAAATTGACAAACTGGAAATGTTTTATGCTCAGGGTTATTACGCCAAGGTACTTCGTCAGTCAGAAAAATTGCTGGCTGATCCTTTGTATGATTACAGCGGATTGCCAAGTTTTTATAAATCACTTTCGTTGTTCAGATTGTCTTCTGACCCTTATTGGTTAAAGAGACATACTACCGCTATTGATGATGCTATTGCTGCTTATCAGGATTTTCTGGACAATGAAAAAGCCAATGCGTATGTGTTTGCGCATTATTTTGAAATTGCGGCGCTGAAAACCTATCTTGAAAAACTGGAAACATCTTTTCGTGACCGGGGCTTAAATGGTTCGGCAGACAAACTTTTGTATTTTATGAATAATGAGCTGAACGGTATTAAATCCAAACCAGATCCGCAGCCTGTGAAAGAAAACAATAACAGCAACACTGAAGCTGTGTCAACCGGAAGTGACCTGAGAAATCAGATAGTTGCTTACGCAAAACAGTTTATCGGTGTAAAATATGTTTGGGCGGGTACTGATGAAAATGGTTTTGACTGTTCAGGATACACCAGTTTTGTGATGAAGAAATATGGAATAGTTTTATCCCGCACAGCGTCTGGTCAATTATCAGAATCCAAACAAATCAAAGTAGAAAATGCTGAAAAAGCAGATCTTGTTTTTTTTGGTTCTGACGGAAAAATTTCTCATGTTGGTCTTGTAACATCTGACAAGGGTGCAGAGCTTGAAATGATTCACGCGTCAACCAGCAAGGGAGTTATTATTACCAATGTAGTTCAAAGTACTTACTGGAATCCAAAGCTGCAGGCAACGGGGACTTATCTGTAAAATGTTTTGATTCTCATTTGCTGTTTCAGACAAAAAGTAGCGCACACATCTTATCAAGTAATATCGGTTTTTAACTTATGACACCTTTAGTTTGTCGTTCGTTTTTTTCTTGACGTCACACAATTAAGCTCTTTCTTCTTTTGGCTTGACCCAAAAGAAGCAAAAAGTCAAGGCCCGCAAAACATTTTGTCAATACTTCTCACAAATTGTAAGTGCGGACGGGTGATCTCCGTTAATAATTTTATTAAAAAAATTAGTGTCCCGTTCGGAGCTTCCCGTCCTTACTAACAATTCGTTTCGAATTATCAACGAAATGTTTTGATGGCCGAATCTATCTCGTCGCGTCAAAATTATTTTATCCGGAGAATGGTGTTGTCCTTTACAAAATCAGAAATTTCCTGCAGATAAAATTCCGGTCTTTCATAAAAGAGAAAATGATCCTCGCCTTCTACTGCAATTAATTTGTTTTTTAATCCAACCAGTTCAGCTTGTTTGTGAATAAGACCAGATCCTTCTGTTTCTACATTTGATTCACCTGAAATTCCGGTTTCAAAAGGTACGATATTGTCTGCTGTTCCGTGAATACTGAAAAGCGGAGGTTCGTTTGCATCTACCAGTTTTGAAGAATGAAGAGAGCCGGCAATGTTGATCACTCCGCTGACTGTGGATGAGTATCCCGGATTTCCGCTGTCGCCTTCTTTACCGCCGTGCCGCAAAATATAGTTAAGCATCAGATTTCCTCCCATATTGTAAATGTCTTGCGGTGCAGAAGTATAAGCGTAATGTAAACTGGTAATAGCTCCGGCAGAATATCCCCCGATAAAAATATTGTCAGCATCCAGTGACCAACTGTTATTGGCTGCAATTTCTTTTCTGAAAAACCTTACCGCAGCCTTCATGTCAAAAACAGCATCAACCACCGCCCGCTTGTATGAAATTTCAGATTCAGCAACATCAATCAGACGGTAATTAATTGATGCAACAGCAAATCCTTTGGAAGCAAGTCCTGCACATTCGAGTTCCAGATCTTTTTTACTGCCTGCTAAAAAATATCCGCCATGTGCAAGTATAATTAAAGGCAATTCAGATTTTTCAGCATTTTCAGGCAGATAGAGATCAAGTTTGAGTTCTTCTTCAATCCCTGACTGTGTATTGTTTTTACCATAAATAATATTTTCTGAAAGAACAACATTGTATTGTTGTGCACCTAAAAGTTGAGGTCCCGTAATGGTCGACATCAAAATAAGCATGGCCTGAATCAAATTCACTTTCTGTCAGATTAATCTTTTGTAAAATTAAACGCTGATTTCAAATACAGAAGATGCGCAGTTTCAAATAAGGTTTAATTAACATTTATTTGAATTCAGATAAGTTCAATCTGACTGAATTAAATCAGATCATATTTTTGGTATTGATATGTTCTTCTTTTGCCGGTGGTGCACTTGAATTATTTTCAGCAGGTTTTTCTTTTGGTTTTAACCAGGCATACAAAGCAACCCAGATTCCTATAACACCAAAGGCTACAATTTTTATAAGACGATCACCGGTGTTTCCGTGTGTCATTTCGGTAATCATAATTGCTGCCGCCACAACTACTACCAGACAAATTAAACTGGCTACCAGGCCAGCCATAAATTTTGATTTCATCATACATCTCGAAATTAAAAAAATTAATGAATTCGTTGCATTGTTAATCAATAAATTCACATTCTTTTTGATGAACCATATTCCGCGACGGGGCAAGCCCGTCGGCTACAAATGTTTCACCAAAAATTTATCACATGAAAAATGACCGGTGTTTCCAAGCGGACCATCGATGTATTCAAAACCTGATCGTTCATACAACTTAATGGCTTCAGTCATGTTGCAGAACGTTTCAATATAAACCAAATTGTATCCTGTTTTTTTGCAAAGTCCAGACACAATTTCATCAGCTCTGCTCCGATACCTTTTCCTCTTGCTTCTTTTTTAAGAAACATGCGCTGCAATTCACAGTAGTTTTCTTTTTGGTTGGGAATTCTGGCAATACCACAACCGCCTAAAAGTTCTTCTCTGTCATAAACAACATAATAAATCGAATCAGGAGAAGTATACCCGCTGCTCATTTTATACAATTGCGGATCAGCGTAAATTGTTCCGGGTTTATTATTACCCTGATCTTCGAGTGATTTTTTAATCACTTCAGCAAGTGCCGGATCATCAGACGGAACAATTGTGCGGTAAACTATTGACATGAGAAATAATCAGGAATTGAATTCAGGATTTTTTGAGAAATCAGTTTTACGTAATTCAAACTGTGAGCCAAGGTATACTTTTCTTACCATTGGATCAGCTGCCAATTCTTCAGCCGTTCCTGATCTCAAAATGCTTCCTTCAAAAAGCAGATAGGTGCGGTCAGTAATAGATAATGTTTCCTGCACATTGTGATCAGTAATCAGTACGCCAATATTTTTACTTTTCAGTTTCCAGACAATGCGCTGAATATCTTCAACGGCAATTGGATCAACTCCTGCAAAAGGTTCATCCAGTAAAATGAATTTAGGATCTGTGGCCAGTGCACGGGCAATTTCTGTTCTTCTTTTTTCACCGCCGGATAAACTCTGACCCAAATTTTTTCTGACATGATTCAAACCAAATTCTTCCAATAAAGTTTCGAGTCTTTCTTTGCGTTGTTCCTTGGTGAGTTTGGTCATTTCAAGAACAGCCATCACATTATCTTCCACACTCATTTTTCTGAACACAGAAACTTCCTGCGGTAAATAACCAATTCCCAGTTGCGCTCTTTATACATGGCCGCATAGGTGATGTCCTGATCATCTAAATAAACGTGACCTTCATTGGGTGAAATCAAACCAACAATCATATAGAATGAAGTGGTTTTTCCTGCTCCGTTTGGTCCCAGCAGTCCGACAATTTCTCCCTGATTTACTTCAATGGAAACACCGTTTACTACTTTTCTTCCTTTGTAGGTTTTATGAATATTGTCTGTGCGTAATTTCATTTTTAAAAATCTGCAGTGAACGTAAATTTTACACCAAAATTTTTGACCGGATCACCATACAGGTCAACATGGTCTCTGTATGATAAACGCCAAATAGCGTCAACTCGTATAAATTTAAGGATATTTTCAAATCCGGCGCTGACTTCATAGTAAGGATACGAGAAACGATGGGAGTAAGACGGCAGCAGCATTTCAGTTTCATGTTTGTCATTGTACTTACCAATGAGCATTTTTGCAGAGTAAACAATCCGCAGTTCCAGTTTTTTTATGAGTGGAATTCTGTCTGTAATGAGTCCCATCATATAATGTTCAAAATTAATGCCTACCCATTCATCACTGATAAACTCATAATAATTCATGAGATTCATCGTGCTGATCTGTAAGTAGTAGGTTTCATTTCCCTGATGCACTTCCAGAAAAGGGTAGGGCACTGTTCCAAAAATTTTTCCAGCGTAAACTGTGTAATGCAGTTTTCCTAAAAATCCGATTTTGGGACGGTGATCCCAGACAAAATCCAGCCGGTGAAAATTATATTCACTGCCAAGAAAATTTTTGATGCCCCAGGTATGTGTCAAAGAAATAATTGGTTTTCGTGATCCTAATGATATCCGGTCAAACTGACCGGCAAGAAATTTTTCTTCACGGGTATACATGATCTGATTTCTGATTTGAAAAGAGGTCAGACCGGTTATTTTAATTGTATCACCTGATCCGTCTATTCTGCTGTAGTCAGAGCTTCCAAGCGGTGCAAAATGTTTCCATTCAATGGCATTGAAAGTACGCATGTCAATTTTATAGTCTTTTTCAAATGAAAAAGTGAGTTGATCTACCATGGTCAGTTTATCTAACGGCCCGGCAGAAAAAAGTGTGGTAAATGAATTTCCGATGTCTCCAATCGTTGAGGCAAGTCCAAGTTGTTCAATTCTTTTTTTATAATTCAAACGAAGCATTTCACGCGGTGCGTTTGAAATTTTCCAGCGAACAGATGCTCCGTATTTAAATTCCTGATCGAGAAATCCATAAATTCCAAAACCTGATAATTCTACTTTTTTACTGAATTTATTGGAAGTTCTGAGTGACAGCATCAGGCGGTGTCCTTCCACTACATTTTGGTTGTACAGTGAATAAATACTACCGATTTCAATTTTATTCCATCTCCAGAAACCGGTGTAAGACATGTAGGTCAGGTTTTCATAAAATTTGTATTTGCGGTTATTTTTTAGTGAATCAACCATATCAATTACGCCCTGTTCTTCTTCATTCAGATCTGTGTGCCGGGCATCAATCCAGAATTCATCATCACGCATTGAAGCGCTGTCCTGAATTTCAACATCCAGCAGATAAAATTCCATTTCTTTTCCCTGATCAAAAACATAATTGCGCCGGGTTGTACTTTTGTGAACAGTTGCGCCCATTAAACGGGAATCTTTTGCCTGATTAAAGAGATCAAAATGAGCGAGCATTTTTTCCTGTGTCATCATCCAGACACCCGGTTGCACCTGCTCACAAATCTGCTCTACATAAAAACCGGAAACATAGTTGATATTGATATCTGACGGAATGATTGCAATGATATGCGTAATGGCAAACGTGGACTGATGAATCCACAATTCTCCCTCAAATAATGCTTCACCTGATCTGCGCGGTTTAAATGTGATGTGATAAAAAACTTCTCCGTTTATGGTATCATTTTCCTGCAGATAATGTTTGTAGAATAATTTGGCTCCTTCAGCCACCGGACTCATAAAATCACGGGCAAAAAGATCCAGATAATTTTCATAGAGATTTACGTTCTGGTACATGTCACCTGTAAATTGCCCCAATTGAAGATAATCAACGCCGGTGATGCGTGTACCTTTGATTACCTCATGTCTTTGCGCAGGCGGACTTCTGAAATAATAATCTGAAATGGATTCAGTAAGCAAAACAGGAAGGTATTTTTCACCGTCAACAGAATCCATATAATCCATGATAAAATCGAAATCATCAAAAACTTTGCGGTCCTGAAATTTGTCTGACATATTATTCACATCAAACTGGAGTTTATTGTACACCTCACACTGATAAGCACTTTTCATTTCCGGATCATTCTGTGCGCGGTGCGCTCTCACAGAATCAAGAATTCTCCACGCCGGATTGTCACCTGCTTCTACTACAACTTCTGTCAGACTTTTTGCAGACTCTTTCAGCTGAACATTTATGGTTTGTTTGATTCCCGGAGCAATTCCAACTTTTACCGTTTTATAACCGGTGCATACAAATTCAAGTGTATCAGAAGGCTGATTGGTTTTGATGAAATAGTATCCTGCCGTATCAGTAAATGCTCCTATTCCGCTGTACTGATGTTTTACTTTTACAAACGGAATTCCTTTTCCGGTGACAGAGTCAGTTACATACCCCTCAACGATTGTTGATTGCGTAATTCCGCAAACTGCATAAATAAAAAGGATAAGGGTAAGTATCCGGCGTTTCATTTCAAGACAAAAATAAGGATTTAAGCCTGAATAAATTTCAACCAATACATCTGTTTTATCAATCAAAGAATGAACAACTTAGTCATCTTTGATGTTAACTTTGCAGTACCAAATCAGTTTTATGAAATTGCTTGAAGTTCAGAATCTGTCCAAATCCTTTAAAAATTTTCAGGCAGTCAGTGATTTGAGTTTTTCAGTGAATCAGGGAGATATTTATGGATTTCTGGGACCAAACGGCGCCGGAAAAAGTACGACGCTCAGAATGATTCTCGGACTGATTTATCCAACGTCCGGAAAAATTATTTTTAAGGGAGAAGAAATTACAGCATCATCCAGAAACTATTTGTCTCAGATTGGAGCTCTGATTGAGCGGCCTGATTTTCATACCAACTTAACTGCTTATCAAAATCTTTCCATGTTTGCGCGCTTGTCAAAAATTGAAAACAGAGAAGAAAGAATTCAGGAAGTTTTGAGAGAAGTGAAACTGGATGACCGTCAGCATTCCAAAGTGAAAGCATATTCCCAGGGCATGAAACAAAGGCTTGGAATTGCTCAGGCAATTTTACATAAACCGGATTTGATTATTCTGGATGAACCTTCCAACGGTCTTGATCCGCAGGGGCAGGCAGATATGCGTGATCTGATTCTGAAGATCAGCCGTGAAATGAATATTACCGTTATTATTTCATCACACATACTTTCAGAAATTGAACAGATTGCAAACAGGATGCTTATTATTTCAAGAGGAAAAAAACTGCGTGAAGGTGGTGTGAAAGAATTGATGGAAGCAGATGAAATGAATGTGGATGTGAAAGTGGATAATCCTGAAAAATCTTTGCAGATACTTAAAGAAAGCGGATATGAAACTACATTGACTGAATCGCATATCCGTGTGAGATGTGAAGAGTCCGGCATTCCGGCAATGACTAAAAAACTGGTTGATGCCGGAATTCTGATTTATGAAGTGAAACAGCAGCGTACGCTGGAAGAATATTTTATACATGTGACTGCATGAGAACATTGCTGAGATCTGAATTATTTAAAATTACCAGAAGACCAAGAACCTATATAGGTTTTGGAGCGATACTGATTATTGTACTTGCGCTGGAATTTGCTTTTTTTGCTGAAGGTGAAACGCTGATTGGTTTGGTTTTTCAAAATCTGGAAAGTGTTTTCAGACTGGAAGGAAAAATCATTTCAGTCAATTTTCTGACCTATATGTTGCTGAATGTTCTTATCATTCATGTTCCAATTCTGATTTGTCTGGTAACTGGTGATATTATTTCAGGAGAAGCTGCAAATGGTTCACTGCGTCTGCTTTTGCAACGTCCCTACGGAAGAGTTAAAATTTACATGGCCAAGTGGCTTGCGGGAACAATTTATACCATCGGTCTGATTTTATTTCTTGCACTTTCTTCTTACATTTTAGGATATCTTTTATTTGGTGAAGGAGATCTGATTGTATTCAGAAAAGGTATTCATGTTTTTGAAGCATCTGATGTTTCCTGGAGATTTGTTTACGCGTTTGGTATGGGAATTTTATCCATGATGGTTGTCGCTTCCCTGTCAATTATGATTTCGAGTTTTACATCCAATTCAATTGGTCCGATAGTAGGAACAATTGCAATACTGATTGTTTTGAACATTATAAGTACTGTTGCTGTAAATTTAATGCAGCCTGTATTACCTTATATTTTTACCACGCATTTTATCAAGTGGCAATACTTTTTTGAAACAGAAATTGAATGGAGCGCAATTTATACCGGAGTTTTTGTTCAGATCGGGTATATCATTCTTTTCACCACAATCGGACTTGTCAATTTCAAACGTAAAGACATTCTCACATGAAAAATCAATACTAGTTTTTCTTCTTAGTTCTGCTCTTTTATTTTTTTGTGCAGATAATTTTTCTGTCGCTCAATCTGCCTTTGCAGATTCGCTGATGAAAGCATCCATGGCGCGCCTGGAAAAAATTCCCAAATACGTTTGTGACATAAAAATTTTGCTGGATGTAGAATGGATCAATATCAAGGAACGCACAGGCAAGGCTTATTTTTATCCGCCTGACAGTGTCAATTATGAAATCAAAGGTTTTGCTTTTCTTCCTAAAAGAGGATATAATGATCAGTTGAATTCAGTTACTGAGGGAGATTATACAGCACTCCTGCTAAATAAAGAAACAATTTCAGGTGTGAGTTGTGACGTGGTAAAAATTATTCCTTCCGATATTGAATCAGATGTTGTGTTGGGTCAGTTCTGGATTGACAGTAATCTGCTCATCCGCAAAATGACATTTGTAACACGTGATGAAGGCACATTTAATTTATTTCTCGATTACGGGACAGAAAAATATGCAGTTCCAAAAAAAGTGACGGTTGTATTTGATGTCAAAAATCAGGAATTACCTGCAACCATGACCGGTGATCTGGAATCAGCCGGTGATGAAAAACCAAAGGGAGAAAAATCAAAAGGAAAAATTGAGATTTATTATTCCAATTACGTTTTTGGTTAAAAATCCGACAGTTTTATTTTTTGGAACATAATTTCTGACAGATACTCAACCTTTGAGGTGGCTGTTTCGTTATCTTCATACCACCTAATCAACTCACATGCTGAAGAATACTTTCTTCTCTTTTTTGTTTTTAGTTTTTTCTTCAGCAGTTAATGCGCAGGGAAACTGGCTGCGTTATACAGGAGGTCCGGTAAGTGAAGAAACAAAAGATGCCGTTTTTGACAGCAACGGAAATCTGGTGATGACCGGTTTTTAATGGCTCATTTAACACCGGAATCGGAACATTAAATTCTTCAGGCAACACAGATATTTTTGTCATTAAAACCAATGATGCAGGTGACCCGTTGTGGTCAGTAAAAGCCGGCGGAGCAGGAGTTGACCGTGCCAATGCTATTGCGTCAGACAACAATGGCAATACATACATCACCGGATATTTTCAGGGAAGTGCAACGTTTGGTTCAATCAATGTAACAGGTGGAGGTTGGGAAGCCTATGCGGCAAAAATTGACGGCAGCGGAAATTTTGTTTGGGTAACAACTTTTGGAGGAGTTAACGGAGACATCGGTCATGGCATTGCCGTAGATGATAACGGAAATGTAATTGTTACAGGTGAATATAAAGGAACTGCAACATTTGGTCCGGATGTTTTAACGAGTATGAATAATAGCACTTCCGGTGCGGCAACGTATGATGTCTTTATCACTAAATTAAATAACAGCGGAAATTTTTTGTGGACCAGAGATGGCAATGCCAATCAGGATGACAGAGGTCTTGCCGTGACAACAGATGCAAGCGGAGATATTTATGTTGCCGGACAATTTTCTGAAACAATTACTTTTCAGAATGTACATAATACAACTTTACTGAACGCAGGTTTTGTGGTTGCATTTGATGCCGCAGGAAATGAGTTGTGGTTTGATAAAATGTGGGGTGGGCAGGTACTGATTGCTGATATTGAATGGGGTTCAAACAATGTTTATGTGACAGGTGATTATCAAAATACATTATTGGTAGAGGATATAAATGGGGTATGAGTTTTCCTGCCGGTGATCAGTATAATATTTTTACAGGACGCTTTAATGAGTCAGGAGATTTAGGTTGGATGTCGACCAATTATTCATCAGATGAACTTCATTCCACGCAAATGACATTAGATGCATCAGGCAGTGCATACATCACCGGTGATTTTAAATGTACGTTCACTGAAATGAATGCTGAATACGGCGCATCTACTTTTTTATCCGTTGGTTTTGAAGATGTACATTTTATAAAATACAACAGCGCAGGTGTATTTCAGTGGGCCAGACAGGCAGGAGGAAATGAACCGGACTTTTGTGAGGCAATTACAATTAAAACAACTGACAAACCTGTGCTTGCAGGATTTACTGAAGGAGCAATTTATGTTCCTGCCGGCAGTACTTTTACTTTTCAGTCAGGCCAGCAGGTTAATTTTACTGTCACCAATTGCAGTGATAATAATTATGGAAATTTTGCGCAGATGGTTAATGTGGGACAGACAGATATTTTCTGGACAAGTCCCTTTGATCCTAACCGCGATCCGTTTGATTATTTTGAAAAAAATCCCGGACTGGGTTGTGATTTGAATACTTACGAACCATGCATTGGAGATGAAATTCCTTTTGCTGATTGTCTGGATACACTCGATGGTTGCTCACCGGTTGGAGCTATGCTGAATGATTTTATGATTGGTTCTGTTCATCCGCTATACAATGTTCAGTGGAGCAACGGAGCAGGTGGTGTATATACAAATTTTACTGTTGAAGGCTGGTATACAGCAACCACCACAACACAGGATCAATGTTATACCTGGCTGGATTCTATCTATATAGAAATTCTTCCAAATCCTGATCCGCCATTAATATCTGACAGCTGGAATTATAATGATAATGAAGCAATCACTATTGATATTGATACCTGTGATGCAGATTCAGTTCTTGTATGGGCAATACCAGACGGTTCGACAACTGATTCTGTTGTTTGGGTAGGTTTGATTGGAATCAATGATTCAACAATTTCTGTTTCCACTTCAGGCACTTATGGAGTTGTTGCCGTCAATGAATTTGGTTGTCAGTCTGCAGTAAACACAATTGATATCGTCATCAATAATTTTGCGCTGCATGATACCCTTGATCCGCATATTTTATTTGATGATGATAATATTACCAATACAGACTCAACACTCACCTGTGATTTTCCGTTTTGTGTAAGTGTTTATCTTATTGACAGTGCGTATACCAATCAGTGGGCAACCATGCCAAATTTATATTCAGTTTGGTACATCGATGGTGTTTATGTAGATACGCTTGAACATAATCCGGATGATTCAGTTCAGGTGATGGGACCTACCAATCAAACAGTTTGTGTAAATTCAGTTGGATGGCACACTATAGAAACTGAACTGGTGAATGAATGCGGAGACACAGTAAGTTATTTTCTGGTTGATAGTTTTTATGTAGATACGCTTCCAACTCCGCCAATAGTTATAGACGGACCGCCAAGTGCCTGTCCGGGTGATACGGTAATTGTTATTGCAACAACCACGGCACAAACTATCAGTTGGTCGGGCACAAATATTATAGCTAATTACGGTGATTCAGTAGCTGCAATTTTCACCGCACTGATGGGAGTCAATATTACCGCATCTGTTGACACAACTCAAAGCGGAGTGACCTGTTCCAATTCTGATTCGTATGGTTTGCCTCCAATTCCTGTTCCGCAGGTAACGGTTGATCCAATTGACGGAGTCGTCTGTTCGGGTGATTCGGTTTTACTAACAGTGATGGGTGGAATTGCGTGGCAGTGGATTGGTCCAACCGGTGATTCGCTTGGAACTAATTTCACACAATATGCTACAGATATTGGTGAATATTTTTGTTACGTAACTACCGCAGATGGCTGTGTGGTAAATTCAGAATTTGAAGCTACTGTTGCGTACAGTTCTCCTTCTCTTTATTTGTGGGATCCTGTAATTTGTGTGCAGGACAGCGCAATGATTTCTGTGCTTGGTCCTGCAAACACAGTGATAAATTGGTTAGCACCTTTATCTGGTTCAGCGTTCAGTCAGTATGTAGATCAGGAAGCCTGGTATTATTGTGAAACCAGTTTCTGCGGTATCACAAAAACAGACAGCGTATTTGTAGATATCAGTCTTCCCCTTGAAGGATGGTCAATGCCAAATGACACAACTATTTGTCCGTATGATACGCTTGTGATAGATGCTCCTCATGGATTTTCTGAATATTACTGGAATGGTGTTGCCGGAACAGATACGTATCTTGTTCTTGATTCAGGACAATATTATTTGAGCGTGGTTGATATAAACGGATGTACAGATGAATCAGATACGCTGATAGTAAGTTACCATGCACTTCCTGCACCCCCAGTTGCAACTGATACTACAATATGTCCGGGTACAGATGCTGTTCTGGTTGCTGTTGCTGCCGGAACAATTTCATGGTACACTTCAACAGGAAATTTTATTCAAAACGGAAATCCGCTTTTAGCAAATAATGTGAATGTAAATACCAATTATTTTGTCACCAATACAGATGCGTTTTGTGAAAGTTTACCGGATACCGCTTCAGTTGTTTTATTCATTGATAATGTTGTTTCTGATTTTGATATCATTGATACTTGTGGTCAGCTTGATGTTCAGGTAGTCAATACCGGTTCAGCAGGATTGAGCTACCAATGGTATATGGGAGACGGTTCAACTTATACAGGCTCTGTTGCAAATCACACCTATGCCGGTACCGGTACGTATGTTATTTCTTTGGTTACAACTGATCCCGTTTGCGGTTTTGAAGATTCATCAGCGCAAAGTGTCACCGTGTATGGACAAACACTAAATATAATTTACAATGATCCAACCTGTCATCAATTTTCTGATGCATCACTTACACTGAATTTAGGAAATCAAATTGGCGGTGAAACATTTCTGATAGAAGATTTAAACGGCAATACGTTAAATCCCGGCGGAAGTAATACAGCAAATAATCTGACAGCAGGATGGTATTATTATGAAATCTTTTTAGGACCTGGTTGTACGCTTGCAGATTCTGTTTTTATTCCTGATCCTCCTGCACTTGATGCCGGAATGACTTTATATCCGCCGCTTTGTTATGGCGGAACCGGGCAAGCAACTGTAGATACCGTTTACAACTGGCAGGGAAATTATAACAACATCAGTTTTATCTGGGCACCAAATCCCGGAGGTGTTGGCGGAGTTTGGGCAGACAGTTCGTTCAATATGCCTGCAGGAACTTATGCACTAATTATAAATGATGATAACGGATGTTCAAACACCATTGACTTTACAATTACACAACCAACAGAATTAGTTCTTGTTCAATTTGGTTCTGAACCTGCTTATTGCAGAATGTTTGGATATCAGTCCGGAAACGGAGTTGTGTATGCAGCAGCAGCGGGCGGCACTCCTGATTATACCTATTTGTGGACCAATCTGGATAACGGGGATACTTCTGATAATTCAACCTGGGGAGGACTTAATCCGGCAACGTATCAAATTGAAGTAACTGATGATAATGGTTGTACGCTGGTGCAGACAATTGTTCTGGATTCATTAAATCCGGTTGCTGATTTTGAAATGAGCTCTTTAGGTTTTACTGTTCCGTATGAAGGTGATGCGCCGCTTGAAGTTCATTTTGAAAATCAGTCGCAGTATTTTGCAAATCCAAATGATCCCAATGCGGATACAACATTCTTCTGGAATTTTAATTACGATGAAGGTGATTGGGTACTTTCACATGACTTAGGGCAAACGTATGACACAACTTATATGGCTGGCACATATACAATTTGTCTTGCGGCAATAAACAAAAACGGTTGTGCAGATACTTTATGTCAGGATATTATAGTGTATGATCCCGTTGAATTAATTCCGCCAAATATTTTTACTCCTGACGGAGATGGAAGTAATGACGTATTTACGTTTGAGTTTTTATCTCAGGGAATAGAAATTTTAGAATGTGTCATTGTAAACCGCTGGGGAAATACAATTAGAGAATTCAATGATATTCATTCTGTCTGGGATGGTACTGACAAAAACGGTGATCCGTGCGCTGATGGTGTCTATTTCTATGTTTACAAAGGAACCGGTTTTAACGGAACTGAATTTGAAGGCCAGGGAAATGTGACCTTGATAAGAGGGAAGAAGTAGATCTAATATTTAACACCCTTCGGCAAGCTAAGGACAAGCAGAGAAGCAAAGAAAACAAAGTTAAAACAGAGAAAAATTTCTCTGATAAATCTCAGCTTGCTCCGTTTCTCTGTGTAAAATTGAAAGTGAAGTCATTAATAGAATTAACACGGAGAAGCAAAAAAAACAAAGTTAAAACAGAGAAAATTTCTCTGCTAAATCTCAGCTTACTCCGTTTCTCTGTGTAAAATTGATGACATTTTTCAAATAATCCGTAATTCAAAAAATATGGAGATTTGATTTTTTCAATGTTTAATTATCAGTTGTTCAGTTGAAATTGTGCCATTTCCATGTAAAATTGAAATGAAATAATTTCCGTCTTTAAGTTCTGCAACTGAAATTGGATTGTTCAAACAGAAATCAGAACCAATTAATACAAGTTTCCCTTGAACATCATAGATAACATAATTTGATTGAGATGAGTTTTTAGTATAAATGAAGTTCGATGCCGGGTTAGGAAAAAATTGTATCTGCTTTTCAATAAGAGATGCAGCAGATGCGTAAATAGCCGGTAATTTAAATACTTTGCAAGTTGTAGTGTTGTCTATCCAGTATAATTCACCCGACGATGAGTGCATTAAATTTGTGACATAGTCCATTGGAATTGTATGCGAAATTTCAATTTTCTCTCCATTATAATAGTAACCTAAATAATTTTCTGCTCCTAATGAATATCCGAAGACAATATGTTCATCAATCGGACTGATTGAAGTTCCTCTCAAATCAATTCCATAATCTGGTACATTCATTAGTGGCAACAAGACGTTAGAACCAATTCCCGCACAATTATAACTTGTCATGCCGAGTTTAAATCCGGCAAGGTCATCATAAACATAAGTTAAAGCAATATAGTTACTGCTGGGTATTATCTCCAAATTACTTCTAATTAATTGGTCAGAATAGCAAAAACCTGAAGTAACAAAATTCCAATTAGTCCCGTTGAATCTTACTATAACTCCCGCTCCTGAGTAAAAAAGAGATGCGTAAAGAAAGCCATCCAATCCATTGTGTACAAAATCTAAATTATTGAAACTAGAACTTGATGTTGGAGGTGGAGGAATTGAAGTGACGGTTTCGTTATCCAAGTCGAATTTTAAAAACGAAAAGCCAGGAGCATTCGCAAGTACATATACAATATTATTTGCTGTATCCAGCACAGATTTAAACTTAATTGATGCATTTGGACTCAAGAAGCTCAAAGTGTCTGACCACAAACCGTCATAGCTAATAACGTATATTCCTGCTTCAGGTATACCTGATTTTTCAAAAACGCAATGAAGTGTTTGGTTTGTCTCACTATAATGCAACTCAGTTTGGTCAACATTAGCAAAAATAGCTGTTGGTGCTCCCGGGAGGTCTATCCAAGCATCTCCTACCTTTTCTTGAATATGCATCTGATCTGTTGGCAAAGCCTGACAAAAACTTAAATAAATCAATTCGGAATTTGTTATGACCATTGATGGTTCAGTAATGTAATTCCCTACATTGTTGCCAACTTGAGTTTGGGAAAAAATTTGTAAATTGAATGCTGAAATAACGTACAAATTCAGAAGTAATTTTCTCATAGTTTAGATATAACAATTGATAGTCATTATTAATAATAAGTTAAAATTAATGTTCTTATCGACATTTTCATTATTGATTCAAAAAGAAAATACAGAATTATTAGTAGACAAATTTGAAATATTCCGTTTCTCTGTGTAAAATTGAAAGTGAAGTCATTAATAGAATTAACACGGAGAAGCAAAGAAAACAAAGTTAAAACAGAGAAAATTTCTCTGCTAAATCTCAGCTTACTCCGTTTCTCTGTGTAAAATTGAAAGTGAAGTCATTAATAGAATTAACACGGAGAAGCGAAGAAAACAAAGTTAAAACAGAGAAAATTTCTCTGCTAAATCTCAGCTTACTCCGTTTCTCTGTGTAAAATTGAAAGTGAAGTCATTAATAGAATTAACACGGAGAAGCGAAGAAAACAAAGTTAAAACAGAGAAATTTTCTCTGTTAAATCTCAGCTTACTCCGTTTCTCTGTGTAAAAAAAAAAAACGGAATATTCAGTAATGGATTAATCAGGATGATCTTAAAATATCCGGCAGCTAAGAATAGCCGTATCATCCACATATCTTCTGCTTCCGCGCCAGTCATCTAATTTTGAAAAGATAATTTCATTGAGATCTTCCATTGAAAGCGGATAGAAACTCTGAACAATTTTGGTCAGTCTTTCTGTTTCAAATTGTTCATCTGTATTATTCTCAAGTTCTACAACTCCATCTGTATAAAGAATCAATGTGGTGTTGTTTTGTATTTCTGTTTCTCCACTTTCAATGTGCGGAATTTCTTCCAGCATACCCAAACCAATACATCCTTTGTTGAGAAAAGAAGATGATTTACCCCGGATCAGAATTGGCCAGTTGTGACCGGCATTGATGTATTTTAGTTTGCGCGTTGATGAATTATATTCTGCAATAAAAAACGTGATGAATTTTTCTCCCTGTGCCGCCTGAAAAACCTGTTTGTTTAATTCAATGATCAGATCTTTTAAATCCAGTCTGCGGTAATTATAAATTGTTCTTACCGTAGCCTGAAAATTTGCCATGAGCATGGCTGCAGAAATTCCTTTTCCGCTGACATCCGCAATACAAATTATAAATTCATCTTCATTCAGCTGGATGTAATCATAATAATCTCCGCTCACTTTACTGTGAGATAAATATTTTGCTGAGATATCAATTTTATGATTGGACGGAAGATTGGAAGGGTAAAGCAGACGCTGCATTTCAGATGCCTGTTCAAGTTCCCGTTTTACCAGTTCTTGTTTGACACTCTCATTGGCAAGACGTTTATTTTCAATAGCGACAACAATAATATTTGTCAAAGTCTGAATAAAATTCAGATTGGCAAATGCTGTCTGCGGATTTGTCTGAAGTTCTTTCAGTCCGCCTACAATCAGGTATGCCAGCGCATTGTCTTTGTGTAATACCGGAATGACGACATCAAAATTGTTGAGTGATTTTTTATAGGAAGATTCAATCACCGTTATTTCTCTGAATCGTAAAATATCTCTTTCAACATGCATGTCTTTCACCGGACCTTTGATGCCGCTTTTAACAAGAATCTGCCAGCCTTTTTGATTGGTGAACAAAATGAATTTTCTTAATCCAAGCTGCTCCTGAAGAATGAAATGATACAGACGGATGATTTCATCCACTGATTTATTCAGGTTAATAGTTTTGGTTATTTCAAGCAGAGAATTTAACCGGAAGTCTTTTGCCTTCAGTTTATTTTCAAGATCAGCTAATATTTTCTCTGTTACAAATGTCATAGATTTTCTATGATGCCCGGTAATTTTCTGAGCGCTGCCATTTCACGCAAAACAGTGCGTGCATCATTTGCAGGTGAGCCAAAATAAGTTGCTCCGCCTTCCAGACTTCTTGAAACACCTGACTGCGCCTGTACAACTGCATTCGCACCAATTGTTATATCGCTGGTCACTCCAACCTGTCCCCACAAAATCACATTGTCTTCTATAATTACGCATCCTGCAATACCCACATTGGCTGCAAACAAACAGTTTTTTCCAACTACTGTATCATGTCCGATATGAACCTGATTATCTATTTTAGTTCCTTCACCAATAATTGTATCACCGGTAACTCCGCGGTCAATAGTAGTCATTGCACCTACTTCAACACGGTCTTGCAGAATAGTTCTTCCGCAGCTGTGCATGCGGTGATAACCGTCTGATTTCTTTTTATAATAAAATGCATCATGACCAATCACAGCATTCGGTCCAACTACAACATCATCTCCAATAATAGTAAAATCACAAAGCACCGCACCGGAAAGTATCACTGAATTTTTACCAATGCTCACATTGTGTCCGATTGAAACATTGGGATGTATAATAGAACCTTCACCAATTACAAAATTTTCTCCGGGATTTTTTGTCCAGATCTGTTTGGGTGAGTAGTGCAGTGTGATTTTGTTGAATGAATCAAAAGGCGCGTTGGAAATTATAATTGCTTTTCCTGCCGGAATTTCATCTACCTCTTTGTCAATGATTATAATATCTGCTTTGCTGTTCAGCGCTTTTTTATAATACTTTGGATGATCAACAAAAACAATATCTCCCGGTTCAACTTTGTGAATTTCATTGATGCCGGTAACAGGCATTTGCGGATCGCCCACAAACTGACAATTCAGAAAGTCAGCAACGGCTTTCAGAGTAAGGGGAGATGAAAATTTCATGTAATAGAATTTAGCAAAGTAAAGGTACCTAAATAGGTCCCAGCCCTTAAATGGCGCTGATTTAACTTATTAAACAAAGGTTGTTAGTTCAGGTTGGTAAGTTTTGGGTGTCAGATTAATATAAAATGCTCATTCTGTCTGGCTTGGAGATGATTTTGAAACGGAGAATTGAGGTGTTGACAAGATGGTTGATTTTATCACCGGAATAAGATTTATTCACAAAGACAGAATAAACAGGAGCATTCCTTAATTTCGGAATGTTCAAATGCAGTATGCCAGAAACAATTGATAACCGACAAATTTTTACGCTCACTGAAGTGGCAAACAGCATTCGTAAAACAATTGCTGACAGGTATCTTTCTGGTTACTGGATCAAGGCTGAAATCAACAAGCTGAACCGGTATGCAAAAAGTGGTCATTGTTTTCCGGAACTGGTATATAAAAAAGACGGTGTTGTGGAGTGTGAGATGCGCGCAACTATCTGGAGAAATGATTACGAACGGATCAATTCGATTTTTCAGAAACAGGTGAATGAATCACTGAAAGATGGAATTCAGGTTTTGCTTTTTGCCAATATTACCTATGAGCCTAAGTATGGGCTTTCTTTGATAATACGTGATGTTGACCCTTCTTTTTCATTAGGAGAGCTGGAACGTGAAAAAAGAGAAACAATTGAAAAACTTCAGAAAGAAAATCTTTTTGGAAAAAACAAACTCGTACAGATTTCTTTGCTGCCAAAACGAATTGCTGTTATTTCTGTTGAAACAAGCAAAGGCTATCAGGATTTTATCAAGGTTATTGATCAGAATATTTTTGGATACCGTTTTTTTCATTTTTTATTTCCCGCTGTGCTGCAAGGAGATGCTTCCATTAAAACCATAAAAAGTCAGCTGAGCCGGATTAAAAAAGTAAAAAAACATTTTGATGCGGTTGCAATAATTCGTGGCGGCGGAGCGGATGTCGGATTATCTTCATTCAATGATTATTCATTGGCAAAAGCCATTTGTAATTTTCCATTGCCGTTGTTTACCGGTATCGGACATTCTACAAACCTGACTGTTTCAGAAATGGTGGCCTATCAGAGCGCAATTACACCCACTGAACTGGCAGATTTTTTTATTCAGAAATTCCATGACTTTGCTGTTCCGGTTCAGCGGGCGCAGGAAATTTTACCCGGAAAAATCCTTCAGTTTCTGGAGATGGAGAAGAGACAGTTTCAGCATACACTTAAATTATTTCAGTCGTTGACATTAAATCAGCTGAAAGAATTAAAATTTGAATTGAATAGTCTTTCAAAAAATTTGCTGCATGAGACCAAAATGCGTATGAATAATGAACGGGAAAATCTCAATCAGTTCAGACATTCACTTCTCAGATCAGGAAAAGATATTTTCAAAGAAGAAGTTCAGGTGCTTGAAAGAATAAAGATGCAGCTTGGAAAAGATGTCAGCCGGATTATAAAACATCAACAGGATCAGTTAAAATCCACTGAAAAAAAATTATTGAACTGGTTGACCCGATGAATGTGGTAAAACGCGGCTATACGCTAACTACCGTAAACGGAAAACTGCTGCGGTCAGTGAATGAAATAAAAACCGGAAATACCCTTGAGACATTAACTTCTGACGGAGTGTTGCAAAGTACCATTACTAAAATAAAAAAGAACCATGAGTGAAATTAATTATACCAAAGCATTTGATGAATTACAGGAAATAGTTCATGAAATAGAAAACGGAGAAATCAGTGTGGATGTGCTTTCAAAAAAAGTAAAAAGAGCTGCTGAGCTGATAAAAATCTGCAAGTCCAAACTTCATTCAACGGAAGAGGATGTGTCCAAAATTTTAAAAGAACTTGCATCTGCTGATGATCCGGAAGGGGAATTTGATTTTGAACAATAAAATCAGTCAAAAAATTATCGTTGTGAATTTGTTCCCACAATCCAACAACCTTCAGGAGCTGTTTCATGAATTTGTGTAATAATTTCATCCGGAAGTTTGTTGTCTGCAATAATTAGCTTTTCGAGACGTGTTAAATAACTTAGAATACTTACCGGAAAAGAGGTTAAATTATTACTGCTTACATCTAATTCTTCAAGTTTAGACAAAGACCCCACTTGTTTTGGTATTTTTTCAAGACCTACGTTTCTGATGACAAGTTTTTTCAATGAAAATATACTTTCAATCGCTGGGGGCAAGTTTTTCCAATTCAGGTTGTGATCTGAATTACCAATAATTTCTAATTCTTCTAAAAAATTCAACTGACATAATTGAATTGGAAAAGTTGGAAATCTGCAATTGTATAATTTTAATTTTTGTAAATATTTTAGTCGGTTAAAACTCTCGGGTAAATAACTCAGACTATCTGAAGTTAGTTCCAGATATGTGAGTGATTGCAAATTTCCAAAAGATTCAGGCAAACTGTCAAAGCGTCCTCTTAAAATAAGTCGATGCAATTTTCCGAGATTTCCAATGTTTGGTGAAATTTTTATTAACGAATCATCACAGTAAAAAAATTCTTCCAGCAATGAGAACGAATAAATATATTCCGGAATAGAATCAAAACCTTTCGTGCGAAGATTTAATATTTTTAATTTGGTAAGTTTTGAAAATTCATCTGAAATAATTTCAATTCCGCCACGGTAAACATCCATTTCCAGAGCTTCTAAATTCACCAGTTTTCCAATAGACGGCGGAATCTCTTTGATGTTATTTCCATGGAGACCAATTCCAGTAATAGTAGGAATACTGCATAATATTTCGGGAAAAACGGTGAAGTCATTATCTGTCATCATGACTTGTTTAAGTTTTGTCATTTGAATCAGACAATCCGGCAGACTGGAAATATCATTATAGGAGATATAAATTTTTTCTACGTTTATGAGGTTGCAATAATTTTCAGGGAACGCGGTTAAATCATTCATTTCTAAAATAAGTTGTGTAGTATTGGCTATGACTTTTTTCGAAAAATTTTTTTTCTGAGAATTGCCAATCGTGGTCACAAGACAAAAGAGAAGAACCAAAAAAGTTCTAAAAGGATATGTCAGGTACAATGACTTAAATTTTATGACTTTCATTACTATATAACCGAAATTAAGAAAAAATCAGCACAACCTTTAAATATCTGAAATTCACAATTCATAAAGTTATAATAGAATAAAATATAAATACTTAAGTTTTGGTTTCCCACCTGTTCTTCCAATTCCTCACAAAAAAAAACTACTTTTGATGTCATAAGTCTATGGCACAACCTGAACAAAATATGCCTTTTCTCAGTCACCTGGAAGAACTCCGGTGGCGTTTGGTGCGCTCTTCCGCGGCTATTTTGATTTGTGCTATTGTCATTTTCATTTTTACTGAGTGGATTGTAAATAATGTTTTTCTCTGGCTTTCACAGGCTGACTTTCCCTTGTTCAGATTTTTATGCCGGGCCTTTGGCATGTGTGATAATCAAATAAATATTGATTTGCAAAGCGTGGAGTTTACCGGTCAGTTTGGAATTAATCTGATGATGGCTATAATTGGTGGGGTTGTAGTGGCATTTCCATATATCTTTCATCAGCTTTGGGGATTTGTAAAACCCGGCCTGAAACAGAACGAACTAAAAACCGTTCGCGGAATTGTCTGGTTTGTGTCTATTTTATTTTTTACAGGAATTCTCTTCGGATATTTTATCATTGCTCCGCTAACGGTTCAGTTTTTTGGTAACTGGCAGCTGGCTGAATCAATTGAAAACAACATTACTATTGGATCGTATCTGCGAACTATCATTATGACTGTGTTTTTTACCGGTTTGCTTTTCCTGTTGCCGGTGGTGATTTTTATCTTTTCAAAACTTGGAATTATTACACCAGCCTTTTTAAGAAAATACAGAAAGCACGCGCTGGTTATTATTTTGATTCTTGCTGCCGTTATAACTCCGCCGGATATTTTTACTCAGATAATTGTGACAGTGCCGATATACGGACTGTATGAGTTTGGTATCATTCTGTCAGGCCGTGTTGAAAAACAGCGCAGAAGAAACTCCATGGTGTAAGAAGAATTCAGAATCAGTTTGAAGAACTTTCAACTGTTTCCGTTTGTTTCTTTTCTTTCAGGAAAATCATTCCCAGAAGTGTAGCTGAAACAGATACGATTGCAGCTATACTGATAGGCGAAGCCAGGTGAAAATCTTTCCATTTTGCAACAAAAAAGAAAATAAGCAGTGCATCTGAAAGTATAATAAATAATGCACTGAACCGCGTTACCTGCGGAACTCTTTTCCCCCAATGAAGCAACTGAAGCTGAATCATCAGAATAAAAAATAAATGCATAACAATTACCCAGTTCATGTTTTCCAGAAATGCAATCATATTCATACTAGCCATTACCGCAAGCACAAAACAAAAAGAACCGAAAGCTATGAGAATCATTTTCATTTTGCGGGCGATCTCTGGAGTAAAAACATCTATCAGATAAATTCCAGCGGCAATAAAAATCAGTGAAAGATTGGCCATCGCATATTTCACATACGATGCTTTTACCATTTCTCCCTGAGAAAGTATCAGCAGAAAAAGTATGATTAATGTGATCAGTGAACTGATAAGAATAATTCCGGTAATGTATTTCTTTTTCATTATTTGATTTTTACTCCAAATAAACAAACGTCGTCCAGCTGTTCGTAATCCCCTTTCCACTCATTGAAAGCATCATCCAGTTTTTTAAGCTGTTCTTTCGGATGAAGTATACTGATTTCAATCAGGAGATCACGCAGTGCTTTAAATTTTAATTTTTTTCCTTTTGGTCCGCCAAACTGATCAGCATAACCATCAGACAAAACATATACGCAATCACCGGACTGTAACTGGAAATCATGATTGGTAAATGGTTTGCGTTCATCAAATTCTCCGATAGGTTGTTTATCCGGTTTCAATTCAATTGCCTCTCCGTTGCGTATCACAACACATGGATTATTTGCGCCGGAGAATTCCAGTTTTAATGTGGTATTGTCAATGGAACACAATCCAATATCCATTCCGTCTTTAGTCTGTGATTCACTTTGTGTAAATGTATCAACCACAAGGTTTGTCAGTTTGTCAAGAATTTGCGCAGGTTGTCTTAATCCAAATTCATTTACGGTTCTGTTCAGTGCATTGTATCCAACAATACTTACAAACGCACCGGGTACACCATGTCCGGTACAGTCTATGGCAGAGAAAATAGTTTTGTTTTCAAATTTTGCCGCCCAGTAAAAATCTCCTGATACAATGTCTTTTGGTTTATATAAAACAAAATGATCATGTTCAAAAATATGTTTCAGTTTATCTTCTCCGGGAAGTATTGTGTTTTGAATACGTTTAGCGTATTTGATGGAATCCAGAATATCATTTGTTTTTTCCTGAATTTCTGCTTTCTGATGTTCCAGCAAATGATTTTTGTTCTGCAATTTCATGTGTACGTTCCTGTACAATTTTTTCCAGTTCAACTTTTTGTTGTTTCACCCTGCGTATAGAAAGCATGATGATGATATAAATGAGCAAAATGAATAACAATATATAAACGATATACGCCCACACAGTTCGGTACCATGGAGGCAAAATAGTAAACGTGAAACTTACCGGTTCACTTTCAAAACCGTAGTAGTTGAGTGCTTTAACATGAAAAGTATAAGTGCCTTCACCCAAACGCTGATATTCTGCATGGTTCACCTCTTTCCATTTTCCCCAATCTGTTTCAAATCCTTCCAGATAATAACTGTACTGATTTTCCAAACCACCCAGGTAAGCATTGGTAGTAAAATTAAACCGGATGGAGTTGTATGCGTATTTAATGACATGTTCATCCAGTGTTTCATAATGGGTGTTGTTCAGATAAACAGAATCTTCATTCAATGAAACCTGGTAAATAAAACTTTAAAAGGCATGTCAAAATTTGCAGAATGGTTGGAGTTGTATGCATACACTTTTCGTCCGCCGGCAAACCAATACATGCCGTTTTCGCCTTTCCTGATTGAATATATAACATCATCCGTCATTTGTTTAAACGGAGCAGAGGTCCATACAAATTCACCGTCTTTCTTTTCAAAATAACCTATTTCAGAATACTCATCTTTTGTGTCAGAATTGTGAAACATAACCATCCACAGTTTCTCTTCATTATCATTATAAAAACGGTGGATAAGTAAATTTTCTTTTGCAAAAACTCCATCGCAGATATTATCAGTTCTTACCAGTTTGTCATCTGCAATTTTGTATAACCCATTGGTTGTTCCTACCCAAACCTCATTATTGTATACACCCAAAGAAAATTGTGCATAAAGGACAGTTGTATCTTTGGAAATAATTAAACCAGGCAATTTATTTTTTTCCTGAGCCCGTGTAGTATCCAGTTTGAAAATTCCATCTTTTTTAACGGAGTAGTATACGTTGCCATTCAACTCAACAACAGAACGAACCTCTCCTGAAGTATTGGGGAAATTGCCCTCATAAGAAAAGGTTCCGTCTTGGTAAATGATAGATCCCAAACCTGCACCATCACTGCCATCAAGACCAACATAAATCCGGTTTGGGTCTTTTTTTGACTGATACAAATCCCAGGCATAAATGTCACCAATCCATTGCTTTTTAAAGTTTTGGTCCAGATAATATACGGCATCATTTGCTACAACAAGTGCAAATTTTTTACCGTCAGTAAAAGTGAATTCACGTATCTGATAAACCTCCATTCCAAAGACGTCCTTTTTGATAAAATTCAATTCGCCCGGGGTAATTGAGCTTTCAAAAATGTCGGTATGAGTTGCCAGATATATTTTTTCATCATTCAGGTAGATGTCTTCTGTGATACCGGTAATACCAAAGTCTTTGTCAAAAGATGTGATGGCATCAGAAGTTTCAATGAAAGTAATTCCATTGTCATTGCACAGCCAGGTATTGTTGTATTGGTCAAAGTATATTTTTCTGATTTCGAGATTCTCCAGTCCGTCTTTTTCCATGAAGGTGCGAATAAGTTCACCTTTCATATTGAAAACGAGTACACCATTCCCTGCAGTCCCTGCAACTATCAGGTTGTTGTGAATGTTGATGTCGTTGATTTCAAAACCTGCTCCGATGTTCAGTTTCCTGTCAGTTTGCATCACAAACTGGTAAGCACTGCCGTTTTGCTGAAATTCATAAAAGGCACCGTCATTATTGATCAGTATTTTTTTTCCGTTTTCTTCAAACAGAATAACCGGATCTAATCCAAAACTGTTTTGAACCGGAAAGAATTTATTTCCTCTTAATACATAAGAGTTATTTGTTACTCCTTCAAAGGTGCAGATCAGGAGATCGTCAAGCCTTACGCTGGCTTTAATTCTTACTGTGTCAGGTACAGGAACGGCTTCAGTATTGTCTTCAAAATGAATAAAAATATAACTGCTTGAAATAAAATAAGTATGTTCTCCCATGCAGTAAACCTGCCATACATCTGAAAAATCAAGCGAGTCAACCTGAGATGAGATTTTGGTGTAAATTGTTTTACCGGTTGCGTTGTGATCCATGTAACCAAATTCTCCTCTGCCGCCCACATATATTCTGCCGGAATCATCTTTATCAAATGAACGCGGATGCTCTGTGTTATTCAACTCAATTTTGGTCCAGTTTTCACCGTTGAATTCAAGCACGCCTCCGTTGTTGGCAACATAGAAAAAATGATCGTTGTTCTGGATGATATCCCAGTTTTGTGCAGTGGCTGAATAATCTTTAGAAGTGAAATTACGAACCTTGATTTTACCGTATGGAAAATCATTCTGGGCAAAGATGCCAGTTGAAAAAACAGTAATCAGAATAAGCAGGCGCAGTTTCACAGGGTAAAGATAAAATTATTCCAAGAATATCTGTGCTGGTTTGCGGTCAATTTGCCACAGAAATCCTTTCAGAAACAGTTCACCTTCAGGAACTTCATCTACAGGCGTATAATTGCCGGCAGGTTTATCATTAAAACTGATATTCTGGATCTCTGATTTTTTAAAATAAATGACAATGTTAACACAATCGATTCTGTTCATGCCGGTAACTGTTTTTATTTCAATGCCAAGCGAGTCTTTGGATGATTCTTCCAGATAATAAATTGTTTCTGCATTGGTGTCAACAAAAACTTTTCTGATCTCAGATGAATCCAGAATGGCCGTCATCATTTTTGACCTTATCTGGTCATAATGCACTGTATCATGCTCTGTACAGATAAATGCGTTGTTATAAATCAGCAGCTCGTGAAATTCCTGATTGTAATAAGTTGCCAGAATGGAGTCACCTGTTATCTGTGATTTATCACTCCACATCACGGGCATTTTATGAAGTTTTAAAATGGAATCCTGTTCACTGAAAAATGCCGAATCACAGGCAACAAAAATACGTCCGTTAATTATTTCCACATCACTCACGGCAATTGACCGCGTCATATCGTTAATGGTGTCTCTGTGAGAAAAAATGGTATCAGCAGATAAAAAAAGTGTATCGTTCTTGCCAAACTGAATAACGTGTGCATTGTCTTTCATAAAAATGTCTGTGTTGCCGGCTGATTTGTGCAGATAATCAGAAAGAAAAAGTACATTTTCAGTGGAATCATAAATGCGAACATGACAAAATCCTTCACCGATATCCGCTTTCTGATTATAGATTAAACTGTCAGCATAAAATGACCGGTTGTTTTCCAGGATGGTTGCGCCATTCCAGAGTCTGATCAGATCATCTTTTGTCCAGTAAACTCCTTTGCTGCAAATAAGCTGTGATGAGTCCATAAAAATTTGTGTTGGCCCGTGAAAGTGTGCGCTGGCAGTTGAGGTGCGGAATTCCAGTGTATCTGAAAATAGTTCATATTCAGGATGTGTAACATGAACACTGTCTTTGAAATAAAAGGTTTTGGTATTGGAATAGTAATAACCTTTTACTGAAGTGAGTTTCATGTCTTCGCGGATACTGGTAATCACTGCATTTTTTTTGTAATGTCCCATGGAAATATTGCCGTCATAATCCAATGAGTCAGTCACTAATTTGTATTCATTGTCCCGAAACCGCACATTGCTGCGGAGCTTGGAAATATTGGTGTTTCCGTTGTATAACAATGAATCACAAAATAAATTTACAGTATCACCCTGATTAATCTGTACATGACCGTAAGCGTAAATCAAATTGGGTGTTTGCAGAAAAATAGCTGAATCACAAAACATTCTTGAATTATTGTATTCAAACTGCACTTTTCCAATGGCACGTGTAGTATTAGCCTGGCCCTTGTAATCACTGACTGTTTCAGCATAAACCAACTTGATAGGACGATCCTGACCAAAGGATATGCACCTAAAAAAAAGGACGCTCATTACAAGCGCCCGGAATCCTATTTGTGAAATTGTTTTCAATTCTTTTTCGAATGATAGTCTGTTCTCTGTCCGGTCCTACTGATAGGATAGTGATAGGAACGTTTAATTCTCTTTCCAAGTATGCGATGTACTCAGAAAATTCTTTGGGAGCATCTTCCATCCTGCGCAGTTTGGTTAAATCTGTTTTCCAGCCTTTCATAGCGTGATACACCGGTTTGATGTCAAGTCCGTCAATGTCATACGGGAAATATTCTGTCTTTACTCCGTTGATTTCATAGTGCGTGCACACCTGAATAGTTTCAAAAGTGTCCAGAACATCTGCTTTCATCATGGCCAGCTGTGTTGCTCCGTTGATCATACATGCGTATTTGAGAGCAGGTAAATCCACCCATCCGCAGCGGCGTTCACGACCGGTTGTTGCACCGTATTCATGTCCGATTTCTCTGATCTTTGCACCGGTTTCATTGTTCTGTTCTGTTGGAAAAGGACCACTGCCGACACGCGTACAATAAGCTTTGAAAATACCAATTACTTCACCAATTTTTGTAGGCGCAACACCAAGTCCGGTACAGGTTCCTGCAGTAACTGTGTTGGATGAAGTAACATACGGATAGGTTCCAAAATCAATATCCAGCATAGTACCCTGAGCACCTTCAGCCAGAATTTTTTTGCCTTCAGCGAGTGCTTTGTTTACATAAATTTCGCTGTCAATCAGTTCAATTTTTTTCAGAAAATCAATTGCCTCAAACCATTTGCTTTCTGTCTCATCCAGCAAGGATTTGTAATCATAACTGCCAAGCATTTTTTTATGCTTTGAAACAAGTGCATTGTATTTTTCTTTGAATGAAGCAAGTTCTGTATCACCCATTCTCAAACCGTTTCTGCCGGTTTTGTCCATGTATGTTGGTCCAATTCCTTTCAGTGTTGAACCAATTTTATGCTGTCCTTTGGATTCTTCTGAATATTTATCCAGAATTTTATGTGTAGGCAAAATTAAATGCGCTTTTCTGGAAATAAGCAGATTTTTACCAACCACTATTCCCTGTGCTTCAATTTTTTCAATTTCGCCGCGCAGCGTTATCGGATCAATCACCACTCCATTACCAATGATGTTAATGGCATCTTTTCTGAAAATACCTGAAGGAACTGTATGGAGTACATGTTTTTTACCTTCAAAAATAAGCGTGTGTCCAGCATTGGGTCCACCCTGAAAGCGGGCAATAATCTGATAAGCGGGTGTTACCACATCCACAATTTTTCCTTTGCCTTCATCACCCCATTGAAGACCTAATAAAACATCTGTTTGCATTGCTACGAATTAAAGTTGTTCACCGCTTCTTGCACGGAAGGTGCAATATTAAGAACAGTATTCAGTTTGGTGAGCAACAATACCTGACTAATTTTGTCTGAGATATTAACAATAATCAGGTCTCCGCCGTGATTACGGCTTCTGGTAAAAATTTTAATCAGTGTATTAATTCCCAGACTATTGAGAACTTTGATTTCTTTGAGATTGAGAATGATGTTGGAATTGTCTGTTTCAATCAGTTCCTGAACGGCATCTGTCAGTACTTCAAATTCTGGTTCGGTGAGTGCTGAACCTGAAACCTGAATTTCAGTGCAGTTTGTATGGCTGATCTGATTCAGGGAAATACTCATCCGACTGATTTTTTGTCTGCCAGTTTTTCACCGTAAAAATACAGTGAATGATGATGAATTTTGACATTGAACAGTTCTTCAACCGTGGCTTTTATTTTTTCAATACGCGGATCACAAAACTCAATTACATCACCTGAATCAGTGCATATAACGTGATCATGCTGGCTGTAACCGTGTGCTTTTTCAAAATGGGAGATATTACTTCCAAACTGATGTTTTCTCACCAGATTACAGGCTAATAATAATTCCATGGTATTGTACAACGTTGCCCGGCTCACCCGGTAGTTTTTATTTTTCATTTTGACATAAAGAGATTCAATATCAAAATGCCCCTTGTGTGCGTAAATTTCAGCGAGAATAGCGAATCTTTCAGGCGTTTTACGATGCCCGTTTTTTTCCAGAAAATGGCAGAAAATTGTTTTAACCGTTTCTTGTAAAGATTCTTTATCAATCATAAATCACTTGATTGCCAGTGTAAAGATAATAAGAATTAGCAGATTCAGCATTGTCCTGCAACCGATTCATTTTACTTCTTTTTGAATCCGACAACATAGTTGATTGGCATTGCACCTTTGGTCTGATCAATTTCCCAGTGATATTTTTCTGAATTATTTAAAGATGCAATCAGTGCTTTTCTTTCATTGATGTTGTAGGTTCTGAAAAGTGAAATGGTTCCGTCCCAGAGAACATACAAAGGAATGAGTGGCAGCAGGTAGATAAAAGGCAAAACACTCCATCTCACCGGACGGATGAAAGGAGTAAAAGAATCACATTCAGCGGAATAAAAATCAGGAGAAAAACTCATGAAATTTCTGCCCACCGGTTCAATGATTATTATCGGCGAATCAGAGTCAACGGCATTCTGAATTATTTTTCTGGCTGACTCAGGTCTGAAGTGATGAAACGCACCAAAAATGGTTCTTAATTTACCATTGAATTCATTTGGGACATTGGCAGCATCAACTGATTCAGAAACATACTCAAACGTATCGGGTACCTCAGATTTGGTTCGTTCAAAGCCTTCAATATTGGGATAAAAATCAGTCAGCACAATTTTCAGATCAGGATATTCTTTTTAAATGTCTTGCCAGATTAATCAATCCGCTGCCTGCACCAGATGCGCAGTCCACCCAAATTTTTTCTTTGCTTTCATCAAGCCCTTTTTTCAACAGCGGAATTACCGGTTTGTAAATGTCAAAGCGTGTGGCAATAAATTTGAGATAATCTGTACCATAATCCCGCCAGCTTACCGGAAACCATTTCAGATCTTCCCATTCAAATGCGTGGAATCGTTTCATAACTTTTTGATTTTCACACTTTCCTAAATTAAATTTAGGCTGATGAATTTACACCCTCTCCACAGATTTTACCCCCGTAATCTCTTCAAATTGCAACATTAATTTATCCAGATGTTCAGTATCGTAAACATAGAGTTGAATTTTTCCTTCAAAAATACCGTCGTTGGATTCAAAGCTGATTGATTTCATATTTACGCGGTGCTCTGAAGAAATAATGTTGGTAATCGTATTTACAATTCCCACATCATCAATTCCGGTAATTTTAATTCCGGCAAGTCTTTCTTTGAGGTGTTTGCTTTTCCAGGTTGCCTTGATAATGCGGTACGCATAATTTGACATCAGCCGTGTTGCATTGGGGCAATTTACACGGTGAATTTTAATTCCTTCTGTTGCGGTAATAAATCCAAACACATCATCACCCGGAATAGGCGTACAGCAATTGGCCAGCTTGTATTCAATGTCTTTAAAATCTTCACCAATAATGATGGTATCTTTTTTACTGTCAACGCAGGTAATAATATTCTGAAGTGCGCTTGTGTTTTCTGTTTTTTCAGCTTTGGGAAGCACCAGATTTTTTGCAGTGATTTCCAGTTCACGCAAACGGCTGAGGTCCACTTTTCCCTTGGCAATCTGAAAATAGAGTTCAAGGGTGTTGGGTATCTGAAAATACTTTTCTAACACTGAAATATTTTCACTGGAAAAATTGACATGAAGCTGGGTGAATTTTCTTTGCAGAATTTCTTTTCCGTCAGCGGCAATTCTTTTTTGTTCTTCTTTTAAAGCAGATTTGATTTTTGCTTTTGCTCTTGCAGTTCCTACAAATTTCAGCCAGTCTTCTTTCGGCTGCTGTTTTTTGGAACGGATAATCTCCACCTGATCTCCGCTTTTTAAAACGTGACTGATGGGTAATAATTTTCCGTTCACTTTTGCGCCAATACAAGTCAGACCGACATCCGTATGAATATCGAAAGCAAAATCAAGTGTTGTTGCATTTTTTGGCAATACTCTCAGATCTCCGTTGGGAGTAAAAACATAAATTTCATCGGTGAATAAATTCAGTTTGAATTCGTCAATAAATTCTTCAGCATTTGCTTCCGGATTTTCAAGTAAATCTCTGATCTCACCAATCCATCTGTCAAAGGTATTATCCTGTGAGTTATTTTCTTTGTATTTCTAGTGCGCGGCATAACCTTTATCAGCAATTTCATCCATTCGAACACTTCTGATCTGCACTTCCACCCATTTACCGGTAGGACTCATCACGGTTGTGTGCAATGATTCATAACCATTGGCTTTTGGAATGGAAATCCAGTCACGCAAACGATCGGGATTTGGCTGATAAAAATCGGTTACAATGGAATAAATCCGCCAGGCCATCGGCTTCTCATTTTCCAGTTCGGTATCATAAATAATACGTATAGCGAAAATGTCAAAGATCTCATCAAAACTTACATTTTTCTGAAATACTTTTTTGTAGATAGAAGGAATACTTTTTGTCCGGGCTTTGATGCTGAAATTAAATCCTTCTTTTTCCAGTACTTTTTTTATCGGATTGGTAAAGTGACGGATAAACCGGTTTCTGATTTCTTTGGTTTTTTCCAGTTTACTTTCAATCTCTGCATAACGCTCCGGCTCTTTGTATTTAAAAATGATGTCTTCAAATTCATTTTTGATAGCGTTGAATCCAAAACGGTGCGCCAGCGGTGCATATAAAAATTCAGTCTCTGAACATATTTTAAGACGCTTGTCAGGACGCATGGAACTAAGCGTGCGCATGTTGTGCAAACGGTCAGCTATTTTAATAAACGCCACACGTAAATCATCTGAAATAGTCAGAATCAGTTTGCGGAAATTTTCAGCCTGCAACGAAATATTTTCATCAAATACTTCCGGAATTTTTGTGAGACCATTAATAATGACTCTCACTTTGAAACCAAACATTTCTTCAATGTCATTCAATGTGATATACGTGTCTTCAACGGTATCATGTAAAAGTGCGCATACAATTGCTGTTGTTCCAAGTCCCATCTCCTCACAGCATATACGCGCAACAGCAATGGGATGAAAAATATACGGTTCACCTGATTTTCTGCGCATCTCCTTATGCGCTTCAACAGCAAGGTCAAATGCTTTGCGGATGAGTTTGGTATCTTCTTTATCACGCACGTGCCGGCTGGCCCATAACAATCCCCGGTAAGCTTTTAAAATTTCAAGCCTTTCTTTTTCCAGATCTATTTCATCAAATGTTTCGCCGGTCATTTTTTTCTAGTAAAGCGTATATTTTCCCGTTGCTTTTCCATTCAGCCATTCACGTGTTTCAATCAGTTTACCTTTTTCTGAATAGTAACTCCACAGTCCATTTTGAACTGAGTTTGACCACAACCCTTTTTCTTTTATTTTTCCGCCGGGATAATAATAGGTCCATATTCCATTCATCAATCCGTTTTCCCAGGGTCCTTCATCAGTTTTATATCCTTTGTCTGAATAGTATGCCCAAATCCCTACTGCTGTTCCATTCTCATACGTTCCTTTTTTTTCTACTTTTCCGTTGGTGTAATAAAATGTCCAGATACCGTTTGTCTCACCATTTTGCCAGGAGCCGCTTTTTTGCAATTGTCCGGTTTCATAATAATAATTCCAGATTCCATCCTGATTTCCTTCAGCGTTAAATGAGCCTTCCTCAAGTACAGCTCCTGATTCATAATAATAGGTCCAAACACCGTTCACTACACCGTTTACCCAATATCCTTTTTTCTCTAATTTTCCGTTTTCATGGTAGTATAACCATTCACCGTCATTCTGATCATTTTTCCAGTGACCAAATTTTTGAAGCTGACCTGAAGGATAATAATATTTCCACTCACCACTTTGAACTCCTGCAGCATATTCTCCTTCTTCTTCCAATTTTCCGTTCTCATCATAATAAGTCCAAATACCAGTCTGGTGATGATCTTTCCAAATTCCCTTTTCAGAGACATTGCCATTTTCATAATAATAAATCCATTCACCATCTGCCACATCATCATTCCAGTTGCCAGTTTTGGCAAGTACACCGCTTTCAAAATAATAATTCCAGATTCCGGTTTGTTTGTCTTTTTCAAAAGATCCTTCTTCAGCAACTTTTCCGTTCTCATGATAATAAATCCATTTTCCTGTTCGGTTGCCTTTATCATAATTTCCTTCTGATTCTTTGACGCCGTTTTCATGATACGCAATCCATTTTCCGGTTTCTTCACCGTTGAGATATGAACCGGTTTCACTCTGCTGGCCGTTGGTATGATAATAATTCCATACACCTTCTTTGGATCCTTTTACATAAAGACCTTCAGCATGTTTTGCACCGTTTTCATGATAAAAAATCCAGGTTTTAACCGGAACATTTTTTTGTATTTACCGGTTTCTTTCAGGTTTCCGTTTGGATAAAATTCTTTGTGTTTTTGAGAAACTGCATGCAGTGATGCAATCATTAAAAAAGTGAAAAGAAAATATCTTGCAGCAAACATGATTTTTTATTTTGTTGGTAAAACTTTAGTGCGTACTTCTCCAAATCCAACTCTGAAATTTTTTCCCTGACAGTAACCACGCATGATCAATGTGTCACCGTCAAGAATAAATTTTCTCTCAGTACCATCTTTCATTTTCAGCGGTTTGGTTCCTTTCCAGGCAAGTTCAAGCATAGAGCCGTATGAATCAGGTGTAGTTCCTGAAATAGTTCCTGAAGCCATCATGTCTCACAGTTGATATTGCAACCGTTTATGGTATGATGTGCTAACTGCTGATTCATGTTCCAGTACATGTGTTTGTAGTTGGATTTTGAAATCAGATTTTCTGTACCATCTTCAGTTTGAATATAAACTTCCAGTACAATATCTATGTGTTTATTACCTGTGTATTCCAGATAAGGAAGCACTTTAGGTTCCTGTACCGGTCCCGGAATGCGGAACGGCTCAAGAGCATCCAGCGTTACTATCCATGGTGAAACAGAGGATGCAAAATTCTTGGCAAGAAATGGTCCCAGCGGAACATATTCCCACTTTTGAATATCACGTGCTGACCAGTCATTGAAAAGACACATTCCAAAAATATAATTATCTGCTTCTTTGGTTGAAATACTTTCACCCATGGGTTTTCCCTGAAAAGTGGTGAACGCAAGTTCCAGTTCAAAATCAAGTTGTTTTGAAGGACCAAAAACCGGTGGTTCATTTTCAACCGGCAGTTGCTGTCCTTTTGGCCGGTAAACAGGCTGACCTGAAATCACAATAGAAGAAGATCTTCCATGATATCCAACCGGAATGTGCAGCCAGTTTGGCAATAAGGCATTTGCCGGATCACGGAACATCACACCTACGTTGGTTGCATGCTCACGACTTGAATAAAAATCAGTATAGTCACCAACCTTTACAGGCATCAGCATAGAAACTTCATTCATTGCATGGAGACATTTTTTGTGAATATCTGTTTTTGATTTGAAATCAGCGTCAGACTTAAACAATTCAAAAATGTGTTTTCTTAATTCTGTACATGCGCCTTTGCCTTTGCTCATGATTTGATTGAGATGGAAATTTTCAAAATCACTCTGGTCAAATGGAAGATCAGTTAAAAAACCTTCTTCAAATAAAACCAATAAATCAATCACCTGATCACCCAGAGCAACACCGGCTCTTGGAGATTTACCATTGGGCTGAAAAATACCAAACGGCAGGTTTTGTAAAGGGAAATCACTATTTGGTTGAACGTTCAACCACGATTTGGCATCTGGGGGTATGATAAAAGACATAGACTGTTTCAGCGGGAAATTGTTATTTTGTACCAAATTTAAGAAGTTTAAGAGGATTTTTTTGCGGAGTTTTTAAAATATCCGCACCAGTGCAATAAAGGCTATTAATCATTCATTTAAGAAGCAACTGATGTCACAAAACCGGAAAAAACTGATAGGCTGGACGGCGTTTCTGTTTCTTTCATGGCATTGTGCGGCCGTTTTTATTTTTGCTTTTCCTTATCAGTTTACACCGCCTGTTCTGAAAACTGCAGTCACCTGGTATGTTTCTCCGGTGTTTGAGCAAACCTGGAGTTTGTTTGCGCCTTGTCCGGTCAATGACGGCAAAATTGAAGTGAAGTATTATTTTGAAGATGATTCAACGGATTGGATTAATCCGCTGAAAGATCAGCTGGATATGCATTCCAGATTACGTTTCACCCATCACGGTGAATTTGCCATTTGTTATTCCAATATGTTGTTTTATGTAGCCAATGATTTGCAAATAAAAGGACTTTCTATTTATGAACCATTTCCGGCTGACAGCGCTGCTGCGTATAAAACTACTTCCAGTTACTGGCTGATGCGTCAGTTTATTTATGGAATTTCTGATTTTACGTTTGGAAAGTATCCGGTGCGGGCATTGACAAAATGTTATTATCACAATATAAAAACAGAAGAAGAGGGAACCTTGTTGCTGCCTGAATTTAACTGGGAAAAAGAATAATGAAAAACATTCCTGAAATATTCAACCGCAATTTTGAACACTGGTTTAAAATTGAACTTTTCAGAAGAGTGATTTATATTTTTCTGCTTTTGAATACGCTAACATTGCTGCCAATTGCTGATGATATTTTTTCATATCAGGGAATGGCTGGTACGCGCTGGGATTATTCCATGCCTATTTGGGCGCAACCGGGTTATGCATTTATCAATGTGCTGAGTCATCCGGCCAATTTTACTTATTCTTCTCTTTATTTGGTTTTTATTGCCGGTCAGCTTCTGTTTTTGATCACCGGAATTCTCAGAGTTCTTCCAAAAATATCTGCGTTCATGGTGTATTTTCTTTCTACCAATTTATTTATGAAGGGCTCACTTATGTTCACCGGAGCGGAAGTGATTTTAAGTCTGATACTTTTTTATCTGATGTTTATTCAGAGCAGTGATAATTCAGATAAATGGAAAGTAAAATTGAGAATCCGTAAAGATGATCCGGTAAATTTTTCAGAAGTACAGAATGCAGTGAACAATACATTTTATTACATCATTCTTATTCAAATTTGCATTCTCTATTTCTTCAGTACGTTTTATAAATTGCTGGATGAAAACTGGACCAGCGGAATGGCTGTTGCTTATATTTCCAGAATTCCGGCTTATTCAAATGGTATGATGAATTTTCTGTTTGCTGATAATACCATGCTGGCTTCTCTCGCTACATACAGTATACTGCTTTATCAGGGACTTTTTTCGATTCTTGTCTGGTTCAGAAAAATTAAAATTCCGTTTTTACTTTTTGGTGTACTCTTTCATTTGAGTATCGCTTTTGGCATGGGAATTTTTACGTTTGGAATTGTGATGTGTCTGATCTACATTCCGTTTTTGAGTGAAGAGCAGGTTGTGAAACTTGGAAGGAAGATGAGGCTTTTAAAGTCTACTTAAACTTCTTCACCTTAATCAATTCAATGTCAAAAACCAGCATGCTAAAAGGTTCAATGGGTCCGCTGCCTTTTTCACCGTAGGCTAATTCCTGCGGCATAAAAAAGCGGTATTGTCCGCCTTCTTTCATTAATTGTAAAGCCTCCTGCCAGCCCGGAATTAATCCAAGCGGTGTAAATTGTGCAGGGCGTTGTGAAGGTATGGTACTTTCAAATTCCCGTCCGTCCAATAATCTTCCTGTATAATGAATCACGCAGGTATCAGTGAGGTGAGGGGAGATGCCTGTTCCTTTTTGTAGATGATGTATTGCAAACCTGATTCGGTTACTTCCACGCTGTCACGTTTTGCATTTTCAAGTAAAAATGCTTCGCCGTCTTTTTTATTGAGTGATGAATAATAATTGGCAACTTCTGTGCGCGCTTCCATAATTGAAATTGCCGGTTCACCGTTTTTCATTCCGTCTTCAATTCCTCTTATCAGCAAGTCTGCATAAACAACCTGATCAATGCCTCTTCCAACTAATGAACTGACCAAAACAAATCCTTCTTCCATACCAATGGCATAACTGGCATCAGCTTTTGGAATAGCCGTTTCATTTACTGAACCGTCCGGCAAAAGATAAAATGCAAATATGCTGTCTCTTGCTTCAAACGGAACTCTGAGTTCATTGCCGGCCAGATAATCAATCATGCCTTTTTCTATTTGTGACATATCAAATTTCAATTGATTTTCTGGTGACGCATAAATGGTTTTTGCTGAAACAGCATGATCCAATCCAATGCAATAACTGATTTTTTCATCAAAATCTTTGAATTCAATTTTGGGTGTGGTTTCATGTTCAATGATCGGATCATTTTCAGAACCAGAACAAGCCATCAAAAAAAGTGGCAATGAAAAAAACAGGTATTTCATGTTAGTCAATTTCAAGAAGTTCAACTTCAAAAACAAGTGCCATGTATGGTTTAATCGGTCCGTTTGGATGCGGGTTTGCTCCGTAAGCTAAATTTTCAGGAATAAATAATTTCCATTTGGATCCTTTTGGCATTAATTGTAAAGCTTCTGTCCAGCCCTTTATTACTTGTGTTACACCAAATGTTGCAGGTTGATTTCTCAATACTGAGCTGTCAAATACGGTTCCGGTAGTTAATGTTCCGTGATAGTGAACAATTACTTCTGAATCAGCGGTTGGTTTTGGTCCGTTGCCTTCAACAATGATTTCATATTGCAAACCAGACGGCAAAGTCACAACTTCTTTTCTGGCTGCGTTTTGTTTCAGAAAATCTTCACCTTCTTTTTATTGGCCGCGTATTTTGCTTCACCCTGTTCATTCAGATATGCCTGAATAATCTGATTGGCCTGCTGTGGCGTAAAGCGTGCTTCTTTTTGTGCAAACACATCTTTCAGTCCGTTCACAAATTCGTCGATGTTGATTTCTGACATATCCTGACTCTGTAAACTGTATCCAACACTTAGTCCAACACAATAGCTGGCATCTTTTTGAGAATTGCTCATGAATAATTTTTTTACAAAGATAGTGGATTGTGGGGACGATGGAGGAAACGGGATTCAGGATTTGGTTAAAAGAGTTTAAAAGGGTAGGGCTAAGGGCCAGAGGTCAAAGGGGAAGTTTTTACATTTTTAGAGATTCAGACCTTTGCCCATTTGAGTCAGGTTTATAATTTATTATAAACGGAACTGTAACTTTATAAAGATCGAACTTGTTTTATTATTATGTACCGATTGATTCTACTCATTCTTTTGCTTTCATCATCACTTTCCTGGTCACAGGACCGCTATCGGTTGGAGGTGGTTTTCATTCATTGATGTTTTGGGGATTGAGGAGTTTTGATGAAGTAGTTTTACCTGTGGATCCAGGTGATATCGGCAGCATTTATGATTATGAAGAATACAATTTAAATTATCACAATTTCAGGGCATCTTTTGATTATACTTTCGGTTTTTCTGTGAATTGGTTTAATAGTAATAAAATTCAAATCAGTCAGAACATTTCATTTTTCAAAGGAAATTTTGAAGATGGATTGACATTAGAATTGACTGATGTTGGCACTCCTTATGCAGATCCCTATCCAATTTCAGAATTCAATTCTTCAAACACAGGGATTGGGTCAGTCACATCAATCAGGTATAGGACAGAAATTGTAGGAATAAAATCAGAAATAGTTGTTCGCTATAAACTGCCGGAAGCACCATTTTTTGTTGGAGGAGGAATTTTTATTACACACTTTGTAGCTCAGGATCATTGGTGGAATGGATTGGAAAATGCACTTGTTGAAGGATATAGACCCAATTACTATGACCGCGGTTCTGGCAGTTATTTTAGCAGGCAATTGGGTTTAACAGTAAGCTTTATGTATAGCTGGAAGTTTATCAATGTCTTCATTAATGCAGGTAACAGTTTTATGACATTGAAAAAAGAAAGTATGAAGGGAAAATGGTGGGGTGATTATAATTTTTTTCCAACATCCCACAATTTTGATTTCCGATTCCCATTAACTTTTGAAACCGGAATAGCATTATCGTTTGACAAGATAAAAAAAAGTAATTGGTAGGTTTAATTCGAATTCCTATCTGATTTAAGACAGAAAATTAATTGAATGAGAACTCTTTGTGAACCTCTTTGATCTCTGTATCTCTGCCTATCTTGAGTCTCTCCTAATCTTTGCCCTTTGTCCTCTGGCCTTTGACCTCAAAAAATCAATTCTCTTCAAGTACAAAGAAAGCCGTACGTCTGTTTCGCTGATGATATTCTTCCTGTTTGTCTTTGTCAGGTAAAGAATAGATATAATCAGGAGTCAATGTTACCACTTGTCCGTTTTCATCTTTGATTTCAGCAGGCATTGTTTCTCCATACCCTTTAGCAACCAAGCGCTCGGCAGGAATTCCCTGTGAGATCAGATAATCAACCACAGACTGTGCTCTTCTTTCTGATAAACTCAGATTGTACTTATCACTTCCGCGTTCATCCGTATGTGATCTGATTTCAATTTTCAGATTGTGATTCAGCTCAAGAAACTCAATCAACTTATTCAGAATTTCAATAGACACCGGACGTAAATTTGCGCTGTCATAATCATATTCAATACCTTCAATAGTGATCTCACCCTCTGGTATTTTTTCCAGATAAAAATCCTGACGATAAGCTTTTGAATAAAGTTCTCCTTTTGTCATTACAACCGCTTTATCCGCAAAATATCCTTTTGCAGTTGCGCGCAAAAACAATTCCAGATTTGGAATAAGTTCATGCTCATAATATCCGTATCCTTTGATTTTGAAAACAGGTGGCGGTTGGAGAACGGTATAAATTTTATAACAGTGTGAACAGAGCGTATACAACGAATCACAGTCAGTACATTCAGCGCGGTTTGAAGTGATAAAACCATAACGCATTTCATCATCTGTCACATAATACGAATCATCATGTGCTGAGTTGATTGGAATACCCAGGTTAATAGGCATCTCATAAAAATCAGATTCAGGATCATAATTACTTTTGAAAATATCCAAACCACCCATGGAAGCGTGTCCGTCAGAACTGAAGAAAAGCGAAGAAGATTTTTCATGGAAGAACGGTGAAAGTTCATCGTATTCTGAATTCAATGGTTCACCTAAATTATAGGGTTCACCCATTGGACTTCCAACTTCATCCAAAGCAATTCTCCAGATATCAAATCCACCTGAACCGCCTGGTCTGTTGCTTGCAAAATAAAGCCATTTTCCATCTGCAGTAACAAATGGATTGATGCTTTGGAAACCTGCCATGTTAACTGTTGAATCGAGTTTCAGTGATTCAAAAAATTTCATGTCAATCATTCTTGCCAGATAGATGGATTTATCATTTCTGCTTTCATCACTCCAGCGCGTGTAGTAAACAAAATTATTGAAGATAGCGCCTGAGGCATCATGTCTGGCTGAGTTAAGCGGACGACCAAAGTTGTGCGCTTTCTGCCATTCGCCGTTTTCATTTTTTTCTGAATAATAGAGGTCACACAAATATCTTGGATCCTGTGTTTCCGGATCAAGAATAATTGAACCGGTTCTTGCACTGGTGAAAATTAGTTTATCATAACCATCTCCCCAATACATTGCCGCAAATGATGATGTACCTGCATTAAAAACAGTTGTGTCTCCCAGTACTACTTCAATTTTTTCTTCCGGTTCTTCAACTTCCATCGCATATCTGCAACCGGATATTTCACGGAACGCACGTTTGAGCATGTTTTCAGAAACACCTTCAATACCTACATATTTGTCAAATACTTCCTGCGCTTCTTCATATCTGCCCAGATACATCAACGTCAATCCATAATAATAGTAGTCATCAATATAATTTGAATTTTCAGCAGATTGTTTGAAGTAATTTGCTGCATTGTCATCATCCTGTGAGTAGCGGTAGCATTGGCAATCTGGTGAATGACATATACTGACCCAGACTTACAGTTTTATCTGTTGGTGTTTGTGTAGAATCTTTTTATTTTCTGATTAGACAGCGTTATTTCATAAGGTAATACTTTGGTTGACATACCAAGTGTGTCATCCAGTACCATGTGATAGTATCTCAATGCTGTTGAATAATCCTTTTTTTCATACGCTTCATCTGCTTTGTACATCCACACTTTTTTAGACTGTGAAATGGCTACCGCAGAAGTTAGAAAAATAAAAATTACAAAGGTCAGTCTGCTAAAATTTCTGATCATAACCGCGGACAAATTTTGACGTTTTGTGGTGATGCGTTCTGGTGCATGTAAGTAAATGAAATTTCAAATCCTCCTTTACCTGAAGAAGCAGCAGATAATGATGAAAAATTGATGTCGTATGAAAGTTTGGCGATGTAGTTTATTTTTTTTGCGCCAATATAAACAACGGCTGCGTCTTTATTCCTGTAAACAAGTCCGCCTAACAGAAAAGTCTCTGGTGCTTTCAGATACCAGCCAACATCACCAGCAAGTGTAAGTTCTGAAAAGTTTGTTTGCTGCATGTATAGTGCCTTTGGAATAATATAAAAAGTTTCAGTCAGGTTAATTCTTATTCCGCCATGTCCGTAAATTCTCAACGGCAAAAGATTGTCATCTTCCAGAAAAGTTTCATTTGGCTGAAGAATGTTAAATGCAGATGCACCTATAAACGGATTCAGTTTTGATTGTTGTTTGGAGAAATAATACAGGGCTCCAAAATTCAGTTCAGGTATGATGAAAGATTGTGAACCAAAACCTTCACCGTTATTTAATGAATTATCAAATGTACCACCGTTGTCAGTAGTATACTGGTTATTGAATGTCAGCAACTGGTGCTCTACAGATTTTTGTGTAATTCCGCCTTGCAATCCAAATGAAATGTTGTGATATTTTTTTCTGTCAATTGATAATGTATAGGCGACTGATCCAACGCCTTGTAAAGCATTATAATTTCCTATTCCCGCGCGGTAATTTACAATCTGACCACCAAATCCCCATTTTTTATAAGGCATATCAAAACTGATCAGGCCGGTCATGTAAGGTTTGAAATTTACTTCTTTCCACTGTGTACGATATTGTCCGTGCACTCTCCATGATCCTTCAACCACTCCTGTCATTGCAGGATTAAGATAGAGCGGAGCAGCATCATAAATAGACAAATGAAAATCCTGAGCAAACGTAAATGTCTGCACAAAAATCAGAATGAAAAATAATTTTACCTGCTTCATCATCTTAATAATGTTACGTCTCCTTTTCCTGTTACTACTGGTCGTGTTGAAGATACAGTGACCGAGAAAGTCCAGGTATAAACTCCGACAGGAGCATCTTCACCTTTGTACGTTCCATCCCAGCCAATATTGGCATCATCTGAAGTGAAAATTAATTGTCCCCAGTTATTGTAAATTCTGAAATCAACTGCTTCAAATGGTCCTCCGCGAATCAGGAAAATATCATTTTCGCCATCATTATTCGGTGTGAATCCTGTAGGTAAAACGGGCATAAGAATCACGTTGATCATTTGAGATGTCGTATCAACACATCCAGCTGTATCTGTTACTTCCAGCGTGATCACAAATTCCCCTCCGTTTGTATATTGATGAATGATATTTTGTGTATTCCCGCCTAATCCATCTCCAAAATTCCAGTACCAGTCAGTTGGCGCACCAATGGTCTGATCGGTGAAATTTACATTTTCAAGAGCAAATGCAGGATCAGGTGCAAAAGTAAATGCAGCATCCGGACCGGAAAGAACATTGATATTATTTGTCACAGTTCTACACAGCCTGAATCTGAAGTGACAGTCAGTACAACAGGATATGTTCCAACAACCGGGGAAAGTATATTCCGGATTTTGATTAGTACTTGTACCGGTGCCGTTATCAAAGTCCCAATCCCAGCTTACAATATTTCCTGCTGATAAAAATGAAATATCTGTAAATGCAACTGATTCTCCCTGACAGGCATATTCATTGGTGAACATGGCAACCGGAACCGGATTTACGTAAACTGCTTTTGTAATGGTATCAAAACAATTGTTGGATGACTCAACTATCAGTGTTACAAAATAATTTCCTGAACCAGCGTACGGATGAATCGGATCATCAGCAATAGAAGTATTACCATCACCAAAATCATATTGCCAGGTAATAATTGAACCGCTTGCAACAGTCGACTGATCTGTAAAGTAGGTGTTTTCAGCAGAGCAGGCATAAGAAAAATCAAAGTCTGCTGTTGGTGCATCTTTATAAGTAATAGTTACAGTGTCCTTGTCAGCAATACATCCATAATCAGATGAAGAGGTAAGTACGAGTTGAACAGTTCCGGCGCTCAAATCAAGTGCTGATCCCTGATAAAAAGTATTCAGCAAATTAGCACTTGGTGTGAATGATCCTGTTCCGGTAGATGTCCATGTTCCGGATGAAGCAGAACCAGCAAGTGTACCGTTTAATGCAACAAGTTCATTGGCACAGAAAGCCATATCTGGTCCTGCATTTACAACTGGCGGAGCAATGAACGTAATCAAAAGTGAATCCTCTTCAACCGGGCAAATTCCACCACTGGTTTCTAAATGAACCATAATAGAACCGGCAATTGTGTCTGCTGGATTAACGCTATAGGTAGTGCTGAGTGTTGACGGACTTGCAATAGAACCGAATCCATCTACAGACCATAAAACAGAATAACCAAATGTGACATTTCCGTCCAGATTTATTATCGGAAGATTTGCGCAGATAGAATCATCTGTTGTAATATTTACAAGCGGCTGATCAAGAATTGTAACCATTAAACTATCTGCAACTGCAAGACATCCACCGTTGTTGGTTGATGTAAGTACAAGGGTCAGACTTGAAAGTGTTGTATCAGATGCACTCATTGTGTAATCATTAACAAGATTTGTTTCTGATGGTGAGAAACTACCTGAACCGGATGTTGTCCAGATTCCGGTTGAAGATGCTCCGCTGACAGCTCCCGCAAGCGGAACATCAGGCTGGCTTGCACAGGTTACAATATCCGGTCCTGCAAATACCGTTGCAGGATCTGTAAAATAAATTACCACAGAATCTTTGTCATCCGGACAAGAGAAAAAACTTCCGCTTGATGTGATGATAAGAATCAAACTGTCTTCTGCAATGTCTGCAGGAGAAGCAACATAATTTGTATTTAAATCAGAAATGTCATCAAATGCTCCACCGTTTCCACCTGACCAGGTTGAGCCTACAGCATACTGAAGAGTTCCTGATACCGGTATTTCCGGCACATTATTTCTGCAGTAAAATTGATCCGGCCCTGCAGTAACGAGAGGAGATTCAATAAACTGAACTTTCATTGTATCAAATTCAGGAAGACAATTTCCGGTAGACTGCAAAACGAAAGTGAGATATCCTTGCGTTAAATCGGATGGAGTAGGCGTGTAAGTTGTGTTCATTGCAACAGGATTTGCAAAAGTTCCGCTTCCGTCCAATACACTCCAAATACCTGTAGTAACTCCACCTGTAACACTGCCGGTTAAAGAAATATCATCATCACTTTTACATAAAATCTGGTCAGCACCTGCATCTACATAAACTCTTCTGATAAATGATGACATGTAATGATAGAGACAACCAGTTGTTGCTCCTCCGTTGATTATTCCCAGTGAAAAATAATCTGTTGAATTGGTAACAAGATTGGCTGAACCCACAGGAACATCCGTTGTGGTATAAGATATCTGAGCACCCATCCAGGCACCACCAGTACCAGGCACCGGAGCAAATGCACCGGCAGGAATTAATGTTGGACTTCCGTTGAGCGTAAAGTCACCTTCAGAACCTGAAGGACAAACTATATTTAAAAGAAAACTCTGATTATTTGCACGCGCAAAACTTACCTGATCTGATCCTGCACAATTAAGCGGTGGTAAAATAGCTTCACCTAATTCACACCCGTAGCCAGACATGTGGAGCAAATAAACCGGTTTGTCAGCAGAGATATAGGTAAGCTGATAGTCTGTTATAAACGGATAGGTGTCACCCTGATTTAAAATGACAGTTGGATTCAATACACCGTCATCAATTGTTACGGTCGTAAAATTTTCTGTTGCAAGAACATAAAGGGCTTCGTTTGAACCTGCGTTCAGAAATCCTTTGTTAACAATATAATCTGTTCCAATCACATCTGTTGGTACAATCTGATCGCCCATCTGGTCATAACATCCTCCACCGCCTGATGGATTGACTGAATCATCACAAACAGTAACCGCAACAGGTTTGTTTGATACCACAACAGTACCCGCTAAATTATTCCCAACAACACTGGTATTTCCAACCATATTCTGAACAGTATATACATTCCCTGCCAGAGGCAGCGTAACCGAGAAAGTTACACCTGCGGCATGTCCCACAATATTGGTTTTTGGTGTGATCCAGATAGTAGTGTTGTCTTCTGTTGCTACAATGTTTACCTGTTGACGGGGTTGTGTAACCACAGCATCTCCGTTTAAATCTCCACCAAGTGTCTGATTATTCCAGCTGGTTTGAAACGGACATACAAATTCATATCCCATTCCGTTATTTCCTTTCAGTGAATATGTTTCAGGATTATAATAATTTGTTGGCCGGGTAATAATATCATAAACTACCGTAATCGGGTAATCAGATGTAATATGAACTCCACTATTCAAAACAGCATCAGCTGGTTTACTTTCCAAACTGTTCATTATATGCGTAACATATTTTGTGAAAAGTGAATTTGCCGGTACAGTGAATGTAGTATCGTATGAAGACGCCGGTTGTTTGATATTTACCGTAGTAGGATTATTGAATGTTGCAATGTGAAATGCAATGGGATCTCTCCACCAGTGGTCAGGAGTGATCCATGGTGCAGCAAACCAGAAATTGGTATCAATCTGCGCCTTTCCGTCCGGCATAGCCGTAAACAGCATGGCGAAAATCAAAAATACTTTTCTCATTAATTTCATAGAATTTTAGTTTTAATCAACTACTCTTCTTTTTTCTTGTTGTTTTCTTCAAAAATACCGTTGTTCAGATCTTCATCTTCCTGATCCAGACTTGGTTTGTTTTTTGTGGTTATGAATGAAATCATCAGCTCATGTGAACCACTATTAAATGCTCTCACTTCTCCTAATGAATAATCAAATGCGTATCCGATATTCAATCGGTTCCATAAATTAATTCCGGCAACAACACCCACCGCATCTTGTGTTCTCATGATTAATCCTCCCCAGTATTTTTTCTGGTAGGTGACTTTGAACATGGCACTGAGTTGAGCCGGCGCAGGATTTACAAGCTGCATCATGACACTTGGCTGAAATTCAAGTTTTTGTTTTTGTTATAAAAATGATATCCTCCGATAACTGTGTGTGTTTGCAAGTCCATAATTAAAACCGGTAAATGAAATCGCTGGTCCAAAAAGGTGGCGCATGGAAGCTGAAACAAAAAATTTGTTGGAATAAATGAACAGACCGGTACCTAAATCAATCGCGTTGGTGGTCATAATATTACCTGTCAAAACATCATCGATTGGATCAGCAAGCTGGGCGTCATAAAGTTTCACATTATACTGCAAAAATCCCGGACGTATTCCAAGTCCAATTCTGATTGAATCAGTCAATCTGATATGATAAGCGTAGTTGAGGTGAATATTTGTATTCTGAATCAATCCGCTTCTGTCAGACATGATAGAAACACCATATCCGTGTTTTCTTTGATTTGCATACGAACCGTAGAAATTGGCATACATGGTAGTAGGTGCTTCTGAAAATCCTACCCATTGATTTCTGTAACCAATGTGTGCACGATGAACTTTTTCACTGCCCGGCAATGCAGGATTGTAATAGTATTGATTGAGCAAATAGTTTGTAAAAACAAATTGCTGCTGTGCTTTGGAAACATTTCCTGCAGCAATCAATAACGCTATGAGAATATATTTTTTCATCAGTTATTTTTTGCTGTTAAGATTAATAATGATCCTTCATAAACTTCATCGTCATCAATTTTGATGATGTAGAAATAAGTCCCTTCCGGCAATGCTTCACCATGATAAGTACCATCAAAAGGTTCAGAATATCCGATAGATTCGTAAAGTGTTTGTCCCCATCTGTTCACAATGATTATTGTTGGCGGACTTGGTAATAAAGGCACAAAATTTAATTTCCAGACATCGTTATTTCCATCTCCGTTTGGTGAGATTGCATTAGGAATCAGTTGGGTGAATTCAGTGGTTACAGTGTTGATCACAATTTCTGTCATTGCACTGTCAACACATCCCATGGTGTTAATAGCGTATTGCCAAACATCGTATGTTCCGTTGGCAAAATAAACCACATCCGGATTCTGCACAGTAGATGTATCTCCGTTGCCAAAATTCCAATACCAGTTAACAGCATTTGTAGATGTATCTATGAAAGAAAATTCAGCACCGATATTCAAACCATTGTCAGTATTAAAATAAAATCCGGCAGATGGTTTGGGTGGTATTGTAACAATCTGCACAATGGTATCTGAACAGCCATTAGTAGTTTCTACAATGTGTGTAATTACAAAATTTCCGCTTCCAATAAAAAGCTGTGACGGATCTTCAACAGCCTGACTTCCCTGTCCTCCAAAATCATAATACCAGTAGTTGATCGGATCAGAAATGGTTGATGAATTATCAACGAAATCTATTACCACCAAATCATTATCACAAGTGGAGGAGTAAGTAAAATCTGCAACAGGTAATTCAAAAACATTTACCGTTTTCACTGTGGTGTCTGAACAGCCTGCGTCACTGGTAACAATTAGTTCTACATCATATGTTCCGGATGTTGAATAGTAATAATTGACATGTTGGTTGGTGCTGGTGTTTCCGTCATCAAAATTCCAGTTCCAGTCAGCAATTGTTCCAAATCCGTTTAATGAGAAATCAGTAAACACAACAGAATCTTCCAGACATACATCTGCAAAATTAAAATTAGCAAACGGAGGAGTGATAAAGGTTACCTGTACCACATCTGAAGTTGCAATACATGTACCGTTGTTTGTTGAGGTTAAAGTCAATGTCATTGTTCCTGCAAGAACCTCTGCAGGTGTTGGAGAATAACTGGCATTTAAGGTATTGTTATCAGGGGTGAAAGTTCCTGAACCTCCGGTCCATGTTCCGGTAACCGCACCTCCACTGACAGCTCCAGCTAAATCAAAATCAGGCTCATTGAGACATGCAAGAATATCTCCACCTGCATAAGTTACCGGTGAAGGAGTAAAAATAATTACCACGCTGTCTTTAACTACTGTGCATGCTCCGTTTCCTGTACTTTGCAGATAAATGGTGATAGATCCTCCTGCTACATCTGTTGGTGTAGGAGCGTATGTGCAATTCAATGTTAAGTTATCGGGACTGAAAGAACCATTTCCTGAAGTGGTCCATTTACCCGTAGTAGTTGCTCCGTAAACTGTTCCTGAAAGTGAGAATCCCGGATTATTTGAACAGGCATAAATTGTATCTGCCGGAATATCTGCTTAACTGGTGCATTGGTAATTGTGATCTTCATTGTGTCCGTTACAACTGCGCATGAAGCTGCACCTGTTGAAGTTAAAACAAGTGTTACTAATCCGGCAGCGGTATCAGCTGCAGAAGGAATGTATAAAGCATCCATGGTAACATTATCCGGCACAAAAGTTCCGGTTCCGAGTGTCGTCCAGAATCCGGTATTTGAACCACCGTAAACTGCACCATCTAAAGTTACATCAGCATTATTGGCACACACAGTCTGATCTGCAGAAGCGTTGACAATTGGTGCAGGATCTACGTGCAAAATCAGCGTGTCTTTCATTACCGGACATGGACCAGTTGATGAAAGAATAATTGTCACCGGTGTAATGATTGTATCAAGATGACTTGGAATATATGTATTGGTTAAAGCTGTTAGACCAAGATCAAAAGTTCCATAACCTGATCCACCCCAGGAACCTGTCACTGATCCTCCTCCTACAACTCCGGTTAACGGATAAGGAATATTTGCACAAACCGTATCTTCAGAAACACCTGCATCCACAAACGGGTATGATTGAAATTCAGAAAGGTAAGCATAGGATACGTCTGTTCCCGTTTGTCCGTGAATAACTCCTAATCCAAATATGTCTTCAGAATTAGTAACAATATTGTAAGAATTTACTGGTACATCTGTTGTATTAAAATATTTCAGTGCTACAACAAATTCGCCTCCTGTACCCGGTACAACTGAAAAATCTCCTGCAGTGATCAATGACGCATTTCCATTCAGTTCAAATGCATCTTCAAATCCTGCGCGGGTGTAAATAATTAAGCCAAGTGAATCTGATTTTGAACGGCTGAAAGTCTGATCATATTTTCCTGCACAGAAAAGAGATGGTACTTGCGCACCCGCAAGACTGCAACCGGTACCGGAAACATGAAATACGTAAACAGGTTTTGATGTTTCAATGAAGTTGATATTATCAGTCAGGGCAAGTGTGTAAGTTTCACCCCAGTTGATAAGTGTATTGGTTGTTCCTGAATTGGTGATTGTGATGTCTGTTGCATTTTCTGTTGCCAGAATAAAAACGCGTTCATTGGCAGCCGTTCCTTTTCTGATTATATATTCTGTTCCCAGATAATCCGTTGGAGTAATCTGATCACCTACGGATGATGTGCATCCTCCGTTTGACATGGCACCTGAGAAAGAGTAAGAGCAATTGGCTTGTCTGATGAAACAATAGAACCAGCAAGTGAAGTGGATGCATTAACATCGGTATCTCTTGCACTGTAGGTTTCACCTTCATCCAGATTTATTGAAAAGGTTACATTGGCAACGTGACCGGTGATATTTGTTTTTGGAGTAATGAGAACTGTTGTGTTATCCTGTGTTGCAACAATTTCGATTGAGCTGAATGTTGCCGGAGCGACAACTGCATTATTCCAGAATTTTTGAAAAGGGGTATAGAAATTTGTTCCAAGTGCTTTACTGCCTTTCAAAGAAAATATTTCTCTGTTACTTGCAGCAGCTACTTCATAGTAAGCAGTAATATTTGACGTTGAGCTGACTTTAATTCCGGTAGTATTGATGGTGTTTGCAGACGGACTTTCAATACTGGCAATAAATGCAGTCAGGTTGATACTGTCAGCATCATTTGCTGTCAGATTCAAAACAACAGGTACAAAGGCTCCATTGGCTGGCTGAGTTACAGTAACAGTTGCCGGACTGGAATAAGATTGAAATCTTAAATAAATAGGACTTTGTCCTTCGGCTGTTGAAATATCAGGAGCTGCAAACCAGAAAACCGTGTCCTGCTGAGAGAAAACAGAACTGCTGGATATTAAAGCAGTTAAAGCCATTATACCGGTCAAAAGTGACCGCTTAATCCGGATAAATTTTTGATCGTAGTTGATCCTCATGGATAATTTGTAATAAAAACGATTCAAAGCAAAGATAATGAACTATCTAAACCGCTTGAATTTTAATTGTTTCATTTATATCAATACGAAAAAAAAACCTCAAAGGTTGACCTTTGAGGTTTTTTTCATCACAAATGTAATGGCTCTTTAATTCTGCTCCAGTACAAAGAATGCTGTTCTTCTGTTGCGCTGATGCGCTGTTTCTTTAGCATCTTGTCCAGGTAATGCTTCAATGTATTCAGGCGTCAATGTCACAATATTACCGCTTGCATCTGGTACTTCAGCAGGCATAGTTTCTCCATAACCTTTGGCAACCAGCCTTTCACGCGGGATACCATGATCTACAAGGTAATCAACAACACTCTGTGCCCGTCTTTCTGAAAGTTTTAAGTTATATTCATCGTTTCCGCGCATATCTGTGTGTGATCTGATTTCAATGGTCAGATTGCTGTTCAGTTCAAGAAATTCAATCAGGTTGTCCAGAATTTTTTCAGATTCAGGTCTGAGTTTAGCACTGTCAAAGTCATATTCAATACCCTCAATCGTGATCTCTCCTTTTGGAATTTTTTCAAGATAAAAATCCTGCGTATAGTTTTTAGATTCAGTTGCACCCAACGTGAATACTACTGCTTTATCAGCAAAATAATCAGTTTGTGATGCTCTCATAAACAATTCAAGATTTGGAATGAGCTCATGTTCGTAATATCCGTTTTCATCTGCAACCATTTCAAAATGTTCCCACTTATAAGAAACATCTTTGAATTCAATTTTTGCACCAGGAATAACTTCATTGGTAGCAGCATCATAAACATAACCGCTGATAAAAAATTTCATTTCAGGACGGTTTACCTGATAGATTTTGTTGCAATGTATGCTCAGGTTGTAAATGGAGTCACATTCTGTACATGCTTCGCGGTCTGAAGTAACATAGCCTGTTTTGAGCTCGTTATCAAGAATATAGTAACTGTCATCACGGCTTGAGTTAACTGGCGCACCTACGTTTATTGCTTCACGCCACCATTCTGTTTCATCATTCCAGCTGGTGGAGTAAATATCCAAACCACCAAATCCGATATGACCTCCGGACGCAAAATATAATGTTCTTGATATATCGTGATAGAATGGAGTGATTTCATCATCAAAGGTGTTTACCTGATTTCCCAGATTTACCGGCTCAGTTGTTTCTCCGTTTGGTCCGATAGTCGTCATCCATATATCCATTCCACCTTCACCACCGGGACGATTAGTAGAAAAATACAATGTCTTGCCATCAGCTGTCAATTCAGGATTCATGGATCTGAATCCATCCATATTTACATTGTTGTCCAGTGGAAAAGGAGCAAGCCAGGTATTGTTGAATTTTCGGCTCGCGTAAATTTTAGTTTCGTTCCGGTTGTTGGGATCCATTTTAGTAAAAAAGATACTGTTGCCATCTTCAGAAATCACTGCACTGGCTTCATGATATTCACCCGAATTAATCGAAAACGGAAATTTTTCAACTGTTCCAAAAGAGCCATCTTCATTCAGGTTGAGAATGTAAATATCAAGCATATAAAGTTCCAGCGGATTTCTTTCTTCGGTCAGCAATGAGTCTGCAATATCAGAAGTGCGTGCGCTTGAAAACAACATGTATTCTTCTGAAACAAACTGAAGTCCAAAGCTTGTACTTCCTCCATTTAAGGTTTCCCCGGGATTTGAAATTGTTATTCCTTCTTTGGTGTTGTTCGGGTTCAAAGCAAACATACAGCTTGCAATTTTTGAAGTCGCCAATTGATAGAACTGATTATCCGGATTGCCATTGTTTTGCTGAAACTGCTCAAATTGCGCACTTGCTTCTTCAAATTTGCTGTTGTACATCAATGAAACTGCATAGAAATACTGAGCGTACGGAAATTCTTCCTTTGGATTTTTCAACGCAGCGGCATACCAGATCTCCGCATTTTTATAATCATCAGCCAGTCTGTATGCATCAGCCAGTTTATGAATCAGCTCAACTTGATCAGATGTTGGATTTTCAGGCGGACTTACAGTTCCATCTTCATTTTTTTCTGGTTCCTTATATGCTGTAGTTATTTCATAAGGATAATAGAGTGCTTCTTCACCTTCCTGAATTTTAAAAAGGATAAATGCATAATAATGGACAGCATTTGAATACTGACCATTGGCCATTGCCGCATCACCCATTCTCTCCAGTTCATTATTGGTTTGTCCGAATGAAAAACTGAAAAGTGTTAAAGCGAATATGTTAAGTACAATTCTTTTCATCATAATCTTGGACAAGTTGGAACCGGATTCGGGTTTGGTGTACTGAAAATATAGGTCAGTGAAAATTCTGAACCTCCTCTTCCGCGTGATACATTGGTCAGGCTTGAAGTATTAATGTCATATGAAATACGGCCGATAAATTTTGCGTATTTGGCACCAAATTCCACAATTGCCGCATCTTTATTTCTGTAAGTAATTCCGCCAAGAAGAAACAAGTCATAATTAGCCAGATAAAACTGACCCTGAGCAGCGTAAGTCAGTTCCATGGCTTCTTTCTGATATTGGAAAAACACTTTCGGAATAATTGAAATATTCGGTGTCACTACAACTCTGGCTCCTAAAATTCCTTCTGGTCTGATTGGTAATTTATTTGTTTCACCCAGGAAAGATTCCTGCGGATTATTTATGTGGAAAACAGTAATACCTCCAAAAGGATTGATCATACTTTTCGGGTCAGCATAATAATACATTGCACCTGCATTAATATCCAAATTGAAAATTCCGTTTCCTGAAAAATTTTCATTGGTAGAAAGTGCTGTATTAAATTCTCCTCCGTTGGTTTTTACATATTGATTTGCAAAAGTAAGACTGGAAGAATTAATTGATTTCTGAAAAAATCCAACCTGTGCACCAACGCTGATGAAATGATGTTTTTTCTCTCCAAAGCTGATTTTATAGGCTGCTGAAGGCATTACACTAACAACATTAAATCCACCCACACCTGCTCTGAAATTAGCAATCTGTCCGCCAAATCCCCATTTACCTTTATTCATATCAAAACTGATAAGACCTGTTGTAAAAGGTTTTGTGGCAACTGCCAGCCACTGATTTCTGTAATGTCCATGAATTCTGTATTCTCCTTTGAATACTCCGGTCATTCCCGGATTCACGTTAAGTGCTGCGGCATCATATTGTGAAAGGTGGAAATCCTGAGCGTATGAACTTACAGAAAATCCTGCCGCTACGATGTATAAAAATAACTTCTTCATTTCTGTTTATCTGATAAGTGAAACATCTCCTGATAATGTATGTTCAACGCCGTCGAAAGTGGTGACTTTTGCTACGTAAACATAAACTCCGATCGGCTGAGGTTCGTCTTTATACATACCATTCCATCCAAGTGATGTTGGTTCCTGTGTTTCAAAAATGACTTGTCCCCAGTTGTTGTAAATTTTAAAATCAACCGTTTCAAAATTTCCTCCAAGAATCATCAGCCAGTCGTTATTATTGTCACCGTTTGGTGAGAATGCAGATGGTACCAGTGGTCCATGATAAATAGGTACAACAAGATAAGCAGTATCAGTACATCCGGCTTCATCAATCACTATGAGCTGTACATTATATTCGCCTTCATTGTCATATTGGTGAACTGCATTTTGTGTTGACGCGGTATCTCCGTCAGCAAAATTCCAGTACCATTCGCTCAAAGGTGATCCGTTTGCAGTTGATTCATCAGTAAAATTAATATCTATAAATAGGTTTGCGCTTGCAGGTGAAGCAGTAAATGCAGCATCAGGACCAGGTAATATATTTACACTCACGGTTGTGTCATCCGAACAACCAAATCCAGATGTGACAGTCAAAACAACAGTTTGTGAACCTGAAGCTGAATATTGATGAACAGGATCCTGAATGGTTGATGTTCCACCGTCACCGAATGTCCAAGACCAGGTAGATATTGTATCTCCGGTAACTGTTGATGCATCATAGAAATAGGTTCCTCCCGGTAAGCAAGGCGCAGGCAAATCAAACGCGGCAACAGGAATGTGATGCGCGTTAACCGGAAGAACAAGTGTATCTGAACATCCGTTAGCTGAAGTCACAATCAATTCAACATTATGAATTCCCGGATTAACAAATGTATATGTAGGATCAGAATTGGCAGATGTTCCGCCAGTTTCAAAAGTCCAGTTATAACCGGTAATCGGATCAATACTTGTTGAGTTATTATCGAAAACTGTTGGATTTCCAAAACAACTTTCTGTAAATGTGAAAGCCGGACTTGGTGAAGGAACAATTACGAGATCCAACGTGTCATATAATGCATTACATCCGCCATTGTCAATTGTTTCAAAATAAATCTGAACAGTACCGTTTGTTTCATCTGCTGTGCCATGATTGTAGAAAGCAATTGCAGTTGAGTCGTCCGGTGCAAAAGTTCCATCACCAGAGGTTTGCCACCAGCCGTTACCAGTTGAAGAGTTTGATTCAATTTGAAGCGGGAATCCTGCGCAGATAGTATCATCATATACCAGATTCATAGTAGGTGGCTGATTAAAGAAAATATATAACGAATCCTCATCATCCGGGCAACCTGAAAAGTTGAATGTTTCAATATAAAGTGTTACCTGACCGTTAGCAATGTCTGCCGGATCAAATGTATATGTAGCATTCAGGTCATTTACATCATCAAAACTACCCGCTCCGTTTGTTGACCAGGTAATATTTGCTGCAAATTGGACGCTGGCATTCAGCTGAACATAAAGTGAATCTTCACAGACATCTATATCACCTCCTGTGTTTATTTGAGGAGTATCCAGATATAAGATTGTTATTGTATCTGTCTGAGCCGGGCAATCTCCGTTTCCGGTTGTGGTTAGAATCAGTTGTGTTGAGCCATTATTCATTTCAGCCAGTGACGGGAAATAAGTTGCGTTCATGTTGGTTGCACTTGGTACAAGTACGCCTCCGTTAGGAGTCCATACTCCGCCAGTTGCCCCGGTGATAACTCCGTTTAGAACCAATCCCGGATTTGAAATACAAACAGCAGTATCTGCTCCGGCTGCTGCAACCGGAAGTGATTGAAGAGCTAGATTTTGAACGATGGTATCAGAACAGCCGGCATTATTTGTTATGACTAATTGGACAGGAATTGTTCCACCAATTCCGGAATAAGTATGTGTCGGATTTTGAAGTGTTGAGGTTTGACCATCACCAAAGTCCCATTCATAACTTGTAATGGATGTTCCTGCGCTGGTTGACGACTGATCAATAAATGAAACCACTGAGCCTTCGCATGTACCTGCAGGCAGGTCAAAGTCTGGTATAAGATCAGAAATAGTAATTGGCATGGTGGTTGACGTTTCACAATCAGTTCCTTTCTGCGCAATTAATGTCACTGTATAATTTCCAAAACCAGGATAGGTAAAAGAAGGTGTTGCAAGAATGCTTGTGTCTGCAGGATTTCCTGTTCCGAATTCCCACCAGAAACCGCTTGCACCCAGATCACTTCCGTTTACAAAATTGATAGTTGATCCTGAACAGAAATCTGTGGTACCAATAATTGCCTGAGGAGCATCATCAATGTGAATTTCTTTCACAATTGTATCAGTGCAGCCAAGTGAACTTGTTACAACTAATTCCACATCATAATCGCCAGCAACTGAATATCCGTGATTTGGATTTTGTAAAGTTGTCGTGGAAAGATCTCCAAAATCCCATTCCCATTGAATGATTGTTCCGTTTACATTCGTTGAAAGATCCTGATAGGAAATTAATACGTTGGTACAGGTTGTGTCCAGATCTGCAAAATCAGCAACCACATTTGAAATCAATAAATTGTAGGTAGCTGTATCTGCACAGGCAGTTCCTTTTTGTGCAACCAGTGTTACAGTATATGAACCGTATCCGTATGCTGAATAATCAAAGCCTGGATTAGAAAGAATACTTGTATCAGCCGGGAAGCTTGTACCGAATTCCCACCAGAAACCAGAAGCTAAAGGATCACTGTTGTTGGTGAAAGAAACAGTTGGGTCATTGCATCCCGGAAGAGCAGTAATGGCAGCCTGAGGCGGAACTTTGACATAAACCTGTTTGGTAATTGTGTCATTACATCCGACATCTGTTCCTACGATTAATTTGACTGTTTGCAATCCTGAAACGGAATATGTGTGTGTAGGATTTTGAACTGTTGATGACTGACCATCTCCAAAAGTCCAGTCCCAGCTGTCTACGATTCCATTAAACGCGGGTACTGATAAATCTGTAAAAACAGCTGATTCTCCAATACATACGGTATCAGGCGCAGCAAAGTCTCCCAATAAATCAGAAACAACCAGATTGTAATAAACAGTGTCGGCACATAATGTTCCTTTTTGAGCCATTAACGTAATTGGGTAAGTACCTAAACTTGGATAGTTAAAAGTAGGTTCATAGGCTACACTTGTATCTGCAGGATTTCCAGTTCCAAAATCCCACCAGAAACCATTAGCTCCGGCACCACTTTCATTGATAAATTGAATATTTGTTCCTGAACATGCATCTACAGGTCCGATTCCGGCATCTTGTGGCGGAGGGCAATTCAGCACGTTGAACTGAAAGTCACGGGTAATTTTTCCAATCTTGAATCCATCTCTGTACTCTTCAATCATCACCCCAACAACAAACTGGCCTAAAATAGGCGGTACTCCGTTGATAATACCAGTTGAACTAATTGTTAGACCTGGAACTGATCCGGGAGTTGGATCTAAAGGATCTGTTGCGCTGTAACCAGCCAACCAGTTCACGGTAGAAAAAGTAACGTTGTCCGGGGGAGTTCCTAAACCATTGATGGCTGTCAGATTATTGTATGGCGTATAAAAAGAATAAACCAGTGAATCACCATCAGCATCAGTAGCAGAAAAATCAAGGTTCAAATCCGTTCCCTGACAAACAAAAACCGGTGGGAAATTAGAAATAACGGGACTTGAATTAGTGAGCCACAAGTTATTATCCGGGACATAAGCATAAAATGTTTCATTCATGGACCCCGGAGTGTTAATATTATCAATGGAGTTGTTGCGGCAACAGAGACCAGCTGGAAATGCTCCGCCGGCAATTGCGCTCATCCACAAATGATATCCTCCTGTACCTGGCGGTAATGAAACAACCGATGAAAAGATTGCTTCTTCAACGCATATCCCCGGATCAAATGCACAAGTGTCAATTGGCGGATCCAATAGTGTAATTCCTTGAAGCGGCAACATGTAAAGACCGGGAGTTGGTGTAGTACCATTTCCTCTTCTCACGTTGATCTGAACCTGAGCAGGAAAAGCAAAGCAGGAAGGACAGCAGTCACGATACAATTTGCACGTGAGCAAATAGCTTGAGCCGCCAAGATGCTGGTAAATAATTTCTCCGCCAATGATGTGTGTAGCAAAAGAATTGAGAGACGCAATAAGCGCTCCCACAAGTAGTAGTTTTTTCATTCCCTATTCCTTTTTAGAATTGAGTTCAACCAACGAAATTATCAATAATCTGCGGGTTTACCAAATTTTCAAATGGTTATCTTGAAAAAACAAACCTTTGTCTGAAAATTGATGTGTTTTATCGTTGAATATTTTGATTTCGCCTGAATCTTGAATATCTTAGCAGATTGAAATGCTTAAAACTTACTTATGAAGAGATTTTTTTCTCTCGTTTTTCTTTTGTCTTCATTTACTTTTTCATGGGCACAAATTAATGTGCAATGGGAGGCAAGACTGAATGATCCGGCCGGAAATTTTATTGATAATGCTGTCGATCTTGCCCTGGATGCAAGCGGAAATACTTATGTAACCGGGACATCTTATAATGGAACCAGTTATGATATTGTTACAGTAAAGTATGATTCAGACGGTAATGAAATATGGCGTACACCTTTTGGCGGCTCAGGGATTGATGAAGCAAATGCAATTACACTGGATGGAAACAATGATGTTATTGTAACCGGTTCTACTTTCATTAGCGCCAGTGATTATGACTTGTGTGTAATCAAATACAACGGAATCACCGGGGCAATAATCTGGTCAACGGTTAACGCAGGTTCAACATTATATGATTCAGGTGAAGATGTTACGGTAGATGGCTCAAATGATGTGGTTGTGACAGGTTCACAAGCTGTTTCTGCTTCAGATGTAAACTGGATTGTACAAAAATATAACGGAACAACCGGCGCATCAATTTGGGTTCAAACCGGTGGCGGAACTCTCAACGATATGGGTAAAGTAGTGGCTGTTGATGCAGCAGGTTTTGTCTACGTTGCTGGTCACAGAGAATTTTCAAGCGGTACAACATATTTTGATTTTCTGCTTTTAAAATTTAATGCTGGAGGTGGTGCTCCAATTGTAAATATTACCCAAGATTCAGGTTTTGGAAAACTGGATACTCCTCATGCTATGAAGTTAGATGCTTCCGGAAATATTTATATCGGAGGACAAGGATTCACTACTGTTGTTGATGAAGAAGATTATCTGCTGATGAAATTCAACAATGCAGGAACATTTCAATGGTTGCAAATGTATGCCGGAGATTCAGAAGCACTTGACAGAATCAATGCATTGGATATTGATCTTACATCAGGGAATGTTTTTGTGACCGGAAGAAGTAAATCGAATGCAAGCAGTGAAGATTATCATACCATGGCGTATAATTCGGCAGGAACTTTATTGTGGGAGCAAAGTTATTCCAGTGCAGGTCTTGAATTTGATGAAGCTACAGATATTGTTCTTGGTGCTTCAGGAAATCTTTATGTAACCGGTTACAGTTACCGTGCAGGAACCAACAATGATTATACAACTTTGAAATATGACCTTTCAGGAAATCTGATTTGGGAAACAAGTTTTGATGGTCCTTCTTCTTTATCTGATCAGGCAATAAAAATGAAACTTGATCCGATTGAAAATATTTTTGTGACTGGAAAATCACATGGCGGAACTGCAACAAATCTTGACTATAGTACAATCAAATATTGTCAGCTGGAAACTGTTGGCGGAGCTGATGAAGCAATTTGTGTTGGTCAGAATGTAAACCTCACAGCAAGCGGCGGAATCAATATTACCTGGTCTGTTTTAAGTGGTGATGCCGGAAGTTTATCCTGTTCAGTTTGTGCAACTAACAATGTTGATCCTACAGTAACTACTACCTATGTGGTAAGCAGTGAAAGTCTTACCGGATGTATTGATTATGACACGGTGGTAGTTGTTGTAAACGCAATTCCAACTCCAACTATTTATGCTGACGGACCGCTTTCATTTTGTATTGGAGGTGATGTTGTTTTGTCAACAGATACTTATAATGCTTATTTGTGGAGTACAACAGAAACATCCAATGCAATTACTGTTTCAACCGGAGGTGTTTACACAGTCACAATCACTGATGCAAACGGATGTCAGAATACAGCTAATACAACAGTCACAGTAAATGGTTTACCAAACGTTAATGCAGGAACAGATTTTACAGTATGTCCGGGAGATTCAGAACCGCTGAATGCAACTGGGGCTTCTACCTATTTGTGGAACGTTGATCTTACCTTGTCACAGTTAAATATTCCAAATCCAAATGCAACTCCAACCGGAACGACAAATTATATTGTTACCGGAACTGATGTTAACGGATGTCAGGATAAAGATACTGTTCAGGCAACACTTTATACATTACCTTCAGTAAATGCCGGTTCTGACGGACAGGTTTGCGTTGGCGATATATGGCCGTTGAATGCAACCGGTGCAGTAACTTATTTGTGGAATTCACATCCAAGTTTGTCTGCATTAAACATTGCAAATCCAAATGCAACTCCAACATCACAAACAGAATATTTTGTAACCGGTACAGATGGAAACGGATGTTCAAATATTGATTCGGTGACTATTTCAACTATTAATCTGCCGGGTATTTCAGCGGGTGTAGACAAGTTTATTTGTGAAGGAGAAAATGTACAGATTTTTGCAACAGGCGGGTTATCGTATGTATGGAATACTGATCCAACTTTATCGAGCACAACTATTTCTAATCCATTTGCATCACCGCTTACTACAACAACATATACGGTTGAAGGAACAGATATCAACGGTTGTTCAAATACTGATCAGGTTGTTGTCAATGTGAATTCACTTCCGAATGTTTCTGCAGGTGCAGATACTTCAGTGTGTGTAGGAGGAAGTATTGTACTTCAGGCAACAGGAGCGGTTGATTACACCTGGTCTCCAAATGCATCTCTGTCTGCTACAAACATTGCAAATCCAACAGCATCACCAACCGGAGCAACAACTTATTTTGTAACCGGAGAAGACGGAAACGGTTGTGAAAATTCAGCTCAGGTTACTGTAACTATCAACGCACTTCCAACTATCAGTGCCGGATCAGATGTTGCTGTTTGTATTGGTGACAGTACACAGTTAAATGCTACCGGAGGTGTTATTTATGTTTGGACATTTAATACAACCTTATCAGATTTTGTAATTGCAGATCCATGGGCGCAGCCAACAGTTGATATGACTTATTTCTTAACAGGAACAGATGCAAATGGTTGTTCAAATACAGATGATGTTACTGTTACAGTGAATCCACTTCCAACTCCTCCAACAATTTATCTGGACAGCGTATTTATTGTGTCTTCTTACACTACCGGAAATCAATGGTATGTGAACGGAACTCCGATTTTGGGAGAAACCAACGACACCTGCAATTATTTTATTGTTGGACAAAATGGTGGTTATGAAGTGGAGTATACAGATGCAAACGGATGTTCTGTTTTCTCTGATCCGGCTGATGTGATTATTATTATTGATGTGAGTGTTGAAGAAGAAGAAGATATTTTTGGTTTGTCTGTTTATCCGAATCCAACAACCGGAACACTTAATATTGATTTGAAAGAAGGAGCTGATCAGATGATGCTGGTTTCAATGAACGGAACAGTGGTGATGGTTGAGAACAATCTGGCTACCGGAATAAATACACTTGATCTGAGTGATCTTGCAGATGGTATGTATGTACTGCAATTTGTAAAAGAAGGACAAGTACTTGCCAAACGCATTGTCAAACAATAATTCTTTTTGAAATGAAATTGAAAAGAGATCTTCGGGTCTCTTTTTTTTTGTCTGAAATTTTGTTTAAACGTTTTGATTTGCCAATAGAAAACTTCAAATTTTTTGGTCATTATGAAGATTGAATTAAATTTGCCGGCTGTTGAAAATGAGACAGTTTGAAATTTTACAACAGAGAAACAAAGTAAGCTAAGTGGAGCAGAGAAAAAAATATTACCACGGAGACACGGAGTGCAAAGAGAATCACAGAGAAATATTATTTGCTCTGTGTTACTGCATGTTCACCACTTGTCCTGAGCTTGCCGAAGGATGTCTCCGTGGTAAAAAAAAAATATGCAAGAATGCTTGAGGAAGTAAGAATAAAAAATGAACAAAAATTTGATCTTGAAAAAAGATTAATTCGGCTTGCAGTTTTAATTATTAAAATAAGTCAAAAAATCGAATCAAGTAAGGCAGGTATGCACATGGCTGGTCAGTTGGTTCGATCGGGGACTTCTCCAGCACTCAATTACGGTGAGGCACAAAGCAGCGAGTCAAGAAAAGACTTTATACATAAAATAAAAATTGTGCTGAAAGAACTGCGGGAAACTAAAGTCAATTTATTAATTCTTGCAGAGGCAAATCTCATTGGAGAAAATAATGAAACTTCAACAGCATTAAATGAATGTAGTCAGCTTATTGCAATTTTTGTAAAGAGTGTAGAAACTGCTTCTGATAATTTGAAAAAGGAAAATTATAAATAATAAATATCCAATAAGGAATATTGAACTTCAAAGTTTTAATGTAAAGGAAACACTTTTACATTTTACATTTCTTATTTAATATTCGATATTCCAAAAATTGATTAAATAATAAATATCCAATAAGGAATAATGAACTTCAAAGTTTTAATGTAACAAAATCACTTTTACATTTTACATTCCTTATTTAATATTCGATATTCCAAAAAGATTGAATGAATAATAAATATCCAATAAGGAATAATGAACTTCAAAGTTTTAAGTTGTTCAGCAGAATTATTGCTTGTATTATAATTCCTGTCTTTACTTTTCAATTTGCAAAGGCCCAAACCTATCCCGTACAAACATTTGTTCAGATAAGTCCGCCGCACACAAGCTACTTGCCGGATTATACAGATCCGATGAGTAATCAGATGAGAGTTTTTTTAACGCTCACTGATTTTACCGTTCCGTCTTATCAGGTTAAATTAAAATTCACACTTACAGGTAACGGATATACCATTACCAATTCATCGTTATTAAATCTACCAGCTGTAAATCTTACACCCGGAACACCGCTCGAAATTTCCGGCAGTGATCTTGCTCCTTATCTGGCAACAGAGAATTTACTTTTTAACGGAATTGATGTTGCAGATTATCAGCTAAGAAAAGTATTACCTGAAGGGCCGTGTGAAATTTGTATTGAGGTCATTGATTTTTCAAATCCCAATCAGACAATATTATCCAATCCGTCGTGCACGCCGGTTTGGTTTTCATTGAATGATCCTCCTTTGCTTAATTCGCCTTTTTGTGGTCAGGAAATGACGCCTTCTGATCCGCAGCAACTAATTTTTTCATGGGCACCGCTGCACATGAATTCACTGCACAGCGCTGGAACACAATACACGTTTGAACTTTTTGAAATCAGACCAGAAGACGCTGACCCCAATCAGGTAGTCAATTCTTCCCTGCCAATTTTTATGCAGGTAACAGATCAGACGTATATCAATTACGGAATTACTGAACCACAACTACAAACCGGTATGTCTTATGTGTGGAGAGTCAAAGCACAGGATATTCAGGGAAGAGATTTTTTTCAGAAATAACGGATACAGTTCTGTCTGCACATTTACATACGGAAATATTGCATCATCCTTAGCTGACGGAATTACTCTAACACTTAATTCAACAGGAACAGGAACAAGAATGGGATATACCTGGTGGAATATGTCATCCACTTTTACAGGGTATAAATTAGAAGTCAGAAAAACCGGAAATCCGGATTACGCCTGGTTCCCGTATGAAAGTTCAACCGGAGAACTGAAAGTTTATCAGCTTGAACCTTCAACACAATATGAGTGCAGAGTGAAAGGATTGATTGGAGATGATTATGAAAGTGACTGGAGTAACACGTCTGTTTTTACTACGCAGCCTGTTCCTGAATACAATTGCGGAAATACAACTTTACCTGCAGGTACAACTACCATTACACCATTGATGAATGCTATATCCGGACTGACATTTACAGTAGGTCAGTTTGAAATGATGGTAACGGATATTGAACCACTTGATCCGATTTTAAAACCAGGGCATTACAGAGGAACCGGAAAAATTGCCGTTGCATTTTTGTACAATATCCGTGTCAGTTTTGAAGATATTCTGGTAGATGATAATCTGATGGTGAGAAGCGGAAAAGTAGAAGCCATTTCTGAAGGAATTGATGCATGGATGGCCGGCATGCTGGAGCCAGATTATTATGTGGATGGAACGATTACTGATTTCGAATTCAATGATTCAACGTCGCTGACAGTATGGGTGGATGGAGTGCCGCAGACATTTAGTTTTGCTGATCATGATCCGATAATTATTCAAGATGAAGACGGAATGATTTATGTTTTTAATTCTGACGGAACATACACCATACACACAACTTTAACTTACAGTACCGATGTACTTGCTGCAAGTGCTGATTACAGAATTGATTTTGACGCTTCAGAAAATCAGGAATTTGGTTTTGACAAAAAAGAATATGCTCCGTGGATCAATGAATATGAAGTGATCCGTTTGATTGATTCTACCAATTATTTTGTTCCTTACAAATCTATTTCGCCCGATGGAAGTGATGAAGTGATTGCCAAAATTACTTCTGATATTACTTTGCTGGATGTCAATTTTATTGCTGTCATTCATGGATCAGAAACTACGTTAAGTCACCAGAAAAACAATGATTCAACCTATACTGTGACATTAAGCGGATTAGACGAATCATGCTACGTATATGCGCGTCATGGAAATCTTCGTATTGGAAAACTCTGGGTAAAATCACTCCCTGAAATTGAAAAAGAAATTGTGATTGTTCCGGTGAATGGAGCGACACTTTCACAGCCGGAAAATTTAGAAACAGAACTCAACAAAATTTACGCGCAGGCAAATGTTTCACTTTCAGTAAGCATTGCAGAAAATTTCCAATCCACTGTTTGGGATTTAAATGCTGACGGAAAATTGCAAAACGGTGACGTCAGTCTCATGTCACATTACAGTGAAGAAATGCGTGCGTTGCGTGATGCGTATTTTGAATCAGACACCGCATACAACAAACAAGCCTATTATCTTTTTGTCGTTCCGCAATTTTATGAAACCGAATTAGACGGCTACATGGTGCGCGGCAAAGCTGTAGGTTTTTTAAAAACCGGTGAAAACGCTATTACCGCCGCCCACGAATTAGCCCACGGAATTTTTGCATTAGAACACACCTTCCCTGAAGTGGAGCAGGGCACAACGGAGAATCTGATGGACTATTCCAATGCTTCGCATTTGAGGCAGGCGCAGTGGTATAGAATGCATGAGCCGTTGCCGGCTTTGTCGTTTTTGGATGATGAGGAGGAGGGGGCGAGTATTGTTGTGGATGGTGAAATACCTGAAAGTTTAAGGAACCCGGATGGAACAATGACTTTTATTAGCCCATCTGGTTATCCTATCACGATTCCAGCTAATGCCACTGAAATTGAATTCTTCACTTTAGATCCCTTATTTATTTCAGGTGAATTTTCTAATACAGCTCCAATTGGAACTTTATTGCGGTTTAAAATTGAAAATGGAAATTCGGATCAAATATTTTCATTTGCGAAAACCGGAGATGAAATGCATTACAAGAATCAATCAGGAACATTTTACATTGATTCTTTGACCAATCAAAATAAACCTTCTAAAGCAATCGTGGGATTTCCATTTTTTCAAAATGAATTTTACGTTCAGTTGTATTATCTGGATTTGACCCAATCTGCCAATTTCGATGCTCTATCGATTCAATATAATGAAGCTGAGAATGAAACTACAAGTGATTTTAATAAATATACATTTAGTTATATAGAACGATTTTCGGTGCTTGAAGTGTTGTTTGGAATAGAACAACCATCCGAAGATAATGCTAGTTATATTTTAAACGAGTTTGGTCAAACAGAATGGTTGCTTAATCCTTCTTACGGGAGCTGGCAAAATATTTTTAATGTAGCACCTGAAGTTGTTTTGAATTGTACTTTAAATCCAGCTCCAGGTGATTTAGGATTAAAATATATTCAAGATAATTCAGAATTCACAAATAAAGGAAATCCAATTGGAGTAATTATAATTTCAAATTCTCTTTGGTTGTCAAGAATGCAGACACAAGGAATGTTGTCCTATTTTGAGTGTTATGTAGCTAATGATCCGATTAATTCTTTTGTTGCAATAGCAGACTTGGTTAGCTCTTTGAATAAAAATTTAAATGAAGGTTTAACCTATGATTTCAGTCAAATTAATCGGGCATTTGAGTTTTGAAAAAGCTTCAGGCAGAGCTTAAAGTTTTAGAGCAAGGTGAATCTTTAACAGAAAACATCAACCAATTTATTCAAGATAATTTGGAAAATGAAGATTTACTTATTAACCACCTTGTTGAGTTAATAGAGAATAACAGATGTGTACTTTCCCAAATTAACCAGGTTAATCGAACGATATTATTATCGATGGTAATTGCGGAAGATTCATATTGGTTTGTGGATGATGAAAATTTGCTGGTAGAATTATTTAGTACAGCTCAGGGGGATGAGAAAATTCAAATAGTCAAAAATTTGAAATCACTCAATTGGCTTAATGATTTACACGATCAGATGTTTGAAACGATAGATGTTTTTGATGACGAGGACTTTTATGCACTGGAAGATTTTTTTAAAGAGATAAATGAAATATTCTTAAGTAATCCGGTATATTTTCAAATTGAAGGACAAAAAAAGGAGCAACATTTTACCGGAAGTCAAACCAGCATTTATTTAAATAATGTTCCGGAGTCAGAATTGCATCCCGGAGCACCAGTTGAATTCTCCGTGACCTTCGATTACTCAGTGCAATTACCCTATAGGGACTTTCCAATTTTTGTTGGAGAAACTTCTGGCAAGTTCCGAATTCATAATGGTACAGCTTATGAGGAAAGTATATATGCGGTTCTTCAAAACGATGAGATTCCTTTTCAACTGAATGGTCAGGGTACGTTCACAGTAAACGGAAATTATAAGCTTTCATCAGTTGAGGAATATGTATTTCCGTCCATAGAAAATATCAATTTGGAACTCAATAAATCAGAGAATGTTTTCTTTGAAAATTATGATGATTATGTAATAGATCCGTTTGAACTTGTCGAAGTTGTTTTTACGTCAAATTATGGAAGTCAGGGGTATGACGCTCATCAGAGT